>CAVUBS010000016.1:0-168814 GCA_963739725.1 uncultured Alphaproteobacteria bacterium | reverse complement strand
GCGTTCAAGGCGGAACTGACCAAGGGCCTGGGCGTGCCGGCCAACGATGTCGACACGCGGGTGAAGGTCGAGGGCAAGAACTACGAGATCACCCATGGCGACGTGGTGATCGCCGCGATCACCTCGTGCACCAACACGTCGAACCCGTCGGTGCTGGTCGCCGCCGGCCTGGTGGCGCGCAAAGCCCGCGCCAAGGGGCTGACGCCGAAGCCATGGGTGAAGACCTCGCTGGCGCCCGGCTCGCAGGTGGTCACCGAATACCTGGAGAAGTCCGGGCTGCAGGCCGATCTGGACGCGCTCGGGTTCAACCTGGTGGGCTACGGCTGCACCACCTGCATCGGCAATTCCGGCCCGCTCGACGAGGCGATCGCCGATGCGATCGAGGACCACCGGCTGGTCGGCGTCGCGGTGCTGTCCGGCAACCGCAACTTCGAGGGCCGCGTGCATGCCAATGTGCGCGCCAACTACCTGGCGTCGCCGCCGCTGGTGGTGGCGTATTCGCTGCTGGGCAAGATGACCGAGGACATCACCACCGCGCCGCTCGGCACCGGCAAGGACGGCAAGCCGGTCTATCTGCGCGATGTCTGGCCGACCAACAAGGAGATCGCCGACGTGATCGCCGCGTGCCTGTCGCGTGAGCAGTTCCTCAAGCGCTACGGCGAGGTGACCAAGGGCCCGAAGCAGTGGCAGGCGATCGAGGTCGATACCGGCAGTGAGACGTATCGCTGGAGCGACGGATCGACCTACGTGAAGAACCCGCCGTATTTCGAGGGCATCACCATGGACCCGCCGCCGGTCGGCGACGTGAAGGGCGCGCGCATCCTGGCGGAACTTGGCGATTCGATCACCACCGACCACATCAGCCCGGCGGGCTCGATCCGGAAGACCTCGCCGGCCGGCGAATACCTGCTGGAGCGCCAGGTGCTGGAGCGCGACTTCAACAGCTACGGCGCGCGACGCGGCAACCATGACATCATGATGCGGGGGACGTTCGCCAACATCCGCATTCGCAACGAGATGCTGACCAATGTCGAAGGCGGCATGACGAAGCACCTGCCGTCCGGCGAGCAGATGCCGATCTTCGATGCGGCGATGCGCTACAAGGCCGAGGGCGTGCCGCTGGTGGTGTTCGGCGGCAAGGAATACGGCACCGGATCATCGCGCGACTGGGCGGCGAAGGGCACGCTGCTGCTCGGCATCAAGGCGGTGATCGTCGAGAGCTTCGAACGCATCCACCGGTCGAATCTGGTCGGCATGGGCGTGCTGCCGCTGACCTTCAAGGACGGCACGGACCGCAAGTCGCTCGGGATCACCGGCGAGGAACTGATCGACATTGTGGGCCTGGAGAAGGACATCGCGCCGCGGATGGAGCTCTCGCTGGTGATCCATCGGCCGAACGGCAAGGTGGACACGGTGCCGGTGATCTGCCGCATCGATACGGTGGACGAGGTGGCGTACTATCGCCACGGCGGCATTCTGCATTACGTGCTGCGGGGAATGGCGAAGGCGGCGTAAGGCGCGACGCGCAACTGTGCGCCCCCTCCCCTTGCGGGAGGGGGCTGGGGAGCCGGAACGCGGCACGTAGTCAGGCTTGGTGTCTTGCGACGATGCGACCCCTCCCCCCAGCCCCGTCCCGCAAGGGGAGGGGGCGATTCTCCGACCGGCCGCCTACCCGAAATGCCGCCGCTTCGACCATCGGCGCAGCCAGACCGGCACGGCAACGGCCAGCAATGGCCGCGCGATCAGAAAGCCCTGCGCCATATCGACGCCGAGCCCTGCCAGCCGATCCCAGGCCGCCGCATCCTCCACACCCTCGGCCGTCACGGTCAGACCCCGCGACTTCGCCACGCCCACGATGTCCCGGGTGAAGTCCAGCAATCGCGGATCATCCGCGAGGACGAGGACCAGATCCTTGTCCAGCTTCACGCCCGTGAACGGCAGATCCATCAGCGCGTGAAGCTTCGGCACCTCCGGCTGGATATCGTCGATCACGACGCCATAGCCGGCCGCGCGCAGCCGTTCGATGGCGCGCCGCAAGCCCGGCACGTCCTCGACCGGCCTGCTTTCGGTGAGCTCGACAATGACCTGCGCGGCTTCGATCCCTGCGATGCGGCGCTGGGCGTCCAGCAACACCATCGCCTGCGGCACCAGCAGGACATCGAGCGGGAAGTTCAGTGCGATCTCGAGCCCGTGGGGCACCAGCGACGGGTTGCTCATGTCGGCGAATGCGCGACTGGTCACCGCCTCGGTCAGCGCGGGGGCAAGGCCGGCGTCCTCCATCTGGGGCACGAACAGATGCGGCAGCAGGGTGCCCCGCACGGGATGGTTCATGCGGGCCAGCACCTCGACGGCCACCGGCTTGCGGTCAGCCAGGCGCACGATCGGCTGGTAGCGTGTCTCGATCATGACCCCCGCCAGGGAGGCATGGATTTCGCTCATCGATAGCAATGGAAGGGCACCGTGATGGGTCGGATGCCTGGAATACTCAAGCGTGTATGTCCCAAAGGGTTGGTCCGACGTTACCTCATTGACCGCCAGTACGGAACGCCGGCTTGCGCTTTTCGAGGAAGGCCGCCATGCCTTCGCGCTGATCGGGCGTGCCGAACAGCGACAGGAACAGCGCCCTTTCGTGCCGCACGCCCTCGATCAGGGTGGTCTCGAACGCGCGGTTCACCGCCTGCTTGCCCAGCGCCACGGCGACCGGCGAAAGGCCCGCGATCCGTTCGGCGATCTTCAGCGCCTCGGCGATGAGCTGGTCCGCCGGGAACACCCGCGAGACCAGGTTGGCGCGCTCGGCCTCGGTGGCGTCCATCATCCTTGCGGTCAGGACCATGTCCATCGCCTTCGACTTGCCGACCGCGCGCGTAAGCCGCTGGGTGCCGCCGGCGCCGGGGATGACGCCGAGGTTGATTTCGGGCTGGCCGAATTGGGCGGTGTCGGCGGCGAGGATGAAGTCGCACATCATGGCCAGCTCGCAGCCGCCCCCGAGGGCAAAGCCGGCGACTGCCGCGATCACCGGCTTCTGGATACGCAGGACCGTTTCCCAGCGCCTGCCGATGAAGTCCTCCAGCATGGCGGCGGGGTGGGCGCGGTCCTTCATCTCCTTGATGTCGGCGCCGGCGGCGAAGGCTTTTTCGTTTCCTGTCAGTATGATGGCGCCGATTGCCGGGTCGCCGTCGAACGCCAGGAGCTGGTCGCCGATTTCCCCCATCATGGCGTCGCACAGCGCGTTCAGCACCGCGGGCCGGTTGAGCCGGATCAGTCCCACCCGCCCGTGGGTCTCGACGATGATGTTCGCGAATCCGTCGGCCATTCTCGCACTCCGGGCAAAGGGTGTCCGCTTCTAGCTATCGCTGGGTTCGCGGGCAATAAAATGTGCTGCGAGCAGACTGGGTTATCCGGCGTATGCCGGGACAGGCGGGCGGGGCCGGGCAGCGCTCGCAGGGTTCGCCCTCGCGGCCATAGACCTTCCAGGCGTGCTGGAAGTAGCCCAGTTCGCCGTGCGGTTGCACATAGTCGCGCAGGCTGGAACCGCCGGCGGCGATCGCCTCCCGCAGCGTGTCCTTGATCGCCGGAACCAGACGCCCGGCGCGGGCGCCCGGCACGGTGTAGGCCGAGCGCATCGGGCTGATCCGCGCGCGGAACAGCGCCTCGCAGACATAGATGTTGCCGAGGCCGGCCACGACCTTCTGGTCGAGCAAGGCCGCCTTGATCGGCGTCCGCTTGCCGGCCAGAGCCGCCGACAGGGTGGCCGGGGAGAAGGCCGCGTCGAGCGGCTCGGGGCCCGAGTTCGGCGAGCAGCCGGTGCGTGTCCTCCAGCGGGGTCGCGATCAGGTCGACCGAACCGAACCGGCGCGGATCGACGAAGCCCAGCCGCCAGCCGTCGTCCGTCTCCAGCACGAGGTGTTCGTGCAGGGTGGGCTGGTTCGGGCGCGCCGGACCCAGCACCATGCGGCCGGACATGCCGAGATGCAGCAGCACCGAGTCGCCGCCGGCCAGCCGCATCAGGATGTACTTGCCGCGGCGCCGGAAGCTTTCGACGCGGGCGCCGGTCAGCCGCTGCTCCAGGCCCTCCGGCAGCGGCCAGCGCAGGTCGGGGCGGTTGGCCACCGCGCGCACGATCAGGCGCCCCTCGAGCCGCTGCTGAAGGCCGCGCATCACGGTCTCGACTTCGGGGAGTTCCGGCATGGGGTCGGGTCACGCTATAGATGGGGCGCATGAGCGACAACCCTGCCGCGAGCGAAACCACCGACTTCGGATTCCGTCGCGTTCCGCGCGCGGCCAAGAGCGGCCTGGTGCGCGCGGTGTTCGACAGCGTCGCGCCGCGCTACGACCTGATGAACGACGTGATGTCGCTCGGCATTCATCGTGCGTGGAAGCGGGTTTTCGTCACGTTGCTGGATCCGCGGCCGCGGCATGTCCTGCTGGACCTCGCGGCGGGCACCGGCGATATCGGCGTTCGCCTGGCTTGCACGGGGAGGCGGCCCGGTGCTGCTGACCGACGTCAACGCGTCCATGCTGGGCGTGGCGCAGGACCGCGCCGTGGCGGGCGGCATGGTCGGCGAGGCGTCGCTGCTGGTGGCCGATGCCGAGCGGCTGCCGCTGCCGGACCGCGCAGTGGATCGCGTCTCGATCGCGTTCGGGCTGCGCAACTGCACCGACCGGCAGGCAGTCCTGGCGGAGGCACGGCGCGTGCTGCGGCCGGGCGGCCGTTTCCTGTGCCTGGAGTTCTCCCGCGTGCAGGTGGCCGTGCTGCAGCCGCTTTACGATGCCTGGTCGTTTCGGGCGCTGCCGGTTCTGGGGCGGTGCATCGCGAAGGACGCGGCGAGCTATCGCTATCTGGCCGAAAGCATCCGGGAGTTTCCCTCCCCAGACGTTCTGGCGGGAATGATGCGTTCGGCCGGTTTCGCGCGCGTCGCCGTGCGCTCTCTGTCGGGCGGGATTACGGCGATCCACTCGGGATGGCGACTGTGATGGCACGGTCGGCGGTGCAAACTCCCTCTCCGCCCTGGGGCGGAGAGGGCCGGGGTGAGGAGGGGCTATTGGGGCTGGCCCGTCAGTTGGCCAGTGTGGCGCGCGGGCCCCCACCTCACCCTGACCCTCTCCGCCCCCGAGGGCGGAGAGGGAAATACTGCGGGGGGCTGTCGGGGCCATGACACTGGCCGGCAAGCGCGTGCTGCTCATCGTTTCCGGGGGCATTGCCGCCTACAAGGCGCTGGAACTGATCCGGCTGCTGCGCGGCCGGGACTGCGCGGTCACCTGCGTGCTGACCGCGGCCGGCGCGCACTTCGTCACGCCGCTGTCGCTGCAGGCGCTGAGCGAGGGCAAGGTCTACACGGACCTGTTCTCGCTCACCGACGAGAGCGAAATGGGCCACATCCAGCTCTCGCGCAGCGCGGACCTGGTGGTGGTGGCGCCCGCATCAGCCGACATCCTGGCGAAGATGGCGGCCGGGCTGGCGGGCGACCTTGCGTCGACCCTGCTGCTGGCAACCGATAAGCCGGTGCTGGTCGCGCCGGCGATGAACGTGCGGATGTGGCAGCACGCGGCGACGGTCGCCAACATGGCGCTGCTCGCCGCGCGGGGGATCCACGTCGTGGGCCCGGACGAGGGTGCGATGGCGTGCAACGAGTTCGGCCCGGGCCGACTCGCGGAACCGCCGGCGATCCTGGCCGCGATCGAGGCGCTGCTCACGCCCCGCCGCCCCCTGGCCGGCCGCCACGTGCTGGTGACCAGCGGGCCGACACACGAGCCGATCGATCCGGTGCGCTACATCGCCAATCGCTCGAGCGGGCGGCAGGGGCATGCGATCGCCGCTGCCTTTGCCGATCTGGGTGCGCGCGTAACGCTGGTCAGCGGTCCGGTAACCGTGCCCGATCCGCCCGGCGTGGCCACGCGCCACGTGGAAAGTGCGGGCGAGATGCTGGACGCGTGCGAGGCGGCGCTGCCGGTCGACGTGGCGGTGTTCGCCGCGGCGGTCGCGGACTGGCGGGTTGCCGGGGCGTCATCGGGAAAGATCAAGAAGGTGCCGGGCGCCGCGCCGCCCGCGCTGGAACTGGTGCCCAACCCCGATATCCTTGCCACGATCGCGCGGTCGGGGCCGCGCCGCCCGCTGCTCGTGGTCGGCTTCGCGGCAGAGACCGACGACCTGATGGCCAATGCGCAGGCCAAGCGCGAGCGGAAGAACGCCGACTGGATCGTTGCGAACGACGTGTCGCCGGCGACCGGCATCATGGGCGGCGAGGAGAACGCGGTGCATCTGATCACCGCCGATGGGGTGGAGGACTGGCCGCGCCTCGCCAAGTCCGAGGTGGCGCGGCGTCTCGCGGCGCGGGTCGCGGCGGCACTGGTATGATCCGGCGCCTGGAACCGTCCGATGTCGATGCGTTCCGCGCCGTGCGCCTCGATGCATTGCGCCTGCATCCGGAGGCGTTCGGTGCTTCCTACGAAGATGAGGCGGCGCTCGATCGGGCGGAGTTCGTTGAACGCCTGGCCACGCCGGGCCTCGTGCGCTTCGGCGCGTTCGACGCGCATGGCGCGCTGGTCGGGCTGATCGGGCTGCAAATCCGCACCGACGCCAAGCAGCGGCACAAGGCGTTTCTGTTCAGCATGTATGTCGCTGCGACGCATCGCGGCGCTGGATTGGCGCAGCAGCTTGTGGCAGCGGTCATCGCCGAAGCGCGCGAAGCCGGCGCCGTCGTGCTGCAACTGACCGTGGCGGCCGGCAACGCACCCGCGCTGCGTCTCTATCGCCGCATGGGGTTCACGACCTACGGGGTCGAACGGCGCTCGCTCAAAGTGGGGGAACACTTCCACGACGAGGAACTGATGGCGCTCGATCTCGACCGCGGGTGACGGCGCTCACACCAGCCGCGAACTGCATCGCGCCTGGGCAATCCGGCACCGGTAAGGACCCATATCGGCCTCGCACCGGAGACCGGTTGCGTCAAACTTGATCTCGCTGATAGTTTGCCACCCGAGTGGGCGAACATAAGCCTATCCGACAGGCAGGCCAGAAAACAGGGAGTTCAAATCTATGTCCGGATATCCCCGAAACGCGCCAAACGTTCCGTGGTGGAAAGAACCGACTAAGGACCAATGGTACGCCTATTGCGCCGCCTGGATGGGTTGGACGCTCGACGCCTTCGACTTCACCGTCTTCCTTCTGATCATGGCGCCGATCGCGCAGGAGTTCGGGGTTCCGCTGATCGACGTGACCGCGATCTTCTCGGTCACCCTGGTCATGCGCCTCGCCGGAGCGACCGCGTCCGGCTGGTTGGCCGACCGCATGGGGCGGCGGGCGCCTCTGATGATCTCCATTCTCTGGTATTCGATCTGCAATTTCCTCGCGGGCTTCTCGCCCAGCTTTACCTTCCTGTTCGTGATCCGGGCGCTCCTGGGCATCGGCATGGGGGCGGAATGGCCGGCCGGCGCGGCGCTGGCGATGGAATCCTGGCCGGTGCGTTCGCGCGGGCTGATGTCCGGCGTCCTGCAGGGGTCCTGGGGATTGGGCTTCGCACTGTCCGGCCTGGCCTACGGCTTCCTGTACGCACCATTGGAAGCGTGGCATAAAGGCTACGGGTGGCGCGGGATGCTGATTCTGGGCGTGCTGCCGGCTCTGGCCTGCGTCTGGATCCGTATGTACGTGAAAGAGCCCGAGGTATGGTCGGAAAACAAGAAGATCCAGAACGCGACGAACAAGCAGGTCACCCTGCCATTGTTCGCCATCTTCAAGCGCAGATACCTGTACAACACCCTCACAGGTGTCGTGTGGATGGCCGCGAACTTCTGCACGTACTACGCGGTGTGGGCCATGCTCGGTACCTATCTGACGAAGGAACTGGGCTGGACGCCGGCGCAGGTGGCCGTTCCGGTGTTCTGGGGCAACATCCTCACGTTCCTCGCGTGCAGCTTCTGGGGTGCGGTGTCGGAGAGCGTCGGTCGGCGCTGGGCGCTGATGATCCCCACGATCATCGCCTTGTTCCTCATTCCGCTGTACATCACACAGGTCGACCACACCATGTTCCTGGTGTTCTTCCTGCTGTTCATCTGTTTCTTCAGCGGCAAGGATGCGCTGAACCCCGGCTGGCTGTCGGAACGCTTCCCGACCGAGGTGCGAGCCACCGCCTCGGGTTTCATCTATCATCAGGGCGCGGTCTGGGGCGCGGCCGTCGCGCCGATCCTGACTTACTTCGCGGTGAACCAGGGGATGGGGTTCGCCAGACCGATGATGTACGGCGCGATCGGTTCGCTGGTCGTGTACATCATCGCGGTCTATCTGGGGCCGGAAACCAAGGGCATGGTCATGACCGCCGATCTGGAAGTGATCGAGGCCGAAGTCACGCTCGGATAGTTCGCAACGGCGCGACCGTGGCGCGTGCACCGACCGAACAGGGCGTGCACGCGCCACGGGATGGCGAGATCTGGGCTCGTACGATTGTTGCTCGGCTGTTGGAACCGACCGTGCCGGCTCGTCGTCATCCATGTGCAGCGTTCCGGGATCATTCGATCGGCGGCGGTCTGCCGGCCAAGTTGGATCGGGAGCGGTCGATGGATAGAGCCGTCGGTGTCAGATCCCCCGCCACAGCGGACGCGTCAGCAGCATCGCCAGCAGCCCGGCGAACCCGGTCGCGGCGGTCGCCCACGGCGCGCCGATCGCGTCGGCCAGCCAGCCCAACGCCACAAAGCCGATCGGCCCGATACCGATGCAGACCGACAGCACGCCGAGCACGCGGCTGCGCATCTCGGGCGGCGCGGACAGATAGACCAGGGTCGCCTGCATGATGCTGAACGCCGCACCGCCGAGGCCGGTGAACAGCAGCGCGGAACCGGCGATCGACGGCACCGGCACCAGCGCGAACACGATCAGCATGACCATGTAGACCGTCACGCCGCCGACATAGGCCAGGCGATAAAAGCGCGGCGGACAGAACATCGCCATCAGCACCGCGCCGGCGAACGCGCCGATGCCGTCCATGCTGGCGAGCACGCCGATGCCCTCGGGACCGAGCGCCAACTGGTCCTGCCCGATCACCGGGACCATGCTGGTGAACGGCCAGCCGAACACGTTGTAGATCACCGTAATCGTCAGCGTTCCGACCAGCCGCCGGTCGCGGCGGACAAACGCCAGACCTTCGGCGATGCGCGCGATCACCGTCTCGGACGATGTCGGGGGAAAGCTGTTCCGGTAGCGCACGCGCAGCGCCGCCACGACCGAGACGGCGTAGAGCACGACGCTCAGCGCGAACACGCCCTCGATGCCGACGCCGGCGAGCAGCAGGCCGCCGACGGTGGGTCCCACCATGCGGCTCGCGTTGTTGGCGCCCACGTCGATCGACATGGCGGCGCCCATGCGCGCCGATCCCACCGCCTCGCCGATCATCACGCGGCGCACCGGATTGTCGGTTGCCCAGCCGACGCCGTTGATGAAGCTCGCCACCGCGAGGTGCCAGACCGCGAGCAGCTGCAGGTGCGCCAGCGTCGCAAGCACCAGCGCGTTGACCAGCATCACCGCGACCACCACGACGAGCGTCGTGCGGCGTTCCATCCGTTCGGCGATCGCGCCGATGAATGCGCCGAACAGTCCCATCGGCAGCAGGCGCAGCATCGTCATCATCGCGACGGTGAACGCCGATCCCGTGTGCTGGTAGACGAACACGCCGACCGCGACCGTCTCCACCCAGCGCACCGAGAACACCACCAGCCCGACGAACCAGAGCCGCCAGAAGTCCGGGTTGTCGATCAGCCATGGCGGGCGGCCGGCCGCCGGACCTCGCGATTGCGGTTTCATTCACGGAACGGACGGTCCTCGTCTTGGCCGCCAATCCTGCCGATAGCGCTCCGATGCCGCAACCGCGCATACCGCAGCCCCGCTATTGTCGTTGCGCGGACCTTGGTGGACCATGCCGCGCCGGGAGAGCCGCGATGGACCGTGACCAGGAGATTGCCGAACTGCGCCGACTGATCGCCGATGCGCGTCGGATCGTCGTGTTCACCGGCGCGGGCATCAGCACGGAGTCGGGCATTCCGGATTTCCGCAGCCCCGGCGGCATCTGGACACGGATGCGGCCGATCGATTTTTCCGACTTTCTGGCCTCCGACGAGGCGCGGCGCGAAACCTGGCGGCGGCGGTTCGCGACCGATCCGACACTGCGGGGCGCCGAGCCCAATCGCGGCCATCGCGCGGTCGCCGCACTGGTGAGCCGCGGCAAGGCATCGGCTGTGATCACCCAGAACATCGACGGGCTGCACCAGGCATCGGGCGTGCCAGCGGACCGCGTGATCGAACTGCACGGCAACACGACGTACGCGCACTGCCTGGACTGTGCGCGGCGCTATGAGCTGGCGGACATCCGCGTCGAATTCGAGCGCACCGGGGAAGCTCCGGTCTGTGACCGGTGCGGCGGGTTCGTGAAGACCGCGACAGTCTCGTTCGGCCAGTCGATGCCGCCGGCCGCCATGATCCGCGCCGAGGAGGAGACCTTGGCGGCCGATCTGTTCATTACCATCGGCTCGTCGCTGGTGGTGTATCCGGCGGCGGGTTTCCCGGAGATAGCCGCTCGCAACGGGGCGCGCCTGGTGATCCTGAACCGCGAGCCGACCGGGCTCGATGAACTCGCCGACCTGGTGCTGCATCGCGAGATCGGCGAGACGCTGGGCGAGGCGGTCGGCAACAACTGACAGGAGACGCACGTGGCGCGCAGCATAGCGGTCGGGCTGGGCCTGATGGACTTTCCGTTCTCCAGCACCGACGGGTTCTGGCGCTGGGTCGACCTGTGCGAGGCGGGTGGCATCAACTCGATCTGGCAGACCGACCGGATCGTCAGCCGCCAGCCGATCCTGGAATGCATGACGGCGCTGGCGGCGATCGCGGGTCGCACGCGGCGGATCAAGTTCGGCGTCAACGTGGTGTCGCTGGCGCTGCGCGATCCGGTGCTGCTGGCCAAGCAATGCGCCACGATCGACGTGCTGTCGCAGGGTCGGCTGCTGCCGGGGTTCGGCATCGGCAGTCCGCAAGGTCCGGAGTGGCAGGCGCTGCACATCGACACCAAGACGCGTGGTCGCAAGACCGACGAATGCCTGGAGATCATCCACCGGCTCTGGTCGGAGGAGTCGGTCGACTTCGAGGGCCGCCACTTTCACCTGACCGGGGCGTCCATATCGCCGAAGCCGGTGCAGCCCGATCTGCCGATCTGGATCGGCGGCTCATCCGAGGCCGCGGTGCGGCGCACGGCGCGCTACGGCACCGGCTGGCAGGCGGGCGCCGAGGCCCCGGCGGATGTCGGGCGGGTGATTGCCGCGATCAAGGCGGCGGTGGCCGAGGCGGGGCGGAGCATCGACGAGGACCACTACGGCGCGGCATTCGCGTATCGCTTCGGGCGGTGGGATGATCCGGGTGTGGCACAGGTGATGGAGGCGTATCGCATACGCACCGGGCGCGACCCGCAGCGGCATTTCGTGGTCGGCGATGCCGCGGCGATCATCGACCGGATCGGCGAGTACGTGGCGGCGGATGCTTCGAAGTTCATCCTGCGCCCGGCGGCGCGCGGCGATGAGGAGATGCTGGCGCAGTCGCGGCTGCTGATCGAGCAGGTGCTGCCGCGCGTGGCGCAGCGCTGGCCGAGGCCCGCGAAAATCGCCGCGGCGTAGAACTGCTCGGGTGAAGCCGATGCGCTCGGGGTTTCACCCCGACCCCCGACCAGAGGCGCTGCCTCTGGACTCCGCCAAGGGCGGAGCCCTTGGAACCCGTTACTTCAGTATCGGATGCCAAAGTCGCCCAGCGCCCGGGGCCGCACCGTGCTGGAAGAAAATGCTGCGCCGGTAGGAGAGTTTGGGGCGGCGGACCAGATCGCGGCACGCTTCACCGGTGACCGCGGAGAGGCCGCAGCAATGTCCGGTGGTTTCCCGACCCCGCTCCAAAGTCTGGCTCGCGCCGCCTCAAGAGCCTGCCCCTGCGAAGGCGGGGGGTATTGCCCTTTGTCGCCCCCGCCAATGGGGAGCACGCATGACAGGATACGCATCCATCGCGCGGCGTCCGCGGTCACGCTCCCGACAGGCATGGCAGTGAACATGGAAGTCGTCGTCGCATGCTGCGCCGGCCTGGACGTGCGTCAGGCCTCGGTGGTGGCCTGCCTGAACCAGACCGCACCCAACGGACGCTCCCGCAAGCAGGTCCGCAGCTTCGGCACCATGCGTGGCGATCTTGCTGCGTTGCGCGACTGGCTGGCGCAGGCAGGTCGCTCGCGGCTCGCCATGGAAAGCACCGGGGTCTACTGGCAGCCGGTGTATGACATGCTGGAAGATCACGCCGCGGTGACGTCGCCAATGCCCAGCACATCAAGACCGTGCCCGGGCGCAAGACCGACGTGAAGGACTGCGAGTGGATCAGCGATCTGGCCCGCTACGGCCTGATCGCGCCGGGCTTCGTGCCGCCAAGGCCGATCCGTGCGTTGCGCGAACTCAGCCGCGACCGCCGCAAGCTGACGCAGATGCAGAGCGGCGAGCGCAACCGGCTCATCAAGCTGCCGGAACCTGCCGGCATCAAGCTGGCGTCCGTCGCCTCCGACGTGTTGGGCGTCTCCGGACGCGCCATGATCGAGGCGCTGATCGCCGGCCAGGACACCGCCGAATGCGTGGCCGGCCTGGCGCGCGGCCAGCTGCGCCGCAAACTCAAGGCGCTGGCCCGCGCGCTGGATGCAGCCGCTGCAGCCGCATCCGCGGTTCATGCTGCGAACCCAGCTGGCCTGCATCGAGCAGGCGGAGGCCGAGATCGACCAGCAACTGCGCACCATGCTCGAGCCATACCAGTCCTACGTCACCTTGCTGATGAGCATCCGCGGGGTCGACTGGCCCGGGGGCGACTGGATCCGCCGCCAGCATCATCGCCGAGATCGGCGTCGACATGGGCGCGTTCCGCAGTCCCGCGCACCTCGCCCCCGCGCACCTTGCCTCGTGGGCCAGCCTCTGCCCCGGCAACAACGCCAGCGCAGGCAGACAGCGGACCGGCAAGACCTGCCACGGCAACGTCTTCCTGAAGACCGCGCTGGTCACCGCCGCCATCACCGGCTCGCGCCGCAAGGGGACCTATCTGGCCGAGAAATACCGCCGCATCGCCGCACGGCGCGGCAAGATGCGGGCGGCGATTGCCATCGCGCATAAGATACTGCTCGCCATTTGGCACATGTTGCGCAATGGCACGTTCTATCAGGATCTGGGGGCTGCGTTCCTGGACAGACTGCATCGCACCCGCACCGTCAGCCACCTCGTGCGCCGCCTGAGCAGCCTGGGCTACACCGTACAGCTCCAGCAAACCGTCACGTGAGCCCGCTCCACCGTCAATCGGCGCGCGGGCCGCCCACTATTTTCATGACAGGCTTTGCCTTTGGTGGGGGTCCCGGGGGCAAAGCCCCTGGGCGGGTTTCAGGGCGGAGCCCTGAGCGCTTCAGCGCCACCCGATTGCCCTATGCCGGCTGCCGCGCGTGTTGCGCCCACCCCCGATCCGTGCTTTACGCCGCGCCTTCCCTGCCGGGAGGCGACGGCATCGTTCCCGGCTATGCCCGGCACCCTATCGTGGGGTGAGGCCATCCCGGCCGCGGGCCACCAGCCATAGGGAGTGCACCATGCCGCTGTATGAAACCGTGCTGATCGCACGCAACGACGTGACGCAGCAACAGGTCGAAGGCATCGCCGACGGCATCGCCGCCCAGCTCGAAGCCGAGGAAGGTGCGGTGAAGAAGCGCGAATACTGGGGCCTGCGGGGCCTGGCCTACCGGATCAAGAAGAACCGCAAGGGCCACTACATGCTGCTCGGCCTCGACGCCAAGCCGGCATTCGTCACCGAGATGGAGCGCCAGCTCAGCCTGAACGAGGACATCCTCCGCTTCATGACCATCCGCGTGGAGGAGATCGAGGAAGCCCCATCGGCCATCCTGTCGCGCAAGTCCGACGACCGTGAGCGCGGCTTCCGCGGGCCGAAACCCGCCGGCCGGTTCGAGAGCGGCCGCCGCCGCAGCTTCGACGACCGCGAGGAATTCCGCGCGCGCGACGAATTCCGCGACGAACTGCGTGTGGACGCCGAGGAGTAGGCCGGTATGTCAGACAGCGCCGAAGTCAATCCCGCCGCCCGCCGCGCCGCCGTTGGCGCCCGCCGGCCGTTCTATCGCCGCCGCAAGTCCTGCCCGTTCTCCGGCCCCAACGCGCCGAAGATCGACTACAAGGACGTGCGCCTGCTGTCGCGCTTCCTGTCGGAGCGCGGCAAGATCGTGCCCAGCCGCATCACCGCGGTCTCGGCCAAGAAGCAGCGCGAGCTGGCGGTCGCCATCAAGCGCGCCCGCTTCCTGGCCCTGCTGCCCTACATCGTGAGCTGAGGGAGCGCGTCATGGCCGATGTGGAACTGATCCTGCTGCAGCGCGTGGAAAAGCTCGGGCAGATGGGCGAGCTGGTGAAGGTGAAGCCTGGCTTCGCGCGGAACTTCCTGTTGCCGCAGAAGAAGGCGTTGCGCGCCAGCAAGGACAACATCGCCCGCTTCGAGGAGCAGCGTGTCCAGCTCGAGGCGCAGAACCTGAAGCGCCGCGAGGAGGCGGAGCGGGTCGCCGAACGGATCGGCGGGCTGACCGTCGTGATCATCCGTCAGGCGGGCGAGTTGGCCAGCCTGTATGGCTCGGTGTCGGCGCGCGACATCGCCGAGGCCACCACCGCGGCCGGGCTGACCGTGACGCGCTCGCAGGTCATGCTGGAGCACCCGATCAAGACGCTCGGCCTGGCCCGGGTTCGTGTGGAACTGCACCCGGAGGTGTCGATCCCGGTCATCGTCAACGTCGCGCGCAGCCAGGAGGAGGCCGAGCGGCAGGCACGCGGCGAGCGGGTCGGCGCCGAGGCGGACGAGGAAGCGGAGGACGCCCTGGATGCCGCCGCGTTGTTCGACCCCGGCGCGGCGCCGGAGGAGCAGCCGCAGGTCTGATCGCTCACCAGGGGTCAGAGCGGGAGGCGTGTGATGGCCAGCCAGGCGGTGAGCGCGTTCGCAGGCACCATCCCGGACCATTATGATCGATACCTGGGTCCGGTCATCTTCGTTGATTTCGCGGCCGACATGGCACGTCGCGTGGCCGCGACCGGTGCGACGCGCGTGCTCGAGATCGCCGCGGGGACCGGCATCGTCACGCGCCGGTTGCGCGATCTGCTGCCAGCCGACGCACGTCTGACGGCGACCGACCTCAATCCGCCGATGCTCGACGTGGCGCGCACGAAGTTCCAGCCGGGCGAGCAGGTCGATTTTCAACCCGCCGATGCCGTCGCCCTGCCGTTTCCGGACGCGGCCTTCGACGCTGTCGTATGCCAGTTCGGGGTGATGTTCTTCCCCGACAAGGAGCGTTCCTACCGCGAGGTGCACCGCGTCCTTGCTTCGCGCGGCCATTACCTTTTCAGCGTCTGGGACGCGCATCGCCGCAATCCGTTTGGCCGGCTCGCGCACGAGATCATCGGCGGCTTCTTTCCTGCCGATCCGCCGCAATTCTACCAGGTGCCATTCGGCTACCACCTGATCGACCCGATCAAGGAATTGCTGACGGACGCCGGGTTTGCCGACATCAAGGTTGCCGTGCTCAGCGTCGAGAAGGAGATCCCGGATGCTGCTTCGTTTGCCCGCGGGATTATCTACGGCAACCCGGTGATCGAACAGATCCGGGCACGTGGCGGTGTCGAGCCTGATCGGATTGTCGAAGCCATTGCGGTGGCGCTGCGCCGCGAATTCGGTGCCGATCCGGGCCGGATGCCAATGCAGACGATCACATTCGAGGCCCGCAAACGTTAGACCACCCTTACTCGCATGCGAACGCATTTCCAGGCCGCGGAACGGCTGATAGAAGACCCGCCACATGAGCACCGCCCTCGCCTCGATGACTGGATTCGCCCGGACTGAAGGCAGCGCCGCCGGCCTGTCCTGGGCGTGGGAACTGCGCAGCGTCAACGGCAGGGGGCTCGATCTGCGCCTGCGCCTGCCGCCCGGCTGGGACGCGCTGGAGCCCGCCCTGCGCGAGGCGGTCGGCAAGGTGCTGAAGCGCGGCAACGTCACCGCCAACCTCACGATCAAGCGCGAGAACGAGCCGCGGCTGGTTGCCGACCCCGCGGCGCTGGAACAGGCGCTGGCGCTGGCGCTCGATCTGCACCGGCGGATCCCCGGCAGCCCGGTGCCGCGGGCCGAGACGCTGCTCGGCCTTCCCGGCGTGCTGCGGCCGGCGCAGGCCGACGAAGCGGACGGACGGGCCGAGGCGACGGCACAGGTGCAGGCAGGGTTCGCGCAGGGCATCTCGCGGCACTGGTCGCGGCCCGGCAAGCCGAGGGAGCGCGGCTGGCCGCGACGCTCGCCGGCCTGCTGCGGGAGATCGCCGCCCTGCACGATCAGGCGACGTCAGAGGCGGCCGATCAGCCCGCGGCGCAGCGTGCCCGGGTGATGGAGAACCTGCAGGCCCTGCTGCGCGAGGCGCCCTCCTTGCCGGAGGAGCGCATCGCCCAGGAGGTCGCGCTGCTGGCCGCCCGCTCCGATGTGCGCGAGGAACTCGACCGGCTGGCGAGCCACATCCAGGCGGCGCACGCGCTGCTGGATGAGGCGGCGAACATCGGCCGGCGCTTCGACTTCCTGGTGCAGGAGTTCAACCGCGAGGCCAACACGCTGTGCAGCAAGTCGGCCTCGGTCGCGCTGACCGCCACCGGGCTGAAGCTGAAGGCCACGATCGAGCAGTTGCGCGAGCAGGTGCAGAACATCGAATGAGTGTCGTCGCGCGGCGCGGGGTCTGCCTGGTGCTGGCGGCGCCCTCGGGTGCCGGCAAGACGGCGATCGCCGATGCGCTGCTGGCGAGCGAGCCCGATCTGCGGCGGTCGGTCAGCGTCACGACGCGCACGCCGCGGCCCGGGCGAAATCGACGGCGTGCACTATCATTTCTGCGATCAGGCCGCGTTCGACCGCATGGTCGCGGCGGGCGAACTGCTGGAATGGGCGCGCGTGCTCAACCGCCACTGCTACGGCACGCCGCGCGCGCCGGTGGAGCAGGCGCTCGGGGCCGGCCACGACATGGTCTTCGATATCGACTGGCAGGGCCATCGCCAGATGCGCGCGGCACTGCCCGGCGATGTGGTCGGCGTGTTCATCCTGCCGCCCACGCTGGCCGCGCTGGAAGGACGCCTGCGCGGGCGCTCCGGCGAAGATGCGGCGGAGATTGCCAGACGCATGCAGCAGGCGCGCACCGAGATCAGCCACTGGCCGGAATTCGACCACGTGGTGGTCAACGAGGACTTCGAGCAAGCGGTCGTCTCGGTACGCGCCGTGCTGCATGCCGCGCGTCTTGTCACCACGCGGCAGATCGGGCTGGAGGGGTTCGTCAGCGATTTGTGATTCAAACGGCCTGGGTCAAGTTGACGGTGCGGCTGGAAAAAGTAATCCCCCTGCCGTGGCAGGATGGGCGGGGCAAGGCTATCGGGCGATGCAGAAGCGCTCGGGGTTTCACCCCGAACCCCGACCAGAGGCTCCGCCTCTGGACTCCGCCAAGGGCGGAGCCCTTGGAACCCGTCACTTTAGTAATGGATTCCAAAGGCTCCGCCTTTGGTGGGGGTCCCGGGGGCAACGCCCCTGGGCGGGTTTCAGGGCAGAGCCCTGAGCGCTTCAGCTTCACCCCCAATTGCCTGGGGATACGGGGCAGGGAAGCTCATCCCCACGCGTATGGGGACACGCCCGGCCATGACGATGGGAGGACGCTACTCAGCATCCACCAGCACGACTTCCGCGTCTTCGAGCCCGACGATCTCGACGTTCGCGACATCGGTGATCGCGGCGCCGTCGCGCGCCTCGATGCGCACCCCGCCGACCTCGAGCGTCCCGGTGGCAGGCACCAGGTAAGCGTGCCGCTTGGGATCCAGCTCGAGCGTAAGCCGCTCGCCGGCCTTGACCGTGGCGCCCATCACGCGTGCGTCGGCGCGGATCGGCAGTGCGTCGGCGTCATCGGCAAAGCCGCTGGCCAGGGTGACGAAGCGCCCGGACCGATCGGCCTTGGGAAACGGCTTGGCGCCCCACGAAGGTTTGCCGCCGCTTGCCCTCGGCTCGATCCAGATTTGAAAGATCCGCGTCGCATCGTCTTCCAGATTGTACTCCGAGTGGCGCACGCCGGAACCCGCCGACATCACCTGCACATCGCCCGCCGGCGTGCGGCCGGTATTGCCCATCGAATCCTTGTGGGTGATCGCGCCCTCGCGGACGTAGGTGATGATCTCCATGTCGGCGTGCGGATGCGGCGGGAAGCCGGACTGCGCGGCGATCTCGTCGTCGTTCCAGACGCGCAGATTGCCCCAGCCCATCCGCTTCGGGTCGTAGTAGCTGGCAAACGAAAAATGGTGTTTCGCCTTGAGCCAGCCGTGGTCGGCGCCACCCAGCTCGGCGAATTTCCTGCGTTCGATCATGACGATTGCTCCTGTTCGGGACCGGAGGCTGTTCCCCGGTGTTGGACGCAAGATGGTGCTCGACGACGGCGCCGAAAATAGAAAGGATGGAAAGTCATCGTTTCCATTCAGGGGCATTGCCGTGAACCTGCCCGACCTGGAAGGCTGGGCGATCTTCGCCAAGGTTGCCGAAACCGGTTCGTTTGCCGCCGCCGCGGCCGCGCTGGGCCTGTCCGGAGCGACGGTGTCAAAGGCGGTGCAGCGACTGGAAGCACGGCTGGGCGAACGGCTGATCCATCGCACCTCGCGCCGTTTCGCGCTGACCGAGGCCGGACGGGTTCTGGCAGTGCGGGCGGCCCGCATCCTCGCCGAGGGTGAGGCGGCCGAGGCCGAGGCCCATGCCAAATCGGCCGTGCCGCGGGGACGCGTGCGGCTGGCCGCGCCGATGTCGTTTGGCATGCGCCATATCGCGCCGGCACTGCCGGACTTCCTGGCCGCCTATCCCGAGGTCGCGGTCGATCTCCAGCTTGATGACCGCATGGTCGACGTTGTTGCCGGCGGCATCGACGTCGCGCTGCGCATCGCCGATCTGCCGGATTCGAGCCTGATCGTGCGGCGGCTGTGCCCGGTGCGGCGATGGGTGGTGGGCGCGCCCGCCTATTTCGCGCGGCACGGCAAGCCGCTGCGTCCGCGCGATCTGCAGGACCATCTGTGTCTGGGCTATCTGTATCTCACGACGGGCGAGACCTGGCGCTTCACCGACACTGGCGGTGCGGAAGAGTCTGTCACGGTGAAGGGTCCGCTCAGCGCCACGAACGCCGAGGCGCTCAGCTTCGCGCTGGAAGCCGGTCTGGGGCTCGCGCTGCAGCCGGATTTTCTGGTTTGGGACGCGGTGCGGGACGGCAGGCTGATGACGGTGCTCGACGACTGGGCCGCACCGAAACTGGCGCTGCATCTGATTACGCCGGCCGGCGGGCCGCGCCCGATCCGGGTCGCCGTTCTGCTGGAATTTCTGACGCGGCGCTTCACGGCGGGAGCGGCGCCCTGGATCGCCGACGTGCCGTCCAGGCCGGTCGCCCAGCGTGACCGTGCGATCTGATCGGGGTCCGAGTTGCGCCGGATGGGCATTCGCTATTCCATCCGCGAAAGGGCGTCGATCGTTCCGAACTCTCGCGGCAGCCTGAAAGGAAAGCTTTGCAATGTCCCGTTTCGAAAAGAAGGTCGCTATGGTCACCGGGGCCGCCAGCGGCATCGGCAAGGAGATCGCACTGCGCTTCGCCGCCGAGGGTGGCATCCCGGTCATCGCCGATCTCAATCTTGACGCGGCCAAGGCCACTGCTCGGGAGATCGAGGCAAAGGGTTCCGATGCGTTCGCGGTGGCGATGAACGTCGCCGACGAAGCCGCGGTCGAGAAGGGCGTTGCGGACACCATGGCGAAATACGGCCGCATCGATGTGCTGGTCAGCAACGCCGGCATTCAGATCGTCAGGCCGATCGTCGATTTTCCCTTTGCCGACTGGAAGCGTCTGCTGGCGATCCATCTGGATGGGGCGTTCCTGACCACCAAGGCCTGCCTGAAGCACATGTACGCGGCGAGGTCGGGCAGCGTGATCTACATGGGCTCGGTGCACTCCAAAGAGGCGTCCGTGCTGAAGGCGCCGTATGTCACCGCCAAGCATGGGCTGATCGGGCTCTGCAAGGTGGTGGCGAAGGAGGGCGCGGAATACAACGTCCGTGCCAACGTCGTCTGCCCCGGCTTCGTGCGCACGCCGCTGGTCGACAGGCAGATCCCCGAGCAGGCCAAGGCGCTTGGCATCAGCGAAGACGATGTGATCCGGCGCGTCATGCTGAAGGACACGGTGGACGGCCAATTCACCACCATCGACGATGTCGCCGACGCGGTCTTGTTCTTCGCCGGCGCGCGGAGCAACGCTCTGACCGGCCAGTCGATGGTGGTAAGCCACGGGTGGTTCATGCAGTAGCGGGTGGTCGCGACGATAGCCGTGACACACGCACTGCTGGTTTGCCAACGTGTACCGGGAGCGCATATATCACTGGCGGGTGAGAATCACCGTATCATGCCGTTTGCCCACCGTATCGAGACCAATGCCGATGGAGGAATCAGCACAAGCCCGTGTGGCGGAACTGGAGAAGTTGGTGTCGGCTCTGCGACACGACCTCCGTGGGGCAATTACGCCGGCCGCCCTCATCGCTGATCGGCTGCGGCACAACAGCGATCCGGCGATCCAGCGCTCGGCGTCCAGAATCGCGGAGGTTGTCGAGCGCATTCTCGCACGATTGAATGCAACCTACGACCTTGTTCCGGCGCGCGGCGGCACCGGACCGGTCATCGGGGCGGGCGGGCGGCTCGGCTGACCGCACCGATCGAATGCGGCCGGCGTCACCACCCGCCGAACCACACGCCGACGCCGTGGACCACGCCGACCGGAAAGAAAGCCGCGGCGGCGATCAGCAGCGGGCGCTCGTCGTTGGCGGAACAGAAGACGATCGATGTGAGCCACGCCGAATAGGTGAACAGACCTGCCAGCAGGATCGCTGCCGCCGTGTTCACATCCATTGGCCCTTGCCTGCGCCACGTCATAGCCTGCCTCCCGTTGACCGATCGAACAGTATAGCCGTCCGCCGCTATGCGCGCGTGTCCTGAATACGCATGCCCTAGCCCCTGATGGCGAATTCCGCCAGCCGGGAGACCGTTCGACGATCCAGCGTTTTGGCAGGACTTGGGGCCGTGTTTGCCGCCCTCCGAAAGATATTGCCGATGCTGCGCAATGGTGCAGTAACTCTCCAGGACGTACTCCGATGAACCGCCGCCAATTGATCTTCGAGCGCACGGAGCCTGCCTTCGTCGGCACCTAGCTGCGGCCTGTCAAACTGCCATGCCTGCACGCCCGGATACTGGCGCCACATCAATCGCGAGCAGCCGCCCAGTTGCTTGAACAGACTGTCAAAGGCGCCGCGGGAGTAGAGGCTAATATGGCCGTTGTCGGGTCCGACATACCACCAGTCACGACCATTTACATGATCGTACTCCGCCGTCTGGAACGCAACGATTCCGCCTGGCTTCAACATGCCGCGGATAGCCCGAAAGGTTTCGACCGGCCCATCACGCCGCATGCCACAACGATGTCGAATTTCCGATCTACCTTCGGTAGGAAGTAATCGGCGCCGAACTTCGGTTTGATGATGTCGGTGCCCCACGCGTCAAGCTGCAGGTTTCTGCGGCAGGTTTCGACGAAGGTTCCCATGCCGCAACCGAAGTCGAGGATTTCGAGCCTGTCCGGCCGCTGCGCGAGTTGGTTCGCAAGCAGCGCAAGCCGAAGGGTCTCCGAAACCCGGCCGTACCAATCGGGATCCTGCCCAACCCAATACGCCTCGTCATAGATTTCGGTATGGTCTGCGTCGTCCAGGAGAGTGGAAAAGCAAAAACCGCAGTTGCTGCATTCGTAATAGGGGCAGTCGTCGGGAAGATCGGGAATTGGATGCCCGGTTTTCTTCGATTTCGGTATTCGAAATGCCTCCGGCGAGGGGGCCCCGCAAATCTTGCATGCTAAGGTCTCGGCCACGCTTATACTCCACCTTAATCGAACCAAATTTCCGCCGCGGATTGCGATGCTTCCATCGGCGGGCAGGCAGCGGCCCGCGGTACGCAACGCCAGCGCTCGATACGGCATCTCAAAGAAGGCGTCAAGGCAGCGCAATGGCGAACGTGCATGCTGCCGCGATGCATCAGTTCCTCTACCCGAACATTTCGGTGGTCACGAACCGCCGGCATCCCCTCATCCCACCGGAACAACTGTTCATGGCGCCTGATCGAAGCTTGACCGAGCGGCAATCGGGGTCAGGTCTGACATTTGTGGACTACCATGCGCGGTTCGTGTTGGAGTGCTTCAGCCAACTTGTCAACGAATTGCGAGTTTGGCCGCCAGGGGGGACGGTATGCGGATGAAGACGCCGAAGCAGGTGCAGGCAAATCCGTCCACACATTCGTACCTGCCGTATCGAAACACTCGTCTCAGTCTAGTCGCGGCTGACGTCAATTACTTAGCCTGCCAAATGCCAACTAGCTCTAGCAACAGGAGAGTCACATGCAAGTTTACGCGACCCCCGGTCTGTCGCCTCCTGTAATTAGTGCGGCTACCTGATCGGATAGTCGCGCGCGACCACGATGTTGCAAAGTTCCACGCCTCTCAAGGCATCATCTGTCAATTCGGTAAGGGAAGAGTCGTGTTCGATCTTCCAGAAACCAAAGCCGGATTCCCTGAATTCTGAGATGAATTGGCCGACATCCTTGCGATCAGACATCATGCCAACGCCCCACTCCATACAGATCAGAATTGTTGGCGATCGACGCAGGATTTGTCGTGCACCTTCAAGAATGAGCGGTTCAGCGCCCTCGGCATCAATTCGGATAACGTCCACGGGGTCGTCACCGATCACGTCGTCGAGGCGCACCATCGGCACAGTCAACTTCATTGTGTCCTCGGCATATGAATGGACATTCACGAGCAGATGCCCACTTCCGCTCTGATGCCGCCACGCGGCGAATTGCACCGTTCCGGATTGATTGCCTGCCGCAGCAGCATGAATCGTAACTCTGGGCGCATAGCCATTAAACCAGACGGATCGTGTCAGCAGTTTTGCAATTCTCGGATTTGCCTCAAAACTGTCTAACCGGCCAGTCTCACCAATCAGCGATGCCATGATCAGCGTGTAATATCCGTGATTGGCGCCAACGTCGATCACTCTGTCACCCGGACGCACAATTCGGCGCACGAACTGGTCAGTCCACATCTCCCAAAAGCCATTTGCGATAAGCTGTGATCCCATTTCTTCGTCGGCCGGGTCAACATATATGAAATGGCCATCATATAGTTGAGTTAAAGCGACGTCCGGCGACAAATATGCATACAGTCGAGGTACCACTGGACGCACAAGCGGCTGTTTAGGCGGAGGTGGCTCCAGCGTTTGCGTGTCGGTGGACTCAGGCACGCGTGTAATGGCCATTTCCGCCATTCGAGCATCAACTTGCGCGGCAACTCTACGGTCGACCGCCGAGCGGATCGGTGCGATCACAGGCCGCAGGCAGGTCCGCAACGCCTTTTCCAGCCACATTGCTCATTCAATCCTAGCGGGGTACGTATACTAAGTACACTTGACTTGGCACAGTGGTCACCCCTTCCCTATACCAAGGCCATTACGTAGGCATGGCTTCAATCCAGCACAAAGGCAAGGGCGCCTGCGCCGGCAGCATCGCAACGCGAAGCGCCCCGCCCTTGCGTCCGCGGGTCTGCGCCCGTATCGAGCGGTCCGAATGGATGACAGGCGGCAGCGTCGGGCGGTCCGGCCAGGAAAGCTGTTCGCGCTGCCCATCGTCGCGGGTGCGGGAAGCCGATGCCTCACAGACAGCCTGATCTCTTCGATGCCGCCGGGGTCCTTCCGGATTGCACCGTTCCTGCCGAAGTCGAACGCATGCGGCTGATCCCGGACGCCCTCGACGATGACGCGCTGATTGACGCAATCCCGCGGTCGTCGCTCGCAGATTGCCATGACCTCGCGGCGGAGGCCGGGCGGCGTCGGCTTGCTCGTGCAGCACCGGCCCTTGAAGCGCTTTGCCGACGCTTCAAGGGCTTCGGCATGGCGCACGCCATTCCCGAGCAGATCGCTGCACTCCGCGGTCTCGCCGCGATAGCGTGCCGCGATTCGGCGCAAGCCGTGGCGCGCATCATCGGGGACCAGATCGTGCAAGGGCCAGGCCTGCGGGAGGCTGCCGAAGTGGCCGCCGCGATCGGTGCGCACCTCCCCGCCGCGGTCGTTGCGTCGCTTCTCCGCCATCCCGATCCCGCGATTCGCGCCAGCGCGTGTCGCTGCGCGCGTCCCGGCCCCGAGGCGATCTCCCTGATGATCGAACTGCTCGGCGACCTCAACAACATCGTTGCCGCCGCCGCGGCCTGCGCGCTCGGACGCATGGGCAGGACGGAGAGCCGCCCCACCCTCGTCCATCTGTTGCTTCAGGCCCCTTCAATCGAGGTGATCGATGCCGCGTCCATGGTCGCCGACGACGACTGCCTCGTGCTTCTGGGACGCATTGGACGGACCAGGCCCGATCTGACCGACGCGGTTCTCGCAACGCTCGACAACAGTGACGCGCCGCGTGCAGCGCACATCGCGGATGCTGTGCGGCGAGCGCGTCGATGATGCATCGTACAGTGTAGGAACGACGACATGCCGCAATGGAGCAACCGGCTGCAGCCAATCAACATGGCAAAAGTGCTCGCCGGTTTGAATGTGTGTCTGGTTCTGTCCGGCTGTTCGGCGCCTCCGACGGTCGTGCTCGACACCCCGACCGGCGTGGTTCCGCTGAACGCGCCGGCGCCCGTCATGCCAGGCGGTCTCGCCGCCCCGCCACCAGGCCTGGAACCCACCTCGCCACCTCCCGCTCAAGGCGTCAGCCGCGACGGCCCCTACACAGGTACCGCGACGGTGCTTATGACCGGGGGAGGTCTCTGCACCGAAACGCGCACGGTCTCCGGATTTGTCGTCCACGGAAACTCAGCACGGTTCGGCGGATTTCGTGGCACGATCGCCGCTGATGGTGGCGTCCAGATGGTCTACGGCCGCGACTGGCTGGTAGGCCAATTCGAAGGCGCCACTTTTCACGGCCAGCTCGAGATCCTAGGCAGATTTGGCTCACCTGGCTGCACCTATATGCTCAACCTGGAACGCTCCGGCTCATGACGCCGGTTTCGGCTACAAAGTATCATGCCACGTGCGAGGAAAATCCCGACATGGCGACCATCGCGACCAAGGACGGCACGCAGATCCACTACAAGGACTGGAACGATATGGACACCTACGCCGAAGGCGTGCGCAAGTCATTCTGATTCTAGTCGATGATGGCCGGCTTCCCGGCGCCCTACTTCTGCATCAAGGCCTTTTTCGAAACCGACCTGACCGAGGATTTGAAGAAATTCGACGTTCCCACCCTCGTCCTGCACGGCGACGACGACCAGATCGTTCCGATCGCCGCGTCGGCCATGCTTTCCTCCAAGCTGATCAGGAATGCGAAGCTCGTCGTCTGCAAGGGCGCCCCGCTCGGCATGTGCACGACCTTCAAGGACAAGGTGAACCACGAACTGCTTGCCTTCATCAAAGCGTGAACTGCAATGCGGCCGCCCGCTCAGCGGCACCGCCGCGATGACTGCGGTCGGCGCGTTCGAACTTGTGCTTCTGCTGCTCACGGCGGCCGTGCTGCTTGCGCTCGTTGCGCGCAGCCTGCACACGCCGCCCGCGGTCGCGTTCGTACTGGGCGGCATGCTGCTGGCCGTCACGCCAGGCGTCGGGGCGCTCGATCTCGATCCGGACCTTTACCTGGCGCTGTTCCTGCCCCCGCTGGTCCAGGCCAGCGCATATTTCACCGTGTGGCGCGCCTTCAAGGCGAATCTCCGCCCGATACTGCTGCTCGCCGTCGGCCTGGTGTTCTTCACCGCATTCGCAATCGGCTGGGCCGCCAAGATGCTGCTGCCGGACATGCCGTGGGCCGCGGCGTTCACCCTGGGCGCAATCATCTCACCCACCGATACCGCGGTCACGACCGCCGTGCTCGGGCGGCTGCGCGTGCCGCCGCGCATCGTGACGATCCTGGAAGGCGAGAGCCTGGTGAACGATGCGTCGGGCCTGGTGCTGTATCGGGTCGCCGTCACCGCCGCCTTGACCGGCCAGTTCAGCCTGGTCCATGCAGCATCCAGCTTCGTTCTGCTGTTCGCCGGCGGCATCGTGGTGGGCGCCGCGTGGGGCTACGCCGCCATTTGGATCTATCGTCGCCTGCACGATACCAATCTCGAGATCGCTGCAAGCTTCCTGATTGCATGGGCAAGCTATCTGGTCGCCGAGGCGGTCGGCGTCTCCGGCGTGCTGGCCACGACCACGTGCGGGCTGCTGATGGGCTGGCACCAGCACGAGACGTTCTCGCCCAGCACCCGGATCCAGGCGCGCGCCGCGTGGTCGGTCGCGGTGTTCGTGCTGGAGGCGCTTTTGTTCATTCTGGTCGGCCTGTCGCTGCGCGAGATCGTGGCGCGGTTCGACCTGCAAACGGTGACGACCCTGCTGCCGCTTGCCCTGCTGATCTCGATCGGTGTCATCGCCGCGCGGCTGGTCTGGGTGTTTCCCTCCACCTATCTGCCGCGCCTGCTCGTGCCTTCGATCCGTCGCAACGATCCGTCGCCGCCGCCCACCGTGGCGCTGGTCGTCGGATGGGCCGGCATGCGCGGCGCCGTCAGCCTTGCCATCGCATTGGCGCTGCCGAGCGATTTTCCCTATCGCGACCCGATCCTGCTGATCACCTTCACGGTCATTCTGGTGACCCTGTTGATCCAGGGCAGCACGCTGAGTGTCGTGATCGGCGCGTTCAAACTCAATGCGACGGTGGACGGCGAGGCAGCGCCGGCGCACGCGCACGCACGCGCCCTGATCGCCGCCGTTGCGTTGCGCGTGATCGAGGAGCGTGCCGTCGATCCGATTGAAGGCGCAATCGCCGCCGACATGCTGCGCGAGTATCGCGACCGCGCCGGCTGGCTGGTGCGTGTGAACGAGAACGACGCCGTCATTCGCGCCGAGCGGACCGCGCGGTTTTCGCTGCGTCGCGAAGCCCTTGACGCGAGCCGGGCCGAACTGCTCCGCCTGCATCGATCGCGCGAGATCGAGGACGACACCTTGCATGCGCTCGAGGAGGAGCTGGACCTCGAGGAACTCAGGCTGCGGCCGCAGGTCGGGTCGCACTGATCCGCGTGTGTGCCAGAGCAAGGACCGGGACGTGCAATCGACACCCGCGCGCTTATGTTGCCGGCCATGACGCACAACACTCTTCCCGCCATCGACTGGCGGCGGACCGAAGCCGACATCGCCGCGCACGGCTACGCGACGCTGCGGCTGCTCGATCCGCCGACATGCCGCGGACTGGCCGCGCTCTACGATGATGAGACGCACTTTCGCAGCCGCGTCGTGATGCAGAGGCACAATTTCGGCCGCGGAGAATACAAATATTTGTCCTATCCGCTGCCGGAGCCGGTCGCCGTCGCTGCGCACGATGCTCTATCCGCCGCTTGCCGCGATCGCCAATGCGTGGCGCGAGACGCTGGGCGACGGCAAGAAATTTCCCCGGACACTGCAGGCGTTCCTCGACGAATGCCATGCGGCGGGACAGACGCGGCCGACCCCGCTGCTGCTGCGCTACGGCGTCGACGATTACAACTGCCTGCACCAGGATCTCTACGGCCCGCTGGTGTTCCCATTGCAGCTCACGCTGCTGTTGAGTGCCCCCGGCGACGACTTCACCGGCGGCGAGTTCGTGCTGGTGGAGCAGCGCCCGCGCGCGCAGTCACGCGCCGCGGTCGTCCCTCTGCAACAGGGCGAGGCGGTGATCTTCCCGGTGCATCATCGCCCGGCGCAGGGCACGCGCGGTCCGTACCGCGTGACGATGCGGCACGGCGTCAGCCGCGTACGAAGCGGCCGCCGCCATACGCTCGGCATCATCTTCCACGACGCTGCCTGATCTAGCGGCCCACCATCTGCCCGGCGCCCTCGATCACCGCGTCCCAGTCATCCACTTCGCGATTTGCCGGCGCGATGAGCACGTGCTGCACGCCCACCGCCGCGTAGGCAGCCAACCGGTCGCGCAGTTCGCCCAAATCCTTGCCGTTCCAATGCGTGCGCATCGATATGGTGAAGTCGTCGCCTGGCCGTTCCGCGCGCAGCCGTCGCACGATCGGCGCGGCCTCCGCCGGTGTTTCGCGGCTGCCGTGCCAGCCATCGGCGATGCGCGCGGTGCGCTTCAGTGCTGCATCCGAGCTGCCGCCGATCCACAGTGGGATGCGACTGACCGGCTGCGGCAGCATCGTCATGTCAACGATCTTCGCCGGAATGTACTTCGCCTCGAACGTCACCGGATCCTGGGTCCACACCGCGCGCATCATTGCGATGCCTTCGTCCATGCGCCGCCCGCGCTCCTTGAACGGCACGCCGAGTGCTGCGAACTCCGGCTCCAGCCAGCCGACGCCGGCGCCCAGGATCAGCCGTCCGTTCGACAGGTTGTGCAGGCTCGCGAGTTCCTTCGCCAACGGCAGAGGATGACGCATCGGCAGCACCAGCACCGTGGTGCCAAGCCGCACGCGCTCGGTCACCGCGGCGACATAGCTCAAGGTCACCACCGGATCGTAGAACAGCGGCGAGCGCGGAAACGCCGCGCGCGGCACGATGATGTGCTCGCTCACCCATACATCGTCGAACCCCAGCGCCTCGGCGCGCATCGCGTGGCGGCGGATCAGCGCCGGTGTCGCCTGCTCGCCGGCGTGCGGCAGATGGATGCCGAGCTGCATGGTGTTGTCCCTCCGCTGTTCAGGCGCACACAATGCGCCCAATGCCAGCAGGAGGAAACCGGACATGACATCGCGATGGGACACGCCAGGCGCCGATCCGCTATCCGGATCCCAACATCGTCGCACTCGATCCGCGCTTCGAGCGCATCGCCCTGGGCCACGCGGCGATCGAACGCATCGCCGGCGGATGCCGCTTCACCGAGGGTCCCGTGTGGTTCGGCGACACGCGCCAGCTTCTGTTCAGCGACATCCCGAACAACCGGATCATGCGCTGGGACGAGGAGACCGGCGCGGTCAGCACGTTCCGCCGGCCGTCGCACTACGCCAACGGCAACACACGCGACCGTCAAGGCCGGCTGATCACCTGCGAGATGGATGCGCAGCGTCTGACCCGCACGGAATACGACGGCACGATCACCGTGCTGGCCGACACGTTCGACGGCAAGCGGCTGACCGGCCCCAACGACGTGGTTGTCAAATCCGACGGCTCGATCTGGTTCAGCGACAACGGCGCCGGCATCCGCGGCAACTATCTCGGCCACAAGGCGGAACAGGAACTGCCGTTCCGCGTCTATCGGATCGACGGCAGGACCGGCGAGATGACCATTGCAATCGGCGACATGCAGCGGCCGAACGGGCTGTGTTTCTCCCCCGACGAGTCACGGCTCTATGTCGTCGACACGCCGGGCGAGCCCAAGACGACGCACGTCTATGACATCGCGGCAGACGGCACCAAAGCGGTGAACGGACGCGTGTTCTTCGCAACGCCGGGCTGGGCGGACGGCATCCGCTGCGACACCGAGGGCAATGTGTGGTGCGGCTTCTCCGGCGGCGAGGCGGAGGACGGCGTCGCTGTATTCGCCCCCGACGGCAAGCTGATCGGACGTATCCTGCTGCCGGAGCGCTGCGCCAACATCTGCTTCGGCGGCGTGAAGCGGAACCGGCTGTTCATGGCCGCGAGCCAGTCGGTCTATTCGCTTTACGTCGAGGCGCAGGGCGCGCCCGGCGGCTGAACCACCGCCTGCTTATGGGTTCATCAGCATCGCGCTGAGTTCGCCGGGCATGCTCAGCATCGGGTAATGCCCGGTGTCCAGCTCGAGCCATTTTCCGTTGAGCCGTTCGGCGGTGCGTCGCTGATGGGCTTCACCCGGATTTGGTGCACGCCGGCACCAGATCACCGTCGTTGGCCAACGCTGGCTCCAGAAGCTGTCGAGCTTCACCGGTGTGTCGGAGACGCCGACCGGATGCGGGGTGTAGCGATCGAGCGCCCATGCGCGCGTCGCCGGTTCCAGATCGGCGAACAGGCGCTGTTCCGCATCCTCGCGCGACGGACCCGAGGTGAGGCCGCTTGCGACCGCTGTCGAGCGCGTCACGATGTCGCGGATGCGCTCGCCGTCAAACAAGGCCAGCGCGTCCACGAACACCAAACGGGCGATCCGATCCTTCGCCAGTTCCGCCGCGCGGCACACCACCATGCCGCCCGAACTGGTGCCGACCATCACGACGTCGCGCAGGTCCTCGTAGAACAGCAGATCGGCCACCTCCTGTCCCTGCGACGTCGCGTCGATGCCGGGACGCACCTGGTGACGCCGCTCGGCGCAGCCATCCAGCGTGGGGGCGTAGACTGCGTGGCCCGCGTCACGCAGGCGCTTTGCCACGCGCTGCCAGATCCAGCCACCCTGGTAGGAGCCATGGACCAGAACGTAGGTCGTCATTGTCAGTCCCCCCGAATGTGTGCGCGGGGTATAGTGATCGCCGGACATGACCTGTCAAACCGGCGATCACGTTGCGCGCTATTCGGGAACGACCTCGCCCGAACCGCCGAACTCGGCCGGGAAATCCCGCAGCTTCGGCAGTCCATCGCGCATCGGCAGCACGGTTTCCGCATAGTTGACGTGAACCTGCGGCGCGAACGCGAGCTCCGGAATGGTCGCGGCGAAGACGTCGATCATTTTCAGCGGCGGATGCGCAGCCATCAAATGTCCGCCGCACAGCCGGCAGAACTGCCGGTGGCTCATTTCCGTTTTATGATAGGTGGCGACATGCTCCGCACCCTTGACCACCTTCACGGCGTCCGGCGCCCATAGGGTGAAGGCGTTCACCGGCCCACCCGACCAGGACCGGCACGATCGGCAATGGCAGTAGCCCATCGCGTTGGGTTGTCCGGTCACCTCGATCTCGACCGCGCCGCAGAAGCACGTGCCTGAATATGAATCGCTCATCGTTTTTTCTCCTTTGCCTTTGTATCTGTCAGACTTGAACGCGACCTGGCAAGCGATCGCTTGTCATGTCGCACGCGAGCCGAATTCATTCGTGAGCCAATTTGACTCCCCGCTCCACATGCGACGGATGCCCCACAGTCCCTCGTTGGGTGCGCTGCGGGTCTTCGCCGTGCCCGCGCGGTCCACCTGTTGGGCGATCAAACGGGCCACCTCCCTGGCATGGGTTGGCAGCATGAAGTGCGCGGCCCCCTCGATCGTGACCACCGAGGCCGTTGTCATGCATTTGACCAATAGTTCATTGGCGCGCTGCACCGCGGGGTGGCTTGCCGCGCCGCGCAGGACAAGCGTCGGGACATCGATCGCCGCCAGCGAAGCAGGGGTCGGCCGGAAGCCATAGGCACAAGCCCAATCGAGGATGTTGACCGCTGTCGTCGCAACGGCGTAGTCGCGAATGCGCTGTGGCCAGGCGGCGAACGTGCCCGCGCCGCCGTAGAAGTCGATCATCGACGCAATCGCCGCTGTCTCGCCGGCATGAAACGCACGGAAATAACTGTCGGTCATTTCCCGGAATGCACGGTAATGCTGCCACTCACCCATGCTGCGCAACAGTTCCGGCCCGGGCGCCTCGATGATCACGAGACTGAGCAGGGACACCTGATTCCGCAGCGCGACCGCGAGCGCAACCAGGCCGCCGAACGAATGACCGACGAGATGCACCGGGCCGCCGGCGCGTCGAATGACGGCTTCAAGGATCTCCGCTTCGCGGGCGATATCGGTATCGACGGAGGAGCGGCGTTCAGCCGTCCCACCGTATCCGAGCAGGCTCGTCGTGACGCAGCGAAAGCGGTTCTCCCACTGCGCGACGATGGGGCGCCACGCGGCGCCGGTGCTGCAGGATCCCGGCACAAGCACGACGGTCGGACCGTCGCCGCACTCATGGTAGTCGATGCATCCGCGCTTGTCGTTTATCATGGTATTGGAAACTCCTTGATGGCGTGCCCGATGTTTGTCAAAGCGGCTTTGTCAAAGCGGGCTGCGTTCCGGCGAAGAAACCTGTGCCTCCGCCGGCGCGCCGGACCTGCGGCCTGGCAACGGCAGCAGCATCGCAACGTTCTGCCGGTAGCGGCGGTACTGCTCGCCGAACAGCCCGATCAGATCGCGCTCTTCCAACTGGATGGCGATCAGGATGTAGCCGGTGGTCGCCACCGAGAACAGCAGATGGCCCACGGTCATCGACGTCGTGGCCCAGAAGGACAGCAGGAAACTCAGATAGATCGGGTGCCGGACGTGCCGATAGAGCAGCGGCGTGTGGAAGCGCGGTGCCGAAGCCTCCCGGCCGAGCAGGCGCGCGAACACCTGGGTCAGGCCGAAAAGCTCGAAATGACTGATCAGGCAGGTGCTGACCAGCAACATTGCCCAGCCAAGCCAGAAGATTGCAGTGACGACCGCGACCGCGATCGGATTCTGCACGGTCCAGACGGGCACGGGGATCGGCCGCCACTGCCAGAACAGGAGCAGCAGCACCAGGCTGGCGAGGAGCACATACGTGCTGCGCTCGATCGAGCGCGGCACGAAGCGCGTCCACCAGCGCTTGAATGCCGGCCGCGCCATGACGCTGTGCTGCACGGCGAACAGTCCCAGCAGCATCGCGTTGATGATCACGCTCACGAGCAGCGCTCCGGGCGCGCCGAAATCGATGGTCTTTGGAACGACCACGTTGCCGACGAAGCCGATTGCGTAGAGCAACGAGACGAGAAATACGGCATAGGCGCCGATGCCGTACAGAACCGCAACAAAACCTGCCATTGTCTTCTCCTGTTTGGAGTCACGATGCATGCGGTACGCGAGCAGCGTTGCCGCCAACGTCCTGACGTGGTCCGCGCGTTGTTGGCGCGCGCTTGCGAGAAGCCGAGCCGAACGACGATCGATCGCGTGATCGTCACGGTGTTTGACATTAGCCAACACCGGGCTTGTCCGCTGCGAGATCATCAAGGATCCGAAACGGCAGAGCCCCGCTATGAACTGCTTCACACCTTTCGCCTTGTTGTAAGAAAACGCCTGTCGTATGCATGCATCGATCCTGTTACGCTGTCGTGTTGTAAACGCTGTCACGACGTTGGGGCGGCGCTACTAGTCTGTTACGGCCGCGATGACAAAGGATCGCTTTTCATGTTGCATGTGAGTGAAATTCATGCGTTACTTGAATTGACACTTCCCCCGCATGTTCGGTTCACCCACTCCATACCCTGCACATGGCTCGTACCCCCTCGCTCGATGCACTGCGAATTTTCGTTGTGGCAGCGCGTCATCTCAGCTTCACCGAGGCCGCGAGTGAGCTGAACCTCACGCAGAGCGCGGTCAGTCACCGCATCCGCGGGCTCGAGGACGAGCTCGGGCTGACCCTGTTCAAGCGCCTCACGCGGCGGCTCGAACTCACCCCGCAGGGACGCGCACTGGCGCACCGGCTCGACCACGCGATCGGCGCGATCGACCGCAGCATCGTCGACCTCGCGCGGCCGGAAAATGCGGGGCCGCTGAAGGTGACGATGCTGCCGTCAGTTGCGTCGCACTGGCTGATCCCGCGCCTGCCGCGCATCCGCAGTCTGCACCCTGATCTCGACGTGCAGGTGATCGCCGATCCTCGGCTGCTCGATCTGCGCGCCGAGGGGATCGATATCGCGATCCGTTTCGGCCGCGCGCCGTATCCGGGCTACGCGGTCACGCGGCTGATGGGCGATTGCGTCTTGCCGGTCTGCGCGCCGGAACTGCTCGAACAGTACGGGCCGATCGAGAGCATCGACGCGCTGCTTGCGCTGCCGCTGCTGCACGATAGCGCAACCGACGCCGATGGCAGCGACAGCGATTGGCGAACCTGGCTCGATCGTCTCGGCAGGCCGGATGCCGCCTGCCACGCCGGCCAGCACTTCAGCGAGGCCGGCATGCTGATCAATGCGGCGGTGCTCGGGCTCGGCGTCGCGCTGGCGCGTGCCAGCCTGGTGGCCGATCAGATCACCGGCGGCGCGCTGGTCTGCCCGCTGAAGCTGGCAGCGCCGACCGCGTTCGCCTATTACCTGCTCGGTCTGCCGGAAGCGGTCGAGCGGCCGAAGATCGCGTTGTTCCGCAGCCTGCTGGTCGCGGAGGCCGCTGCGACCGAGACGTTCATGCTCTCGATCGGCGAGCCGGTGCTGAGCCCGGTCGGCAAGTAATTCCAAGCGCCGTTTCTGTTGGCTGTGCCGCTACGCTTTTGCCGTCGTGGCCGGGCGCGGTCCCAGCCAGCACAACCACCACCGTGCCGCGACGGATGGCAGGCACAAGCCCATCAGGATAACGGTGCGGCTGGAGAAAAGTGCTCCCCCTCCCCTTGCGGGAGGGGGTTGGGGGGAGGGGGACGCGGGGCGAAGTCAGGCTTGGTGCTTTTCAAATGGTACTGTCTTCGATGATGCGACCCCTCCCCCAACCCCCTCCCGCAAGGGGAGGGGGAGAATCACACTCCGGCCTGCGCTTATCCTGACGCCTATGGGGACGAGCCCCGCCATGACGCAAGAAACGAGCGACCATAAACGGTCGTTGGTTTGAGCGGTTGGTATCAAACCACCCGGTTCGCCCGCGCCAGCACCGCCTGGAACAGCACCTGCGCGCCGGCCTCCGCCTCGTCCGGCTCGATGCTCTCCGCCTCGTTGTGCGACAGCCCGTCCTTGCACGGGGTGAAGATCATCGCCGTCGGCACATGCCGCGCGACATACACCGCGTCGTGGCCCGCACCCGACACGATCTCCCGCGCCGAATAGCCAAGTCCGGCCGCGCCCTGCCGCACCAGTTCCACGCATCCGGGGTCGAACGGCTGGGCCGGAATCGCGAACAGCTTCGACAGCTCCAGCGTCACCCCGCAATCGCGCGCAATGAACCCGGCCTCGCGCGGGAACTGCGCATCCAGCCGGTCCACCTCGGCCGGGTCCGGATGGCGGAACTCGACCGAGAACCGCACCTCGCCGGGGATCACGTTGCGGCTGTTGGGCGAGACCAGAAGCTGCCCCACCGTGCCGCGCCCGTCCTCGCCGCGCGCGCGCATCATGCGATCCACCAGGTCGATGATCCGCGCGGCACACACCAGCGCGTCCTTGCGCGCCGATGGCGGCGTCGTGCCGGCATGCGAATCCTGCCCGGTGGCGACCGCGTCGTACCAGACCTGCGCCTGCGCACCGGTCACGATGCCGATCTGCTTCGCCTCGTTCTCCAGGATCGGCCCCTGCTCGATATGCAGCTCGAAATACGCGTCCGCCGGGAACGCCGCCGCCTTCTCCGGACCGCGATAGCCGATCCCGTCCAGCGCGCTGCTGCACCGTCACCCCCTCGGTGTCGGTCAGGCCATAGGCCGTGTCGAGCGGAAACACCCCCGCCCACACCCCCGAGCCCATCAGCGAATGGCCGAACCGGCTGCCCTCCTCGTCGGTCCAGTTCACCAGTTCCAGCGGCGCCTCGGTGACGATGCCGAGGTCGTTCAGCGTGTGCATCACCTCGAGCCCGGCCAGCACCCCCAGCGCGCCGTCGAATTTTCCGCCGCTCGGCTGGCTGTCGAGGTGGCTGCCGAACAGCACCGGCAGCCGCGTCGGATCGCGGCCGGCGCGACGGGCGAACATGTTGCCGATCGCATCGACCCGCACCGCGAGCCCCGCCGCCTCGCATTCGGCGCGGAACCGGTCGCGGCCACGCCGGTCCACATCGGTCAGGGTCAGCCGCCGCACGCCGCCCTTCGGCGTCGCGCCGATCTGCGGCCATCGCCATCAGGCTGTCCCACAGCCGCTTGCCGTCGATGCGCTGATTGGTCTGTGGCGGCATGCGAAACTCCCCCGGAACGCGGCTCGCATCTTGCCCGCCAGCCGGCTTGCTGCAAGCCTGCGCGCAGGGAATTGGCGTGGGGAGACCAGTGCACGGCATGAAAGCGACGTTGGTTCTTCCGGATGGGGGTCGTGCTGGCGCGGTATCGCGCTGGCCGGCTGCAAGCTGATCGATCAGACAACGTTCGCGCCCTCGCCGGAGGCCAGCCCGACCGCCCCGGCGGCCGCGCCCAAGAGCGATCCGCGCGTCGCCCTGCTCACGATCGGCTACGACACGCCGAACCCGAACTACCAGGACGTGCTGCGCTACGCCGTGCGCGAGGCCGAGACGCGCGCGCCCGGCGTGCGATATGATGTGATCGCCATGCTGCCCGCCGGCGGCGACGTTGCCCAGGCGCAGGGCAGTGCCGCCGAGGTGATGCGGGCCATCATGGCGCAGGGCGTGGCGGCGAGCCGCGTCCAGCTCGGACTGCGGACGGAACCCGCGGGCCTGACGCGCGAGGTCCGGGTCTATGTTCACTGACGGGGTGCACTGACCCGCTCCCGGGCCGGCGCGGGGCGCAGGTGAAGGAATATTAACCCGCTCCCGGTGGTTGGTCACACTTGCGGCTTCGTCGACGGACGATAGAGTCATAAAACAGCACCATACCTGGAGCCCGATCGAGCGATGCACCCGTTCCACGCCCATTGCCGGGAAACGCTGGACGCCATCGAGGCGCAGGGGCGCTACCGCCGCTTCACCCAGTTGCAGAAACAGGCCGCGCGCTTCCCGCTGTATCGGCGCCCCGACGGGAGCGAGGTGCTGGTCTGGTCGTCCAACGACTATCTCGGCATGGGCGGCCATCCCATCGTGGTCGAGGCGGCCTGTGCGGCGGCGCAGGAGATGGGCGCCGGGGCGGGCGGCACGCGCAACATCGGCGGCACCAGTCCCGCGCACGCCGCGCTGGAGGCCGAACTGGCCGATCTGCACGGCAAGGCGGCCGCGCTGCTGTTCACCTCGGGCTTCGTGTCCAATCAGGCGGCGCTGTCGACGATGCTGAATTCGCTGCCGGACTGGCACGTGTTCTCCGACGCCAGGAACCATGCCTCGATGATCGCCGGCATCCGGGGATCCAAGGCGACCTGCCACATCTTCCGCCACAACGACCTCGCGCACCTCGAGGAGCTGCTGCGCACGGCGCCGCCGGCGGCCCCGAAGCTGATCGCCTTCGAGTTCGGTCTATTCGATGGACGCCGATATCGCGCCGATCGGGGCGATCTGCGACCTGGCGACGCGGTTCGGCGCGATGACCTACCTGGACGAGGTGCACGCGGTGGGCATGTACGGCCCGTCCGGCGCCGGCGTGGCCGAGCGCGACGGCGTGGCCGCCCGGATCGACGTGATCGAGGGGACCTTGGCCAAGGCGTTCGGCTGCCATGGCGGCTACATCGCCGGCGATGCCTCGGTGGTGGACTATGTCCGCTCGTGCGCGCCCGGCTTCATCTTCACCACCTCGCTGCCGCCGATGATCGCCGCCGCCGCGCTCGCCAGCATCCGCCACGTGCGGGGTGACGCCGGCCGCCGCGCCAGGCTGTTCGAGCGCGCCGAGACGCTGAAGCGGCGGCTGACGGCGGCGGGCTTGCCGGTGCTGCCGTCGGTCAGCCACATCGTGCCGCTGCATGTCGGCGACGCGGCGCGGTGCAGCGAGGTGAGCCGGCGGCTGCTCGACGAGTTCGCCATGTACGCCACGCCGATCAACTATCCGACCGTGCCGCGCGGCGAGGAGCGGCTGCGGCTGACGCCGTCCCCGCTGCACACCGACGAGATGATGGATCGGCTGGTGGCGGCGCTCACCGCGATTCTGCTGCCGGCGCGACGCGCGGCGGCTTGAGCGACACGAGGCCGACGCTGCGGCTCCGTCCCGGCGAAGGGCGGCGGCTGCGCGCCGGCTCGCCCTGGGTGTTCTCCAACGAGATCGCGATGAAGCCGGAGTACCGGCAGATGGCGCCGGGCAGCCTGGTGCGGCTCGAGGGCGACGACGGCGCGCGGTTCGGCACCTTCATGTTCAATCCGCACAGCCTGATCGCGGCCCGGCTGCTGGATCGCGACCCGGCGGCCGCGATCGATCCGGACTGGCTGCGTGCGCGGCTGCGCGAGGCCATCGCGCTGCGCGAGCGCGTGTGCGATTCGCCGTTCCATCGCCTGGTGCATGCCGAGGCCGATCGCCTGCCGGGGCTGGTGATCGACCGATACGGCGATGTCGCGGTGCTGCAGGCGAACACCGCCGGGATGGATCGGCTGACGCCCCTGATCGTCGAGGCCCTGACCGGGCTGCTGCCGCTGCGCGCCGTGGTGGCGCGCAACGATTCAGCCGCGCGCCGGCAGGAGGGTCTGCCGGAGAGCGTGGCGCTGCTGTCCGGCTCGGACGCCGGCGTCGAGGTGGTGGAAGGCGGCGTGCGGTTTCCGGTCGATCCGCTGGGCGGGCAGAAGACCGGCTGGTTCTTCGACCAGCGTCCGAACCGCGATCGCGTGGCCGCCGCTGTCGCACGGTGCCCGCGTGCTGGACGTGTTCTGCCACACCGGCGCGTTCGGCCTGCGCTGTGCCGCGGCCGGCGCGACCGAGGTGACGCTGGTGGACAGCAGCGCGCCGGCGCTGGCGCAGGCCGAACAGGCCGCGGCGCTGAACGGATTTTTGCCCCGCGTGCGCTTGCGGCGCGACGATGCGTTCGATGCGATGGCGGCGATGGCCGGCGAGCGGTTCGACATCGTGGTATGCGATCCGCCCGCCTTCGCACCGGCGCGCAAGGACGCGGCGGCCGGATTGCGCGCCTATGGGCGGATGGCGCGGCTTGCGGCGTCGCTGGTCGCACCCGGCGGGTTCCTGTTCGTCGCCTCGTGCAGCCACCATGCGCCGCTGGAGGCCTGGGCCGCGCAGATCGCCGGCGGACTGCACCGCGCGCGGCGCGAGGCTCGCGTCCTGTTCACCGGCGGTGCAGGTCCGGACCACCCGGTGCACCCGCATCTGCCGGAAAGCGCCTACCTGAAGACGCAGTTGATCCAGGTGTTGTAGCGGGCATGTTCCCAGGCCGTCATGGCCGGGTGTGTCCCCATACGCGTCAGATAACGGTGCCGCTGGAGAAAAGTGATATCCATCCCCGTTCGGGAGGGGTTTGGGGCAAGGCAATCGGGTGAGGCTGGAGCGTTCGGGGTGCGTGCAGCGGCAGGTGCGTGTACAGTGGCCAATCCCGTGACGTTACAGGAGAACAGGATGCCGGACGCTCTGTCCTCTGCCGCAACGCGTGACATCCCGGGCGCGATGTCCGAGCGCCTGATCGTGGCGCTCGACGTGCCGAGCGTCGCCGCGGCGGACACCCTGGTCCGGCAGCTCGACGGCATCGTGTCGTTCTACAAGGTCGGGCTCTGGCTGCTGTATGCGCCGGGTGCCGAGCGGTTCATCGACAACCTCATCGGGCGGGGCAGCCGTGTGTTCCTCGACGCGAAGATGTTCGACATCGGCGAAACCGTGAAACAGGGTGTCGCGCGGGCAGTCGAGCGCGGCGTGTCGTTCGTCACGGTTCACGGGGACCCGGAGATCATGCGAGCCGCGGTGGCAGGAAAGGCCGGTTCCACGCGCACCAAGGTTTTCGCCATCAGCGCGCTGACCAGCCTCGACGACAAGGCACTGCGGGACATGGGCTACGCGCTGTCCGTGCACGACCTGATCAGGCTGCGGGTGCGGCAGGCGGTGGAATGCGGCTGCGATGGCATCATCGCCTCGGCCGACGACAATCCCAACGAGATACGCAGACTTGCGGGAGCCGATAGCCTGCTGGTCGCGACGCCGGGAATTCGTGAGCCGGGCGGTTCTGTGGACGATCACAAGCGACACGCCACACCGGCTCAGGCAGTTGGGCGAGGGGCCGACTACCTGGTTGTGGGGCGGCCTATCACCAAATCGGATGATCCGGCCGCGGCGGCCCGGCGCATCGTGGCGGATATGGAGCGGGGCGCACGGGGCACATAACGCCTGAGCGATGCGCGGCCCGGCAACGTCTTTGCAGGATGCGCATCGGTCCGGCGAGTGGGCTAATCCGCCGCCTGGGCGTACAGACTCCAGCGGCGCGCAGGTGCAGACAAGATTGCGGTCGCCGTAGACGTTGTCCACCCGTTTGACCGGCGGCCAGTATTTTGCCGCCGCCACCCATGCCAGCGGATACGCCGCCTGCCGGCGTGAATACGCGTGTGTCCATACATCCGCCATCACCTCGCGCGCGGAGTGCGGTGCGTGCTTCAGCGGATTGTCGGTCTTGTCCAGCCTGCCAGCGGCGATCGCCGCGATCTCCGCGCGGATCGCGATCATCGCCTCGCAGAACCGGTCGATCTCTGCCTTGCTCTCGCTTTCGGTCGGTTCGATCATCAGCGTGCCCGCCACCGGCCAGGACATGGTCGGCGCGTGGAAGCCGAAGTCCATCAGCCGTTTGGCAATGTCCTCCACCATGACGCCGGCCTCCGCCTGGAAGCCGCGGCAGTCGATGATGCATTCATGCGCAACCATGCCGCCGGGACCAGCGTACAGCACCGGAAAGTGCCCGCGCAGCCGACCGGCGATGTAGTTCGCGTTCAGGATCGCCACCTCGGTCGCGCGCTTCAGCCCCGCGGCACCCATCATGCGGATATACGCATAGGAGATCGGCAGGATCATCGCGCTGCCGAATGGTGCGGCCGCCACCGGGCCCACCCCGCTATCCGGTCCGGCATCGAGGCGCAGCGGATGGTTGGGCAGATAGGGCGCGAGATGCGCCGCGACGCCGATCGGCCCCACGCCCGGTCCGCCGCCGCCATGCGGGATGCAGAACGTCTTGTGCAGATTGAGATGGCAGACATCGGCGCCGATCGCCGCCGGCGAGGTCAGACCGACCTGCGCGTTGAGGTTGGCGCCGTCCATGTACACCTGCCCGCCACGCGCATGCACGATGTCGCAGATCTCGCGGATCGCTGCCTCGAATACGCCATGCGTGCTCGGATAGGTCACCATCAGCGCCGCCAGCCGATCGGCGTGCCTGTCCGCCTTCGCGCGCAGATCGGCCAGATCGATGTTGCCGTCGCGATCGCAGCCGACCACCACCACCTGCAATCCGGCCATCGTCGCACTCGCAGGATTGGTGCCATGCGCGCTGGACGGAATCAGGCAGATGTCGCGATGCGCGTCGCCCCGCGCCGCGTGATACGCGCGGATTGCCAGCAGCCCGGAATACTCGCCCTGCGAGCCGGCGTTCGGCTGCAGGGTGATCGCGGCGAACCCGGTGATCGCCTTCAGCGCGTCCGCAAGGCGTTCGATCAGTTCGGCGTAGCCGTGCGTCTGATCGGCCGGCGCAAACGGATGGATCTCGGTGAAGCCCGGGAGGGTGATCGGGATCATCTCGGCCGATGCATTCAGCTTCATCGTGCACGAACCCAGCGGGATCATGCTGCGGTTCAGCGCGATGTCCTTGTCCTCGAGGCGCTTGAGATAGCGCAGCATCTCGTGTTCGGCGTGGTACTGGTTGAACACCGCCTGCTCGAGCAACGGCGTGTTGCGCATCAGTTCCGCCGGGATGGAGGGCGGGGCACTGCCGAGTTCTCCCCCCACCACCGCGGCCAACCGGGTCAGCTCATCCCGGGTCACCGTCTCGTCGAGCGCGATGCCCACGCACGTGTCGCCGATGCGGCGCAGGTTGAAGCCCTGCACCAGCGCGGCCTGCATCAGCGTGTCCGCGCGCCCGGTCTCCAGGGCAATGGTGTCGAAATACGCATCGTGCACCAGGCGATGCCCGCCGCGCCGCGCCGCATCGGCGAGCAGCCGCGCCTGCAGGTTCACCCGGCGCGCAATGCGCCTGATCCCCGCAGGCCCGTGCCACACCGCGTAGCAGCCGGCGATCACCGCCAGCAGCACCTGCGAGGTGCAAATGTTCGACGTCGCCTTCTCGCGCCTGATGTGCTGCTCGCGCGTCTGCAGCGCGAGGCGCATCGCCGGCTCGCCGGCCGCGTCGAGCGACACGCCGACCAATCGCCCCGGCATGTGCCGCCGGTAGGCGTCGCGCGTGGCCAGATATCCGGCATGCGGCCCGCCAAATCCCATCGGCACGCCGAAGCGCTGCGACGACCCGACCACGATGTCGGCACCCATCGCGCCAGGCGGGGTCAGCACCGCGAGCGCCAGCGGATCGGCACTCACGATCACCAGCGCGTCCACCTCGTGCGCCGCGCCGATTTCCGGCGAGAGTTCGCGCACCGCGCCGGTCGTGCCGGGATATTGCAGCACCAGGGCGAACGGCTGCGCCGCGCCGATCGCCGCCACGTCGCCGGGCGCGACATCGACGATGCGGATGCCGACCGGGCGCGCGCGCGTCGCCAGCACGGCGCGCGTCTGCGGGTGCAGATCGGTCGCCACCGCCAGCACGTCGGATTTCGTCCGGCTGACGGCGTGCGCCATCGCCATCGCCTCGGCTGCCGCGGTCGCCTCGTCCAGCAGCGAGGCGTTGGCGATCTCCATTGCCGTCAGTTCGCAGATCATCGTCTGGAAGTTCAGCAGCGCCTCCAGCCGGCCCTGCGCGATCTCCGCCTGGTATGGCGTATAGGCAGTGTACCAGCCCGGGTTCTCCAGCACGTTCCGAAGGATCACCGGTGGCGTGTGCGTGCCGTGGTAGCCCATGCCGATCAGCGATTTCGTCAGCACATTCTTGGCCGCCAGCGCGCGCAGTTCGGCGATCGCCGCGGCCTCGTCGATCGGCGGCGGCAGGTCGAGCGCCCGGTTCAGCCGGATCGCCGGCGGCACCGTCTTCGCGGCAAGCTCATCCAGCGTCGCGGCGCCGACCGCGTGCAGCATCGCGGCAACGTCCGACTCCGAGGGGCCGATATGCCGCGAAACGAACCCATCCGCTGCCTCCAGCGCGGCAAGCTCTGCGAGTGCGTCCATCAGTCGAGCGTCTCCAGGTATTCGCCGTAGGCGGCTTCGTCCAACAGCGCCTCGAACGCCTCGGTGTCGTCGATCTCGATGCGGAAGAACCAGCCCTCGCCCTCGGCGTCCGAGTTCACCAGCGACGGGTCGTCGACGATCGTCTGGTTGATTTCGACGACCTTGCCGGCAAGCGGGGCATACACGTCGGAGGCGGCCTTGACGCTTTCCACCACCGCGCAGGCCTCGTCGGCCACAACGTCGCGGCCGATTTCGGGCAACTCGACGAACACCACGTCGCCGAGCGCTTCCTGTGCATGGTCGGTGATGCCGACGGTGGCGATGTCGCCGTCCAGGCGCACCCAGTCGTGTTCTTTGGTGTAGCGGATATCGGAGGGCGGTTTTGCCATGCGGAAGAATCCTCTCAGCGGGCGTAGCGATGGGGAACGAAAGGCATCGGCACGACACGTGCGGGCAGCGGCTTGCCGCGGACGATCAGGTGCAGGGAGGCGCCATCCACGGCCAGGTCCTTGCGGACATAGCCCATGGCGATCGGCGCGCTCAGTGTGGGCGAGAAGCCGCCCGAGGTGACGGTGCCGGCCGATGTGCCGTCGCCGGCGACGATTTCGGTCTGTGCACGGGCGGGCGCGCGGCCGTCGGGACGGATGCCGACCCGCAGGCGGTGGGCGCCGTTCTCGAACTGGTCCCGGATGGCCGTCGCGCCCGGGAAGTCCCACGCGTCGCGGCGGCGCCTGCCGATTGCCCAGGTGAGGCCGGCCTCCACCGGCGTGGTCAGTTCGTCGATGTCGTTGCCATAGAGGCACAGCCCCGCCTCCAGCCGCAGCGAATCGCGCGCGCCGAGGCCCGCGGGCGCCACCTCGGGCTCGGCCATCAGGCGCTGCGCCAGCGCTTCGGCGCGATCGGCGGGGACGGAGATCTCGAACCCGTCCTCGCCGGTGTAGCCGGACCGAGAGACCAGGCAGGGGATGCCGGCCAGCGCGACCGCGGCGACGCCCATGAACGGCAGCCGCGCGGCGTCCGGGCCGATCCGCGCCATCACGGCGGCGGCGGCGGGGCCCTGGAGGGCAAGCAAGGCGCGGTCCTCATGCGGATGAAGCTGCACCCCGCCCGGCATGTTGGCGGCGATGTGGGTGAAATCGACGTCCCTGCGGCTGGCGTTCACCACCAGGAATAGCCGCTCGTCGCCGAGATTCGCCACCATCAGGTCATCGATGATGCCGCCCGCCTCGTTGGTGAGCAGCGTGTAGCGCTGCCGCCCCGGCTTCAGGCCGAGCAGGTCGCCGGGCACCAGACGTTCCAGTGCCGCGGCGGCGGTGGCGCCGGTCAGCGTCGCCTGCCCCATGTGCGAGACGTCGAACAGCGCCGCGGCGGCGCGGCAGTGCAGGTGCTCGGCCAGCACCCCGGCCCTGGTACTGCACCGGCATGGCGTAGCCGGCGAACGGCACCATGCGGGCGCCGAGGGCGCGGTGCCACGCATCGAGCGGGATGGCCTTCAGCGGCGTGGGCGTGGGGTCGTCGGGCAGGGCATTCTCGATCACTGGGTCGCTCCGCAAGAGGTCAGACGCCGGCCTCCGATGCCGGTTTCGCTGACCCCCCTCTGTCGCGGTGACCTGAAAGATTTCAGGGCGTGTCCCGCCCCTTACCTCGTCGGTGCGGCAGGGTTGTGGCGCCTGCCGGCTTTCCAGAGATCCCTGATCCCGGTGCGGTCCCTGTTGCCTGAGCGTTTCCGGGGGCCGGTTGCGCCTTCGGCGGCGGAGGGACTCCGCTCTCTCCCGCGCCGGGTAGCCGGGACGGATGCACGATGCCCTATCGTGCGCCGATTTACAACGAAGATTCAGGCTGGGCATCACATTCTACGATGCGCTGTACCTGGCTACGATGCGCTGTATCTGGCAGTCGCCGAGCAACACGACGCCGCGCTGGTTACAGCCGACCGGCACCTGTTCGAGAGAGCACGTCGCGACAAGGACCTGCGCGCCAGAATTCAGTGGATCGCCGACGCCTGATCAGGCCTGGTAGTGCAGTGTCCACACCGATTGGCCCGGCGGCGGTTCGCAGAAGATCGGCACGGCATTCTGCGTGCGGATATTCGGCTCGATCCCCATCGCCGCGCGCAGAGCGCGGAACAGTGCGCCGTGCGCGACCACCAGCACCGCGGGCGGCAATGCGGTTGCCCGGTTGATCGCCGCCACCGCGCGGCGGCGCAGCGCGGGGAATGTCTCGGCACCCTCGGGGGTGAAGCGGCCGGCCACCCAGTCGGCGAACCAGCCGCTCATCGACTGGCCTTCCTGCACGCCGAACGACACCTCGCGCAGGTCCGGATCGACGGCAACCGGCAGGCCGAGCGCCTCCCCGGCGATCTCGGCGGTGACGCGGGCGCGCGACAGCGGCGAGGCGACAATCGTCGCGATGCCGCGATGGCGCAGCTTCGCCGCGGCCGACCGGGCCTGGGCGAGCCCGGTCGCATTCAGCGGGATATCGACATTGCCCTGCGAGATGCCCTGGGCGTTCCAATCGGTCTCGCCATGACGCAGAAACCAGAACGGGATGCGCGCAAGCGTGGCCTCCTGGAACGCCCCATCCATCAGCCCAGTTCCATCATCTCAGTTGAGGCCTTCCTGCTGCATCACCCGCTGCACGGCAGGACGCGCCAGCATGCGGTTGAGATGCGCCTCGCAGTTGGCCGGCAGCTTCATGTTCATCCGCTTGCCGCCCCAGAACTCCACGTAGAACAGCGCGCTATCGGCAATCGAGAACGTACCCGCCACGTAATCCTTGCCGGCCAGCGCCTTGTCGAGCACGGCAAAACCCTTCTCGACGATTTCCTTGCCGCGCTCCTTCACCTTGTCCTCGTCCGCCGGATTGGGCGTGTAGTTCGAGGCGCGGAACAGCCGCGAAAACCCCTGCATGTGGATCGTGGCGACCGCATAGTCGAGCGCCTCGATGCCGCGTGTCTGGCTTTCCACGTCCTCCGGCAACAGCTTCTTTTCCGGATTGCTGCGCGCCAGCCAGAAGGCGATCGCGGGATACTCGGTCAACACCGAACCGTCGTCGCGCACCAAGGTCGGCACCTTCGACTTCGGATTGACGGACGTGAACTCGGGTTTGAACTGCCCGCCCTCGCGCAGGTTCACCAGTTGCGCCTCGTACGGCTTGCCGATCTCCTCCAGCAGCACGTGGATGCCGACCGAGCAGGCGCCCGGCGAATACATGAGCTTCATGGTTCTTCTCCCTTCCTGGTTGCGAACCTTCCGTCACGCACCGATGCGCGGACGGTCGAGACCGAGGTTCTCGCGCAATGTGGTGCCGCGATAGTCATTGTGAAGCACGCCGCGGCGTTGCAGTTCAGGGACAACGTAGCGGACGAACTCCTCATAGCCGCCGGGCACGTGCGAGGCGGCGACCACATAGCCGTCGCAGGCGCGTCCGGCAAACCATTCCTCCATGCCATCGGCGACATCCTTCGCGGTGCCGATGAAGCGCGGATGGTCACGGAACGTGCCGCGGTGGCTGATCTCCATGAAATCGCGCGTCGTCGGATTGCGCTTGCCGAGCAGACGGAACACACGGTCGCGCAGACCCTGCACGCCGGTCCAGCTGTTGATCTCCTCCTCGGTCCACGGCTCGTCGATCGGCTTGGCGGACAGATCGACGTTCAGCACTTCCGACAGCAGCGACAGACTGTCGATCTCCTTCGGCAGGCTGTCGATCAACGCGGCCTTGTCCTCCGCCTCGGCGCGCGTCTCGGCGACGACCGTGTAGATGCCTGCCGCAACGAACACCTTGTCCGGATCGCGTCCCGTCGCGGCAATCTGCTGTTTGAACGCCGCATAGTCGACCTTCGCGTTCTCGAGCGTATGGTAGTTGACAAAAACCAGCTCGGCCCAGCGTGCCGCGAAGCGACGCCCGCGGCCGCTCTGCCCGGCCTGGATCAGCACGGGACGACCCTGCGCCGAACGCGGTACGGTGAACGGTCCGCGCGATCGGAAATACTCGCCGACATGGTCCAATCGCCGCACCTTGTCCGGATTTGCGAACAGGCCGCTCTTCTTGTCGAGCACGATCGCGTCGTCGTCCCAGGAATCCCAGTGCCCGGTTACAACTTCCAGGAATTCGTCGGCGCGATCGTAGCGCTGGTCGTGCTCGCCATGCGACGCATGACCCATGTTCAGCGCCTCGCCGTCGTTCATCGAGGTAACGATGTTCCAGGCGGCGCGGCCGTTGGTCATCAGGTCGAGCGTGGCGTACACGCGCGCGACGTGGAACGGTTCGTAATAGGTGGTGGAATAGGTCGCGCCGAGGCCCAGCCGTTCGGTCGCCATGCCCATCACGGTGAGAATTGTAAGCGGGTCCATCTTCACGCAGCGTATGCCGTTGGCGACGGTGTGCGCGTGGTCGCCGCCGTAACGGTCGGGCATCGCCAGGCGATCGTCGAAGAAGCCGACGTGGAATTTACCTGCTTCGAGCACGCGGGCGATGTGGCGATAGTAGTCCGCCGTCATGAATGCGGGCGAGGCTTCCGGATGACGCCAGGAGCCGACGAAATTCGTGCAGTTCTGGGCTTGCAGGAAGGCCACGAGAGTCATCTGGCGCATTGCTGGTCTCCACGTCGTCCTGGTTACCAGGGGGCTTTGCCCCCTGGACCCCCACCAAAGGCAGAAGCCTTTGGAATCCAAAAACGGGTTCTAAGGGCTACGCCCTTAGCGGAGATCCAAGAGGCAGCGCCTCTTGGCGGGGTCCGGGGCGGAGCCCCGGGAACTTAGTCAAACAGCGAACTCACCGAACTCTCATCCGAAATGCGCCGCATCGCCTCCGCCATCAGCGGCGCAATCGTCACCTGCCGGATATTGGGCGCCTGCAGCACCGCCTCGGTTGCCAGGATGGAATCCGTGATCGTCATGATCTCGATGTGTGACGACGCAATGCGCGCCACGGCGGCACCCGACAGCACCCCATGCGTCACATAGGCACTGGCGGAGCGCGCGCCGTGCTTGATCAGCGCCTCGGCCGCATTGCAGTGCGTGCCGCCGGAGTCGACCAGATCGTCGATCAGGATGCAGTCGCGGCCTTCCACATCGCCGATGACGTTCATCACCTCGGAATGGCCGGCCCGCTCACGCCGCTTGTCGATGATCGCGAGATCGCAATTGAGCCGCGTGGCGATCTGCCGCGCCCGCAGCACGCCGCCGACATCGGGCGAGACCATCATGATGTCGCGGCCCTTGTAGCGCTCCTGGATGTCGCGCGAATAGAGCGGTGCGGCGTACAGGTTGTCCACCGGAATGTCGAAGAACCCCTGCATCTGCGCGGCATGCAGGTCCATCGTCAGCACGCGGTTGGCGCCGGCCTCGGTGATCAGGTTGGCGACCAGCTTGGCGCTGATCGGCGAGCGCGACGCCGTCTTCCGATCCTGCCGCGCGTAGCCGAAATACGGGATCACCGCGGTGACCCGCCGCGCCGAGGAGCGACGCAGCGCGTCCAGCGTGACCAGCAGTTCCATCAGCGTGTCGTTCGCCGGGAACGATGTCGGCTGCACGACGAAAACGTCCTCGCCGCGGACATTCTCCTGGATCTCGACGAACACCTCCATGTCGGCGAAGCGGCGGATCGAGGCGCGTGTCAGCGGCAGATCGAGCACTGCGGCCATCGCCTCGGCGAGCGGGCGATTGCTGTTGCCGGCGACGATCTTCATGCCGCGCGGCGACGAGAAAGGTTCATTGGACTTTTCGCTCGCTGTCAGGTCGAGCGCCTTCTAGCAACGCCCCCTGAGCCTGTCCATGAACCGGCGGCTCGGGCGCCCGGCCATCATGGCCCGACTGGCGCATGATGACGTCGTTCACGCCGCCCGAGGCCTCGCTTGCCACCACCATGGCGACGTCGGCCCAGTAGTGGTCCAGCGAGCCGGCCGGGATCTCGTTGAGCTGCACCACCCTGCCGCGCTCGTCGCCGCTCGCCGCCTTGACGCTCCATTGGATCTCGACCCGCTGCTGGCCGCCGCCGATCGGCACCATGCGAACGTTGCCCTGGACGATGAAGTCGGCGCCGTCCGGCGTGTCCTGCACCACGGGACCGAAGCCGGCGAGGTGGGATTTCATCTGTTTGGTCAGCGAGACGTTGCCGTCGCCGGGCGCGCCCGTCACCGGCAGAAGCTGCACCTTGGCGACGCGGTTGTAGAGGCTCTTCGGATCGGCGCGCATCGCCGTCGTCTGGATGCCGGTGAGCAGGGAGGCGATCTTCGGCGCGGCATCGCTCGCCGCCTGGCGCAGAATGTCCGGTTGACGCCGAGGCCCATGCCTCGGTGGGGACCGGGCTGCCTTCCGCCTTGCCCTTGTCCTCCCCCTTCGGGTTCAGCACGCTGTAGACCGGCACCACGGTGTCGCCGCGCTGTTCCGCGCTGGTGACCAATTGCCAGTCGTTCTGGCGCACCTGGTCGGCGACCGCGGGCACCTCCTGGGTCTGCAGGCCGGTGGCGAGCGCACTGGCGAACTCCTGCGTCGCGGCGTCGGGCAGCAGGGCATCGGCCGGCGGCGGCACCGCAAGGCGCGGCGTCGGCGGTTGCGACGAGTTGTCGGGCCGTGGCGCCGGGGTTGCCCAGAAATGGCTCCGGCAGGTCGCCGCACGCGGCGAGCAGCAGCGGCAGCAGCAGAATGAACAGGCTCTGGCGGGCAATCACGAACTACACCTGGCTCCAGTGCGATGATGGAAATCTGGTGGCCGATCGGGCCGCCGCCGGCAAGCGTGCGGCGCCGGTGGCTGAAAAACCGCGCTTCGTCGGCGGCGGTGTCGGCATCGATGAGTTTCGATCGAATCCGATGCAGGCGGCGGCGAGGCGCGCGGCGCAATAGCCGGGCAGGTCGAACTGCCAGTGTCCCTCGCGTCGGCCCGGTGCGAAGAAGCGACCGTGCCGCGGCTCGTGGGCCAGCACGGCGTCGCGCAGATCGGCGCCGACCTCGTACGAGCCCTGCCGGATGCAGGGTCCGATCGCCGCCGCCGTCGTCGCCGGGTTTGCGCCGAGTCGCGTCATGGCGGCGACGGTCGCCTCGATCACGCCGGCGACGGCGCCGCGCCAGCCGGCATGGGCGGCGGCAATCACGCCGGCGCGCAGGTCGGCGAACAGGATGGGGGCACAGTCGGCGGTGACGATGCCGAGCGCGATATCCGGCCGGTCGGTCACCATGGCGTCTGCGCGGTGGACCGGCGCCGGGCTGCCAGGCGGTCGGTGACATGCACCACCTCGGTCCCGTGCACCTGCGTCAGTCCGACGAGCCCGTCCGGTCTGTGCCCCGATCGCGCGGGCGGCGCGGGCGCGGTTCTCCAGCACGGCATCGGGCGAATCCTGGCCGGAGAGGCTGCAGTTGAGGCTGGCGTACGGTCCGCCGGAGACGCCGCCGAGTCGGGTGAAGAACCCGTGCGGAACGGCGAGGCCGGCGGAGCGCAGCGGCTCGGCGCGTGGGCTCATGGTGGATCGGCCTCGAATCCGGGAGGGGGCGGACAGGAAGGGTGGCAAACCGCCAGGGCCTTGAACAGCCGGCCCATGCGGTTGCGGTTCCGCCAGGCGGCTGCGCCGCCTCGATCAGTGCGGCGGCGCGAGCGGGCGGCTGGGTGCGTGCCAGCCGGCCGGTGCGCTGGAACAGGCCGAGCCGGGTGAGGAAGATGCCCTGGGGCAGGGGGCCATGCGTCGCCGCACCGGCGTCGCGCGCCGCTGACGCGAAGGCGGCGAAGTCGACATGCGCGGTGAGGTCGGCGGTGCCGGGCTCGGCGAGTGGGTCGGCGGGGCGGCCGTCGCGCAGGGCCTGCAGGCTGTCGCCCGGGGCGCTGTGTTCGGGGCCGTAGTCGAGGAACAGCGCGGCGCCCGGGCGTGCGGCGAGACGGGTGCCCAGGGAGCGGGCGAGGGCGATGGCGGCTTCACCGATTTCGGCGACGATCGCCTCACCCCCTCCCCAACCCTCCCCCGCTTCGCGGGAGAGGGAGTCTGTCTCTGCTCCCTCCCCCGCGAAGCGGGGGAGGGTCGGGGAGGGGGTGGCGGGGCACTCCACGAACCTGCCCTCATCGACAAATCGCTCGAACCACCGATCGCCGCGCCGCACGAACTGGCGGATCGGCAGCGCATCCAGGAACTCGTTGGCCAGCAGCAGCATCGGCGCGTCGGGCAGCGTATCCAGCCCATCGTGCCAGATCGCATCCGGCAGACGCTCCGCCTGGATCGCCCGCAGCCGCGGCGACGTCTCGATCAGATGCAGGCGCAGCGCCGCGCGAAACCCCGGCGCCGCGGTCGCGATCGCCCGCAGCGCATCCGCCATCAGCGTGCCCCGGCCGGGCCCGGCCTCCACCAGCAGCACCGGGTTCGGCCGGCCACAGGAGATCCCAGGTCACCGCGGCCCAGAGTCCCAGAATCTCGCCGAACACCTGGCTGATCTCGGGCGCGGTGGTGAAATCCCTGAACGGGTCGCGCGTCGCGTAATAGGCGGCGTTGGCGCGCGCCATGAAGTGGTCCAGCCGTTCCATCAGCGCGTGCGCAGGATCAGCCAGGCGCCGGCGATCACCATGGGAACCGACAGCAACTGACCCATCGTGGCTCCGGCGACCAGATAGCCCAGGAAGATGTCCGGCTGGCGGAAGAACTCGCCGATGATGCGCGCGAAGCCATAGCCGACCAGGAAGGCGCCGGTGAGCCAGCCGAACCGCGCGCGCAGGTTCTCGCGGCGGGACAGCGCGAGCATCGCCACGAACAGCACCAGCCCTTCCAGCAGCGCCTGGTACAACTGGCTGGGATGCCGCGGCTCGGGGCCGGCGGCGGGAAAGATCATCGCCCAGGGCAGCCAGTCCGGCGCCGGCCGGCCCCACAATTCGCCGTTGATGAAGTTGGCGACCCGCCCGAGCCCCAGGCCGATCGGCACGCACACCGCGACCCGGTCGGCGAAGCCGAGCAGCGGGATGGCGTTGCGGCGGCAGAACCACACGATGGCGATCGCCACGCCGAGCGCGCCGCCGTGGAAGCTCATGCCGCCCTCCCAGACGGCGAGGATCATCGCGGGATGCGCCAGATAGAACTGCGGCTGGTAGAACAGCACGTAGCCAAGCCGCCCGCCCAGCACGACGCCGAGCGTCGCCCACGTCAGGAAGTCGTCGACCTGCACCGGCGTCGCGACCGCGGGCGTCAGCCGCACCAGATGCCGCGCCAGGCGCCAGCCGAGCACCAGGCCGGCGATATAGGCCAGCGCATACCAGCGGATGCCGAACGGGCCGATCTGGACGATGACCGGATCGAACTGCGGAAACAGCAGGACTGGGATCATACGTAGGGATCGGGCTTGGCGAGGTAATCCTGGATGTAGCGCCGCACCCCTTCCTCGAGCGGGGTGAACTGCCCCGCGTAGCCGGCGGCTGCGCAGGCTGCCCATCTCGGCCTGGGTGAAGGACTGGTACTGGCCGCGCAGCGCCTCCGGCATGTCGATGAACTCGACCTGGCGCGGCACGCCGGCGGCGTCGCACACGGCATGCGCCAGATCGAGATAGCTCCGCGCCTGGCCGGTCCCGAGGTTGAACAGCCCGCTCACGCCCGGCGTGTCCATCAGCCACAGCAGCGTGTCGACCACGTCGCCGACCCAGATGAAATCGCGCTTCTGCTCGCCATCGGCGCAGGCCCGGCTCGGTCGAGCGGAACAGCCGCGCCGGGCCGCCGGCGGCCACTTCGTCGTGCTTGACCTTGACCACCGAGATCATCCGACCCTTGTGGTACTCGTTCGGGCCGTAGACGTTGAAGAACTTCAGCCCGACCCATTGCGGCGGGTGCGGCCGGTGCTCCGTCATGACGCGCGCGACGCGGAGGTCGAAGGCGTGCTTGGTCCAGCCATACAGGTTCAGCGGGCGCAGCCGCTGCAAGGCGGCGGGCGTGCTGTCATCGTCGAAGCCGGCCGTTCCGTCGCCATACGTGGCGGCCGACGAGGCGTAGACCAGGCGCACGCCGTGATTGGTGCACCAGTGCCAGACGGTCCGGCTGAGCTCGACGTTGGTCGCCCACACCAGCGTCGCCGTCGGTTGCCGTGGTATCGCTGATGGCGCCGAGGTGGTAGACCATCTCGATCGGCGGGCGGCTCTCCAGGAAGGCGTCGACATCGGCCGGCGGGATGATCCGCGCCGGCGGGTGCTTCGCCAGGTTGCGCCATTTGGCGCCCTGGCGGAGGCGATCGACAACCACGGTTTCGTGGCCGCGGCGCACCAGGGCCGCCTGCAGGTTCGAGCCGATGAAGCCGGCGCCGCCAGTGACCAGGATCATGGCGGACGTTATAGGGGCCGGCACGAGTCGGCGGAAGGCGCCCGGCCGGCGCGCGAGTGTTATGGAGTTTGCAGACCAGCAGATGAGCGATCGTCCGCGGTTCTTCGACGATCTGGCCGGCGTGGCGGGCGGTGCGCTGTCCGCCCTGGCCGGCCTGCGCGAGGAGGCCGAGGCGCTGGTGCGCGCGCGACTCGACGAGGCGATTCGCCGGCTCGACCTGGTGAAGCGCGAGGAACTGGACGCGCTGGCGGAACTCGCGGCCAATGCGCGGGCGGGCCAGGAGGCGGCCGAAGCGCGGCTGACCGAGGCGATGGAGCGACTGGCGGCGCTGGAAGTGCGGGTTGCCGCCCTGGAAACGCGGAAACCGGCAGACTGAGGCTTGCGGCGCGCCACGCCGGCTCGGTAGGTTGGCAGTTCGTGGTTAACCTGGTCCCGCAACTCCAAGAATTCGGTAACCTCGGAACCGTCCGGCCTTTCTGCATCCGGCCTTCCTGCATGACGGGAGACCAAGCATGTCCATGACGGCCCTCAGCCACGACACCGCCGCCAATCCCCTCGACATCATGGAGCAGATCGTCATCGCGAACGACTGGGCGTTCGACCGGCGCAGCGACTCCGAGATGGCCGCCGAGGCGCCGGGCCGCTGGTGCGACTACGGGCTGTATTTCTCCTGGTCGCACGAGATCAGCGCCATGCACTTCACCTGCGCCTTCGACCTGAAGGTGCCCGAGAAGCGGCGGGCGGCGCTGTATGAGCTGCTGGCGCTGGCCAACGACCGGCTGTGGATCGGCCATTTCGGCATGGAGGCCGACGACGGCATGCCGGTGTTCCGCCACGCCGTGCTGCTGCGCGGCGCGCCGGGCGCATCGGCCGAGAGCCTGGAGGACATGGTGGACATCGCCATCACCGAGTGCGAGCGGTTCTTCCCCGCGTTCCAGTTCGTGCTGTGGGGCGGCAAGACGCCGCAGGACGCGCTGGCCGCCGCCATGCTGGAGTGCGTCGGCGAGGCATGACCATGACGATTCCGCCGATCCTGCTGGTCGGCTGCGGCCGCATGGGCAGCGCGATGCTGTCGGGCTGGCGCGAGCAGGGCCTGTCCGCCTCGGTCGCGGTCGATCCTGCGCCAGCGGCGGCGGCCTCGGCGGGGCCGGACCTGACGGTGGTGCCGGATGCGGGCGCCATCCCGGCGGGGTTCGCGCCGGCCGCGGTGGTGTTCGCGGTCAAGCCGCAGAACGCGGCGGAGACTCTCCCGCATTATCGTCGCTTCGCCGGCCGCGCGGTGTTCCTGTCGATCATGGCGGGCCGCACCATCGGTGGCATCCGCGCGCTGCTGGGCGACGGCGCGGCGATCGTGCGGGCGATGCCGAACACGCCGGCGGCGGTGCGCCAGGGCGTGACTGTGGCCTGTCCGGGCGCCGGCGTGGACGCGGCGCAGCGCGCGCTGTGCGAGCGGCTGCTGACGGCGATCGGCGTGGTGGCCTGGGTCGAGGACGAGGCGCTGCTCGATCCGGTCACCGCGGTGTCCGGCAGTGGGCCGGCCTACGTGTTCCTGCTGGCCGAACTGATGGAGCAGGCGGCGATCGAGCAGGGCATTCCGGCGGACCTGGCGCGGCTGCTGGCGCGGCAGACGGTATCGGGCTCCGGCGCGCTGCTGGCCGCCAGCGCCGAGGACGCATCGGCGTTGCGCGTTGCGGTCACCAGTCCGGCGGGCACCACCGAGCGGGCGCTGTCGGTGCTGATGGCGCCGGACGCCTGGCCGGCGGCGCTGAGCCGGGCGATCGCCGCGGCGACGGTGCGGTCGCGCGAGCTGGCGGGGTAACGCGCCGCGGCCGTGACATCACGCCCGCTTGCCGCCCACAGAAATCACCCGCCAGTGCCGCCGATATCGCCGTCGCATTCCGCTGGCCGCGCAAGCTGCGCCGAAACCCACACTGCCGGCCGGACCCGCCCGGCGCGGGCTCGCCCGGTCACACCTTCACGGTCGAGGCCGTGTAGATCGCGTCGATGGCCTCCGCCAATGCTGCGTTGAACGCCGCGTCGCTCATCGAATGCCGCAGCTCCTCGAGCAGCGCGCGCGAGAAGCTGGCGATCATGCCGTGGTTCCGGGCCAGGCGCTGGCAGGCATCGGCACGGCTATAGCCGCCCGACAAGGCGACGACGCGAACCACCCGCTCATGCGCGATCAGGTCCTTGTAGAGGTCGGGAACGTCCGGGATCGTCAGCTTCAGCATCACCTGCTGATCCGACGGCAGCGCATCGAGATGCCGGGCCAGCGCTTCCCGCAGGAGCGCCTCGGCCTGAGCCTTGGCGGGGCTCTTGATGAGCACCTCCGGCTCGAGGATGGGAACCAGCCCGTGCCTGCAGATCTGTGCGCCGATCTCGAACTGCTGCTTGGCGATCGCTGCGATACCGCTCGCGGATGCCAGGTTGATCGTCGAGCGCATCTTGGTGCCGTAGACGCCGAGCCTGACTGCCCGGTCGAGCAGCGTGCCGAGCTCCGGGATCGGCTTCATCAGGCTGACGCCATCGGCTTCCGCCTCCAGCCCCTTGTCGACCTTGAGGAAGGGCACGCAGCCACGGTCCTCCCACAGATAGGAGGGCACCGGCTTGCCCTGAACCTCGCCGTCCATCGTGCGCTCGAACAGGATTGCGCCGATCACCTTGTCGCCGGTGAAGGCCGGCGCCGTCATCACCCGCACCCGCATCGCATGCATGCGGGCGAACATCTCGGCCTCACCGGTATAGGCGCTCTCCGGAATGCCATAGAGGCGCAGCGCGCCGGGCGTCGACCCGCCGCTCTGATCGAGCGCGGCGAGGAAGCCGGCTGCCTTCGCTATGTGTGCTTTCATGCTTTTCGGGGCCATGGACGTGCTCCTCAGCGGTGCCAGGATGTCGGTATATATCCTGGGTGGCGTCGGGCCAATCTCGGCAGCCGGTTGGCCGAGCTGCGTTTCAAGGTCGCAGGCGGACCTCGATCGTCGTTCCGGGCCGGCTTGGCGGCAGAGGGGTGCCCGCCGACACGTTTCCCCGGGCGGGCGCGCGCCGGCGTCTGTCAGCGCTTGCCACTGAACCGTGAGTGAGGTGCCATGCCGGATCGGATCGCATACAAGATTATGTCGTCGACGGAGCTGGAGCAGCTGCAGCGCGACGGCCTGTTCCGCGGAACGCCAGCAGATATTGCCGACGGCTTCATTCATTTGTCGTGTGGTTCTCAGCTTGCTGCGACCTGGGACAAACACTTCAGTGGCGTTGACGGCCTTGTCCTGGCCGCCGTGGACCTGCCGCGGCTCGGCGATGCCGTGCGCTGGGAGCCCGCGCGTGGAGGGCAGCTTTTCCCACACATCCATGGAATTTTGACGATGGATGCGGTGGTCGCCGTCGTACCACTGGAGCGAACCCCTGACGGGGTGGTGAAGTTGCCCACGCCGGGTCAGGCTCCGAGATCAAAGCGGAACGAGCAAGACGCCGAACGAGCAGTAGCGGCTGAGTATCCGCGTTGCTCGGTTCGCCGCTGGCAAGCGCACCGGCAGGGTCGAGACCGCTCATCCGGCACCGCCGCCGCCATGCGGCCGCCGCCCTCAGGTCAGCACCTCGGCGCCGGCCGACAGCAATGTGGAAATCTCGTGTGCCTGCTCCACCAGAAAGTCCATGACGACGCGCGTCCGTGGCGCCAGGTTGCGGCGCGACGGATAGACGATGTGGACCGGCACGATCTCGGACGGGTAGTCGTTCAGCAGCCGGTACAGCCGACCGGCGCGCAGGTCGTCGATCAGCTGGATCTCCGGCAGCAGTGCAATCCCATGGCCGGCGCGGCACGCCAGCCGCACCGCCGCGCTGTCGTTGGCGAGGAAGCCGCCGCCGACCCGCACGCTCAGTGGACCGTCGGGTCCGGTGAACCGCCAAAGCTCCGCGTCAGGCGCAAAGTCGTGGATCAGGCAGGTGTGCATCGCGAGGTCCGCCGGCACCGCAGGGGCACCGTGGCGCTCCAGATAGATCGGCGCGGCGACGACGGCGCGCCCGAGTTGGCCGACGCGCCGCACCACCAGCGAGGCGTCGGTGATCTCGCCCGAACGCCATGCGATATCCAGCCGCTCGTCCACCATGTCGGTGAACTGATCGCGCATCACCAGTTCGACCCGCAGCCCGGGGTGGCGCTCCAGCAGCACCGGCAGCCGAGGGGCCAGGAAGTGGCCGCCGGCGATCGAGGTGCCCAGCCTGACCAGGCCGGTGGGAGCGCTGCGCTGCCGACCGAGCGCTGTCTCCATCTCGTCGGCCGCCTCGATCAGGTGCCTGGCATGGGTCAGCAGTCCCTGGCCGTCGTCGGTCAGGCTGAGCCGGCGCGTCGTCCGATGGAACAGGCGAGCGCCGAAATGCTGCTCGAGCAGGGCGATCTGGCGGGTGACGGCGGATTGGCTGATCTGGTTCTCGCGCGAGACGGCGGAGAACGAGCCGGTCTCGACGACGCGGATGAAGCTGCGAAGACCGCCGATCAGGTCCATTCATTCCGCCATCAAGTGCAAAAATCCTGCCCTAAAGGCGCGGATTACATTCAACGGTCAACACGTCTGCATCCGTGGCTCAGGGTCGGGGTTTCACCCCGAACCCCACCAGAGGCTCCGCCTCTGGACTCCGCCAAGGGCCGAGCCCTTGGAACCCGTTACTTCAGTAACGGATTCCAAAGGCTACGCCTTTGGTGGGGGTCCCGGGGGCAACGCCATCGGGCGGGTTTCAGGGCAGAGCCCTGAGCGCTTCCACCTCGCACCTACGCCGCGCGCAGGATCATGTCGGCGCCCTTCTCGCCGATCATGATGCAGGTCGCATTGGTGTTGCCCGACACCACGGTCGGCATGATCGAGGCGTCGATCACGCGCAGCCGCTCCATGCCCTTCACCCGCAGCGACGTATCCACGACCGCCATCGGACCGGGGCCCATCATGCAGGTGCTGGTCTGGTGGAACGTCGTCCCGGCGGTCTCGCGCACATGGTTCAGCAGGTCCTCGTCGGTCGTCGCCTGCGGGCCGGGCATGAACTCCTCGGTGACGTACCGCTGCATCGGCGCGGTCGCGAAGATGCGGCGCGACACGCGCAGACCGGCGACCATCGTGTCCTTGTCGCCCTGCGTGGCGAGATAGTTCGGCTGGATCGCCGGCGGCCTGCGCCGGATCGGGCGAGGTGATGCGCAGCCAGCCGCGGCTCTCCGGACGGCACGGGATCGCCACCAGCGTGCAGCCGGGAAATCGGTGCATCGGGTCGCCGGTCTTCTCCGCGCTGCCGGCGAGGAACTGATACTGCACATCCGGCGAGGCAAGCTCGGGGCGCGTGCGCACGAACAGTCCCATCGGTCCGGCGCCGGTCATCAGCGCGCCCTTCATCGACAGGATGTACTGCATGCCGTGCTGAATGCGGCGCAGCCAGTTGTGGTAGATCTCGTTCATCGTGGTGACGTTCGGCGTGCAGCGATAGATGATGCGCCCGCCGCAATGGTCCTGCAGGTTCTCGCCGACGCCTGGCAGATCGTGCACCACGTCGATGCCGTGCTGCTGCAGCAGCGCGCCGGGACCGATGCCGGACAGTTGCAGCAACTGCGGCGAATTGATCGCCCCGCCCGCCAGCAGCACCTCGCGCCGCGCGCGCACCTGATGGATCACGCCGTCGCTGGCTGTACTCGACGCCGATCGCGCGTTTGCCCTCGGTCAGTGACACGATGCGCCAGCGCGCGGACTTCCACCTTCAGGTTGGACCGCTGCATCACCGGCTTCAGATAGCCGGCGGCGGCGGAACAGCGGCGCCGGTTGCGCACGGTAAGCTGCAGCGGTCCGACGCCTTCCTGTTCGGCGCCGTTGAAGTCGGCGTTGTAACGGATAGCCCGCCTCCTTCGCGCCGGCGACGAACGCATCGTGCAGCGGATGATCGGTGCGCAGGTCCGACACCGCGAGCGGGCCGCCCTTGCCGTGGAATTCGTTCGCGCCGTGTTCCTGGTCCTCGGCCTTGCGGAAATACGGCAGCACATCGTCATACGACCAGCCGGCGTTGCCGAGCTGGCGCCACAGGTCGAAGTCCTGCTTCTGGCCGCGGATGTAGATCAGGCCGTTGATCGAGGACGACCCGCCGAGCACCTTGCCGCGCGGCAGCGGAACGCGGCGGTTGTTGAGTTCCGGCACCGGCTCGGATTCGAAATACCAGGCGACCTTGGGGTTGTAGATGTTGCGGTAGAAGCCGGCCGGGATGTGGATCCAGGGATCGCGATCCTTGCCGCCGGCCTCCAGCAGCAGGACGGTGGTCTTGCCGTCGGCGGTCAGCCGATTGGCCAGCACGCAGCCGGCCGAACCGGCGCCGACGACGATGTAGTCGAACTCCTGCGTGGCGGTCACGTCAGAACAGCCGTTCGGAGGCGATCCGCGCGCCTTCGCCGAGTGCGGCGAGCTTCGCCCACACGATGTCCTCGGCGACGCGGCGCTGTCCGGCCGATGTGTCGAAGCCGCAATCCGTGCCGGCCAGCACGCGCCTGGGATCGCCGACCGCCTCGGCGACGCGCTCGATGCGTTCCGCGATCGTCTTCGGATGCTCGACGAAGTTGGTGACGGAGTCGATCACGCCGGCGACGATGGTCTGGTCGGCATCGAGCGGAAAATCGCTTCAGCACCGCGTATTCGTGCGCATGGCGCGGATTGGCGAACGGCAGCACGAAGCCGCCGACATTCAGCTTGCGCAGGATGGGCATGATCTCGTGCAGCTCGACGTCGCAGTCGTGCGGGCCTTCGTAGTTGCCCCAGCACGCGTGCAGGCGGACGCGGTCGCGCGGGATGTTCACCAGCGCCGCGTTGATCGTTGCAACCACGCGATCGACAAACCCGAGAAAATCGCCGAGCGGCTGATGCTGGTAGGAGATGTGGCGCTCCATCGCGAGATCCGGGCAGTCGAGCTGCAACAGGAAGCCGTGACGGACGATGGCTTCGTATTCGACGCGCAACGCCTCGCCGAGCGCCTCGAGGTAGGCGGTCTCGTTCGGGTAATAGTCGTTGCGCAGCGCTGCGGCGACGATGCCGGGCGACGGCGCGGTGAGGAACGGTTCGACGAACGGGTTGTTCTGCGCGTCGAGTGCCGCGCGGAAATCGGTGCATTCCTCCTCGATCGCGGCATGGTCGAGATAGCGCACCTCGCCGATCGCGGTGGGGATCTCGGCGCGGCTGGACACCTGCTGCGTGTGCTGCTGCTCGCGCGCCATGGCGTCCCGGTAGTCGGGGTAGCGCTCGACATCGGCGCGCGGCATGCGCGTCCATGCGCCGCCGAACCCGCTCATGCGCGAGCGCACGTACAGGAAGAACGCCTCGCGCTGCTGCTCGCCGTTGTTGCCGATGTCGATGCCGGCTTCGCGCTGTTTGCGCACGACGTGGTCCAGCGCGGCGCGCCCGGCTTCGGCAAGTTGTGCATCGACCGCCTCGCCGCGGTTCTTCCGCAGATACAGAGCGACCAGTTCAGCCGGACGCGGCAGGCTGCCGGTGTGCGTGGTCAGAATGCGCGTTTCGCTGCGTTGCATGGCGTTTCCCCCGGCCCGTCCCGTTTTGGGACCGGCCGAGATTCCACCCTCTCGCCATGCCCGCGCAATAGCAGGCGGAGGAAAAACCCTTACCGATAGGCCAGCGCGTCCGGCGCCAGACCCATCGCGCCGATCGTTGCCGGATTGAGCTGTCCGTTCGGCTGCAGGCTCCGACCCTGCTGGAAGCGCTCGATCGCCGCCTGGGTGCCGCCGCCCCAGACACCGTCGATCGGGCCGTTGTAGAAGCCGAGCGAGCGCAGCCGGACCTGGATGGCCTGCACCGAGGCCGGTCGGAGCTGATCGCCCGGCGGCGGCAGCGCGGGCGCGGCCGCGGGGACCGCCAGCAGCGAGCCCTGGTCGAGGCCAAGCGTCGCGGCCGTGGCCTGATTGAGCTGTCCGGTGACCTGCAATTGATGCGACTGCTGATAGCGCTCCAGCGCCGCCTGGCTGTCCGCGCCCCAGATGCCGTCGATCTGGCCGTTATAAACGCCGGCCTGGCGCAGCCGGCTCTGCACGTCCTGCACCGCCTGTGGCGCGACCGGCTGGACGTAGGCGAGCGGTGCCGCGGTCTGTGCCGCCGACGGCAGGGCGAATATGGTGCCGGCGAGCAGGCTGCCGGCCAGGATTACGGGATACCGCATTTGGGTTGTCCTTTACCCGGTTGGGAACCGGAAACGTGGAACAAGCCAAACGGTTCTCAGGACGCCTGGGGCGAGGCCGTCAACAATCGCTCGATCGGGTCCCAGACGAAGGCGATCTGCGGCACCTTCTGGCCGGCGAACTGGATCATCGCCTCGGCTACCGGCTTGCCGCCGAGGCGCTGGTAGAACCAGCGGCTCGGGTTCTCGCGGAGCACCCAGACGAAGCACGACTTGCAGCCGGTCTCGGCGAGATGGACCGCGGCTGCGCGCATCAGCTTCCGCCCGACGCCGCGGTCGCGCCAGTCGTCCAGCACGTAGAGCGTCTCCACCTCGCCTTCCGCCAGGCGCTGTCCGGCGATCTCGCCGCCGCGGGCGCGGCCGGCGGTGCTGAAGCCGACGATGCGCGAGCCGCTGCCGGGCGGCACATCGGTGCCCGACGCTGCGGCCACGAACACCGCCGTGGAGGAGCGGATCGCCGCGTCGTAGTGCGCCGCCTGGCGCGGGACGGACATCCGCGCGAGGAAGCGGTCCGGCAGGATGCCGGCATAGGCGCTGCGCCAGGTCGCCACGTGCACCGCCCCGATCGCGACGGCATCCGACGACCGGGCGCGGCGGATCGAGATCATGTGCGCCGCTCGAGCACGGCGGCGAAGAACCCGTCGGTGCCGTGGCGGGCCGGCGTGAGCGAGAGGAACTCGCCCGGGTTCGGTGGCGCAAAGCCGCCCGGATCTAAGAGCGCGCCGCCCGGCCAGGCGCGCGGCAACGGGACCAGGGCAAAGCCGGGGTGGCGGGTGAGGAATGCGGACACCTGGTCCTCGTTCTCCTCGGAGAGCAGGGAGCAGGTAGCGTAGACCAAACGGCCGCCGGTGCGAACCAGGGCGGCGGCCTGATCCAGGATCGCGGCCTGCTTGGGCAGGAGTTCGGCCAGATCGGCCTCGGTGAGGCGCAGGCGCGCGTCGGGATTGCGCCGCCACGTGCCGGTGCCGGTGCACGGCGCGTCCACCAGCACACGGTCGAAACTGCCGGCGCGGCGCTTGGCCCATTTGTCGCCGGCCTCGATCAGGTGGCGCTCCACATTGTGAACGCCGGCGCGGCGCAGACGGCGGACCGCGGCGTCGAGGCGGGGAGCGGACACGTCGCAGGCGACCAGTTGGCCGCGGTTCTGCATCATCATCGCCAGCGCCAGCGTCTTCCCCCCGGCCCCGGCGCACAGGTCGGCGACGCGCAGTCCCGGCCGCGCGCCGGTCAGGGCGGCGACCAGCTGGCTGCCCTCGTCCTGGATCTCCACCAGGCCTGCGCGGAAGGCCGGGCCGGTGGTGACCTGCCGGCGGCCCGCGATGCGCAGGCCCCATGGGGAGAACGGAGTCGGCGCGGTTTCCAGCCCCTCGGCGGCGAGCGCGGCGGCGGCCTCTTCGCGCGTGCCCTTCAGCAGATTGACGCGCAGATCGAGCGGGGCGGGCTGCAGCAGGGCGGCCAGTTCGGTGGTGTCGAGGCGCGCGGCGAGCAGCGGCAGCAGCCAGTCCGGCATTTCCAGCCGCACCGCATCGGGCATGGAGGCGTGCTCGAGCGGACGCCCCGCGAGCCGGTGCAGCGACGCCTGCTCCGATGGTGCCAGCGTCGCGGGAGCGAAGCGGCCACCGGAGAATGCCGACGCCAGATCGGCCGGCGTGCCGCCTTCCAGCAGCAGTGAGGCGGCGACCAGCAGCCGCGGCGTCGGGCGGCCGGCCAGCCACCAGGTCAGGCGCCGATGGGTGCGCAGGACGCGCCACACGCGGTCGGACACGGCCCGGCGGTCGCCCGATCCGATGAACCGGCGTGCGCGGAAGTAATCGTTGGCGACGCCGTCGGCCGGCCGCGCCGAGATCCTCTCCCCGCCCTTCGCGTCCTTTCCGCCCGTTCCGGGAGGGGCAGGGGCGAAAGCAGGGGGGAGGGCAGGGCGTCGGCTCGCATCCGGCCCATTGTCGGCGCCGGATCCGAAGATCGCCGCGACCAACTCGATCGCGGCGGCGATTTGACCGGCGGGAGTCAGGTGTCAGTCCTGGCGGTAGTTGGGCGCCTCGCGGCTGATCGCCACGTCGTGCACATGGCTCTCGCGCAGGCCGGCGCCGGTGACGCGGCGGAAGCGGGCATTGTGCTGCAGTTCGCCGATGTCGCGGCTGCCGGTGTAGCCCATGCCGGCACGCAGCCCGCCGACCAACTGGTGGATCGCCTGGGCGACCGGCCCCTTGTAAGGGACCATGCCTTCAACGCCTTCCGGCACGAGCTTCAACTGATCCTTGATGTCCTGCTGGAAATAGCGATCCGCCGATCCGCGCGCCATGGCGCCGATGCTGCCCATGCCGCGATACGACTTGTAGGACCGCCCCTGGTACAGAAACACCTCGCCCGGCGCCTCGTCGGTGCCGGCGAGCAGCGAGCCGATCATCACCGCGTCCGCCCCGGCGCCGATCGCCTTCACGATATCGCCCGAGGTGCGCATGCCGCCATCGGCGATCGCCGGCACGCCGGCCTCGCGGCAGGCGGCGGCGCACTCCAGCACGGCGGTGAACTGCGGCACGCCGACGCCGGCGACCACGCGGGTGGTGCAGATGGAGCCCGGCCCGATGCCGATCTTCACCCCGTCGGCGCCCGCCTCGATCAGCGCCAGCGCGCCCTCGGGGGTGGCGACGTTGCCCGCGATCACCTGCACCGAATTGGAGAACTTCTTGATCGCGGCCACCGCGTCCAGCACGCCGCGCGAGTGGCCGTGCGCGGTGTCCACCACGATCACGTCCACCTCGGCCTCGATCAGGGCGCGCGAGCGGGTGTGGCCCTCGGGTCCCACGCCGGTCGCGGCGGCGACGCGCAGCCGGCCGAGTTCGTCCTTGTTGGCGAGCGGGTGCGTCTCGGCCTTGTCCATGTCCTTGACGGTGATCAGCCCGACGCAGCGATAGGCATCATCCACCACCAGCAATTTCTCGATGCGGTGGCGGTGCAGCAGTCGACGCGCTTCGTCTGGAGCGACCCCGGCGGTGACAGTGACGAGATTTTCCCGCGTCATCAGTTCGTACACCTTCAGCGTCGGGTCCGTGGCGAAGCGGACGTCGCGGTTGGTGACGATGCCGACCAGGCGGTTGGTGTCGCGCTCGACCACCGGGACGCCGCTGATCCGGTGGGTGGTCATCAGCGCCTTCACGTCGGCCAGCGTCTGATCGGGGCGGATGGTGAGCGGGTTCACCACCATGCCGGATTCAAACTTCTTGACGCGGTGGACCTGCGCGGCCTGCTCGGCGGGCTCCAGGTTCTTGTGGATGACGCCGATGCCGCCAAGCTGGGCCATGGCGATCGCCATGGAGCCCTCGGTGACGGTGTCCATGGCGGCCGAGATGATCGGGACGTTCAGCGGGATGGTGCGGGTGAGGCGGGTGCGCGTGTCGGTCGCGGAGGGCAGGACCTGGGAGTAGGCGGGGATCAGGAGCACGTCGTCGAAGGCGAGGGCTTCCTCGACGCGGCTTGTGGGTTGTGTTTTGGGGATGTCGAACGCCATGGGCGGGTGGGCCTTTCCGCTACCTTGGCGGCCCCACATAGGCGGGTGGGGGGGAGTCTGCAAGCGGGCGCGCGTATCTGCGGCAGGTCCCGGTGGCGGCGGACGAGGTGACTGGCCAGGCGGGTCAACTCGTCTGCAGTGCAGCTGGAGCGCGGCGATCACGCCGACGACCGATCGGTCGATGTCGCGGAACCACCATTTGTAAGCGGCAGCCTTGCCAGCACACCGAGGCGCAGCAGGAAACCGCAAGACCGGTCGACCCGTGCGGCTTCCCGAGCATCGAAATGGCCGGCGTCGAACCCGCCGGCAGCTACGGCAGCGAGAACACCCGGAACAACCACGTGCCCTGGCCCGGCGAGCGGGCGTCGGATGTCTGGACCGCCGCGCCACCATTCGGCGCTGCGACTATCGGCGGTTGAGCCGCAACAGCGATGGCGTGAGCGGGCCGCGCAATCTGGACCGAAGTAAAGAAAGTGTTCGTCGAGTAGCCGTCGCCGTCGCCGGCATAGGCCGATGCGATGCCGAGGCTGAACACCGCGAAGCCGGCGCGCAGCATGATGGTCATGATTGCCCTCGTCAGACCGTCCGTCGCAACCCCGAGCCGCGTCATGGAACGAAACCGAGCACGATGAGATGGCTGACCTCGCCCACCGTCGGATCCTCCGGGGACTCCGGCGCCGTGATGGCCCAGATGGCGGCGGTGACGGTCAGGGCGGCGAAAGCGAATATCGTCATTGGGGGCTCTCCCTGGCAGCGCCTGCGGTGCTCGCTGACGAAGGGAGGCTACGGTGGATGCAGGCCCCGCGCTCTGAAGCGCTTCACACCACGGATCACCCTGCGGACCCGACACGTCCGGATCGGTATCGCGACCCTCGCGCCCCGGCCGCTTCCGACGGGATCACATGCCCCGAGATCACATGCCCAGTGCGCGGCGGTACACGTCGAGCAGCGTCTCCTGCTCCTCCACATCGGCCGGCTCCTCCTTGCGCAGGCGAATGAGCTGCCGCAGCACCTTTACGTCGAAACCGGCCGACTTCGCCTCCGCGTAGATGTCGCGGATGTCGCTGCCGAGCGCCTTGCGCTCCTCCTCGAGCCGTTCGATGCGATCGACCAGGCTGCGCAATCGGTCGGCAGCGACGCCGCCGGCCTTGGTGTCAGGCTTCTCCACCGCGCGCAGCGCCATCGTTCCCCTCCGGTCCGGCAAGGCCGGCGGGGATAGCGGTCGCCCCCGACGGGGTCAATGACTGGCGGTCAATGACCCGGGGTCAGGGACTGGTGGTCAATGACCCGGATTGGCCTTGGCGAACGCGGCCTTCTGCTCCGGGCTCGCGTCCTTCTGGTACTTCGCCTGCCACTCCTTGTAGGGCATGCCGTAGACGATCTCGCGCGCGTCCGGATCGGCCAGCGTGACGCCCTTCGTCGCGGCCTCTTCGCGATACCACCGGCTCAGGCAGTTGCGGCAGAAACCCGCCAGATTCATCATGTCGATGTTCTGCACGTCGGTCCGCTCGCGCAGATGCTCCACCAGGCGGCGGAACGCGGCGGCCTCCAGTTCGGTGCGGGTCGTTTCGTCGAGTTGCGGTGCGGTCATCTCGGTCCCTCCTCTGCTCACCCCGAAGATGGCGTGTCCGGGGCCGGTTCGCCATACTCGGGCGCGAGCGGACAGGGGAAAGCGAGTCGGATGGTCTGGAACGATGCACGCGCCCGCTCGGCACTCAGGACGCTGTTCGACGCGGCGGTTGCGGCGGCCGATCCGCGCAAGGTCCTCGCGGCGCATCTGCCGCCCAGGCCCAAGGGTCGCTGCGTGGTCGTCGGCTGCGGCAAGTCGGCCGCGGTGATGGCCGCCGCCCTGGAGGACGCCTGGCCCGACATTGCGTTGGAGGGGACAGTCGTCACCCGCTATGGCCACGCCGTGCCGACCAGGCGGATCGAGGTGATCGAGGCGTCGCACCCGGTGCCCGACGCCAACAGCGAACGCGGCGCCCATCGCCTGCTGGAGCGCGTGCGCGGCCTCCGCCCCGACGACCTCGTCCTGGCGCTGATCTCGGGCGGCGGTTCGGCCTTGTGCGCTGCGTCCGCTGCGGGCCTGACCCTGGCCGACAAGCAGGCGATCAACCGCGCCCTGCTCGCCTCGGGCGCGACGATCACCGAGATGAACTGCGTGCGCAAACATCTCTCGGCGATCAAGGGCGGCAGGCTGGCCGCCGCCGCCCGGCCCGCGCGCGTCGTGACGTTGGCGATCAGCGACGTGCCGGGCGACGATCCGGCGGTGATCGCCTCGGGTCCGACGGTGCCGGATCCCACCACCTTCGCCGATGCGCGCGCGATCATTGCCCGCTACGGCATCGAGCCACCCGCTTCGGTGGCGGCACGGCTCGCCCAGGCAACCGACGAAACGCCGAAACCCGGCGAACTGCCGAACGCGGACTTCGATCTGATCGCCACGCCGATGGCGGCGCTGTCCCGCATGGCCGAGACAGCCAGCGGGCTTGGACTGGCGCCGCTCGTGCTGGGCGATGCGCTGGAGGGCGAATCCCGGGAAATGGCCACCGTGATGGCCGGCATCGCGCGCAGCATCCGGGCGCACGGCCAGCCGCTGCGACCGCCTGCCGTCGTGCTGTCCGGCGGCGAGACCACGGTGACGCTCGGTCGCGGACCCGCCGGCCATGGCGGCCGCAACACCGAGTTCCTGCTGGGCCTTGCCGTGGCGCTCGGCGGTGCGGCGGAGATCTGGGCGATCGCCGGCGACACCGACGGCGTGGATGGCATGGACGACATCGCCGGCGCCATCGTGACACCCGACACGCTGTCGCGCGCGCGTGCCAGGGGGCTCGATCCGCGGGCCATGCTCGCCGGCCACGACAGCCACACGCTGTTCGACACGATCGGCGACGCGATCCGCACGGGCCCCACGCTGACGAACGTCAATGACGTCCGCGCCATCCTGATCGCCTGAAGGAACCCAGATGGCCACACGACCGAAGCTGCGCCGGCGGCGGCGCACCAAGATCATCGCGACGCTCGGCCCGGCCAGTTCCTCGCAGGAGGTGCTGACGCGCCTGTTCCAGGCTGGCGCCGATGTGTTCAGGCTCAATTTCAGCCACGGCACCCACGAGGACCACGCCGCGCGCTTCGCGATGATCCGCCAGCTGGAGGACCGGTTCGAGCGCCCGATCGGCATCCTGGCCGATGTGCAGGGACCCAAGTTGCGGGTCGGGCGGTTTGCAGGCGGGCGGGCGCATCTGCAGACCGGCCAGCATTTCCAGCTCGACCTCAATCCGACGCCAGGCAATGCGTTGCGCGTCAACCTGCCGCATCCGGAGATCATCGAGGCCGCCTCGATCGGCTGCACGCTGCTGCTGGACGATGGCAAGCTCAGGCTGCGCGTCGCACGCAAACGCGGCGACGCGCTGGAAACCGAGGTGCTGGTCGGCGGCCCGCTGTCGGACCACAAGGGCCTCAATGTGCCGGACGTCGTGCTGCCGATCCCGGCGCTGACCGAAAAGGACCGCGACGACCTCGCCTTCGCGCTGGAGCACGGCGCCAACTTCATCGGGCTGTCGTTCGTGCAGCGGCCGGAGGACGTGGCGGAGGCCAAGGAACTGATCGGCGACCGCGCCTGGGTCATGGTCAAGTTGGAAAAACCGCAGGCACTGGAGAACCTCGACGCGATCATGCACCTCACCGATGCCGTGATGGTCGCGCGCGGCGATCTCGGCGTGGAACTGCCGCCCGAGGAGGTGCCGCTGGCGCAGAAACGCATCGTTCGCGCCGCGCGGCAGTTGGGAAAACCGGTCGTGGTGGCAACCCAGATGCTGGAGAGCATGATCAGCGCGCCGTCGCCCACACGGGCCGAGGCCTCCGATGTGGCGACCGCGGTGTTCGACGGGACGGATGCGGTGATGCTGTCGGGGGAAACGGCGGTGGGGCAGTTCTCCTACGAGGCGGTGAACATCATGGACCGCATCGTCGCGCGCGTGGAGCAGGACCCGGGGTGGCGCGCGATGATCGAGGCGAGCCGGCCGGACCCCGAGCACGTGACCGCCGATGCGATCGCCGCGGCGGCGCGGCAGGTGTGCCACACGATCGGCGCGCAGGCGGTGGTGGCGTTCACTGCGTCCGGCGCGACCGCGCTGCGTGTGGCGCGCGAGCGGCCCGAGGCGCCGATCATCGGCCTGACCCCCAATCTGGCCACGGCGCGACGGATGGCCGTGGTGTGGGGCGTGCACGCGGTGGTGTCGGCCGAAGCGCATTCGATGGCGGACGCGATCACCCGGGCGACGCGCGTGGCGCAGACCGAGGGCTTTGCCCAGAGCGGCGAAGAGATCGTCGTGGCGGCCGGCGTGCCGATCGGCCATTCGGGGGCGACGAACTCGCTGCGCGTTGCGACCGTGCGGTGAGCGGGGCATTCGGGTGACGCTGAAGCGCTCAGGGCTCTGCCCTGAAACCCGCCCGGTGGCTTTGCCCCCGGGACCCCCACCAAAGGCGAAGCCTTTGGGATCCGTTTCTGAAGTGACGGGTTCCAAGGGCTCCGCCCTTGGCGGAGTCCAGAGGCAGAGCCTCTGGTGGGGTTCGGGGTGAAACCCCGATTGCCTTGCGGCGATGACACAGTCCTGTGTTGTCCGGCCGCAGGACGTGGTACGCTGGGAACCGCGTGCGGGCAGGGGAGTTGAGTGGCTGCGATCGTACCCATGGCGGATTTCTGGCCGGTGGCGACGGCATTCCCGGCGGAGGGCTACCGCATGCTTTATCCCGGTTCGCTGTCGTTATTCGGGTACATCGGTTTTTCCGTCCTGAAGATCCCCGACGGCTGGTCCAACCCGCTGTATCTCGCGCCGCTGTTCGTCTCGGTCGTGCTGACCTACGGCATGTTCTGGTTCGTCTGGGCCTGGTTCGGCGCGCTGATCGCGTTTGCCTGCCTCGCGGGACCCTACGTGCTGGCCGAGATCACCGGCAATCTGCTGTCGATCCGCATCCGCTCGATCCTGGTCTTTGTCGCTTTTGCCGGCAGCATCCTGTGCGCCGACATGGCGGTGCACATGGGCGCAATCGGCTGATGGCCTATTACACCAAGGTGCTGCAGCCGGACGAAACCGTGAAGGCGGTCGGCCGCCTGCACTGGTCGGTCTACATCCGCGCGGTGATCGTGCTGCTTGTCGCGCTCGCGGTGCTGATCGGTTCCTACTGGCTGACCGATCCCGACTGGCAGCACTATGCGCTGCTGGCGAGCGGGGTGATCGCCGTGCTGGGTCTGCTGCTGCTGGTCAAAGCCTGGATCCACCGGAGCGCGACCGAGATCGTGGTCACCGATCGGCGCGTGATCCTGAACCGTGGTCTGCTGCGGCGCCATACCATGGAAATGAACATGGCCAAGATCGAGATGGTCGATGTGAAGCAGAGCCTGTGGGGTCGCATCTGGGGCTACGGCACGGTGGAGATCCACGGCACCGGCGCCGACATCGAGCCGCTCGAGGGCATCGGTTCGCCACTGCTCATCCGCAACGCGATCGTCGTGGGGTAGCGGGCTTCCATTCATTTGCGTCCCACCGCAATCGATCTGAACTTCGCCCATGCCGTTTGGATGGCGCTGCGGTTCGCAGACGGCGATCGTCCATCGCCGTTCGTTCGTTCGTTCCGTCATGGCCGGGCACGTCCCGGCCATGGCGGAAGGAATGACTGCCTCCGCGGAGTGAACCTGCTCACTTCGCCGGTGCATCCTCTGCGGTATGTGCCCCGCGTCAGCGCGGCGTTGCAATGAAAGCGCGCCAGGCTGGGACCAGAATCCACAACGCAACAGAACACCGTCGCGGACGGAGCACATGAAGGAGAGAGTACAATGAGGAAGGCGATCTTAGCCGCAGTTGCGCTTCTGGCCGTCTCGCTGGCCACGGGCGCTTTCGCTCCTCCGGCCAATGCCTACACCCAGATTTTTCCGCCGAACGAGAATGCCGGGTAACATCTGTTGATGGCGACTGCGTCAGCATAGACGCAACCGACGATCTGACGGAGGCTGCTCGGCCATCGAGCAGCCTCGGTGCCAGAGACAGAACGCTCCAGACGCAATCATGCGACTGGCCTGGGTCTGGCCAAAATGCTTCGACATCCCGTGCATGACGTTGCAACGCCCTCGTAGGCCGGCGGGCGCTCAGAGACCGTTGCCACGAAGCATCGAACCGCACAGGGCCCGAACGGTACACCCGACATTCGCGTTGTCGCGCTGGCAGGGCGATCAGTGAACTTTTGCTGAATGGCGGGTACGCCGTGCCGCCTCCGCAAATTGGGCAACGAAAATAGTCCAATACAAATCCGACACAAAAAAATTTGATCTATTCGCTCTGATTGTGAATCTCCTCACATCGAAACCTCGGTCTCTCCGATATTGGACATCGCGGGATCAAAAGGCTCCCGGTTCAAACTCAGGAGGAGATCATGAAACGAATTCTTGCATTGCCGCCATCACCAGCCTTGCGGGTCTTTCTGCCGTGTGGCGGCTCGGCTCTCGCGTTCATCATTCTGATGATGGTCGCTCATTTCCCGTGAGATGGCGCGCGCCAGGCGAAGCGCCTTCTCCATGTTCCGATAAGTAGCTGCAACATCGAGCGACGCGAAGAGAGAAGCCACAACATGCAGATCGAGACATATTTGAACGACTGCGACGCGCGCGTCCCGCGTGGTCGTCCTGCCGGTTTGATGGGCGCGGACGGTGCTTGGCAGCGCAATCGGTTCGGCACAGGGCGGGGAACCGGCCACGCCGGGACCCTCGCTCTGCGCCGCCTGGCCAGCCTGTCGCCGCCGGCGATGCTTCTATGGATGCCGGCTGCGGCGGCGGCGGTGGGTCTTTTTCCGACGCCGGCCCGGGCACATGTCAAATGGTTTGAGCCATACGATGTGGCCGCATCGCCGGTCCCGGTCGATGGCGTGATGACGCGACATTTCGTGCTGGCATTGGTCGGGTTCACGCTGCTGCTGGCCGGTAGCTTCCTGCTCGACCGGCTCGCACGTCGATCGGCGGAGCCCTGTCGGCGCCCGGCCGGCACGAGGATCTCGAGGAGCGACTGCTGCGCGCCGGGACAGGCGCGTTCTTCATGGCGTTGTTCGCAACCGGCGGGGTCATCCTGACGCCCGAATTGCGCACCGGTGCCGATTGGTCCGCCTGGCTCCAGCTTGGCATCGCCATCAGCATGCTGTCGGCGCGCACCTGCGCATTTGGCAGCCTCGGCATCCTGGTGCTGTACGGCTTCGGTATCGAACAGTACGGCGTGTTCCATCTGTCCGACTACCCGATGTTCATCGGTCTTGCGGCCTATCTGGGGCTGACCGCGTTCACATCGGAGCGTCTGCGGTCGCAGCGCATGCCGATCCTGCAGGCGTCAATCTGCATCACCCTGATGTGGGGCGCGGTCGAGAAATGGGCCTATCCGCAATGGACCTTTCCGCTGCTCGCGGAGCGCCCGTATCTGACGTTCGGCCTGGCACCCGCGGACTTCATGGTCGTGGCCGGCTTTGTCGAGTTCGCGTTCGCTTTCTACATCCTGACCGGATTTGGGCTGCAGCGGCTTGCCATCCTTGGGCTGGGCTCGATCTTTGCCGCGGCGATCCTCGATTTCGGCAAGGTGGATGCGATCGGCCACCTGCCCATTCTGATCGCGATGGCTGCCATGTTCCTGCATGGACCGACCCGGCTGAATCTCTGGCTGCACGACAATGCGGGCAGCACCGTTCGGCAAGGCGCGGACGGCAGGCATTGCCTTCGCAACGACCGTGTTCGTCTTCTTTGCCGCGTATTATGGACTGCAATACGCCGAGTTCGGACATGGCGCGCACAGCCACAGGATCGCCGCGTCCGCGTCATCGGTGCACACGCTGTGAGCGCGGGTACGGGCGTTGGCGGCGATGTCGCGACGGCGCGGAATCGGCCGCCGCCGCGCCATCATGCGGAATTGCCAAACAGCAAGAATGCATGTGCGGGCATCTTTGATTGGGTTTGTGCTCGCAGGACGTCGCCACCAGTGGTTGCACAGCGCTTGTCAACACGACTCGTTGGATGTGGCGGACAAACCCGATCACGCAACCGTAATCGCTGCCATTTGGAAATTCGCTTGGCAGCAGGAATAAAAAGGAAATAGCTTTGTTACGAGGTGTACTGACTGCTTCTGTCCATCTATTGTGTCTCCGCAGCATTCGTGCCGCACAGCACGGACGTGGAATGTTGCTGGCTCGACGCAATCAGAAAACGCTAGTGAAATATTCACGGGGAAACGAGTCATGAGGTCAAAGCGAAAGCTGACCGCGTTGGTGGCTGGATTGGGCCTGCTCTCCATGCCGGGAGGGTTCGCCCAGGAGAAGGACTACCTGTCGCTGAAGGATGTGCCGGTGGGCATTCCCACGGCGATCGTCATCGACGCCGGGCCCGCCGCCGACCCGGCACCGTTCCGGCGACGATCGCCATCCCGGGTCCGAGACCGACCTGCCATTCCAAGACCTGGTCGCCGCCGGCATCGTCAAGGACCAGGCGGCGCTGGTGCGGTTGGGTAAGGCGCTGTTCTGGGACATGCAGGCCGGCAGCGACGGCGTGCAGGCCTGCGCAACCTGCCATTTCAACGCCGGCGCCGACAGCCGTTCGAAGAATCAGATCTCGCCGGGGCTGCACGACACCAACTTCAGCGGACCGTTCATCTCCGGCGACAACCATTTCGGCAACGCCACCGTGCCGTACACCGCGAACGACCGCATACGCCAAATCCGCCCGGCCCGAGCGAGCCGCCCGGCCAACCTCGACGTGCCGGGCTTTCCGCAGTTCACGCCGAACCATCAGCTGACGGCAGCGGACTTCCCGCTCAACGGCTGGCTGCGGCCGACCGAACGCACGCCGCGCGGACCGCACACCGCCTTCCTCGAGGAGTTCGCCAATGTCAGCCGTGACACGAATGACGTGATCTCCTCGCAGGGCGTGCGCCACACCATCTTCACAGGCGTTACGCCCGGCAACCCGGTGGACCAGGGCACGCCCGAGCCCGACATCTTCAACCTCGCCTCGCCCGGCGACGGTCAACAAGGACACCGTGGTGCGGCGCGTCGAGCCGCGCAATGCGCCGACCGTGATCAATGCGGTCTTCAACTTCGACAATTTCTGGGACGGCCGCGCGAGCTTCATCTTCAACGGGGTCAATCCGTTCGGCTTCCGCGATCGGCTCAGCACCCTCAAGCAGCTCGACAACGGCACAGCTGCGCGACGTCTATCTGCGGGTCACCAATTCGAGCCTGGCATCGCAGGCGGTCGGACCGGCGACCAGCAACTTCGAGATGTCGTTCGAGAACCGCACCTTCCCCGATGTCGGCAAGAAGATGCTGCAGTATGCGGCCGCTGGCAAAACAGCTCGTGCATCCCGAGGACAGCGTGCTCGGATCGCTGTCGCAGCGCGCGTCTTGGCCCGGCGGGCGGCTCGGCGGCCAGCGAGGGACTGAGCGTCGCGACCTACGCCGACATGGTGCACGACGCGTTCCAGGAAGCGTGGTGGAACTCGCCCGAGATCATCGAGCGCGAGACGAACAGCGTGGCGATGCAGACCGCCTCGACCAACAATCCGCGCACCATGGCGCGCAACCGCGGCCGGGCCCATCCGATGCGCTCGGGCGCGCCGCGGCCCGGACAATCTCGGCCCCAACCAATACACCCAGGCGCAGTGGAACTTCTCGATGTTCTGGGGCCTGGCGATCCAGGCCTACGAGGCGACGCTGATCGCCGACGACACGCCGTTCGACCGGTTCCAGGGCTCGAAGGTCCAGCGCATCAAGGGCGACCCCAAGGCGCTCACGCCATCGCAGCGCAACGGCCTGACGATCTTCATGGACGCCGATCCCAACCTCGGTGCGACGCTGCAACAACTGCCACTCGCTGCCGGTGACGACCAACCACTCCGTGATCGACATCGTCCAGGAGCGAACTGAAGCGCCCGAACTTCCAGGGCCGGCCGATCGACATCATCGAGTTCATGGCGATGGGCGACGGCGGGACCGCCAACTACGACAAGGGCTTCTACAATATCAGCGTCCGCCGCAGCTCCGAGGATGTCGGCCGCGACGACACCGCCCCCGGCAGCACGCCGCAGACCGGCCGCGCGTTTCGAAAATCCGCTCGACGACAACAAGTCCGTTCCCGCTGTCCTATGTGGCGCTGGGGCAGCTCGCGCAGTGCAGAACAAGCTGCCGGACGACGTGCTGCGGTTCGTGCAGCTCGATCCCAAGACCCGCCAGCCCGTGCCGGTGCTCGACCGCCAGGCGCATCCACGGCAACTTCAAGGTGCCCAACCTGCGCAACGTGAAGTTCACCGGCCCGTATTTCCACAACGGGGATTCGGCCACCCTGCGCCAGGTCGTGGAGTTCTATACGCGCGGCGGGAATTTCCCGAACACCAACTTCCACGATCTCGACCCCGACATCGAGGGCATTCCGGGGCTGCGCTTTCCGGAATTCCTGCCGTCCTCGCAACGCAACATGCATGACCTGATCGACTTCGTGTCGGAAGGCCTGACCGACCCGCGCGTCGCGCTACGAGCAGGGCACCGTTCGACCATCCGCAGATCTGTTCGTTCCGAACGGAACGAGCGGATGCCACGCCCGGCGTGGATGACTTCCTGGAGGTCCAGGCCGTCGGACGGCACGGCCGCGCCACGCCGATCGATACCTTCCTCAACCTGCAATCCGCAAACTCCGTAACCCGCTTCGCCGGCCCCATTGCAACGGCGTTCTCATGCCAGCAATGCGCGATCGTACGGCCAGGAACCGCGGCCGGGAACGCAAATAAGACAAGGGAGCAGTCAAATGCAGATCCGATTGATATCGCCTCTGCTGCTGGTTGCACTCGGCGTTGCTGTGGGCCCCGGTGCCGCGGCGCAGCTCACCGTGCTCAACACCAACGTGCCCGCCGTCTTCGCCGTGACGGGATTCCTGCAGGCGGCCACGCTGAAGCCGGGTGGTGCACCGAACGCCGGCGGCACGCTGACGGTGAACAACATCACCGTCATCGTGCCGGACAACTCGGTGATCCAGATGCCGGCGCATGCGCTGACCTGGGCCGAGCTGTTCGACCCGGCAGCAGTCGGCGCCGGTGTTCGATACGGCGCTGCCGCCGCAGGCGACGCCGCCGATCAATCATCCGGCGAACAATTCGATCGGGCAGCCGATGACCGGCCTCGCGCTGTCGGACGCGCCGCAGAATGCGGCGGCCGGTGCGTTCGCCGGGTTCTTTCCGTCCTGCGAGGTGACCGTGGTCGGGAACATCGACTGCGAGCGGCGCCTCGGGCAACCCGCCCGGCTCGTATATCGCCGCGCTGATCCTGCCGATCTCGCAGGAGATCGCCAATGCCGGCGTCGGGTTCATCACCGCGATCGACTATGCCAAGGGCCGGTTCGAGGTGAACGGCAAGCTCAATACGCCGGGCACCGGCACCATCGTGGAGATCAACGACCCGCTGGGCCGCTACGGCTTTGCGCACAGCCCGGATCCGCGCTTCACCGCCGACACCGACAACCCGACCGTCACCTCCGGCAACGGCTATCCGATGGGCATCCCGACCGTGGCGCCGCCGGCGATCGATCCCGATCGGCCGCTCTATCAATCGTCCGCTCAATCCGGCGGCGGGCGTCACCACGCCGTTTCCGCCACGATCCGCTGCTGCAGGTCGGCGCGCCGCTGACGTCGTTCACGATGCCGGCGACAGTCGGCGCCGAACGCGGCCGGCGTCACCACGCCGGATCCGTGGAAGCAGGTGCCGTTCATGGTCGGCGACTTCGTGTCCGTTCTCCGGCAACCTCTACAAGATCGATCCGAGCGCGCCGGTGACGCCGTTCAATCCCGCGCGCGCCCGTCGGCCCCACCAACAAGCCGATGAACCAGCAGTTCTATATTTCCGCCACCGACGCTCGAGGCCGAGAAGGTCGAGGTCGTCACGGCCGCCGGGCACCGTCGGCGGTGGCCAGGGTCCTGCCTACATGACGGTGATCCGGGGCAGGATCGGCACCGGCGGGGTCAGCCTCACCGTGCCGGCGAACGCGGCCCTCGGCATCGACGGCGGAGTCGCTGCCGATCCCCGAGCCGCGGCGCGACATCTCGGTCCGCGGATTGGTCACCGATGCCTCGCAGATCGTGGATATCTTCGCCGTCGACGTCGATCCCAACAGCGGCACCGAGACCCCGCGGCTGCTGGGCAGCGTCCTGCCGGAGCCCGGCTTTCTTGCCGGGAAGGGCAACCGCGGCCGCTTCCGCTTCGAGGTGGGTGCCGGCAACTTCCAGCCGGTGACGCGGGAACTTCTGGTCCAGTCACGTCACGGTCAGGTGACGCTCGGCAACCAGACCGGCATCAACCACTCGGCGCTTGGTGGGTTGACGGCCGGTCAGTACCAGGCGCCGACATTCGAATTCCTGGTCGCTGACGCCCCGCCCGGCTTCCCGGTATCGCCCGCGAACTACCGGGATTTCCCGTTCCTCGCAAAAGGCGAGGGTTCGCGTCTGCTCGGCGGCACGAACCTGACGATCGGCCCGCTCACGCCATTTCCGCCGCCGCCTCCCTGATCATGCGTCGTGGCCGGGACAAGCCCATCGCGAGATCAGGGCTCTGCCCTGAAACCCGCCCAGGGGCTTTGCCCCCGGGACCCCCACCAAAGGCGTAGCCTTTGGAATCCATTACTAAAGTGATGGGTTCCAAGGGCTCCGCCCTTGGCGGAGTCCAGAGGCAGAGCCTCTGGTCGGGGTTCGGGGTGAAACCCCGACCGCATCTGCTTCACCCGATTGCCACTTCTCTCCAGCCGCGCCGCTGCGTGCGAGCGACAGATCGTCACCGCGCCAGCGGATCAGGGCGCAGCTGAAAATTCACGACCTTGCTGGTCGTGCCCTTGCCGCCCTCTGCGTGGAACGGCGTGCGCGTGCCGTAGGTCGACCAGAGACCGCGGCCTTTCCACCCGCCATTTGGATCGTCGATGCGGCCGTCCATGCCCTTGGCGTAGAACCCCATCGGATAGGGCACACGCAGCACGACGAATTTTCCCCCGACCAGCGCCAGCAGCGCATCGTTGCCGTTGCCGGTGGAGATCGGCACATCGTTGCCAAGACCGAACGTGTTGAACTGATCGACCCAGGTGTAGTAGCTTGCCTCCGCGCTGCCCGAACTCGGTCACGCCTTTGAACTGCGGTCCCGGATACGGATAGAGCGTCCATCCTTCGGGGCAATGCTGGCCGGTCGCCTTGGGCCCGTTGAGCGGCCCCTTGCATTTCGTCCGGTCGAAGCTGGCGAGTTGCCCGCTTGCCAGCGATGCCCAGACGACGCCTTTGCTGTCGATGTCCATGCCGCGCGGCGAGTACGCGCCGGGCGGCGGTTCATAGATCTCGGACAGCGCGGTCGCCGGCGGGTTCGATCCTGGATTGACCCGCACGATAAATCCCGGATAGCCGAGCACGGATCCCCAGATCGACCCGTCGACCGGGCTGGGAGCGATCCCGTACATGCCGGCCACGATGCGCTTGTCCTTGTTCGGATCGATCGGCTGGTTGGGCTCGACATAGTCGTCGCGCTTGCCGTTGCCGTTCGTGTCGAGAACAAAGGCGGTCCAGCCCTGCGACTTCTGCACATCGCCGGTGGCATCGAACATTTTGGTATTGAGCCAGCCGACCACGTCGCTGGCGCCGCCGCTGCTGAACCACAGCGTGTCGTTGGCGTCGCGCGCGAACTGCAGATGATGCGTCGTGAAGCACAGGTCGAGCAGCGCGAACATTTCCGTTCTTGGATCGTACATCGCCGCCTGTCGTCCGGACCGTTGCAGCGGGAACAGCCTGGCCGAGGCTTGATCCGATCCGGCCTTGCAGAACGCCGGGTCGTCTGCCGGACGGATCCTCGAGGTGAACCACACCCGGCCGGTGGCGTCGAGCATCGGGTTGTGGATATTGGCCTGGCCGTTCCAGATGGCCTCGGTGCCCCAATAGGGCGAGGGCGCCGGGATCGGATCATCGGCGGTGTTGGGCGTGTTTGCGTCGCGGACCGGCATTCTGACCTGGCTCGCCGCGTTCTTCATCGGATCGAGGATCGGCACGGAATCGGTGCTGAGCTCGGGCGATCCGTAGAGCCTGCCGTGGGCGTTGACCGTCGGGTTGCGCCGATCGGTCGAGATCTCGTCGTGCAGATACGCCTTCGGTGTCGACCAGTCCCACACGGTGACGACGACATTGCGTTCGACGCCCTTGCGGCCGCGGCGGCTGCGCCTTGGGCAGTTCGCCGGCGGCGACGCGGTCGGTCCACTCGCCGAACAGCTTCAGCGCGCGCTGCGTGTCGAGCTTGCCGATGTTGGCGGTCATATTGGTGCCGGCCTGGCCCGACTGAATGCGCCGTTCCCACGCATCGGCCGAGGATTCAAATTTGCCGAGTTCCGGGGACAATGTGCGCGTTGCCTTGTCGCCCAGTTGGTGGCAGGTGAAGCAGCCGTCGGTTTTGACGATGTCGAGCCATTGGCCCTGGCTCTTCAGCGCGACCGACATGCCGTTGGCGCCGGTACCCGGAAACAGGCTCTTGTCCGGAATTTCGAGCATCGAATACCAGTAGACCGCCGGATAGTATTCCGCAGCCGCGGCCGGGCTCGGCGCGGGCGTCGCGGTCAGATCGACAGTCTTGCCCGGCTCGGCCGGCACCTTTGCCGAATCGACAAGACCGTAGCCGCGCACCCACACACTGTATTTCGCTTTCGGCAGATCGGGGATCAGGTAACGCCCGCGGTCATCGGTGACGACCATTTTGGCGAATTTGGTCGGAAAATCGGTTGTCTCGGCAATGACCCAAACCCCCGCTTCCGGTCCTTTTGCGCTGGTAACCACGCCGCCAAGATCGCTGCCGCCGATCTGCACCGCCTGCGAGGCGGTCTGCTGTGCAGCAAGTCGGCCGGGCATGGCCGCCGCGAACGTGGCCAAGGCGGCCACTGCAATGCCGTACCTCCAGTCCGTTTTTGTTTTCATCTCGCCGCTCCTACCATTTGGTTTTTGCTGCGTGCGTGCTTCCTCGCGCGCGTCGCGCGGGCTTCATCGCCTCTGGCCGATGCTCCGGGACGAGCTTTGGCGCGCATCCGAAATTGGCGTGCGTCCAGGCTCGCTCCCGTCGTTCGCCGGTGCGGGGGCTGATCGTCATGGCCGGCCTCATCTGTTTGAGGCAGCCGACACGTTGGCACGCCGCGGCGCGTTAGGCCAGCGGCGGCACCCCCCGGTGGGCATCCCCCGGTGGGCACCCCGTTGGCCCCCTTGGGTTGACACAATCGCGACCGGCAGTGAATCAATTGGGGATGGGGGAAGTCATTGAGCGGAGCGGCCGCCAATTCGTGGCGCTTCGGAAAAACGGTGCGCGTCGCGGTATCGGCAGCTGCCACATCTACCACGCCGTCACGCCGCATTGCCGGATGGCGCTGTGCTCCGAGGAGCCGGGCAGTCGCTCCGGGTGGGCCGAGCCGCCGGCGCCGCAGGTCACCTGTCAGGCATGCCTGAGGCGGCTGGACAGGCTGTTCGCGTGCACATAAGTCTTCGCGTGCACATAAGTCAGGGCCGTCGCGCGATCAGGTCGATCTCCACCAGCGCGCCGCGTGCGAGGCCGGTCACCCCGACGCAGGTGCGTGCCGGCAGACGATCCGGCGGAAAATATTTTTGGTACACCGCATTCATCGGCGCGTAGTCCTGCTCGAACCGCGTCAGGAACACGCGCAGGCTGACCACGTGTTCCAACCCAAGGCGCAGCCCGCCCAGCACGAGGATCAGATTGTCCATCACCCGCCGCGTCTGCGCCTCGATGCCCGACGGCAGCGGCGCCGCATCGTCGTCGGGCAGCGTCGGCATCTGCCCGGTCAGGAACACCCAGCCATCGACCTCCGTCGCGTGCGAAAACGGTGCGACCGGCGTCGGCGCACCGGCGATCATGTGGAACAGCGTCGCGCTCATGCAGACGTGCCGCGCGCCGCCGCGATGGCGGACCACACGCGACACGGCGTTGCGGGCATGTCGAAGTGGCGAATGCCGAGCGGCGCCAGCGCGTCGTTCACCGCATTCATCGCCGCCGCCAGGGCGCCGACCGTGCCGGCCTCGCCGACCCCCTTGGCGCCGAGCGGATTGACCTTGGTCGGCACCTCGCGCGTCGTCATTTGAATATCCGGCAGGTCGTCTGCCCGCGGCATCTGGTAGTCCATGAAAGATGCAGTCAGCATCTGGCCGGAATGCGGATCGTGCACGATCTGCTCGCCGATCGCCTGGCCGACGCCCTGCGCCACGCCGCCATGCGTCTGGCCCGCCACCAGCATCGGATTGAGCACGTGGCCGAGTTCCTCGACCGCACTGTAGCGCACCACCTCGGTCACGCCGGTGTCGGGGTCGATCTCCACCTCGCAGATATGCATGCCGTTCGGGAACGTCACCATGGTCGCCTGGAATTCGCCGCTCTCCACGAGGCCGCCTTCCTCGCCCGGTTTGATATGCGCCGGATCGTGCGCGGCGCGCGCCACCGCCGCGAGGTCGATCGAGCGATCCGTGCCGGCGATGGTGAATTTTCCCGCCTCGAACGTCACATCGACATCGGCGGCCTCCAGCAATTCCGCGGCGATGCGCTTCGCGGTGTCGATCACCTTGTCCACCGCAGCACTCACCGCGGAACCGCCGATGCACAGCGCGCCCGACCCGCCGTTGCCCTTGCCGCCGGACAGCATGTCGGTGTCGCCGGCCTCATAGCGCACATGGTCGAGCGGCACGCCGAAACGTTCCGCGACGATTTGACAGAATGCGGTCTCCAGCCCCTGTCCCACCGACATCGAGCCCGAGCGCAGCACCAGCGTGCCGTCCTCCGCCAGACGCAGTGTCGATTGGTCTTTCGCCGGCCGCAGGAACGGTCCGCCGGCGACCTCGATGCAGTTGCACAGGCCGATGCCGCGCAATTTTCCCCGCGCCTCGGCATCCGCGCGCCGCGCCGCGAAGCCGTCCAGTTCGGCGAGCTTTGCCGCCGTCTCCATGTTGCCTTCGAACTCGCCGCAATCGTAGGTGAAGGTGAGCGCGGTCTTGTACGGCATCGCCTCGGGCGGGATGAGATTGATCCGGCGCAGCTCGTACGGGCTGATGCCGACCTCGCGCGCGGCGATATCGATGATGCGCTCGATCGTGTAGGTCGCCTCCGGCCGTCCCGCGCCGCGATACGCCGCCGTGGGCACGGTGTGGGTCAGAATGCCGAACGCCTCGGCATACATCGCCGGGATATGGTAGACGCCCGCCGTGCCGCCGATATTGCCGACCGGCCAGCCGGAGCGGCCGGTCACGTAGGCCCCGAGATTCGCATCCCAGCGCAGTTTCAGCGCGGTGAATTTGTGATCGGCATCGAGCCCCAGTTCCACCGTGATGCGCATCTCGCGCGCCTGCTCGTCGGTGAGGTGCCCCTCGGTGCGTTCGGAAATCCAACGCACCGGTCGACCCGCCTTGCGCGCGGCCCACGCCACCAGCGCATATTCCGCCTGCACGCCCGACTTCATGCCGAATGAGCCGCCGACATCGGCCGCCAGGATGCGGATATCGGTCGGCTTGATATTGAAATTGCCGTTGGCCATGCCGTTGCGCAGGTTGTACGGCGACTGATGCGCCGCATGCATCGTGATGCGGCCGTCCGGCGCAACCTCCGCCCAGGCGCCGCGCGGCTCCATCGTGTTGGCGGTGACGCGTGAGACGGTGAACTGCAGGCGCGCGACATGCGCCGCCGACCGCAGCGCCGCATCGGTGGCGGACGCATCGCCGCGCTTCCACAGGAAGCCGATGTTGTCGGGCACATCGTCCCACACCTTGGGCGACGCGGGGTCCATCGCCGCGATCGGATCGGTCACCAGCGGCAGTTCATGGTAATCCACCATCACCGCCTCGGCGGCGTCCTTTCCCGCGTCGATGGTTTCAGCCAGAACCACCGCCACCGGTTCGCCGACGAAGCGCACCCGGTCAGCGGCCAGCAGCGGCCGGTCGGTCTTCGGCGCGGGACTGCCGTCGGGCCGGGGAAAGTTGATGCCGCCGGGGATCGGTGCCACGTCGGTCAGATCGGCTGCGGTGAACACCGCCGCCACGCCAGGCATCGCGCGCGCCGCTGCCGCATCGATGTGGCCGACCGTGGCATGCGCATGATGCGAGCGGACCAGCACGGCGTGCAGCACGCCGGGCGGATGCGGATCGGCAGCGTAATTGCCTTTGCCGGTCAGCAGCCGAACATCCTCGCGCCGACGCACCGACCTGCTCTGCAATGTTGCCATCAATTCTTCTCCCTCGGCGGCGAGACCAGATCGTCCGGCGGCAACGGCGCGCCGCGCAACACGGTCTGCATGTTGGTGAAGGCGTGGCGCGCGATGTCGGCCACCAGGTCGATCACACTGCCCGCGGTATGCGGCGTGAGCACGACCTGATCGAGCCGGAACAACGGATTGTCCCGATCCGCCGGTTCCATCGCGAACACGTCAAGCCCTGCACCATGCAGCTTGCCACTCACCAGCGCATCATACAACGCCGCCTCGTCCACGATGCCGCCGCGCGCCGCGTTGATGATCACCGCACCGGTCTTCATGCGCGCGATCGTCTCGGCGCCGATCAGTCCTTTGGTGGCCGGCGTCAGCGGCACATGCACCGACAGGATGTCGCTGCGCGCGATCAGGTCGTCGAACGGCACCTGCGTGGCGCGCAGCGCCTTCTCGGTCGCCATGTCGGCGCGACGGATGTCGCTGTAGATGATTTCTACTTCGAAACCGGCGAGCCGGTGCGCCACCATGCGCGCGACGTTGCCGAAGCCCAGCAGCCCGACGGTCTTGCCGGAAATCTGGTAGCACTGCGCACGCAGTTGCGGACGCAGCCACACGCCGTCGCGCAGCTTGCGATCGGCCAGCGACAGCCGGCGATAGGTGGCGAGCATCAGCATCAGCACGTGCTCGGACACCGCGCCGGCATTGGCGCCGAAGGTGATCGCCACCGGCACGCCGGCCGCGCGCGCCGCATCGAGGTCGAACTTGTCGACGCCGATGCCCCATTTGTGCAGCAGCTTCAGCCGCGGTGCTGCGCGGATCATCGCGGCGTCCACCGGGATGCTGGTCAGGATGAAATCGGCATCGGCGATCAGCGCCAGATGTTCGCGCCGGTCGGACGTTTCGGCGAAGTCGATCGAGAATCCGGCAGGCAACTCGGAACGGATCTCGTCGCGCACCCTGGCGTCCATGACATCGAGGAAGGCAACCTTGTGGGCCATGCGAGTCACTCCGCCCCTTGCCGTAGGAGTGCGTCATCTTGAGGCCGGCACCGTCAGCGGGCAACAATGGCCGGCAATCCCGGGAGGACGCCATGGCAGACGAACTGCGCGACATCCTGCGCAACCGCGTGAAGGAGAAGCTGGCCCGCGACGAGGTGGTCGCCTCGATGACCGTGCGCCTCACCCGCACGATCGAGATCGCCCAGATCGCCGCCACCGCCGGCTTCGACACGATCTACGTGGACGTGGAGCACAACACGTTCTCGATCGACAGCGTCTGCCAGATCTGCATCGCGGCGATGCAGTGCGGCATCACGCCGCTGGTGCGCGTTCCCGCCAACAGCCCCGAGTTCATCTGCCGGCTGCTCGATGGCGGCGCGATGGGCGTGATCACGCCGCATGTGCGCTCGGCCGAGGAGGCGCGTGAAATCGTCCGCTATGCGAAGTTCACGCCGCAGGGCGAGCGCGGCGCGGGTGGCGCGCTGCCGCACTACCACTACCGCAGTTTCCCCTCCGCGGTGGTGAACCAGGCGATGAACGACGCCACCATGGTCGTGGTGATGATGGAGACGGTCGCGGCCCTGGAGCACGTGGAAGAAATCGCTGCGGTGGACGGCGTCGACATGATGCTGATCGGCACCAACGACCTGTGCAACGAGATGGGCATCACCGGCCAGTTCGATCATCCGAACGTGCGCGATGCGTATCTGCGCACGATCGCCGCGTGCCGGAAGCACGGCAAGCATGTCGGCGTCGGCGGCCTGGCGTCGCGGCCCGATCTGATGGCGGAGTATGTGCGCCAGGGCGCGCGCTACGTGTCCACCGGCACGGATTTCTCGTTCCTGCTGGCGGCCTCCGCGGAGAAGGCGAAGTTCGTGCGCGATATCAAGCTGTAGGCCGGGACGGCGCCAGGTCGCGCACGCACGCCTCGATCAGCGCCTCGATCGAGCCGAACACGCGCGCGCCGGCGGCCGTCAGGCGCTGCGTCTTCGAGGCGAACGTGCCGGACGTCGCCCAGCACCAGGGCGCCGGCGTGGCCCATCGACACGCCCTCCTTCGCCTCGCGCCCGGCGATCAGCGCGTAGAGCGGCTTGCGCACGCCGAGCCGCAGCAGCGCGTCGGCGCATTCCTCCTCCTCGCTGCCGCCGATCTCGCCGACCAGGACGATGGCGCGCGTGCGCTCGTCGGCGAAGAACACCGGCAGCAGATCGGCGAAGCGCACGCCCTTCACCGGGTCGCCGCCGACGCCGACCCAGATGCTCTGGCCCAGGCCTTCGTGCGCCAGGCGGTAGCCGACCTCGTAGGACAGCGTGCCGCTCTTGGACATGATCGCCAGCGGGCCGGGACGCAGGCAGACATCCGGCAGGAAGCCGAGCTTGATCTCGCCGGGGATCGCCAGGCCGGGCGTGGAGGCGCCGATCCATGTCGCGCCGGCACGGCGCACCGCGCGGCCGATCTTCACCGCGTCGTGCAGCGGCACGCCCTCGGCCACCGTGACGATGAGCCGGATGCCGGCGGCCAGTGCCTCCTCCACCGCGGCCAGCGTTTCCAGCGGCGGCGCCATCGCCACCGAGGCGACCGCGCCGGTCGCCAGCACGGCGTCGCGGCAGTTGGCGAACACCGGCACGCCGGCGACTTCCGTCGTGTCGGTGCGCGTCGAGGTGCCGCCGACGATGTTGGTGCCGTAGGCGCGCATCAGGGCCGCGTGCGTGCGCCCCATGCGGCCGGTGATGCCCTGCACGATGACCGGCGTTGCGCGCGAGAGGGTGGCGATCACGTGCGCGTTCACACTCCCCCTCCCCTTGCGGGAGGGGGTTGGGGGGAGGGGGCCGTGCGACCCGGTCCCCTCCCCCTGCCCCCTCCCGCAAGGGGAGGGGGAGTGTTCGCTTTGAGGACCATTTCGATGCGTCCCAGCGCCTCCTCGAGGTCCTCGGTGACCGGCATCCCGGGGTGCCGTTCCGCCAGGATGCGCCGCGCATCGGCCGCACCACGCCCCACCAGCCGCGCCACGACGGGCACGCGAAGGCCCGGGGTCTGCTCCATCGCGGTCGCGAGCAGGTGCGCCAAACTCGGCCAGATCGGTGATGCCGGCGAAGATGTTGACCAGCACCGCCCGCAGCGAGGGCCGCGCCGTGATCCACTCCAGCACGCGCATCAGCCGCGCCGGACTGCCGCGCATCTGGCTGGTGCGGATGTCGCAGAAATTCAGCGGCCGGCTGCCGCGCGCGGTCAGTTCGTCGATCAGCATCATCGACAGGCCGGCGCCGGTGGTGACCAGGCCGATCTCGCCCGTCGGGTCGAGTTCGACATAGTCGAAGCCCTCGCGCAGCTTGCGGTCGGCATCGGCGTAGGTCGCCGGCCGTGCGGCGATCAGCGCGGCGATGCGCGGCTGGCGCTCCACCGCGTTGAGATCCACCACCAGCTTCGCGTCGCCCGCCACGCAGCCCGAGGCGGCGACGAACAGCGGATTGATCTCGGCCAGCGCCAGTTCGCGCTCGATCAGCAGGTTCGCCAGCTTGCGGCCGGTGGCTGCGATGTGGCTGCGTGCAGGGCTCAGGCTCGTCCGCGATCAGTTCGGCCAGCGCCTCGGCCGCGGCGCCGGGATGCGGCGCGCAGAGCCGGGACTGCGCCGCCCCGGACGCCTCGATATCGACGCCGCCCTGCGCCGCGTAGATCACGCGGAGGCCGTAGCCTGCCGCGTCCACCATGACCGCGAGGTAGCGCTCCTCGCCGCCGGCGGCCTGCTCGACCAGGCAGGCGTCGACCTGATGACCCTTGAGCCGACTGCCGAGCAATCGCCCTGCCGCCGCTGCAACGTCGCGGGCCGACACGCAGCGCACGACGCCGCCTGCCTTGCCGCGGCCACCCACCGGCACCTGCGCCTTCACCATCCACGGGCCGGCGCCCGGCAGTGCGCCGATGGCAGCTTCATCCGTCACCAGCATGCCGTGGGGAACCGCCACGCCATGCTCCGCGAGCAGCGCCTTGCCGTCGGCTTCGATCAGCAGCACGTCAGTATGTCCCGAGACCCAGGATGCCCTGGTCGAAATCGGCGTCGGACACGATCTTGCGGCCCATCAGGTCGCGCAGCGTCTCCGACGTGCCGCCGCCGATCGAGCCGTAGCGCGCGCCGCGGTAGAGCCGGGACACCGGCGCCTCGTCGGTGAAGCCGAAGCCGCCGTGCAGCTGCACCGCCTCGGACGTGACGCGCAGCGACATTTCGTTGCAGAACACCTTGGCCGCCGCCGCCATGAACGGATCGGGGAACGGGTTGGCGGTCAGGCAGGCGCGATACAGCAGGCCGCGGCCGGCCTCGATGTCCTTGAACATGTCGGCCAGTTTCCAGCGGATGCCCTGATGGTCGGCGATCGGCTTGCCGAACACCGTGCGCTCGCGGACGTAGTTCACCGCCTCGTCGAACGCGCCTTCCGCCAGGCCGAGCGAAATCGACGGATTGAGGCAGCGCTGCGTGTTGAACGCGGTGAGCAGCTTGCGAAAGCCATCGTCGCGGATGACCAGGTTCTCCAGCGGCAGCTCGCAGTCGTTGAACTGGATCTCGTGCAGGTTCTCCCCGCCCATCGTGTGGTAGGTGCCGGTGACCTCGAAGCCGGGCGTGCCGGCCTCCAGCAGGATGCAGCCGATGCCCTCGCGGCCGGGCTTGCCGTCGATGCGGGAGAACACGATGAACATGCCGGCCTCGGGCGCGCGGCTGATCAGCGTCTTGGTGCCCTTCAGGATCACGCGGTCGCCGACGATGCGGGCGTTGGTGCGGTAGTTGGCGACATCGGTGCCGGCGTGCGGCTCGGTCATGCAGATCGCCAGCATGCAGTCGCCGGAGACCACGCGGGGGAGGATGCGGTCGCGGATCGCGGCGGGGGCGTAGCGGGCGATCACGCGGGTCTGCACGCCGGCCTCGCCGAGGACGGCCATGGCGGTGATGTAGCAGACCTTGGCGATCTCCTCGAGGATCAGCGCGGTGTCCAGGATCGGCAGGCCGAGACCGCCGTATTCCTCGGGCACCGACATGCCGAGGACGCCGAGGGCGGCGAGCTTCCGCATGTTCTCCCAGGGGAAGCTGCCGTCCATCCAGCGACCGGCGGTGGGTTTGAACTCGGACTGCGCCAGGTCGCGCACCGAGGCGACCATCTGCCGCTGCTGTGGGCCGATGTGGAAATCCATGCGGTGGGCGTCCCTTGTGGTGGCGTGTTGGGGCGCAGTCTAGGCGGGGGCGGGGCGGGGGGCCACATGGGTGGGCCGTTGCCGCTATCAGGGGACCCGCAGCAGGTTCCGTGTGATGTCGCGGTTGCCGTGAACGATACGCAGGACGGTGACGATGTCCTCGTTGTCATTGAGCTCATAGATCACGATGTAGGGCGCGACGATTTCAATGCGCACGCGCGGTCCCAGTGACGGTCGGCGCGGGCCGATAGCCGGGTGATCCGCCAAAAGGCGATAGAGCCGGTCGAGCAGGAGTTTGTATTTCTCGGCGATACGATAGCCGGCTTTGGCCCTTAAATCGGCAAGAATGGCAGCTTCGTCGCGCAGCGCGGATTCAGTGGCGACGACGCGAGCCATCAACTCTTCATTGAGGCCAGAAGCGCCTTCACTCGGGCATCGCGTTCCTCAGCCGTCACAACCCTGCCGGCGGCGATGTCCGCCCGGGCTTCCTCGACCAGAGGCTTGGCCCACGCCAAATCGTCGTCTTCGATCATGCGCTCGGCGATACGTTCGTTGATGAGCTGGTGCGCCGCCTCATCGATGGAGGCGAACTCGCCGCGCTCCACGTGCGAGGCGAGCCAAGCCTGCTGGTCGGGTGTCAGGGATATCTGCATGCGGGCATCATGTCATGGCGGCAGGCCAGATGGAAACCTCGCCCCCAGCACACCAATGCGCGGCAGGCGGACGCGCGACCTTGTGTGCCGGTCCCACACTGGGATGTGGAAGCGTGTGGCAATGTGCTTTGGTGCGGTCATGTCGGGACCGGCGAGGAAAGTGCCTGCGGTAATGGACACGGCGGAGTTCCTGGCCTGGGACGCGCCAGGTAACGGCCGCTGGCAGTTGGTCGATGGCCAACCGCAGGCGATGGCGCCAGCCAGCGAGACCCACAATATCATTCAGGGCGAGCTCGGTGCGCTAATTCGGAATCACCTGGTGGCCATGGGCCGGCGGTGTACGCTGGTCCCGAACGCCGGGATTGTGCCGCATGTGCGATCGGACAGTAACGTCCGCATTCCGGACCTGGCTGTCACCTGCGTGAGATCCAGGCAGGAGAGCCAATCCACCAGCGATCCTGTGCTGCTGGTCGAAATACTCTCGCCAAGCAACCGGTCCGAGACGTGGACGAACGTGTGGGCGTACACCACCATCCCAAGTGTGCAGGAAATCCTGGTGCTGCACAGCACGACTGTCAGGGCGGAGATGCTGCGGCGGGATGCGGAGGGCAATTGGCCCGAGCGGCCGGAGGTATTGGAAGACGGGACGCTGGAATTGCACAGCATCGGACTGCAGCTTCCACTGGCTGAGGCATATGCCGGCACGCGGTTTGATCGGGAACTAACCACGTAACCATGCGGTGCAGTTCGCTGGGGATCTGGCCCGAGTGTGCGCTGGTGATCCTTCCCTGAGCTGGCCGCCCCTAACGCGCGCGCGTCGTGTCGCTGCCGCGTAACATGGTTTATGCATAGTCGCGCTAGTTTATTACGAAAGCTCTACTTTTCGCAATCCATAGAAGGCTGTTTGAGGCGGCGCCGAATATCGTCCTCAACGACATGCACGCCCAAAGCTCTCCGGCGCTCAAGCTGAGATCTTTTCTCTAGATTGTCTCGGTAAAACGCAATGAAATCACTCATCAACGTATTGACTGTGTTGTCGATTCCCTTCGCGGTAACAAGACAGCGGCTGGCGCTAAATGAGCCACTCCATGCTCGTAAAATACCATCAACCGCGACTAGAGTTTGTGCGTAGAGCTGAAGGGGCTTGCCGCCAGTGTCGCTATTCAATGCTCGCAAAATGTGGGCACGCCCTTCATCGGACTCGCTGCGGATTGAGATGATAACCTGTTCGCAGTTCTTCGCAGCCGGTGGGTAGAGGCGCGGCACAAGCTGGTAGCCGAGAAAGTCGAATCGTTCAGCGAACGGCCCCAGAAAAGCCTTATCGGGCCGAGCGTCGGGATGATAAATCGCCATACCCAGAGCCGTGAGGATTTTCTCCGCACTTGCAAAAGCCTTGCAAACATATTCTTTGCATCGGCCCAATATGACAAAGTCGTCTATATACTCGAGAAGTCCAGGGTTCTGCCGGAATTTCGGCTCAGGATGCGCGAGCCGGAATGCCTCCATTTTATCGGTGTCCTGTCGTTCGATGACGAATTTCGCGAAGATGTTGCCTGCGGCGTGATTCAAGAGAAATTCCGGCAGGCCGTGGCGCAGGGCACTGGCCACGACCAGCTCCGAGGGCGGGATTCCGGCGCCGGATGGTGCGCAGCCAGGAGCCGAAAGCGTCCCAGACGCGCTGCGGGAAGGCGACGGCGAGGTCACTGAAGCAGTCCCTGACAGACGACAGCCGCCTGGATGAAGACGTGGTAGGCGTGCAGCTTGCGCCTGACGGCGTCGCGGTATTCGGGCGACGCGCGATGGAGGTGCTGGTTGCCGCTGCGGCGGCGCAGCGGCTTCATGTCGGACATCCAGAAGTGGTAGCTGAACGAGCCGATCAGCCGCACCGCCTGCTTGAACGTATGTTCGATCTTGAAGCGCAGGCCGTAGAGGCGGACGATCTCGATGGCCGCCAAGGAAGTGTCGGTGCACATCAGGAGGCAGGAGCCTCTGGTTGGATGGATCACGGCCACGAAGCGCACGAGCCGGCCGGCCGGGCGCCACAGCAGGTCACGGACGTTATATTGGATGACCACCTGGCGCTCGCCGTAGACGGGACTTTTGGCCTGTTGGCGGCCCTTGGGGTCTTGCAGCAGGGAGCTGAGCTTGACCTTGCGGCCATAGACCCTGGGCCGGCCTCGCTTGCGCGGGCCGCGCTGCTGATGGGCGGGGCTGTGAAAGTGATCGACGAGCTTGTTGTAGAAGCGTGCCTCGAGCTTCAGCGCGCGCACGAGGCTGGTTACGCCGAGCAGTTCGGTGCGCACGGTGAAGCCTGCGACGGCGGTGACGAACCAAAGGAAGCTGCGCAGGCGGGAGAACGCCGGGCGCAGCCGCCAGATCGCGTTCCACCAGGGCATCCACAGTGACATCGGGCCAACTCGTCGCTGGTTCTGATGAACGATGTTCGTTACCCGGCAATCGCCCTGTCACGCCGTTGAATCCCTTGTGATCGACGATGACTTCTATCGTGAGCCTCGCGACAGCGGTGACCAGCGGTGCTATCTTCATCCGAATGGGCAAGCGGCGCGCGGAATCCGCCTTCGAGGACAACCCCGTCATCGACGGCTTTCTCGAATGGATGGACGCACCCGAGGGACAACAGTCGATCGAGGCGCTCGATCTGGTGTTCGACGCACTGGAACATGCCGGCGTCGACGCCAGGCAGCGCAAGATCGTCTGGGCCGACGGGAAACGGCTATCGATCAAGCAGTCCGCGGAGCGCATCCACGCTGGGCATCCGGGTGTGCCTCGCGACCTGATCGAAACTCACGTGCTGGGTTGGCTGGAAAAATGTGCGCCGGCATCCTACTCCGAGCGCCAGCTCGACGAACTCGACCGGCTCATCGAACCGTGGCTCGACGACTATGAGCGCACGTCACGGGCCGCCAGAAAGTAGCCGAGAACTCGGCACTCTCGAGTATATAGCGAATGCAGGTTATATTCCGTCCATTCAGAGCGGCGTCGAAGTCGCGGAGTGCAATGTTGCCTGCCAACGCCGATAGGGGGCATCCTTGAGCAACGCCGGTTTCATCGGTTGGGAAAAGTCTTAGGTCGTCTGGCTCCATTTCATTAGCGTTGGCGAGCTCTACCTTGAGGGCCCGGCGAATGAGGTCAATGAACTCATCGTCACTGGTCTGTTCACGAATAAAATCGACAACGGCAGCCTGATTGATCTTGGTGAAAAAGCCGGAGATATCTGAGCCACCAACGAAGTTGGCATCACCAGCCTGCTGTGCAATATCGATCAATTTTATTGCGTGATCGACGCCACGACCAGGGATACCCCCAATAGAGGTCGGTGTTAAAAGAATCTCACGAACTCCGGGCAGATCATCACTGTCTTGCAGTACATCAAGTATCGCTCGCTGCACGATGCGATCTTCAAGTGGCGCAATTACCAATGGCCGTTTGCCGGTTCCTTTGGCCTTCTGCGGGGTAGCACCGATTTGCGGCGCAAATGGATAAGGCGCTCGGCGCAGACGCTCCTGTATGCGCCGAAGCTGACGCGGAAGGTCGGCCCCAAAATCCCTCGTAGTTTGGCGCGTCTTTGGGCTTCGAGACGTTTCGCCGTTTCGGCGTATGGCGTGCCAAGCTTTGAGTAATGTATCTGTCGCTCGCACGCGCACAGACGGGGTTTGACTTGGCGGACGATTTCGTCGTTTAGCTCTGGAACCTGTGGGCATGCTCTCCCCGGCTACTAACCGTCTCCGGGCTTGAGCGCGGTGACGAATGTCACCGTGCCATCGACCCGCCAAGCGATGCTCATCGCATCACTCGTGCCGCCGCTGATCAGGCCGGCGCTCGCAAGGAGCCCGCTGGTCAGAGCGACGAAGATCGTCGCAACGGTTAGCCCGAGATTGCTCTTGGACTTAGCCGCTGGTTTTTGCTACCGCCCGTGCGCATCTTGATAACCCCTCTCAGCTTACCAGCTTTTTGGCGGTGTCAAGCCCTTGCAAGGCCCCGCCCGGCGGCAGAGATTTAAGTTCGGCGACTGTCCCACAGGCACGCGAGGGTGGAACGCCAGTCGCCCGCTCTACAGCCGGGAAGCGCGGACCGTCTCCGGGCTTGAGCGCGGCGACGAATGTCACCGTGCCATCGACCCGCCAAGCGATGCTCATCGCATCACTCGTGCCGCCGCTGATCAGGCCGGCGCTCGCAAGGAGCCCGCTGGTCAGAGCGACGAATTGGCATTGGTATTATACCATCCGCGCAAGGCAGCATGATAGGGCTGATCACCACGGACAACCTCGAAATCGTGGCCCGGCCCACGTTGTAGCTTTTCGCCAACTCCTTAAGCGTCGCGCCGTCGGCCCTCCGCCTCCGTGCTTCCATCTGCTGCTGCGGTGTGAGCTTCGGCGGGCGGCACCGGATCAACGAAAGTGCCCGAAAATCTTGAGTTCCGCGCATCTACCAACCGCTCGACGTGACACCCGGCGCCAGGAGCGACCGCGGCCCGCACACCCCTCCCCCTTTGGCAATCGCCGCCGGGAAATGCTACCCATGGGTAGCACCATGGATTGGAACGTGAATGCCAGACGCAGGAGTGGCGCCGGCCGGGGCGGTCGCGCGCAAATTGGCCTCGATCGAGGCGGTGGAACAGGGCCTCGCCGCGGTCGGCTACATCCCCAGCCGGCAGATCGCCACCGCCGTCTATCTCGCCCAGCACCTCCAGAAGCCGATCCTGGTGGAAGGCCCCGCCGGCGTCGGCAAGACCGAACTCGCGAAGTCCGTAGCGGCGTTCCTCGACCTCACGCTGATCCGCATGCAGTGCTACGAGGGTCTGGACGAGGCGAAGGCCCTCTATGAGTGGAAATACGGCAAGCAGCTGCTCTACACCCAGATCCTGAAGGACAAGATCGGCGACGTGCTGGGTGCGCCGACACGCTGCCGGCCGCGCTCGACAAGCTGCACACGTTCGGCGACATCTTCTTCTCGCGCGAGTTCCTGGAGCCGCGCCCGCTGCTGCGCGCATTGCAGCAGCCCGGCGGCGCGGTGCTGCTGATCGACGAGATCGACAAGTCGGACCAGGAATTCGAGGCGTTCCTGCTGGAGATCCTGTCCGACTACCAGGTCACCATCCCGGAGATCGGCACCGTCGAGGCGCTGGTGACGCCGATCGTGCTGCTCACGTCGAACAGCACGCGCGATCTGGGCGACGCGCTGAAGCGGCGCTGCCTGCATCTGCATATCGGCTTCCCGGATGCCAAGCTGGAAGGCCGCATCATCGAATCGCGCGTGCCCGGCATCGAGGCGCACCTGCGCCGCGAGCTGGTGGCCTTCGTGCAGCAGTTGCGCACGCTCGATCTGAAGAAGGTGCCGTCGGTCAGCGAGACGATCGACTGGGCGCGCGTGCTGGTGCTGCTGCACGCCGCCGCGCTGGACACCGAGATGGTGCACGACACGCTGAACGTGCTGCTGAAGTTCGAGGCGGACATCGAGGTCGCCAACAAGCAGATCGCCACGCTGACGCAGAAGGCGCGGCAGGACGCGGGGCGGCCGGTGTGAGTGGTGGTGCTGCGACCCCTCCCCCCAGCCCCCTCCCGCAAGGGGAGGGGGAGTTCGGATGCAACCCTCCCCCTCCCCTTGCGGGAGGGGGCTGGGGGGCGGGGTGCCATATCCCCCAGCGAACCGCTCCGCCAATTCCTGCAGGCCGCGCGCAGCGCCGGCATCCGCGTCTCGGCCGCCGAGGGCATCGATGCCGCGCGTGCGGTGCAGGTGGTCGGCTTCTCGGACCGCACGGTGCTGAAGGACTCGCTGGCGCTCGTGCTGGCGAAGACGCCGGACGAGAAGAACCTGTTCGACGAATGCTTCGACCTCTACTTCAGGCGCGACGGCTTCGCGCAGGAGGACGAACCGTCAAACGGCGAAATCCAAAACCCGCCGGCGCAGGGCGGCTTCGGCGCCGAAGGCATGGGCGGCAGCGGCGGCACCGCGCTGTCGCAGATGCTGCTGAACGACGATCGTGCCGCACTGGCAACCGCGATGGAAGACGCCGCGCGCGAGTCCGGCATCCAGAACATCCGCTTCTTCACGCAGAAGAACCTGTATGCGCGCCGCATCCTCGACCGCATGGGCCTGCGCCAGGTCGAGCGCGACATCGAGGCGCTGCGCAAGGACGACGACCACGCCACCGCCGACCGGCTGGAGAACCGCATCGAGGCGCTGCGCGACCAGGCGCGCGACCTGGTCGAGCGCAACCTGCTGCTGTTCGCCCGCGGCGAGACGGAAAAGTTCCGCGAGGAACTGCTGAAATCCGCCCGCCTGTCAAACCTGGAACGCCGCGACCTGGACCGCATGCGCATCCTGGTGCGCGCGATGGCGAAGCGCCTCGCCGCGCGCTACGCCAAGACGCGGCGGCGCCATCTGCGCGGGCACCTCGATGCGCGGCGGACGCTGCGGCGCAACATGGGCTGGGGCGGCATTCCCTTCATCACCGTCTGGAAGCAGCGGCGCATCGAGAAGCCGCGCGTGATGGTGCTGTGCGACGTCTCCGGCTCGGTCGCCGCGATGGCGCAGTTCCTGCTGATGTTCCTCTATGCGCTGAACGAGGCGCTGTCCGACATCCGTTCGTTCGCCTTCGCCGGCAGCCTGATCGAGGTCAGCGACATCCTGGCAGCCGAGCCGGTGGAAACCGCGATCGCCAAGATCATGCACACGATCGGCTTCGGCTCGTCCAACTACGGCAACTCGCTCGCCGACTTCGAGGACGGCTGGATGCGGCTCGTCACCAACAAGACCACGATCATCATCCTGGGCGACGCGCGCGGCAACCGCACCGATCCGCGCACCGAGATCATGCAGCACCTGTCGCAGCGGGCGAAGCGGATCATCTGGCTGAACCCGGAATTCCGCTCCGCCTGGGGCACCGGCGATTCCGACATGTTCCGCTACAAGCCGTACTGCAACGTCGTCACCGTGTGCAACACGCTGCGCCACCTGGAGCGCGTGGTGAGCGATCTGCTGAAGGACGCCGCCTGACCGGCAGTCGGCTATTGCGTCAGCCGCGCGAGATCGACCGTGATCGCATGGTTCAGCGGCCCATGCCCGGCGCCGAAGCCGGGCGCCGCGGCAATCGCCGCCCGCACGAACGCGCGCGCGCGCACCACCGCGTCGCGCAGCCGGAGCCCCTGCGCCAGCCCCGCCGCAATGCCGCTGGCGAGCGTGCAGCCGGTGCCGTGCGTGTGTCGCGAGACGATCCGCGGTGCGGCGAATTCCTCGACGCCGTCGATCGTCGCCAGCAGATCGACCACCTGCTCGCCGGGCAGATGGCCGCCCTTCAGCAGCACCGCCGGAACGCCCAGGGTCAGCATCGCCGCGGCGGCGTGATGCATCGCGGCGACATCCGGGATCGTCATGCCGGCGAGCGCCTCGGCCTCCGGCAGGTTCGGCGTGATCACGCTCGCCAACGGCAGCAGCCGGCGCTTCAGGGTCTCCAGCGCGCCGGCAGCCAGCAGGCGCGCACCGGTCGTCGCGACCATGACCGGATCGACCACCACCGGCACGCGCTCGATGTGCCGCGCCAGCGTGTCGCAGACGACCTCGATCGTCGCGGCGTCGCCGAGCATGCCGGTCTTCACGACGTCCGCGCCGATGTCGTCCAGCACCACCGCGATCTGCCGGCGCGACGAATTCCGGCGGCACCGCATGCACGCCATGCACGCCCAGCGTGTTCTGCGCGGTCAGCGCCGTGATCGCGGTCGCGGCATACGCACCGAACGCCGTGATCGTCTTGATGTCCGCCTGAATGCCGGCACCGCCGCCGGAGTCCGAGCCGGCGATCACCAGCACGCGGCCATGCATCAATCGGCGTCCTCGCGCGCCCGGGTGACCGCGGCGATCGCCTCGCACAGCTCGTCCACCACCCGGCTGACCAGCGCCTCGTCCTCGGCCTCGGCCATCACGCGGACCAGCGGCTCGGTGCCGCTCTCGCGGATCAGCACGCGCCCGGAGCCGTTCAGCTCCGCCTTGGCGGCGGTGATCGCCTGGCGGACGCGCTTGTCGTGCATCGGCGACGGACCGGCGAAGCGCACGTTCTTCAGACGCTGCGGCAGCGGCGTGAACACGCGGCAGACCTCGCCCGCCGTGCGCCGCTGCTCGACAATCACCGCCAGCACCTGCAACGCGGCCAGCAGCCCGTCGCCGGTGGTGGCGAAGTCCGACAGGATCACGTGGCCCGACTGCTCGCCGCCGAGGTTCATCCCGGCCTCGCGCATCCGCTCGGCCACGTAGCGGTCGCCCACCTTGGTGCGGTGCATGGCCAGCGCGTGGGCGGCCAGATAACGCTCCAGCCCGAGGTTCGACATCACGGTGGCGACGATGCCGCCGCCGCGCAGCCTGCCGCAGTTGGCCCAGGATTGGGCGATCAGCGCGAGGATCTGGTCGCCATCGATCAACTCGCCCTTCTCGTCGGCCATCAGCAGCCGGTCGGCGTCGCCGTCCAGCGCGATGCCGAGATCCGCGTCGTGCTCGACCACCTGGGCGCAGAGATACTCCGGCACCGTGGAGCCGCAGCCGCGGTTGATGTTGAAGCCGTCCGGCGAGACGCCGACCGGAACGACGGTGGCGCCGAGCTCCCACAGCACGGTGGGTGCGACGCGGTAGGCCGCGCCATGCGCGCAATCGACGACGATCTTCAGACCGTCCAGCCGCAGACCGCGCGGGAAGCTGGCCTTCGCAGCCTCGATATAGCGTCCGGCGGCATCGTCCAGGCGGGAGGCTCGGCCGAGCGCGCCGGGGGCGGCGAGGCGATGACCGATTGTGCTCGCCATCAGCACTTCGATCTCAAGCTCGGTCTCGTCGCTGAGCTTGACGCCGTCGGGACCGAACAGCTTGATGCCGTTGTCCTCGAACGGGTTGTGCGAGGCGGAGATCATCACGCCAAGATCGGCGCGCAGGCTGCGGGTCAGCATGGCGATGGCCGGCGTCGGCAACGGCCCGACCAGCGTCACGTCCATGCCGGCGCCGATGAAGCCGGCGGTCAGCGCCGGCTCGATCATGTAGCCGGAGAGCCGTGTGTCCTTGCCGATCACGACGCGGTGGCGATGGCTGCCGCGGGTGAAGCGAAATCCCGCTGCCTGGCCGAGACGCAGCGCAGTCTCCGCGGTCATCGGTTCGGTGTTCGCCGTGCCACGGATACCGTCGGTCCCGAACAGGCGTCTGACACGCGTCATCGATGCTCTGACTTGGTTGTGTTGCTTCGTTGCTTGCACTCTCATGTTGGCGGGTCCGCGGCCGAAATGGAAGCGTTCGTCGCAATCACAATGAGAGAGCTTGCCAAACCGCTATCGCCTGTATTGTTTCTGCCACATCATGCACACGCAGGATTGCGGCGCCGCGCGACAGGGCGAACAGACCGGCGGCCAGCGAACCGGGGAGGCGCCGACGCGGGTCCGGCTTCCCTGGTGACCCCGGCCATGAAGGACTTGCGGGACACGCCGACCAGGATCGGGTAGCCGAGCGAGGCAAGCTCCGGCAGTCGGCGGAGCAGTTCCATCGACTGCCCGGCCCGCTTGGCGAAGCCGATGCCCGGATCGATCGCGATCCGTGCCGATGCGATGCCGGCCCGCTCGGCCGCCGCGATCCGCTCGGACAATTCGCGCCGCACGTCGCGGACCACGTCGTCGTAGTCCGCTTCGGCATACATGTTGGCGGGACTGCCGCGCATGTGCATCAGCACGACGGAACAGTCTCGCGAGCCGATCAATGCCGCGGCATCGGGGTCGTGGCCGAGTGCCGAGACGTCGTTGACGATCGCCGCGCCGGCATCGAGCGCGGCTGCCATGGTCGCCGCATGGCGCGTATCCACCGAGACGCGCAGTCCAGCCGAGGCGAGGCCGCGGATCACCGGCAGGATGCGTGCCTGCTCGATGTCAGGCGGCGTGGGCGGCGCGCGCGGCCGGGTGCTCTCGCCGCCGACGTCGATGATGTCGGCGCCCGCCGCGGCCATCGCGAGGCCGGCGGCGATCGCGGCATCCGGGGCCAGGATGATCGCCGCCATCGCTGAAGCTGTCGGGCGTGACGTTCAGCACGCCCATGACCCGCGGGCGGTCCAGCGCGAGGCCGGCCCAAACTGCGACGGTCCGGGATCCGTCGTTGGGATCAGGCCCGCGTTGCCCGTCACGGCGAAGGCCCGCCATCCACGTCTCTGCGGCGAGGAGCGGATGCGAGTCGGAGAGACGTGGGCCGAGGTCCCTTCACCGACCGCGCATCTGACGCGATCCCCCTCCCGCAAGGGGAGCGGGAGTAGCCGTTGGCATCAGCCCGGCTGTGGCGCCGGGCCCAGGCCCCCTGCCGGCGGTGTCGGCGCTGCCGGCCGGCCGGCGTTCGGCACCGAGGCGCGGCGGCTCTCCGGCGCCGGTTCATCCACCACCTTGCGGATCACCGGCTCGCCGCGCAGCACCGTGCGGATCTCGTCGCCGGTCAGCGTCTCGTGCTCCAGCAGCCCGCGCGCCAGACGATGCAGTTCCTCGACATTCTCGGTCAGCAGCCGCCGCGCCTTGGCATAGGCGCGGTCGATGATGTCCTTGATCTCGCTGTCGATCTCGCGCGCGGTCGCCTCGGACACGTTCTTGTTCTGCGTCACCGAGTGGCCGAGGAACACCTCCTGGCTGTTGTCGCCATAGGCGATCATGCCGAGCTTGTCGCTCATGCCCCACTCGGTGATCATCCGCCGCGCCTGGTCGGTCGCCATCTTGATGTCGCCGGCCGCGCCGTTGGACACCTTGTCGGGTCCGAAGATGATCTCCTCCGCCGCGCGCCCGCCCATCGCCATGGTCAGCTCGGCCAGCAGCTTGGACTTGCTCTTGGAGTAGCGGTCGCCCTCCGGCAGGCTCATCACCAGGCCCAGCGCGCGCCCGCGCGGGATGATCGTGGCCTTATGGACCGGGTCGCATTCCGGCTCGTGCATGGCGCACAGCGCGTGGCCGCCCTCGTGGTAGGCGGTCATCCGCTTCTCGGCCTCGGACATCACGAGCGAGCGCCGCTCGGTGCCCATCATCACCTTGTCCTTGGCCGCCTCGAACTCGGCCATCGCGACCACGCGCTTGCCCATGCGCGCCGCCAGCAGCGCCGCCTCGTTCACCAGGTTCGCCAGATCGGCGCCGGAGAACCCCGGCGTGCCGCGCGCGATCACCTTCGGATCGACGTCGGACGCCAGCGGCACCTTGCGCATGTGCACCCGCAGGATCTTCTCGCGGCCGTTCACGTCCGGGTTCGGCACCACGACCTGCCGGTCGAAGCGGCCGGGGCGCAGCAATGCCGGGTCCAGCACGTCCGGGCGGTTGGTCGCCGCGATCAGGATGACGCCTTCGTTGCTCTCGAAGCCGTCCATCTCGACCAGCATCTGGTTCAGCGTCTGCTCGCGTTCGTCGTTGCCGCCGCCGAGCCCCGCGCCGCGATGCCGCCCGACCGCGTCGATTTCGTCGATGAAGATGATGCAGGGCGCGTTCTTCTTGCCCTGCTCGAACATGTCGCGCACGCGGGATGCGCCGACGCCGACGAACATCTCGACGAAGTCGGAACCCGAGATGGTGAAGAACGGCACGTTCGCCTCGCCGGCGATGGCGCGCGCCAGCAGCGTCTTGCCGGTGCCGGGCGGGCCGACCAGCAGCACGCCCTTCGGGATCTTTCCGCCGAGGCGCTGGAACTTCTGCGGGTCCTTCAGGAATTCGACGATTTCCTGCAGTTCGCCCTTCGCCTCGTCGATGCCGGCCACGTCGTCGAACGTCACGCGGCCCTGCTTCTCGGTCAGCATTCGCGCGCGCGATTTGCCGAACCCCATCGCGCGGCCGCCGCCGGCCTGCATCTGGCGCATGAAGAACACCCAGACGCCGATCAGCAGCAGCATCGGGAACCAGGACAGCAGATAGTGCAGCAGCGGATTGACGTCGGAGTCTTCCGGCTTGGCGATCACCCGCACGCCCTTGTCGGTCAGGCGCTGCACCAGCGTCGGAGTCCTCGGGCGTATAGGTCTGGAACGTGCGCCCGTCGGTGAGCTGGCCGGAGACGGTGCGGCCCTGGATCACCACGTCGCGCACCCGCCCGCCGTTCACCTCGTTGATGAAGTCGGAATAGGCCACCTGCGTCGCGGCCGTGTGGGTCGTTCCCGGCTGGAACAGGTTGAACAGCACCACCAGCAGCAGGGCGATGATCACCCAGAGCGCCAGGTTGCGGCCGAAATTGCTCATCTCACTTCGCTCACATCCCCGAGGTCCAACCAAAAGCCTGTCCCGGACGCCGATTCAGGGTCGGTCACGACCGTCACCAATATCCCCGCCGGAACACTATAAACGATGAACCGGCGGTTTTAGACGTCATCAACATAGGGTGTCGTCACCCGTCATGCATCCCCAAACGCATCCGGTCCCCGGATTGGCGCGGCGAATGGCGCGGCTGCGGCCGGATGCGGCGGGCTGAACACCAATGGAACAAGATCGCATGCCTGTGCGTCAGGATATAGCAGATGCGGAACGGCGAGAAGCGTGCCGTCGAGCCTGATCGCCGGCAGCGTCTGGAGCACGGCCGACGGCAGCTCCGAGGCCTTGCGCAGCCGTGCCGCATCGGCGCCCAGCGCGCCCAGCGTCGCGCCTGGCGGGGGCCGCGCCTCGGCCAGCAGGCGGAAGCGTCCGTCCCAGCGCACGCCGGGCCGCGCCGCAACCGGCGGCGCCATCGCCGCCGCCTCCCGCACCATCAGCAGGCCCGGTCCCAGACGCCCCGCCGGCAGCAGCCGAACGCCGGCGAGCGTGGCGGGCCGCGGTGCCGCGGCGAGCGACGCTACCGAGGCGGTGGGCGGCGGGTATGGCGCCCCCGCGATGACCTGGAGCAGTGCCGCCAGCGCATGTGGATCGATGCCGGGGTCTGTCCCGGGCGCGGCAACGGACAACAGGCAATAGCCCTCGGGCCGCAACGATGCCCGGTCGGCCAGGCAAGCGGCGGTCCGCCGGTCGGCTTCGGTTCGCTGCCGGGCGGAGGCGGCGGCCGCGGCGGCGAGGGCGAGCGTTGCCGAGCCGCGACCGCCGCGATCGCGGCGCGCCAGCCGCAGCCGCGGCCGGAGCGCCGATGCGTCGACATTCGACGGGTCGTCGACCCATGCCACGCCGGCACCGACAAGCGTGGCCACGCAGACGGTCCGGCGGCATGGCCAGCAGCGGGCGAAGGATGCGCACCGACGCCGTCTCGACCAGCGCCGCCATTCCGGCCAGCCCGGCCCGTCCGCTGCCGCCGAGTGATCGAATGAGCACGGTCTCGGCCTGGTCGAGCACATGATGACCGAGCAGCAGGTGCAGGATGCCGGCATCCGCACAGGCCTCGGTCAGCGCACCGAACCGGGCGGCCCGCGCGCGTTCCGCCAGTGCCGGACCTCGCTCCAGCCCGTCGATCGTGAGCACACGCGCCGCGATGCCGCGGTCCGCAAGCCGCGATGCCACCGTCGCCGCCTCGGCTGCCGAGGCCGCACGCAGCCCGTGATCGACGATCAGCGCCTGCAATGTGCCGCCGCGTGCGCGCGCCCAGGCATCGGCCAGCAGCGCCAGGGCCATGCTGTCGGGGCCGCCCGAAACGCCCGCGGCCAGACGAGGCGCCGGCTCGAACGGCCCGAGCGCCGCCATCGCAGCGGCGAATTCGTCGGAGGTGGTGATCGCTACCTGCACCCCGCGCGCTGCGTCGACTCGCCGATCGAATCGCGCAGGTCGGGGCGAGGCGACGGGAACTCGGAGCGGAGTTTTGCCAATGTGTCGCAGGCCGCCCGTTTCTCGTTGATGGCGATCAGCGAATTGGCCAGGCCCAGCATGGCATCCTGCGCATGCGCCCCCTTTTTGGAGCGGTTGTAGGTATCATCGTAGGCGATCGCCGCCTGCGGAAACTGCCGCTCGCCCTGCAGCGCCTGCGCCAGCAGGAATTGCGCATCATACGCACGCGGCGAGGTGCGGCTGCCGTTCAGCACCTCGCGTGCCGCCTGCTCGGCCGCCTTGTAATCCCGCCGTCCCAGCGCGGCATTGCCCTCCTGCATGGCGATCTCGGGGGGCCGGGGCACCGGTGTGCTCGGTTGCGGGCGGGGTCCGGACTGCGGGCCACCGAGCGAGGACGGCGGCGGAGCCAGCGCCAGGCCGGATGTCGGCGGGAATTGCGACGGCGGCGGGGGCGGCGGGGCGAGCCTGGACGGCTGGCCCATCTCCTGCGGATTCTGCGACTGGAACGCCGAGTCGTCGATGCGCTTGGAGAGATCGGCGCCCATGCGCTGAACCTGGTTGGCCGTCTCGTCGGTTCGCCCGCGAAGCTGGCGCACCTGCTCCTCGAGCGTGTCCACCCGGGCCAGCAACTGCGCGACCAGATCGCTGGCGCCCCCCGCCGGCGCCGGAGGGCCGCCTCGGCCCAGAAAGGTCGGGCTGCCACCGCCGCCCCGCGCCACCTGGTCCTGCAGCGCCTGCATCTGCCGCCGCAGGTCCAGGATCTGGTTCTGCAGCGCGATGCCCTCCCGGCTGTCGAGCTGCGCCCGGGCCGGCTGGCGCTGCGACACCACGGCAACACTCAGGACAAGTGCCACGATCAGGCGCAACGCCGACAGGGTGCTCATGCTGTCTCTCCTCGCGCCGCGACCGCGCGGCTGAACTCCGGGACCGAACCATGGTGCCAGACCCGGGCAGTCATATGGCAGCGATGATGCAAACAAAACCGGGCTCAAACGAAACCGGCGGCCTGGGGCCGCCGGTTCGGTATCACGCCAGGATGCAGGCTCAGCGTACCGAGGTGATCGTGTTGCGGTTCTGCGCCCAGGCCTGCTCATTGTCGCCCAGTGCGGTCGGACGATCCTTGCCGTAGCTGATCGTGCTCATCCGCGAGCCCGCCACCCCCCGCGCGACCAGATAGTCGCGGCTGGAGTTGGCGCGGCGCTGGCCGAGCGCCAGGTTGTACTCCTCGGTGCCCCGGTCGTCGGTATTGCCGGCGACCTGGACGTTCACCTGCGGGTACTTGGCGAGCCAGGCGGACTGGCGGTCGAGCGTCGCCCGTGCGTCCGTCGTCAAAGTCGAGCGGTCGAAGTCGAAGAAGACGCGGTCACCGACGTTGGCGACCAGATCCTCCTGGCTGCCCGGCACGGGACCCGAGGTCGTCGCCGCGGCGCCCGAGCCGGTCGAGGCGCCGGTGTCCTTGTTCGCGCACGCCGCCAACAGGGCGACGGCGGCCAACGCGCCGAGAATCTTGCTGTTCATTTCAGTTCGTCCCTGATTGAGGGTGACTACGGGAGGAAGGCAAGCGAAGCCCGCGCAACGGTAATCCGTTCCGCGCGCGAATGCGATTAGTTGGTTGCATCGCATTCGGTCAAGTTCGCGAGAACCGGGGATCGCGGCTGGCAATCAGCCGAACCGGACGGCGTGCCCTGCTGGCGCAGCGTGCCGTCACGCCGCCAGGGGCGACCACGCGGGATCCGAGGCGTCGGTCGGCGTTGCCACCACGCGCTCGTTGAAGCCGGTGATGTCGATCGACACCAGGCGCGAGGAAAACCCCGACCCGCGATTGTCGCGCCCGGCGGTCTGCCGCCAGAACATCAGCACGCGGCCGTTCGGCGCGAAGGTCGGTCCCTCGACCGAGAACCCCTCCGACAGGATGCGCTCGCCCGAGCCGTCCGGATGCATGACCCCGATCGAGAAGTTGCCGCCTTCGCCGCCGAACCGGGTGAACGCGATCAGGTCGCCGCGCGGCGACCACACCGGCGTGGCGTAGCGGCCGGAGCCGAAGCTGATGCGCCGCACCCCGCCGCCGCCGGCGCTCATCAGGTATAGCTGCTGGTCGCCGCCGCGGTCGGAGTTGAACACGATCTGGCTGCCGTCCGGGCTGTAGCACGGGCTCACGTCGATCGCGCCGGTATCGGTCAGCCGCCGCGACGCCCGGCTGGCAAGGTCGACCGTCACGAGATCCGACCCGCCGCCGCGCGTCACCGACATGATCACGTGCCCGCCGTCCGGCGAGAAGCGCGGCGCGAAGGTCATGCCCTCGAAGTCGCCGAGCACCTTCTGCTGGCCCGAGCCCAGGCTGAACAGATAGACCCGCGGGCGGTTGTTGGCGTAGCTCATGAAGGCGATCTCGTCGCGCGTCGGATGGAAGCGCGGCGTCAGCACCAGCCAGGAACCGTCGGTCAGGAAGCGGTTGTTCTCGCTGTCCTGGTCCATGATGGCGAGGCGCTTGGTCTGCCGCCCGCGCGGACCGCTGGCGGCGATGTAGACGATGCGGGTGTCGAAATAGCCCTTCTCGCCGAGCAGCCGCTCGTAGATCACATCGGCCATGATGTGCGCGATGCGCCGCCAGTTGGACTGGCTGGTGGTGTAGGCGGTGCCCTGGATCTGCGCCTGCGGCAGCACGTCCCACAGGCGGAACTCGACGCGGATCTGGCCGCCGCCCTGCGCCTCGGCGCGCCCCGTCACCAGCGCCTGCGCGCCGACCCCCCGCCAGTTCTGGAAATTGGGCATGTCGCCCTGCGCGCCGCCGGCCTGGATGAAGGCGGCGGGAGCGATCGGGCGGAACAGACCCGAGCGGGCGAGGTCGTTGCTGATGACGTTGGCGATGTCCTGGCCGAGCTGGTCGCTGCCGCCGAGCCCCGGGATCGCGATCGGAATCGGATCGGCGCGCGCACGGTTGACGTCGATCACCGCGCTCTTGCCGCCGCCCGATCCGCCCGCGGGAGGCGCCGACGGGGACGCCGGGGGAGAAGGTGGCGCCAGCCCCTGCGCGCGCACCGATCGACGGCGCCGCGAGCAGTGCGGCAGAGCCGGCGGCGCCGGCCAGCAGCGAGCGGCGGCGGATCGGGAGCGTCGGCAATCCGGTCATGGTGGCGTTTTCCCTGAAGTGAGTTTGCTCACGGTCGGAATCGGAAGGTGAACACCCGCGTCTGGCCCAGCATCGGCTGCGGCAGCGGCAGGTTCGCGCAATTCGGGTCGAGCACGGCGCGGACGGCGCGCTCGGAGAACACCCGCAGCCGCGGGTTGCCGCCCACGCGGCCCGCATCGTCCGGTGCGACGATGGCGCGCCGGACCACGCCGCCGCCGTCGGTGGTGACGGTCAGCAGCACCTCCATCTTGTCGAGGTCGAGCATGCCCGGATCGGTGCTCCAGCAGCGGCGCACGAAATCGCCGATCGCGCCGCGCTGCGCGGTCGTCAGGCCCGACGTGTCGTCACTGTTCGGATTGCCGCCGCCGTTGGGCGCACCGCCGGCCTGCGGATTGGCGCGCGCCCTCGGCGGCTGGGTCTGCTTCTGCAGGCTGCGCAGCTTCTCCAGCGTATTGTCGAGTGCGGTGCTCTGCGGCGCCGGGTTCTTCGTCGGATTTGGCTGCGAGGTCGCGCTCGGTGGACTGGGCGGCGGCGGCACCGGCGGGGGCGGCACCGGCAGGGGTGGCGTCGGCAGCGGCGGCTGGACCTGCGGCGGGCTCGGTGGCGCAGCGGGCGGCGGCTGGGCGATTGCCGGGGCCGGCGACGGCGTGGGCGGCGGCAGTGGCGTGGGTGGCGGCGGCGTGGGTGGCGCGATCGCCTGTGGCGGCGGTGGCGGGGGAGGCGGCGGTGGCGGAGGCGGCGGCGGCGCCTCGATCGGCTGCGGCTTTGGCGGCTCCGGCGAGGGCGGGGTCGGCGTCACCTCGGGCGCGGTCGCCGGTGCCGCCACGGCGGCCGGTTCCGCAGCCTTCACCGAGGTCGCGGCGGTGCCGTCGAACACCATCGCGATCGCGGTTTCCTGCGGTTCCTCCACCGGCCTGCTGGAGGGCAGACCGATCAGCAGCAGGAGCAGGATCGCCAGGTGGACCGAGCCGGAGATGATCGCGCCGCGGCGCAGGCCGGGCTCCATGCGCTGGGTTCTGCTTCCCAGATGGTCGGCCCCGCGCAGGACGCGTTGCAGCATGCGCCGCCCTCAGCCGCCCTTCGCGCGGCCGGTGCCAGATGGAGTGGGCGAGGAACTTGGCGAGGGAGCGGGCGTGGCGGGCGCGGGCGCAGCGCGGGCGCAACGCCCGCCGGCTGTTCCGCCAGCAGCGCCACCTTGGTGAAGCCGCCCTGGGTGATCGTTCCCATCACCTCCATGATCCGACCGTACGCCAGGTCCTTGTCGCCGCGCACGAAGATGCGGCGCTCCTGGTCGTTCTGCGCGATCGCCTGCAGCTTCGTGACCAGTTCCGGCAGTTGCAGTTCCTGGTCCTGCAGGAAGATCTTGCCGCCGGCGTCGATCGAGACCGTCAGCGGCTGGCTGTCGGAGTTGAGCGGCTTGGCGTCGGTCTTCGGCAGATCGACCGACACGCCGGAGGTCATCAGCGGTGCGGTGACCATGAAGATGATGAGCAGCACCAGCATCACGTCGACCAGCGGCGTGACGTTGATTTCCGACAGCGGGCGGTAGCGTCCGCGCAGCCGTGGTCTGCCGTTGAGTGACACCGCCATGGCTATGTACTCCCCCTCCCGCTGTGGGTTGGGGGGAGGGGGCCGGGGCGCCGCAGACCCCTCCCCCCAACCCACAGGGGGAGGGGGCGGCTTTCATCGTTTCCACCATCGCTGCCGTCGTCGCCCGCCGCATCACGTGCGCTCCTCGCTCTGGCGCGAGAGGATGGCGCTGAACTCCGAGCCGAAGCCTTCGAGACGCGAGGCGAACCGGGCCAGGTCGTTGCTGATCTTGTTGTAGGCCAGCACGGCCGGAATTGCCGCCACCAGGCCGATCGCGGTGGCGAACAGCGCCTCGGCGATGCCGGGCGCGACCACGGCCAGGTTGGTGTTGTGCATGGCGGCGATCGCGGAGAACGAGTGCATGATGCCCCAGACCGTGCCGAACAGCCCGATGAACGGCGCGGTGGCGCCCACCGAGGCGAGGAAGATCATCCAGCGTTCCAGCCGGTCCATCTCGCGCTGCACGGTCACGGTGATCGCCCGGTCGACGCGCTCGCGCACCGAACTGCGGCTGATGTCGGCGCCGGCGACGCGCACGGATCGGCGCCATTCGCCCATCGCCGAGCCGAACACCGCGGCCATCGGATGCGCCGGGTTGCTCGCCTGCTGGTCGAACAGTTCATCGAGGCTGCCGCCGGACCAGAACCGGTCCTCGAACCCGTCCGCCTCGCGGTTCACCTTGCGCAGGCTGGACCATTTCTCGAACACCACGGCCCAGACCCAGACGCTGGCCGCGAGCAGGCCGATCATGACGATCTTCACGACGATGTCGGCCTCGATGAAGAGGCCCCACAGCGAGAGATCCGCCCCCGGCGTCGCGAGATTCGCTGCATCGACTGCCCGATCCACCTGCTGCTCCCTATCCTGTTCGGCCTCGCCGGGACTGCGACCCGGGCCGTGAGCCGCGTTGCACTTTGCCGTCGGAACCGTCCGTCGCCGCGGTCAGCGAATTGCCGGAGGCGGGCTGAACGGAGTTAGTCCACATCGGTGCAGCGCACCACGAACGTCAAGGTCAATCATGTCCTCATGATGGACACGCACCGGATAGCGCTGCCCGCCATCCGGTGGAATGGAGGCTGCGTTGCCATTCATTCATGGTCCGGTAGGCATGGTCCGGCAGGGTCGGGCTGGTCCGATTGCACCGCGTCACGCAGCAGGTCGAGCTGATCCGGCGTGCGGGACGGCGACGGCAGGCCGAGGTGCCGCCACCCCGGCTCGCCCAGCATGCGGCCGCGGCTGGTGCGCAGCACGAGGCCCTCCTGGATCAGGAACGGCTCGATGACGTCTTCCAGCGTGTCGCGCGCCTCGGCGAGTGCCGCCGCCAGCGTCTCCACGCCGACCGGGCCGCCGGCATGGTGTTCGGCGATGCGCAGGAGGTAGCGGCGGTCCATCGCGTCCAGGCCGAGCCGGTCCACCTCCAGCCGGTTCAGCGCCGCGTCCGCCGCCGTGCGGTCCACTTCGGCGGTGCCGGCCACCGCGGCAAAGTCGCGCACGCGGCGCAGCAGCCGTCCGGCGATGCGCGGGGTGCCGCGCGAGCGGCGGGCGATCTCGGCGGCGCCGTCGCGGGTCAGCTTCACGCCGAGCTTCTCGGCGCCGCGGCGGACGATGAGCTCCAGTTCGGCCGGCGTGTAGAACACCAGGCGCAGCGGAATGCCGAAGCGATCGCGCAGCGGGGTGGCCAGCAGCCCGGCCCGCGTCGTGGCGCCGACCAGCGTGAAGGCGGACAGATCGATGCGCACCGAGCGCGCCGCCGGCCCCTCGCCGATGATCAGATCGAGCTGGAAATCCTCCATCGCGGGGTAGAGCACCTCCTCGATCGCCGGCTGCAGCCGGTGGATTTCGTCGATGAACAGCACATCCCGCGGCTGGAGGTTGGTCAGGATCGCGGCGAGGTCGCCGGCGCGCTGGATCACCGGACCCGAGGTGGCGCGGAACCCGACACCGAGCTCGCGCGCCACGATCTGCGCCAGCGTGGTCTTGCCGAGCCCCGGCGGGCCATGCAGCAGCACGTGGTCGAGCGCCTCGCCGCGGGCGCGCGCGGCCTGGATGAACACCGCGAGGTTCTCCCGGCTGGCCCGCTGGCCGACGAATTCCGCCAATGTCTGTGGCCGCAGGCTGGCCTCGGCTGCGTCCTCCTCGCGCCGCATGGGCGAAACTTCCCGGCCATTCTCCCCCTCCCCTTGCGGGAGGGGGCCGGGGGGAGGGGTCGGGGCCCCCGCAGACCCCTCCCCCCGCCCCCCTCCCGCAAGGGGAGGGGGAGTCTGTGCGTCGTTTCTCCTGGCCTTTCTCTCAGTTCCGCTCATGTCGGCGCCCTCTGCGCCAGTTCTTTCAGGCTGTCACGGATCACCGCGTCCAGCGGCGCGGTATCGCCAAGCCGTTCCACGGTCCGAGCAACCACCGCCTGTGCCTCCGGCCGGCGGTATCCGAGATTGACCAGCGCCGAGATCGCATCCTCGGCCACCCCCGGCGGGACGAACCGCGGCACCGCGAACCCGGGCGCCGATGGCATCGCACCGGCCTTGTCCCGCAACTCGGTCAGCAGCCGCACGGCAAGCCGCGTGCCGACCCCGGGCGCGCGCGTCAGGCTGGCGCGGTCGCCGGCGGCAATCGCGGCGACCAGATCGCGCGGCGACAGCGCCGACAGCACGGACAGTGCGACCCTGCCGCCGACGCCCTGCACCGTGGTCAGCAGGCGGAACCAGTCGCGTTCGGCCGAATCGGCAAAGCCGTAGAGCAGGATGGCGTCCTCGCGGACATGCGTTTCGACCAGCAGCCGCGCGGCGGCCGGCGGCGCGGGCAGCGCGGCCAGCGTGCGTGTGGACGCCTGCACCAGGTAGCCGACGCCGTTCACATCGATGATGCAGCGCCCTTCCTCGAGCGCCTCGACGCGCCCGGTGAGCTGGGCGATCACGCGGTCCTCGCCCGATGCGTCCACGCCAGCCGGCTGGCGCGGTGATGCGCATGGCAGATCGCCACCGCCAGCGCATCGGCCGCATCCGCGCGGCGGATCGCCCCACCCGGCAGCAGCTGGCGAACCATCATCTGCACCTGCGCCTTCTCGGCCCCGCCGGTGCCGACCACCGCAAGCTTCACCGCCTTGGCGCCATACTCGGTGACCGGAATACCGGCCAGCGCCGGGGCCAGCAGCGCCACGCCGCGCGCATAGCCGAGCTTCAGCGTGGCCGTGCCGTTGCGGTTCACGTAGGTCTCCTCGATCGCCGCCTCGTCCGGCCGGTACTGCGCCATCAGCGCCACCAGCGCGTCGTGCAGCGCCTTCAGCCGCACCGGCACGCTGGCCGCGCTGTCGGTCGCGATCACGCCGTCGGCGATGTGGCGCAGATGGTTGCCGTCGACCTCGATCATCCCCCAGCCGGTGATGCGCAGGCCAGGGTCGATGCCGAGCAGTCGTACCATGGGCGAATCGGGTCCTTGTTCGTGAATTGTGCCGGTATACGCCGGCAAGGTGGTGCATGCATCCCGTGGCCAGGTGCCTCCTGGCGACTTGAATTTCCCCGGACCGGTGGGAAATCTTGCTACCGCTGCACACGCATGGCAATTTGCCGTCATGGCCAATGTCGAAAAACTCAGCGTCGCCCTGACCCCCGAGATGGCGGCGGAAGTGCGTGCCGCTGTCGAACGCGGCGATTACGGCAGTGTCAGCGAGGTGGTGCGCGATGCGCTGCGCGACTGGCGGTTGCGCCGCAAGATCGAGACGCTGGAGACCGAGGAACTGCGCCGCCTGGCGCGGGACGGTATCGACAGCGGGCCAGGGCTCGAAGCGGATGACGTGTTTGCCCGGCTGCGTGACCGGTTTGGCCGCTCGCCGGCCGAATAAATATGCCCCATCGGCTGCTCCTGTCGCCACGTGCGGTCGCTGACCTGGAGGAGATCGCCGATTACATCTCCCGAGATAATCCTGTTCGCGCGGCCAGCTTTGTCACCGAGTTGGAAGCGAAGTGTCGGGAGATCGCAGAAGTGCCAATGCTATACCCTGCGCGCAGCGACCTGGCCCTCGGGCTGCGTATGGCAGTTCATGGCCGTTATCTCCTGCTATATCGGGAGCAGTCAGGCGAGAACACGGTCCGCATCGAGCGTGTATTGCATGGTTCCCGGAACCTGTTGAGGCTCTTGTGAAGCCCTGATCCCATCACGCCGACAGCTTCTGCATCACCGCATCCGGAATATCGAAGTTCGCATAGACGTTCTGCACGTCGTCGCCGTCCTCCAGCACGTCGAGCAGCTTCAGCACCGAGGCGGCACGATCCTCGTCCAGCGTCACGCTGGTGGTGGGTCGCCACTCCAGCCGCGCGCTCTCCGGCGGCCCGAACCGCGCCTCCAGCGCATCGCGCACGGCGAAGAAGTCATCGACCGCCGCAGTGATCTCATGCGCCTCGGCGTCGCTCGCCACGTCCTCCGCACCCGCCTCGATCGCGGCCTCCAGCATATCGTCGGCGCTGCCGGCCGCGGCCGGATAGCGGATCACCCCGAGCCGGTTGAACAGGAAGCTCACCGAATTGGTCTCGCCCAGCGCCCCGCCATGCTTGGCGAACGCGGACCGGATGTCCGAAGCGGTGCGGTTGCGATTGTCGGTCAGCGCCTCGACGATGATCGCCACGCCCGCCGGACCGTAGCCCTCGTAGCGCACCTCGGCGTAATCGTCGCCCCCCGCCCCGCCGGTCGCCTTCTTGATCGCCCGATCGACCGTGTCCTTCGGCATGTTCGCCTGCCGCGCCGCCACCACCGCCGAGCGCAGCCGCGGGTTGGCGGCGGGATCCGGCAGGCCCTGGCGCGCGGCAACCGTGATCTCGCGGATCAGCCTGGCGAACTGCCGGCCGCGCCGCGCATCCTGGGCACCCTTCCGGTGCATGATGTTCTTGAACTGGGAATGTCCCGCCATCGCTCACGGCCCGGTGTGCATGTTCAGTCGTTCAAAGTTCCGTCGTTCCGTGGCACAAGCTACACCGATGGCGCATGAGGAGGCGAGAGTGACCGATGCACCCGGCTGGCCAGGTATCGCCCCGCGCTGGACCTCCAGCGCGAAAAGCGGCGTCGGCACGGCGCTCTCGCCGGTCAGCCGCGTGTGGTTCACGCTCAGCCACGGCATCCTCGACGAGATCTACTATCCGCGCGTCGATCAGGCCTGCACGCGCGACTTCGGCTTCATCGTCACGGACGGCGCCGGCTTCTTCGCCGAGGAGAAGCGCGACTGCGAATTCGATCTGGCGCGGATGGAGGACGGCGTGCCGGCCTTCCAGCTGACCAGCACGCACGACGGCGGCCGCTTCCGCATCGTCAAATACGTGCTGACCGATCCGCGTGCCGATGTGGTCATGCAACGGGTCCGCCTCGAGGTCCTCGACGGCTCGCCGCTCCGCCTGTTCGCGCTGCTGGCGCCGCACCTGGTCAACGGCGGCGCGCACAACACCGCCTGGATCGGCACCTACAAGGGGCATCGCATGCTGTTCGCCGAGGGCGACGGCACGCGCCTGGCCCTCGGCTGCTCGCGGCCGTTCCTGGCCGAATTCGGCGGGCTTCGTCGGGACCAGCGACGGCTGGCAGATGCTGCACGCCAACGGCAGCCTGACCGAGCAGTACGACCGCGCCGCCGACGGCAATGTCGCCCTGACGGCCGAGATCGCCGATCCGGGCACCGAGTTCCTGCTCGCGCTCGGCTTCGGCCGCACCGCGCCCGAGGCGGCGTTCCGCGTGCGCGCGAGCCTGCAGACCCCGTTCAATGCGCTGCTCGAGGAATACGCCGCGGGCTGGCGCGGCTGGCAGGCGCCGCTGCGCTCGCTCGACCGCAAGGTGGACGGGCACAACGTCTATCGCGTCAGCACGACCGTGCTGCGCTGCCACGAGAGCCCGACCTTCCCCGGCGGGCTGATCGCGAGCCTGTCGATCCCCTGGGGCAGCAGCAAGGGCGACGACGACCTCGGCGGCTACCACCTCGTCTGGCCGCGCGACCTGGCGCAGACCGCCGGCGCGTTCCTCGCCTGTGGCGCCCACTTCGAGGTGCTGCGCATCGTCCGTTACCTGCGCGCCATCCAGGAGGACGACGGCAGCTGGCCGCAGAACTGCTGGCTGGACGGCTCGCCGTACTGGAACGGCATGCAGCTCGACGAATGCGCCTTCCCGATGCTGCTGCTGGACATGGCGTGGCGCGAGGGCGCCATCCCGCGGCCCCAGCTTCACGGCGTTCTGGCCGATGGTGGCGCGCGCGTCGGGCTTCGTGGTCGAGCCACGGGCCGCGGACCGGGCAGGACCGCTGGGAGGAGAATGCCGGCTACACCCCGTTCACGCTCGCGGTCCAGATCGCGGCACTGCTCGCCGCCGCCGAGACTCGCCGAGGCCTGCGAGGTCGACGACGTCGCCGACTTCCTGCGCGACACGGCGGACGCCTGGAACGAGCAGATCGAGGACTGGATCTACGTCGTCGGACACGCGGCTCAGCCGGGAATGTGGCGTGGCAGGCTACTACGTCCGCATCGCGCCGGAGGTGCCGGGCGAGGCCCGCGCCGAACTGGGCGGCACGGTCGAGGTGCGCAACCGCTTCGGCGAAGCTTCGCACATGCCGACCGACGAACTGATCAGCACCGACGCGCTGGCGCTGGTGCGCTTCGGACTACGGGCGGCCGACGATCCGCGCATGATCGACACCGTCAAGGTGATCGATCACGTGCTGCTGGTGGACCTGCCGTACGGGCCGGGCTGGCGGCGCTACAACGGCGACGGCTACGGCGAGCACGACGACGGCAGCCCGTACGACGGCACCGGCATCGGCCGCGTCTGGCCGCTGCTGGCCGGCGAGCGGGCGCACTACGAGCTGGCGGCCGGCCGCCGCGCCGAGGCGGAGCGCCTGCTGGCGGCGCTGGAGGCGGGTGCCAGTCCGGGCAAGCTGCTGCCGGAGCAGGTCTGGGACAGCCGCGCCGATCCCGGAGCTGGAGCTGTTTCCCGGCCAGCCGAGCGGCTCGGCGATGCCGCTGGTCTGGGCGCATGCCGAGCACATCAAGCTGCTGCGCTCGCTGGCGGACAATGCGGTGTTCGACCGGCCGCCGCAGACGGTCCGGCGCTATCTGCGGGAGAAGCACGCCGTGCGGTGTCACCCCTGGCGCCCCGACTGGCGTCCGCCGTCGATCCCGGTGGGCCGGGTGCTGCGCCTCGACCTTGCCTGAGCCGGCGCTGGTGCACTGGAGCGCGGATGGCTGGCAGACGCGGACCGACGCGCAGACGCGCGACACGGGGCTCGGCATCCACACGGCGGATATTCCGACGCGAGGGCTTCGTGCCGGGCCGCGCCATCGTCTTCACCTGGATGAGCCTGGCCACCGGTGAATGGATCGGCACCGATCACACCGTAACGATCGACGCGGCCTGACGCTTATTTATGATTTATCAACGGTGACTGCGCTCTCACCGTCATGGCCGGCGTCGCCGTCCCCTTGGGCGTCGGAACAATGATGCGGATGGAGATAGCTCCCCCTCCGCCCTTGCGGGAGGGGGTTGGGGGAGGGGAAGGCGGGGACTTGGTCGGCACTCGGAGGCTTATCCGATCGCATTGTCTTGCGGTGGTGCGACCCCTCCCCCAACCCCCTCCCGCAAGGGGAGGGGGAGAATTGTGCGCAGGCCCACCCTATCCTGATGCGCATGGGGCGTGTTTCGGCCATGACGGTGAGAGGACCGTTCGGTAGCCGAAGGTCACACGTATGGGCCGCTGCTATTACTCCGCCGCCGCCTTTACCCCGCCGCCGGCGGCATCCAGTGCCTGCGACAGATCGGCGATGATGTCGTCGATGTGCTCGATGCCCACCGACAGCCGGATATAGCCCGGCGTCACGCCGGTCGCGAGTTGCTCGGCCGCCGTCAGCTGCGAATGTGTCGTGCTCGCCGGATGGATCGCGAGACTGCGCGAATCGCCGATGTTCGCCACATGGTAGAACATCTTCAGCGCATCGATGAACGCGCGGCCCGCTTCGATGCCGCCGGCCAGCTCGAACCCGAGCAGCCCGCCCTGTCCATGCGGCAGATACTTCGCCGTGCGCTCCGCCGCGACGCCTTTGTGGAACGCCGGATGGATGACCCGCGTCACCTCGCTGCGTCCCGATAGATATTGCGCGACCGCCAGCGTGTTCTTGCAGTGCTCGCGCATGCGCAGCGGCATGCTCTCGAGGCCCTGGATGAACAGGAACGCATTGAACGGGCTCATCGCCGCGCCGAGGTCGCGCAGCAGCACGACCCGCATGCGCAGGATATAGGCGATCGGCCCGAGCGGCTTGGCCGCCTCGGCCCAGACCGCGCCATGATAGCTGGGGTCCGGCGTGTTCAGCAGCGGCTGGCGTGCCTTGTGCTGATCCCAGGGGAAGTTGCCGCCGTCGATCACCACGCCGCCGATCGAGGTGCCGTGGCCGCCGATGTATTTGGTCGTCGAATACATCACCACCGCCGCGCCATGATCGAACGGCCGCACCAGGATCGGCGCGGCGGTGTTGTCCATGATCAGCGGAATGCCGAAGCGTCGCCCGATCGCGGCCACCTCGGCGATGGGGAACGCGATCAGCTTCGGGTTCGGCAGGGTCTCGGCGTAGTAGGCGCGCGTGCGGTCATCGGTGGCGCGCGCGAACGCCTCCGGGTCGGTCGGATCGACGAAGCGCGTCTCGATGCCCTGGTCCTTCAGCGTGTTGGCAAACAGATTCCACGTGCCGCCATACAGATCGGTGGAGCTGACGATGTTGTCGCCGACGCGCGCGAGGTTCTGCACCGAGAACCCCGACGCCGCCTGGCCCGATGCGAGCGCCAGCGCTGCGACGCCACCCTCCAGCGCCGCGACGCGCTTCTCGAACACATCCTGCGTCGGGTTCATGATGCGGGTGTAGATGTTGCCGAGTTCCTTCAGGCCGAACAGATTGGCCGCGTGTTCGGCGCTGTCGAACTGGTACGACGTGGTCTGGTAGATCGGCACGGCGACGGCATTGGTCGCCGGATCGCGCCGCCATCCGGCGTGCAGCGCCAGCGTTTCCGGATGCTTCATCTCGTTGGACATGGTGTGTTCCCCGCTTGAATTCCGCCGACTATAGCCGACCGTGGCCGTGGGTGAATGCGCCGGCTACGCCGCCCGCTGACGCAGGATCTGCTGGCCCTTGCGCAGCGCCTCGGCCATGGTCTCCGCCGGCATGGCGCCGGAGAACAGGCTGTAGCCGTCGAGGAAAAAGGCCGGCACGCCATTCACGTCCGCCTCGCGCGCAGCCCGGTCGGCCGCCAGCATCTCCTGCGCCGCGACATCGCCGGCGAGGAAGTCGGCGACCGACGCGCGATCCATTCCTGCCTGCGCGGCGCAGTCTGCCAGCACGGCACTGTCGCCGATGTCGCGGCCCTGGATGAAATAGGCCTGCGAACACCGCCTCCATCACGGCGTCCTGCACGCCTTCCTTGCCGGCCAGCCAGATCAGCCGATGCGCATCGAGCGTGTTCGGCGTCCGCAGCATCAGGTCCTGGCGGAACTGCAGGCCCACACCGGCCGCCGCCGTAGCGACACGTTCATCCAATTCGCGCGCCCGCTCCGCGCTGCCGAACTTCACCGCGCGATAGGCGATGCGGTCGCGGCCTTCCTTCGGCATGTCGGGATTGAGCTGGAACGGGTTCCAGTGGACGGAGAAGTGCAGCCCCTCGGCTGCCAGCAGCGCCAGCGCACGTTCGAGCTGTCGCTTGCCGATATAGCACCACGGGCAGATCGCATCGGAGACGATGTCGATACGGGAACCAACCGATGTCGCGGTGTGACCCGCGCCGTCCGATACGCTGCCGTCCATTGCTCTCACTCCTCCGTGTTGCGGCCAACATGGGCGTCCGCGACGCGTGATTCCAGCAGAATTCGCGCGCATGACGGGATGGTATCCGGCATCAGGGCAATCGGGTCAGGGCGCTGCCCTGAAACCCGCCCGGGGCGTTGCCCCCGGGACCCCCACCAAAGGCGGAGCCTTTGGAATCCGATACTTTTAATAACGGGTTCCAAGGGCTCCGCCCTTGGCGGAGTCCAGAGGCGGAGCCTCTGGTCAGGGTTCGGGGTGAAACCCCGAGCGCTACTGCGCATCCGGTTCACTTGCCACATGCCGGCTCTCGTGCGGAAATCGACCATTCGAAGAAACGGCGCCGCGCGACACGCCGAGCAGGAGGAGAGACCATGACCGTCTCGGCGATATCGCCACGCATGCGCCGCATGCAGTGGATCGCGGTGGGGCTTGTCACCGCGGCGATCGCATTGAACTACATAGACCGTTCAACGCTCGCCGTCGGCAACGTCAAGATCCGCGAGGAGTTCGGCATCAGCGCCACGGCGATCGGCGCGCTGCAATCCGCCTGGTCGATCACCTATGCGCTGTGCCAGGTGCCGATCGGCTATTTCCTCGACCGGCTGGGACCGCGCTACCTGGTGGGTGTCGCGTTGGTCCTGTGGTCGATCGCGCAAGGAGTGGGCGGGCTCGCAGTCACCTACATGCAGCTGCTGTGGGCGCGCGTGGCGCTCGGCGCGGCGGAATGCCCGGCGTTTCCGGCGGCGGTGCGGGTGACCAGCGACTGGTTCCACGTGCAAGGACCGCGGCCGCCCGACCGGGCTTTACAACTCGGGCGGCAGCATCGGACCGTTCATCGCACCACCGCTGCTGACCGGACTGATGCTCGCATTCGGCTGGCGCGTGATGTTCATCACCATGGGCGTTGTCGGTGTGCTTGGCTCGCTGGTGTGGTTCAAATTGTATCGCGATCCGGCGAAGACCGAACTCGAGCCGCAGGACGAGGCGTATCTCGCGACCAACCGTGCCGCCGAGGGCGCGGTGGAGATGCGCAACTGGGGTCGGCTGTTCCGTTTCCAATCGATGTGGGGACTGATGCTTGGCGCATTCTGCACCGGCTACGCGGTGTGGATGTACCAGACCTGGCTGCCGGCGTATCTCGAGATGCAGCAGCACATCAGCATTGCGAAGACCGGTTTCCTGGCTTCGATTCCGCTGTTCTGCTCGATCCTGGGCGCGTGGTCGGGCGGCTGGTTCACCGATCGGCTGAACGCGCGCGGCATGGAACTGGTCGCGAGCCGTCGGCTGCCGAGCATCATCGGCCTGCTGGCGTCCGGTGCGTTCACCGTCCTGGCGACGACGGCGAGCAACGGCACCCAGGCGATCGTGTTCATCTCGCTCGCGATGTATTTCCTGGCGCTTGGCATTGCCGGGAAATGGACGCTGATCACCGCGGTTGCGCCGCAGTCGTATTGCACGTCGGTTGCCAGCATCCAGAATTTCGGCGGCTATATCGGCGGCACTGTTTCGCCGATCGCCACCGGATTCGTGGTCGACGTGACCGGCTCGTTTGTCATTGCATTGGCGATCGGCGCGGCGATCACGATCCTGGGTGCCGGTATCCTGCAGCTTTTGGTACGCATCGCAGATCAGCTCGGTGGATTTGGAAGGCGTCGCGGCGGCATTGCCGGCGGAGTGAGCGGCGAGGCGGCGTAGGCGGCATCGACCAGGTCCATCGCTGCCGCCATGTCCGCGAGATCGGCGATCGGCTTTTCGCCGCGCGCGAGGCGGCGCAGCGTGTCCTGGACGAAGGTCGGATAGAAGAACGAATTGGTGAGCGGCATCGACCGCACCTCCCGTTGGCGCGCATTGTCGAGTATTTCCAGCGTCTGGTTGTCGCGCGCGGCGAAATAGTGGCCTTCGGTGCGGATCGAATAGTGCAGGTCGAACACCGAATTCGGCGCGGGATAGAGGTAGCCGGTCTCCACCATGCAGGTCGCGCCGCCACCGCGCATCAGCACGACCGCGTGGTCCTCGATGTCGAGCCCGGAGAAATTGTTCGACATCGCGGACCCGACGACCTGCAGCTTCGTGCCAGGCAACAGCACGCGGCAAAGGTCGAGAAAATGCACGCCGAGATTGAGCAGCGGGCCGCCGCCGGCAGTGGCACGGTGCAGCATCCATTCGACACGCTGCTCGCGATAGCGGTCGACCATGCCGCCGACGAATTTGAATACGACGTATTGCACGGCCTCGCCTGCGGCAACCTCGCGGATCGTGTCGATCAGCCTGCTGTGGCGGATCACGAACGGCACCGCCGCGAACACGTTGGCCTGCGTCGCGCGAGCGGCGATGTCATGCGCATCCGCCGCGGTGACGGCGCAGGGTTTCTCCATTGCAAACGGAATGCGTTCATCGATCAGGAAGCGCGCTTCGTCCGCCATGTCGCAATGCCGGCCGAGCGCGAACGCGAAGTCCGGCTTCAGTCGCGCACACATCTCGCGATAGTCGGTGAACGCCGGGCAACGTGCCTTCGCAGCGACCTCCTGCGCGCGAGACAGGTCGGGGTCGCTGACGCCGACCACCGACACGTCCGGCATGGCCAGTACCGGGTCCAGGTAGAACGGCGTGTGCCAGTGCGACACGCCGATCAGAACGATGCGCATGGTGGCCTCCTTTGTCGCCGCAGCATCGCGGTCCTACCATGCGCGCGAGCAATGTCCAGCAGAACAGGGAAGGGAGGATGCCGATGGCGATCCGACTCTCGGAGAATTTTCGCGCACTGTTCTATGCGCCGTTCTATGCCGCGCACGCCATCGGCGCATACCAGTCCGAGGGCGTCGATGTATCTTTGCTGCCATCGTCAGACCCCGCGCGCACGGCCGCCGCACTGCGCGCGGGCGAGATCGACGTGATGTGGGGCGGACCATTGCGCGTGCTGCTGACCCATGCACAGAACCCGGCGTCCGATACCGTGTGCTTCTGCGACGTCATTGCACGCGATCCGTTCTTCGTCGTCGGCCGCGAGCCACGTCCGGACTTTCGCTTTGCGGATCTTGCCGGCGTGCGATTTGCGTCGGTCGCCGAGGTGCCGACGCCGTGGCTGTGCCTGCAGGACGATCTGCGCCGCGCCGGCATCGATCCCGCGACATTTGACCCGGACAAGCGGCCCGGGCATGGCCGAGAATGCGGCGGCGCTGCGCGCCGGTTCGATTGATGCCGCGCAACTATTCCAACCCTATGCCGAGGAGTTGATCGCATCCGGCGCAGGCCACGTTTGGTACGCCGCGGCCGATCGCGGGCTCACCGCCTATACGGTGCTGGTCACGCGCCGCGCGCTCTTGGATGCGCGACGCGATGAACTGCTCGCGATGACGCGGGCGATGATGCGGACGCTGCGTTGGATGGCAGCGACACCGGGACGCGACATTGCGCGCGCCCTGGGCGAATTCTTCCCCGCGGTTGCAACGGAGATCTTCGCCGCAGCAATCGACCGCTACCGCAAGCTCCAAGTCTTCGCGCCGGATCCGGTGCTCAAACGCGAAGGCTTCGAACGGCTCCAGGCGGCCATGCACTCCGGCGGCGCACTGGATCGTGCCATTCCGTTCGAAGCCTGCGTGGACAATTCGCTCGCAGACCAGGCGGTTGCCGATGTTGGTCTTGCGGGCTAGGGCTTCGCGACCACATCCCAATTGTCCGGGATGCCAGGGGAGCCGTTCGATGAACCGTCGAGACTTGATCGTGGGCGCCGGTGCGGCGGCGCTGGCCGCAGGCCCGGCGCGCGCCATGGATCGGCCACGCTGGATGAGCCCGCTGCTCCCCGATGGCACGCGCGAGGAGGCGATGCTGGAAGCGTTGCCGGGCAAGCAGAAGCTGATCCGTCTCGCCGACCGGCCACCGAATTACGAAACGCCCATCGATGCTTTTCGCACCGCGGTCACGCCGAACGAAGATTTCTTCGTCCGCTATCACCTCGCAAATATCCCGCCGATGGCAGACCTCGGCAACTGGTCGCTGAACGTCGGCGGCGAGGCAGCGGAACGGCAGATCACCCTCGGCCTCGACGATCTGGAGAAGAACTTCGCGCAGGTCGAGGTGCTCGCGGTGTGTCAGTGCTCGGGCAATCGCCGCGGCCTGTCGTCGCCGCATGTCGCCGGCGTGCAATGGGGCTACGGCGCGATGGGAAGTGCGGCGTGGAGCGGGCCGCGCCTGAAGGATGTGCTGGCCAAGGCCGGCGTGAAATCGGACGCGGTGGAAGTGTGGCTGGACGGCGCGGACGGCGCAGTGCTGCCGACCACACCGGATTTTCGCAAGAGCCTGCCCATCGACAAGGCGCTCGCCGACGAAGTGATCATCGCGACGTCGATGAACGGCCAGAAGCTGCCGCATTTGAATGGCTATCCCGCGCGCATCATCGTGCCCGGCTGGACCGCGACCTATTGGATGAAGCACGTCATCGGCATTCAGCTCAGCGCCAAGCCGCTCGACAACTTCTGGATGCAGAAGGCGTATCGCGTGCCGGCGGGCATGTTCGGGGTGGATCGTCCGTTTCCGACGCAGGACAACAAGACCGCCTGGCCGATCACCGAGATGGTGGTGAACTCGGTGATCGCCGGTCCCGTCGAGGGCACGCGCCTGACCACTTCCGGCTTCACCGTGCAGGGCGTGGCATGGGACCGCGGCCACGGCATCAGCCAGGTCGAGGTCTCGCTCGATGGCGGCAAGACCTGGCAGGCGGCGAAACTCCAAAAGGATCTCGGCCGCTTTGCCTTTCGCGCCTTCACATTCGCGACAGGCAGGCTTCCTGCCGGGGACTACGTCGTTTCCTCGCGCGCCACCAACAATGCCGGCGAGACGCAGGTGGACAAGCTGAAGTTCAATGCCGCCGGCTACCACAACAACGTGCCGCAACAGGTCGCCGTGACCGTGGCATAGGGAGGCACGCATGGTCCGCTTGGTTTTGGCTGCGCTGCTGTTTGGCGCGACGCCCCTGGTGTGCGCAGTGCCCGTACTGGCGCAGGAGGCGGTGACGCTGAAGCCCGGTCCCGGGCAGGATGCGGCCATGATCAGCTGTTCCGTCTGCCATACGCTGAACTACATCAGGATGAACTCGGTGTTTCTCACGCCCGACGCCTGGAAGGCGGAGGTCGCCAAGATGCGCGAGGCCTATGGTGCGCCGATCGACGACGACACTGCGAACACCATCGTCAAGTACCTGTCCGACGCCTATGCGGCGCAGCCGAAGACCTGAACTGCCGGGATCCCGTCATGGCCGGACATGACGGAGCAGCGGGCGGTATTACAGCAGCTGCCCGCCGTCCACGACGATCGTCTGGCCGGTGATCCAGGACGCGAGCGGCGAGGCGAGGAACAGCACCACGTTCGCCACTTCCTCCGGATGGCCAAGTCGTCCGAACGGAATGGAATGCAATATCGCGTTGTAGAGCTTCGGATTGTCGTCCTTCCGCCTGGCCCAGACGCCGCCGGGAAACTCGATCGAGCCAGGGGCCACGCCGTTCACGCGGATGCCGTCCTTCGCGTACATCGCCGCCTGCGTCATCGTGTAATGCATCACCGCGGCCTTGATCGCGCCGTACGGCGGCTGCCGTGCCGCCGTGCGCAGCGCGGAGATCGACGATGTGTTCACCACGCTGCCCTTGGCATCCTTGAGGAACGGCAGCGCGGCCTGGGTGGCGTGCACGATCGCCATCATGTCCACCGCCACGCTGACCGACCAACCCGGCCTCGTCGTCCGCCGAACCGAACCCGGATGCGTTGTTGACCAGGATGTCGATCCCGCCGAGCGCCTGCGCCGCATCGCCGATGTAGCGCCGGATCGCCCCGCCATCGGCGAGGTCGCAGACGCCGGCATGCGCGGTGTGGCCGAACTTGGCGATCTCGCCGCGCGTCCGCTCGAGCGTTTCCGCACCGCGCGCGCAGATCGAGACGGCGGCGCCCGCTTCGGCCAGGCCCAGCGCGATCGCGCGCCCGATGCCGCGGCTGCCGCCACACACCACAGCATGCTTGGCGCTGAAATCAAACGCCATGGCGTCATCCCCTTTTTGGCTCATTTGCGCGAATCGATCCCGCATGGCATGGCCGAAGATCACGATCAAGCCGCGGTCAAGGCTGGAGTTTGTCCATCGCGCCACCTAGATGTGAGTGCGCTCTCGCGCGGCTGGCGCAGTTGTTCAAGGAACTGAAACCATTTTCCGGGTTATTTCCGCTTCGTGACCTTCATCACCGATCTTGCCGATCAGGCTGTCGTCCTGCCGCTCGTTCTCGCCATCGGTATCGCGTTGCTGGCTCAGGGCTGGCGACGCGGTGCGGCGGCCTGGGTGACGGCCGTCGTCGCGACATTTGCCGCGATGCTGGTGCTCAAGCTGACCTTCCTGGCGTGCTCGCACAGCTTCGGCACGCCCGATATCCAGACACCGAGCGGCCACGTCGCCGCCGCCGCGGTCGTCACCGGCGGTCTTGCCGCGCTCCTGTTTCGCCGGCGCGCCAGCGTGCTGCCCGTGGCCGTCCTCGCCGCGGTCGTCGTCGGCGTCTCGCGCATGGTGCTCGGCGCCCATTCGCTGCCGGAGGTCGTGCTCGGCGCGATCGTGGGCCTGGCCGGTGCGCTGGCATTGCCGCGACTGGCCGGTCCGCCGCCCCCGGGTCTCGACGTGCGGCGGCTCGCCATCGTCGTGGTGGGCATTGTCGTGGTGTTCCACGGTCTGCATTTCCCGGCGGAGGCGCATATCCGCGCCACGGCACACCGGGTCGCGCAGATGCTGTCGGTCTGTCAGTCCGACGATGTGCGGTTATAGACGTCGTCCAGGCGGACGATGTCGTCCTCGCCGAGATAGGCGCCGGACTGCACCTCGATCAGCGTGAGCGGGATCTTCCCGGGGTTCTCCAGACGGTGGACGCAGCCCAGCGGCAGGTAGACGCTCTCGTTCTCGCGCACCAGCAGCGTCTCGTCGTCGCGCGTCACCAGGGCGCTGCCGTTCACCACGACCCAGTGCTCGGCGCGGTGGAAATGCTTCTGCAGCGACAGCTTGCGACCGGGTGCGATAACAAGGCGCTTCACCTGGAAGCGCTCGCCCTGGATCAGGCTCTCGAAGAAGCCCCAGGGACGGTACAGACGGTTGTGCGCGACAGCCTCGTGCCGGCCCGCCGCCTTCAGCCGGTCGACGACCTTCTTCACGTCCTGGGCATGGTCGCGATGCATCGCCAGGACCGCGTCCTCGGTCACCACGACGACGGCATCATCCAGGCCGACCACCGCGGCCAGCATCCCGTCGCTGCGGACGTAGCAATTGCGGGCGCTCTCCAGCAGCACGTCGCCGACCGCGACATTGCCATCCGCGTCCTTGCACCCCAGTTCCCACAGCGCACCCCAGCTGCCGACGTCCGACCAGCCGATATCGGTCGGCACGACGGCGGCGTGGGTGGTGCGTTCGGCGACGGCATAGTCCAGGCTGATCGAGGGACTGGCCGAGAACGCCTCGACGCCGAGACGGATGAAGTCGAGGTCCTCGCGCCGCTCCGCCACGGCGAGGCTCACGCAACGAAGCACATCCGGCGCGTGCGTCGCCATTTCGTCGAGCAGCGTCCGCGCGGTGAACACGAACATGCCCGAGTTCCAAAGATGGTGCCGATCGGTGGCGAGGCGGGAGGCGGTTGCCGCGTCCGGCTTCTCGATAAAGCGGGCGACCGCGAACACGCCTGGCGCATCGTCCAGGGCGGCGCCGATCTCGATATAGCCGTAGCCGACCTCCGGCGCGGTCGGACGCATGCCGAATGTCACCACGCGTCCGGCGCGCGCCGCCACCGCTGCCGCCGTGAAGCTGCGGGTCAGCGAGGCGGTATCGGCGATCACGTGGTCGGCGGCCAGCATCCACAGGATGGCGTCGGGGTCGTCTTCCGCGACGAGCGCGGCGGCCGCAGCGACCGCGGGTGCGCTGTTGCGCCCGACCGGCTCCAGCACGATGCGGGCGTTGCCGATGCCCACGGCGCGGAGCTGTTCGGCGATCAGGAACCGGTGCTCCTGGTTGCACACGACCACCGGCGGGGCGAAGCCGTCGCCATGCGCCCGCAGTGCCGTCTCCTGCAGCAGCGTGCGGTCCGACACGAGCGGCCACAGCTGCTTGGGGAAGCTCTCGCGCGAAACCGGCCAGAGCCGCGTGCCGGAGCCGCCGGAGAGGATGACGGGGACGATGCGGTGTTCGCTCATGGGGCCGCAGTGTGCCCGATCGGGGATCAATTCGCCACATGGGCAGGCTCGGGGTTTCACCCCGAACCCCACCAGAGGCTCCGCCTCTGGACTCCGCCAAGGGCCGAGCCCTTGGGACCCATTACTTTAGAATCGGATCCCAAAGGCTCTGCCTTTGGTGGAGGTCCCGGGGGCAACGCCACCGGGCGGGTTTCAGGGCAGAGCCCTGAGCGCTTCAGCTTCACCCGATGACGAACCCCTGCTTGCCGCCTCCGGCCGCAAGTGCCACGCTGCCGTGGTTGCCATGCAGGAGATGACAGGGATGCAGATCGAAATCGAATACTGCGGAATGTGAGGCTACGAACCGCGCGCCCGTGCGGTGCGGGACACGATGCTCGCCAGGATGCCAGGTGCTCAGGTTGCCTTGCGCAGGTCTGGCGGCGGCGTCTTCGAGATCACGGTGGATGGCAGGCTTGCCTACTCCAAGAAGGCGACCGGCCGATTCCCGACAGACGAGGAAGCGCTTGCCACCCTCGGCTGATTTCGAGTCCCCCCAGACGGCGCCGGTGCCTGCCGCGTGACGGCGGCATTTTCGCGAAGGTGGTCCCGCCGGCGTTAGCCAGAGCCAGTCCGTGACATTTGATCCCAATTGGGTGTTCTCGCTCGCGGGTCGAACGGCGCTACTGACGCCGGATGAAATGGCGCATGCCGATGCTGCGTCGCCATCGCTCGGCGTCCCTGGTCCGACGTTGATGGAGAATGCGGGCAGGGCGGTGGCGCGCGCCGTCCGGGCGCGGTTCCGCCCATGCCGGACCCTTGTGCTCGCAGGGCCAGGCAACAACGGCGGCGACGGCTATGTGGCGGCGCGGCTGCTGCAGCAGGCCGGCTGGCCGGTCACGCTTGCGGCACTGGCGCCACCGCGCGCGGGTTCCGACGCGGCCGATGCCGCTTCGCGATGGCACGGACCAACGGCGCCGTTTGCCCCAGCCGAGGCACAGCGCGCGGCGTTGGTGGTCGATGCCGTGTTCGGCGCGGGCCTTGCGCGCGATGTGGACGGCGTCGTCGCCGACACGCTGCGTGCCGCCCGGCGCGTGGTGGCGATCGATGTGCCGAGCGGGCTCGACGGCGCGACCGGCGCGGTACGCGGATATGCGCCCGAGGCCGAACTGACGGTCTCGTTCTTCCGGCTGAAGCCCGGGCATCTCCTGCTGCCGGGCCGCGTGCGGTGCGGCGAGATCGTGCTCGCCGATATCGGCATGCCCCGGGCCGTTCTGCAGCAGATGCCGGCGCGCAGCTTCGTGAACCTGCCGGAGCTTTGGCACGTGCCGACGCCCGAGGCCGATGCGCACAAATATTCGCGCGGCCATGTCACCGTGGCGGGCGGCGCGACCATGACCGGGGCGGCGCGGCTGGCGGCCGACGCGGCGCGGCGTGGCGGGCGCCGGCCTGGTGACGATCGCCGCCGGCGGGCGCGGCGATGTCTATCGGTCGGGCTCGCCGGGCGTCCTGGTCAGCGAGGCGGCGCTGGGCGAACTGCTCGACGACCCGCGGCGACATGTCTGGGTGTGCGGACCCGGGCTGGGGCCGGAGGCGGCGCGCGCAACATTGCCGGTGCTGCTGGCTGCCGGCCGGTGTGTCGTCGCGGATGCCGATGTGTTCTCCGCATTCGCCGGCGATCCCGATGCGCTGCGCGGCGCCGCTGTCCTGACGCCGCACGCGGGAGAATTTGCCCGCACCTTCGGCAGCATCGGCGCGGATCGGCTCGCCGCGGCGCGGGCTGCCGCTGCACGCACCGGTGCCGTCGTGCTGCTGAAGGGCGCCGACACGATCATCGCCGCCCCCGACGGCAAGGTGGCGATCAATGCCTCTGCGCCGCCCTGGCTGGCGACCGCCGGCGCGGGCGACGTGCTGGCCGGTCTGATCGCGGGACTGCTGGCGCAGGGGATGGCTGCGTGGGACGCCGCCGCGGCCGGGGCCTTCCTGCATGGTCGCGCGGCGGTGCTCGCCGGCCCGGGGCTCGTGGCCGAGGACCTGCTGCCCGCACTCACGCCTGCGCTTGCGGCGACAACTTGTGAGCCACATTTGGTACGCAGGTCACTATGATCGCCGCCAAACGCGAGGAAACGCCTGCATGAGCGACATCGCCGTCCCCGGTCTGCTCGACCGGGCCATTCGCCGCATCACCACGGTGTGGCGCGACATGGCGTGCCGGGGTGCAGGACGACGTCGATCACCGCGCCAGATGCGCGCGTGTCTGGCCGGTCGTGGCGGCGAGGTGAGCGCGCGCAATCGCGCGGCCAAGCTGGCCGAGACCTACCTGAGGCTGGACGAAGCCGGGCGCAAGGAATTCCTGCGCACCCTGGCCAGCTTCGATTCCGATCCCGACGCGGTGGCGACGGCCTATGGCGCGGTGCAGGCGGCGACCGACCCGGCCGAACGCGCCACCGCGAAGGCGGCGCTGCGCCGTGCGCTGGAGCCGCCGCGGCTCAGGCTGCTGACGCAGTTCACCACGATCCCGGACGGGCGGAAATTCCTGGTCGATCTGCGCGGCTTCCTGCTGAAGATGCGCCGCGACGACAAGCTGCTGGCGGCGCTGGAGGCGGATCTGCGCGGGCTGCTCGGCGCCGTGGTTCGATATCGGCTTCCTGGAGCTGCAGCGGATCGACTGGAACAGTCCCGCCGCACTGCTGGAGAAGCTGGTGGGCTACGAGGCGGTGCACGAAATCCGCTCCTGGCGCGACCTGAAGAACCGGCTGGATTCCGATCGCCGATGCTACGCGTTCTTCCATCCGCGCATGCCGGGCGAGCCGCTGATCTTCGTCGAGGTGGCGCTGGTGAAGGGGCTGGCCGGCAGCGTGCAGCGTCTGCTCGACGAGAAGGCGCCGCTGCTCGATCCGCGCGAGGCGGATACCGCGATCTTCTACTCGATCAGCAACTGCCAGCGGGGGCTGGCGGGCATCAGCTTCGGCAATTTCCTGATCAAGCGCGTGGTCGAGGAACTGTCGCCGGAATTCCGCAATCTGAAGACGTTCGCGACGCTGTCGCCGATTCCCGGGCTTTCGCGCGCTGGCTGGACGAGAAGATCGCCGCCGACCAGCCGGGCCTGCTGTCGGACGAGGAGGCGGCCAGCCTGCAGTTCGGCAATGCCGGCGCCGTCGGGCTACCAGGCGCTGGCGAAGATCATGGCGAAGCGCGGCTGGTGGCGCGAGGTGGGGCTGCGCAAGACGGTGGAACCGGTGCTGGTGCGGCTGTGCGCGCGCTATCTGCTGGTCGAGTCGAATGGCGGCAAGCGGGCGCGCGATCCGGTGGCGCATTTCCATCTGTCGAACGGCGCGCGCGTGGAGCGGATCAACATGACTGGGCGACACCTCGGAGAAGGGCGCCAAGGAAAGCGCCACGCTGATGGTCAACTACCTGTACGATCCGGCGAAGATCGAGGACTGGCACGAGGACTATGCCGGCGAGGGCAAGCGCAACGCGTCCACCACGGTGCGCAAGCTGGCGCGGGGATGGAGCTGAGGCGAAGGGAAGGCGATAATCGTGCTGGTTTACGAGGACCAGATGCGGGTCGAGCATTATCGTCGCACGGACGAAGGATGGTCGTGGGAGACGCTGACCCAGCCGGATGATATCCTCCACTTCGAGGCCGTTGGGTTTCAGATCGATCTGGAGCGGGTGTATTTCGGCGTCGAGCTGACCAATGTGCATCGCCTTTCCCGCTGAGCATGGGTGAATGATGGATACGCCGACCGGCATCGTGACCGGCCTCGCCTGCGTGCCGGCTCCGACCGGCTGCGGATCCTCAAGCTTGTCGAGAAGAAGCTGCTCTGGCTGTCGTCGTGGATGATCCACAACGCCAATCACATCCGGCCCAACCGCGACGGGCTGAAGGTGGGCGGGCACCAGGCGTCCTGCGCCTCGGTCATCTCGATCATGGCGGCGCTGTATTTCGAGATCGCCCGACCGCAGGACCGCATCGCGGTGAAGCCGCACGCCGGGCCGGTGTTCCACGCGATCAACTACCTGTTCGGCCGGCAGACGCTCGAGAAGATGCAGGGGCTGCGCCAGCTTGGCGGCGTGCAGTCGTATCCGTCGCGGGTCAAGGACGGGCCGGAGGTGGATTTCTCCACCGGCTCGGTCGGGCTTGGCGTCGCGATGACCACGTTCGCCGCGCTGATGGCCGACTATGTGCGCCTGCACGGGCTCGGCCGCACCGACCTGCCGCCCGGCCGCCATATCGCCATCGCCGGCGACGCGGAACTGGACGAGGGCAACATCTACGAGGCGCTGCTCGAGGGCTGGAAGCACGACGTCCGCAATCTCTGGTGGATCATCGACTACAACCGCCAGAGCCTTGATTCCGTGGTTCCCGACCGGCTGTTCGGCCGCATCGAGGGCCTGTTCCGCGACATGGGCTGGAATGTCGTCACCATCAAATACGGCCGCCGGCTGGAGGCCGCGTTCGCGCGCGAGGGCGGCGAGGCGTTGCGCGCCTGGATCGACGACTGCCCGAACTCGCTCTATTCCGCGCTGACCTTCCAGGGCGGCGCGTCCTGGCGTCAGGCGCTGCTGGCCGACCTGGGGCGGTCGAAGGCGCGCGCCATCATCGACACGCTGTCCGACGACGACCTCGGCGCGCTGATGACCAATCTCGGCGGCCACGACATCGAGACGATGATCGAGACCCTGCGCGAGGCCGCGGCCGATGGCGACCAGCCGACATGCTTCATCGCCTACACGATCAAGGGCATGGGACTGCCGTTCGCCGGCCATAAGGACAACCACGCCGGCCTGATGACCAAGGAGCAGATGGAGCTGTTCCGCACCGCGATGGGCATCCGGCCCGGCCACGAATGGGACCTGTTCGAGGGGCTCGACGTGGCGGAGCAAGACCTGCGCGAGTTCCTCGATGCGTGTCCGTTCGCGACGCCGCTGACGCCGCAGGGCCGTGCGCTGACCGCGCCGCTGGTCGCCGTCCCGGCCGTGCTGCCGACGCCGCAGCTTGCCGGACGGAGACTGTCCACCCAGTCGGGGTTCGGCGACATCCTCGCCGAGATCGGCCGCGGCCAGGGGGAGCTGAAGGCGCTGGCCGAGCATATCGTCACCACCTGCCCGACGTGACGGTGTCGACCAATCTCGGGCCGTGGGTGAACCGGCGCGGCATCTTCGATCGCCACACGCGCAACGACGTGTTCCGCGATGCCAAGCTGGCGAGCGCGCAGCGCTGGGGCATGTCGCCCAAGGGCCAGCACATCGAACTCGGCATCGCCGAGCAGAACCTTTTTCTGCTGCTCGGCGCCGCGGGGCTGACGCCGGCGATGACCGGTGCGCGGCTGCTGCCGGTCGGCACGGTCTATGACCCGTTCGTCAACCGCGGCCTCGATGCGCTGCTGTACGGCTGCTACCAGGATGCCCGCTTCCTGCTGGTGTCCACGCCGTCCGGACTGACCCTGGCGCCGGAGGGCGGGCAGCATCAGTCGGTCAACACGCCGCTGATCGGCATGGCCGCCGACCGCCTGGCGAGCTTCGAGCCGGCGCATGTGGACGAACTGGCGATCATGCTGCGTCACGCGTTCGATCACATGCAGCGCGCCGACGGGTCATCGGTGTGGCTGCGGCTTTCCACCCGCCAGCTCGAGCAGCCCGCGCGCGCGCTCGACAAGGATGCGGTGATCGCGGGAGCGCATTGGGTGGTGCCGCCGGCGCCGGGGGCGCGCATCGCGGTCGGCTATCAGGGTCCGGTCGCGCCGGAGGCCGTGGCCGCCTTCGCCGAACTGCAGGCGGAAGACCCGGGCGCGGGGCTGCTCGCCATCACCAGTCCGGACCGGCTGCATGCCGGCTGGATCGCCGCGCTGCGTGCGCGCCGGGCCGGCACCCAGGGTGACCTGTCGCATATCGAGCGGGTGCTGGCGCCGCTCGCGCCCGGGGCGGCATTGGTCACCGTGCTGGACGGGCATCCGGCGACGCATGCCTGGCTGGGCAGCGTGCGCGGCCAGCGCGTGGTTCCGCTCGGGCCGGACCATTTCGGCCAGAGCGGCGATATTCCCGACCTGTATCGGGAGTATGGCATCGACACGGATGCGATCCTGGATGCCTGCGCACAGGCGCTGCTGGCCGGGTAGGGCGGAAACCCCCCGGGTTTGCTTCCGCCGCATCGTTCGTTGCTCGCGCGCGCGGCCGATCAGGCGCGGCCCGGGGCGGATAGCGACCACAGCAGTAGTGCGCGCGTCCATTCGGTCTCCCGGCGTCAGGCACACCTTGACCCTTGCGTCGTGACGCGCGCGCCTCGCGGCCTGACGGCAGAGGTGAGCACACGACCCACCTCGAACCACCCGTGCGTCTTGACTTCGCAGACGCTTCCTGCCGACGCTGACTGTATCGACCGGAAGGGAACAACAATGGCCGAGCTCGACCCGCGGCGGCAGAAGCTCAAAGACGACTTCATCGCCGCACGCGGCTACTGGAGCGCGTTGTGGGACGGCGTGCTGGAGCTGTCGCCGGAATTCTTCGAGGCGTACAGCGCGTTCTCCTCGGTGCCCTGGAAGCACGGCACGCTGCCGCCGAAGATCAAGGAACTGATCTACGTCGCGATCGATGCCTCGACGACGCATCTCTACAATCCCGGCACGCGCATCCACATCGCCAACGCGCTGCAACAGGGTGCGACGCGCGACGAGGTGATGGAGGTGCTGCAGATCGTCTCGGTGCTCGGCATTCACACGATGTCGACCGGACTGCCGATCCTGATCGACGAGCTGCGCAAGTCCGGTCGCGGCAGTCAGGTCAAGGACGGCCCACTGAGCGCGGAACAGGAGAAGCTCAAGCAGGAATTCGTCGCCAACCGCGGCTATTGGAATCCGGTGTGGGAGCAATTGCTGCAGCACTCGCCGGAGTTCTTCGACGCCTACTCCCGGCTTTCGTCGGTGCCATGGCAGCACGGCACGCTGGGAGGGAAAATCCGCGAGCTGATCTATATCGCGATCGACGCGGCGACCACGCATCTTTATCTGCCCGGCCTGCGGACGCATATCAGGAATGCGCTCGGCCATGGCGCGACGGTGGCGGAGATCATGGAGGTGCTTCAACTGACCAGCGTGCTTGGCATCCACACCATTACCGAGGGCGTGCCCGCGCTGCTCGACGAAGCCAAGCGGGCCGAGGTATAGACTACGCTCACCACGGCGTAGCTCGGGGACCATCGCGGCCATCGGCGCCGTGCAAACCGCCGCCCCTTTGGATCCGGTGCCGTCAGCTGCTCGGCTTCGTCGTTTCCCAGGCACCGGACGGCCAGGCGCGCAGCCGTCGGCGCGTGCGTCATGTTCCGTCGCCGGCAGTGCCTGTCCGCTTGCAAATTGAGACATGTTCCGTTAAAGTAACTTTAGTGATTGGTGAGTGGACGGACCAACATGAACCTGGCTGGCAGCAGATAGGTTAGCGCTCAACTCGGCGGCAGCGTCATTTCCACCCACTATCAGGTTACAACTCACAGATACGTATCGAACCGGAGGCCATTGTGCACTACGTTCCACCATATTCGACCGTCAGGGATTTCTTGACGGTTGGCAAATCCAAAGAGGGCGCGACTGTCACGGGATTGTATGAGGATTTCCTGGATGTGCTGCGCCTTCTGCTCGCCGGCATCGACATCGATGAGACCTGGTATCTCGCGCAGAATCCCGATATCGCGCAGGCCGTCGAATCCGGAACCATCAAGTCCGCCAGGCAGCATTTTGTCGAGCACGGATATTTCGAGGGGCGCCCTCCGTTTCATATCGTCGTCGATGAGCAGTGGTATCTGCTGCAAAACCCCGATGTCGCCGAGAGCGTGCGCAGTGGAACGGTGGAGTCCGCGCAACGCCATTTCGAGCTCGACGGCTACCGGGAAGGCAGGCTTCCGTGCGCGTTGGACGATTCCGGTTTGCCCCGCAAAGTGGCTCGCCCCGTGCAGCCGATGCCGTCCTTGAGTTTGGTGAACGGCTCCGGTTCGCACCGCAAGTCGGAGCGACCAGTGCGGCTGGTGCCGAGCGTCAGCCCGGGCTCGCGCGACACAGCGACAGTCGGCAGGGCGCCATTGCGCGCGGCGGCACGCTGATCCACTGACACGGTCTCCGGGACGGCGCAGAAACGACAAGCCACGCCGCAGCATCTGGACGACGCACAGGCCGTACTGCCGCGTCTCACGCGCAGCACGGTCTGGCGCATGAAGCCGCTTGACCTGCCTCTCGCCAGGAACCGGGATGTAGCGTGTTTTCGCAAGAGGCTCCATACGAGGCAGTTGCCGCCGAAGACACCAGAAGGTTTTTAACACGGAGGAAACAGGGAGGACCACGGAGGCCACGGAGCAGGAACAATTCGATGCATCGCGTCTGAGAACGGTTGCTCACCACGCGCTGCGCCCCTCGAGACGCCTGCGCGCAGCGCATGAACTTCCTTCTCCGTGACCTCCGTGGTCCTCCCTGTTTCCTCCGTGTTAAAACCTTTCTTGCTTGCCACCTGCGGACGCGGTCGATGCTGGCGACGGCGGGTGCGGGTCTGTGGTGCAGCGGAATCGTGCACAGGGACAGAATACGATCAGCACGAACACGCCACCCCGCCATAGAAGAGCAACAGCACCGCGAAACCGCTGATCAGGATCGGCGGCATGACATGCCAGGCGATCCGCAATGCATCCGCCCCGCAAACCCCTGATCCCGCCGGCGACATCCGTACCAACGCGGCTGCTGGCTTGCACGCGCAAAGTTATGCTAACGTGACCACGGCACACGTGATGCCGCGGGGCACGAATGGCGACAACAGCGGAACACGCAACCGACTCGGCGGACATTTTCCATTTTGTCATGATCAAGCCGTCGCACTACGACGATGACGGCTATCCGATCCAGTGGATTCGCTCCGCCATTCCGTCCAACACGCTGGCCTGCCTGAACGGGCTCGCGGAGGACGCGCAGCGTCGCGAAGTGCTCGGCCCCGGCATCGCGATCAATCTGCACACCTATGACGAAACCAACCGCCGGGTGCGGCCGGACCGCATCATCCGCGACATCGCCCGCGCCGGCGGCAAGGCGCTGATCGCGCTGGTCGGCGTGCAGTCGAACCAGTTTCACCGCGCGGTCGACCTGGCGCGGCCGTTCCTGGCGGCCGGACTTCCGGTTGCCATCGGCGGCTTTCATATCTCGGGCTGCCTCGCCATGCTGCCGGAGATGCCGCCGGAAATGGTCGCCGCACAGGCGCTGGGCATCACCTTCTTCGCCGGCGAAGCCGAGGAGGGGCGACTCGACGACGTGCTGCGCGACGCCTGGGCCGGCACGCTGGCGCCGCTCTACAACCACATGGACGACCTGCCGTCATTGCAGGGCGAGCCGCCGCCGATCCTGCCGCGCCAGCATGTCCGCCGCACCTCCGGCTCGCTCTCCAGCATCGATCTCGGCCGCGGCTGTCCGTATCAGTGCTCGTTCTGCACCATCATCAACGTGCAGGGCCGCAAGAGCCGGTTCCGCTCGCCGGACGACCTGGAGCGCATCATCCGCGAGAACTGCGCACAGGGCATCAAGCGCTTCTTCATCACCGACGACAATTTCGCGCGCAACCGTCACTGGGAGCCGTTGTTCGACCGGATGATCGCGCTGCGCGAGGAAGGCCTGAACATCGGCTTCACCATCCAGGTCGACACGCTGTGCCACCGCATCCCGAACTTCATCGAGAAGGCGGCGCGCGCCGGCGTGCGGCGGGTGTTCATCGGGCTCGAGAACATCAACCCGGAAAACCTGCTGGCCGCGAAGAAGCGGCAGAACCGCATCACCGAATATCGCGACATGCTGCAGCAGTGGCGCGAGCACGGCGCCATCACCTATGCCGGCTACATCATCGGCTTTCCGGGCGACACCAAGGAATCGATCCTCCGCGACGTCGAGATCATCAAGCGCGAACTGCCGCTCGACATCCTGGAATTCTTTTTCCTGACCCCGCTGCCGGGATCGGAGGACCACAAGGTGCTCTGGACGAAGGGCGCCTGGATGGATCCCGATCTCAACAAGTACGACCTCAACCATCGCGTCACGCACCATGCGCGCATGTCGGACGACGGAGTGGGAGCAGGCGTATCGCGCCGCCTGGCTGAACTACTATACGCCCGAGCACGTGCGCACGATCCTGCGCCGCGCCGCGGCCCATAAGCTTGGGCGGCCCGGGACGGCGCTGACGACGATCCTGTGGTTCAACCTCATGATCCTGTTCGAGGCGGTGCATCCGCTGGAGGGCGGCGCGTTCCGCCTGAAATTCCGCCGCGACCGCCGGCACGGGATGCCGATCGAGAGCCGGTTCGTGTTCTATCCGCGCTATTTCGCCGAAACGGTGGTCAAGGCCTGCCGCTATCTGTCGGTCTATCGCAGCGCCATGCGCACGCTGAAGCAGGTGCTGAAGGCGCCGGACCGCTGGACCTACACCGATCTCGCCATCGCGCCGCCGCTTGCGGACGAACTCGACACGCTGGATCTGTACAATGTCACCAGTGGTGGCGAGGCGGCAGTGGCCCGTGTGCGCCAGGACGATGCCGCACGTGCCAGGCACGCCGTGGCCGCGCAGTAATGTCGGTACCGACGACCCGGATGGCGTGAGCGCTCAGCGGAAGATGGAATGGGGTCCGGGGGAGGCGAGGACCGGGCTGGCCGCCATGGCATCCTGGCCGGATGTCCCGGACGCGGTGCCCTTTCTGGCGGTGTCGGTCTGCCCGACCGCGGGTTCGCCGACGGGGGCTCCCAGGACGTGCGACAGTTTCACGGCGGTGTCCAGCACGATCGGCAGCAGTGCCCGTGGCCTCGGCGGGCGCATGCGCATCGTCGGCGCGCTGACGGACAGCACGGCCACGACCTGGCCGGAGGCATCCCGTACCGGAGCGGCCACCGTGGCGGCGCCGGCAATCACCTCGTCGGTGGTCAACAGATATCCGCGGGCGCGAATCCGCTGCAGGTCGGCGGCGATCCAGGCGGCATCCGTGCGGGTGGCGGGGGTGAAGCGCGGCAGGCGCTGGGCCAGCACCTGGGTCTGCACCGCTTCCGGCGCGTGTGCCAGCAGCAGCCGGCTGGAGCCGGCATGCAGCGGCTGGCGCTTGCCGACCTCGCTGTAGACGCGGAGCCCCGGATCGGTCTGGAAGATCGCGACCGTCTCGCTCTCGAGGCCGTCGCGGACGCGAAGATAGGCGTTCTCGCCGCTGGTCTTGCCGAGCGCGGCCAGGAACGGCATGGCCGTCGCGGCAAGCGCGCCCTGTTCAACGGCCGCCCGCCCCAAGACGCCCCAGCGCGCGCCGAGCCGCCACATCCCACGCGCCTCGTCCTGGATGGCGAAGCCGCGCGCCTCGAGTGTCCGCAGCAGGCGGAAACCCGGCGGTGCGGGTACATCGGGCTGCGCTTGCCAGGGTCGCGAGGGGCGCGGGTCCGATGCGCGAGAGCGCCTCCAGCAGGTCGAGGGCGCGGCCGACCGCGGCAATACTGTAGTCGCGCGCCGGCGTGCCGCTGTCGGTCTGCTCGTGCGCGCCGTTGGTCGTTCGGGGGCGCGATCGGCCCTTGCCGTTGGTGCGGCTAGCCTGGGCCATGGAGACACCTACGAAATGATATCGATCGAAACAAAGCTACCATGGGTGGGTCGGGGCTGCCATCGGGGCGGGTCGTTGAACAGGACGAATATTGTGCAAGGCCATGGCTCGGGACATTAGAGACCGCGACGAACTATTGTCACCGGCGTGCGCCGTGGTCAAACGGCCGGAGCGGTGATCTTGCGGATAACCTATAAATTGATCCATACGGGCGGAACCAGCCAAGGTCTGGCCAGGGCCTTCGGGCGAAGGTGAAGTGCTCAGGGCTCTGCCCTGAAACCCGCCCGGTGGCGTTGCCCCCGGGACCCCCACCAAAGGCATAGCCTTTGGGATCCCATACTGAAGTGAAGGGTTCCAAGGGCTCGGCCCTTGGCGGAGTCCAGAGGCAGCGCCTCTGGTGGGGTTCGGGGTGAAACCCCGAGCGCGTCTGGCCCCCCGATCGCCCCAAAGGCCTGGCCGCCCGGCGCTTGTCGTGCCCTACGGCGTGCGGTAAAGCCCCGCGCTCGCGCCTGGAACGGCCGGGTATCGTCCCGCATGCGGGCGCGGGCGTGGTGGAACTGGCAGACACGCCAGATTTAGGTTCTGGTGGCGCAAGCCGTGGGGGTTCAAATCCCTCCGCCCGCACCACTGGCAGGCGTGCCCAATGGCAGGCGCAAGGACAGGGTTGAACGATGCAGGTCACTGAAACGCTCTCCGAGGGGCTCAAGCGCGCCTACACTGTTGTGGTGCCTGCCTCCGACATCGAGAGCAAGCGCACCGCCCGCTTCACGAACCTTGGCAAGACCCTGAGGCTGCCCGGCTTCCGGCCGGGCAAGGTCCCGCTGACGCTGGTCCGCCAGCGCTATGGCACTGCGGTGACGGCCGAGGTGCTCGAGGAATCGGTCAGCGAGGCCACGCAGCAGGTGCTGAGCGACCGGGGGTTGCGACCGGCGCAGCAGCCGAAGGTCGACCTGCTCAGCGTCGACGTGGCGGGCGGCGCGGCGAAGGACCTCGAATTCAAGGTCGAGCTCGAACTGCTGCCGGAGATCGCGCTGCCCGACTTCGGCGCGATCAGCCTGACCCGCCTGAAGGCCGAGCCGGCGCCGGACGTGGTGGACAAGACGCTGGCCGACGTCGCCCGGCGCAATCGGGAGCTGGTGGAGCTCACGGCCGAAGAGCTGGGCGAGCGCGGTGCGGCGCAGGGCGAAGTGCTGACCGTCGACTATGTCGGGCGGGTCGATGGAGTGGAATTCCCCGGCGGCACCGGCAACGACATCGCGGTCGATGTTGGCGGGGAGGGCTTCATCCCCGGCTTTGCCGAGCAGCTCGAGGGCATGAAGCCGGGCGAAACCCGCACGATCGAGGTCACCTTCCCGGCGGACTATGCCGCGCCGAACCTGGCCGGAAAGCCGGCCACCTTCGAGATCAACGCCAAGAAACTGAGCCGTTCCGTGGTGCCGGAGCTGGACGACGAGCTGGCCAAGAAGCTTGGCTTCGACGACCTGCCGGCGATGCGCGAGGCCGTGACAGGGCGGTTCCAGGGCGAGTACGACCAGATGTCCAGGCTCCGGCTGAAGCGTGAGCTGCTGGACAAGCTGGCGGAGGTGGCGAAGTTCGCCTCGCCGGAGGGCATGGTGGAGCAGGAGTTCAGCCAGATCTGGCAGCGACTGGAGACCGACCGGAAGGAAGGCCGGCTCGACGATGACGACAAGGACAAGGACGATGAGACGCTGAAGGCGGAGTACCGGGGCATCGCCGAGCGCCGGGTGCGGCTTGGCCTGCTGCTGGGCGAAATCGGCCGGGTGAACAGCATCACCGTGGCGCCCGACGAGATGGCGCGGGCGATGCGGATGGAGGCGATGCGCTATCCGGGCCAGGAACAGCAGATCATGGAGTTCTTCCGCCAGAACCCGCGCGCCAGCGACACGCTGCGCGGGCCGATCTACGAGGAGAAGGTGGTCGACTTCGTGCTGGAACTGGCCAAGGTGGAAGACACGATCGTCACCCCCGAGGAGCTGGCCAGGGCGGACGACGCTGCCGTCGCCGCGGCGCCGCCCAAGGCGGAGGACGCTGTCGTCGCCCCAGCTGTCGTCGCCCCGAGGAGGAGGCGGCCGGCGAGCCGGCCAGCGAGCCACCGGCAGCGTAGCTCCACGGTTCTGCAAGAAACGACGCCAGGGCCCGCCGGTCGCGGTCGGTGCAGCGGAACGCCGCCGGCTTTCTTGGCTACTGGCCGTCTGGCCCGTTGGAGTCCGGCCGCAACCCGCTTATCTATGTGGCCCTCTCTGGCTTGAAGGTGGCGAACATGGCGGATCGGGATCCGGTCGAAATCTACGACAACACGCTCGTGCCGATGGTGGTGGAGCAGACCGCGCGGGGCGAGCGCGCCTACGACATCTATTCCCGCCTGCTGAAGGAACGGATCATCTTCCTGACCGGGGCGGTGTTCGACCAGGTCAGCGCGCTGATCTGCGCGCAGCTGCTGTTCCTGGAATCGGAGAACCCGAACAAGGATATATCCTTTTATATCAACAGCCCAGGCGGCGTTGTGTCGGCGGGGCTGGCGATCTACGACACCATGCAGTATGTCCGCAGCCCGGTCTCCACCGTGTGCATCGGCCAGGCGGCCTCGATGGGGAGCCTGCTGCTGACCGCCGGGGCCAAGGGCAAGCGGTATGCGCTGCCGAATGCACGGATCATGGTTCACCAGCCCTCGGGCGGCGCTCAGGGTCAGGCGACCGACATCGAGATCCAGGCGCGCGAGATTCTCACCCTGCGGAAGCGGCTCAACGAGATCTATGTCCGCCACACAGGGCAGCCGATCGAGGCGATCGAACGCAAGCTGGAACGCGACACCTACATGTCGGCCGAGGAGAGCCGGGATTTTGGCCTGGTCGATGCGGTGGTTGAAAATCGCGCGATTTTGGAGGAGATTGGCGGCCGAACCTAGGCCGTCGCTCGAACCCCATCCGGCCGATATTACCGCTGCCGGTCGAAAACACGCTGGCCGGTAACCTCCACCGCCGTTGCGGCAGGGCGCGGCAATCGTGGGGTGACCGGTCGTGGTCCTTGTTCCTTCCGGCTGACGGGGGGTAATGTCTTCCCCTGGCTCCAAGCGAGTCCGGGGCAGGAGTGCGCATGAGCAAGTCTGGCAATTCGAAGAACACTCTGTACTGCTCGTTCTGCGGCAAGTCCCAGCATGAGGTGCGCAAGCTCATCGCCGGGCCGACGGTGTTCATCTGCGACGAATGCGTCGAGCTTTGCATGGACATCATCCGCGAGGAGCACAAGACGCACCTCGTGAAGTCGCGCGACGGCGTGCCGACGCCGAGCGAGATCTGCAAGGTGCTGGACGACTACGTGATCGGCCAGGACCACGCCAAGCGGGTGCTCTCGGTCGCGGTGCACAACCACTACAAGCGACTGGCGCACGGGCAGAAGAACAACGACATCGAGATCGCCAAGTCGAATATCATGCTGGTTGGTCCCACCGGGTCGGGGAAGACGCTGCTGGCGCAGACTCTGGCGCGCATCCTGGACGTCCCCTTCACCATGGCGGACGCCACGACGCTGACCGAGGCGGGCTACGTGGGTGAGGACGTCGAGAACATCATCCTGAAGCTGCTGCAATCGGCCGACTACAACGTCGAGCGGGCGCAGCGCGGCATCGTCTATATCGACGAGGTCGACAAGATCTCGCCGCAAGTCCGACAACCCCTCGATCACGCGGGACGTGTCGGGCGAGGGCGTGCAGCAGGCGCTGCTGAAGATCATGGAGGGCACCGTCGCCTCGGTGCCGCCGCAGGGCGGGCGCAAGCACCCGCAGCAGGAGTTCCTGCAGGTCGACACCACCAATATCCTGTTCATCTGTGGCGGCGCGTTCTCCGGCCTCGAGAAGATCATCGCCGCCCGCGGCAAGGGCTCCGGCATGGGCTATGGCGCGGAGGTGCGTTCGCCCGGACGAGCGGCGGACCGGGGCGATCCTGCGCGAGGTGGAGCCGGAGGACCTGCTGAAATTCGGCCTGATCCCCGAGTTCATCGGCCGCCTGCCGGTGGTCGCCACGCTCGAGGACCTCGACGAAGGCGCGTTGATGGAGATCCTGACCAAGCCGAAGAACGCGCTGGTCAAGCAGTACGGCCGGCTGTTCGAGATGGAGGGGGTCAAACTCTCCTTCACCGATGATGCGCTACACTCCGTGGCGATACGGGCGATCGCCCGCCGCACCGGAGCGCGCGGGCCTGCGGTCGATCATGGAGGCCATCCTGCTCGGCACCATGTTTGAGCTTCCCGGGCTGGACGGCGTAGAGGAAGTGGTGATCAACCGCGAGGTGGCCGAGTCGCGAGCCAATCCGCTGTACCTGTATGGCAAGGAAAGGGCGGAGCATACCGCCTGAACCGGGGGGAGGCGGTCGAGGAACGCTCGATCGCGAATTTGCGAGCCTGGATTTGCCAGACCTTGCGCAGCATTGCCCGGCAGCCGATATGGCAGATCATCGGCGGGCGTCCCAGTCCCGCGGAGACGCTCTTCCGTGCCGCGAATGTCGCTATAAGTCGGGCGGAGTGGGCGTGGACTGTCCAATAGGAGGTCAACGATGACTGAATCCGAACGGCCTGCGCCGGACCAGCCCCCGGCAGCGCAAGCAACCCCAGAAGCGACCCCTGGCGACCCGGACGAAAGCTGCCGGCCCCCGCGACCGGCGACCAGCTCGCCGTGCTGCCGCTGCGCGACATCGTCGTCTTTCCCGCACATGATCGTGCCGCTGTTCGTCGGCCGCGAGAAATCCGTCCGCGCGCTGGAAGCGGTGATGAAGGACGACAAGCAGATCCTGCTCGTCGCCCAGAAGAACGCCGCGCAGGACGATCCCTCGGTCGATGACATCTATCGCGTCGGCACCGTCTCGACGATCCTGCAGCTGCTGAAGCTGCCGGACGGCACCGTGAAGGTGCTGGTCGAGGGCGGCAGGCGCGCGAAGATCGTCGGCTTCAAGGAGACCGACAGCTACTTCGAGGCGTTCGTCGAGGCGATGCCGGACCAGGCCGCCGAGGCGAAGGAGCTCGAGGCGCTTGGCCGCACCGTCGTGTCCGCAGTTCGAGCAGTACATCAAGCTCAACAAGAAGATCGCCCCCGAGGTGCTGGTCTCGCTGAACCAGATCGAGGAGCCGTCGAAGCTCGCCGACACCGTGGCCAGCCATCTGAACCTGAAGATCGCCGAGAAGCAGGAGCTGCTCGAGATCGCCAAGGTCGGCGAGCGGCTGGAGCGCGTGTTCGGCCACATGGAGTCCGAGATCGGCGTCCTGCAGGTCGAGAAGCGCATCCGCAGCCGCGTGAAGCGGCAGATGGAGAAGACGCAGCGCGAGTACTACCTGAACGAGCAGCTCAAGGCGATCCAGAAGGAACTCGGCGAAGGCGAGGACGGCAAGGACGAGAACGCCGAGCTCGAAGCCAAGATCAAGAAGACCAAGCTGTCGAAGGAAGCGCGCGACAAGGCCATGGCGGAGCTGAAGAAGCTCAAGACCATGAGCCCGATGAGCGCCGAATCGACGGTGGTGCGCAACTACCTCGACTGGATGCTGTCGATCCCGTGGAAGCAAGCGCAGCAAGATCCGCAACGACGTCGTCGCCGCGGAGAAAGTGCTGAACGACGACCACTACGGCCTGGAGAAGGTCAAGGAACGCATCATCGAGTACCTGGCGGTGCAGGCGCGCTCGCCGAAGGTGCGCGGCCCGATCCTGTGCCTGGTCGGACCGCCCGGCGTCGGCAAGACCTCGCTCGGCAAGTCGATCGCCAAGGCGACGGGGCGCAACTTCGTGCGCATGTCGCTGGGCGGCGTGCGCGACGAGGCGGAGATCCGCGGCCATCGGCGGACCTATATCGGCTCGATGCCCGGCAAGGTCCTGCAGGGCATGAAGAAGGCGAAGACCTCCAATCCGCTGTTCCTGCTCGACGAGGTCGACAAGCTCGGCGCGGACTGGCGCGGCGATCCGTCCTCGGCGCTGCTCGAAGTGCTGGACCCGGAACAGAACTCCACCTTCAACGACCACTACCTGGAGGTGGACTACGACCTGTCCGACGTGATGTTCGTCACCACGGCCAACAGCCTGCGCATGCCGCAGCCGCTGATGGACCGCATGGAGATCATCCGCATCCCCGGCTACACCGAGGATGAGAAGGTGGAGATCGCCAAGCGCCACCTGATCAGCAAGCAGTCCGCGGCGCATGGCCTGAAGAACGACGAGTGGCACATCTCCGACGATGCGCTGCGCGACATGATCCGCTACTACACGCGTGAGGCCGGCGTGCGGAACCTGGAGCGCGAGATCGCCAACCTGGCGCGCAAGTCGGTGAAGGAGCTGGTCACCAACAAGACCAAGAAGGTCACGATCACGCGCAAGAACCTCGACAAGTTCGCCGGCGTGCGGAAGTTCCGCTTCGGCGAGACCGAGGCCGAGGACATGGTCGGTGTCGTCACCGGCCTGGCCTGGACCGAGGTCGGCGGCGAGATCCTGACGATCGAAAGCGTGCTGCTGCCGGGCAAGGGCAACGTCAAGCAGACCGGCAAGCTCGGCGACGTGATGCAGGAGAGCGTGTCCGCGGCACTCAGCTACGTGCGGTCGCGGTCGGCGCATTTCGGCATCAAGCCGACGCTGTTCGAGAAGCGCGACATCCACGTGCACGTGCCCGAGGGTGCCACGCCGAAGGACGGCCCGTCGGCCGGCGTCGCCATGGCGACGTCGATCGTGTCGATCCTGACGGGCATTCCGGTGCGCCGCGACGTGGCGATGACCGGCGAGATCACGCTGCGCGGCCGGGTGCTGCCGATCGGCGGACTGAAGGAGAAGCTGCTGGCGGCGTTGCGGGCCGGGATCACGACCGTGTTCATTCCCAAGGAGAATGAGAAGGACCTGGCGGAAATCCCCGACAACGTGAAGAAGCATCTGAAGCTTGTTCCGGTGGCGGATGTCGACGAGGTGATCGCGCAGGCGCTGGCGCGTCGGCCCGAGCCGATCGAGTGGGAGGAGCCGCCGGACCCGGTGGTGCCGCCTCCGTCGCAGGAAGCCACCGCCTCGCTGCCGCATTGACACAGCGTTCACGGAAGGCCCGCCGGGATGGTCCGGCGGGCCTTTCGTGCGTCATTGACGCCACGGAAACTGCGCCATTAGTGTCGCGCCCCCGTGGGCCACCCGCGCCGGCGTCGCCCCCCAATTCTGCTGCATCATCGGATCGAGAGGGATTGCCAGTGAACAAAATGGATCTTATCGCGGCTGTTGCCGACCAGACCGAGTTGTCGCGTGCCAAGGCATCGGAAGTGGTCGACGCGGTGTTCGGCGCCATCGAGGGGGCACTGAAGAACAAGGAGGAAGTGCGGCTGGTCGGCTTCGGCACCTTTGCGACCGCCGAACGCAAGGCCGCGACCGGGCGCAATCCGCGCACCGGCGAGGCCATGACGATCGCGGCGTCCACCGCTGTCCGCTTCAAGGCCGGCAAGGGCCTGAAGGACGCGGTGCAGTAGGCTGCTGCCGGGCGGTTAGCTCAGCGGTAGAGCGTCTCGTTTACACCGAGAGGGCCGGCGGTTCGAATCCGTCACCGCCCACCAGGGCTCGCCCTGAAACCCGCCCAGGGGCGTTGCCCCCGGGACCCCCACCAAAGGCGTAGCCTTTGGGATCCATTACTAAAGTGAGGGGTTCCAAGGGCTCGGCCCTTGGCGGAGTCCAGAGGCGGAGCCTCTGGTGGGGTTCGGGGTGAAACCCCGAGCACTTCAGCGCCCTGCGCTGGACACTGATCATCGATCACTGCTAAACGCGCCCCGTATTGCGCGGGCGTAGCTCAGTTGGTTAGAGCGCCGGCCTGTCACGCCGGAGGTCGCGGGTTCGAGTCCCGTCGCTCGCGCCAGCAACTGTCCATAGGCCCTAGTGGCGTGCGGCAGTTGCGGCTAATGTCTGTCGCGTGTTGCGTCGCAGCAGACGGATACGCGCAGCCTCGCGGGGAGTTGGGGCGCAATGCCCGCCTGATCGATCGGACCTGACATGCAGCCAGTGCTTCTCGGATATCTCCCCATCCTGGTGTTCGGTGTCATCGCCGGAGTGATTGCCATGGCAATGGTGGGCGGCTCGCTGCTCGCTGCACGACAGAAGCCGTATCCCGAGAAGGTGTCGCCGTACGAATGCGGCTTCGAGCCGTTCGACGATGCACGCCGCCGCTTCGACGTGCGCTTTTACCTGGTCGCCATCCTGTTCATCATCTTCGATCTCGAGGTGGCGTTTCTGTTCCCGTGGGCGGTGTCGCTGAAGGACATCGGCTGGTTCGGGTTTCTGTCGATGATCGGCTTCCTCGGCGTGCTGACGGTCGGCTTCATCTACGAATGGTGCAAGGGCGCACTGGATTGGGAGTAGCGGCATGAGCGATGCCATAGCCCAGGGATTAGGTGGAACCGCGGCGCGCTGGCGCCGGGACCGGAGCAGGATGCCGTCGTGAAGGGCATCACCGGCGAGATCGCCGACAAGGGCTTCATCGTCGCCAATATGGACAAGGTGGTGAACTGGGCGCGCACCGGCAGCCTGTGGCCGATGACGTTCGGGCTGGCGTGCTGCGCGGTCGAGATGATCCACGCCTACATGCCGCGTTACGACCTCGATCGCTTCGGCATCATCCCGCGCGCCTCGCCGCGGCAGTCCGACGTGATGATCGTCGCCGGCACGCTGACCAACAAGATGGCGCCGGCGCTGCGCAAGGTCTACGACCAGATGCCGGAACCGCGCTGGGTGATCAGCATGGGAAGCTGCGCCAACGGTGGCGGCTACTACCATTATTCGTATTCGGTGGTGCGCGGCTGCGATCGCGTCGTGCCGGTGGACATCTATGTGCCCGGCTGCCCGCCGACAGCGGAGGCACTGGTCTACGGCATCATGCAACTGCAGAAGAAGATCCGCCGCACGGGGACGATCCTTCGTGGCTGATCTCGCCGAGGCCGTCGCCACGCTGCCGGGCGTCCATGCGAGCTTTGTCGAGAAGGGCGAAGTGGTCGCCCATGCGGACCGCGATGCGTTGCTGCCGCTGGTGCTGACATTGCGCGACGATCCGCGTTTCGCGTTCGAGCAGGTGATGGACATCTGCGGCGTCGATTGGCCGCAGCGGGAAGAGCGCTTCGATGTCGTCTACAATCTGCTGTCGGTGTCGCTGAACCAGCGGATGCGCGTCATCGTCACGACCGATGAGCAGAAGCCGGTTCCGTCGGTGCACACGGTGTGGCCGGTCGCGACATGGTGGGAACGCGAGGCGTGGGACCTGTTCGGCATCGTGTTCTCCGGCCAGCCCGATCTGCGGCGCATCCTGACCGACTACGGTTTCGACGGGCATCCGCTGCGCAAGGATTTCCCGCTGACCGGCTATGTGGAGGTCCGCTACGACGAGGATCGCAAGGCGGTGGTTTACGAACCGGTGCGGCTGACGCAGGATTTCCGGTCATTCGATTTCCTCTCGCCGTGGGAGGCGATCACCACCTTGCCGGGCGACGAGAAGGTGCATGCAGCCCGCGCAGAGGAAGCGAAGCCGACGGCACCGGAGACGAAGGCGTGACACCCAGGGGTGAAGGCGTGACACGATGAGCGAGACCGCGGTCCCGGAAGCCGGCGTGCCCGACGCGTACCGTCGAGATCGACAGCCACTCGATCAATTTCGGCCCGCAGCATCCGGCGGCGCATGGCGTGCTGCGGCTGATCCTGGAACTCGACGGCGAGGTGGTGGAGCGCGCCGATCCGCATATCGGCCTGCTGCATCGCGGCACCGAGAAGCTGATCGAATACAAGACCTACATGCAGGCGGTGCCGTATTTCGACCGCCTCGATTACGTCTCGCCGATGTGCGAGGAGCATGCGTTCGCGCTGGCGACCGAGAAGCTGCTGGGCATCACGGTGCCCGATCGCGGGCAGTGGATCCGCGTGCTGTTCGCCGAGATCACCCGCGTGCTGAACCACCTTTTGAATCTGACCACCTATGCGCTGGATGTCGGCGCCATCACGCCCAGCCTGTGGGGCTTCGAGGAGCGCGAAAAGCTGATGGAGTTCCATGAGGCCGCGTCGGGTGCGCGGCTGCATGCGAATTACTTTCGCCCGGGCGGCGTGTCGAAGGACCTGCCGGCCGGTCTGGAACAGCGCATCGCCGACTGGGCGGGGACGTTCCCGAAATTCGTCGACGACCTGGAAGAACTGCTGACGGCGAACCGCATCTGGAAGCAGCGCACCGTCGATATCGGCGTGATGAACGCGGAGCAGGCGCTGGCCTGGGGATTTTCGGGTCCGCCGTTGCGGGCGAGCGGCGTGCCATGGGATCTGCGCCGTTCGCAGCCGTACGACAAATACGCCGAGGTGGACTTCAAGGTTCCGGTCGGGCGCAACGGCGACTGCTACGACCGCTATCTGCTGCGCATCGCCGAACTGCGCGAGAGCGTGAAGATCATCAACCAGTGCCTGGCGAAGATGCAGCCTGGTCCGGTCAAGGTGCAGGATCACAAGTTCAGCCCGCCGACGCGCGCCGAGATGAAGCGCTCGATGGAGGCGCTGATCCATCATTTCAAACTCTACACCGAAGGCTACCACGTGCCGGCCGGCGCCACCTACACCGTGGTGGAAAGCCCCAAGGGCGAGTTCGGCGTCTATCTGGTGGCCGATGGCACCAACCGGCCGTACCGCTGCAAGATCAGGCCGACCGGATTTGCCTTCCTGCAGGCGGTGGACGTGATGGCGAAGCGGCACATGCTGGCCGATGTCTGCGCGATCATCGGATCGCTCGACGTCGTGTTCGGCGAGATCGACAGATAGCCATGGCCGGGACCGACACTGATTTCGTTCAGCCGGCAGGCTTTGCGTTCGACGCGGACAGCGAGGCCGCAATTCCGCCGATCATCGCGAAATACCCGCCGGGCAAGCAGGCGAGCGCGGTGATCCCGCTGCTCTATCTCGTGCAGAATCAAATGAAGCGGCAGACCGGCAGCGCCTGGGTGCCGACCGCGGGCATGGACGCGGTGGCGGCGCGGCTCGATATGGCGCCGATCCGCGTCTATGAGGTCGCCACGTTCTATCTCATGTTCAACCTGCGCCCGATCGGCACATGGCATCTGCAGGTCTGCACCACCACGCCGTGCTGGCTGCGCGGCTCGGACGATGTGGTGGCGGCGTGCCGCACGGCGACCGGCATCAAGGGCTGGGGCGAGACGAGCGCCGATGGCGTGTTCACGATGACCGAGGTCGAATGCGTCGGCGCCTGCGTGAATGCGCCGGTCATCCAGGTGAACGACGACTTCTACGAGGACCTCGATGCGCGACAGCACGACGCGGTTGCTGGAGGCGCTGCGCCGCGGCGAACCGCCGAAGCCCGGGTCGATGACCGGGCGGCAGACCTCGGCGCCGGAGGGCGGGCCGACCACGCTGACGACACTGCACTACGCTGCGGAGAGCTGATGCGATGCTGCAGGACAAGGACCGCATCTTCACCAACCTCTATGGCCTGCACGATCCGTTCCTGACAGGGCGCGCGTGCGCGCGGCGACTGGGACGGCACCAAGGCGATCCTGGAAAAGGGCCGCGACGCCATCGTCGAGGAGATCAAGACATCGGGCCTGCGCGGACGCGGCGGCGCGGGATTTCCCACCGGCCTGAAGTGGTCGTTCATGCCGAAGCAGTCCGACCGGCCATGCTACCTGATCGTGAACGCCGACGAAAGCGAGCCTGGCACGTGCAAGGATCGCGACATCATGCGCCACGATCCGCACAAGCTGGTCGAGGGCTGCCTGGTCGCCGGCTTCGCGATGGGCGCCTGCGCCGCCTACATCTACATCCGCGGCGAATTCTACAACGAAGCCCGCGCGCTTCAGGCGGCGATCGACGAAGCGTATGAGGCCGGGCTGATCGGCAAGGATGCGTGCGGCTCCGGCTATGCGTTCGACGTGTTTCTGCACCGCGGCGCCGGCGCCTATATCTGCGGCGAGGAGACCGGGCTGCTGGAAAGCCTGGAAGGCAAGAAGGGCCTGCCGCGTTTGAAGCCGCCGTTTCCCGCGGCCGTCGGACTGTATGGCTGCCCGTCCACGGTGAACAACGTCGAAAGCATCGCGGTGGCGCCGACGATCATGCGGCGCGGTGCGGCGTGGTTCAATTCGCTCGGGCGGCCGAAGAACTCCGGGCAGAAGGTGTTCTGCATCTCCGGCCACGTGAACAAGCCGTGCAACGTCGAGGAAGAGCTTGGCATCCCGCTGCGCGAGCTGATCGACCGCTATGCCGGCGGCGTGCGCGGCGGCTGGGACAATCTGCTGGCGGTGATCCCGGGCGGCGCCTCGGTGCCGGTGATTCCGAAGAGCGTCTGCGACGACGTGCTGATGGATTTCGATTCGCTGCGCGATGCGCGCAGCGGGCTCGGCACCGCGGCGGTGATCGTGATGGACAAATCCACCGACATCATCAAGGCGATCGCGCGACTGTCGAAATTCTACATGCATGAGAGCTGCGGCCAGTGCACGCCGTGCCGCGAGGGCACCGGCTGGATGTGGCGGGTGATGACGCGCATGGTCGCGGGCAGGGCGGAGGTCGCCGAGATCGACACGCTCGAGCAGGTGACGCGGCAGATCGAGGGCCACACGATCTGTGCGCTCGGCGACGCCGCGGCCTGGCCGATCCAGGGCCTGATCCGGCATTTCCGGCCGGTGATGGAGGAGCGCATCGCGGCCTACAAGGCGACGCGTGCGCCGGTACGTTTGGCGGCGGAGTAGACGCAATGGCCAAAGTCACCGTCGACGGCATCGAGGTCGAAGTCCCCAACGGTTCCTCCGTGCTGCAGGCCTGCGAGGCCGCCGGCAAGGAAATTCCGCGCTTCTGCTACCACGAGCGCCTGTCGATCGCCGGCAACTGCCGCATGTGCCTGGTCGAAATCGAGAAGGCGCCGCCGAAGCCGATCTCGTCGTGCACCTATCCCGTCGCCGACGGCATGGTGGTGCACACCGATTCCCCGATGGTGCGCAACGGCCGCCGCGGCGTGATGGAATTCCTGCTGATCAATCACCCGCTCGACTGCCCGATCTGCGACCAGGGCGGCGAGTGCGACCTGCAGGACCAGGCGATGGGCTACGGCATGGACCACTCGCGCTATGCCGAGAACAAGCGCGCGGTGCAGGACAAAAACCTGGGCCCGCTGGTGAAGACGGTGATGACGCGCTGCATCCACTGCACGCGCTGCATCCGCTTCATCACCGAGGTTGCCGGCGTGCCGGACCTCGGCGCCACCCATCGCGGCGAGCACATGGAGGTCGGCACCTACGTCGAGAAGGCGCTGTCGTCGGAACTCTCCGGCAACATCATCGATCTCTGTCCGGTCGGCGCGCTGACGTCCAAGCCCTACGCGTTCGTCGCACGATCGTGGGAGTTGTCAAAAGTCGACAGCGTCGATGTGCTGGATGCCGTCGGCACCAACATCCGCATCGACGCCCGCGGCCCCGAGGTGCTGCGCATCCTGCCGCGTCTGAATGAGGATGTGAACGAGGAGTGGCTCGCCGACAAATCGCGCTTCGCACTCGACGGGCTGAAGCGCCGGCGTCTCGATCGTCCCTGGGTGCGGCAATCCACATCCCTCGGGGGCAAACTTGTCGAGGCAGGCTGGTCCGATGCGTTCAACGCCATTGCGGCAAAGCTGCACGGCGTGGCGGGCGATCGCATCGGCGCGATAGCCGGCGACCTTGCCGATGCCGAAAGCATGCTGGCGCTGAAGGATCTGATGGTCGCACTGGGTTCAGCGAACCTCGATTGCCGACAGGACGGCGCCAGGCTCGACGCGTCCCGGCGCGACTTCTACACGTTCAACACCTCGATCGCCGGCATCGAGGATGCCGATGCGATCCTGCTGATCGGTACCAATCCGCGCAAGGAAGCGCCGGTGCTGAACGCGCGCATCCGCAAGCGCTGGCTGGCCGGCAATATTCCGATCGGTTTGATCGGCACCGAGACCGATCTCACCTACCGCGTGCAGCAGCTTGGTTCTGCACCCAACGTGCTGACGGCGCTGCACGACGGTTCGCATGACTTCGCCAAGCTTCTGCATGATGCCAAACATCCGATGATCGTTGTCGGACAGGCAGCGCTGGCGCGTCCCGATGGTGCGGCGGTGCTGGCCGCGTCGTGGCGGCTGGCCGCGTCGGTGGGCGCACTGACCGGCGACTGGCACGGCTTCAACGTGCTGCACACCGCGGCGGCACGCGTCGGCGGCCTGGATCTTGGCTTTGTGCCCGGCGCAAACGGCAAGTCGCTGGCGCAGATGCTGGACGGCGGCGTCGATCTTCTGTGGCTGCTCGGCGCGGATGAGTTCGACATGGCGCGCATCGGTGCCAATACGTTTGTGGTCTATCAGGGCCATCACGGCGACGCCGGTGCCGCGCGCGCCGATGTGATTCTGCCGGGCGCCGCCTACACCGAAAAGCACGGCACCTATGTCAGCACCGAGGGTCGCGTGCAGCGCGGCCTGCTGTCGGTCTATCCGCCCGGCGAGGCGCGCGAGGATTGGAAAATCCTGCGCGCGTTCAGCGAGATTGTGGGCCACACCCTGCCGTACGACACGATCGACCGGTTGCGCGCGCGGCTCGAGCAGGTGAACCCGGTATTCGGCCGCATCGACTTCCTGCCGCGCTTCGGCTGTACCGACCAGAGCGGGCCATCCGGTGATCCTGCCGCGCTGTCCGATGCCCCGTTCGAACCTGCGATCGCCAACTACTACCAGACCGACCCGATCAGTCGCGCAAGTCCCACGATGGCCGCATGCACGGCGACCTTTGCGGCCACGCCGCTGGTCGCTGCGGCGGAATAGCGCGATGCACGACTTCCTGTTCGACACCAGCGTCGGCCTTGTCATCGTGACCTTCGCGGAAGCGCTCGCGCTGCTGGTGCCGCTGCTGATCGGCGTCGCCTATCTGACCTACGCCGAGCGCAAGGTCCTCGCGGCGATGCAGTTGCGCAAAGGGCCGAACGTGGTGGGCTGGTTCGGCCTGATGCAGCCGTTCGCCGATGCGCTGAAGATGGTCATGAAGGAGACCGTCATCCCGGCAGGTGCGAACCGGCTGCTGTTCCTGATGGCGCCGATGCTGACATTCGGCCTGGCGATGATCGCATGGGCGGTGATCCCGGTGAACGAGGGCTGGGCGATCGCCGACATCAATGTCGGCATCCTTTATCTGTTCGCGATCAGCTCGCTCGGCGTCTACGGCATCATCATCGCGGGCTGGGCGTCGAATTCCAAATACGCATTCCTCGGTGCCATGCGCAGTGCGGCGCAGATGGTGAGCTACGAAGTCTCCATGGGCTTCGTCATGGTGTCCGTTCTGCTCTGCGTCGGCAGCCTGAACCTCACCGACATCGTGCTCGCGCAGCGAAAGGTCTGGTTCTGCCTGCCGCTGTTCCCGATGTTCATCGTGTTCTTCATCTCGACACTGGCGGAGACCAACCGCTCGCCGTTCGATCTGCCCGAAGGCGAAAGCGAGATCGTCGCCGGCTTCTTCGTCGAATACAGCGCCATGGCCTTTGCACTGTTCTTCCTCGGCGAATACGCCAACATGATCCTGATGAGCGGGATGACCACGATCCTGTTTCTCGGCGGCTGGCTTGCGCCGTTCGGCGTCGTGCCGTTCACCTGGATACCGGGGCCGATCTGGTTCATCCTGAAAGTCTGCCTCTGCCTGTTCTTCTTCCTCTGGGTGCGCGCGACCTTCCCGCGCTATCGCTATGACCAGCTGATGCGGCTCGGCTGGAAGGTCTTTCTGCCGTTGTCGCTGATCTGGCTGACACTGACTGCCGGCGCGCTGATGGCATTCGGATGGCTGCCCAATGCGTAGTGCGCTACGTGAAGACATGGAGCCTCGCTGATGGCGTTCCTGGACCGCACCGCACGCAGCATGCTGCTGGGCGAGCTCGTCGCCGGGCTCGGCCTGACCTTGCGCTACTTCTTCAAATCCAAGGCGACCATCAACTACCCCTACGAGAAGGGCCCGATCAGCCCGCGCTTCAAAGGCGAACATGCGCTGCGCCGCTATCCGAACGGCGAGGAACGCTGCATCGCCTGCAAGCTGTGCGAGGCGATCTGTCCGGCGCAGGCCATCACCATCGAGGCCGAACCGCGCGAAGACGGATCCCGCCGCACCACGCGCTACGACATCGACATGACGAAGTGCATCTATTGCGGCCTCTGCGAGGAGGCCTGCCCGGTCGATGCCATCGTCGAAGGCCCGAACTTCGAGTTCGCCGCCGAGACGCGCGAAGAGCTGATGTTCAACAAGGACAAGCTGCTGGAGAACGGCGACCGCTGGGAACCGGAACTCGCGCGCCGCCTCGAACTGGACGCGCCCTATCGATGATCGTGAACCTCTTCTTCTATCTGTTCGCCGTGATCCTGCTCGCCTCCGCCGCGATGGTGGTCAGCGCGCGCAATCCGGTGCACTCGGTGCTGTTCCTCATCCTGTCGTTCTTCAACGCCGCGGCGCTGTTCCTGATCGCGGGCGCCGAGTTCCTCGCGATGATCCTGCTGATCGTCTATGTCGGCGCCGTCGCCGTGCTGTTCCTGTTCGTGGTGATGATGCTGGACGTGGACTTCGCCGAACTGCGCGGCGGATTTCAGCGCTATCTGCCGGTCGGCGCGACGGTCGGCGCCGTGCTGTTCATCGAACTCGCAGTGGTTCTCGGCGGCTGGAAGTTCGCGCCCGACGCCGCAACGCTGCGGCTCTCGCCGGCGTCGGCGCAGGTCAGCAACACCGCGGCACTCGGGCGGCTGCTGTATACCGACTACATCTTCCTGTTCCAGGCGGCGGGCCTGATCCTGCTGGTGGCGATGATCGGCGCCATCGTGCTCACCCTGCGTGATCGCACGACCTCGCGCCACCAGAGCATCCGCGCGCAGACCGAGCGCACCGTCGCGGACACGCTGGAGCTGGTGACGATGTCGCTGGGCGCGGGCACCAAGGAGGTCGGGATATTCGTCCCCAAGGTTGCAGAACAAAACACGCCGGAGGAAGTGCACGCCGGAGGCCAGCATGGGCATTGAAGTCGGCCTCGGCCACTTTCTGGTCGTCTCCGCGATCCTGCTTGTGCTCGGCATCTTCGGCATCTTCCTCAACCGCAAGAACGTCATCATCATCCTGATGTCGATCGAGCTGATCCTGCTTGCGGTCAATTTGAATCTGGTGGCGTTCTCCGCGGCACTTGGCGATCTGGTCGGCCAGGTGTTCGCGATGTTCGTGCTCACCGTCGCTGCCGCGGAGGCAGCCATCGGGCTCGCCATCGTCGTGATCTATTTCCGCAACCGCGGCTCGATCCAGGTCGAGGACGTGAACCTGATGAAGGGCTGAGCGAGTGGCGGCGACGGAAAAAGTCCTCCCCCTCCCCCCAACCCCCTCCCGCAAGGGGAGGGGGAGGAGTACGCCATGATCTACGCCGTCGCGGTCTTCGCGCCCTTGTTCGGTTCGCTGGTTGCCGGTCTGCTCGGCCGCTCCATCGGCGACCGCGCCGCCACGGCCGTCTCGATTCTGTGCATGCTGGTTGCCGCCGCGCTCGGACCGATTGCCTGCTTCCAACTTATATCCGGGCAGACCGATCCAGGCGTCGTCTCGCTCGGAACCTGGGTCGAGGCGGGGCACTTCCACGCCGACTGGGTGCTGCGCTACGACCCGCTGTCGGCCGTGATGGTCGCGATGGTGACGTTCGTCGCCATGCTGATCCATGTCTATTCGATCGGCTACATGGCGCACGACGCCTATCCGCGCTATCGCTTCTTCGCCTACCTCTCGCTGTTCACCTTCTCGATGCTGATGCTGGTGACGGCGGACAACCTGCTGCAGCTGTTCTTCGGCTGGGAGGGCGTCGGCCTCTGCTCCTATCTGCTGATCGGCTACTGGTATGACCGCCCGTCCGCCAACGCGGCCGCGATCAAGGCATTCATCGTCAACCGCATCGGCGATCTCGCGTTCGCGGTGGGTATCGCGTTGGTCTTCCTGAAATTCGGCTCGGTCGAGTTCGGCACGATCTTTCCCGCCGTCGCGCAGCATCAGGCCGACACGTATTCGGTCATCGGCGGCACGTTCCCGGCCTTCGAGGTCATCGGCGTGCTGCTGTTCATCGGCGCGATGGGCAAGTCGGCGCAGATCGGCCTGCATGTCTGGCTGCCCGACGCGATGGAAGGCCCGACGCCGGTCTCCGCGCTGATCCATGCCGCGACGATGGTGACGGCCGGCGTGTTCCTGATCGCGCGGATGTCGCCGATCTACGAGTTCGCACCGTTCGCGCTCGGCATGGTGACCTTCATCGGCGCGACGACCGCGCTGTTCGCCGCCACCATCGGCTGCGCGCAGAACGACATCAAACGCGTGATCGCCTATTCCACCTGCTCGCAGCTTGGCTACATGTTCACCGCCGCCGGCGTCGGCGCGTTCCAGGTGTCGATCTTCCACCTGATCACGCATGCGTTCTTCAAGGCGCTGCTGTTCCTGAGCGCCGGGTCGGTCATTCACGCCATGTCGGACGAACAGGACATGCGCAAGATGGGCGGGTTGTGGAAGCTGATCCCGTGGACCTGCGCGGTGATGTGGATCGGCAACCTGGCGCTCGCCGGCATCCCGCCGTTCGCCGGCTATTACTCGAAGGACGCGATCATCGCCGCGGCGTATGCCTCGGGCAGCGCCGTCGGCATGTACGGCTTCATCTGCACCGTGCTGGCGGCGTTCCTCACCGCGTTCTATTCGTGGCGGCTGTTGTTCATGACGTTCAACGGCCGCTCGCGCGCCGATCGCCACGTGCTGGAACACGTGCATGAAAGCCCGCCCGTGATGATCGTGCCGCTGCTCTTCCTGGCCACCGGCGCCGTGATCGCCGGCAAGCTGCTGGACCCGTTGTTCATCGGCGAGGACTGGCAGGCGTTCTGGAACGGCAGCATCTTCAATGCACCCACCAACCACGTGCTCGCGGCGCTGGAACATGTGCCGGCCTGGGCCGAGCTGGCGCCGCTGGTCGTCGGTCTCGCGGGCATCGCGGTCGCCTACGTCATGTATATTGCCTTCCCGCTGCTGCCGATGCGGCTGGCCAGCCAGTTCCGCGGCATCTACCTGTTCCTGCTGAACAAGTGGTATTTCGACGAACTGTATGACGCGATCTTCGTGCAGCCGATGCTCCGGCTGGCGCGCGTGCTGTGGCAGACCGGCGATGCCACCATCATCGACGGCGTGCCGAACGGCCTGGCGGAACTCACGGTGGACGGCTCGCGCCAGGCGGTGAAGATCCAGACCGGCTCGCTCGCCGTCTATGCATTTGTCATGCTGATCGGCGTCGTCCTGCTGGTCGGCCTGTTCCTGGTATCGCGGTGAACCAGATGAACGCAGCGGGCTTTCCGGTTCTGTCGCTGATCACCTGGCTGCCGATGGTCGGCGGGCTGATCATCATGTGCGTGCGCGGCGACGAGGAGACCGTCGCTTCCAACGCGCGGTGGACGGCGCTTTGGACCAGTCTGATCGTGCTGGTGCTCTCGATCGTCCTGTGGGTGAAGTTCGACACCGGCGAGGCAGGGTTCCAGTTCATCGAGGAGATTCCGTGGCTGCCGGAGTATGGCGTCGGCTACAAGCTGGGCGTCGACGGCATCTCCGTACTGTTCGTCCTGCTGTCCACGCTGCTGACGCCGATCTGCATCCTGGCAAGCTGGGACGTCATCAAGCGTTCGGTGCGCGAATACATGCTGACCTTCCTCATCCTCGAGACGATGCTGGTGGGGTTGTTCTGCGCGCTCGACTTCGTGGTGTTCTACATATTCTTCGAGGGCGTGCTGATCCCGATGTTCATTATCATCGGCGTCTGGGGTGGGTCGCGGCGCGTCTATTCGGCGTTCAAGTTCTTCCTGTTCACGCTGACCGGCTCGGTGCTTTTGCTGCTGGCTTTGCTGGCCATGTGGTTCCAGGCCGGCACGACCGATATCGTCGTGCTGCTGAAGACCCCGATGCCACCGAGCATGCAGAACTGGCTATTCCTTGCCTTCTTCGCCTCGTTCGCCGTGAAGTTGCCGATGTGGCCGGTGCACACCTGGCTGCCCGACGCGCACGTCGAGGCGCCCACCGCGGGCTCCGTCATCCTGGCTGGCGTGCTGCTGAAGATGGGTGGCTACGGCTTCCTGCGCTTCTCCGTGCCGATGCTGCCGCAGGCATCGGCATCGTTCGCGCCGTTCATGTTCACGCTCTCGGTCGTCGCGGTGATCTACACATCGCTGGTCGCGCTGGCGCAGGAGGACATGAAGAAGCTGATCGCCTATTCGTCCGTCGCCCATATGGGCGTGGTGACGATCGGCATCTTCACATTCAACGTTCAGGGCGTCCAGGGGGCCCTGTTCCAGATGCTGTCGCACGGCATCGTGTCCGCGGCGCTGTTCCTTGTGGTCGGCGTGGTCTACGATCGTCTCCACACGCACGAGATCGCGCGCTTTGGCGGCCTGGCCGACCGCATGCCGCTCTACGCGACGACCTTCATGATCTTCACGCTGGCCTCGATGGGCCTTCCTGGCACGTCGGGCTTCGTCGGCGAGTTCCTGGTGATCGTCGGCTCGCTGCAGGTGAACTTCTGGCTGGCGCTGCTCGGCGCAACCGGCATGATCCTTGGCGCGGCCTACATGCTGTATCTCTATCGTAGGATAATCTTCGGCCGTCTCACCAAGGAGGACCTGCGCGCGATCCTCGATCTGTCGCCGCGCGAGATCGCGGTGTTCGCGCCGCTGATACTGCTGACATTGTGGATGGGCATCTACCCCTCGGCCTTTACCAGTTTCTGGGACGCCAGCGTGGCGGCGATGGTGCAGCACCACACGGCGGCGCTTGCGCCGGCCGTCCAGGTGGCGGGGATGGCGCACTGATGAACTGGGCAATCGCACTGCCGGAGATCGCGCTGTCCATCGTCGCCATGGCGATCCTGATCTTCGGGGTGCTGCGGCGCGACGATACCTTCTTCCTGTCCAGCATGTTCGCGCTCGGCGGCTTCCTGCTCGCGGCGTTGCTGGTTGTCACCTCTGCGCGCGGTGTCGGCTATCACGGGCAGTTCGTCGCCGACGCCTTTTCCGGCTTCGTGAAGATCCTGATCCTGGCAGGTGCGGCGCTCGCGCTGATCCTGTCGCTCGACTACAACCGCCAGCATCGGATCGCACGTTTTGAATATCCCGTGCTGATGCTGCTTTCGGTCGTCGGCATGATGGTGATGGTCTCGGCGGCGAACCTGATGACCCTCTATCTCGGGCTCGAGTTGCAGTCGCTGGCGCTCTACGTTCTCGCCGCGTTTGCCCGCGACGAATTGCGCTCGTCCGAGGCCGGCCTGAAGTATTTCGTGCTCGGCGCGCTCGCCTCCGGCCTGCTGCTCTACGGCATCTCGCTGGTGTACGGGTTCTCCGGCACCATGGATTTTGCCGCGCTGGCAAAGACGCTGTCGCAGCCGGGCACGGCCTCACCGGGCCTGATCGTCGGCATCGTGTTCGTTCTGGTGGGGCTGGCGTTCAAGATTGCCGCCGTGCCGTTCCATATGTGGACGCCCGACGTTTATGAAGGTTCGCCGACGTCGGTCACGGTGTTCTTCTCCACCGCGCCGAAGGTCGCGGCGATGGGGCTGCTGCTGCGCACCATGACCACGCCGTTCGGACATCAGCTGATCGCCTGGCAGCAACTGATTGTCGTGGTCTCCGTTGCCTCGATGCTTCTCGGCTCGTTTGCGGCGATCGGCCAGCACAACGTCAAACGGCTGATGGCGTATTCCTCGATCGGCCATATGGGCTATGCGCTGATCGGCCTCGCCGTCGGCACGCCGGAGGGCGTCCGCGGCGTGCTGGTCTATCTCGTCGTCTATGTGTTCATGAGTGCCGGCACCTTTGCCTGCATCATCGCGATGCGCCGGAGCGGCCGGGCGCTGGAGGAGATCACCGACCTCAGCGGGCTCGCCAGAACCGATCCCACGCTCGCGCTGGCGATGGCCGTCTTCATGTTCAGCATGGCCGGCATCCCGCCTTTGTCCGGCTTCTTCGGCAAACTGTATGTGTTCCTGGCTGCGGTGCAGGGCGGCATGTGGTCGCTCGCCATCATCGGCGTGCTGACCAGCGTGGTGGGCGCCTACTACTACATACGCATCGTCAAGGTGATGTATTTCGACGCGCCGGCGGAACCGTTTGACCCGCGCCCGGCCTCGCTGTCGTTCGTTGCCGCGGCGAGCGGGTTGTTCACCACGTTCTTCTTCATCTTCCCCGCTCCGTTCGTGGGCGCCGCGCAGGCGGCGGCAAAGGCACTGTTCGGATGAAGCTATGCTGCTGGTCATAGATTGCGGCAACACCAACGTCGTCTTCGCGGTGCGCGACGGCGCGGCGTGGCGCGGCACATGGCGCATCCGCACCGACGCACAGCGCACGTCCGACGAGTACGGCGTCTGGCTGACGACCCTGCTCGGCCATCTCGATCTGAAGCGCGAGGAAATCTCGGCCGCCGTGCTCGGTACCGTGGTGCCCGCCGCGCTGTATCACCTGCGCCGCCTGTGCCGCGACTGGTTCGGCATCGAGCCGCTGATCGCGCGCTCCACGCTCGACTGGGGTTTTGAAATCCGTGTCGACAATCCTGCCGAAGTCGGCGCCGACCGGTTGCTGAATGCGCTCGCCGGACACCGCCGCTTTGGCGGGCCGATGATCGTCGTGGATTTCGGCACCGCCACGACGTTCGACGTGGTCGACAAGGATGGCGCCTATCTCGGCGGCGTCATCTGCCCCGGCGTCAACCTCTCGCTCGAGGCGCTGCATCAGGCGGCCGCGCAGTTGCCGCGCATCGGCATCGCCAGGCCGCAGGCGGTGATCGGCCGGCAGACCGTGCCGGCCATGCAGTCCGGCGTCTATTGGGGCTATGTCGCGCTGGTCGAGGGCCTCGTGGCGCGCATCAAGGCGGAGTACGGCGGGCCGATGAAGGTGGTGGCGACCGGCGGTCTCGCGTCGCTGTTCGCCGAGGGCACCATGGTGATCGAGCATATCGAGCCGGATCTGACTTCTGGACGGCCTGCGCATGTTGGCGGAGCGCAACCCCGCGCCCACATTGCGTCCGGAGAGAGCGCGCATGATCGAACACGAGTAGCCGGCGCATCATTCATCGCTTGCCTGTTACTGCGCGTAACGCGTAGAGATATGGTGACTGTGGAATTCGAATGGGATCCGGCAAAGAGCGAGGCCACCGTTCGCGACCGCGGTATTCGACTTCGCCATGCGAGGCCGACATATTCTGCCGGTCGGGTCGTCATGTGGGCCGTCGACGGCCGGAAGGACTATGGCGAATACGTATCCGGCGCGATCGGACAGGTCGGATCGAGCTATTGCACGTCATTTTCACTGGCCGGGGCTCGATCGTCCGGATCATCTCCGTCCGCCAGGCGAACAGGAAGGAGCGAGCGCAATGGCTCTCACGCGTATGACGCTCGACGAGATCGTGGCGCGCGCGGCCGAGCGGACGCCGGAAGAGGTGCGAATTCCGCCGCCAAGCTGGACGCCACCACCGAAGACGACATCCGTCGCCACATGATCGAGGATGGCGAGGACCCCGACGAAGAACCGCAGTTCGAGCGGCCGGTGCTGCCGCAGGACGTGCGCAAGAAACTCGGCATGACGCAGACCGAATTCGCGGCCCTGGTGCGCATCCCCGTTGCCACCCTGCGCAACTGGGAACAGAACCGCTTCGTCATGGAGCCCGCGGCACAGACTCTGCTGAAGCTGATCGACCGCGAGCCGGAGGCGGCGCTGCGTGCGCTGCGTGGGCCGGTCGCCGTCTGAGCCACACGACTTCGCAGCTTTATTGAGGTAGCAACAGCAAATAATGGACATTGTAGACGGTGATCTCGCCTTCCTGCCGCTGGGCGGGACGGGCGAGATCGGCATGAATCTGAATCTCTACCGCTGCGACGGCAAGTGGCTGGCGGTGGACTGCGGCATCGGCTTCGGCGGCGCGCAGCACCCCGAGGTCGACGTGATGATGCCGGACCCGGGCTTCATCGCCGACCGCCGCGACCGGCTGGTCGGGCTGGTGATCACCCATGCGCACGAGGACCATATCGGCGCGGTGGCATGGCTATGGCCGCAACTGCGCTGCCCGGTCTATGCGACGCCGTTCGCCGCCGTCGTGCTGCGCCGCAAGCTGGCCGAAGTGCAATTGCTCAACCAGGTGAAGCTGCACGTCATCCCGCCCGGCGGGTCGATCGATCTGGCGCCGTTCGCGCTCCGCTTCATTCGCGTTTCGCACTCGATCCCCGAGGCGCAGGCGCTGGTGATCGAAACGCCGCACGGCGTGCTGCTGCACACCGGCGACTGGAAGCTCGATCCGCATCCGCTGATCGGTCCGCCGACCGATGAAGCCGCGCTCGAGGCGCTCGGTGCGCGCGGCGTGCTGGCGATGATCGGCGATTCCACCAACGCGATGGTGGAAGGCCACTCGGGCAGCGAGGCCGAGGTCCGGCAAAGTCTGTCGGTGCTGATCCGCGGCTTGCGGGGCCGCGTTGCGGTCACCTGCTTTGCGTCCAATGTGGCGCGCGTGGAATTGGTCGTGGTGGCGGCGCGCGCGGTCGGACGCAGCGTGGCGCTGGTGGGCCGCTCGTTGCGCAATCTCGATGCGGCGGCGCGCGAGTGCGGCTACCTGCGCGACCTGCCGCCGTTCCTGACCGAAAACGATATCGACGATGTGCCGGACGACAATCTGCTGATGCTGGTCACCGGCAGCCAGGGCGAGCCGCGCAGTGCATTGGCGCGCATCGCACTCGATACGCATCCGCGGGTCGCACTCGGCGAGGGCGACACGGTGGTGTTCTCCTCGCGCGTGATCCCCGGCAACGAGCGCGCGATCGGCACCGTGCAGGACAATCTCGTGCGTCGCGGCGTGAACCTGATGACCGACGTGGATCATTTGGTGCATGTCTCCGGCCATCCCGCGCGCGACGAACTGCGTCGGATGTACCGGCTGGTGAAGCCGCGCTACGCGGTGCCGACACATGGCGAATGGCGGCATCTCTCGGCGCACGCCGCGCTCGCGCAGGAAGCCGGCGCCAAGCCGATCCTGCTGGAGGACGGCGACATCCTCAGCCTGGCGCCGGGTCCGGCGGAGGTGGTGGACAGCGCACCCGTGGGCAAGCTGGTGCTGGACGGCAACCGGCTCACGCCGCTGACCGGTGACGTCATGTCGGCGCGTCGGCGCATGCTGTTCAACGGTGTCGTGCTGGCGAGCCTGGCGGTCGATGCAAACGGCAGGCTGCGCGGCGCTCCGCGGGTCAGCGCGCCCGGTCTGTTCGATGGCGACGATCCGGAACTCAAGCGGATCAGCGGTGAATTCGCCGATGCCGTCGCCGATCTGCCGGCCCCGTTGCGCGGCGACGATGCGGCGCTCGCCGACGCCGCACGTGCGGCCTTGCGTCGCGCGCTCGGCAAGCGATTGCAGAAACGCCCGCTCGTGGACGTGCACCTGCTGCGGATCTAGTGGGGATTTCGGCGTTGGACGTGGCGGGCCGATGAACTGGTTCACCGGCCTTGTCGTCTATGTTCTGATCTGGTGGACGGTGCTGTTTGCCGTGCTGCCGATCGGCACGCGCCCGGTCGATGATGCGGACGAGCGCAGCGGCTGGCGTGGCGCGCCCGAGCGCCCGCGCATCCTGCGCAAGGTGATCATCACCTCGCTGGTCGCCTGCATCGTCTGGTTCGGCGCCTGGCTGTTGATTTCCAGCGACTATGTGAGTTTCCGCCACGGCTGGTTCGCCGCCCCGAGTGACTGAAGGCCCGCCCTCGAACGTGATCCGAAAGCCGCAAAATCGCCAAAATTAGCCGCTGTGATACAATTATTGGATTTGAGCAGGGGCGTTTTTGAGCAGGGGCGTATTGCAGTTGAGTGTGGGCGATCGGCACGGTCAGGTAGAGGCGACTACAGCCTCCGCCTGCCGTGCGATCGCGTTTCCTCCCCAAACTTGGCCCGACGCCGCCAGCGTCCAGGGCCGCTGGTTTGTTAACTGCTTGCTGACGAAGAGTCACGCCGTTTTGTTTGGAATCGCCAGGTTGACATAGAATTTATTGCGTGCAGCGCATTGTGCATCGCACAATGGTCGGCGTGTCGCGCGCGATGGGTCTGGCGGGACAGGCCGCTGCCGGTTACGGTCCCGCCGCCAGCAACCTGACGGATCCCTCGCGATGCGCCTTTCTCGCAGTTTCATCCCGACCATGAAGGAGACGCCGGCGGAGGCGCAGATCGCCTCGCACCGGCTGATGCTGCGCGCCGGGCTGGTGCGGCAGACCTCGGCCGGCATCTACGCCTGGCTGCCGCTGGGCTTGCGCGTGTTGAAGAACATCGAACGCATCGTGCGCGAGGAGCAGAATGCGGCGGGCGCGCAGGAAGTGCTGATGCCGACCATCCAGCCGGCGGAGCTTTGGCGCGAGAGCGGGCGCTATGAGGATTACGGCAAGGAGATGCTGCGCATTCGCGACCGGCATGATCGGGACATGCTGTTCGGACCGACCAATGAGGAGATGATCGCCGACCTGTTCCGCCAGTCGGTGCATTCCTATCGCGAGCTGCCGCAGATCCTCTATCACATCCAGTGGAAGTTCCGCGACGAGGTGCGTCCACGCTTCGGCGTGATGCGCGGCCGCGAGTTCCTGATGAAGGATGCGTATTCCTTTGACCTCGACTATGCCGGCGCCGTGGTGAGCTATCGCACGATGATGCTGGCCTATATGCGCACGTTTCAGCGCATGGGGCTGAAGGCGATCCCGATGGTGGCGGATAGCGGTCCGATCGGCGGCGATCTGAGCCACGAGTTCATCATCCTAGCGCCCACCGGCGAGAGCCAGGTGTATTACGATGCCGATTTCGAGAACATCGACTGGGTCAATGCGCGGTTCGATTACAATGCGCAGGATCTGGAGGCGTTCTTCAAGCAAATGACATCGATGTATGCCGCGACCGACGAGAAGCATGACGCGGCGAAGTGGCAGCTTGTGGATCCGGTGCGCCGGCGCGAAGGCCGTGGCATCGAGGTGGGCCACATCTTCTATTTCGGCAACAAATATACCAAGCCGATGAACGTCACGGTGGCGGCACCCGACGGCAGGCCGGTGCATCCCGAGATGGGCAGCTACGGCGTCGGCATTTCGCGCCTGGTCGGCGCGGTGATCGAGGCGAGCCACGACGATGCAGGCATCATCTGGCCCGACGCCATTGCGCCGTTCAAGGCCGCGATCCTGAACCTGCGGCGCGGCGATGCGGCCTGCGATGCGCTGTGCGAGGCGCTGTATGACAAGCTTGGCGCCGCCGCGCTGTACGACGATCGCGAGGAACGGGCCGGCGCGAAATTCGCCGACGCCGACCTGATGGGCCATCCCTGGCAGATCATCGTCGGCCCGCGCGGTGCTGCGGCGGGCAAGGTCGAACTGAAGCGGCGCGCGAGCGGCGAGCGCAGCGAACTGCCGCCGGACGAAGCGCTGGCACGGATTGGCTGAGATCAACCACAAAGACACGAAGACACGAAGGCAGGGCACGATGGCATCCGGATTTCTTCGTGCCTTCGTGTCTTTGTGGTGAACTCTGATGTTCGGACCCTTTGAACGCGCGGTCGCCGGCCGCTACCTGCGCGCGCGGCGCGGCGAGCGGTTCGTCTCCGTCATCGCCATCTTTTCCCTTGTGGGCATCGCGCTCGGCGTCGCCACGCTGATCATCGTGATGAGTGTCATGGGTGGCTTCAAGGTTGACCTGCTCTCGCGCATCCTCGGCTTCAACGGCCACCTCGGCGTATATGGCGCGGGCGGTCAAATCGCCAACTACGACGACGTCGCCGCGCGCATCCGCAAGATCCCTGATGTCGTCTCGGTCATTCCGGTGGTCGATGGCCAGGTTCTGCTGAGCGGTGGGCAGGCGCAGTCATCCGGCGGCTTCGTGCGTGGCATCCGCCAAGCCGATTTGAAATCGCTGCATGCGGTGAGCGATCATGTGCTCGCCGGATCGCTGGATCAGTTCCAGGGCGACGATGCGATCGCCGTAGGCGTCGGACTGGCACGAAAATTCGCACTCGGAGTTGGTTCGGAGCTGACGCTCATATCACCGCAGGGTGCGGCGACCGCATTCGGCACGGTGCCCCGCGTCCGCGCCTACAAGGTCGCCGCGATCTTCCAGGTGGGCGAGAACGAATACGACAGCGCCTACGTCTTCCTGCCGCTCGAAGCCGCGCAGGTCTACTTCCAGAAACCCGATGCCGCCACGCAGCTCGAGGTGATGCTGAGCGATCCCGAACGCGTCTATGCCGTGCACCGCGCGATCTTCGAAACGCTCAAGGACGTGCCCGTGCAGATCGTCGACTGGCAGCAGAGCAACAACAGCTTCTTCGCCGCAGTCCAGGTGGAACAGAACGTCATGTTCCTGATCCTGACGCTGATCATCCTGGTCGCGGCGTTCAACGTGATCTCGTCGCTGATCATGATGGTGAAGGACAAGACGCGCGACATCGCCGTGCTGCGCACCTTGGGCGCGGGGCGCGGCGCGGTGATGCGCATCTTCCTGATGTGCGGCGCATCGGTCGGTATCACCGGGACCGTGCTCGGCCTGCTGCTCGGCGTGCTGTTCTGCTGGAACATCGAGACGATCCAGCACTGGGTCGAGAGCATCACCGGCACCTCGGTGTTCAATCCCGAGGTCTACTACCTGACGCATCTGCCCGCCCGGCTGGACTGGCACGAGGTGATCCAGGTGGTGCTCATGGCGCTCGTCCTGTCACTGCTGGCGACGCTGTATCCAAGCTGGCGCGCTGCACGCACCGATCCGGTCGAAGCGCTGCGGCATGAATGAACCGCTTGTCCTGCGCGACGTGCGCCGGATCTACCGTACCGAGGCCGGCGAGCTTCCCGTGCTGCGCGGCGTCGACATGGCAGTGCAGGCCGGCGAGATCGTCGCACTGGTGGCACCGTCGGGCGCCGGCAAATCGACGCTCCTGCATCTTGCCGGATTGCTGGAAAAGCCTGATGGCGGCTCGGTCTTCATCGAGGGCCGCGACGCCGGCGCGTTGGCCGATGCGGCGCGCACGGCAATCCGGCGTGATACGATCGGCTTTGTCTATCAGTTCCATCATCTGCTCGGCGAGTTCTCCGCGCTGGAGAACGTCGTGCTGCCGCAGATGATCGCCGGCAAGTCGCGCCGGCTGGCCGCGGAACGCGCGATGGCGCTGCTTGCCTCCTTCGGCCTGGAGCCCCGCGCCGGTCACCCGCCCGGCAAGCTGTCAGGCGGCGAGCAGCAGCGCGTCGCGATCGCGCGCGCGCTGGCCAACGCGCCCAAGGTGCTGCTCGCCGATGAACCGACCGGCAATCTCGACGTGGCGACGGCGTCGGTGGTGTTCGAGGAACTGCTGGCAATGGTGCGCCGCGAGAATGTCGCCGCGCTGATCGCCACGCACAATCCGGACCTGGCAGCGCGCATGGACCGCACGGTGACGCTTCGCGACGGGAGGGTTGTGCCGCGTTGACCGGCTGCTCGTCACTTAACCGTCGCAACGTCTAAGGCGAGTCTCTGCCCGTGAGGAGAATGTCCGATGCGACTTTTTGCCGTGCCAGTGATTTGTCTCGTTTGCCTTGCGGGATGCGTCAGCAGCAGCAATCCACCGCCGCCTGCCACAAATACCATTGTTGTGCCGCCCGGCTCGACCGTGGTCTGCTCGAATGGCGGCCCGCCGCCTTGCAGATGACGCCTGGATGGTTACCGACATGGGTTCATCGGTGGCATCGCGGCGAGCAACGGCGTGGCTGCGACGGTACACGATAGGCAATAGGAGGCATCGGTGGGTCTGATTCTGATCATCCTGATCGTGTTGTTGCTGTTCGGTGGCGGCGGATACTATGGCTATCGCGGAGGATATTATGGCCGCGCCCATTATGGCGGCGGGCTCGGACTGGTCCTGCTGATTGTCATACTGGTCCTGCTGTTCGGTGGTTTCCGCTGACGACTGTCGCTCAACCAGAAGCAAGGGCGAACACGATGCCGCGATTCAAATCCATTTTTTCGGCCTTCGCCATGAGCGTGGCCGTGTCGGCCTGTGCCAACCAGGTGCAGAACAAGGAGGACATGCTGGCCGCTGCCGGCTTCACGTTGGTGCCGGCCAACACGCCGCAGCGTCAGGCCGCACTGGCGAGCCTGCCGCCGCACAAGTTCGTAAGGCAGGAGCGCAACAACAAGGTCGTCTACACCTACGCCGATCCCACGAACTGCGATTGCCTGTATGTGGGCGATCAGGCCGCCTACGGTCGTTACCGCGAGAACGTGTTTCAGAAGAAGCGATCATCTCCTCATTGGTCGGTCCGAACAGCATGTCCCGATCATGCCGGTCGCGGATGCGCAGCATCTCCTTGCCGTAATCCTCATTGGCCCCGCTCTCGCACCAAAGCTCCGCCGGCTGGATTGTCGGCATCAGCACTTCCTGCGCGCCCGCCGCGTCTGCTCCTCGCGCACGATGCTTCGATGTTCTTCAACACGCGCAGACCCTGCCTAGCCAGGCGTATCCGGCCGAGTCTCCGCACCAGCCGGCGCGCAGCATCAGCCGGTGCAAGGCGATATGCGCCTCCGCCGGCGTCTCGTTCATGGTCGGGATGAAACTTGCAGAAAGGCGCATCGCGAGGACCCGTCAGGTTGTCGGCGGCGGGACCGTAACCGGCAGCGGCCTGTCCCGCCAGACCCATCGCAGCGACACGCCGACCATTGTGCGATGCACAATGCGCCGCACGCAATAAATTCTATGTCAACCCGGCGAATTGCAAACAAAACGGCGTAACCTTCGTCAGCAAGCAGTTAACAAAACAGCGGCCCTGGACGCTGGCGGCGTCGGGCGAAGTTTGGGGAGGAAACGCGATCGCACGGCAGGCGGAGGCTGTAGTCGCCTCTACCTGGTCGCCGATCGCCCACATCAACTGCAATAACGCCCCTGCTCCAATCCAATAGTTGTATCACAGCGGCTAATTTTGGCGATTTTGCGGCTTTCGAATCACGTTCGAGGGCGGGCCTTCAGTCACTCGGGGCGGCGAACCAGCCGTGGCGGAAACTCACATAGTCGCTGGAAATCGACAGCCAGGCGCCGAACCAGACGATGCAGGCGACCAGCGAGGTGATGATCACCTTGCGCAGGATGCGCGGGGCGCTCGGCGCGCCACGCCGCCGCTGCGCTCGTCCCATCATCGACCGGGCGCGTGCCGATCGGCAGCACGGCAAACAGCACCGTCCACCAGATCAGCACATAGACGACAAGGCCGTGAACCCGTTCATCGGCCCGCCACCCAACGCCGAAATCCCCACTAGATCCGCAGCAGGTGCACGTCCACGAGCGGGCATTCTGCAATCGTTGCCGAGCGCGCGACGCAAGGCCGCGCGTGCGGCGTCGCGAGCGCCGCATCGTGCGCCGCAACGGGGCCGGCAGATCGGCGACGGCATCGGCGAATTCGCCGCTGATCCGGTTGAGTTCCGGATCGTCGCCCTCGAACAGACCGGGCGCGCTGACCCCGCGGAGCGCCGCGCAGCCTGCATTGCATCGACCGCCAGGCCAGCACGACACCGTTGAACAGCATGCGCCGACGCGCGACATGACGTCACCGGTCAGCGGCGTGAGCCGGTTGCCGTCCAGCACCAGCTTTCCACGGTGCGCTGTCCACCACCTCCGCCGGACCTGGCGCCAGGCTGAGGATGTCGCCGTCCTCCACAGACGCTTGGCGCCGGCTTCCTGCGCGAGCGCGGCGTGCGCCGAGGGGTGCCGCCATCGCCGTGCGCCGGCGCGGCGTACGCCGGCCGGTACATCCAACGCAGATTCGTCGCGCGCAGGATGGCCGGAGACATGCACCAAATGATCCGCGTCGGTCATAGCGCCGCAACGCGCGAGATTGCCTGCCGGC
>CAVUBS010000015.1:0-176076 GCA_963739725.1 uncultured Alphaproteobacteria bacterium | reverse complement strand
TCAATCGACTGCTCCGTCTGCCACTCGACTACTTCGAGCGGCATCCGGCCGGCGAGACGATGTACAACATCACCCAGGTCCATCGGGTGCGCGAGTTCCTGACCGGCAAGCTGATGGCGTCGTTCCTCGACCTGATGACGCTCGCCGTGCTGCTGCCGTTCCTGTTCTTCCTGAATGCATCGCTGGCCTGGGTCGTGCTGGCCTGCGCCTGCCTGATCACGCTGATCATCCTGATCTATCTGAAGCCGCTCGGCATCATCATGGCCCGCGTGGTCGCGGCGGAGACCAACAAGCAGTCGGCGCTCGGCGAGACGGTGTTCGGCGTCAGGACGGTCAAGTCGCTGGCGCTCGAGCCGCAGCGCAAGGCGCTGTGGGACGAGCGGATCGCCGAGGCCGGCAGGTGGCGCCTGGCCTATGGCAAGCTCGGCAACTGGCCGCAGACGATCGTGACCCCGATCGAGCGCTTCATGTGGATGGGCGTGATCCTGCTCGGCGCCTATTGGGCGATGAGCGATCCAACCGGCTTCGCGGTCGGTTCGCTGTTCGCCTTCATGATGCTGTCGATGCGCGTCGCGCAGCCCCTGGTCCAGCTGGCGAAGATGACCGACGAGTACCAGGACGTCGCCCAGGCGATCGCGCAGGCGGCATCGGTGCTCAACCGCCCGCTGGAGGTGGACGCCGCATCCGGCGGCATGCGGCCCAAGTTCGCCGGCGCGATCACGGCTGGACGACCTCTCGTTCACCTATGCCGGCACCAAGACCCCGGCGCTGGATCGCGTCAGCTTCTCGATCCCTGCCGGGACCATGCTCGGCGTGGTCGGCCGCTCCGGTTCGGGCAAGTCCACCTTGACCCGCCTGCTGCAGGGCATCAATCGCGACTATTCCGGCTTCCTGAAGATCGACGGCACGGATCTGCGCGAGATCAACCTGCGCCATCTGCGCACCAGCTTCGGCGTCGTGCTGCAGGACAACTTCCTGTTCCGCGGCTCGATCCGCGACAACATCCTCGCCGGACGGCCCGGGCCTCACGCTGGAGGACGCGGTGCGCTGCGCCAGGCTGGCCGGCGCCGAGGAATTCATCGAGCGCATGCCGAACGGCTACGAGACCTATATCGAGGAAGGCTCGCCCAACCTGTCGGGCGGCCAGCGGCAGCGCCTCGCCATCGCGCGCGCGCTGATCAGCGATCCGCGCATCCTGATCCTCGACGAGGCGACGAGCGCGCTCGATCCGGAAAGCGAGGCGCTGGTCAACGCCAATCTGCTGCGCATCGCGCTGGGGCGGACGATGGTCATCGTGTCGCACCGCCTGTCCTCGCTGACCGAATGCGACCAGATCCTCGTGCTCGAAAAGGGCGGTGTCATGGACATCGCGCCGCACCGCGTCCTGCTGGAACGCTGCACCGTCTATCGCCAGCTCTGGGCGCAGCAGAACCGTCATCTCGACAGCCAAGGTCCCCGTCATGCAGCTCTTGCCCCGACCCTCGTCCAAGGCGATTAGCGTCGTCGCCGACCGGGACGATCCTACGCTGCCGGCCATCCTGGAATTCCAGTCACCGTCGAGCGCGATCACCAACGCGGTCGATGCCGCGGGCCGCGCGCGGCATCGTGTGGATGGTGGCCAGCATGTTCGCGGCGGCCGTTGCGGCGATGGCGCTGATCCCGATCGACAAGGTCGTCACCGCGCAGGGCAGGGTCGTCTCCAAGTCGCCGACCCTGGTCGTGCAGCCGCTCGACGCCGCGATCGTGCGCTCGATCGAGGTGCACGACGGCGAATCGGTGCATGCCGGTCAGATCCTGGCGCGGCTCGATCCGACCCTCGCCGTCGCCGATGTCGATGCGCTCGTCGCACAGGTCGGCACCCTGCAGGCCCAGGTCTCGCGGCTGCAGGCCGAGGCGGAAGGACGGCCGTTCACCTATACCGGGCTCGACCCCAACCTGCTGTTGCAGGCGGCGATCTTCGGCCAGCGCCAGGCCGAGTACCACTTCAAGATCGAGAACTACGTCCAGAAGGTGAATGGCCTCATGTCGGCCATCGCGCGGGCAAGATCCGATGCGGTCGGTTATCGCAACCGGCTTGAGGTCGCGACCAGCGTCGAGCAGATGCGGCGCGAACTCGAGCGCCTGCAGGTCGGCAGCAAGCTGAACACGCTGTCCGCCGCGGACAACCGGGCCGAGATGGAGCGCAACCTGCGCAGCGCCGAGGAAATGGCGAACTCCGCGCAGCGCGACCTCGCGGCCATGGTCGCCGAGCGCGACGGCTATGTGCAGAGCTGGCACGCCGACATATCCGACAAGCTGTCCGAAGCCACGGGCAAGCTGTCGGATGCGCGCGAGTTGCTGAACAAGGCGCAGCTTCACCGTCAGATGGTCGAACTGCGCGCCGATCGCGACGCGACGGTGCTGACGGTGGCCAAGGTCTCGGTCGGCTCCGTGCTGCAGCCGGGCCAGCAGTTCATCACCCTGGTGCCCGCCGATGCGCCGCTCGAGGTCGAGGCCAACATCGCCGGCCGCGACGACGGCTTCGTGCATGTCGGCGACAGCGTGGCGATCAAGTTCGACACCTTCCCGTACCATCAGTACGGCCTGGCCTACGGCACGGTGCGCATCATCAGCGCCGACAGCTTCACCGCGCAGGACGAACAGCGCAATCCGACCGGCGTGGTGCCGCTGCCGAGCAACAGCAACGAGCCGTATCTACCGCGCGCGCATCGCGATCGACCGCGTTGCGCTGCACGACACGCCGGACGGCTTCCGCATCATGCCGGGCATGCCGACGACCGCCGATATCAAGGTCGGCAAGCGGACGGTGCTGACCTACCTGCTCGGCAGGGTGCTGCCGGTCGCCACCGAAGCGATGCGCGAGCCGTGATGGGCATCCGAGCGGTCGGATCGCGGTCGAACCGGATGTCCGAGGCCTGATCGATGGCAATGCTCGACCGGCTGATGGCCAGCATGTCGCCGCGCGCGGCGTTGCGGCGGGCGGTCAGCCTGACGGAACAGGGCAACGTCAAGCAGGCCTTCCCGCTGCTGGCGCGCGCCGCGCGCGCCGGCATCGCGGAAGCCGAGTACCGCATGGGGCGCTGCTATCTGGAGGCCGCCGGCGTGCCGCCCAGCCGCGTGGAAGGCGTGCGCTGGCTGGAGCGGGCCGCCAACCAGGGCTACGTCGAGGCGCAGGCGCAGCTCGCCACGCTGTCCATCCATGGCCTCGCCAGTGCCGCCGAGTGCGCTGCCGGAAGACGGCGCGGCCGCGACGCCGAGCCTGTTCGCCACCAACGAGGCCGTGGCGCCGGACTTCGACAGCGCCATCAAATGGGCCCGCAAGGCGGCCGAGGGCGGATCGGCCGACGGACAGGCGGTGCTCGGCTACATCCTGACGTCGGGCCCGGAGCAGTTGCGCGACCTGGACGAGGCGCATCAATGGTATGAGCGCTCCGCCGCCGCCGGCTGCCCGCAAGGCGCGCTCGGCTACGCGCTGTCGCTGGCGCGCAATGCCGCCAACGACGAGCAGCACGCGCAGGTGGCGGAGAATATGCGCCGCGCCGCCGATGCCGGTCTGCCGACCGCGCTCTATCTGCTCGGCATGATGACCGAGCGCGGCCTCGGCATGAAGGCGGACCTCGCCGCCGCGGTCGATCTGTTCCGGCAGGGCGCCCTGAAGGGCAACCGCCCGAGCCAGGCGCGCTGGGGCATGGCGCTGATGCGGGGCCAGGGCGTCGCCGCCAATCCGATCGAGGGCGAATCCTGGCTGCGGCGCGCGGCGCTGGCCGGCGATCCGGAAGCGGCGGCGGCGGTCGGCGATCTTTACGCCAAGGGCGGCCATCTGCCGCCGAACTATGCCGAGGCGGCGATCTGGTTCCGGCGCGCCGCGGAGACCGGGCATCGCGGCGCGGCCCGTGCGCTGGGCCTGCTGTATCTGACCGGCGCCGGCGTCGCGCGGGATCCCGAGGAGGCCGCCCGCTGGTTCCGCGTCTCGGCCCAGGCCGGCGACCCGAATGCCCGGGTCGACCTCGCCAACCTGCTGCTGCGCGGCGAAGCGGGGACCGATGACGCGGTGCAGACCCGCGAGTGGTTCGAGCAGGCGGCCGCCTCGGGTGACCTGATGGCGGCGTTCAACTTCGGCGTCTGCCTCGCCGAGGGCGTCGGTGTCGAGCGCGACGACCGCAAGGCGGCGCGAGTGGCTGCGCCGCGCCGCCGATGGCGTGGTGAACGCGCAGTACCTGGTATGGCCGCATGCTGACGGAAGGCCGCGGCGTGGACGCCAACCCCGAGGAGGGCCGCGCCTGGATCAAGCGCGCCGCCGATGTCGGCATGACGGAGGCCGAGGTCCTGCTGGCGGAAATGATGCTGACCGGGCGTGGCGGCCCCAAGGACCATCCGGGCGCACTGGCGCTGTTCGAGAAGGCCGCCGGCCGCGGCCATGTCGGCGCCATGTTCGCGATCGGCGCCATGAACGGCGGCGGCCACGAGGTGCCGACCGACCGGACGACAGCGCAGCGCTGGTTCACGGCCGCGGCCGAACGCGGCCATGCCTACGCCCAGATGATGCTCGGTCGCTACCTGGCGCGCGGCCTGGCCGGCGAGCGTGATCCGGAGCGCGCGCGTGTCTGGCTGGAGCGGGCGCTGGCGCAGGGACTGCAGGAAGCGCGCGGCGATCTCGCCGCCCTGCCGCCGCTCGCCGAACCGGCGCAGGCCGAGCCGCAGCAGGCGCTGCCGGCGCTGAACCAGGCAGCCGCGGCGGATCGGCCGGACCAACTGCCGGACAACGCCGCGCTGGCGCGCGAAGCGTTCGAGCGGGCCCAGGCGGAAACCGCCGCCGGCAACGCGTGATGCGCCCGACGCTGGTTCGATCGGGCCTGCCGTCTGGCGCCGAACGATCAGACCCTGTCACTGGCGCTCGCCATCGCCTGCCTCGGCGACGACGACACGCGGGCGGCAATCGCTGTTCGCCGAGATAACCGCCGCCAGCGACGTGCGCGAGGCCTGGTTCGGCCTGGCGACGGCGCGACGCCGGCTCGGCGATGCCACGGGCGCCGCCGCCGCGCTGGCCGAGGCGCTGGCGCGTCACGTGCCCGGCCGCGGTCTGGCGGCGCTCGCCGATGCCATCGTGCGGGATGCGGGCGCGCCGGGCTGGTGCAGCCTGTCGGGCGACGGCACCGTGACCGTCGGTCCGGAGCGGCCTCGACCGCCAGGTCGCAGCTGAGTCTGGACGGGCGCGTGTCAGGCGCGCCGCGGCCGGCTGCCGGCGGGTTGGCAGGACGCCAAGGCCTTGGCGGTGATCGCCCCGGACGGCGGGCATCTGCTCGGCAGCCCGGTGGATATTCGCGCGATACGGCGGACCGTCGGCTGCGTGACGGCCATGGAGGGCGGGCTGGAGGGTTGGGCGTGGCATCCCGGCGACCCCGACACCGATCCGGTGCTCACGATCCGATCCGCCGCGGCCGGCCGCGGGAAGCTGACGCGTGACCGCCTCCGACATCGGCGTCCGGATCGACAACATGCGGCCTCCTGGGGCGCCCGCGCGGCTTTCGGTCTGTCGCCCGACGCGCTGGCCGGACTGCCGGGACCGCTGCACGTGCTGGACCACGACGGGCGCGATCTGCTGGGCAGCCCGCTCGATCCCGGCGCAATGCGCAGCGCCAACGCCGCCGCCGCGGCGACGCTCGCGCGGCTCTACCCCGCCGGCCGCGCCCGCGCGCCGCGCGACCGGCATCGATGCCGTTCCGCCGCCGGCGATACCGGTCGACGGCAGCGTGCCGCGTCCGCCGATCGGCATGTCGAATCGACGGCGCGTGGCCGACATCGTCATCCCCGTGCATGGCGGCGCCGCCCGTGACCTCGCCTGCCTGGACAGCGTGCTGGCGAGCCTGCGACCCGCCGAGCCGCGTCATCGTCATCGACGATGCCTCGCCGGAGCCGGACCTGATCGAAGCGCTGGACGCGCCTGGCGCGGCAGAAGCGCATTCGCCTGATCCGCAACCGCCGCAACCAGGGATTTTCGGCGAGCGCCAATGCGGGGCTCGCGGCGGCGTCGGTCGCGACGTCATCCTGCTGAACAGCGATACGCTGGTCGCGCCCGGCTGGGCGGACGACCTGCGCGCGGCCGCCTACAGCGCGCGGGACATCGGCACGGTCACGCCGCTCGTCCAACGACGCGACCATCCTGAGCTATCCCAGCTCGCACCGCAGCGAACGCGGTGCCCGACCTGCGGGAGACCGGGCGCCTTGCCGCGCTGGCGCGACGGGCGAACGGCGGCGCCGTGGTGGACATCCCGGTCGGCGTCGGCTTCTGCATGTATATCCGCCGGGACTGCCTGGACGCGGTGGGCCTGCTGCGCGCCGATGTCTTCGCGCAGGGCTACGGCGAGGAGAACGACTTCTGCCTGCGCGCCCGCCACCTCGGCTGGCGTCACGTCGCCGCACCGGGCGTGTTCGTGGCGCATGTCGGCGGCCAGTCGTTCGGCGCCGCCGCCAGCCATCTGCGGGCGCGCAATTCGGTTCTCCTGGAGCGGATGCACCCGGGTTACGCGGGACTGATCCAGCGACACGTGGACGGCCGATCCGCTGGCGCCGGCCCGTCGCCGGCTGGACCTGGCGCGCTGGCGTGCGGATCGGACGCGCGGCGGCGCAGGCGACGATCCTGATCACCCACAACGACGGCGGCGGCGTCGAGCGGCAGGTCGCCGTATCGGTCGCACGCCACCGCGCCGCGGGACGTCGCGCCATCGTGCTGCGTCCAGGCCGGTTGCCCGATGGCGGCCGGTGCGTCGTGGTCAGCGACGGCACCGCGGCCGGCTATCCCAACCTGCGCTATGCGATGCCTGCCGAACTGCCGGCGCTGCTCGGTCTGCTGGCCCGCGAGCGACCCGCGCGAGGTCGAACTGCACCACATGGTCGGGCACCACAGGGCGATCGTCGATCTGATCGCCGGGCTTGGCGTGCCGTACGACGTGCATGTGCACGACTACGCCTGGCTCTGCGGGCGAGTCGCCCTGGTCGGCCCGGAAAACCGCTATTGCGGCGAACCCGATGTGGTGCGCTGCGAGGCATGCGTCGCCGATGCGGGCAACCTGATCGACGAGGACATCACCGTCGCGGACCTGCGCAAACGGTCCGCGCGCCTGTTCGCCGGCGCGCGGCGCGTGGTCGTGCCGTCCGAGGACACCGCCGCCCGCATACGCCGCCACTTTCCCGCGACTGCGCGCGACGGTGGTGCCGCACGAGGACGATGCGGCGATTGCCGCTCCGGGTCGGCCCGCAACCGGTGAACGCGATGCCGCGTCTGCGTCGTGGGAGCGATCGGCATCCACAAGGGCTATCAGGTTGTGCTCGACTGCGCTCGCGATGCCGCCGAACGGCGTCTGCCGCTCGAGTTCGTCGTGGTCGGCCACACCATCGACGACCGGAGGCTGCTGGCGACCGGCCGCGTCTTCGTCACCGGCGGCTTCGCACCCGAGGAGGCGGTGCCGCTGATCAGGGCGCAGAACGCGACGCTGGCCTTGCTGCCGTCGATCTTCCCGGAGACCTGGTGCTTCAGTCTCGCCGAGGCGTGGCGCGCCGGCCTGCGCGTCGCCGCGTTCGATATCGGCGCGCCCGCCGAGCGCATCAGGCGGACGGGCCGCGGATTTCTGCTGCCGCTGGGACTGAAGCCGGATGCCATCAATAACGCCCTGGTTGCAACAGCCGGCCTGTCGCACCAAGAATGAGTTTGCTACGAAGGCCGCGAACACTGCCGAGCCTGGCCAATTCGTCGTTCCAGCGGCTCCTTCCGTGTCCGACGACAGCAAGAAAGAAAGCGAACAACGGTATGTCCGAAGCCGGTAACGCCGTCAGGAACCCGCCTGACGCCGCCGCCAATGCTCCCGCTGGCGGCCAGAACCGTGTCACCGAACTCAAGGTCTCCGGCCATCTGATGACGCTGGACACCGGGCTGTTCTGCGTCTTCCAGGTGCCCGGCTCGACCGCGCCGAACGACCGGTCGGGTCTGCCGGGCGTCCGCATCTCGATGCCGCCCGGCGCGGCCGGCCGGGCCGATGCGGTCAGCATCAGCACGTTTCGCGACGATGGCTGGCTGGACGGCCACGATGCGGCCGCGCTGGTCCGCGTTGCCAAAGGGCCGGCGCAGGTGCTGGTCACCGTCTATCAGGCGCCGGCGGCACCGCCCGAAAGTGCGCCGCGCCTGCAGGTGATGCGTCTGGGTCCCGAGCAGGGCGGCGGCGGCCAAGCACCGGCGCCTGTGCCCGGGGCGCGCGGGCGGCAGACGGTCGGCTCCGGAGAACGCCGATGTCGTGGCGCACATTCAGCGCACCGGCGATGTGGCAGGCACGATCGGCGAATGGACCGGCACGCGCGGCAGCGGCCTGTGGATCGAAGGCTTCAGCCTGGCGCCGCATGACGACATCGAGCCGTCCGACATCGAATATCAGGCCGTGCTCGGCCGCGGCTGGCTGTCGCCCTGGATCGAGGGCGGCAAGTTCTGCGGCAGTCGTGGCATGGCGCTGCCGCTGCTCGGGCTGAAGGTGCGGCTCAAGGGGGCCGCGGCGCGGACACACGAGTGCACCTGCTCCGCCAGTTTCGTCGATGGCAGCGCGGTCGGGCCGGTGCCGGGCGGCGAGACCTGCGAAGCGGAAAGCCTGGCCGCGCTCGAGGCGTTTCAGGTCGTGATCCGCCGCCGCGGCGGTGCACGGACACGCGCGGAGCGAGCCGGCGCCGGAGCCGGCGGTCAGGCCTGCGCCCGGCCGACCGCCGGCACGAACGCCGAAGCCGGCGGGACCGGCCCGGCGATCCCGTTCGTAGCGGTCCATCCGCCGAACTCCCCTCCGCCTGCCAGGTCGCGGTGTGAAATACCTGTTCGTCCACCAGAACTTCCCCGGGCAGTACCTGCACATCGTCCGGCACCTCGTCGCGTCGCGGCAGCACGACGTGGTGTTCCTGACCGAGCCCAACGCGAACCAGATTCCCGGCGTCCGCAAGGTGCCGTATCCCAAGCCCAACGGTCCGGCGCCGGAAACCCATGTTGCGGCGCGCGAACTGGACGGGGCCGTGCGCCGCGCCGACATCGTCGCGCACACCGCCGCCAATTTGAAACAGCTCGGCTTCGTGCCGGACATCATCATCGGCCATCATGGCTGGGGCGAGTTGCTGAACCTTTGCGATGTCTGGCCCGACGCGCCGATGCTCGGCTATCTCGAGTTCTACTACAGCACGGACGGCATCGACGTCGGCTTCGATCCGGAATTCCCGACGCCTCTGTCCGACTATCCGCGCATACGGGCAAAGAACGCGGTGAACCTGCTGGCGCTTGGCCTGGACGCGCACGCGCAGACGCCGACCAAATGGCAGCTCTCGACCTATCCCGACTGGGCGCGCGAGCGCATCACGCTGCTGCCCGAAGGCGTGCACCTCGACGTGTGCAAGCCGAACCCGCAGGCGCGGCGCCGCAACCTGGTGATCGGCGACACCACGATCCGGCCGAACGAAAAGCTGGTGACCTATGTCGCGCGCGATCTGGAGCCGTATCGCGGCTTCCATGCGATGATGCGCGCGGTGCCGCACATGCTGCGTGCGCGCAAGGACGTGCGCGTGGTCATCGTGGGCGGCGACGGCATCAGCTACGGCATGCCGCCGGTCGAAGGGACGTGGCGGCAGAAGATGCTCGCCGAACTGGGCGACGCCATCGATCCGAAGCGCGTGCTGTTTCCCGGCCGGCTCGAGTACGCGACCTATCTCGCCATGCTGCAGCGCTCGGATGCGCATGTCTATCTGACCTATCCGTTCGTGGCGTCATGGTCGCTGCGCGAGGCGCTCGCCATCGGCTGCGTGGTGATCGCCAGCGACACGCCGACGGTGCGCGAATTCGTCACGCACGAGCAGAACGGGCTGCTGGTGTCGTTCTTCGATCCGAAGGCGACTGGCGGATACGGTGCTGCGCGTCCTGGAGGATGCACCGCTCGCGCATCGCCTGCGGGTGAACGCGCGGCACTACGCGGAGCAGAACCTCACGATGACGGATTATCTGGCGGCCTACGAGGCGCTGATCGGGCGGCTGACCGGCGGGTGATGGATCATACCAAGCGCCCGGGAAAGTAATATTTTGAGCCGGCGATGGCTACGCGAGCAGGGCTTGCTTGATACCACCCATCTTGTCTTCATTGATGAGACATCGGTGAACATCAACATGACCTGCCTGTTTGGCCGCGCTCCGAGGGGCGAACGGGTGATCGGCCGTGTGCCGTTCAGCGCCTGGAAGTCCGTAACGTTCGTGGCGGCGCTGCGGCATGACCGCCCCGATGATGATCAGGGGAGCGATGAACGGCGAGGCCTTTCTGGCCTATGTCGATCAATGCCTGGTGCCGACGCTCAAACAATGTCAGCGTTCACTGGGGCCGCAGGTGTGCGCGAAGCGGCGCACGCGACGCTGCGCTATCTGCCGCGCTACTCTCCGGACCGCAATCCGATCGAGCTGTCCTATCGCGCCTTCAAGGCATTCCTGCGCAAGTGCGCCGAGCGTACCGAGGAAGCACTTCGCCGCCGCATCGGACAGTTCGTGCGGCGGTTGCCCGCCGAAGCCTGCGCCAATTTCTTCGCTCAGGCAGGAGATGCTGCAACATGACCGGAATTTGCTCTAGGGCAAGGCAATCGGGTGAAGCAGCAGCGCTCAGGGTTTCACCCCGAACCCCACCAGAGGCTCCGCCTCTGGACTCCGCCAAGGGCCGAGCCCTTGGAACCCTTCACTTCAGTATCGGATTCCAAAGGCTATCGCCTTTGGTGGGGGTCCCGGGGGCGAAGCCCTCGGGCCGGTTTCAGGGCAGAGCCCTGAACGCTTCAGTCTCACCCGATTGCCCTGGGGATCCGCCGGAGGGGAACACGGTACGAATGCAGATGTCGTATTGATCCGACCACATTGGTCTGGGCCGGGAGGCGCGCGCGGCGATCGGGGCGCACGGCGCCTATGCCGGGGCGGTTCTGGCGTTGCTCGCCGGCGAGGCTTCGGTCGGCACGGTGGACGCGGCGCGGCGCGCGGCCGGCGTGGCCAGCAACAGCCTGGAGGCGTCGATCAGCCGCGCGCTGACCGAGCCGGGCGTGGCGGGGCGCGACCGTCTGGAGGCCGCGCTGGTGATCGACGCCGCACTGCGTCGCTGCGCCGGGCGCCTGTCGGCGATGCAGCTCGATCCGGGACTGCGCGCCGCAATCACGCCCGATGCGTTCGCCGCCTGGCACGACTGGATCGCCGGCGCGATGCGGGCGCTGGCGGCGGGCGACACCGCGCTGCGGCCGCGGCCGGCCACCAAGGAGGCCGACTCCCTGGTGCGCATCGCCCGTCAGATCGAACTGATGGCAGGGGCGTTGGAGCGGTTGGGCGGCTAGGATAGCTTGCCGCGAAGCATGGGGGCGGGGATGAGCGACGAGCCGGCGGCGTGGATCGACGTGATCGAGGAGCGCGTGCGGCGCAACGCCGGGCGCTTCATGTACACCGCGCGCTGGATCATGGCGCCGATCTATCTCGGCCTGCTCGTGGCGCTGGCGCTGATCGTCGTGAAGTTTGTGCAGAAGCTGGTACAGGCCGTGCCGAAACTGCTGGACGCGTCCAGCAACGAGGTCATTTTCAACGTGCTGACCCTGGTGGATCTCTCGCTGGTCGCGAACCTGATCGTGATCGTGATTTTCGCCGGATGGGACAACTTCGTCGGCCGCGTGCTGACGGTGCAGTCCGGCGAGCGGCCGCACTGGCTGGGCGCGCTCGACTTCAGCGCGATGAAGCTGCGGCTGGTCGCCTCGGTCGCGGTGATCGCCGCGGTGCTGATCCTCGAGACGTTCGTGCATGTGGACGAGGTGCGCCCCGTGCAGGCGGCTTTGCAGCTTGCCATCCTGCTCGGTATCGGGGTGCTCGGGGTGCTGCTCGCGCTGATGGACCGGCTGAGCGAGAACCACGGAGGCAAATAAGTTTCATGCAGGTCGGCATTCAGTTCTTCCCCGATATCGGCCCGGACGTTAAGTCGGCCCGCGACTACTGGCAGGAGGCGCTGTGCCTGGTCGGGCTGTGCGATCGCTACGGCTACACGCATGTCCGCACGGTGGAGCACTACTTTCACCCGTATGGCGGCTACAGCCCGAACCCCGTGGTGTTCCTGGCCGCCGCGGCGCAAGTGCACGAAACATGCGCGGATGGTGACGGGCGCGGTGCTGCCGGCGTTCAACAACCCGCTCAAGCTGGCCGGCGAACTGGCGATGCTGGACGCGCTGTGCGACGGCCGGCTCGACATCGGTTTTGCCCGCGCGTTCCTGCCGCACGAGTTTGCCCGATTTGGCGTGAAGCTCGATGAAAGCCGGGCGCGCTTCGAGGAGGGTGTGGAGCAGGTGCGGCGGCTGCTCGAGGAGGAAAATGTCACGGCGGAAGGGCGTTTCCACAGCTTCCGCAATGTCACCTCGCTGCCGCGGCCGACGCAGAAGCCGCGGCCGCCGTTCTACGTCGCGGCGCTTTCGACGAGGGAATCATTTGAACGCGCCGGCGCGGCCGGTCACGGCATCATGGCGATCCCGATGGCGGGCGGTGCGATGGCCGAGCTGATCGGGCTTTATCGTGACGCGTGGCGACGCGCCGGTCATCCCGGCAACGGAACGGTGATGCTGGCATTTCACATGTTCTGCCATGAGGATCAGGCCGCCGCAGAGCGCATCGCACGCGAGCCGCTGAACCGTTATCTGCGTTCGCTGGTGGCGGCGGCATCGGACTGGATGACGGGCGAGAGTTCGGCCGACTATCCCGGCTACGATAAGGTGGTTGCGGCGTTGGCGCAGGAGGATTTCGACACGCAGGTTGCCAAGTGCGCCGCCTGGGTGGGCACGCCGCAGCGCATTCTCGACACCGTCGCAAGCTATCGGCGGCTGATCGGCGATTTCGAGATCGCCTCGCTGCAGGTGAATTTCAACGACATGGGTCTGGCGGACGCGACAGCATCGATGCGGCTGTTCGGCGAGAAGGTGCTGCCGCGGCTGCCGCGGATTTAGTGCGGCCTGCTCACCAGGTTGCGGCGTAGCAGGCGCAATCGCGCGGAACGTCTGCGATGTTCGGATGGAGAGCCCATCGGCGCAGCACGCCCTCGAACACCAGCCCGGACTTCTCCATGACGCGTGCCGATGCGCGGTTGTCGATGTCGCAGACGGCCCACACGCGGTGCAGATGCGGCGTGGCGCGTGCCCATGCCACCGCAGCGGACAGCGCCTCGGTCATCAGCCCGCGTCCCCAGTGCGCGCGACCCAGAACATATCCGACGTCCATGCGGTGTGCGTCGAAACGCGCATCGAATACGCCGATCGGCCGGTCGGGGGCCGCACGTTCGGCAAGCGCGAGTACCCACCGATTGCCCGACTCCATCAGCGCTTCCATCGCGGCGAGATAGCGTGCTGTCTCCGAAACGTCACGCGCGGCGCGCCATGTCATGTATCGTGCCACCAGACAGTCCGAGGCATAGGCCGAGAACAGCGCTTCGGCGTCGGTCACGCGCACCGGCCGGCCGGTGAGCCTGGCCGTCTGCAATGCAATCATCCAAGGACCCAGCTGCGGAACAATGCGAGGTCGATGTTGCCGCCGCTGATCACCACGCCGACCCGTTTGCCCGCCATGCGCGCACGTTCCTGCAGCAGCGCGGCGAGCGGTGCTGCGCCGGCGCCTTCCACAAGGTTGTGCGTGTCGGTCCAATAGGCGCGTATCGCGTCCGCAATCTCGTCATCCGTCACCGTCACGATGCGTGCCGCGCCGGCGCGGATGATGGCGAATGCATCGGGATCCGGCTGTCGCACCGCGATGCCATCGGCGTGCGTCTGCGCACGGTTGAGTGCCACCACGCGGCCTTCGGCAAACGAGCGTGCGTAGGCAGGCGCGCCGGTGCTCTGCACGCCGATGATCTCGGTCGCGAGGCCCAGGAGATCGCGCGTTCGGATTGCGCCGCAGATGCCCGAGCCGAGGCCGATCGGAACGTACAGCGCATCGAGCGGCGGCGCGGCGCGGAACAACTCGAGCGACCAGGTCGCGACGCCCTTGACAAGGTCGGGCGCAAACGAAGGCGCGAATTCCAGACCCTCGGACGACGCGATCCTTGCCGCCTCGTCGCGCGCCATCTCGAAATCGTCGCCGTGTTCGACAAGCCGCGCGCCGAATGCCTGCATCGCCGCGTTCTTCTCGACGCTGTTGCCGTGCGGCACCACGACAACGACCGGCACGTTGTAGCGCCGACCCGCCCAGGCGAGCGACTGGCCGTGATTGCCGCGCGTCGCCGAGATGATGCCGCGCACCTGCGGGGTTTCGCGGCGCAGTCGCTCGACGTAGATCAGGCCGCCGCGCAGTTTGAATGCGCCCGTCGGCGTATGGTTCTCGTGCTTTACCCACACCTCGGCGCCGCTGCGCGCGGCCAGCAGCGGCCAGGCGTATTGTGGCGTGCCCGGGAAGCTTTCGTGCACGAGGGACAACGCAGCGTCGAGTTCCGGCAGCGAGAACATGCGCATCCGCCAGGGCTTTGGTGAAGGGAATTTCGATAGTTACGACGAACGGGGATTGCGACGAACGGGGGATCACGACAAACGGGCTGCTGCCGGAGGGATCGCCTCCGGCCGCAGCCCGCTTCGTCAGAACTTTGGAGTTGCCGTCAGGCGAGTTGGAGGTTGGTGGCCGCGGCTTTGCCGCGTTCCATGGCAACCTCGTAGTTCACCTTCTGGCCGTCATTCAGGCCCTTCAGTCCGGCGGCCTGGACGGCGGTGATGTGGACGAACACGTCCTTTCCGCCATCCTGCGGCATGATGAAGCCATAGCCTTTTGTTGCATTGAACCATTTGACGGTTCCAACAGCCATCGTCGTCACTCCTTCCGGTGCGCGTCCCCTATCGCGCTTTGGGGGAATGGTTGGACCGGGCAGTGGGCGCGCAACTGCCTCAGGCGAGCTTCAGATTTGTGGCAGCAGCCTTGCCACGCTCCATCGCCACCTCGTAGCTGACCTTCTGACCTTCATTGAGGCCGCGAAGGCCCGCCGCCTGCACTGCCGTGATGTGGACAAACACGTCCTTGCCGCCGTCTTGCGGCATGATGAAGCCGAACCCCTTGGTCGTGTTGAACCACTTGACTGTACCGATAGCCATCGCCTGCGTAATCCCCGTCTGATGCACCGCGCAACAGCGCGCAGTGTCTGATAGACAACCGGCCCTTTGGACGTCTTGAGGGCACCCGATTGGACGGAGGCGCAGCAAGCCAAGCCAAAATGCGATTGCGTCGCTCAGTTGGCACAGAAAGGCCGACGCCTGTCAATCACGGTCGCGCGACATTGAAAGGTCGTCGTGCACGTCGCATAGAATAGCGAGAACAGTCGAAAAATTGCGGAGAGTTGGCCGATTCGTTCCTCGGGCGAGGCTCGAGGAACGATTAGGACAGCCGTCGTTTACCAAACGCCGATGACGTTGGGTTACCGGCGTGGCCTCCCGGTCGTGGCGAAGCGCACGGCGACCCTTGAACAGGCGTGCCGCGGCAGGTTGAATGCACTGCAACATAACAACATGGGGGCTCACGATGCGGCGGTTCTTCCTGTTTGGTGCCATGACCGTGCTGTCCGGCCTCGCCGCATCGGCGCAGGAGGCCGGCGACGCCATCCGTCCGATCACCTTGCTGACGCAGCCTCAGGCCGCCGCGCCGCAGGAATACCAGGCGGCGCAGATCATTGCCGACGCCTGGCGCAAGCTGGGCCTCACAGTAAACGTCCGCCCGCTGCCGGGCCAGCAGTTCAACCAGGTCATTTGGTACGAGCGTCAGCGCTGGGACGCCACGACCTGGCAGATGGTGGGCCGGCCGGAGCGCAGCGACCCCGACGAACTGACCTATAATCTGTTCGTTTCGGCCAACGCGGCCAACGGCTACGATTTCGTCGGCTACAACAATCCCGAGTATGACAAGCTGGCGCAGCAGCAGCGCGAGGAACTCGACATCGCCAAACGTCGCGCGCTCATCATGCAGGCGCAGGAGCTGATCAACCACGACCAGCCCTACGGCTTCGAGGTGCATCCCAAGAACGTCGTGGCGTACAACAGGACGGTCTGGGATCCGAAGAGTTTCGTGTCGCAGGCCGGCATCGGCATTCGCAACACCTGGACCTGGCTCAGCATCACCCCGCTCGGTGCACAGAAGGACGTGGTGCTGAACTCGACGGCGCCGCCCACCAACCTCAACCCGTTCAACATTCCCGGCGGCCAAGGGTCCTGGGCGAGCGAGATCGTGTGGGACCGCCTGATGCGCGTCGGCCCCGATGGATTGCCGCAGCCATGGGCTGCCGAAAAGGTGGAACGCCCCGACACGCTCACCGTCAACGTAACGCTGCGCAAGGGCATGAAGTGGAGCGACGGCCAGCCCGTCACCATCGAGGACGCGGTGTTCAGCCTGGAGGCGCCAGGCTTCGCGGACAAGGCGCCGATGTACAAGCCGTTCGTGCAGAACATCGCCAGTGTCGAGGCCACGGGGCCTGACACGCTCACCATCAAACTGAAGCGGCCCGATGCGGCGTTCCTGGTCAGCTCGCTGTCCAAGCTCAATCTGGCACCGAAGCATGTCTGGGCGCCGATCTTCGAGGACCTGAAGAACAAGCCGCAGACTGCCGAAAGCATCCAGGAGGAGCATCCGGTCAGTTCCGGTCCGTTCCGCATCGTGCGCGCCAACCTGAACCAGGAGATCGTGCTCGAGGCCAATGCCGACCACTGGAGCCATCCCAAAATCAGTCGCTGGATCATGCGCATCATGCCCAATGTCGAGGCATCGGTCGGCGCGCTGAAAAGCGGCGAGATCAATTTCCTGTCCGACTACACCGGCGATCCGCAGCTGCTGCGCGACGTTGCCAAATCGTCGCCGAACATCGAGGTCTCCGAGGCGCTGGATATTGGCTTCAAATTCATCGCCTACAACGAACGCCGCCCGCCGTTTGACAACCTTGCGTTCCGGCAGGCGATCTCCGCGGTGATCGATCGGCAGCTGCTGGCCGAGGACGCGTGGGGCGGGGCGGCCGAGCCCGCCAATTCGTGGATCTCGCCGGCGCTCGGCGTGTGGCATGCCAAGGGCGTCGAGGATCGCGTGCCCGGCGGCAACCCGGCGGCGGCCCAGCAAATTCTCAAGACCGCGGGCTTCGTACTGGTCGGTGGCGTGCTGCATTACCCCAAGGGCGTGACCGAAACGACGACGCCGTTCCAGTAGTCGCCAACCCGCGTGGCGCGTCTCGTCGCTGAACGGATCGGCCATCTGCTGCTGGTGCTGTGGGTGGTGGCCAGCCTGACGTTCCTGTTGTTCCGGCTGATGCCAGGCGATCCGACGTTGAACTTCCTGTCACCGACCTTCACCGAGGCGACGCGCGCGGCGCTGTTGCAGAACTTCGGCCTCGACAAGCCGTTGTGGGAACAATACGTCATCTATCTCGGCCAACTCCTGCGCGGTGATTTCGGACGGTCGTTTCTGCAGGATCAGCCGGTGTCGCGCGTACTGTGGGATGCACTGCCGAACACGGTGGTTCTGACACTGGTGTCGCTCTGCATCGCCTACGCGTTCGGCATCGTCGCCGGCGCGTTTCTCGCCTTCCATCGCGGCCGGCTCGTCGAGGCGACAGTGATTCCGGCTGCCTTGGCCACGCGCGCCGCGCCCGAGTTCTGGCTCGGCATGCTGCTGCTGGCGCTGTTCGCGTTTCAGCTCGGCTGGTTTCCGACCGGCGGCGCGGTCAGTCCCGGCGGCACGCTCGGTTCGCTCGGCGCACGGCTGACATCGGCGGATTTCTGGTGGCATCTCTGCCTGCCCGCGCTGACGCTCACGCTGTATCTGCAAGGGCTGCCGCTGCTGCTGATGCGCGCAACGATGCTCGAGGTGCTGAACGACGAGTTCATCGTGATGGCGCGCATGAAGGGGCTGTCGCGCTGGTCGATCGTGATGCGCCATGCGGCGCGCAATGCGCTGTTGCCCGTGGTCACCGCGTTCGCGCTCGGCCTCGGCGCAAGCATCGGCGGCAACGTCGTGATCGAGACGGTGTTCGCCTGGCCTGGCATCGGTCGGGTGCTGGTGCAGGCGGTGCAGGGCGCGGACTATCCGGTGGCGCAGGGCGCGTTCATTCTGATCGCCTGCGTGCTTGTCGTGATGAACACCGTTGCCGACCTGACCTACGCACTGCTCGATCCCAGAGTGTCGGTCGGTGCCCGCCGTTAAGTTCGTGCTCCGTTATCTGCGCGGCGAGCCGTTCGCGGCCGTCGGTGCGGCGATCTATGCGGTCATCGTCACGATGGCGCTGTTCGCACCCGAGCTTGCGCCGTACGACCCGCGCGCCATGCTGCGCGAGGGCCATCGCATCGCGCGCTACCTGCCGATCTCCGGAGCACACTGGCTCGGCACCACGGCGGGTGGCTATGACGTGCTGAGCCAGCTCATCTACGGCGCACGCGCGGCGTTGGAAGTCGGTGTCGCTGCGGCGGTTGCGGTGGTGGCGATCGGCACGTTGCTCGGTCTGCTCGCGGGCTATCTGGGCGGCTGGGTGGACAAGCTCATCACGCGCGTTGCGGACATCGCACTTGGATTGCCGTTCCTGCCGTTCATGCTGGTGCTTGCGGCCCTGACGCGGCCGGGCACGCGGGTGGTGATCGTCTCGGTCGCGTTGCTGCTGTGGCCCAACACCGCGCGCGTCATTCGCGCACAGGTGCTGTCGCTGCGCGAGCGCGCGTGGGTCGAGGCCGCGCGGGTCACCGGCTGCTCCACCGGACGGATCATGTTCGTCCATGTGCTGCCGCAGGTGCTGCCGCTGGCCGCACTGTACGGCTCGGTAGCGATCGGCTGGGCGATCCTGGCCGAGGCGGCGGCGAGCTTTCTGGGTTTTGGTGATCCGGACAGCATCAGTTGGGGCGTGATGCTGCAGGACGCCTATGCGAACCAGGCGCTCGGGCGCGGCGCGTGGAACTGGTTCACCCCGCCGGGACTGGCGATCGTGCTGATGGTGCTGGCCGGTTTTCTGGTCTCGCGCGGCTCCGAGAAGCTGCTGTTCCCCAGGCTCGCTGACCGCGCATGACGCTGCTGTCGGTCCGCGATCTGCAAGTCCATTACACCACGAGCGACGGTATCGTGCGCGCGGTCGATGGCGCCGACCTCGACGTTCCTGCGGGCAGCATCGTCGGGCTCGTCGGCGAAAGCGGCTGCGGCAAATCCACGCTCGCGCGCGCACTGATGGGTGTGCTGCCAGGCACCGGCCGCATCGCCGGCGGCAGCATCATCTTCGAGGGTCGCGATCTTATCATGCTGCCCGAGCGCGAGCGCCGCGCACTGCGCTGGCGGCGCATGTCCTTCGTGCCGCAGTCGGCGATGAACGCGCTCGATCCGGTGCAGCGGCTGCGCGCGCAGATGCTGGAGGTGCTGTGCGAGCGCGGCGGGCTTCCGCGTGCGGCGGCACATACGCGGGCCGAGGTGCTGATGCGCCTTGTCGGGCTCGATCCGCAGCGGCTCGCGGACTTTCCGCACCAGTTCAGCGGCGGCATGCGCCAGCGCGCCTCCATTGCGTTGGCGCTGGCACTGGAGCCCGCGCTGGTGATCGCGGACGAACCGGTGACGGCGCTCGACGTGATCGTGCAGCGACAGGTGCTCGACGTGCTGCGCGAGTTGCAACACCGCCTGAAGCTGGCAATGATTTTGGTGACGCACGACATGGCGGTGATCGCCTACGCCTGCGATCGGGCGGCGGTGATGTACGCCGGCAAGGTGGTGGAGGCCGGCCCGGTCGCAGCAGTCTTGGAAGCACCGTTCCATCCTTACACGATGGGCCTCATACGCGCCTTCCCTGATGTGCGCGACGATGTGGCGCTGGTGCCGATCGAGGGCACGCCGCCATCGCTGCTCGATCCGCCGCCTGGCTGCCGCTTTGCCGAACGCTGCCCGTTTGCCGAGGCGCGCTGTCGGGCCGCGCAGCCGCCGCTCGTCGCTGTTGCAGCGGACCACCTTGCCGCCTGCTGGCGAAGCGGCGCCGCCGCCGAACTGCGCACACAGGCGGCACGTCCGGAAACATGGTTGCGATGACCGTTCGCGCGATCCCGGTCATCGAGGGCGTGGACCTGGCCAAGACATTTCGGCTGCGCGGCCGGACCGTGCGCGCCGTGCAGGGGGTAAGCCTCGCCGTGCGTGCCGGCGAAGCGCTTGGCATCGTCGGCGAGTTCGGGCTGCGGCAAGACCACCTCCGCGCGCCTGCTGCTGCGTCTCGAGGAGCCGACCGGCGGACGGGTCCGCTTCCTGGGCGATGACATCACGTCCCGCCATGGCGCCGCGCTGCTGCGATTCCGTTCCCAGGCGCAGCTGGTGTTTCAAAACCCGTTCGATGCGCTCAATCCGCGCTTTACAATCCGCCGCGCGCTCGGCGAGCCGCTGCACAATTTCGGCGTCCCGCGCGCCGAGCACGCCGCGCGGATCGCGGCGGTGATGCAGCGCGTGCGCCTGCTGCCGGCCGCCGCGTGGCTGGACCGGCGGCCGCACGAACTGTCGGGCGGGCAGCTTCAGCGCGTCGTGCTGGCGCGAGCGCTGCTGCCGCAGCCCAGGCTGATCGTGGCCGACGAACCGGTGTCGATGCTGGATGTGTCGGTGCGCGCCGGCATCCTCAACCTGCTGCGTGCCGCGCGCGACGAACTCGGTCTTGCGGCAATCTACATCAGCCATGATCTCGCGCTGATCCGCTACGTGTGCGAGCGCACCATCGTCATGTATCTCGGCCGCGTGGTGGAGGAAGGTCCCACCGCGGACCTGATTGCAGCACCGCTGCATCCCTACACGCGCGCGCTGGTCGCCGCGGTGCCGATGCCGCGCGTGAACCAGGATCGCGCCGCGCTGCCGATCCGCGGCGGCGTGACCGAAGCGCCAGACGATGCGGAAGGCTGCCCGTTCCGCGCCCGCTGTCCGGATGCCTTCGCTCGCTGCGCCACGGTCAATCCGGCATTGCGCGAGGTCGCGTCCGGTCGCCGCGCCGCATGTCATCTATATGCAGGCGCGTGAACCTTTGCCTGCGTGAGGCGGTGCAGCATAAGGCTGACCGGCACCAGCAGCAGATAGCACGCCGCGCCAATCCACAGGCTGGTGTTGATCGAGAACGCAATGCTCGTGCCGACCGCCACGCCTGCGGCGAGCACGCCGGACGCGCCGTTGATCGCCCAGAACCACGGCGTCGGGCGGTCGTCGATCGCGTTCACCAAACGCATGCCGGTGGGAAATCCAAATCCCAACAGCAGCCCGGATGGCACGATCGCGGCGAGCGCCACGAGGACACGCACCACGAGACCCTGCGCCTCGAACGCACCGACCAACGCAGGGAACCAGAACGACAGCAGCACGACGAACACGCACAACGACACGGCCCACGCCGCAAGCTTCTGCGGTGCATCCAGCTGCAGCCGTTCCGAGATCAGGCTGCCGATGCCGGTCGACAGGATGATGCTGAACAGCCCGATGGCGAGCCCGTAGACCGGGTGACCAAGAAACAGCGACACCCGCTGGATGATGCCGATCTCGATGAACATGAAGCCGAGACCGATCAGCGCGAAGTACAGCGTCCCCAGCCAGGCGAGCGAGGCCTGCGCACGCCGCACCGCGGGCAGGCTCGGCAGGACGACAATGACCAGCACAAGGATCGCCGACACCACGACGATGATGCCGATGGTTTTGGTTGCTTCCAGGTTGCCGCGGATGACGCCGTTCTGCGCTTCCTGCGCGCCCCTGATCGATGCCCAATCGGTCAGCACGAGTTGGTTGAAGAAAAACGGCCGGTCGTCGGTCGGCGCCGTGAGGTCGATGTGGTACTGCCGCGTCAGTTCGGCGAACGCCTCCGCGCTGCCGGCCTGCAGGACACGCCGCAGCACGGGTGACGTGACCTCGCGGTCGGGACTGACCAGCTCGGTGAACCCCAGCTCGCCGGTGGCCTTGTGCAGCAGGCTCAAATCCTCGGGGGACAACGGCGCGTTGCCGACGATGATCGTCGCCAGGGACGGTGCACCGGCGAGGAAGACGTGCGTCTCGGGATGCACCACGCCGCGCATGCGCAGTGCGGCACTTGCCAGGCTCAGCAGCCGGCCGGTTTCGGTGATGTTGCGCGGGTCGTACCAGCGCGAGACGGTGAACACGCCGGTCGGCGTCAGCGCATCGAGGAAATGCTGCCAGCCCTGCGTGGTATAAAGTCCGTTCTCCGACAGGGAGAACGCGCCGGCACCGGTCGCCGCCCAGGTGTCGATCAGGCTCATCTGGATCACGTCGAACCGTTCGGTCGTGCGCGCAAACCAGCTTCGCGCCTCGTCGACGAAAAAGCGCGTGCCGGGCAGTCCTGCCAGGCCGTTGTAGCTGCGGAACCGATCGGTCAGCCAGTCGATAAAGATCGGATTCAGCTCGACGCCGGTGACGGACTTGAATCCGAACAGATGCGCCGACAGCATGTCGCGGCCACCGCCGACACCGATGACCGCCGAGCTCCCGTGATTGCGGATCCGGTATGCCAGGTTCGTGACATCGTATTTCAGGAAATCGAGCGCGGCGATCGTGCCGTCGAACCGATACATCGCCGTGCCGGCGGAGCCGTCGATGTTCATCACATGCTGCGACACGTCCACCGCCGGCATGTTCGGCGATGGTCCCCACATCGCCGGTTCACCGGTGGTCTCCTGCTCGGCCCTGACCCGCGAGAACGAGTTCCATTGCTGCGCCGCCGGCCGGGTCGTTTCGAGCGAGCCCTTCACCAGCATGGGCGCGAACCCGCCCGGCTGGAGCCAGTTGTTGCACCCGGCCACCAAAGCGAGCAGCACGGCGAGCGCCCCAGGATACCGCAGCACGAACCACCGGCTGACCGGAAGCTCGCGCATTGCGGCATCGCGGTCGCCGCGCCAGGCAGCCCGGAAACACGCCGCGGCCACTGCGCCGATCGCGCCGACACAAAGCAGCGCCGACACGCCGTCCAGCCATGTCAGCAATCCGAGCACCAGCAGGCAGCCGGTCGCCGCGCCGATCAGATCGACGCCGTAGACAATGCCCACCGGCCAAGGGCTTCGGGTGAGCGCGAGCGAGATCGCCATGCCGGCAAACACATACGGCGGCAGCATGATCAGGATCAGCTTGCACCAGAGCAACGCCATCATGGCGGATGTCACACCGGTCAGCACCACTGTGGAAATCATCGACAGTGTCGAAACCACGACCGCGATGGCGAAAGCGGTGCTGATCCAGGACAGGTGCTCGAGCAGGCGCGCGGGCGGGAAAAGTCTCGCCTTGAAATAGACGAACAGCGATCCGGCGGTCATGCCGAACATCGCCATGCTGATGGCAAAGAATGCGAGGTAGTACCACGCAATTACCGACAGCAGCCGCGTCTCCATGATCTGCAGCATCAAACTGCACATGCAGATCAAAAACAGGCCGGTCAAAAACAGCCTCATGGTGCGGCGCGTGGGGGCACCCGGGGTCACTCGGTTCCGCCTCGCCGACCAGTGCCGGCCAGCGCTCTCACCGCCGCCGCGGACTGGCAGCGGCGGCAAGCGGCGAGGTGATATCCGCGAACGACACATCCATCGACGTTCGCACATCGATGACTGTCGGCACCCGCGCCTTCAGCGCCGCCTCGAGCGCCGGACGCAATGCCGACGGTTCGGTCACGCGCACGCCGTTGCAGCCCATGGCGCGCGCGATGGCGCCGTGATCGAAATCCTTGAACTCCGCGGCGAACGGGCCGGAACCGTGATACACCCAGCCCAGCGCGTTGTTGTTGAACACGACGACGACGATCGGAATGTCCTGTTCGAGCGCGGTCATCAATCCGTTCATCGTCATGGCAAATCCGCCGTCGCCGCACACCGCGACGACCGGGCGATCGGGATGCACCAGTTTGGCGCCCAGTGCCGCCGGTATGGCGAAGCCCATCGGGCCGGAGCCCGCCGCCTGCAGGAAGCCGCCGGCCTGCTTCGTCTGGTAGAAATGCGTCATCAGGATGCGGTTCTCGCCGGCATCGCACGTCACGATCGCCTCGGGCGGCAGGGTGCGCATCAGCTCGCCGATAACCCGCTGCGGCAGCAGCGGCGCGTCATCGGCATTGTACTCGGGCGCATCGAAATAGCCGTGCCTGCGGCGCAGGTCCGCGACACGCGCTTCTCCCGCGGCGCGGCGGCCGGAGGAATGGGACCGGACATCGTCGATCAGTTGCCGCAGCACGCCGGCGGCATCGCCCACCAGCACGTGCTCGGCGGGGAAGTTCCATGACGCGTTCTTCGGCTCGATGTCGATCTGAATGAAGGTCTGCCGCGTCGGGTCGAGCAGGTCGCGATTCTCCCAGGCGGTATCGGACGGGCCCAACTTGGTACCGATAGCCAGCACGAGGTCGGCCGCGCTGACTGCGGCGTTCGCCGCCGTCGTTCCGAACGTGCCGAACACACCCAGCGCAAGCGGGTGCGTTTCGGCGAACACGCCCTTGCCGGCGGCGGTTGTCACCACCGGCAGGCCGACGGCCTCGGCCAGCGCGGCGAGTGCGTCATACGCCTGGGCAATGCGCACGCCATTGCCGGCGATGACCACCGGGTGCCTCGCCGCCAGCAATGCCTGCGCGGCAGCAGCGACGCGCGCATTGTCGGCCGGCGGTGGAGCGGGCGGCAGATAGTGGTGCGTGGGATACAGAACGGGCTGGCTGTCCGGCTCCACCTGGCCGGTCAGGCTTTCCATCGAGAACAGCACCGTCACCGGACCAGGCTGACCGGCGGTGGCGTGCTTGATCGCAAGCTGCGTCGCCTGCACCGCAGCCACCGGCGTATGCGCCTGCATCACCTGCTTGGTCACGCCGCCAAACGCGCGCCGCGCGTCCCAGCTGCCGTAGTCTCCGGTCGCCTGCTGATAGGGCGCGTGCAGATGAAACGGCGTCGCGTCGGAGAAATCGGTGAGCAGCAGCATCGGCGAGGACGACAGGTACGCTTCCATCGTGCCGATCAGCCCGTTGCCCAGCACCCAGGGACCCTGCCCGATCAGCACGCCGGGGCGGCGGGTAAGCCGCCCATAGACTTCGGCCATGACCCCGGCGAGCGACTCTTCACGCACCGTCACCATGCGCACCGAGTTCTGATATTTGCGGAGGCCGGAAATGATCCGTCCGGTATGGCCGCCGGAGATGCCGAACACATACTCGATGCCGGCTTCGTGCAGCACGCGGCCGATCAGCTCGCCGACCGGCTCGGCCTCGTTGAGCATGCGTTCGATTGCCATGACGTTGTCCTCTCGGTGCTTTGACGACAGCCTGGAAGCGGCACACGGGCAGCGTCAAGCGGAAGGGCGTAAGCTGGGGCAGATGTGCTCGGGGTTTCACCCCGAACCCCGACCAGAGGCGCTGCCTCTGGACTCCGCCAAGGGCGGAGCCCTTGGAACCCGTTACTTTAGAATCGGATTCCAAAGGCTACGCCTTTGGTGGGGGTCCCGGGGGCAAAGCCACCGGGCGGGTTTCAGGGCAGAGCCCTGAGCGCTTCCGCTGCACCCGATTGCCCCGCAGGTTCGGGGGAAGGGAACGGCGCACGAATCCAAATGTCGCAACAACCGGATGACAGCCGATCACCGTCTGTCCATAGTCGTGCGCGGCCCGTGATGAGGATTGACCGGAATGGACATGGATCTGGACGAAAGAGTGGCTCTGGTGACGGGCGCACAGCAAGGCATCGGGCGCGCAATCGCGATCGCCCTGGCGCACGCGGGCGCGGATGTCGCGATCAACTATCTCGACGACCCGGCGGCAGCGGAGGCCGTGGCCGCGGAGGTTCGCAAAGCGGGCCGCCGTGCCGTGCTGATCCAGGGCGACGTCGCCAGCATCGCTGCGTCCACCGAGATGGTGGCGTCGACGGTGACGCAGTTGGGTCGCTTGGACATCATGGTCAACAACGCCGGTGTGTTCCCGCGCGTGCCGTTCCTGCAGATGACCGAGCAGGACTGGGACTTCGTGATCGGCGTCAATCTGAAGGGCACGTGTTTCTGCTCGCAGGCCGCAGCGCGTGCCATGGTGGCGGCCGGGCGGCCCGGCGTGATCATCAGCCTGGCATCGCAGGCGATCACCGGATTGTCGCCGAACGGTGCACACTACGCGGCGAGCAAGGGCGGGATCGTGTCGCTCACTCGCGCGATGGCGCTCGAGCTGGCACCGCACGGGATCCGGGTCAACGCGATCGCGCCCGGCCTGACCGACACCGCGCAGCCGCGCTATGGCCACAGCGAGGACGAACTGCGCGAACGGGCGCGGCGGACACCGCTCGGACGGATGGGTCAGCCTGACGAGATCGCCGCGGTCGCGGTGTTCCTGGCGTCCGATCGGTCGTCATTCATGACCGGTCAGACGCTGCACGCCAATGGCGGAACTTATATGCCGTCATGATCCGCCGAGGCGCCCGGTGCGCCGCCGGCTAATCCGCGGCGGCGCGTTGCAGCTCGATGCCGCGCGCCTTGACCACCACTTTGATCGCGTCCTCCACCCGGTCGCGGGCATAGCGCAGCGCGGTGGGCAGGTCCTCCAACGCAAAACTGTGCGTATGGATCAGCGTCGCGTCGAAGCGCTTTTGCGACATGAACGCCTCGGCGCGGTGGGTCGCACTGCGGCCTTCGCCGCGGATGCCGTAGAGATAGATGTTGTTGCGGACGATATGCGCGACATCGACCGGCACGGCCTCGTGCGGGAACGCCGCGAGGCAGACCCGGCCACCGCGGTTCACCATGTGCACGGCCTCGTTCACCGAGTTGGGCGCGCCGGAACACTCAAGAACGTAGTCCACGCCCTTGCCGCCCGAAATGCGACGCACTGCCTCGACCGCGTTGTTGTTTCTGACGTTCACGGTGTGCGTCGCGCCGAGCTGCCGCCCGATGGCGAGTCGGTTGTCGCGCGTGCCGGTCAGGATCACCGGATCGGCGCCCAACGCGCGCGCGACCGCGACGCCCAGCAGGCCGATCGGCCCGGGGCCGAGAACCGCCACGCTCTCGCCGGCAACCAGGCCTCCCAATTCGGTCAGCCCGTACATCGCGGTGCCCGCGGTCACCACGAGCGTGGCTTCCTCGTCCGACATCGAGTCGGGAATCGCGATCAGCGTGTTGATGTTGTTCACCGCATATTCGGCGAAGCCGCCATCGGTGGTGAAGCCGTTGGCGCGGTGACCCTTGTCCACCTCGCCGTAATTGAGCCCGTAGTTGTGGCACGCGGTGTACATGCCCTCGCGGCAGCGCTTGCACTGCCCGCAGCCGGCATGGATCTCGACGGTGACACGCTGTCCGATGCGGTATTCGTCAACGCCCGGGCCGAGTGCCGCGACTGTGCCCATGTATTCGTGGCCGGGCGTGAAATTCTGGTTGAATGGCAGACCGCCCCGGATCATCGCCGGCGGTCCGTGGCGAATAATTTCCAGGTCGGTGGCGCAGATCGCGACCGCATCGATCCGCACCAGCACTTCCGCACGTTGAGGCACTGGAACGGGTTTCTCGGTGATGTGCAGTTCGTCCGGGCCGCCGAGCACCCAGGCCTTCATGCGGTCCGGGATCGGTAATTCCCTCACGTCGGTCTTCACGCCGGGCGGTGCATACATGGTGTCGTCTCCTGCCGTGGCTTTCATCGGTCGGCGCGCGCGACTTTGACCAAGAACGCCACCGGGAAGCTTGCCTCGAATCGCCGCGTACCGCCACGGTCCCGCGCGTTTTCGCCGTAGGAGGCTGATGCATGATGAAGTCCGACGCCCATCCGCTCGAGGAGCGCGTGCGCGTGCGCGCCTATCACCTCTGGGAGGCCAGCGGGCGCCCGCCGGGCCGCGACCAGGAGTTCTGGCAGCGCGCGCATGAGCTGGTCGCGGTCGAGGACCACGCACCGACCGAGGCGCGCGTCCCGGCGAAGCGAACCCGCCGGAAAGCGCCGGCGAAGACCGCCCGCTCCGCGGCGAGCGCCAGAAGCTGACGCGACTGCGCAGCGCCTCAGGGCATTGGGGCCAGTGCTGCCCGCCGCGCCGGACGCGCGCTCGCGCTGACCTGCCGCCCCTCCTCCAGCAGCCAGTCGCGGAAGGCGGCGATCTTCGGCTGATCGGCACTGGAGCGCGGGCAGACCAGCCAGTAGGCGAACTCCTGCGGCCAGGCGACATCCAGCACACGGACCAGATTGCCGCTGTCCAGTTCCGGCCGCGCCAGCGTCTCGGTGACCAGCGCGACGCCTTGGTCCGACGCCGCGGCCCGCATCAACAGCGTCTGATCGTCGAAGCTGATGCCGTCGAGCGCCGCATGGGTGATGTCCTCGACGCCGTGGGCCTGGAACCACAGCGCCCAGTCCTGCCGCTCGGCGTCCTGCAGCAGCTTCAGGCGCGAGCAGGTCGGCGGGCTGCTTCGCCTTGCGCCCCATCGCGGCGAGGAAGCCGGGACCGCACACCGGGATCATGGCGATCGTGGCGATGCGGTCGCAGCGCAGCCCCGGATAGCGGCCAAGTCCATGGCGGATCGCCAGGTCGATGCCGTCGGCGACAAAATTGGCCAGCCTGCGGGTCGTTGCGATGTTCAGTTCGATGTCCGGGTGGCGCGCGGAAAACCGGCCGAGCCGCGGCACCAGCCAGGATGCGGCGAACGCCGGTGGCGAGCTTACCGTCAGCATGCCGGCCCGCGGCAACGCCTGCACCCGGCGCGTCGCCTCGCCGATCTGGCGGAAGGCGTGGCGGATCGGCACGAAATAGGCCTGTCCGGCTTCGGTCAGTGTGAGCGAGCGGTTGGCGCGACGGAACAGTGCCGCGCCAAGCCGCTCCTCCAGGCTGCGCACCAGTTGGCTGACCGCGCCCGGCGTAACGGCCAGTTCGGCGGCGGCCTCCTTCATGCTGAGGTGGCGGGCGGCTGCCTCGAAGGCGCGCAGGGCGTTCAGGGGCGGCAGGCGGGGCATGGCTCAGGATAGAATTTCTCAACCGAACACGCCATGAAGAATTGTTTGTGCCGATGCCGGCCGGATCACACGTGAAGGGCCCGAACGGCAAAGGAAACGACGATGGCCACACTGCACGACATCGGCATAGCGGCGCAGATCGGCAGCTACAGCGACGGCGTCGAGGTGCCGCACGGCGCGCGCTGGCTGTACACCGCCGGCACGCCCGGGCTCGCCGCCGACGGGACGCTCCCGGCCGACATCGCAGGCCAGGCGGAGATCGCGTGGACGCACATCGTCACCCTGCTGGAGCGTGCCGGCATGACGGTGCATGACCTCGTCAAGGTCACCCAGTACCTGCTGCGCGCCGAGGATATTCCGGCTTATGCGGCCGTTCGCAAGCGGTTCCTCGGAGACGCGCGGCCCGCTTCGATGCTGCTCGTCGTGCCGGCGCTGGTGCGGCCCGACTTCCTGCTCGAGGTGGAGATCGTCGCAGCCAAGGTGCCGGCATGAGCAGCGTCCTGGCGCCGCCCCATGTGGCTGCGCAGACGAGCGAATTTCGCCAGGGCTGGCCGGTCGTTCTCGCCTGCTTCTGCACGGCGACCTTCGCCTGGGGCTTCGGCTTCTACGGCCAGTCGGTCTATCTGGCCGAACTGCAGCACGCGCGCGGCTGGCCTGCCTCGCTGATCGCTTCGGGCACCACGGTCTACTACCTGGTCGGCGCGTTTCTGCTGGCACTGGTCCATCGGGTGCTTGCATGGGTCGGCCCGCGCATGCTGCTGGCGGGCGGTGCCGTGATCCTCGGCATCGGTGCGATCGGGCTGAGCCAGGCGGAGGCGCCCTGGCAGCTGTTCGCATGCAGCATCGTGATGGCGGCCGGCTGGGCGTGCACGACGACGACGGCGATCGCGACGACGCTTGGCCCACTGGTTCGACCGGAGGCGTGGCCTCGCGATCAGTCTGGCGCTCAACGGCGCGAGCGCGGGCGGCTTCACGATCGCGCCGCTGCTGGTGCGGTTCGGCCACGGCATGGGCCTCGCGCAGGCGGTTCCGCCGCTGGTGCTGGCCGCATTGGCGGTGCTGCTGCCGATCATCCTGGTCGGTGTCGGACGCCCGCCCGAAGCCTTCGTCAGCGGGTTCGCCGCGCCGCACCGGCGATGCTCCGTCGCGCGCGGCGACAGGCTGCCGCTGCTGACCAGCCAATCCGAGGTGCTGCGCAACCTGCACTTCTGGTCGGTGTCGCTGCCGTTCGCGCTGGCCCTGGCGGCGCAGGTCGGCTTCATCGTCCACCAGGTGGCATTTCTGCAGCCGCGACTGGGGAATCAGGGCGCCGGAATTGCCATCGCGGCCACGGCGATGGCGGCCATGGCGGGGCGGCTGGTGCTGGGCGCAGTGATCGACCGGCTGAACCAGCGCCTGGTTTCCGCGGCGAGCTTCGCCAGTCAGGCCGCGGGACTGGCTCTGATGCTTGTGCTGCCCGAGATGCCGGCGGCGCTCTACGTTGGCAGCGTGGCATTCGGGCTCTCGGTCGGCAACGTGATCACGCTGCCCGCGCTGATCGTCCAGCGGGAGTTTGCCGCCCGCTCCTTCGGTCTGGTGATCGGCCTGAGCTCGATGGTCGGGCAGGCGGCCCTGGCGTTCGGGCCGACGTTGCTCGGGCTGGCGCACGACCTCACCGGCGGCTACGGGGCGGCGCTGATCCTGTGCATCGCGCTGCAGCTGGCCGGCGCGGTCATCCTGCTGGCTGCCGTCACTCCACCCACAGCAGCCACGGCAGCCCCACGCCGAGGAACACGATCAGGCTGACGGCGCCGAAGGTCGCCCCCAGGCGCCAGAAATCCTTCGCCGGCAAATACCCGCTGCCGGCGTAGATCGGCCCCGGCCCGGTGGCATACGGCGTGATGACGCCCATCAGCCCGAGCGTCATGCTCAACGCCAGCGCGGCCGCGGTCACGTTCATCCCCGGGATCGCCACGGCGACCGCCAGCATGGTCGGCAGCAGCGCCGTCGTGTGCGCCGTCAGGCTGGCGAACAGGTAGTGCAGCAGGAAGAACGCCGCCACGAGCGCCACCAGTGCCGGCACGACCGGCAGGTGAGCAAGCTGGCCGCTCAGCAGCCCCGCCAGCCATTTCACCATGCCCACCTGCGCCAGCCCGCTGGCCAGCGTCACCAGCGTGCCGAACCAGATCAGCGTGTTCCAGGCAGGCTTGTTGGCCAGCAGATCGTCCCAGCTCACGGTGCGGGTCACCACGAGGCCGCACACGACGACCAGCGCCGCCGTGGTGGCGTCCATCACGCTGCCGCCGAACACCCACAAGGCCAGCGCGCACAGCACAAGTCCGGCCAGCACGATCTCGCGGCGCGACAGCTTGCCGAGCTTGTGCAGCTCCCTGCGCGCCCAGACCGGCACCTCGGGACTGAGCTTCAGTTCGGGCGGATACACCTTGTAGGCGAGCCACGGCGTCCCGAGCAGCAGGATGATGCCGACCGGCAGGAAGCCCCAGAACCAGCCGCCCCAGGTGATCTGCACCTGCAGGCTTTTGCGGATCAGTTCGACCGCGAGCAGGTTCGGCGCCACGCCGGTGAGGAACATTGAACTGGTGACGCAGGTCGTCGCCAGCGCGGTCCACATCAGGTAGCCGCCGATCCGCCTGGACGATGGATCGTTCGGCAGCGAGTCGTACAGCCCGGGCAGGTGCTTGATCACCGGAAACACCGTGCCGCCGCTGCGCGCGGTGTTCGAGGGGGTGAACGGCGCCAGGATCGCATCGGCGAACGCCACGGCATAGCCGAGCGACAGGGTGCGCCCGCCCAGCCACGCCACCAGCAGCAGCGAAATGCGCTTGCCCAGGCCGGTCTTCTCGTAGCCGAGCGAGAAGATGAACGCCGCGAAGATCAGCCAGACGGTGGCGTTGGAAAACCCGGACAGCGCCCAGCTCACCGCCGCACCCGTCGGGTTGAAGTCCGCGCGCGCAAGCTGAGCCGGATCGAACAGCACGAAGCGGGCGAGCGCCGCGGCGGTGGCCACGCCGACCAGGCCGACGGCGGCGGCGGGGATCGGTTCGACGATCAGACCGGTGATCACCGCGGCGAAGATCGCGAAGTAATACCAGGCATGCTGCGGCAGCCCCGCCGGCACGGGCGATAGCGCGATCGCCGCGCCGACCAGCAGCGGCAGCAGCATCGTGAGGCTGCGCAAGGTCGGATGCCCACGGCGTGGGATGGAACCGAGCCCCGGCGGGGCTGCTTGTGTGGCACTCATAACGATCTCCCTGCCGGCGCCTGGTGCACCGACAATGGGGTACTAGCCGCGTCGAAAGTTTTCCGCATTGATCCGGATCAAACGGCCAGTCCGGCCGAGCAAAAAGGGAACCGTCATGCCACTCACCAGCAACACCGCGGACGAAATCACGGTCGAGGCCTGCCTGGTCGAGCTTTTCGACCATCTCGGGATCGCAGCCGCGCATTTTGCCGGGCGCAGCACCGCCGATCTCGCGGGCTTCGCGTCCCGCCAGCCGCAGCGCATGGCGTCGCTGACGCTGCTGTGCCCCGCCGTGCTGGACACGCCCACGCTGGCACCGCTGGGCGCACGGCTGCTGGTCGTGACCGGTGACCATGGACCGGGAGCACGACGCGTTCAGGCGGGCCTGGCCGATCTGCCCGACGCCGCCGCGGTGGTGCTGGGCGATTACGCCGGTCTGACCTGGTCGGACATCGCTGCGGAGCAGGGCGAGGCCATTGGCGCGGCGATGCAGGATTTTCTCCTCCGCCGCGATGCGCTGCCGGCGGTCGGGCTGCCGGACCAGGACGGCGAGATCGCTGGCATTTCCTTCCGCCTGCGCGGCGCGGGGCCGCCGCTGGTGCTGCTGCCGCTCGACCTGTCGCCGGGACAATGGGAGCCACTCATCCCGGCGCTGTCAGCGCGCTTTTGCACGATCACCCTCGGCGGGGCGCTGCTGGGCAGCGTCGCCAGCCTCGAGGAGCGCGGCCGCTCCGGCTACATGGGCGTCGTGCGCGCGCTGCTCGACGCGCTGGCGATCGCGCCGGGCGAGAGTGTGCTCGAGGTCGGCTGCGGCTCGGGCGTGATCATGCGCGAACTGGCACGGCGCACCGCAGGCGCCAATCGCCTGATCGGCCGCGACATGAGCACCTACCTCCTGGGCGAGGCACGCGCGCTGGCCCGGCGCGCGGGGCTGCTCGAACGCATCGATTTCGGTGAAGGCCACGCCGAGGCGCTGCCGCTGGCGGACGGGTCGGTCGATGTCGCGTTGTCCTCGACGGTATTCGAGGAGGGCGACGCGGACCGCATGCTATCGGAAATCGTGCGGGTGGTCCGGCCCGGCGGACGGGTCGGCGTGGTCGTGCGCGCGGTCGACATGCCGTTCTGGGTCAACCTGCCGCTCGAGCCGGCGCTGAAGGCGAAGGTGCAGGCCCCCGGCATCATCGGCGGCGGAATGGCCCCGCTGGGCTGCGGCGATGCAAGCCTCTACCGCCGCTTCCATGCGCTCGGGCTGACCGGACTGAAATGCTTTCCGCAGCTCGTATCGGTCGTGCCGGGGCAGCCGCGCCTCGAGCGCTATCAGCAGCAGATCCTCGCCGCGCTGAACCCGGCCGAGGCCGCGACGTGGCGCCAGGTCGTCACCGCAGCCGAGGGCGATGGCACATTCTTCATTGGCCAGGCCTATCACTGCGCGGTCGGGACCAAGTCCGGCTGAGTTCATTCCCTGCCGCGTTTGACAACGGCGGCGGTCTGTCCCCGCGATTACTGTTTGTACGACTGGTCGACGCGATCGAGTTTGCGCAGCAAGGCGAGCCATTCGAGCATCGCCGGTTCATTGCCGCCACCGGCGGCACCGGGACGCCTGGCCCTGTTGCGGGCGGCGCTGACGACCTCCGCGTCGATCGGATTGAACGCGGCGCCCGATTGCTGGAAGGCAAGCTGCATCGCACAGGCGCGCTCCATGCGATACGTCGCGACGAAGGCTTCCGCGATGCTCGTCCCGACGATCAGCAGACCATGATTGCGCAGCACCATGATGTGGCGATCGCCGAAATCCGCCAGGAGCCGCGCGCGTTCCTCGGGATTCCGGCCGGTGCCTTCGTAGTCGTGATAGGCGACATCGCCGATCACCTGCAGCGCATGCTGGTTCAGCGGCAGCAGCCCGTCCTTTTGCATCGACACGGCGCAACCCGCGACGGTGTGGCTGTGGAGCACGCACGCCACATCGCGCCGGGCCATATGTATCGCGCTCGGGATTGCGAAGCCGCCGCTGTTGATCGCGCAGTCCGAGGGCTCGACCTTGTTGCCCTCGGCATCGATCTTGACCAGCGACGACGCAGTGACCTCGTCGAACAGCAGACCGTACGGGTTGATCAGGAAATGGTCGTCCCTTCCCGGCACGCGCGCCGTGATGCGCGTGTTGATCAGGTCCGACCATCCAAACATATCGACCAGGCGGTAGCACGCGGCGAGGTCGCACCGTGTCTGCCATTCGTCGTCGGTCATTTTAGCTATCCTTGCGCAGCGCGCAGCCATTCCGCCGGGACCGGCTGCGCCCGCTGGTCCGCGACCAGCGCTTTGCGGCGGACCTGCTCCTCGGCGCTGATGGAGGCTGGGTCTTCGCGGAACTCCGGTCCGAGTGCCATCGCCTTCTTGACGGCCGGCCGCTCGCCGATTTCCGTCCAGCCAGCGTTTTACATTGGGGAACTCGTCGATGTTGATGTCGCGCGTCGCCCAGCTCGAGGCCCAGGGATAGCAGATCATGTCGGCGATGGTGTATTCGCCGGCCGCCAGATAGCGCTTGTTGAACAGCCCGAGATTCATGACGCCGAAAATGCGATGCGCCTCGTTGTTGAAGCGACGCAGGGCATAGGTGAGATCGCCATTGCTGCCGGCCTCGCGCGCGCGCCGGAAATGGCCTTGCTCGCCGAGTTTGGGGCCCTGATTGGCCATTTGCCAGTTGACCCACTGCGCGACGTCGTATTTTCCGCGCGGGTCCGTCGGACAGAATTTGCCGGTTTTCTCGGCCAGGTAGGTCATGATCGCACCGGACTCGAAAATCGAGATCGGCTCGCCACCGCCCATCGGTTCGTGGTCGACGATCGCCGGCATCCGGCCATTGGGGGAAATCTTCAGGAACTCGGCCGTGAGCTGGTCGCCGCGGCCGATGTTGATGGGCTTGAAGGTGTAGGGGAGCCCCAGCTCCTCGAGCAATATGACGATCTTCTTGCCGTTGCCGGTCGGCCAGAAATACAGATCGATCATCGGTTTCCTCCCGTTCGAAGTGACATGTCGGTGGCCGCCATACTGACGCAAATCGCAGCAGTCTTGTAGTGGGGGGTCAGTTCGTCGGGGCCGGGCCTGACGATGCCGCTGCGACGGTCGCTCGACTTGGTGCCCGTCAGCCGACGCGAAGCAGACGAAAACCTTCCGCGCGCAGCCAGGGGATGGCGGTCGCGGCATACGGCGTCAACTGATCGACCAGATCCCAGAACCGCTTGCGATGGTTCAAATGCTTCAGGTGCGCGACCTCGTGCGCGGCGACATAGTCCTGCACGAACTCGGGCGCCATCACCAGGCGCCAACTGAACGCGATCGAGCCGTCGGCGGCGCAACTGCCCCAGCGGCTTCGCGTATCCTTCACGGCGATGCGTCGCACCGCCACGCCAAGCATCGCGGTCTTTGCAGCCACCAGCACGGTAAGCCGCCGCAGCGCCTCGGCACGCAGAAAATCCTGCACGCGACGGCGAAGGAATTCCGGCGCGCCGGTGACATGCAGTTCGCCATCCTGCAACCACGCGCCGCCTCGCGACTTCGGCACATGACGAATTCGGTGCGGCACGTCGCCGATCGGCACCAACGTGCCATCGGCGAACAGCAATGCATCAGGCAGTGCCGCCAGCCGTTTGGCGACCCAATCCGCGTGATCGATCAGCAACGCAACACCGGCACCGCGACCGGCACGCATCGGCAGCGTGACGACCACGCCGCCGCCGCACGGATCGATGCGCAGGCTGACGCGCCGCGCGCGACGATTGCGCCGCCATTCGACACGCGTCGGTCCGCCTGGCAGCGCCAGCATTTCCGATCGAGGCAGTTCCATCGGTGCCAGAAACGGCAGATGCAGTCGATTCGTCAATCTGTCTTCTCGGCGTTCCGCAGCGAAATGCGTGCTGCACGCGGCCAAGGCTTGGCCGGCACAGGCCCGCCTTGAAGGTGAAGCGTGAGGGTGTTGCAGCTAGAATGGTTCTGCGGAGATGGCGGTTCCAAGCCGCCTTCGCCAAATGCACGCCGCACGCATCGAATGCGGCGAACAGCTTCGCCTGCTGCTCGCCGGTCAGCCGGAGATGCGGCGGAAGCATGTTGTGCCACGCCGCGTCGCCGGTGTGGCGCGCCATCAGCGCCTTCAGCGCGGGGATCGGCGCGGGTGCCGAGACGATCGCCCTGCGCGTCGCGCTCAGCCTCTCATGCGCCTGCGCACCGGCATCGTTGTTCCAATTGGCGTAGACCTCGGCGGCGATCGGCGAATTGACGTTCGCCGCGGCGGTGATGCAGCCCGCACTGCCGAGCAGCAGCAGCGGACGCAGCAGCGTATCGTCGCCGGCGTAGACCTCGAACCCGTCCTTCGCAAAATTCTCCACATAGGCGCGGCCGTTGTCGTAGTTGCCGCTGCTGTCCTTCACGCCCTTCAGCGTGCCGGGAAACGCCTTCAGCAATCGCGCGATCAGATCGACGCTGAACGGCACGGCAGATTGCTGCGGGAAATTGTACAGGTAGTATTTGATGCCGGTGCCGACGCGGTTGATCACCTCGCTGAAATACGCGAACAACCCGTCATCGGTCGGGTTCTTGTAATAGAACGGCGGCAGCAGCAGCGCGGCGCGACAGCCGACATCGGCCGCCTGCTTGGTCAGCAGCACGGTGTCGGTGAGTGCCGGCGTGCCGGTGCCCGGCATCATCTTCGCCGCCGGAATGCCGCGCGTGACGAGCCCCTGCAATATGTCGACGCGTTCGCCGAGGCCGATGCTGTTCGCCTCGCCGGTGGTGCCGAGAACGCCCAGGTTGTTGCAGCCGTTCGCCAGCAGCCAGCGGCAATGTGCCGCCATGCGATCCAGATCCACCGACAGATCGGCGCGCATCGGCGTCAGCACCGCGGCATTCACGCCACCGAACAGCGCATCCTTCATCATCACTCTTTCTCCTTTGGGGGGCGTTTGGCGCGCGGCATGCGGCCCGGCCAGTCAGCGACATAGTTTTCCATCGGACCAGCCTTGCGTTCGCTGATGGACCGGCCACGCACCGATATCCCGGCCTCATGCACGGTTTCAGGATCGCCGGAGACCAGCGGATGCCACCACGCCAGGTCCTTGCCCTCCGCCAGTCGCCGATAGCCGCAGGACGGCGGCAGCCAGTCGATCGCCCGCACCTCTGCTGGCGTCAGCGCAACGCAGTCGGGCACGCGGCGACGGCGATGCGCGTAATCGCCGCAGCGGCAACTGTTCAGGTCGAGCAGGCGGCACGCGACGGTGGTGAACGACAGCGCGCCGGTGTCGTCGTCGCGCAGCTTGTGCAGACAGCAGCGGCCACAGCCGTCGCAGAGCGACTCCCACTCGTCGCGGTTCATCTGCTCCAGGCTCTTCGCCTTCCAGAACGGCACCGGCGCATCCATGGCGCCGGAGACTACCGGTGGCGGCGGTCAGTGGCCAGTGGTCAACGCCGCCACGGCGGCCTGCGCGTTTCCGTCGCCGCCCCACAGGGTCGGAGAGGGAGAATTCGCCGCCGTGTCGCTGTCCTTTCGCGATATGAACAGGCGCCCTGTCCTGAAGGAGAACCATACCCGACGGGCACCGAGAAAATCCTGGCCGATCACAGCCTCGCGGAAGTGGCGTCCCCCACCCAGCGTGGGCGGGTCCTTTGGCAGGATGATAATGTCCGCGTTGTGCACCGTGATCGGACCGATCCGCACTGTCCGAAACCGATGCGACGCGCGCCTGCGTCTCATCGCCGGCGACGACATGGAGTTTCAGGACCCGATCGTTCGCCAGGTCCCGATCGCTCAGGCCAAGTCGCTGCACCAGCCGTGGCGTGATCATCGTGTTGGAAGCGCCCGTGTCCACCACGCCGATTTCTTCGGTGCCGTCGATCTCGAACGGCATCTCCATCCAGCCCATCCAGGTGGATATTCCCGCGATCAGCGTCGCCGGCTCGGTCCAGGGCGGATCCGCGCGATCGCACCGGCGCACGCGATACAGCGTCAGCTCTCGGTTCGGCGTGTCGATGTCGAGGTCGAAGTCCCGCAGAATGTCCAGGCCGAGGATGCCGTCGATGCCGCGATATCCGACGAGGGTATCCACGGCCATGCGGTTCGCCGGAAGCGGCACGCCGCCCACCAGCATGCTGTCGATGCTGGCATCGGTCCTGATGGAACCGCCGGACGCGCCGACCAGGACCGTGGAGGTTCGCCCATCGCGGTTCACGTTCAGCCGTTGCACCGCCGCCTCGGCGAGCAGGCTCTTCTCGGAACCGGTGTCCAGCATCATGCTGATCGCGTGGCCGTTGACGGTGACCGGGACGGCGAACAGCCGGTTCCTGGGTTCGAGCGGCACCTGGGCGACCTTCACGAGGTCGCACCCGGAGCCTTGTTCGCACCCGGCCAGCGCCAGCAGGAGCAGGCAGCATCGCAGCACGCCTCGACGCGTCGACACCTGCCGGCCGACCGCAGATGTGGTCGCCGCGGGATCAGCGGCTATCGCGGCGGCGGCAGGGTCTGCTGCTGGACCGGACCGCGCGGCGACTGCAACTGTGTCGGCGCACCGGAGCCTGGCGGAGGCTGCTGATACGACAGCGGCGGCGGCGGCGCCGCGGCCTGCTTGATCTCGGCGGTGCCGTAGCGCGTCAGCACCTCGCGCAGCGGATCGGCGCCGGGGTTGGATGCCTGCATGTCGATCACGATCTGGCGCGTGGCCAGATCGCGGCCGTAATAGGCGCGGTTCGCCTCGGTGCGCGCTCCCATGATGCTGCCTGCCAGCGTGATCCCGCCATACAGGCCGCGCGCCTCGGAGAACGCGATGATGTCGGCGCCCAGGGCGCCCGTGGTAGATCCGTTCACGCCGGCGCCGAGCGTCGCGACGGCGATCCCGGCATCGGCGCCGATCTTGAACTGGCTGTCCATGACCGCGCCAAGGCCCTTCTCGGTCATGATCAGCATGACGATCTGGCTGTCCTGCAGGCCGATCTGGAGACCGAAGCTGCCGCCGCCCATGCCGAAGAATGCCGGATACGACCAGGTGCCGTTGCCGGCGCGGGCGAGCAGCACGCACGCGCCGCCCTCGCCGCCGAAGAACAGGCCCACCTTGAACACGCGCGGACAGACCATCGCTCCGCGGGAGCGCTGCAACATCGACCGCCGGTCGTCCGACATGGCCCCCGTGGCCATCTCCTGCACGGCCAGGGTGGCGCGATCGACCAGGGTCTGTTCATCACTCTGCGCGTGCGCGACGCGCGGCGCGAGCAGGGGCAGCGCGGCGAACGCTGCGGCGGCCAGCAGGATGCGTCTCATGGGCCTCTCCTAGGTTTCGGGGCGCGGCGGCACCCGATTCGCGTACCCATACACGCTTTCGCGCCGATTCGTGGAGGCATTATGGCGGGGTCAAGATCGCGGGACTTAATAACCCGGCAGCTCGTTGACGCAGACGACGCGCCATCCGTCCGGGCTTCGCTCCAGGCGGGTCAGCGAGAGATTCTGCACCACCAGATGCAGCGCGCTGTCGGAGCCGATCCGCAGGCAGTGCGCCACCGCGGCGCGGATCGCCCCGCCATGGCTGACGATGACCACGTCCTGGTCCGCATGCCGGACGGCGAGACGCTCCAGCGCCGCGCCGACCCGCTCGATGACCTCGGCCATCGTCTCGCCGCCCGGCGGTCGCTCATCGCCGGCGAGCGGCCAGAAGGCATGCTTCGGCAGGGTCAGCAGCGGCGGCAGTTCGGCGTGCGGCAGGCCCTGCCATTCGCCCAGGCTCTGCTCGATCAGGTCCGGCTCGACGTCGGGCTCGGTGGGCGGATAGCCGGCGGCGAAGATCGCCTCGGCGGTGCGCCGGGTGCGCGACAGCGGCGTGACCTTCCACACGGCCGGCCGCGGCAGCCTGGCGGCCAGCGCCCGGTACATCGGCGCCTGCTCGAGCAGACTGGTCTCGCAGAGCGGCACGTCCATGATGCCATACAGGATGGCCCGCGCATTCTCGTCGACGATCGCGTGCCGGATCAGCCAGAAGCGTGTCTCGGTCATGCGTTGCCCGATGCGATACACGCGTCATCGCCTCTCTCTCCCGGTCATTCTCTCAACGTCATGGCCGGGCTTGACCCGGCCATCCGGGGCGATCGCCGGGGCTGGCGGCAGATGGCCGGGTCAAGCCCGGCGATGACGGGAATAGCATGCTCCGACCATGGCCATAGCGCCCAATTGGCGTTTCGCGATCGCCTCATTCGCCGATGCTCAGCAGCGCGCCGCGCAGCCGGGCCTGGCGGAACTGGCGAGCGAACAGCAGCGCCGCACCCGCCAGCCACACCGCGTTGAGCGCGAAGGCCGCGATCAGATGGTCCCACCGCACCACCCCGTCCAGCAGCACGCCGCGCATGCCCTCGAACACGTGCGCCGACGGCAGCGCGAACGCCACCGGCTGCAGCGCCCGGGGCAGCACGGCGACCGGATAGAACACCGCCGAGAACGGCGTCAGGCCGAACAGCACCGACCAGGCCAACGCCTCCGCGCCCGCGCCGTGGCGCAGGATCAGCGAGACCACCCCCAGCGCCACCGCCCAGCCCATGATCATCAGGTTCATGAAGAACAGCACGACGACCGGACCGAGCGCGAACAGGTTGAAGGCGTAGAGCAGCCAGGCGACGCCGATCGCCGGCAGCACGCCCCCCAGCATGCGGATCACCGACATCATGATCAGCGCCGCCACCAGTTCCCACGGCCGCATCGGGCTGACGAAGACATGGCCCAGGTTGCGCGACCACATCTCCTCCATGAAGCTGATCGCGACGCCCATCTGGCTGCGCAGGGCCACCTCCCACAGCAGCACGCCGCCGAGCAGCGTCGCACCGGCGACCGCGGCGCCGCTGCCCATCCTCGAGGCCAGGAAGCTCGCCGTGAAGCCCCAGATGCACATCTGCAGCACCGGCCAGTAGGCGAGTTCCAGCAGGCGCGGCCACGACCGGCGGTACAGCGCGAGGTGGCGGTACATCAGGCCCCAGATGCGGCGCGCAGCGGCACGGGTCATGCAGGCGCTCCGGCATGCGCGCGCCCGCGGTTGCGGGCGATGTCCAGGAACACCTCCTCCATGTCCTCGCGCCCGTAGCGGTCCAGCAGTTCCTGCGGACTGCCGCGATCGACGATGCGGCCCTGCTTCAGCATCAGCACATACGAGCAGAGCCGTTCCACCTCGGCCATGTTGTGCGAGGCGAGCAGGATCGTCGCGCCGCTCTCGTCGCGGTAGCGCTCCAGCCAGCTGCGCACCCAGTCCCCGGTGTCGGGATCGAGGCTGGCGGTCGGTTCGTCGAGCAGCAGCAGTTCGGGCCGGTTGATCAGCGCCTTGGCGAGCGCGACGCGGGTCTTCTGCCCGGCCGACAGCTTGCCGGCCGGGCGGTCGAGCAGATCGACCAGATCCAGCTCCCCGGCGAGATCGGCGATGCGGCGCTCCAGGCCGGCCACGTTGTAGAGATGGCCGTAGACGCGGAGATTCTCCGCCACCGACAGACGCTGCGGCAGGGCGACGTAGGGCGACGAAAAGTTCATCCGCGCCAGGGCGGCGAACCGGTCGCGCGCCATGTCGTGACCGAGCACCTCGATCGTGCCGGCCGTCGGGATCAGCAGGCCGAGCAGCATGCCGATCGTGGTGGTCTTGCCGGCGCCATTGCCGCCGAGCAGGCCGACGGTGGCGCCGGCGCGCACGGTGAAGTCGATGGCATCGACCGCCAGCGTCTCGCCGTAGCGTTTGGTCAGGTCGTGCACCCGGATGGCATCCATCGCGGCGGCATAGGCCTGCCGTGCCAGCCCGCCAAGGGCGGCGGGGCGGGGAAGCAGTTTGTTTGACAGCCGACTACCCGGAGACTGCCCGCGGCGTCATCGCAGGCTGGTCCTCCAACTCCGTGCCGCTGATCGGATTCGTGACCAGCAGCAGGTAAAACAATGCCCCCAGGACCGCCATCCCGGCGCCGATCAGAAGCGCCAGCACGAAGGAGCCGGTCACATCGACGATAATGCCGGTCACGATGGGTGAGCACGTGCCGCCAAGATAGCCGCCGAAATTCTGAATGCTGCCGCTCGAGGCGATGTAGTCGGGCGGTGCGGCGGCGGTGACGATCGCCCAGATCGAGGCGGATGCAACCCCGCTCAGAAGATAGGCGAGCGAGACGTAGCTCATGACCGCCGTCTCGCTGGTCGCATATGCCGTCGCGATGGTCAGCGCCGCGGTTCCCAGCAGGCCGCAGATGATCGGGATCTTGCGGCTGTTCAGCGGCGTGAAGCCGTGCGCCGCCAGCCGATCCGATGCATAGCCGCCGAACAATGACCCCATGATTCCAAATATCGGCGGGATCGCCGCAAAGATGCCGGTGCGGGCGATGCTCATGTGGTGCTGGATTTCGAGAAAGCCCGGCAGCCAGGCGTAGTAGACCCATGTCAGGTAGCCACCGCCGAAATTCCCCAGGATCATGCCCCACGTGGTGCGGCATCTGAACAGCCGCCCCCACTGCTTGAGGCCGACCGGCGACGATGTGCGCGCGGTATCGCCCGAGCGGATATAGTCCCTGTCCTCGTCGGTTCCGTATTGATCGGCGTCCCGGTAGAACACGAACCAGGCGAACGCGACGATCAGCCCGACAACTCCCATCACGATGAACATGATGCGCCAGCCATACGCCAGCATCAGCCAGGTCAGGAACGGCGGCGCTATCGCCGTGCCGATGCTGGGCGCGGAATTGAATATGCCGGTGGGAAGACCTCGCTCCTTGACATGAAACCAGTTGCTGACGACGCGTGCGCCGGTCGGAAACTGCGGTGATTCCCCGATGCCAAGACCGATGCGCGCGGCAAAGAACTGGGCGTAGCTGGTGACGAAGCCTGCCGCTCCCTGCGCCACGGACCAGATGACCAGTCCGACGCCGAGCAGGATGCGCGGTCCCACGCGGTCGACCAGAATGCCCGCGGGCAGCTGCGAGAAAGCATAGCTCATGAGGAACGCCGACAGCAGCACGCCCATCACTGTCGCGCTGAGGCCGAGTTCCTGGCGTACTTCGATATTGGCGATCGAGAGCGCGGACCGGTCCAGATAATTGACGATCCCGCTGGCAACGAGCAGCAGCAAGGCGACGACCTGCATGCGCCGCATCTGCGGCGACGGCTTGAACGTTGTCATTGTTTCCTCCGGCGCGACGTTCGCCGGGAACCAATCGACGACCAACCTACGGCAAGGTCAAGCAGTGCCTTGTAACTACTTCTGCTCGGCGGGGGTCGCCGTGGCCGGGCCTTCGCCGACGATCTGGAGGACGGTATCGCCGTCCTTCGCGCCGTCGTAATGTACCTGTTTGCCGAAATGAGTGACGAAGCTGCCGGCCGGCATCGGCACGGTATCGTCGGGCGCGAATTTGGTGCCGGAGCCGACCCACCAGGTTCCCGAGATCACCGTGATGAAACGGTCGTTGGGGTGGAAGTGCGGGTGGCTCATATGGCCCGGATGCCATTTGACCAGCACGATGTAGAGACCCGGCTTCGACGGATCGCCGTAGAGAACGGCATTGGCATTGCCCGCGCCGGGTTCTCCGTCCATTTGATCTGGTCGGGCAATTTGAAAACGACCGCTGCGGGATCGAGGTCTGCGGCGCGCGCCGTGGACAGGCCGCAGATCAACGCGCCCGCGGCCACTGCGCAGCGCACCAGTGTCCAGCCTTTCATCGGGGATTCCTCGTTTGATCAGCCCGCTGTCGAACGTCGGCCCGCGACATAGCGCACGCCGTCGGCCTCGGTGTGTTCCTCGTGCATGGTGCCGGCCGGAACGGTGCAGGAATCGCCCGGACCATAGGTGTGACGGTCATCGCCGAACACGAGCGTGATGGATCCGTCCAGCACGAACACGCGCGCGTCAAATCCGTGGGCATGCGCCTCACGATGCACGTTGGGCTCGATTTCGCCTTCGCGGACCTCGTAACCCTCGCGGAGAAGATCGGCCTCGAATTCGGCTTTGTTCATGGCGCACATCCTACCTGCAGTGACAGAGTTTAGGCTTTGGCGATCGGCGGGGTCAAACGGTCGCGCCTTCGGCCGGTGGACGCGGCGGGGCGAGTGCAGCATCAACGGCGGCCGACACGTTGCGTCGGGTCGCGTCAGCGCCGACAGGCTGCTAGTTGTGCGCCCATGATCGATTTCATCGCGGCACCCGCCAGCCTGCCCCCCGACCAGCGCGTCTATGCCATCGGCGACGTGCACGGCTGCCTGGACCGGCTGGCGGCGATCCACGCGCTGATCGCCGACGACCTGGCGGCAGCGTCCGGTGGCGGAGCCGCTGCTGGTGCATCTCGGGGATTACGTCGATCGCGGCGCGGACAGCGCCGGCGTGGTGGCGCGGCTGGCCGAGCGGCGTGGCGCTGCCGGACGTGCCGACCGTCAACCTGATGGGCAATCACGAGCACATGATGCTGGATGCGATCGCCTCCGGCGAGCCGGAGGCGGCCGAGCTGTGGCTGGCCAATGGCGGGGCCGAATCGCTGCTGAGCTGGGGCGTGCCGCGCTCGGCGCAGCCGAAGGACTGGGCCGGCTACCTGCCGCGGCCGCATCTGCTGTTCCTGCGCGACCTGGCGGTGCGCCATGAGGTCGGCGGCTACCTGTTCGTCCACGCCGGCGTCCGTCCCGGCATCCCGCTCGAACGGCAGAGCCGCCACGACCTGATGTGGATCCGCGAGCCGTTCCTGTCGTCCAAGGACTCGTTCGGCGCCGTCGTGGTGCACGGCCACACGCCGCGGCAGGAGCCGGTCGTGCGGCCGAACCGCATCGGCATCGACACCGGGGCGGTGCATGGGCGGCGTGCTGACCTGCGTGGTGCTGGAGGCGGACCGGCTGGGCTTCATCACAGCCTGACGACCTGCTGCCGGCTTTGCTTGCGCGCCCCGGAGCAACAGGTTACGGCGTTGCCATGAACAAGCGTTCCCGCCGCCGAACCCGCACTTTCCGAACCGAAAGCCGATCTGGCCGCCGCCGTGCGCCTGCTCGGCCGCACCAGTGTTCTGGTCGTGGGCGACGTGATGCTGGACCGCTACGTCTACGGCCAGGTCGAGCGCATCAGCCCGGAAGCCCCCGTGCCGATCCTGACGATCGACCGCGAGCTCGCCATGCCGGGCGGCGCCGGCAACGTCGTGCGCAACCTGACCGCGCTCGGCGCGGCCGTCGCGTTCATCTCGGTGGTCGGCGACGACCAGGCCGGCTCGGACCTGACCGGCCTGATCGGCGGCCAGCCCAACGTCGAGCCCTGGCTGCTGGTGCAGGGCGGTCGCATCACCACACTGAAGACCCGCTATCTGTCGGCCGGCCAGCAGTTGCTGCGCGCCGACCGCGAGGAGACCTCGCCGATCCAGCCGCGGCTGGCCGAGCGCCTGGTGCGGATCGCGCGCGATGCGATGGCGGCGACCTCGGTCACCGTGCTGTCCGACTACCGCAAGGGGCTGCTGACCGGCGAGGTGCCGGCGCAGCTCATCGCCGCCGCCCGCGAGGCCGGGCGGCCGGTCATCGTCGATCCGAAGGGGCCGGACTATTCGCGCTACGCCGGCGCCGACATCATCATGCCGAACCGCGCCGACCTGGCCGAGGCCACCGGCATGCGGGTGGACAGCGAGGCCGCGATCGTTGCCGCCGCGACCGCGCTCCGCCAGCGGCACGGCTTCGGCGCCGTGGTGGTGACCCGCGGCAATGACGGCATGACCCTGCTCGACGACGCCGGCGCGCGGCATTTCCCGGCCGAGGCGGCCGAGGTCTACGACGTCGCCGGCGCCGGCGACACCGCGGTGGCGACCCTGGCCGCGGCGCTGGCGGCCCGGCTGGAGCTGCCGGTCGCGGTGCGGCTGGCCAATATCGCGGCCGGCGTCGTGGTCGGGAAGGTCGGCACCGCGGTGGCGCGCGAGGCGGACCTGCTGGCCGCGCTGTCGCCGCAGGGCGGCGCGCTGCGCAAGATCGTCTCGCGCGAGGCGGCGGTCGAGCACGTGCAGCGCTGGCACCACAAGGGCTGGCGCGTCGGCTTCACCAACGGCTGCTTCGACCTGCTGCATCCCGGCCATCTGCATCTGCTGGAGGAGGCGCGCGAGGCCTGCGACCGGCTGGTGGTCGGGCTGAATTCCGATGCCAGCGTGCGTCGGCTGAAGGGCGCCGGCCGCCCGGTGCAGCCGGAAGCCGCGCGGGCCGCGATGCTGGCGAGCCTGGCCAGCGTCGATCTGGTCACCGTGTTCGAGGAGGACACGCCCGAGGCGCTGATCGCCGCGCTGCACCCGGACCTGCTGGTGAAGGGCGCCAACTACACGCTGGATCAGGTCGTGGGCGCCGAGCTGGTGCGCGGCTGGGGCGGTGTCGTGATGCTGGCGGAACTGCTGCCCGGCCATTCGACGGCCGCGACGGTCGAGCGCATGCGCGGCTGAGTGATCCGGCCGCCACTCCGGCCTTCACCGTCATTGCCGGCTTGTCCCGCCCTGCAGGATGGAGCGCGGGAGGGAGGGCATCGGTGGCGAGGTACGGAGCCGTCACTCCACCCGCAGCGCGGCGCGCAGATCGGCCACGCCGGCCGGATCCTCGCAGCGTCGCCAGCCGCCCCGCCGCCAGCAGCGCGAAGCGGTGCAGCAGCGCGCGGCGGCGGGCGCCGGCGAGCGGATGCGCCGGCGCCTCGCGCAGCAGCTCCGCCTCCAGCCCGGCGGCGACGATCAGGCCGGTCTCCGCCGGCAGCAGTTCCTGCGGGAAATCGGCATCGACGGCGAAGAACAGCTCGTCGGAGAACGCGCGATAATCCTGCCACTTGAGATCGGTCAGAAAGTCGCGCGGACCCGACTTCACCTCGATGCAGGCGAAGCAGCCATCCGGGCGCAGCGCCAGGATGTCGGCGCGCCGGCCGTTCGGCAGCGGCACCTCGTGCAGCGGCGCCCAGCCGAGCCGCAGGCACAGCCGCGCCGCGGCACGGCGAATGGCGAGCGCGCGTTCCGGGAACGACGGCTCCATCAAGCGAGCAGCGCGTCGATCGCCTGGGCCAGCTTCACGTCATTGTCGGTCAGGCCGCCGGCATCGTGGGTCGAGAGTTCGATGCGCACGCGGTTATAGACGTTGGACCAGTCCGGATGGTGGTTCTGGCTCTCGGCCAGCAGCGCGACGCGGTTCATGAAGCCCCACGCCTCGCTGAAGTCGCGGAACTTGAAGCTGCGCTCGATCGCCTCCTTGCCGCTCACCGCGGACCAGCCCGGCAGCTTGCCCGCCAGGGCCGCGCGTTCGGCATCCGTCAGACGTGTTGGCATCGGTAACCTCCTGAAACGGCTCGATTGATTGACACTGACTGTGCCGCCGACCAGCATGGCAGCGGCCGGCACAATAACACCGATCGTGGGGGGAAACCGATGGCCGAAACCATGGCGGGCCAGCACACCGCCATCCATGGACACGTTGCGGCGCGCATCGATCGCCTGCCGCTGACGCGCGTGCAATGGCAGCTTGCCATCATGGTCGAGATCACCTGGGGCTTCATCATCTTCGACACCGACGGGATCGGCGCCCGGCTGTATCCCTTCGTCTGGCGACCCGCCAACATCATCGACGTCTATCAGTACGCCGTGATCCAGGCGTTGCAGGTGGGCGCCGGCATCCTGCTGGGCGTCTACCTGATGAGCTGGGTCGCCGACCGCTACGGCCGCCGCCCGGCGATCCTGCTCGCCACGCTGCTCGGCGGCATCTGCATCTGGCCGTTCGCCTACGTCACCAACTTCTGGGGCATGGTGGTGCTGTCGGTGCTCAGCACGCTGGGCGTCGGCGGCATCGTGGCGACGCACTCGGTGTACCTGTCCGAGATGATCTCCCCGGTGGCGCGCAACAAGGTGCTGCTGGCCTCGCAGGGTGTCACCGCACTGGTCGCGGTGAGCGTCAACATGCTGGCGTTCTGGCTGATCCCCAGCCACTGGCAGGCGTTCCTGTGGGTCAGCGCATTCATCGAGATCGTGGTCCTGCTGCCGTGGCTGTACTGGAAGCTGCCGGAGTCGCCGCGCTGGCTGGAGGCGCATGGCCGGCACGAGGAAGCCGACCGCGCCGTGGCGGAATACGAACGCCTGGTGCAGCAGTACGACAGCGCGCCATTGGCGGAACCGCGCGGCGCCGACAACCCGGTGGTGATGGCCGGGCGCGGCGCCTGGAAGGAGCTGTTCACCAGCCCGCAGTACCGCCGCCGCACCTGGGTGCTGATCGTCGTCTGGATGCTCGGATATGCCGGCCTGATCTATGGTGTCGGCGCATTCCTGGCGGTTTACATGGTGGATCACGGCGCCACGGCGCACGAGGTGTTCCTGACCATCGCCGCCGCCTACGCCGCGCTGTTCGTGGCGTTCCAGATCAACGCGCGTCTCGGCGAGGGCGTGGAACGGCGCGATGTCATCGCCGTGATGGCGCTGCTGTTCGCGGCGTGCTGGATGGTGGCGTGGGCGGTGCCCAGCCTCACGGTCATCGCGGTCTGCTACATCTTCAGCCGGATCGGCACCGGATTGTTCCTGTTCAATCTGTACAACTACACGGCGGTGGCCTATCCGACGCGCATCCGCTCGGTCGCATTCGCCTGGACCGACGGGCTCGGGCATCTCGGCGCCTGGGGCGGGGTGACGCTGCTCGGGCCGCTCTACGCATTGGGCCCGAACCATCTGGGCTGGATCCTGTGGATCGTGATCCCGGGCGCGTTGCTGCCGGCCGCGCTGATCCGCACGCTGGGCATCAGGCAGTCCGGGGCCGTGCTGGAGCAGGTCTCCACATGACAATCCAGTCCGGTCCGCCGCCGAGCGCCGACGACATCGCCGAACTGGCGGAGCGTGCGTTCGCGGCGATCCCGCAGCGGCTGGCGGAACACGTCCATGGCGTCGCGATCTCGGTCGAGGAAATGCCGGACGACGCGACGCTGGACGAGACTGGGGATCGAGTCGGCGTGGGACCTGACCGGGCTCTATCACGGCACGCCGCTGACCGAGCGCAGCGTCTCGGACATCGCGCGCCAGCCCGACCTGATCTTTCTCTACCGCCAGCCGATCCTGCTGGAGTGGATCGAGACCGGCGAGGACCTCTACCGCCTGGTGCGCAACGTGCTGGTGCACGAGATCGCGCATCATTTCGGGTTCAGCGATGCGGACATCGAGGCGCTGGAGCGGGAGATGGAGTGACACCGGCGCCGAGTTGGATGATCGCTCCCGATCCGTAAGCGGACCTAAGGCAAGAGAGATTTGACGCACCGGTGGCGGATCATTGATCCAGGTCAATGTGCAAAACCATGGTCCAGCCTATCCGTCATTCGAAATTGTGGTCCATGCACCCGCGCGCGGGCGTCCCGCTGTCTATGGTTCCGAGTAACAGGGGCGCACATCAGTGAATACCGAACACGAAGAACCAGCCGCGGCGGCGGACGGGAGCAAGACCGACACGCACAGGCGAGGCGGAACACTCTCACGCCGTGAGTTCGTGGCCGTCGCGGCGGCAGTCGGCGCGGCGACCGTCCTGCCTGGAGCCCTGTCCGCGGCGCCCGACGGCAAGAAAACCTTCACCATCCTGCACACCAACGACATGCACTCGGCCTTCATCGGGCTGAGCCCGGCTCTGGACTACACGCCGCTCACGCTCAACGATGACCAGACGCGGGGCGGATATTCGCGCCTGGCGGGCCTGATGGCGACGCGGAAAGCGGCGCGCAAGGGCCAGGGTCCAGTGTTGGTGCTTGACGCCGGCGACTACAGCATGGGGACCGCGTTCGGCGCCGCCACCCGCACGATCGGCGGTGAACTGCAACTCATGTCGCGCATGGGTTACGACGCCACCACCTTTGGCAACCACGAATTCGACTACGGACCCGATGGCCTGGGCAGGTCCATCGGCGTGGCCAGCAAAGCCGGCCGCATTCCGGTGGTGCTCGCCTCGAATACCAGCTTCGCCGGCGGCGACCCATCCCTGGCCGCTCTCCAAAGCCTGGCGAAGGCTGGAATTGTTCGCCGTCACCTCGTGATAGAGCGCGGCGGCATTCGCTTTGGCATTCTCGGGGTGATCGGCAGGGAGGCCATCATCTACACCAATGCGGGTGCGGTGACGTTCTCCAACGACATCGAGGCTGCCCGGGAAATCGTCAGGATACTCCGCGAAACCGAGAAGGTGGATGTGGTCATCGCGCTCAGCCACGGTGGCGTGGAGAAAGGCAAGGACGGGCGCTACACTGAAGGTGACGACGTGCGGCTGGCCGAGGCCGTGCCAGGTATCGACGTGGTGATCAGCGGCCACAGCCACACCGAACTGCGGGAACCGATCATCGTCAACGGCCGCACACCAGTGGTCCAGACCGGGAAGGAAGGCCAGAACCTCGGCGAATTGGTGATCACGTTGGACGGCGGCAAAGTTGTAGTCGCATCCTACCGACTCTACCCGATCGACGACACCATTGCCGGCGACCCCGCCATCAATGATGAGGTCGCAAAGCTCAAGACGGGTGTCACCGCGGCAGTGTTCGCATCGCGCGGCTACAGTGTTGATCAGCCGCTGTGCGTGATCCCGCAAAACCTGCCCAACACATACACCGACAATGCGGCCGGCACGCTCCTCGCCAACCTGTGCACCGACGCTTTCAGAAAGGCCACGAAAGCGGACATCGGATTCAGCGTCAACGGGCTGATGCGCACTGGCCTGACCCGGGGAAAGAAAGGCGTGATAACGGTCTACGACGTGTTCAATGTGGCGCCGCTCGGCTTCGGTGTGGTGGATACGACTGCCGGCAGCGCACTCGTGACCGGCTACTTCACCGGCCTGGAACTGAAGAATCTGCTGGACTTCTTTCTCGTGGACAACCCGACCCACCCTGGCGAATTTTTACCCCGCGCTTCCGGCATGCGGTATCGCTACGACATGTCCCGCCCACAGTTCGACGCCGTGACGGCTGTCGAACTGGGAGACCTTGATCGTGGCTACAGCGCCATCGACATCACCGGCAAGGACCAACGCTTATACAGTCTCACCTGCCCGCTGATGCTCGGCGTATTTGTCGTGACCATTCCCAAGGTCACCAAGGGCAAACTGGCGCTCGTTGCCAAGAACAAGGCGGGGCAGCCCCTCGCAACGAGGCTCGAGGCACTCGAGTTGCCTCGCGAAAACTCGGGCTACCTGCTGGCGCCTCCGGCCAAGGTGGACAGAAGCAGCATCGACACAGGAACGGGAAAGGACGCTGTCAACGAGATCAAGGAATGGCAGGCGATCATGGATTACATCCGCGGTCTGCCGGTCAGCAACAAGGGTGGACTGCCCACGATCCCGGTCGATGCGCGCGCTTCGGAAGTCCGGGCGTTCAAAATAAGCTGACCGGCTTGGAGCTGACGGGGTATGCCGGCCTGACGCCGACTTGTCTCGCTCATGGCCACTCGCTCAAGTTCATAAGCCCGCCGAGCCGAGCCTGCTGCAAATCCGCGGTCGAAACCAATCGATGGGCACATTGAGGTGTCCGGCCGGCTGACCGATACTGCCCGCCCATGTGCGGCCGCTATGCATCCTTCCTGCCCGCCGAGGCGCTGCGGGCGCTGTTCCAGACGGTGAACCCGACGCCGAACTGGGAGCCGACCTGGAACATGGCGCCCACGCGCAATGCCCCGGTGGTGCGGCTGCATCCGGAGACGCGGGCGCGGCATCTCGACCTGCTGCGCTGGGGGCTGGTGCCGCACTGGGCGAAGGATCCGAAGTCGGTGCGTCAGCCGATCAACGCGCGCGCTGAGACCGTCGCAACGGCGCCCATGTTCCGCGACGCGCTGGCGCGGCGGCGGTGCCTGGTGCCGGCGGACGTGTTCTACGAGTGGCAGGCGACGGACGGTGCCAAGCAGCCGCACGCCGTCGCGCGCGCGGACGGCCAGCCGATGGTGTTCGCCGGCCTGTGGGAGGGCTGGCGCGGCGCCGACGGGACGGTGCTGCGCAGCTTCACCATCGTCACGACGAGCGCCAATCCGCTGCTGCGGCCGATCCATGAACGCATGCCGGTGATCCTGGAACAGCCCGACTGGCCGACCTGGCTCGGCGAGGCCGAGGGCGATGCCAGCGCGCTGCTGCGCCCGTCGGAGGCGGATTTTCGGATTTGGCGGATCGGCACGGCGGTGAACAACGTCCGCAATGACAGCGCAGCGCTGCTGGAAGCCGTCTGAGGCGACCGCCCTACGGGAATCGCCGGCGCAGGAAATCGAGGATGTCGGCAGCACAGCGATCCGGCACGATGTCGCAGATGTTGTGCGGCAGTCCCTCGTAGGCGATCAGTTCGCAGTCGGGAATCTTCGTGCGCATGATCTCGTAGTTCTCGGTCCCGCCGACCGTTTCGGCGCCCGGCATCACCAGCAGCGTCGGGCATTTGATGCGCGGCAGTTCGTCGGCCCACCACAGCGTCGTCATCAGCCCGACGAAGCGGCCGATATACGCCGTGTCGTTCTTCGCCGCCTCATCGAGGAACCACTCGATGTGACCCGGATCGTGGCCGGGGGGAAACCGGTCGTCGATCGTGGCGGCCAGGAAGTTGCGCAGCCCCTCGCGCGCGACACGCGGCAGCCACGTGTGCGCCTGGCTGTTCTTCAGGCCCGGTGTCGAACCGAACAGCATCAGGCTGCGCACGCGTTCGGGCGATGCCATCGCGAGGTTCTGCGCCACATAGCCGCCGGCGGAGTTGCCGACAACGTGCACGGGACCGCAGTCGAGATGGTCCAGCAGTTCGCGCACATCCTGCACCAGCCGGTCCATCGAAAGCGACGGCTGCTCAGGCGGGACCTGCGAGTCGCCGTGGCCGCGCAGGTCCATGCGCACCACCCGATAGTGGCGGCAAAGCGCCGGCACCGCGGCATACCAGCGCTTTGACGAACCCATCGCGGCGTGCAGCAGCAGCAGCGTCGGCGCCTGGTGCCAAGGGTCGGTGAAGTCGTCGATGGCATAGGCGATGCGAATGCCGTCGCTTGCCTGAATGAACTGCGGCATCGATCGCCCTCTCAAACCGGTCGATGCAGTTCGGCGCGCGGCCGCGTCACGGTACGCCGGCCGCGTTTGAACACCGCCAGCGGATGGCGGATCTCCGCCACCGCCTGCTCCGGCGTCGTCGCATCCAGCACCACGATGTCCGCCGGATTTCCCACTGCGATCCCGTAGTCCTTCAGGTTCATCAGCCGGGCGGAGCGTTCGGTCAGCATCGCAAAGCACTCGCGCAGCCGCGGCGCCTGGCCGATCTGGCAGACATTGGCCTGCAGGTTCGCCATGCGCAGCAAGGAGCCGTCGCCGAACGGCGTGAACGGGTTGAGCACGTTGTTGGTGGACAGCGAGCAGTTCACGCCGCACTCCACCAGCAGGTTCACGTCGGCCACGCCGCGGCGCACGTTGTAGTCCTGGTCGCGGCCCATCATGAACAGCTCGGTCGCCGGCAGCACCGTCACCGCAACCCCCGCATCGGCGATGCGCCGCGCCAGCGCGCGAAGGTCGGCGATCGGCATGGTCGACAGCTTGCACATATGACCGACCGCGACGCGTCCGCCGAGCCGGTATTTCTCGGTGAGTTCGCAGACCAGGTGGATATCCATGTCGTCCGGCGCATTCCCGGAGTCGAGATGCATGTCGATATCCACGTCGAACTCGCGCGCAAGTTCAAAAATCCGATGAACCTGTCCGGCATGGTCCGGATCGTAGTTCGGCGCCGCGCCGATCACCTTCGCGCCACGCTTCAGTCCCTCGACCAGCAATGCGTCCGATCGAGGATTGTCGGTCAATCCCTCCTGCGGGAACACGCACACCTCGATGTCGATCGCCCAGGCGTAGTCGCGCCGCAGCGCCTCGATCGCCTCGAAGCTGCGCATCTCCACGCCGCCATCCAGCTCCAGGTGCGTGCGCATTCGCGTAGCACCGTGCGTGATGCACTTTTCCAAAGTGCGGCCGGCGCGCGCATACACGTCCTCGACCGAGAACGTGTGCTTCACCGCGGCGACGCGCTGCATCGAATTGGCCTGCCGACCGCTCTCCGGCGGGCAGCGGTCGATGATGCAGGATTTGTCCAGATGGATGTGCGTCTCGACCAGGCCGGCGCAGGCCAGGCAGCCGTCCGCGTCGAACACCGGACAATCAGATTGCAGCGCGGGCGCGATCGCGACGATGCGGCCCGCCGCGATGCCGATATCCACCGGCGGCGCTTCCGGCGCGTGTGAAAGCCTCGCGTTGCGGACGATCAGATCCATCGCCGGTCACTCCTCCATCGCCGCGATGCTGACGTGCCGATGGAGGCGGCGCAACCCGGCGGTCGCTCAGCCGTGCCCGAACGAATGGACAGGCAGCACCGTGCCGCCGTCGGGGATCCGTCCACGATCGATGACGATGCCGGCAGACGTCTGTGCGACCGTGACGTCGAATGTCGGCGTGCCGGAAGCCGGTGGGGTTGTCAGACGAAGCCGGTCGATCACCTCGTGACCCGAGAAGATCGACAGGATGTCGTTTTTGATCGCGTAGCTGCTGGCGTTGACCAGCCCCATCAGATCGACCTCGCCGAATATCCCCAGCGCGACAGAGCCTTTGAACGCGCCGGGCTGATCGATCTGAACCTGGGACACGATGCCGCGAAACGGATCTCCGCTCACGGCCACAGTCTCGCCGCGCGACACGGAGTCGCCAAACTCCAGCCGGCCATTGATCGACTGCGCAGATCCGACCACGAAGCTCCCGCTGCCTTTCACGCGTGCATCGATCGTGACATGGCTGCCTTCGAGCTGGCCACCGCCGATGAACCGCGAGTTTGTGCCGCCATTGATCACGGCCGAGCTGAAAACCATATCGAAGTTGCCGGTCAGGCTGGCATGGTCAGCCAGGTCGATGGTGAAATTGCCGCTGCTCGGGAAGTCCGTGTGCACGTTCAGCGTGTCGGATCCCGCGACGTTGACTGCGACCTGGTCAGTCGAGCCTTGCGCGATTTCGACCGACACACGCGCGTGGTGGGATAGAATTCAGCGTCGTCGAAGCCGACCCGCCGATGACCAACGTGTTGCCGGCGAGATTGTTATCCCGGATATGCATCACCCCGGTCTGCATGGCGAGTACGTCGCCCAACAGGGGCGCGCCCGCCGGAGACCAGTCATTTGCGTTGTTGGCGTTGTTGTTGCCGCCGCCGATCCAGGTTCTGCTCGTCATGGCATTTCAACTCCCCGGTATTTCCGGCGCATTCTTATGGATGCCGTCGTGCGCCGATAAACCGTAAATTGTGCAGTAGCCGGCTCTGCCGCAATCGGTTTCGGTGGTATCACTGTTTCGTGCCTCGTGACTAATGCGCGAGCCGGCCGCCGGTACCGGCGAAATGTCCGCGATCACGGATAAATGACCTGATGTCGGGCCAAGTTTGATCCAGATCAAAGCTTGTTCCGGTCATGCGGTGGATAAGAACGGTCATTGCGCGGCCAAATTACCCACCATGGCACCCCGATCGCTGATCCCAGGAGGCGGCAATGACGACGCTCCGACCCAATTGGCCATCGGGCCTTCCGTCCCCCGAGGCGCTGCAGGCGGCAACCGATGCGATGCGCCGACAATACGTGCTGGCAGGAACGGTGCTGCATCCGGCGATCGTCGGTCAGGCCATTGAACTGGCTTACCTGATCGGCGCGTTCGGCCTGGTATCGACTGAGCCGCACGATGCGGCGGTGCAATCCTGCGCGACGTTGGACACGCCCTGGCATTTGCCGCGGGCTGCGCGTTTCCGCAGCCGGTCAGTCCTGCTGGACACCGCCGCCGATACCATGAACTGACAACTCTGTTCTAAGGCGTCTGGGGCACGACGTTCCAGATCTCGGCAGCGTATTCCCGGATCGACCGGTCGGACGAGAACCAGCCCATCCCCGCCGTGTTCAGCACGCTGGCCCGCCACCATGCGCCCGTGTCGCGCCAGCGTTCCGCCACCAGCTGCTGGGCGGCGACATACGCATCGAAATCCGCATTCACCAGGAAGTAGTCGTGGTCGGTCAGCAGATCCACCAGCTCGCGGTAGCGTTGCGGCTCGTCGGGCGAGAATACGCCTGAACCGATCGCGTCCAGCACGGCCTGCAAAGCGGGCGATGCGGCGATGGTCTCGCGCGCGCTCAGCCCGTGTCGCCGCCGCTCCTCCGCCTCGGCCGCCGTCAACCCGAAGATGAAGATGTTGTCGCTGCCGACCCGGTCGAGGATTTCGATGTTGGCGCCGTCCAGCGTTCCGATGGTCAGCGCGCCGTTCAGCGCGAGCTTCATGTTGCCGGTGCCGGACGCCTCCATGCCCGCGGTGGAGATCTGCTCGGACAGATCGGTGGCGGGGATGATCACCTCCGCCATGCTGACATTGTAGTTCGGCAGGAACACCACCTTGAGCAGCCCCCGCACCGCCGGATCGTCGTTGATCACGCGTGCCACGTCATGCACCAGCTTGATGATCAGCTTTGCCCGATGATAGGTGGCCGCCGCCTTGCCGGCGAATATCTTGACCCGCGGCACCCAGTTGCGCATCGGATGCGTGCGCATCTCGTTGTACAGCGCAATCGTCTGCAGCACATTGAGCAACTGCCGCTTGTATTCGTGGATGCGCTTGATGTGCACGTCGAACAGCGCGACGGGATCGGCCCTGATCCCGACCCTGTCGGCGACCAGCCGCGCCAGCGCCGCCTTGTTGGCGTGGCGGATCGCGGCAAGCCTGTCATGCAGCCCGGTGTCCTCGGCATGCGCGGCGAAATCCTCCAGCGCAAGCGGGTCGTCGAGCACACGCGTCCCGACCACGCTGACCAGCAATTTGGTCAGGCCGGGATTAGCCTCGAACAGCCAGCGGCGGAACGTGATGCCGTTGGTCTTGTTGACGATGCGGTCCGGATAGAGCGCGTGCAGATCGCGGAACACGGTCCTGCGCATCAGCTCGGTGTGCAGCGCGGAAACACCGTTCACCTTGTGCGAGCCGATAAAGGCCAGCGTGCTCATGCGCACGCGCCGGCCGCCGGCATCGTCGATCAGCGATACCGCCTCCGGCTGCGGCGGCTCAGTGCAGCCGGAGCTGCGCAGGCCGTCGAGATGCTCGCGGTTGATCTGATGGATGATCTGCATGTGGCGCGGCAGCAGACGCTCGATCAGCGGCACCGGCCAGCTTTCCAGTGCCTCGGGCAGCAGCGTGTGGTTGGTGTAGGAGATCGTGCCGGTGGTGATGCGCCACGCCTCCTGCCAGGGCAGGCCGTGGATGTCGATCAGCATCCGCATCAGTTCGGCCACCGCGATTGCCGGATGCGTGTCGTTCATCTGGACCGCTGCCTTGTCGGCGAGCGTGCGGACGTCGTCATGCTGGTCCACATGACGGCCCACCAGGTCCATCAGCGAGGCCGCGGTGAAGAAATACTCCTGCCGCAGACGCAACTCCTGCCCGGACGCCGAGTCATCGCTCGGGTAGAGCACCTGTGAAATCGCATTCGCCCTGGCGCGCCCGGCCAGTGCGCCGACATGGTCGCCGCGATTGAATGTGTCGAGGTGCAGCGGGTCCGCCGCGCGGGCCGACCAGAGCCGCAGGGTGTTGGCATAGCGACCGCGCCAGCCGACCAGCGGCGTGTCGTAGGCGATCGCGGCGACCGTCTCGCCCGGATGCCAGACCGAGCATTGCGTTCCGTCCGGGGCGGTCCGCGTTTCAACTGAGCCGCCGAAGCCGATGGTGTGCTGCACGTCGGGCCGGCCAACCTCCCAGGGATTGCCGAACAACAGCCAATCCTCGGGGTACTCATGCTGCCAGCCGTCCCGGATGACCTGGCGGAACAGGCCGTTGTTGTAGCGGATGCCGTAGCCGTGCGCGGCGAATGCCCAGCGTCGCCATGCTCTCCATGAAGCAGGCGGCGAGCCGTCCCAGGCCGCCATTGCCCAGCGCCGCGTCGGGCTCGACTTCGCGCAGCCGGTCGAAGTCGACGCCAAGCTCGCCGAGCGCGACGCGCATCTGCTCGGTGAGGCCGAGATTGTTCAGCGAGTCGAGCAGCAGCCGGCCGATCAGGAATTCGAGCGACAGGTAATAGACCCGCTTGCCCTGCGATGCGTAGTTGGCCCGCGTCGATGCCATCCACCGTTCGATGACATGGTCACGAACGGCGAGCGCGGTTGCGACGAACCAGTCGCGATCGGTCGCCACGATCGGGTCGCGGCCCACCGCATAGGTCAGCTTGGCAACCACGCTGTTGCGGAGTGCGGCGACCCCTTCGTCTTCCGTGGGAAGCGGAATGCGCAGCGCATCCGCGTTGGAGATGATCGCCGAACTCATGGTTCAAACCTGCGGTGCGAAGGGTCGAGGGACATTCTGTCGTACTGCCCGGATGCTCGGTATGCGCGGTTGTCGGTCCCGAACAAAAAAGAATTCGTTAATGCCGCGGATCAGGCAAGAAACCCACGGACGGCCTGAAGGAAAACCTCGAGGCGGTCGTGGTGAACCCAGTGCCCGGCACCATCCACGCCCAGCACACGGGCGTCAAGAAAATAGCCGGCGCGGCCATCCTCCGCCGGATCCTTCGCCCAGCTCTCCTTGCCGTGGACCAGCAGCGTCGGGCACGCGATGCGCGACCACAATGCCGCGATCTCCCTGCGCGTCATGTCATACGGCGGCCAGACGCGGACATAGTTGTCGAATTTCCAGCTATAGGTGCCGTCCTCGTTCTGGTTCACGCCGTGCTGCGTGAGGTGGCGCGCCTGCTCGGCGGACAGATGCGGGTTCTCCGCCTGCATGCGGTGCAGCGCGTCCTCGATCGAGGCATAGCGCCGCGGCAGCCGGCCGGAGAGCGAGCGCTGTTCGTCGATCCAGGCGCGCATGCGTTCGTGGATCGGCTTTTCCGGTTTCGCGCCGGTCGTGCGTGGCCCCGGGCCAAGGCCTTCGATCACGACGAGGCGGCGCACCGCGTCGGGGTAGATGCCGGCATAGCGCAGCGCGATGTTGCCGCCGAGCGAGTGGGCGATGATGGTGACCGGCGCCAGTCCCTGCTGATGGATGAGCTGGGCGAGGTCGTAGATGTAATTCGCCATCGTGTACTGGCCGGACGCGGACCACGCGGAATCGCCATGGCCGCGCAGGTCCGGGGCGATGACGTGGTAGTGCTCGCGCAGTGCGGCGGCCACCCAGTCCCAGTTGCGGCAATGGTCGCGCCCGCCATGCAGCAGGATCAGCGGCGGCGCTGCTGGATTGCCCCAGTCCACATAGTGCAGGCGCAGCCGCTGCGAGAAGTAGATGCGCGACGTCGGGCCGGATGCTTCAAGTGTCATGGCAGCGAATGTAACCTCCCTCTCCCCTTCGGGGAGAGGGTTGGGGTGAGGGGTGCCGCACAACCGCCTACCCGATCGGTGGCCGCTTCTTGTGCCAATCGGTGCCGCGCTCATACGCCGCAGCGACCCGCAGCACCGTCGCATCATCGAAATACCGGCCGACGAACTGCACCGACACCGGCAGACCGTTGCTCGCCAGGCCCGCCATCATCGCCAGCGCCGGATGACCCGTCACGTTGAACGGCGTGCGCGCCTGGCGCGGATAGGTGCGCGCGGTCTCCGCCGCGTCCTCGATGCGGCTCGCCGGGTCCATCGAACTCGCGCACAGCAGCACGTCGCAATCGCGGAACAACTCCTCCACCGCCGCGATCATCTGCAGCCGCCGACGCTGCGCGCCGACATAGTCGCCGGCGTTCATGAACGCGCCCGGCATCAGCCGCTGGCGCGACAGCCGGCCGTAGTCGCCCGGGCCGCGCGCGCAGCCAGGGCGCATGGATCGACCAGGCCTCGCTGCACAGGATCACCCGGTTCACCGCGGCGAACTCGTTGAGCGACGGCAGGGTGACGGTGCGCACCTCCGCCCCCTCGGCCTGGAGCACGCGCGCCGCATCCTCCACCGCCGCGGTCACCTCGGGATGCGCCGGCTTGTCGATCTCGTGGAAATGCCGGACGAAGCCCACGCGCAGGTCGCGCACGCCGCGGTCCAGCATGCGGCCGAAATGCCGCGCGCCGGTGGCCGCACTGCCGGGGTCGGCCGGATCGTGGCCGGCGATCGCGTCCAGCAGCAGGGCGTTGTCCGCCACCGTGCGGGTCATCGGGCCGACATGATCGAGCGTGTACGACAGCGGAAACACGCCGCGCCGCGACACCAGGCCATAGGTCGGCTTCAGCCCGACGATGCCGCAGGCGCTGGCCGGATTGCGCACCGAACCGCCGGTGTCGGAGCCGAGGGCCAACGGAAACAGCCCGCCGCAGACGCCGGCGCCGGAGCCCGACGATGAGCCGCCCGGATGATGGTCCGGGTTCCACGGATTGCGCGCCGGCGGGAACGGCAGATCGAAGCTCGGGCCCGCCGATGGCGAATTCGTGGGTCGCGAGCTTGCCCAGGATGATCGCGCCGGCCTGCCGCAGCTTCGCGATCACGACCGCATCGGCCTTGGCGACATTGTCGAGCAGGATCTTCGAATGGCACGTGGTCGGCAGCCCGGCGACGTCGATGATGTCCTTCACCCCGACCGGCACGCCGTGCAGCGGTCCGCGCACGCGTCCCGCGGCGATCTCGGCCTCGGCGGCGCGCGCCGCATGCCATCGCGGCATCGGCGTCGAGCCGGGTGAAGGCATGCAGCGTCGGGTCGAGGCGCTCGATCCGGGCCAGCAGCGCGGTCAGCAGTTCGACCGGCGACAGGCGGCGGGCGGCGAATGCGCGGGTGGCCTCGGCGGCCGTCAGCCAATGCAGGTCGCTCATAGCCCGGTTCCCGCCCGCATCGGCGGCCAGGGTTCGGCGCCCGGGTCGGTGGGCCACGCGATCGCGTCCCTGTGGCCCAGCGCCTGTTCGGCCGCGACGGCAACATCGTCCGGGTACTCCGCCAGCGCCTTGTCCAGGCCGGCGGCGCGCGCGAGCCTCGCGATCAGGTCCTTGTCCATGCCCTTCTCCCGTCATCTGCGCCCGATCATGCGATCCGAGTGCGCCCCAGGGGAAGCCAGGTGGGAAGCCAGGTGGGAAGCCGGGTGGGAATCGGGCCGGAAAGCGGACAAAAAGGCGGCGGCGCGATCGTGGACCGCACCGCCGCAAAGGGGGCCGCGCACCAACGAGGGGGAGCGCGACATCGGGGAGGAAACGGGACGCAGGTCGAAACCGCGTCCGCAAGGCGCGTTATGGGCCGCGAAGTGTTAACGAAATGGTAAAGGCGGCGTGTGGCCTGATCCTAGGTCTGCCTGTGATAATCAAATCTGCACGAAGCCGGAGGTGCCCATGTCCGCCCTGCCCGAACGCACCGGCCCGCTGGTCGGCCTCAAGGTGCTCGAGATCGGCCACTACATCGCCGCGCCGTTCTGCACCCGCATCCTGGCCGATCTCGGCGCGGAGGTCATCAAGATCGAGCCGCCGGGCGGGGATCCATTCCGTGGCTGGGGTGCGGCGGTGGACGGCAACTCGGTGTGGTTCAGCGTGCACGGGCGCAACAAGCTGTCCGTCGTGCTGGACCTGAAGCGCGACCGCGACGTCGTGCTGCGCCTGGCCGCGCGCGCCGACGTCCTGGTGGAGAATTTGCGCGCGGGCGGGCTCGAGCGGCTTGGGCTCGAGCCCGACACGCTGCACGCGGTCAATCCGCGCCTGGTGATCGCACGCATCTCCGGCTACGGGCAGGACGGGCCGTATCGCGACAAGCCGGCATTCGGCGCGATCGGCGAGGCGATGGGCGGCATCCGGCACCTCACCGCGCATCCTGCCGGCATTTCCGACCTGCCGCCGCCACGCTGCGGCATCTCGATCAGCGACGATCTGGCCGGTCTGTATGCGGCGATCGGGCTGCTGTCGGCGCTGTGGCAGCGCGATGCGGCGGGGGCAGGGGGGACAGGGCGCGGCCGCGTGATCGACGTGAACCTGGTCGATTCCGTGTTCAGCCTGATGGAGGGCATGCTGCCGGAATACGCGATGGACGGTCGCATCCGCCAACCGGTCGGTGCGGCCATCGAAACCGCGGCGCCGACCAACACGTATCCCTGCGCGGACGGAAAATGGCTGTGCATCGCCGGCAACTCGGACCTGATCTTTGCCCGGCTGATGACGGCGATCGGCCGACCGGAACTCGCCCGCGACCCGGCCTATGCCACGAACGGCGATCGCTGCGCACATCGCGAGGCGCTGGATGCCGCGATCACCGCCTGGACGCGCACCCTGCCGGCAGCGGAGGCCGAGGCGCGGCTGGATGCGGCGGATGTGCCGTGCTCACGCCTGTATGACATCGCCGATTGCGCGCATGACCCGCATTTCCTGGCCCGCGGGTCGGTGCAGGCGGTGGACGATCCGCTGATCGGCCGCACCCTGCATCCCGGCCCGGCGATCCGGTTGGACGGCGATCCGCCCGAGGCCACGATCGCCTGGCCCGGCCCGGCCGCCGGCGCGCACACCGACTACGTCCTGCGCACGCTGCTCGGCCTGGGGGACTAGCGCACGCCCATCGGCGTAATGATCGCACCACCATTGTCATGGCGGGGCGTGTAACGGTGCGGATGGGGGAAGTACTCCCCCGTGGAGGGGGTGGGGCAAGGCAATCTGGTAAAGCAGAAGCGCTCGGGGTTTCACCCCGAACCCCACCAGAGGCTCCGCCTCTGGACTCCGCCAAGGGCGGAGCCCTTGGAACCCGTTACTTAAGAATCGGATCCCAAAGGCTGTGCCTTTGGTGGGGGTCCCGGGGGCGAAGCCACCGGGCGGGTTTCAGGGCAGAGCCCTGAGCGCTTCAGCTTCATCCGACTGCCCTGGCGATTCGGCGGAGGGGGACACGCTGGCCTGATCCTCAGGCGGCATCCTCGCGGCGATCGCGCACCCGGACGTAGGCCAATTGCGCATGGTCATCGCAATACGGCTTTCCCGGCACCGACGCGGCGTCGCAGAAGCAGAAGCTGCGCGTGCCCGGCTCGCCGATCGGCCAGCAGCAGGTGACGACGCGCCCATAGGGCCGCGGCGGCGGAGGCAGCGCGCGGGGCGGCGGCGGCGCGGGCGCTGGCCTCGGGGCCAGCGACGAGGCGCTCGCCATCATCGCGGGCGCCGACGCGCCGATCAGGCCGCTGCTGGAGAGCGGCGGCAGGGTGGGACCGGCGACACGGCGCGGCGTCGCGCGGCGCGGTGGTCTGCCCTCACCCGATCCATCGCGGCGGATCGGCGAGGGCCGGGCCGGAAGGTCGAGCCGATGCGCCTTGCCGACCACGGCATTCTTGGAAACCCCAAGCCGCCGGCCGATCTCGGCGGTCGAGTGCCCCTCATCCCACAGCGCCCGCAAGCGAACGATCGTTTCCTCGGCCCACTCCATCTCGTGGTCCTCCCAGAAGGTCACCACAAGATACGGTATACGCCTGCGGGGCGCCGTCAACACGTCAATCGCATGAAACCACAAAAACTTGTGGACAACAGCAATTGGGACCACAATCGCTAGGGCACGAGCGCCCGAAAGCCCCTGTCAACGCGTCGTGGGCTCTGTCGTCTGCGCCCCGGGATACACCGCGCGCGGACGGATCAGCGTGCCGTCACGCCATTGCTCGAGCGCGTGGGCAATCCAGCCGACGGTCCGCCCGACGGCGAACAGCGCAAATGCGGCACCGGTCGGCAGGTGCAGCCGCTTTTCCAGCACCAGCAGTGCGAAATCGATGTTCGGCGCGATGCCTGTCATGGCGTGCATGGCCTCGACCACACGCTGGCCATGCGAGCGCGGCGTCAGCCGGGGCAGCAGGGCCGCCGCCCGTGGGTCGCCATCCGGATACAAGGGATGGCCGAAGCCCGGAATGCGCTCGCCCCGCGCCAGTCTGATCGCGATGGCGGTGCCCGGATCGGCGGTCACCGCCGGATCCGCGAGCAGCGCGCGCACCTCGTTGGTCATGCCGCCATGCAGCGGGCCGACCAGGGCGGCGAGCCCGGCCAGCACGCAGGCGCCGAGCGGGGCGCGGGTCGATGCCACCACCCGCATCGCATAGGTGGAGGCGTTCAACTCATGGTCCGCCGTCAGCACGAGGGCGCGGCGGATCAGGTCGGCCGCCTTCGGCCCGACGCCCCAGACCGACGCCAGGCGCTCATGCAGCGGCAGCGCCGACGGCAGCACGGAGGCGCCCGGTGCACCGGACGCCGCCCACGCGATGCGATCGAGGATACGGACCGCATCGGGCAGCACGCTCTCCACCCGCCCCGTCCACCTGCCCGCCATCGCGAGTTCCGCCGCGGCGAGGATGCAGCGCTCGGCCACGCCCGCCGCGCCACGTGCCGGCGGCCATGGCTTTCGCCGCCCTGCGCGAGCGCTGCTGCGGCAGCGCATCCACCTGCCAGAGCAGCGCGGCGACCTGCTCCAGCGTGGCGGAGGCGGACAGCGCGATCGCGTCCTGGCCGCGGTATTCGAGACGGCCGCCCTCGATGCGGGTGATGGCGGAGGCGAGGATCGGCTCGCCCCAGCTGATCGTCGAGGCGGCGACGGCGCGACGGCTCCGGCCGCCCCGGTTGCGTTCGGTCAGGCGCCGCACATCGGCGGCATCGTAGAGGCTGCGCCTGGGATCGTCCGGTGCGGCGACGGCGCCGATCCGGCTGCGGCTGACATAGGCGTAGAGCGTCTGGCGGGAGACGCCGAGCCGTGTCGTGGCCTCCTCGGCGGTCAGCCAGCGGGTGGGCGGAAGAGCGTCATCGGTCGACATGTTGATTCACTTGATCAAGATTGACGATGTCTGCCACGCTTGTATGCCATAGCAACGTGGATCGGCAATGGAGGACATACATGCCGCGTGGCGAGACAAGCAATGTAGCCGATGGCCTCGAGAATGTGGTCGCGGCGGAAACCGTGCTGAGCAAGGTGGACGGCGACGCCGGGGAACTGATCCTGCGCGGCCACTATCTGCAGGACATCGCCGGCCGCCACAGCTTCGAGTGGCTGACCGGTGTGCTGTGGCAGGATCTCGTGGACCGTCCGCTCTCCGAGGAAGCGTGCTGCGGCGCGACCTGGGGCAGGCGCGCGAACGTGCCTTCGCCAGCCTGCGCGACATGCTGCCGATTGCCGGCCGCCTGCCGCCGCTGGCTGCGCTGCGCCTGCTGCTGGCGAGCGTGCCGGACGATACGAATGATGCGCCACTGCTGTTGACCGCGACGGTTGCGGTCGGGCTGGCGGCGGTGATCCGCATCCGCGACGGCAAGCCGCCGGTCGCCCCCGACCCGGACGTCGGCCACGCCGCCGATTTCCTGCGCATGCTGCAAGGCGTCGCGCCGACTGCGGACGAGGCTGCCGCGCTCGACACGTATCTGGTCACCGCCGCCGATCACGGGCTGAACGCATCGACGTTCACCGCGCGCGTCGCGGCCTCCACGAGGGCGAGCCTGACGGATGCGGTGACCGCGGCGCTGTGTGCGCTGAAGGGGCCGCTGCACGGCGGCGCGCCGGGGCCGGTGCTGGATATGCTCGATGCCATCGGGCCGGCGGAAAATGCCGAGGCCTGGCTCGATGCGGCGGTGATGCGCGGCGACCGGCTGATGGGCTTCGGCCATCGCGTGTATCGCGTGCAGGACCCGCGCAGCGATGTGGTGAAGGCGGTGGTGTCGCGGTTGAGCCGCGACATCGGCCGGCTGCGCTATGCAGAGGCGGTGGAGCAGGCGGCGCTTGCGGTGTTGGCGAAGCGCAAGCCGAACCGCTCGCTGCAGACCAATCTCGAGTTCTACACCGCGCTGCTGCTGGAGGCGCTCGGCATTCCGCGCGACGCGTTCACCGGCGTCTTCGCAGTCGCGCGCGTGGTGGGATGGATTGCGCACGCACTGGAACAGCAGGCGGGCGGGCGGCTGATCCGTCCGCAGTCGGACTACATCGGCCCGGCGCCGAGCGCGATGTGACGATCGAGAGCGGGTTCGTTACGACGGGCGGAAAAAGAGTGCTCCCCCTCCCCTTGCGGGAGGGGGTTGAGGGGAACGGGGGCACGAAGTCCGACCTGGTCTTTGTCCGACCGCATTGTTTTGCGATGGTGCGCCCCCTCCCCCAACCCCTTCCCGCAAGGGGAGGGGGAGAATTACACGTTGGCCTGGGCTATTCCTGATGCCTATCGGGACGAGGCGAAACCTACTTCGCCTTCCCCGCCAGCGTCTTTACCTCGTCCATCGCCTCGACGAAGCGCGAGTTCAGCAGCGCCAGGGCTTCGGCGTTCGACTGCTGGATCAGATCGCTCAGTTCCTTCATGTGCGCCACCGCGTGCTGGTAGGCCTGCTTCAGCAACTCGGCCTGCCTGGCCGCCTTTGCCTGCGGCGTGTCGGTCGACGCGAGCGCCTTCATCGCCTCGGTCAATTCGGCCATGCTGCCCTGCATCATTTCCATGTGGCGCCGGGCAACCGCCTGGGCGCCTTCCAGAGCGACACGATTGGCGGCCGTCAGGGTCTCGAGGTTTTTGCGGTTCGCCGCCAGGAACGCCTCCATGTCCGGCAGCGCGGGAAGCTTCAGGTCGGCGAAGAACTTCGTGAAGTCCATGTCCGGTGCAAACTTCGCGCCGCCCGGCTTGGATTGTGGACCGCTGGCCATGGCCGGCTCCTTTCCTCTGAGGTGACGGCGGTCAGCTTATTGCACGCACGCTGCTTCCTGCGCAATCTGCCGAGATCAGACGCGGAAGGAGCAGCATCCGTGACGATCCTCGAGGACTGCACGATATCGCCGCTTTCTGCCCATACCGGCGCGGAGGTTCGCGGCATCGATTTGACACAGCCGGTCGACGCGGGTCTGCGCGAACGCCTGAATCGCGCCTTCGTCGTTCATTCCGTTCTGGTGTTCCGCGACCAGCATCTGTCGCCGGCGCAGTTGCTGGACGCGGTGCAGTTGTTCGGTGAGGTTTTCCCGCAGCACAATTCCCGCTTCGCGCTGCCCGAGTGCCCGCTGATCCACTACATCTCCAATCTGGACTTTTATCCGGACGGCAGGCGCTACATTCCGGGCGAGGGCTACCACACGGACCATTCGAACGCCGCGGAGCCACCGAAGGCGACGGTGCTGCACGCGGTGCAGCTGCCGGATCGCGGCGGCGACACGCAGTATGTCAACATGCACCGCGCCTACGAGGATCTGCCGGACGCGACAAAGCGGCGGATCGACGGATTGCAGGCGCTGCACGTCTATCAAAGCCGGCACAGCGAGCGAAAGCTGATGGCGCTCAGTGAGGCGAACCGCGCAACGGTGCCCGATGGCGTGCTGCATCCGCTGGTGCGCACGCACCCCGAGAGCGGGCGCAAGGCGATCTACCTCAATCCGATCCGCATCGAGGGCATTGTCGGAATGGCAGAGAGCGATGCGCTCACGCTGCTGGACGACTTGCTGGCGCACGCGACGCAGCCGCAATACGAGTACCGCCACCGCTGGCAGCCCGGTGATCTGGTGATGTGGGACAATCGCTGCCTGCTGCACAAAGCCAACGGCGACTACGACATGAACCAGACGCGCTATCTGTATCGCATCATGCTCAAAGGCGACGCGCCTGCGTGATGTAAGTCACGATGTGTTTCCCGCTTGGGGCGCGCGTCACAACGGCGTAGGCATCGGCGGACCTGGCTGCGGGCGCGGATCGGGCCGCGGCGGGATCTCGATCGGCGGCGGGGGCGCCGGATTGGGGTCCGGTTGCGGGCCGGTCGGCATGTCGGGCGGTATGCCCGGCATCGGCGTGTCAGGTGCTTGCTGCGCGTGCATGTCTTTCTCCATCGTGCGCAACAGAACGGCTGGCATATCGCCCGGTTTGCCGCGAAACGCGCCCGTGATGTCAGGCGGGACACATGACCTGACATTCAGGTGATACCAAGCTTTCGCCGCGATCTCGCCGCCGTACGGTCGCTTCCTGCTCCCACTGTCTGCGCACTGGAAAAGGAGGAACACACCGTGCGCAAGACACTCATAGCTCTCGCGGCCACCACTGGGCTTCTGGGCTTCGGAACAATCGGCGCATCGGCCCTCACGCTTGGTCCGGTGAACGGTTCGGAGCAGGCCAGAACTGCTGAGGGTTCGGTGATCCAGAAAGCCGACTGGTACTGCGGCCCACGCTGCCAGTATTCGCGCCAGCGCCATTGGGAAGAGCATCGCCGTTGGGAGGAAGGCGCGCGGTGGCGGCATCCGAATTACGGCTATAACCGCTACGGCTACAACAGCGGATACGGCTACTACCGCTGACGCGTGATCAGGCGCGGCGCCGCGGCCTGCGGAAGGGCTCGGCGCCGAAGCCCTGCTGCCTATTTGCGTGACAACCGCACCGGCCGCATTGCGAACGCGGCCGAGTGGCCATAGCCTCCCCGGCAACGGGCGCCCAGGAACCGCGCCCGAATCCATAAGCCGTAGGGAGAACATTCATGCCATCGGTCGTCACGCGCCGTGCCGTTGTCGGCACTGCCCTCGCCGCCTGCATTCCCGCTTTACGCACGCGATGCACGCGCGACCGATGCCATACGGATCGGCATGCCGCTCGCGCTGACCGGACCGCTCGGTTCCGTCGGTCAGGAAATGCGGAACGGCGCCGAACTTTGGGCAAAAGTGGAGAACGCCAAGGGTGGGCTGCTCGGGCGGCCGATCCAGCTTTTCGTCACCGATACCGGCGGTGATCCCGCCACCTGCGTGCGCAAGGCACAGGAACTGGTGGAACGCGAGAATTGTCGTGTGTTCTTCGGCATGACGCTGTCGTCCGAAGCGCTCGCTGTGGTGCCGAAACTCGCAGAGTGGAACGCGATCTTCGTCTCCTCCGACAACGGCGACGGACGGCTGACCGGCTCGTCGCTGGTGCCGAATTTCTTCCGTGCCAACATCTCGGGTCCGATGGGCACGCGCGCGGTCTCGCTCTATCTGCGCGATGCGCCGTTCAAAAGCTTCTATGCGATCGGCATGGACTACGCGTGGGGCCGCAACAGCGTCGGCGTGTTCGAGGACGAACTGAAGAAGGCCGGGCGTCCGCTGATCGGCACCGTGTTCTCGCCGACCGGGACAAAGGATTTTGCCACTTACATCAGCAAGATCCGCCAGTCGGGCGCCGATGCACTCTACATGGTGCTGGCGGGCGACGACTATAACGCGTTCCTGACCCAGGCGAAGCAGTACCGCCTGTCGGACAAGGTGCAGTTGCTCACCGAGGTCGTCGATCTGACATCGATCCGCGCGGTGGGCGATGCGGCGGTCGGGCTGATCGGTTCGACGCGCTACACCTATACGCTCGACAATCCGGCCAACAAGGAATTCGTGGCACTGTGGCTGAAGGAATTCGGCCAGGTTCCCAACAACAACGAAGGCGAGCAATGGCAGGCGTGCCAGATCCTCGCCGCGGGCATCACGAAGGCCGGCGGCATCGAGACCGACAAGCTGCGCGCGGCACTGGAGACGGTGGCGATCGACAGCATCAAGGGCCACGTCGCGATCCGCGCCTGCGATCACCAGGCGGTGCAGCAGGGCTACATCGTCAAGGTCGTAAAACAGGAGGACCCGATGCCGGTGCCGCAGGTGATCGCCACCTACCCGGGCGAGCGGACCACGCCGGCTTGCAACAAGATGACCTATGATGATTGATACCGCCGCAATCAACCGAGGAGCGTACCTAAGTGGCAACGATCCCGAAGACCCTGCAGCCGCATATCGACACTGCATTTCCTGATTTTGTGTGCCTGGTCGCGAGCGCGCTGCCGAACGGCTACGCGCAGGTGAGCCCGCGCGGCAGCACGATGGTCTATGACGACGACCACCTTGCGTTGTGGGAACGCGGCAAGGGATCGACCAACGAGAACCTGAAGGATGGGACCAAGCTCACGGTCTACTTCCGCAAGCCGTCGCTGCGTGGTGACGGCACGCTGCCGAAGGGCGGCATCGCTCGGTTCTATGGCACGGCGACGATACAGAAATCCGGGCCGGCGTATGAGGAAGTGTGGCGCAAGCTGGTCCAGCCGGAGAAGGATCGCGACCCCGACAAGAAGGGGTATGCCGTGCTGATCAAGGTGGAGCGGGCCGAGGACCTGGAGGGACTGCCGCTGACGCTCGACTGACCATCGTCCTGGCCGGGCGTTTCCCCATACGCGGCAGGATAAGCGCAGCCCGGAGTGTGATTCTCCCCCTCCCCTTGCGGGAGGGGGTTGGGGGGAGGGGTCGCACCATCGCGAGACTTTGTGGTCGGATAATTGCGATATTTGCATTCGTACCCCATTCCTCTCCCCGCGGCGGCAATCGGGTAAGGCTGAAGTGCTCAGGGCTCTGCCCTGAAACCCGCCCGGTGGCGTTGCCCCCGGGACCCCCACCAAAGGCGAAGCCTTTGGGATCCCATACTGAAGTAACGGGTTCCAAGGGCTCCGCCCTTGGCGGAGTCCAGAGGCAGCGCCTCTGGTCGGGGTTCGGGGTGAAACCCCGAGCGCATCTCCTCCGCGCGATCGCATTGTCTTGCGACGGTGCAGCCCCTCCCCCAACCCCCTCCCGCAAGGGGAGGGGGAGAATCACACTCTGGCACGCCTTATCCTGACACGCCCGGCCATGACGATCGGAGAGGGTTACTCGCAGATCGCGAATTCCGACGTCAATCGGACGGCGGACGGAACCCCATCGCCACCACGTAAAGCTCGCTCGACTCCTTCCGGCTCGCCGGCGGCTTCGCGTGCCGCACGGTGGCGAACCGCTGCTTGAGCCGATCGAGGATGTGCCGCTCCGCCCCGCCCTGGAACACCTTCGCGACGAACGCGCCCCCCTCGGCGAGCACCTCCACCGCGAACTCCAGCGCCGCCTCGGCCAGCGCCATGATCCGCAGATGGTCGGTCGCGGTGTGTCCCGTGGTGTTCGGCGCCATGTCCGACAGCACCAGATCGACCTTGCCGCCCAGCATCTCGATCAGCCGCGCCTGGATCGCGGGCTCGGTGAAGTCGCCCAGCAGTTCCACCGACCCCGGCACCGGATCCATCGGCAGCAGGTCCACCGCCACGACCTGCGCCGCGCCACCCCGCACCGCGACCTGCGTCCAGCCGCCCGGCGCCGCGCCGAGATCGACCACGCGGCCGCCGCGACGGATCAGATGGAACCTGTCGTCGAGTTCCTTCAGCTTGAACGCGGCACGCGAGCGCCAGCCCTGCTGCTGGGCCGCCTGCACGTAGGGGTCGTTGAGCTGGCGGGCGAGCCAGCGCTGCGAGGCGCCGGTTCGCCCCTTCGCGGTGCGGACCGCCACCGCAAGCCCGCGCGGTGGCGCCGCCTTGCCGGGACGTTGGGTCATGCGGTCGGGCGAGGCTCCCGTCGGCGCGGCGCCTGGCGCGAGCGGTCGGCGCGGATCATCCGCAGCAGCATGCCCTCGCGCAGCCCGCGATCGGCCACGATGACGCGCGCGGCCGGCCAGAGCCGGGTGATCGCCGCGAACACCGCACAGCCGGGCAACACGAAGTCCACCCGCTCGGGACCGACGCAGGGATGCGCCATCAGCCCGTCGCGGCCCAGCGCCCGCAGATTGGCGAGTGCTGCGTCCGCCACGTCGCTGCTCAGCACCGTGCCGTCGACCAGGGGGCGCTGGTAGCGCAGCAGGCCGAGGGCCACGCCGGCCAGCGTGGTGACGGTGCCGCTGGTGCCGAGCAGCTGCACGCCGCCATCGCGGATCTCGCGGGCGATGCAGTGGACCGATTCGAAGCTGGCCAGCCGGGCGGCCACGTCGTCCACCATCGTCTCGAAGCCGTCGGGATCGAATCCGGCCTGCCCGAACCGCTCGGCCAGGGTCACCACCCCGATCGGGAGGGAGTCGTAGCCGATCAGCACCGGCCGTCCGCTCGCATCGATGCGGACCCAGGCAAGCTCGGTCGAGCCGCCGCCGATGTCGAACAGCAGCGCCCGCCGCCCGCCATCGGCCAACAGCGGCGCGCAGCTCTCCAGCGCCAGCTCGACCTCCTCGCGGGAGGAGATGATGGCGATGTCGAGCCCGGTCTCGTCCTTCACCCGCACCAGGAACTCGCTGCCGTTGGCGGCGCGGCGGCAGGCTTCGGTGGCGATGGCGCGCAGCCGCCGGACGGGGCGGCGGGCAAGACGTGCGGCGCAGGCATGCAGCGCCCCGAGCGCCCGTTCCATCGCGACCGGGCTGAGCCGGCCCGTCCCATGCAGGCCCTCGCCGAGACGAACGATGCGGCTGAAGCTGTCGAGGACGCGGAAGCCATCGCCCGCGGGGGCGGCCACCAGCATGCGGCAGTTGTTGGTGCCGAGGTCGAGGGCGGCGAAGGAGGCGCAGGGGAACTGCCGCGGCTCGACGGTCGGGCGGTTGGCGGCGTCGGCCGTCGCGTGGGCGTTCCGCGGCATCATCGGGGTATTCTCATCCGTCGGCGCCGGAATGGGCAAGCGTCGTCGCGGCAGGTGGTCCGGATTTCATGTGGGCATGGCCTTCGGGCTGCCAAGCCGTCCATTCTATCGCCGTGTCTATAGCCGCGGAGCAGCCAGGGGAGACCGCTCATGGACGCAATCGCCGATGTCGCGAATGCTGCGCATCTGTCGCGCAAGCAGATGCGGCGGATCATCGACCGCTACCGGGTGACGTCCGGCAAGGGCTTCCGGCTGAAGGACCACGATCCGGCGGATACCGCGGGCCATCTGCTGCCCAGGTCCCACGCCGATGCCATGCTGCTCCATGGCGTGCAGCGCCTGGCGGAGCTGCAGGAGAAGCTCTACGCGCAGAACGAATGGGCGATGCTGTGCGCGCTTCAGGCGATGGATGCCGCCGGCAAGGACAGCACGATCAAGCACGTGATGTCGGGGGTGAACCCGCAGGGCGTGCAGGTGACCGCCTTCAAGGCGCCGGGACCGGACGAGCTGGCGCACGACTTCCTGTGGCGCGCCAACCGAGCGCTGCCGCCACGCGGCCACATCGGCATCTTCAACCGCAGCCACTACGAGGAGGTCCTGGTCGTGCGGGTGCATCCCGAAATCCTGGCGCGCCAGCACCTGCCCGAGGCGCTGATCGGCAAGCGCGTCTGGGACCAGCGCCTCGAGGCGATCGCGACGTTCGAGCGCTACCTGACGCGGCAGGGCACGGTCGTGCTGAAGTTCTTCCTCAATGTGTCGAAGCAGGAACAGAGGCGTCGGTTCCTCGATCGGCTGAAGGAGAAGGACAAGCATTGGAAATTCAGCGCCAGCGATCTGGCCGAACGCGCATTCTGGGACGACTACCAGCGGGCGTATCAGGCGGCGATCGCTGCCACCGCCACGCCGCACGCACCGTGGTTCGTCGTGCCGGCGGACAACAAATGGTTCACGCGACTGATCGTTGTCGCCGCGATGATCGAGACACTGGAGACGCTGGACCTCAAGCTTCCCAAATTGGGGGCGGAGCACCACGCGGAGCTGGAGGCGGCGCGGCAGAAGCTGGAGGCGGAGGGGGAGTAGTGCCACGTGCCGTCGTCCGCATGACGACTGCATCCCGGCACAAAATCGCAGGGGCCGCCAATCCGAGGCGGCCCCGCATCACGCAAACACCCCAGTTATTGCGGCAAGCCCTCGACGGCAAAGCTGCGGAACGTGGCATACTTTTCGCCGATCTTCCGAGCTTCTATGTACTCCGCCGAACTGTACCAGCTCTTGATTTTGTCCAGGCTGTCCCAGACCTGCACGACAACACGTTTTGGGGCCTCGCCATCCAAGGCCGTCACTTTTGGTCCCGATGCGCCTGCTCCGCCTATGGCCAGGAATCGGCCACCGGCAGCCTCGATGATGGTCCGAGCCTTCGGTGCGTACTCCTTGGCGTAAGCCTCCGGATTTGAAACGTCGACCTCGGCGATATAGTACACTGGCGGCTTCGCCTGTGCGTGCAGTCCTTGAACTGCAACAGCACCCAGTCCGAAGCCGGTAGCAACTGCCAACGCCACTGCGTACTGCGTTTTCATTGATTCCTCCCGATCGTTTTCTGATGAGCAGCCAAATTGCAGGTTCGTAACTCAGGACGCCGTCTTTGCCTGATGCAGGCAATGCTCATGGTCGACGTGGTCGGCTTCGGGTCACGAACGGGCGGGCGCCCGTTTGAACCGAAGGAATGCTATAGGCCAGGAACGGCCTGCCATCAAACGGATATCAAACAGTTGATTTCATACCAGGCGCCGGTTCCGTTGACGCTCCCGCTGGTTGGCGCACCAGGCCGGGCTGCTACCGTTGCGCCGGTTCGAGCGCTGTTCCGCCGCGGGGCCTTACGATCCAGCCGGCCGCCAATCCGCCGGCGTGTCGTGGTCGGGATGCTGAAAGCTGGTGATCCGCGAGAGATCCTCCGGCGCGCCGGCTTCGCCCGTGCGGTGCGTGGGCAGCGCGGCAAGCGTCGCCGGGTCGAAGGTCGTCCATCGCCCCTCGATGCCGTCCACCTGGAACAGCGTTACCGCTTCGGGCGTATCCAGGCTGCCGATCGACACGCTCATCGATCCGGGTCGATTGGTATAGGCAAAATAGAGCGGCGTGCCGCATTGCGCACAAAACCCGCGCTCCGCGGCCGACGAGCTGCGGAACCTGCCCGGCGTGCCGCGCGTCCACGCGAAGTGCTGCGCGGGGACGTTGGCCCATGCCGTGAACGGCCCGCCGACCGCCTTCTGGCACATCCGGCAATGACAGATGCCGGCATTGGTCGGCGGCGCATACAGCGCGTAACGCACCGCGCCGCACTGGCAGCCGCCGGTCAGCACTGGTGCGCGTTGCTCGCTCATCGGTGGCTCCGTTCCGCTATTGCACGATCATGCCCGTCAGCAGGTAAGCCTGCGCCATCACGAGCAGACCGACCAGACAAGCGAGCGCGATCGAATGCCAGAACACGAAGCGCAGGATGGTGCCTTCGTGGCCGAACCAGTTGGTCGCGGTGGATGCCACGACGATGGACTGGGCGTCGATCATCTTGCCCATCACGCCGCCCGAGGAATTGGCAGCGCTCATCAGGATCGGCGACAGTCCAAGCTGCTGTGCGGTGATCTTCTGCAACCCGCCGAACAGCACGTTCGATGCCGTGTCGGAGCCGGTCAGCGCCACGCCGAGCCAGCCCAGCAGCGTGCCGAAGAACGGATACAGGAAACCGGCATTGGCGAACGCGAGCCCCAGCGTCGCGTCGATGCCGGAATAGCGGGTGAGCGTGCCGATCGCCAGCATCGCCGAGATGGTGATCAGCGAATAGCGCACCACCCAGATCGTCTGGCCGTAGGCGCGGATCAGCCCGACCGGGGAAAACCCCATGATGAAGCCGGAGATGATCGCCGCGATCAGCATGCCCGAGCCGGTGAACGACAGCCAGGTGAAGGCGAATATCGCGCCCTCCTTGGTGGGCTGCGCGACGACCGGCGGAACCTTCTGGACCAGGTTGTGCAGTCCCTCGACGGCATAGTTCCAGGTGAAGATCGGGTTGACCAACGCCTTGAACCAGCCGGTGCCCCAGATCAGCAGAACCACGCAGACGATCACCCAGGGCGTCAGCGCTGCCCGGACCGCCGCCGGCGACGGCGCGCGTGGTCGGCGCGGGCGGCACGGGCGGCATGGTCGCCGCCGAGTCATCGTGCGTGCGCAGCGCAGGCGACAGCCAGACCTCCCTCGGCTGCCAGACCTTCAGGAACAGGATCAGGCAGGCCATCGAGATCAGCGACGCGCCGATATCGACGATCCATGGGTTGATGAAGTTGGAGATCAGGTATTGCGGGATGGCGAACGAGACGCCGCACACCAGGATCGCCGGCCAGATCTGCAGCATTCCGCGCCGGCCGGCGAAGGTCCAGATCAGCCAGAACGGCACGATCAGCGAGAAGAACGGCAGCTGGCGCCCCACCATGGCGCCCAGCAGATAGGGATCGAGCCCGGTGACCGAGGCAAGCCCCGCGATCGGTGTGCCGAGCGCGCCGTAAGCGACAGGTGCGGTATTGGCGATCAGCGACAGGCCCGAGGCCGCCAGCGGCGAGAAGCCAAGCCCGATCAGGATTGCGCCGGTCACCGCGACCGGCGTGCCGAAGCCCGAGGCGCCCTCGAAGAACGCACCGAACGAGAAGGCGATCAGCAGCAGCTGCAGCCTGCGGTCGGCCGTAACGCCGCCGATGGTCTGCTGCAAGGTCGCGAAGACGCCCTTCTCGACGGTCAGGCGGTAGAGGAAGATGACATTGAGGACGATCCAGCCGATCGGAAAGAAGCCGGTGGCGATGCCCAGAATGGTGGCGCGGAGTGCCAGTCCCGTCGGCATGGTGAAGGCCACAGCCGCCACCAGAATGGCCGCACCCAGCGCGATCAGCGCGGCGGCATGCGCCTTGACCTTGCCCGAGGCAATGAGAACCAGCAGGGTGACGACCGGAATCGCGGCCGCCAGCGTCGAGATCAGTTGGTTCGAGAACGGGTCGTAGACCTGGTTCCACATTGTTTCCCCCACCCTCCGTCTGGCTTTGCGCCAGTTTTACGCGGACGCGACTCGGCAACGGCCGGTTGCAGTCAGGCCGGTCGATGCGCCATGAAAGGGCGTTTGGCAACACCCCGGGAGAAACGCAATGCGCGCCGTTTGGTACGATCGGCAAGGCCCCGCGAGGGATGTGCTCGTCTGCGGTGAACTGCCGACACCCGAGCCCGGCAGCTACGAAGTTCGCGTGCGCCTCGAGGCGGCGGGGGTCAACCCGTCGGACACCTATCGCCGACGCGGCCCGGCGCCCGCAATGGAGTATCCGCGGGTCGTGACCAGCAGCGACGGCGCCGGCGTGGTCGATCGCGTCGGTGCAATGGTGCCGGAGAGCTGGGTCGGCAAGCGCGTCTGGCTCTACAATGGGCAGCGCAACGGACGCTGGATGGGCACCGCGGCGGAATACATTTGCCTGAATGTCGACCTGGTGACCGAACTGCCGGAGCACGTGTCGTTCGCCGAGGGCGCGACGCTTCGGCATTCCCGGCATGACGGCGCATCACTGCGTGTTCGTGGGCGGTCCGGTGCAGGGGCGGACCGTGCTGGTCACCGGCGCCGCAGGAGCCGTGGGCCATTATGCGGTGCAGCTTGCCAGGTGGGCCGGTGCGCGGGTGATCGCGACGGTGAGTTCGGACACGAAGGCCGAGCGCGCGCGGGCGGGCGGCGCCGATGCGGTTATAAACTATCGGCAGGAGGATGTTGCCGCGCGTGTGCGCGAGATCACCGGTGGCACGGGCGTGGATCACGTCGTGGATGTCGATTTCGGCGGCAACCTGTCGGCGACGCTTGGTTGCGTGCGGGCCAACGGCAGCATCGCGGTCTACGCCTCCAACGGCGACCGCATCCCGCGCGTGCCGATCGGCGAACTGATGCAGCGCAACGTCTCGCTGTATCCGATGTCGTTGCCCGGTTCACCGCATGCATCGCGCAAGCGCGCCCAGACCGACATCGCACAGTGGGTCGCGACGGGGCAGCGCGTGCTGTCGGTCGCGGGGAAATTCCCGTTATACGAGGCGGCGGCGGCGCACGAGGCGGTCGAGCGCGGCGACAAGGTCGGCACCGTCGTCATCGAGTGCGCGCGGTAAGGCAGCAGCTTCCAGGGCTCTGCCCTGAAACCCGCCCGGGGGCTTTGCCCCCGGGACCCCCACCCAAGGCGGAGCCTTTGGGATCCGATACTTACTCACCAGTCGGCAGGTAAGGCGACAAATCTGTTGACCTAGCGTCTGAGGCACGATTCAAGGTGGTATGCAGCGAGACGGACGAACGCTCGACCACGGAACCCTGGGAACCATCCGATTGATGGCGGTCGAGCGGGTGCGTGAGGGCGAGGCAGCTCCGGCGGTCATCGCATCCTACGGATTCAACCGCACCACTATCTACAAGTGGCTTGCCGCGGCAGCCAAGCACGGTGTCGGGCTGGGTGCGCTGAAATCGCGGCCAGCACCTGGGCGCCCACGGAGTTTGACGCCGCGGCAGGAGCGGCAGGTGTTGCACTGGATCAACGGCAAGGACCCGCGACAATATGGTTTGGACTTCGGGCTGTGGACGCGATCGGTGGTGGCTGAGTTGGTTGAGCGGAAGTTTGATATCCGCTTGGGCCTCACGGCGATCGGCGAGCTGCTCGCCAGGCTCAATTTGACGCCGCAGAAGCCGTTGCAACGCGCCTATCAGCGCGATCCAGAGGCGATCGAGCGCTGGCAGCGCGGGAGCTATCCGGCCATTGCACGACAGGCCAGAATGGAAGGCGGTGAGGTCTTCTTATGGGACGAGTTGGGTTTTCGTGCAGATGCCGTGCATGGCCGGACCTGGGGCGTCAAAGGACAAACCCCGGTGGTGGCGCGTCCGGGGCAACGGCAATCGATCAGTGCGGCGTCCGCGGTGAATGCCAGGGGTGGGTTCTGGTACTGCACCTACGAAGGTGGGCTGACGGCCGAGCTTTTTGTCCGTCTGTTGCGGACGATGATGCGGCATCGCTCGAAGCCGGTACATCTGGTGGTCGATGGGCTGCCGGCCCACAAGACGAAGCTGGTCAAGGACTATGTGCAATCCACGAAGGGCCGGCTCGCCCTTCACTTTCTGCCCGGGTATCCGCCGGACCTGAACCTGGACGAACTGGTATGGAGCCACGTGAAGCGCACCGGGGTCGCCAGAACCCCGCTGCGCAAGGGCGAGCGTCGGCGCGACAAAATCGAGGCGCAGTTGGCCACGATAAAGACCTTACCGCAGCTGGTTCGGTCATTCTTCCAGGCACCGAGTGTCGCCTATATTACCGACTGCTGAGTAAGTAATGGGTTCCAAGGCTCGGCCCTTGGCGGAGTCCAGAGGCAGCGCCTCTGGTGGGGTTCGGGGTGAAACCCCGAGCGCTTCCGCTTCACCCGATTGCCTTACCCCAAACCCCCTCGCGCCAAGGGAGAAGCGGCCGGCCCTACGCCTCGATCTCCTCGCGATCGGTCCCGCCGTCGCCGTCTTCGTCGGGCTTCGGCAGGGCGGGCAGCTGCGCCTCGATGATCTCGAAGTCGAGCTTGCCGTCCTTCATCGTGACCTTGACCGAGCCGCCCTTCACCAGCTTGCCGAACAGCAGCTCCTCGGCGAGCGGCTTCTTGATGTACTCCTGGATCACGCGCGACAGCGGTCGCGCGCCGTACAGCTTGTCGTAGCCGCGCTCGGCCAGCCACTCCTTCGCCGCCGACGACAGCTCGATCGTCACGTTGCGGTCGGCCAGCTGCGCCTCGAGCTGCATGACGAACTTCTCCACGACGCGCCCGACGATCTCCGGCGTCAGGCCGGCGAAGGCGATGGTCGCGTCCAGCCGGTTGCGGAACTCCGGCGTGAACAGGCGCTTGATCGCGTCCTCATCCTCGCCCTCGCGGCCCTCGCGGCCGAAGCCGATCGCCTCCTTCGCCAGGTCCGACGCACCCGCGTTGGTCGTCATGATCAGGATGACGTTGCGGAAATCGACCGTCTTGCCGTTGTGGTCGGTCAGCTTCCCGTGGTCCATCACCTGCAGCAGGATGTTGAACAGGTCCGGATGCGCCTTCTCGATCTCGTCCAGCAGCAGCACGGCGTGCGGATGCTGGTCGATCGCGTCGGTCAGCAGGCCGCCCTGGTCGAAGCCGACATAGCCGGGCGGCGCGCCGATCAGGCGGGACACCGAGTGCCGCTCCATGTACTCCGACATGTCGAAGCGGATCAGCTCGATGCCCATGGTGGACGCCAGCTGCCGCGCGACCTCGGTCTTGCCGACGCCGGTCGGGCCGCAGAACAGGTAGTTGCCGATCGGCTTCTCCGGCTCGCGCAGCCCGGCGCGCGCCAGCTTGATCGCGGCCGCCAGCGCCTCGATGGCCTTGTCCTGGCCGAACACCATCGCCTTCAGGTCGCGTTCCAGATTGCGCAGCGTCTCCTTGTCGTCGGCCGACACCGACTTCGGAGGAATGCGCGCGATCTTGGCGACGATCTCCTCGACGTCGCGCAACGTGACGGTCTTCCGGCGCTTGTGCTCGGGCAGCAGCATGCGCGAGGCGCCGACCTCGTCGATCACGTCGATCGCCTTGTCGGGCAGCTTGCGGTCGTTGATGTACTTCGCCGACAGCTCGACCGCCGCCCGGATCGCCTCGTCGGTGTAGCGCACCTTGTGGTGCTTCTCGTAGTTCGACTTCAGGCCGCGCAGGATCTTCACGCTGTCTTCCAGCGGTCGGCTCGTTCACGTCGATCTTCTGGAAGCGGCGGACCAGCGCGCGGTCCTTCTCGAAGTAGTTGCGGAACTCCTTGTAGGTGGTGGAGCCGATGCAGCGCAGGTTGCCCGACGCCAGCGCCGGCTTCAGCAGGTTCGACGCGTCCATCGCCCCGCCGGACGTGGCGCCGGCGCCGATCACCGTGTGGATCTCGTCGATGAACAGGATGGCACCCTGCTGGTTCTCCAGTTCGGACACCACCGCCTTCAGCCGCTCCTCGAAGTCGCCGCGATAGCGGGTGCCGGCGAGCAGCGCGCCCATGTCGAGCGCATAGATGGTCGAGCGGCCGAGCACCTCCGGCACGTCGCCCTCGACGATCCGCTTGGCCAGGCCCTCGGCGATCGCCGTCTTGCCGACGCCCGGATCGCCCACATAGAGCGGGTTGTTCTTGGTGCGGCGGCACAGGATCTGGATGGTGCGCTCGATCTCCGGCTCGCGGCCGATCAGCGGATCGATCTTTCCCGCCATCGCCTTCTTGTTCAGGTTGACGCAGTAGTTCGACAGCGCGTCCTGATTGCGCCGGTTCGGTTTTTCCTCCCGTTCCTGCTCCTGGTGGGATTCCGGCTGGCTCCCGGTGCCCTGCACCGGACGCTGGGCGGCACGGCCGGGGGCCTTGGCGATGCCGTGGCTGATGAAGTTCACCGCATCCAGCCGGGTCATGTCCTGCAACTGCAGGAAATAGACCGCGTGGCTCTCGCGCTCGGAGAACAGCGCCACCAGGACATTGGCGCCGGTCACTTCGTCGCGCCCGGACGACTGGACATGGATCGCGGCACGCTGGACGACGCGCTGGAACCCGGCCGTCGGTTTCGGATCGCCTGCCCGGTCGGTGGCGAGGCCGGCCAGATCCTTGTCGAGGAATTCGGACAGATCGCCGCGCAGCTTGTCGAGGTCCACGCCGCAGGCACGCAGCACCGACGCGGCATCCGTGTCGTCGGCCAGGCCGAGCAGCAGGTGCTCGAGTGTCGCATATTCGTGACGGCGGTCACTGGCCAGCGACAGTGCGCGGTGCAGCGTCTGTTCGAGGTTACGAGAAAGCATGGTCGTCGACGCTCCTACGCGCTGAAGTCTACAAGCTGGAAATCCGATCATCCCCGGCGCCTTGACGCGCCGTCAACTCAGGCAATGCTTGTTAGCCGGTTCCCACACCCATCACATATGTATACTCCAGATCCCCGCAATCATTCCTTCTCGATTGTGCATTGCAGGGGATGCTGGTTCTGCCGAGCCAGATCCATCACCTGGGTCACCTTCGTCTCGGCTACCTCGTACGTGTAGACGCCGCATACGCCAACCCCGCGGCGGTGGACGTGTAGCATGATCCGGGTGGCCTCCTCGCGCGATTTCTGGAAAAAACGTTCCAGGACGTGAACGACGAACTCCATCGGCGTGTAGTCGTCATTCAGCATGAGCACCTTGTACATCGCCGGTTTGCGCGTCTTCGGCCGCGCTTTGACCACCACACCGGTGTTCGGGGCGTCGTTGTTGTTGCCGCCGCGCCTGTCGCCGTCGCTCATCGTTGTTCCGCGTCCACCTTGTCGCGACATCCCATTCCATCCGGGCGAGCGTGCATGCCAGGATCCGTCCAGAGAATCCCACCCCGCCGCCCGTCGGCGCACGAACCATATCGGATGCTGGCCCAAGGATAAAAGGCCATTGACGGGCAAACATTCAGTTCACCTGCGCCGGACATGAAGAAGGCCCCGGCAGGTCGCCGAGGCCTTCTTCCGTCCGAACAGGTCCACCGGGGGGAGGGGGGCCGGGGCCCTTGTCCGTCCGTCGCGCGTCGGCCGCTGGTCAGGCCGATTTGGCGAACTTCTCGACCGCCAGGCTCACGCGCGCGGTCAGCGGCGCCATCGCCTGCTCGGTCAGCTTCATCGACGCGTCGGTCAGCCGGCCGAACTCGGCCAGGGTCTTCTCCATCGTCGCGCGGGCAAAATTGGCCTGCATCTCGAAGACGTCCTTGAGCGACTTCACCGAGGAGAATGCCTTGAAGGTCGACATCGTCTCCTCGAACGAGGCCTGCGCGGTGGCCGCCACCTGCTTGCTGATGTCCTGCACGCCGGCCGCCCAGACCTGACCGGACTTCACCATTGCCTCGACGTTGCCCTGGCTGAACGCCACGAGCTCTTCCGCCGTCTTCATTGCCTTTTCCATGCCTGCCTTGACCTTTTCCTGTGTTTCCGTGAAGCCCGCGGCTGCCTGGGACATGCCGTCCTTCAGCCCGGACACGGTCGTCTCGAAGCCCTTGCCGACGGCGCTCGCCACGTTCTCTTCGGCCGTCGTTGCCGCTTCCATCATCTTTGGCTTGATCGTCATGCACGTGATCTCCTGAGTGAGGGCAGTCGCCGTTGGGAAGTCGCCACCCGTCTGCCAATTCGCCAATCTATTTTGCTGCGGTGCAGCACAACCGGGATATAGGCGTATGAGCAGGCGCGATCAAGCGGTTTATTGTGCACTGCACAAAAGTTCTCGAAATCGTCTTTGTTCGGCGTCCGCGCGCCGCATCGCCTGTGCAAGCAGTCGCTCATAAGGCGTTCAATTATTTCTCTTTTCATAGCAGATTTCGGCTGGACAGGCGCGCCGGACGGCTTCTAGAGTTCCGCAGACGGAGCGAAGGGAAAACAGCAATGGCCAGGCCTGAGCGCCAGCGACGCACGCTTTTCCTGTGTCCGGCTGCCCTGGTCTCGCTCCTGGCAATCTTCGCCGGCCTGCTTCCCGCCGCCGCCCGGGCACAGATCGGCTCGGAACGCTACAGTTCCATCGTCGTCGATGCCGCCACCGGCAACGTGCTCGAAGCGGCCAATCCCGACGCGTCGCGCCATCCGGCGAGCCTCGCGAAGCTGATGACGCTCTATATGGTGTTCGAGGCCCTGCGCGACCGGCGCATCACGACCGACCAGCTTGTGCCGGTATCAGGCCGCGCCGCGTCGATGCAGCCGTCCAAGCTCGGCATCACGCCGGCCACGCGGCTGACGGTGGACGACGCCATCCTGGGGCTGGTCACCAAGTCGGCCAACGACGCCGCATCGGCGCTGGGGGAACTGCTCGGTGGCTCCGAGGAGCGGTTCGCCCAGATGATGACCCTGCGTGCCCACGCGCTCGGCATGAGCCGCACCACCTTCACCAATGCCTCGGGCCTGCCGGACCCCGATCAGTGGAGCACGGCGCGCGACCTGGCGATCCTGGCGCGACATCTGCTGGGGGATTTCCCGGGATTCTATCCGTATTTCAGCACGCGGAGCTTCGTGTTCCATGGTCGCGTGATCTTCAACCACGACCGCATGCTGGAATCCTACCCCGGCGCCGACGGGATGAAGACCGGCTACACCGAGGCATCCGGCCACAACCTCGTCACCAGCGCCGTGCGCGGCGGGGTGCGGCTGATCGGCGTCGTGCTCGGCGCGTCGTCGAACCCCGAGCGCGACGTGCACATGGCCGCCTTGCTCAACCAGGGCTTCGAGCAGATGGATGTCCCGATGGAGCGCCCGACGACCGTGGCGAGCCGGCTGCCCAGCCTGGTCAGCGCGGCGCACGCGGCGTCGGTGGCGGACCAGTCCGCCCGCCAATCCGCGCATGCCAGACCAGCGCCGGCCGCAAGCGTCTGGGGCATCCAGGTCGGCAGCTACGTCAGCGAAAAGGCCGCGCGCGAGGCCGCGAACAACGCGCGCCGCGCCGCCGATGACGGCGAGGCGCGGGTGGAGCCGGCCGGCCTGCGCGGCAGGACGACCTGGCGCGCACAGGTCTTCGGCCTGACGGCCTCGGAGGCGCAGAGTGCCTGCTCCGTCCTGGCCCACCGCCGCACGCCGTGCATTGTCCTGCGCCCGGATCAGCGGCAGGTGGCCAGCCGGTAGCGACCGGTCCTGCACAGGCACTCACCTGGACGGCCGCACGTAATTGCGCGAAACGGAAAACAGTCGGTCAGTCGTGGTTCGCCGTCAGCGGCCGGTGACTGGCCGCTCGATCCGATGGACGCCGGTGTGGTCGGCCACCAGGGCCATGCTGGCCATGCCGATGAACAGCCCGGTCTCGACCACGCCGACGGTCTGACCGATCGCCTGGTCGAGCGCGGCCGGATCTGCGATCAGGCCGAAGTCGCAATCCAGGATCAGGTTGCCGCCGTCCGTGCGGAAGGGCGACGGCGCGCCGCCACGCAGCACCGGATTGCCGCCCAGTTGCGCCAGGCGATCGGCCGTCGTCTGCCAGCCGAACGGCACGATCTCCACCGGCAGCCGGGCGGTTCCCCCAAGCCGATCGACCAGCTTCCGCGCATCGGCGACGATCACCAGTCGATCGGACGCCGCGGCGACGATCTTTTCCCGCAGCAGCGCGCCGCCGAGGCCCTTGATCAGATCGAGCGAGCCCGAGGCGACCTCGTCGGCCCCGTCGATGGTGAGATCCAGCCGGCGGTGCTCGGCAAAGGTGGTGAGCGGGATGCCGCCGGCGCGCGCCTGGGCATCGCTGCGCTCCGACGTCGCAATGCCGAGGATGCTGCAGACCCTCGCGAACCCGGCGGATCAGCGCCTCGATGGCGAAATAGGCGGTCGAGCCGGTTCCCAGGCCGACCACCATGCCGTCCTCGACCAGCGCGGCCGCGGCTTCGGCCGCTGACCGTTTCTGGGCATCCCTTGCGGCCTTGCGGTCCATCAGTCGCGAATCTCCTGCAGCCGCGGTGTCGATGGGTTGCATCGCATCATCGGCGGATCAGTAGTCAGTGATCGGCGATCAGTAAACAGTTCGTTCCACGATGACCCGGCCGCCTGTCGGCTGGACCCCACCAATGGCCTTGCGCCAAGCGCCTCGGTTGCGCATGTTTCCAGTTTCCAGGCAGTGCCAGGGCGGACGGAGAGCAGGGGCGATGGACGGCGGGGCCGACGCGAGACGCATCACGATCCATGCGCCGGAGGATTTTGCCGCGATGCGGACCGCGGGCCGGCTGGCGGCCGAGACGCTCGACATGATCGTGCCGCATGTGCGGCCCGGGGTCTCCACCGGCACGCTCGACGCGCTGTGCCACGAGTTCATCATCGCGCATGGCGCGGTGCCGGCGCCGCTGAACTACCGCGGCTATCCGAAGTCGATCTGCACCTCGATCAACCACGTCGTCTGCCACGGCATTCCCGGCGAGCGGAAGCTGGAGAACGGCGACATCCTGAACATCGACGTCACGGTGATCCTGAACGGCTGGCACGGCGATTCGTCGCGCATGTATGTGGCCGGTTCGGCATCGACCCGGGCACGCAACCTGATGGACGTGACCTACGAGGCGATGATGCGCGGCGTCGCCGCGGTGAAGCCCGGCGCCACGCTGGGCGATGTCGGCCATGTCATCCAGAACTACGTCGAGCACCAGCGCTTCAGCGTGGTGCGCGACTTCTGCGGCCACGGCATCGGGCGGCGCTTCCATGAGCCGCCGAACGTCCTGCATTTCGGCCGCCCGGGCGAGGGCCCGATCCTGCGCCCCGGCATGTTCTTCACCATCGAGCCGATGGTGAACGCCGGCCGGCCCGGAGGTGAAGGTGCTGGACGACGGCTGGACCGCGGTGACGCGCGACCGCAGCCTGTCGGCGCAGTTCGAGCACATGATCGGCGTGACCGAGACCGGGCTGCGAGATCTTCACCCTTTCGCCCGCCGGTCTGGACAAGCCGCCCTACGCGGCAAGCTGAACAATCGAGGAGGAACGCCATGAACGACCACACGATGAGCATGCCGACAATGAAACTCGCGGTGGCCAGCAAGGACAACGCCAACTACGTCGCCGGCCGGCGCGCGTTCTTCAAGTATCGCGACCTCGGCGTGACCGAGGGCACCAACGGGTTCATGCGCGCCCAGGTGACATCGGCCGAGCAGGGCATGTCGAAGCCGACCGGCTGGCACGTGCACAAGTGCCAGGCGCAGTTCGTCTACGTGCTGAGCGGCTGGGTCGATCTGGAGTTCGAGGACCGCAAGGTGCGGGTCGCGGCGGGCAATTCGATCATGATCCCCGGCGACACGCCGCACAACGAGACCGGCACCTCGGACACGTTCGAGATTCTGGAGGTTTCCGTCCCGGCGGAGATGGCCACCGAGCCCTGCGCACCGCCCCCAGGGCACTGACCGCCTCGCGTTAACCGCCGCCCAACCTATTTGCCGCATGGCTGGGGTGTGACAGCCCCGACCTGCGGCCCCGCAGACCTGTTCGACACCGACCCGCCGGCCGATGGACGCAAGCCGATCGGCGTCGAGGGCCACCGTCGGCGGCTGCGCGAACGCCTGCTGACCGCGGGGCCGGACGCGCTCGCCGACCACGAGATGCTGGAGATCGTGCTGTTCGCCCTGCCGCGGCGCGACACCAAGGCGCTCGCCCGGGCGCTGCTGACGCAGTTCGGCAGCTTCGCCCGGGTGATCGCGGCCCCGGTGCAGGAACTGCTCGCGGTCGAAGGGCTGGGGGAGGCGGGCGCGGCGACACTGAAGTCGGTGCAGGCGGCGGCGCTGCGGCTGATGCGGGCCGAGGTCATCGATCGGCCGGTGCTCACCAACTGGGACCGGCTGATGGCATACCTCAACGCCGTGATGTCCCGCGAACGGGTCGAGCAGTTCCGCGTCCTGTTCCTCGACAACCGCAACCGCCTGCTGGCCGATGAGGCGCAGCAGCGCGGCACGGTGAACCACACGCCGGTCTATCCGCGCGAGGTGGCCAAGCGCGCGCTCGAATTGCACGCGACGGCGTTGATCCTGGTGCACAACCATCCGAGCGGCGATCCCACCCCCTCGGCGGAGGACATCGCGATGACGCGGGAGATCAAGGCCGCCGCCGCGGCACTGGCGATCGTGCTGCACGACCACGTCGTCGTTGGCAACGGACGCTGGCTGAGCTTCCGAACGGAGGGGCTGCTGTAGTTCCGGCCGCCTATCGCTGTTCCATTCAGAGCGCTCAGGGCTCTGCCCTGAAACCCGCCCGGTGGCGTTGCCCCCGGGACCCCCACCAAAGGCGAAGCCTTTGGGATCCATTACTAAAGTGAAGGGTTCCAAGGGCTCCGCCCTTGGCGGAGTCCAGAGGCAGCGCCTCTGGTCGGGGTTCGGGGTGAAACCCCGAGCGCTCCAGCCTCACCCGATTGGCTCGCCCCAACCCCCTCCCGCACGGGGATGGGCTAACGCTTTGGCCAGTGCAATCGGGAGCGGCGTCGCCTTCAGACGGCTGTCGCCGAATCTATTGTTGACTGCGACGTTGGCTACCTGTGCGCATGCACTGCGCACGGTCATCGGGACCTCACTCGCCTCATCGCCACCCCGGTAGAGACGCTCGCATGCGGTCGCGTCAGTTGAAGCAAACGCTCGGCAGACCGCTGGCCGCGCGGCGTAGACACGGCATCTTCCATCGTCCCCCAGGAGAGGGCACCGCAGAGGATAGGCGGCCTCACTGCTGCCCGCGTCAACGATCGCCGTCGCTGCCACCTTCACCTTCGCTTCGATCTCGGCCCTTTCGTCCTCGGGCAGCTGATTGATCGCCGTCAGTAACAGGTCCGCCTCACCGTTGCGCAGATCCGGGATCATCCAGCAACACCAGGAGCATCCCGCTCTGCAGGCCGCCGGCGCACCCTCCATCTGCATCTGCGCGTCGAACCAGCTATCGATCAGGCTGTCCACATACTGAGCGACTTTGACAGGTTGCTGCGCCGCAAGGGCTGTGGCCTTTGCCTTGGTATCGCATCCCAGGTCCTTGGCAATGAAGCCTTCGACCTGTGACGTGATGCTCTGCAGAAAAGCCGGCGATAACCTGGCGGTTGGCGACGTCGCTCCCATGCCGGGCGCAGGGTCCGGGATGATATCCCCACGCCGGTTCCCGGCCTGCTTCCGTCGCTTTGCCTCGCCCATTGCTGAACGTTCCCGTTATCGGAGCGTTCATCGTAGTCCATTGCGTGGCGCAGCGGTGGGACGAAATTGATGGTGGAGCGGGTCAGGACGCTGGAAGACCGCAGGTTTGGGCCACCTGCCTCACACGGGTCGGTCGCCGGCGAGCGTGATGCGATGCATGACCCGTCGCTCACCATGGTAGTCGTTCACGGCGTAGTGCTGCGCGCACCGATTGTCCCAGATCGCCAGCGACCCCGCCTCCCAGCGGAAGCGGCAGGTGAACTCCGGCCTGATCTGGTGATCGAACAGGAACCCGAGCAGCGGTGCACTCTCCTCCTCGGTCATGCCGGCGAAGCCGACCGTGTGGGCGCGGTTGATGTACAGCGACCGGCGCCGGGTCTCGGGATGGGTGCGCACCACCGGATGTTCCGCGACCAGCAGCTTCCGGGCCTCGGCACTGCCGTCGGAGCGGATGCGGTCCTCGCGCGTGCGGCTGGAATCGGCCTTCGCCGAACTGGCGACCCCCTTCAGCCCGCCCAGCAGCTGCCTCATGCCATCCGACAGCGTGTCATACGCGCGGTACTGGTTGGCGAAGATTGTGTCGCCACCCACCTCCGGCACCTCGCGCGCGACCAGCAGCGTCGCCATGGGCGGTTCCTGCAGATAGGTCGTGTCGGAATGCCACACGCCACCGAAGTTGACCTTTTCCTCCGGGAGTTTCGAGACGGTGATGATCTCGGGGAAGCCGTCGATGCCCTTGAGGAAGGGATACTCGATCGGGGTACCGAAGCAGCGCGCCAGAGCGAGGAAGCGGTCGGGCGGCAGAGCCTGGTCGCGGAAGAAGATCACGAGGTGATCGAGCAGAGCCTGGCGGATCGCCTGCACCGTCGTCGCCGGCAGGTCGCGGGCGAGATCGACGCCATGGAGTTCGGCGCCCAGCGCGCCGGCGATCGGCCTGATCTCGAACGGTGCGTTGCGCATGGCTGCCTCTCGTGTCCCGGTCGGGCAAGTCTAACCCAGCCCGAAGGTGACGGAAGCGTTGATTTGCCGGCCGGTATGGCCGAGAACGCCCGTGCCACGGAGACGCGTCCATGCACGAGCTTTTTCTCCACAACAGCCAAAGCCGCCGGAAGGAGCGGTTCGTTCCGCTCGATCCCCAGCATGTGCGGATGTACGTGTGCGGCCTGACGGTCTACGACCTGCCACATATCGGCAACGCGCGCCCGATGGTGGTGTTCGACGTGCTCGCACGCCTGCTGCGCCTGCTCTATCCGCGCGTGACCTACGTGCGCAACATCACCGACGTCGACGACAAGATCAACGCGCGCGCCACGGCGAGCGGCGAGCCGATCGGCTCGATCACTGCGCGAACCACGGCCGAATTCCACGCCGACATGGCGGCGCTTGGCGTCCTGCCGCCGGACGAGGAGCCGCGCGCCACGCAGCACGTGCCGGAGATGATCGCGATCATCGAGCGGCTGATCGGCTCGGGCCACGCGTATGCGGCGGAGGGCCACGTGCTGTTCTCGGTGCCGAGCTATCCGTCGTATGGCAGCCTGTCGGGACGCAGCCCGGACGAATTGCTGGCCGGGGCGCGGATCGACGTGGCGCCGTACAAGCGCAATCCGGGCGACTTCGTGCTGTGGAAGCCGTCGACTGCCGACCTGCCGGGCTGGGAAAGCCCATGGGGCCGCGGGCGTCCAGGCTGGCACATCGAGTGCAGTGCCATGTCGTGGCGCTATCTCGGCGAGACGTTCGACATCCACGGCGGCGGCAGCGACCTGATCTTCCCGCACCACGAGAACGAACTGGCGCAGAGCGTCTGCGCGTTTCCCGGCAGCCACTTCGCCCGCTACTGGGTGCACAACGGCATGCTGCTGATGGACGGCGAGAAGATGTCGAAGAGCCTCGGCAACTTCACCTTCCTGCGCGACGTGCTGGCGAAGGTGCCGGGCGAGGCGGTGCGGCTGCTGCTGCTGCGCACGCACTACCGCTCGACGCCGGATTTTTCCGATGCGGCGGTGACGGAGGCGCGGCGCGAGCTGGACCGGTTCTACCGCGCGCTGGAGAAATATCCGGCCATCGACGCCGCCGATGTGCCGGCAGCGGTGATGGCAGCGTTGTGCGATGACCTCAATACGCCGCTCGCCCTGTCGGCGATGCATGCGCTGGCCGACCGGGCGCTGGCCGATGATTTCGACGCGGCACGCGGATTGCGCGCGGCGGGCGCGATATTGGGATTGCTCCAGGCCGACCCGGGCGCCTGGTTCCGCGGCGGCGACGCGGATGTCGCAGCGATCGAGGCGGCGATCGCCGAGCGCCTGGCGGCACGCAAGGCCCGCGATTTTGCGCGCGCCGATGCGATACGTGCCGAGTGGGCCGCCAAGGGAATCGCATTCGAGGACGGCGCGCAGGGCACCACCTGGCGGCGGGCCAACTGAGCGAACCAATCGAGGAGACCAACGACGATGCTGCGTTCGTGTTTGATTGCCGCGACGCTGCTGACGGTGCCGCTGCCTCTTCTCGCGCAGCCGACCGCCGCAGCCGGGCATGCAGATGGGCGGCGCGCCGGCGGCGAACGAGCCGGCGTCCACCACAGGCCTATCGCGATGCGATGACGAAGATGGACCAGGGCATGGCGATCACCTACTCCGGCGACGCGGACAAGGACTTCGTCGCCGGCATGATTGCGCATCACCAGGGCGCGATCGACATGGCTCGGGTCGAACTGCGCTACGGCAAGGATCCGCAAATCCGTAAATTGGCGCGGAACGTCATCACGGCCCAGGAGAAGGAGATCGCCTTCATGAAGACCTGGCAGGCCAAACACGCGCAATGACCGGCCGCGACGGCGGTGCCGACATCGCGCCGATCGGCAATTCGCCCGTCGTCATCCTGGTGCGGCCGCAGCTTGCCGACAACATCGGTGCATGCGCCCGCGCCATGGCAAACGGCGGGCTGTTCCACCTGCGCCTCGTCGCGCCGCGCGACGGCTGGCCGCAGGAGAAGGCGTGGCGCAATTCGTCCGGCGCCGATCGCATCCTGGACGAGGCGCGTGTGTTCGCATCGGTGCCCGAGGCGGTCGCCGATCTGCACCATGTCTTCGCAACCTGCCCGCGGCCGCGCCATGTCATCAAGCCGGTGCTGACGGCACGCGGCGCGGCGGCGGAGCTGCACGCGATCTGCGCGCGCGATCTGCGTGCGGGCGTGCTGTTCGGTCCCGAGCGCGCCGGCCTCGACAACGACGACATGGCTGAGGCGGATGCCCTGGTGCGGTTTCCGCTCAACCCGGCATTCATGTCGCTGAACCTGGCGCAGGCGGTGATGGTGCTGGCCTATGAATGGTGGACAGCGACCGACATCACGCCGCCGCGCCTGCTCATGACAAACGAGACGGGCGTCGCCACCAAGGCGGAACTGGAGAATTTTCTCCGCCACCTGGTCGACCAGCTCGACGCCTGTGGCTTTCTCCGCAATCTGCCGAAGCGGCCGGGCATGGTGCGCAACATCCGTCACTTCTTCCAGCGCGGCGAAGTGACCGAGCAGGAGCTGCGCACGCTGCACGGCATCGTCACCGAACTGGCGATCGGTCGCCGGCAGACGGGGCGGCTGGAGGACAGCGCACCCCCACCGGTCTGTACTAGCCGCCCGATTGCGCAGCTGACAGCAGGCGCTGCTTCAGAGACGGATCGGCCTGCGCCATCTGAATCACCTGGTTGTACTGCTGCACGGTCAACCCCTGATCGCTGACCGCCTGCACCATTTCGGTCTGCGCCTGAGTTGCCAGTGTCTGCTCATCCTGCTGCGACTTTGCCGACTGCGCACGCTCGGCGTATTTCTGACGGATCGTCACGGTCTGGCGCAACACTGCACCGACCTTTTGCACCGTCGCGTCCGACAGATCGGCTTGCGGGATGGTCGCACCCGGTTTCTGCGGCGATGCGACATCGGTTCCACCCTGCTGCGCGAGAGCCGGCATGGCGGCCGCGGCCACGAATGCTGCCGCAAGGACAGCGGTCCGAAATTCAGTCATGGTGTCTCTCCGTTGCGTGCAAATTGTGTCAGGCGGTGCGATAGGCGACCATCACCCGCTCTTCCAGCTCGGCATCGGCCTGCGTCGCCGCGATGACGTGGTTGTACTGGTCCACCGTCAGGCCCTGGTCATTGATCGCGCGCGCGGCCGCGTCTTCGATTTGGTGGGCAAGTTGCTGCCGTTCTGCCTCGGTCTCTGCGGTGGTGACAACATCGACATAGGATTGGCGCAGCTTCATGATCTGCGCGACTGCCTTGCCGACCTGGGAAACCACCTGATCGGGCACGTGCTCATCCGGCAGCGCATGATCTCGGCGCTGTGCGCTGGATTGAGGCGCGTTGGATCTGGTCTTGGCCATGGATTTCTCCTTTCGCGTTTTCTGATCCGGCAGCGAAAGCAATACAGCCGGCGCCGCATCGTCGCCGATGGCGGACCGTTGCGTGCCACCTCGTGTGGCCGCGTTGGCGGACGGAAGCTTGGGGCTATGGGCGACGGATCAAGGGGGACCGGCCGACATGATCGTCGCTCCAATGATCGTGAACGAACGACATTTCGTGCGTTGCCTGCCATCGCGCCGCCGCCGAGTTTCGCGCTAGTCTCGGCGTCCCGCGCGTACCCCGCCGCCCCAGGAGCAATCGCGATGTCCAACCACACGATCTTCGGTTCAATCGTCACGCTCATTCTTGCCGGCATCGTGCTCCCGGTGCCCGGCCACGCCGAAGGCCTGCTCGCAACGCACCGCATTCCGGCTGAACTCGCCAGCCAGGCCGTTGCCGAAGCGGTGGCGAGCTGTACGAAGCAGGGCTATGCCGAGACCGCCGTCCTGGTCGACGCCGATGGCGTGCGGCAGGCTGTGCTGCGCGGCGATCGCGCCGGCAGCCACACGCTGGACAGCGCCTACGACAAGGCCTACACGGCCGCGTCGTTCAAGACCGACACCAGCGCGCTGTTCGAGCGGTCGAAGACGGCCCCCGGATTTTCCAACCTGTTCACGCAACTGCCGCATCTGATCCTGCTTGGCGGCGGCATGGTGATCAAGGTGGGCGACGAGGTCGTCGGCGCCATCGGTGCCGCCGGCGCGCCGGGAGCCAATCTGGACGACGCCTGCGCCAAGGCCGGCCTCGACAAGATCCGCGACCAGCTCAAATAGCGGCCCTTCAGTACGACTTCGGCAGGTCCAGCACGCGTTCGGCCAGGTAGCTCAGAATAAGCTGCGGGCTGACCGGGGCGATGCGGGGGATCAGCGACTCGCGCAGGTAGCGCTCGACATGGTACTCCTGCGCGTAGCCCATCCCGCCATGCGTCATCACCGCCTGCTCGCAGGCGCGAAAGCCGGCCTCGCCGGCGAGATACTTGGCGGCGTTGGCCTCGTTGCCGCACGGCCGGCCCTGGTCGTACAGCCAGGCCGCCTTCATCACCATCAGGTTGGCGGCCTCCAGTTCCGCCCAGCATTTCGCCAGCGGGTGCTGGATCGCCTGATTCTGGCCGATCGGCCGGCCGAACACCACGCGCTCGCGGGCATAGCGCGCGGCCTTGGCGAGCGCCGCACGACCGATGCCGATCGCCTCGGCCGCCACCAGCACGCGCTCGGGGTTGAGGCCGTGCAGCAGCGTGCGAAATCCCTCGCCTTCCTCGCCGATGCGGTCCTGCTCCGGCACTTCCATGCCGTCGAAGAACACCATGTTCGAATCCACCGCGTGCCGGCCCATCTTGTGGATCAGTCGCACCTCGGCATGCGCGCGGTCGAGCGTGGTGTAGAACAGCGTCAGCCCATGGCTGTGGCGCTTCACCTGATCGAGCGGGGTGGTGCGCGCCAGCAGCAGGATCTTCGAGGCGACCTGCGCGGTGGACGTCCAGATCTTGGTGCCGCTGATCACATAGCGGTCGCCGCGATGCTCGGCGCGGGTGGTGATCTGGGTGGTGTTGAGCCCGGCATTGGGTTCGGTGACGCCGAAGCAGGCCTTGTCGTGGCCGGCGATCACCGGCGGCAGCATGCGGCGCTTCTGTGCCTCGGTGCCGAACACGACCACCGGATTGAGACCGAAGATGTTGAGGTGGATCGCCGATGCGCCCGACATGCAGGCGCCGGATTCCGCCACCGCCTGCATCAGGATCGTCGCCTCCGTGATGCCGAGGCCCGCACCGCCGTACGCTTCCGGCATGGCGATGCCGAGCCAGTTGCCCTCGGCCATGGCGGCGAAGAAGGCGTCGGGGAAGGTCGCGGTGCGGTCGCGCTCCAGCCAGTACGCATCGTCGAAGCGGGCGCAGATCTTCAGCACCTCGTCGCGGATCTGCTGCTGTTCGTCGGTCAGGGCGAAGTCCATGGCGGGCCTTTCAGACGCTGCCTGGCTGGACCATATTTGTCCCATGCATGGCAGGGTGCTGAATACCCCCGCGGCAGCGCGGCGAGGAGGCCGGCGATGACGACCAGTCTTGTACGATCAGGATTTCTACGCGTGGGCCAATGAGCAGGCCACATTGCTGCGCGCCGGTAGGCTGACGCGAAGCCGATATTGATAACATCGCGGAAGAGATCGAGAGCATGGGCCGCGGCGAGAGGCGCGAGTTGATCAACCGACTGACCGTGCTGCTTCTGCATTTGCTCAAGTGGCAGTTTCAACCGGGATTGCGTGGCATCAGTTGGCGCCTCAGCATCGAGGAACAGCGCTATCGACTGGAAGACCATCTCAACGATAATCCGAGCCTGAAAGCGCAAATTACGCAAGCAGCTGCGGGACGCCTATCGGCTGCGCGCTGGTCGAGGCTGAACGTGAGACCGGACTCGCGCGCGGCACATTCCCCGCTGGCTGTCCCTTCGCGATTCGACCCAGGCGGTGAGTCCCGATTTTTGGCCGGAGTAATCCATGTATAGCCAGGCGCTGAATACCCAAGAGGCATCGACCGACACCAGCGAACCGGCCGAGCGCTTCCAGGCGCGCATCGACGCCGAGGAGCGTATCGAGCCGAACGACTGGATGCCGGACGCGTATCGCCGCACGTTGGTCCGCCAGATCAGCCAGCACGCGCACTCGGAGATCGTCGGCATGCTGCCGGAAGGCAACTGGCTCACCCGCGCGCCGACCCTGCGGCGCAAGGCGGCGCTGCTGGCGAAGGTGCAGGACGAGGGCGGGCATGGGCTATATCTCTATGCCGCGGCCGAGACGCTGGATGTGACCCGCGAAGAACTGGTCGAGCAACTGCTGACCGGCCGTGCGAAATACTCCTCCATTTTCAATTATCCGACGCTGAGCTGGGCGGACATCGGCGCGATCGGCTGGCTGGTGGACGGCGCGGCCATCATGAACCAGATCCCGCTGTGTCGTTGCTCCTACGGTCCGTACGCGCGCGCGATGATCCGCATCTGCAAGGAGGAAAGCTTTCACCAGCGCCAGGGCTTCGAGATCATGACCACGCTGGCACGCGGCTCACCCGAGCAACAGGCGATGGCGCAGGACGCGCTGAACCGCTGGTGGTGGCCGAGCCTGATGATGTTCGGCCCGCCCGATACGCAGTCGCAGCACTCGGACGCGTCGATGCGGTGGAAGATCAAGCGCTTCACCAATGACTCGCTTCGGCAGAAATTCGTCGATGCGACGGTGCCGCAGGGCCACTACCTGGGCCTGACGTTTCCGGACCCGGACCTGCGATTCAACGACGCAACGGGCCACTGGGAATTCGGCGCAATCGACTGGGACGAGTTTCGCCGCGTGCTCGCCGGCGACGGACCGTGCAACCGCGAGCGGCTGGCCGCGCGACGCCAAGCGCACGAGGACGGCGCCTGGGTGCGCGAGGCCGCGCTCGCCTATGCAGCGAAGCAAAAGGCCGAGCCGCGCCGACAGGCCGCGTGACGATGACCGAGCAGGCCACGCCGCAGGTCACACCCCTCTGGGAGGTTTTCATCCGCGCGCGCACCGGGCTTGCGCACAAGCATGTCGGTTCGGTGCATGCAGCGGACGCGACGTTGGCGTTGCAGTCCGCGCGCGACGTCTACACGCGTCGCGGCGAAGGGCTGTCGATCTGGGTGGTGCCGTCGAACGCGATCACCGCGTCGGATCCGACCGACAAGGCGATGCTGTTCGAGCCGACGGGTTCCAAAATCTACCGCCATCCGACGTTCTACGAAGTGCCGGACGAAGTCGACAACATGTAGTGCCAAGAGGCCATAGGTTTTGCTCTGCGGTCTGGTCGCCCCGTCATGGCGGGCGAAGGCCCGCCATCCACGTCTTCGCCGATCGCTACGAGGGAACGACGTGGATGCCGACCTCCGTCGGCATGACGGCGTTGACTGACGTGAAGCGCCCCCGTCATGGCGGGCAAAGGCCCGCCATCCACGTCTTCGCCGATTGCTACGAGGGAAGGACGTGGACGCGGCGTTGAGTGACGTGAAGCGCCCCCGTCATCACGCGCCTCACCCTTTCCGGATCGGCGCATACCGAAAATAATCGGGCGTCGGGCCGAGCTGGAAGCCGGTGACGGTCTTCGGCATCACGGCGATCTCGTCGGCCTGCAGCAGGAACACGAACGGGCCGCGTTCCCACATCTGGCGCTGCAGACTGGCATAGATCGCCATGCGCTTCTTGTTGTCGAGCTCCTTGGTCGCCTGATCCACCTCGTCGGTCATCTCCTTGTCGGCGAAGTGGCTGCGCCAGGCGAGGATCTTCAGCTTGCTGTCATCGGAATCGTCGGGATCGGCGCACCACGCCTGCGCATTTGAATTCGGATCGATGTAGTCGGTGAACCAGGTCAGCAGCGCCATCTGATGCTGCCGTGCGCGCGTCTTGGTGATCACCTGCTTCAGTTCGCCGGGCAGCAGCTCCAGCTTGATCCCGATCGCGCCGAGATCCGCCTGGATCGCCTGCGCGATGTCGGTGAACGGCCACGACGATGCGTAGTCCATGCTGACCGAGAACCCGCCGGTCAGCCCGACCGACGCCAAAAGCTGCTTCGCCTTGGCGGCATCCTTGTGGAAGGGTGTCTCCGGCAGCGCGCCGGGCAGGCCCTCGGGCAGGAATGACTGCGACACGCGCCACACGCCGGGGGTGATGTTCTTGGCGATCGCCTCGTAGTCGATGGCCCATTTGATCGCCTGCTGCACCTCCTTCTTTGCCAGTTCGGGCACCGCGCGGTTCATGGCGAAATACATCGACGTGCCCTGCGGCGCCGACACGACATGAAAATTCGCATTCCCCGCCAGCGATTTGAGCTGATCGGCACCGAGATTGCGCGCGATGTCGATATCGCCGCGCTGGAGCGACAGAAGCTGCGTCGACGGGTCCTTCATGTGCCGGATCACCAGACGCTTCGCACCGGGCGGCGTCGCGGCGTGCGGGTTGGCCTCCAGGATCACCGTGTCGCTCGCCTTCCAGGAATTCAGCTTGAACGGCCCGGCACCCGCGCTGTTGGCATTCAGCCAGGCATTGCCGAGGTCGTTGTCCTGCTGATGCTCGAGCGCCACCGCCTTCTCGACGATGCCGCCGACATTGGCAGAGATGCAGAACAGCACGAAGCTGGTGGCCTGCGGCGCCGGCAGGGTCATCGTCAGCGTGTGGTCGTCGGTGGCGCGGATCAGCGTCTCCACATTGTCCTTGGCGAAGCCGAACTGCGTAATGATGAACGCCGGGGTCTTGTTGAGCTGCACGATGCGGTGGAACGAGAACTCCGCATCCTGCGCGGTCACCGGCCTGCCGGAGTCGAACTTCGCGTCGCGCCGCATGTGGAACGTGAAGGTCAGGCCGTCCGCGCTGACCTCGAACTTTTCCGCGAGGTCGCCGATGACCGACGTGCCGGTCTTCGGGTCCGGCGTCACCAGCTTGCGGTAGATGTTGCCGTCCAGTTCGTTGTCGGTGAACTCGTACGCCTGCGCGGGATCGAGCGCGATCATGTCATCGATCTGCTTGCCCATCACCACGACGTCCTTCGGCGTGGCAGCCTCGGCGCGCATCCCGCCGACATAGGACAGCGCGGGCGAGGCGGCCGAGGCGGCCAGCAGCGAGCGGCGGGTCAGCATGGAGTGTTTCCCCTCAATCCGGTTCGGCCTGAGCCTGCAACGCTAGCGCCGGGACCGATGCGGCGCGAGAGCGCTCGCGGACCGGGTGGAGGCCGATCTCCTCCGGGATCGCCGCGATCTGCCAGCGGCGCAGCCAGCGGCCGAAGCGCGGATCGGCGGTCAGAACGCAGAGCGGGATGGCCAGCGGCAGACCGCCCGCGAGCGGCAGCGCCCACAGCGTCGCCTCCCAGCCAGCCGATGCGAAGCCGGCGAACACCAGCGCGCCGAGCACCGTCTGTGGCCAGAGCAGCCGCGCGGCCTCGCCCCAGCCCACGCCGCGGTCAACCCGGTTCTGCCGCGTCCAGCCGGCGCGCACGCCCAGCGCCATGCGCAGCATCGCCCCGGTCTTGGCCACGACCGATATGGCGTCCACCAGCAGGGCGGAGCCGAACTCCGCGATCACGCCGCCGGCGAACTGCGCCATCCCGCCGTAGCGCGCCCGCTTGTCCGGCGAGAGCGCCACCTCGGCGTACCCCAGCAGCTTCGGCGCATACAGCGCACCGAGCCAGGCGGCAGCCAGCGCCGGGGCCGCCGGGAACGGCGATACCGCATCGGTCGCGGCGGCCGTCGCGGCGGCGAGCAGGAACAGCAGATAGAACGGCATGCCGGCGAACAGCAGGATCGCCTGCGCAAGCTGCCATCGCCCGATCGGTCGCAGGCCGCGCCGCCACAGCAAGTGCCGGTATTGCAGGTTGCCCGCCAGCCAGCGCAGTTCGCGGCGGAGGAACTCCGGCAGGGCGGGCGGGTTCGCCTCCCAGGAGCCGTTCTCGTCCGGCAGCACGCGCACGCCCCAGCCTGCGCCGCGCAGCACCGCCGCCTCGATCTGGTCGTGCGACAGGATGTGACGCCCGCCCGGCAGCAGCGGCAGCCGGCAGTGCTCGCGGAACGGCGCGATGCGGACCACCGCGTTGTGCCCCCAGTAGGGCCCCTCGTCGCCCTGCCACCAGGCCTGCCCGGTTGCCCAGGTCCGCATCCCGGCGCGCATGCCGAACTGGAACAGCCGCGGGAACGCGGCCTGCGCCGGCAGCCCGACCGTGAGGTGCTGCACGATCGCCAGCGACGGATCGGCCTGGATGGCCCGCACCAGGCGCAGCACCGCATCGGCCGACATCTCGGAATCGGCGTCCAGCGTCACCATCAGTTCGAACCCGGCGGCGTGGCGATCGAGGAAGTCCATGATGTTGCCGGCCTTGAAGCCGGTGTTGGCGGTGCGGCGCCGATAGCGGATGCGCCCAGGATCGCGATCCTCGGCCCGGAACGCCGCCACCTGCCGCTCCTCGGCCGCCGCCGCGCGCAGGTCCAGCGTGTCGGACAGGATGAACACGCCGAACGCATCATCTGCGCCGGCCTCGTCCAGATCGTTCAGCAGACGCCGCAGCGGCGGCAGGAGAAGGCGCATGTCCTCGTTGCGGACCGTCACCGCGATCGCCGTGCGCGGCAGCGACCCGGCCGTAAGCCTGCCGCCGGGGTGCGGAAACAGGGGTGAAAACACTGCCCGCACCGGGTCATGGCAGGCGATCAGGATGACGAAGCCGATCAGCCCGTTGGCGAGGCACAGGCCGGTCCACGGCGCCGTGCCGAGGAATGCCGCCAGCATCACCAGCTTGGGCAGCGTCCAGCCGCCCGGCGCCAGCACCCGGAGGAGCAACAGGCCCAGGCCAACGACGGTGAGCAGGACGATGAGCACGACAAGAGCGCGGCGGGCCGCCATAAGGGACCGTTCCAGGGAGTTCGGGCTGCGAAGCGCAGATAGGGGTGCGAAGTGCAGATAGAGTTGCAGGCGGATTTGTCAGCACCATGGCGGACTGAAGGCGCGAATTCCAGACCTGCCCCTGCTCCGCTGGTGGCCGTCGTCCTGCCGCCGCGCGAGGGCTTCGGCCCCGGACGGACCGGTGCGATCGGGCTGATCGCCCATCGCCTTGTCGCCACGCCTGGTTTCCGGACGATGGTGATCGGCGGCAGGCAGGCAGGCCCCGCATTCGCCGGCACCGATTTTCATAACGTTCGCCCGCCACTCTGGCTGCCGGGCAACATCAACATGCGCTATGCCGCCGGCGCAGCCAGCCTGCTGCGTCGCCTGCAGCCCGCGCTGATCGAGGTGCACAACCGGCCCGAGGTGGCGCTGGCGCTGGCTCGGCGCGTGCCCGCCGCACGGATCAGCCTGTTCCTGCACAACGATCCGCAGAGCATGCGCTCCGCCCGCACGCCGGCCGAGCGGCATACCCTGCTGGCGCGCCTGGCCGGCGTGGTTACCGTATCCGACTATTTGCGGCGCCGCCTGCTGGAAGGTGTCGGCACGCCGCCCACGATGCCCGTCGTTCTGCCGAACTGCATCGACCTGTCTGCCCTGCCGCCGCCCCGGCCGCGCGAGCGGGTCATCCTGTTCGTCGGCCGCGTGGTGCCGGAGAAGGCGCCGGACGCCTTCGTCGCCGCATGTGCCATCGCGCTGCCGACGGCTGCCCGGCTGGCGCGCCGAGATCATCGGCGCGGACCGCTCGCGCGCCGACAGCCCGGACACGCGTTTCGTCCGCGGTGTGCGCGACGCGGCCCGGGTTGCGGGCGTGACGCTGCACGGCTATCGCGACCATCCCGAGGTGCTCGCCGCGCTGGCGGGCGCCGCGATCGTGGTGGTGCCCAGTCGCTGGCAGGAGCCGTTCGGCCTCACGGCGCTCGAGGCGATGGCAAGCGGCGCCGCACTGATCTGCTCCCCGCGCGGCGGGCTGCCGGAGGTCGCGGGCGATGCCGCGCTGTATGCGGACCCGGACGATCCGGCGGCGTTGGCCGATGCCATCCTTGCCCTCGCCTGCGATGGGGCGCAGCGCGACCAGCCTGGCGGTGGAGGGGTTCGCACGCGCCCGGCGGTTCGATCTGCCGCCAACACTTGCCTCGCTAGCATCGCTGCGCCACGCGATCCTGGCGACTTCTCCAAATGGCCGGGCTTGATCCCCATGCCCGTCGGGCTGAGCGCACGTCCGGAGGGGGTAGGAAGGGACACTAGCTCAGGGGCTCTGCCCTGAAACCCGCCCAGGGGCTTTGCCCCCGGGACCCCCACCAAAGGCGTAGCCTTTGGGATCCACTACTAAAGTGAGGGGCTCCAAGGGCTCCGCCCTTGGCGGAGTCCAGAGGCGGAGCCTCTGGTGGGGTTCGGGGTGAAACCCCGAGCGCTTCTGCTTCAACCGATTGCCTTGCCACCCATTATCCTGATGCCGATGCGGACAAGCCCGGCCATGACGCGAGAAATTCGAGCCGTTCACGTCACCCTTCGAAAAGGCCCCACGTGCGCGTCGCCATCGATGGTGCGGCGCGGCGGAACGCCTGCAGATCCTGCGGCTGGTCGATGTCCAGGCCGATGCCGGGCAGCTTGACGATCGTCGGCTCGATGCCAAGAGCGCGCGCCGCTGCGAGATGCGGCAAGAAGCTGTCATCGCCAAAACGCAACTGCATCACGGTCGGCGGCGAGCAGAGCAGCGCATTCGAGCCGCGTTCGTCGTGCGCGGGCACGATGGTGATCGACGGCGCCGGGCGGCGCGCATCAACCACGGATGCGATTTCCGCCGGCGTGACGCGCGGAATATCGCCGGGCAGCGTCAGCATGCCTTCACGTCCTTCCCCCCCGAGAATACGAGCCATCGCCATGACCGCGCCGGTGTGCCCGTCGCGCGCAGCTTCGGTCACGACCCGGGCGCCGTAGCGACGCGCCAGTTCGCCGGCGATCGGATCGACCGTGTTCACCATAATCCCGGCCAGCGGCGCAGCGGCCAGCGCGGCCAGCACATCCTCCAGCATCGCCGCGGCCAGCGCCTGTCGCTGCGCCGGCGTCAGCAGCGACGCAAGACGCTGCTTCGCGCCGGCAAATTCCTTCACCGGCACCGCCGCCCAGATGTCGGCCGTCATCAGTCGCGCCGCAGCACGCCGGCCGCACCGAGCACGGTGCGCGCCAGCGCCTCGCGATCGGCCAGCGTGGTCATCATGGTCTGCCCGAGCGTGACCTTGGGGCCGATCGCGGCGACCTGATCCATGTCGGCGAAATCGACCACGTAGCCGTCGATCAGGTCGCCGTAGCGACGCGCGACGGCACCGGCGCTGGGCGTCATGCCAAGCTCCGTCATCATCTTCGCCGTCGGTCCCTTCACCGCGCGCCCGCCGATGATCGGCGACACCGCAATCACCGGAGCGGCGCAGTCGGCCAGCGCCGCACGCACGCCGGGCACCGCAAGGATCGGCTCGATGCTGATGAACGGATTGGACGGGCAGATCACCACCGCCGCCAGCCGAGGATCGGCCAATGCCGCCAGAACGCCGGGCTGGGCGCGCGCCGTCGCGGCACCATGGAACGCAAGCTCGTGCACCACGGGTTCGCAGCGCCGGTGCACGAAGTAGTCCTGGAAATCGATCCAGCCGTCGTCGGTGCGCACCCGCGTGCGCACCGGGTCGTCGCTCATCGGCAGCACGCGCGGCCCCACGCCGAGGCGCCGGCAGAAATCCGCGGTGATCGCCGACAGCGTCTCGCCGGCACGCAGTCGGCGCGTGCGCTCGACATGCACGGCAAGATCGCGGTCGCCCAGCCGGAACCAGGTGTCGCCGCCGACAGAGGCCAGCGTCTCCATGAACGACCAGGTCTCGTCGTGACGGCCCCAGCCGAACTCCTGATTGGCGAGTCCGGCCAGCGTGTACATCACCGTGTCGATGTCGGGCGAAATGGCGAGCCCGAGATGCTCGAAATCGTCGCCCGTATTGGCGACGATCAGCAGTTCCTCGGCCGGCAGCACGCGGCTGAGGCCGAGCGCCAGCTTGGCACCCCCGACACCGCCCGACAGCGCAACCACCGTCACCGGAACAGGTCCTCCTGCGGCGGGCGGACCAGTTCCGCGGCCGGTGCGATCGGCGCGGACCATTGCGAGGCCGCGCACCAGCACGACGGGCTGCGCCTCGGCTGCCTGGCCTTGCAGCAGCGATGCGGCGGCGGCGATCTCGTCGGCAAAGCCGATGATGCTGACCTCGAGCGTGCGGCCGAACAGGTCCGGCTGGCCGCGCAGGTCGATCAGGCTGGGCAGGCCCGCGGCGCCGATCGCGATGCCGCAGGTGCCGCGGCGCCAGGCACGGCCGAAGCTGTCGCTGACGATGACGCCGATGGTCGCGCCGGAGCGCTGCTGCAGCCTGGCGCGGATGGCTTCGGCCGATGCGTCGGGATCGCGCGGCAGCAGCAGCGCGCGATGCACCCCATCGGCCGGCGCCACGTTGGACTGGTCCACGCCGGCATTGGCCATGACGAAGCCCAGCCGGTGCTGCACGATGATCAGGTTCGGCCGCGAGCGCACCACGCGGGTCGATTCACGCAGCACGACCTCGACCAGGCGCGGGTCCTTGCCGACCTCGCGCGCCAGTTCCACCGCCTCGGCCGACGGCTCGACGGTGGCGAGATCGACCGTCCGCCCCTCGGCCTTCGAGACGATCTTCTGCGCCACCACCACGACGTCGCCGTCGCGCAACGTCAGATCGGCCCGCGCCAGCGCCGCGGCGATCAGCTCGGCAATGTCGTCGTCCGCGCGCACCATCGGCAGTCCAGGCAGCGCGATAAGTTGCAGCGCGGAACTCACGACAACTCGGTCGGATAGCGCACCGTCGCACCGATCATCATGCCGGGATTGTCGCATCCTCGCCAGGATAAGGGCTGGCAGGAGCACAATGCTCCCCCTCCCCTTGCGGGAGGGGGTAGGGGGAGGGGTGACACCAGCAGAGGTCGCAGTCACGGACTACGTACCAGGGTTGGGTTCATGGCGGCTCCCCTCCCCCCAACCCCTCCCGCAAGGGGAGGGGAGAACTTTTCTCCAAGGGCGCCATTTCAATCGAAGCGCCGCCGCAGCTTCGGCAGGACCTGCTCGCTGTAGAGCCGCAGGAAGCGCTCCTGGTCCGGCCCGGGCGCGTGGAACACCAGGTGGCGGAAACCCATCTCGACGTACGGACGGATCTTCTCCACGTGCTCGTCCGGATCGGACGAGACGATCCACCGGCTCGCCGCGCGCTCCACCGGCAGTGCGGCGGACAGGCGCTCCATCTCGGTCGGGTCCTCGACCGACATCTTCTCCTCGGGCGTGAGCGCCAGCGCCGCCCAATGCCGCGTGTCCTGCATCGCGCGCTCGTGGTCGGTGTCGAACGACACCTTCATCTCGATCAGCCGGTCGTAGTCGGCGGGCGGATTGGCGGCGAGCTTCAGCCCCTCCTCCACGTTCGGCAGCAGCGTCTCGGTGTAGAGCTTCCAGGCCTTGCCGGACGTGCAGATGAACCCCTGCGCCGAGCGCCCGGCATACTTCGCGACCTGCGGTCCCGCCGCGGCGACATAGATCGGCACCGGCTTGTCCGGCTTGTCGTAGATCGTCGCCTTCTCGGTGCGGTAATACTGGCCCTGGAACGTCACCCGCTCCTCGGACCACAGCTTGCGGATCAACTGGTTGGCCTCGCGCAGCCGGGCGAAGCGCTCCTTGTTGTCGGGCCATTGCATGCCGGTCGATGGGACCTCGTTCAGCCCCTCGCCGGTGCCCACGCCCAGCACGACGCGGCCGGGAAACATCGCGCCCAGCGTGCCGAACGCCTGCGCCACGATCGACGGGTGATAGCGGAAGGTCGGCGTCAGCACGCTGGTGCCGATCACCACGCGCTGCGTGCTCGCCCCCAGCGCGCCGAGCCACGCCAGGGCGTTCGGCGCGTGGCCGTCGGTGTGCTTCCACGGCTGGAAGTGGTCGCTGACGAACACCGAATCGAAGCCGACCTGCTCGGCCAGCACCGAGAATGCCAGCAGCTTCGACGGAGCGAACTGTTCGGCCGAGGCCTTGTATCCCAGCTTGAGCACGATGCGTCTCCTGTTGTCCCGCGCACGCTACTGCCGGCGCGGCGGTCGCCATCAACCAGCCCTCGGCCTCGCCCGCCAGCCGGACCAGTTCGCGACGCACATCGGCCGGAACGGCCACCGGCGCCGACCAGTGGATGCGGATCGCCCGCTCGCCATCGGCCAGATCGCAGCCATCGACATCGGCCGCGACCATCCGCCACGTCGCCCGGCGCGCCGGCGATCGCGGCCAGCGCGTCGGGATGGTCGGTGTTGCAGTGCGACATGATCCGGGCCTCCGCCTCCGCGATGGCAGCGACGGCAGCGGCCTCCAGCGTCAGGTCGGCGGCGCGCAGCCGGGCGGCGCGGGCGAAGCCGCCGACATACAGGCCGCCCAGCGGCCGGATGCGCCACAGGGAGAAATCGCCAAAGTCCGCATACTGCGCCGCGTACGGGTGCACCGCGAGATAGCGGGATTTCAGCGCCGCATCGGCCATCGGCTCGGCAAGCCCGGTGACGGTGACGCGCGGCGTGGTCTGCGGGTTGGCGTCCTGCGGCGTCCCGGCGACCAGCACCGAGCAACGCGCATCGGCGCGCAGGTGCCTGGTATGCTCGGACAGATCGGAGAGCAGCAGCAGCAGCGACAGGTCCGGAGCGCAGGCCGGCGTGACCAGGCTGGCGAACGGCTGCCCGTCCGCGGACGTGGCCAGCGTGCCGACCCGCGCCGACCGCGAGCAGCTTGCGCGCCTCCCAGACAAACCCCTGGGCCGCATCCTTGGCCGCGTCCTGGGCCATATTTCGTTCACCTCTCGTCTGTAATACGCCACAATTGGGTTTCAGTGTCGCTCAGTTGAAGGACGGAGCCCGACCATGAGCGTACCCGCGAAGGACAGTCCCACGAAGCAGACCATCGCCCTCGTGGACGATGACCGCAACATCCTGACCAGCGTCGCCATGACGCTGGAGCAGGAGGGTTTTCAGGTCCGCACCTACACCGACGGCGAAAGCGCCCTGCAGGGGCTCAACGCCAGGCCGGTGGATCTGGCGGTGCTCGACATAAAGATGCCGCGGATGGACGGCATGGAACTGCTGCAGCGGCTGCGCCAGCGCAGCTCGATGCCGGTGATCTTCCTCACCTCGAAGGACGAGGAGGTGGACGAACTGATGGGATTGCGGCTCGGCGCGGACGACTACATCACCAAGCCGTTCAGCCAGCGCCTGCTGATCGAGCGCATCCGGGCGCTGCTGCGGCGCAACGAGGCCAGCCGCGCCGAGGGCTCGGGCGCCGCGCCGGGCGGCGTGATGGTGCGCGGCGAGCTGACCCTGGACGAGACCAAGCACCAGTGCATCTGGCACGAGCAGGACATCCAGCTCACGGTCACCGAATTCCTGCTGGTCAAGGCGCTCGCGGCGCGGCCGGGCATGGTCAAGAGCCGCGACCAGCTGATCGACGCGGCCTACGGCGACAACATCTACGTCGACGACCGGACGATCGACAGCCATGTCAAACGCATCCGCAAGAAGTTCCGCACCGTCGACGACAACTTCAACCACATCGAGACGCTCTACGGCATCGGCTATCGCTACAAGGAGCACTGAGCAGGCCCCGACCATGCCCGACGGCATCGCCCTTTCCGCGCTCGCACCGCCTGCTGCCTCGCAGCGGAAGCGGTTCCGCACGCGCTGGGTGTCGCCGCTGCTGCGCCGCATCCTGCTGGTGAATGCGCTGCCGCTGGCGCTGCTGGTGGCCGCGCTGCTGTACCTCGACCAGTACCAGAACGGGCTGCTGGAGGCGCAGGTATCGGCACTGCGCGAGCAGGCGCGCATCTACGCCGGCGCGCTGGGCGAGAGCGCCGTCCGCACGACCGAGCCGGAGAATCCCAAGCTCGTGCCGGAGATCGCGCGTCCGCTGCTGCGTCGGCTGACCGACCCGACACCCGGTGCGCAGGCCAAGGTGTACGCCCCCGACGGCACCGTGATCGCCGATTCCCGGGTGCGCGAGGGGACCAGCGGCGCGGTCAGCACCGAGCCGCTGCCGCCGGCGATGGAGCACGGTCCTTTCGTCGGCGCGATCGGCTGGATCTACGACAAGGTGCTGGCGATGCTGCCGCACGACACGCCGACCCCGCTGGTGGTCGACATGACGCCCGGGCGCGGCGGGGCTGGAATGGCAGCCGGACGTGAAGGAGGAGCTGCGGGTCAACAGCTCCGGCCAGAGCCGCGAGATGCCGCCCTATATCCGCCGCACCAAGGACAACCGGCTGCTGGTGACGGTGGCCGAGCCGGTGGAGCGCGACCGCCACACGGTGGGCATCATCCTGCTCACGCGCGAGGCGCGCGAGGTGGACACCAGCCTGTTCGTCGTTCGCATGTCCATCCTGGCCCTGTTCAGCCTGGCGCTGTGCCTGACGGTGCTGCTGTCGTGGTACCTGTCGCTCACCATCGCGCGGCCGATCCTGCGGCTGGCGGGCGCCGCCGCGGAGATGTCCGAGGGCCACGGGCGGGCCGGCAGCGTGCCGTCGCCGCTGCTGGAGCGGCGCGACGAGGTGGGCGCGCTGGCAACCGCGCTGTCGGACTCGGCGCAGGCGCTGTGGGCACGCATGGACGCGATCGAGAAATTCGCCGCCGACGTGGCGCACGAGATCAAGAACCCGCTGTCGTCGATCCGCAGCGCGATCGAGACGCTGCGCCGCATCGAGGACCCCGCGCGGCAGAAGCAGTTGCTGGCGATCATCGCGCAGGATGTGACGCGGCTCGACCGGCTGATCAGCGACGTGAGCGGTGCGTCGCGGATCGACGCCGAACTGTCGCGCATCGCCGCCGAGCGGGTCGATGTGGTGCCGATCCTGCGCGCGCTGCAGGAACTGGACGAGGCGACGCGCGACGAAGCGAACGACCCGCATGTGGCGGTGGACGCGCCATCGTCCGGGCTGGCGGTCTGGGCCGTCGAGGACCGGCTGGTGCAGGTGCTGCGCAACCTCGTCACGAACGCGCTGTCGTTCAGCCCGCCGCGCGGCAGGATCATGCTGCGGGCGCGCGAGGCGGGCGGGATGGTGGAGATCAGCGTCGAAGACGACGGTCCCGGCATTCCCGAGGGGAACATCGAGCACATCTTCGACCGGTTCTACTCCGAGCGCCCGCAGGGAGAGAAATTCGGCCAGCATTCGGGGCTCGGTCTGTCGATCAGCCGGCAGATCGTCGAAGCGCTGCGCGGGCGGATCTCGGGCGAGAACCGGCGCGATGCGAGCGGCAAGGTGGTGGGTGCGAGGTTCGTCGTCCGGCTGCCGAAGGCGTAGGGCCGGAAATTTACGCCGCCGGTCTGTGAGCCAACTCACTGTTCGTCGCAAACGCAGCCAATACGGTCCTGGTCCGTGTTGGAAGGTGTCGCGACATGTACGACGGACCGCCCGGAGCCAGCGACGATCTGCTTGCGAAGACCGAACGCACAAGGTTCCTCGATCGCGAGGCAGCGAAGGTCTATCTTCTGCTGGATTTCCTGTCCGGGCGGGCCGAGCAGTCGCTGCGGCCAACGCAGGAGGAGCAGGCCCGCATCCTGATCGATCGGCAAAATCGCGCAAACCCCACCGGCGGGGACGACGAAAAGCAGCGCGCCGATATCGAGGCGGACCTGTATGATCCCACGCGCCTCGTCCTCAGAGCGATGCGGATCAACAACCCCATCGCGCCGTCGGACGAGACCTTCCACGCCGACGCCACGTTCCTGATGCGCGCACGCGACATGCTCAACGCGCGTGCCAAGCCCGCCACCGACGCGACCATAGCCTTCACCTCGCTGGTGCTCGCCCATTCGCCGGCCGGCCGGCATGACACTGTGTATACGGCCCAGTTCGCCCAACGCGCGCATCCGGAATGCACGCATTGTGCGGATGCGTTGGCCAGGAGCGTCAAGCACACGCTCCGCGTATTGCTGGTCGTGCTCCTCGCCGCGCTGAGCGTGTCGGCATACACGGCCTGGGGCAAGGTCATGATGGACACGCTGGATGCGGTGCGACGCGACGCCGGCGCCACGCAGAATCCCACCCCGGCCGTGCAGACCGAGATCAATGAACGCTACATGGTCACGCTGCATCAGATCGCGACCTGGGAATGGCCGATCCGGCTGGTCAGCGTCACGCTCGATCAGGAGGGCGTGCCGCTGGAACAGAAGCGCACGGCGCAATGGGCGACTGCGGCACTGACCGTGCTCGGCAACTACATCATGCCGATCCTGTATGGCCTGCTCGGTTCCGCCGCGTTCGTCCTGCGCCGGCACTACGACCGGCTGGCGGAAAATGTGCTGTCGCCGCGCGATCTGCGCGCCAACTCCATCCGGCTGGGCCTTGGTGTGCTGATGGGCGGCTGCATCGGGCTGGTCTATTCCGGATCCGCCGCGGCGCAGACCTCGGGCATCCTCGGTGCGGCCGCCACGCTGTCCACCGCCGCGATCGCCTTCCTCGCCGGCTATGGCGTAGAGGGCGTGTTCAAGGCGCTCGACTGCCTGATCGCGCAGGTGTTTCGCGTGAACGGCGCCGACAAGCCGCCACGCGCGGCGGCCTGACCCATTGCTACGGTTGCATCGCCACGCCCTGCAGCCGGATCAATCCATCCGGCACCTGCTGAAACCCTGTGATGGTCTTCTTCATCCCGACGATGTTCTTGCCGATCCACAGATAGATCAGCGGCAGGTCCTTGCGCTCCTGCTCCCAGACCTTGGCATAGAACGCACGGCGCTGATCGACCGACGCGACGGTCCGCGCATCGTCCAGCGCCTTGTCGACATCCGGGTTGCGTGTAGTGGCCGTAGTTGAACGTGCCGCCGGTGTGCAGCATCTGCCACATGTTGCCGTCCGGATCGGCGCGGCCCGACCAGCCGATCATGTAGGCCTGGAAATCGCCCGCGTAGCCCGCCTGCAGCGACGCGGCGAACTCCATCGTCTTGATCTTCACGTCGAACCCGGCGTCGCGCTCCATCGACTGGATCACTTCGGCGGTCTGCTGATCGTCCGACTGGTTGGTGATCGTCAGCGTCACCGGCACGGGCAGCGCCACGCCCGCCTGTTTCAACAGCGCCTTCGCCTTCTCCGGATCGCGCGCCGGCGGTTTCAGATCCTGGATGTAGTATGGCGAGCTCGGCGGGTTGGCCTGCACCACCGGTGCGAACATGCCGTTGTAGACCACCTCGATCATCGCCGCGCGATCCAGCCCGAGTTCGAATGCCTGGCGCACCAGCGCATTCTTGCCGATCGCGGTGTCCTGCGCCGGGCCGTTGTCGGTGTTGATCGCGATGCCGTTATAGGCGAGCGAGTCGTCCATCACGATCTTCAGCTTCGGATCCTTCTGCACCGCCGGCACATCCGTCGGCAGAATGTATTCCACAAGGTCGAGCGCACCCGCCTGCAGATTGGCCAGCCGCACCGAGGAGTTCGGATTCTGCAGATAGATCACCTCGTCGAAATGGATGTTCTTTGCGTCCCAGTAGCCGGGAAAGCGCTTCAGCACGATGCGATCCTGCGCGACCCGGCTGTCGAAGCTGAACGGCCCGGCGCAGACCGGATGCAGGCCGAATTTTTCCCCCGCCGCCTCGGTGGCCTTGGGCGAGATCATGATGCCGGCGCGGTCGGTGAGCTGCGCCAGCAATTGCGACGCCGGCGCCTTCAGGTTGAGCTGCACCGTGAGCGGATCGATGACGTCGATGCTGTCGATCGAGCTCACCTCGCCGCGGCGCATGCTGCCCTTGGCGTTGAGGTCGCGCATCAGCTTGTATTTCACCGCATCGGCGTCGAGTTTTTCCCCGTCCTGGAACTGCACGCCGTCGCGGATGCGGATCAGCAGGTGCGTCGGGTCCTTCCATTCGTAGCCGGTCGCCAGCACGGGCACGATGTTCAGCTTGGTATCGATGTCGAACAGCTTGTCGCAGAGGCCGGAAAAAACGATGCGCCCGACATAGGACGAGCCAAGCGTGGGATCGAGCAGGTCCGGATCCTGCCGCAGGCCGATATGCAGCACGCGCTCCTGGGCCAAGGCCTGCGCCGCCAGCGACAATCCGCAGAACAAGCCGAGCGCGAGCCGACGCATGGAAGTCTCCCTATTCCCGATCCGTCAGCCGCCTAGGACAGCGGTGGCCTGTACCAGCTCGGCTTGCGCTTCTCGCGGAACGCGGTCGTGCCCTCCCGCCCCTCCGGCGACTGGCGCTGCATCCAGCCCTCGTGCGCCAGCAGCTCCGCCTCCCGATCGTCCAGCAGCATGCCGTTGGCGCCGAGCATGGAGCAGCTTGGTCCGCGCGATCGCGCCCGGCGCGCCCAGCATGATCGCGTCCAGCACCTCCGCCAGCCGCGCCTCCATCCGTCTCCGCGGGCACGACCTCGTGCACCAGGCCGATCCGCAGCGCCTCGTCCGCGCCGAAGCGCTCGCCGGTCAGCGCATAGCGGCGGGCCTGCCGCATGCCGATCGCATTGACCATGTGCGTCGAGATCGGCGTCGGCGCGATGCCGTGGCGCACCTCGCTGATGCCGAACAGCGCATCCGGCGTCGCCAATGCGATATCGACACAGCAGGCAATGCCGCAGCCGCCGCCGAAGCAGGCGCCGTGCACCACCGCGATCGTCGGCTTCGGCAACTCGTTGAGCGTCCTGCTGAAGCGGACGGTGACCATCGATGCCGTGTAGTTTTCCTCGGGTCCCTGGCGCGACAGGCGATTCAGCCAGTTGATGTCGGCGCCGGCCTGGAAATGCCGGCCGGCGCCGCGGATCACCAGCGCACGCACGGCGGCATCGTCGGCGAGCCTCTCCAGCGCGGCGGTCAGCGCACGCAGCAGGTCCTCGTCGTACGCGTTGGCCACCTCCGGACGGTTCAGCGTCAGCGTCGCGACACCGCGCGCATCGGTGGCGAGCCGATAGCGATCCGCGGTCATGGTTCGGCGACCTTCGCGGGATCGGCATTGGCGCCGCACACCACCACGCCGACCCTGGCGCCCGGAGGGCGGCGTGAACGCGCCGCACAGCAATGCCGCGAGCGCCGTGGCACCGCCGGGTTCGGCGATCAGGCGCGACGCGGTCCCAGATCATGCGCTGTGCCGCCGCGATCGCCGCGTCGGGCACCAGCACGGCAGCGGCAACGTGCGCCTGCGCGATCGGAAACATCAGCTTCGCCACCTGACGGGCGCCGAGGCTGTCGGCCGCCAGCCCGCCGACCGGAGCCTCGACCGGCCGGCCGGCCTTCAGCGCATTGTGAAGCGCGGGGCAGCCCTCGGGTTCGACGCTGATCACCGCGACGCTGCCGGCGTACCAGGCGGCGATGCCGCCGATCAGTCCGCCGCCGCCGGTCGCAACCAGGACATGCGTGAGGTCCGGTGCGTCATGCTCGAATTCCCGCCCGACGGTGCCCTGCCCGGCGAGCACATCTCGGTGATCGTAGGCATGCACTTCCAGCGCGCCGGTCTCGGCCTGGCGGTCGCGCGAGGCAGCCAGAGCCTCGGCATAGGTCGCGCCGATCTGGCACGACGCGCGCGCCATAACTGGCGATGCGGGCGACCTTGGCCGGTGGCGTCAGCGCGGGAACAAAGATCTCCGCCGTCGCGCCGAGGGCTCGGGCGGCATACGCCACCGCCGCACCATGGTTGCCGCCCGACGCAGCGATCACGCCGGCCGTCGGGCAGTGTCGGTCGACAGCAGACGATTGAATGCGCCGCGCGGCTTGAAGCTTCCTGCGTGTTGCAGAAGTTCCAGCTTCAGCGTCACCGGCAAAGCCTAGTCCCAGCTCCGCAGCGGTGAGGCACAGGAGAGGCGTATGTCGGATATGACCGGCGATCCGGGCGGCGGCGGTGGCGATATCGCTTCGGATGACCATGGCGGGCGGGACGCTGGCACGGCCCTTTCCGGGCGACAAGCGGCTTCCCATCCGGCGTGTCTCGGACCAGAGTGTGCGGTCATGCAGATCCACGGGAGCTGCGCCTGCCGCGCCGGTGACGGCGTGCTGCTGATCGGTTCACCGGGTGCCGGCAAGTCCGACCTCGTGCTCCGGCTGCTTGCGCGCGGCTTCGATCTGGTGGCTGATGATCGGGTGGACATTGTGGATGGCATGGCGCGACCGGTACCGGCACTGGCCGGGCTGCTGGAAGTGCGGGGGCTTGGGATCGTGCGGCTTGCCTATGTCGCCGCCGGCGCGGCTGGCCCTGGTCGTGGAACTGGGCAGCTGCCGCCGCGCGGCTGCCGGCGCCGGCACTGCATGACGGGCTGGGGCTGCCGATGGCGCGGCTCGATGCCTGGGCGGCCTCGGCGCCGGAGAAGGTTTCCCTGGCGCTGGACTGTGCGCTCGGCCGCGTCGCGCAGGTCGCCGGAGCCTTCGCCGCATGAGCGACGCCAGGCTGCGCGTCGTTCTGGTCACCGGCCTGTCCGGCGGCGGCAAGGCGTCGGTGCTGCGGGCGCTGGAGGACGTCGGATACGAGGCGGTCGACAACCCGCCGCTGCCGATGCTCGAGGACATGGTGACGCACAGCGAGCGGAAGCTGGCGATCGGTGTGGATGCCCGCACGCGCGGCTTCGACGCCAGCCGGGTGCTCGGAGACGCTGGATCGGCTGCGCGTCAATCCCACGCTGCGGCCGGAACTGGTCTACGCCTGGGCCGACGAAACGACGCTGCTGCGGCGCTACACCGAGACGAAGCGCCGCCATCCGCTGGCGCCGCAGGGGCGGGTGGCCGACGGCATCGCGCGCGAGGAGAAGCTGACCGGCGCCGCTCCGCAACGGCGCGGACCTGGTGATCGACACCTCGGACCTGCCGCTCGGTTCGCTGCGGCGATTGATCGAGCGGCATTTCGGCGCCGGCAGCGACGCCGAGGAACGCCGGCTGGTCGTGTCGTTGATCTCGTTCGCCTATAAGTTTGGCCTGCCGCGGGAAGCAGATCTGGTATTCGACGCACGCTTCCTGCGAAACCCGCACTACGACCCCATATTGCAGCCTCGAACGGGTCTGGACCCCGAGGTCGGCGCCTTCATCGAGGCGGATCCGGACTTCGCGACATTTTTTGAGAAGCTGGCCGAATTAATTGACATGCTCTTGCCGAGATTCGTGCAAGAGAGCAAGAAGTATGCTACGATCACGATTGGGTGTACAGGCGGGCGGCACCGCTCGGTCTATCTGGTCGAGAAGTTGGGTGACTATCTGGCGGCCCGGATCGCTGCCGCACAGGCATCCGGGGATACGGGCTTTGGTTGGCGGCTGCACGTGACGCACCGCGAGCTGGCCCGCGAGGGCCTTGAGGCGGCCTATCTGACCGACCGGCCGGTGCCGAGAACGGGCAGTGCCTCCGAGTTTCGCGGCGAAGCAGCCGCAGTCGCGCCGATTCAGGCACAGGAGGCCTGAGCAGACAAATGACTGGTCCATCACGACTTTTTTCCCCGAGGGAAGCCTCTTCACTCCAATGATCGGCATGATTCTGGTGACCCACGGCCGACTGGCCGAGGAACTGCGTTCGGCCATGGAGCACGTGGTCGGGGCGCAACGGAACGTCGACACGGTGTGCATCGGCCCCGACGACGACATGGACAACCGCCGTGCCGAGATCGAGGCGTGTATCGGCCGGTGCGACACCGGCGACGGCGTGGTCCTGCTGACCGACATGTTCGGCGGCACGCCGTCCAACCTCGCCATCTCGATGATGGAGCGGCAGGGCGTGGACGTGATCGCCGGCGTGAACCTGCCGATGCTGGTGAAGCTCGCCAAGGTGCGCTCGAAGCAGCCGCTGGCCGACGCGGTGAACTGCGCCGAGGAGGCCGGGCGGAAATACATCGCCGCCGCCTCGCACGTGCTGCACGGGTGCAAGCTCAACGGCACGTGCGGATGACGCCGCACGACGGCGACAGCGTCTCACCAGACCCGACTCCACCTCCCGGCGCGCCGGTCCTGAGCAGGACCGTCACCATCTCGCAACAAGCGCGGCATGCACGCCAGGGCCGCGGCGAAGTTCGTCATGATGGCGGAGCGCTTCGGCGCCTCGGTCGACGTGATCCGGGACGGTCAGTGCGTCCCGGCGCGCTCCATCATGGGGCTGATGATGCTGGGCGCCGGCAAGGGGGCGGAGATCGAACTGCGTGCCGAGGGCTGGGACGCCAAGGAAGCGCTCGACGCCCTGGCGGCGCTGGTCGAGTCCGGCTTCGATGAGCAGGACTGACCCGCCGCCGCCGCAGCACAAGCGTCTCAGTCGCACGCGGCACGACAGTTCGCGGCCAGAGGCGGTCTTCACCGGGATCCCGATTTCCGCCGGCGTGGCGATCGGCCCGGTGTTTCGGGCCTCGGAGCCGGAACCGAAGATCAAGCGCCACAAGATCCTCGCCGCCGACAGCGCCGCGGAAGGTGCACGCCTGGACGCGGCCATCGCCCAGTCGCGCAAGCAGCTCGCCAAGCTGCGCGGCGCGGCTCGCCGTGCTGCCCGAGGAGAGCCAGGCCGAGATTGCCCCGCTGATCGACGCCTATATCCGGATGCTGGGCCCGTCCCGGCTGATCCGCGGCGTCCGGCGCCGCGTCGAGGAGACGCTGCTGTCGGCCGAGAGCGCGGTGCTGGCCGAGGCCGATGCGATCGCCGCGGCGATCGTGGCGCAGGCGGAGCCCGGGATGCCGGCGGATGACCGGGCGAGCCTGCAGCGCCGCGCCGACGAGGTGCGGGAAATCGGCCGGCGCCTGGTGCGCAATCTCACCCGCTCGCCGTTCCGCAGCTTCGCCGGCCTGCCGGAGGGCGCGGTGCTGATCTCCGAGGCGCTGCGCCCGGCGGATGCGGCACTGCTCGATCCGGCCCGGCTCGCCGGCGTGGCGACCGAGGAAGGCGGCGCCGACGGCCATACCGCGGTGATGCTGCGCGCGCTCGGCGTGCCGGCGGTGCTGGGCGCGGCGGGTCTGGCCCATGCGATCAAGCCGGGCGATCTCGCCGTGGTGGACGGTTCGGCCGGGACGGTGGCGCTGAACCCGACCGCCGCGACGCTTGCCGCCGCGCGCCGGGCGGTCACCGCGTTCGCGCGCGAGCGGCAGCGCTTCGCCCGGCTGCGCCGCCTGCCGGCCGAGACGCTGGACGGCGAGGCGGTCGAATTGCAGGCCAATCTCGAACTGCCGATCGAGCTGCCGCTGATCGCGCAGTCGGGTGCGGTCGGCATCGGCCTGCTGCGCACCGAGTTCCTGTTCATGAACCGCGAGACGGTGCCGGACGAGGACACGCAGGCGGAGAGCTATCGCACCATCGTCGAGGCGATGGGCGGCGATCCGGTGGCGATCCGCGTGCTGGACTGGGGCGGCGAGAAGGACATCGAGGCACTGGCCATCGCCGGCTTCGTGCCGGAGGTGGCGGATGCCAATCCGGCGCTCGGCCTGCGCGGCATCCGGCTGCTGCTGCGCCAGACCGAACTGCTCGAGACGCAGTTCGCGGCGATCCTGCGCGCCGCGGCCGCGGGTCCCGTGCGGGTGATGCTGCCGATGGTCACCACGGTCGGCGAGGTGCGCCAGGCGCGCGAGCTGTACGAACGCGTCGCGCGGCGGCTGCGCCGGCGCGGCGAGCGCATTCCCGAGAAGCTGCCGCCGCTCGGCATCATGATCGAGACGCCGGGCGCCGCGCTTGTCGGCCGACGCACTGGCGCTGGAGGCGGATTTCTTCGCGATCGGCACCAATGACCTGACGGCCTACACGCTTGCGGTCGATCGGGCCGAGGCGGACGTGGCCGAGCTGTACGACCCGCTGCATCCCGCGGTGCTGCGGCTGGTGCAGTTCGCCACCGAGGCGGCGCTGCGCATGCGGATGCCGGTGTCGGTGTGCGGCGAGATGGCGGCCAATCCGCGACTGATCCCGCTGCTGCTGGGCCTCGGCCTGCGCAGCTTCAGCATGAACGCCGCGGCGGTGCCGCGGGTGAAGCAGGCGATACGCAGCGTCGAGATCGATGCCTGTGCCCGGTTTGCCCGGCGCGTGATGGAGCAGTCGGACCCGCTCGAAGATCGCGGAACTGGTGGCAGGCTTCAACCGCCAGCCATCGGGACCGATGCGCATGGCGGCGGCCGCAGCGCGCAGTGAGACGGCCGCGGGGAAGGCAGCGGCCAGTTCGGTCGCGACCGCCCGCCCGGCGTCAGGACCACCAGGCACGCCATGCTCGCGCAGGAACCCGAGCAGCGCCAGCAACGGCAGCCCGAGGATGGCGGCGTGCTCGCCTTCGATGCGCTCGAACAGGTGGATCCCGCGTCCCTCCAGCCGATAGGCGCCGACCGTGGTGGTCACCTCGCTGCCTTCCGCGGCCAGATACGCATCCAGGAAGCCGTCGCTGAATTGCCGCATCGTGAGACGCGGCTCGACCACATGATGCCACACGCGTTGCCCGTCCCGCAGACACACGACCGCCGTCGCCAGCGCATGGGTGCGACCGCGCAGCGTCCGAAGCTGGACCGCCGGCCGCCGGCACATCAGCCGGCTTGTCGAACCATTCGTCGCCACAGACCAGAATCTGGTCGGCGCCGATCACCAGCGCCTCCGGATCGCCCAACGCAACACGCCTGCGCCTTCAGTTCGGCCAGCGTCAGGGCAGCCTCCGCCGCGCTTGCGCCGTCTGCCCTGGCGGTCCGCTTGACCTCGGCCTCGTCGACTCGCGCCGGCTGGACCGCGAAGGTAAGGCCCGCCGCCCGCAGCACGGCCTGGCGGGAAGCCGATGCACTCGCCAGGATCAGCCGCGGAGCCGGACGCTGCAGCATCAGGGCTTCGCTTCGGACGCCTTGCGCCGGCGCTCGTGCCAGGCCTCCATGAGTTGCAGCACGGTCGCGGCGGTCTCCTCGATGGAGCGCCGCGTCACGTCGATCACCGGCCAGCCGCGCCGATTGCACAGCCGCCGCGCCCAGAGCAGTTCCGCCTTCACCGCGTCCTCGTCGACATACTCGGCACTGTTCTGGCGCACGATGCCGGCCGCGTTGGCGGTCGCGATCAGGCGCAGGCGGTGGCGGCGGATCTCGATCAGCGACTCGGCATCCAGCGTCAGCCCGACCACCGGGCTCTGCACGGTGTCCAGTCCGGGCGGCTCCGGCAGGTTCGGCACCAGCGGGACGTTGGCCGCCTTGATGCCGCGATTGGCGAGATAGAAGCACGTCGGCGTCTTGGAACTGCGGGACACGCCGACCAGAACCACGTCCGCCTCCGCCAGACCCGGCTGCGCCTGGCCGTCGTCATGGGCCAGCACGTAGTGCATCGCATCGATCCGGCGGAAATAGTCGGCATTCAGCACGTACTGCCGGCCGGGCCGGGCGGCGGCCTGCTCGCCGATGAACTCCTGCAGCAGGTTCATCACCGGATCGAGCACATTCACCACCGGGACATTCAGCCGCCGGCAGGTGGTCTCCAGCTCGCCCCGCAGCGCCCGATCGACCAGCGTGGACAGCACCGGTCCCGGCTCATGCTCGACGCCCTCCATCACGCGGTGCAGCTGGAAGCGGGTCCGGATCAGGCTCCAGCGGTGATACACGATCTCGGCATGCTCGAACTGGACCGTGGTGGCGCGGGCGATCGCGTTCAGCGTCTCGCCGGTGGCGTCGGAGACCAGGTGCAGGTTGATGCGATGGCCGGACATGGCGCTGAGGATAGCGGGGATAATGGGGCGTGCCATCAAGTTTGAGCGGGGCGGCGGCGAATTGCGGGGACAACTGCGGCATCCCGATGAACAGCGGATGAATTTGCTGCCGTCGCGGCGGATATTGGGGATGATCGCCATCACGCCCATGATTCCAGCCGACTTCCGACGGCGGACCTGCTGTGGACATGACCGGCAATGTTTCCGGAAGAAGCCGGTACCCCGTGATCCACAGCCCCAATCTCCATCACCTAAGGTTTCTTTATTCTTCTTTCCTGTTATGCGGAGCGTATGGAGACTGCGGCAAAGCCCCTGTTGCGGGTGCTGCGCGGCGAGGCGGTCTGGCCACCGCCGATCTGGCTGATGCGTCAGGCGGGGCGCTACCTGCCGGAATATCGCGACGTCCGGTCGCAGGCCGGCGACTTCATAGCGCTGTGCACCACGCCGGCGTCTGGCCGCGGAGGTGACGCTGCAGCCCATCCGCCGCTACCGCTTCGATGCGGCGATCCTGTTCAGCGACATCCTGATGCTGCCCTGGGCGCTGGGGCATGGGCTGGAATATCGGGAAGGCGAGGGACCGGTGCTGCCGCCGCTGCGCGATGAGGCCGGTCTCGCCGCGCTCGATCCGCGCCGGGTCGCGGAGGCGATTGCGCCGATCCAGGAGACCGTGCGGCTGGTGCGCGAGGGTCTCGCGGCCGAGGGTTTCGCTGACTGCGCCCTGATCGGGTTTGCCGGCGCGCCATTCACCGTTGCCTGCTACATGGTCGAAGGCGGCGGTTCCAGGGATTTCGCCGCGACGCGGACCATGGCCTATCAGCGAACCGGAGCTGTTCGAGCGGCTGATCGCCCTGCTGACCGATGCGACGGTGACCTATCTCGCGGCGCAGATCGAGGCCGGCGCCGAAGCGGTGATGCTGTTCGACAGTTGGGCCGGCGTGCTGTCGCCGCCGCTGTTCCGCCAGCATGTGATCCAGCCGACCGCGGACGATCGTCGCCGCGGCTGCAGGTCGCGATTTCCGACCGTGCCGGTGATCGGCTTTCCGCGTCTGGCGGGTCTGATGATCGGCGACTACGCCGCGGCGACCGCGGTGAACGCGGTCGGCCTGGACACCTCGATGGATCCGGCATTGGCGATGCGCTGCGTCCCGCCGCATGTCGCCTTGCAAGGCAATCTCGATCCGATGGCGTTGGTTGGCGGCGGGCCGGCGTTGCAGCGCGAGACCTCGGATATCCTGGACGCGGTGCGCGGACATCCGTTCATCTTCAACCTGGGCCACGGCATCGTGCCGCAGACGCCGCCGGAGCACGTGGCGCAACTCGTGGAGCTGGTGCGTGCGGCCTAGGGTCGCCGTCGTGCTGTTCAACCTGGGGGGCCCCGACAGGCCGGAGGCGATCAAGCCCTTCCTGCTCAACCTGTTCAGCGATCCGGCGATCCTGCGCGTGCCGTTCTTCGTGCGGCCCATCCTGGCGCGCGTCATCGCGCGCGCCGGTTGCAGCCGGCGACCGCGAACTATGCCGTGCTCGGCGGCAGATCGCCGCTGCTCGAGCTGACGCGATCGCAGGCGGCGGCGCTCGAGGCCCAACTGTCGGAATTCGACGCGAAATGCTTCATCGCGATGCGCTACTGGCATCCGCTGAGCGACGAAACGGCGCGGGCCGTGCGCGACTGGCAGCCGGACGAGGTCGTGCTGCTGCCGCTCTATCCGCATTATTCGACCACGACGACGGGCAGTTCGCTCACCGTGTGGCGCGAGGCTGCGGCTCGGGCCGGCCTTGTGGCAGACACCACGACGGTCTGCTGCTATCCGACCGATGCAGACTACGTCGCCGCCACAACGGCGCTTCTCCGTGCGGCCTATGACGCGGCGAGGGCGCGGCTCGATCCGGGGATTCGCATTGCGCGTGCTGTTCTCCGCCCATGGGCTGCCGGAGGTCATCGTGCGTCGCGGCGATCCGTATCAGTGGCAGATCGAGCAGACGGTCGCCGGCGTCCTGGCGGCATGGCGCGAACCGGCGCCGGACTGGGTGATCTGCTACCAGTCGCGCGCAACGCCGCAGCAATGGATCGGGCCCAGCACCGATGCCGAGATCGAGCGCGCCGCGCACGATGGCGTCGCCGTGCTGGTGGTGCCGATCGCCTTCGTGTCCGACCATTCCGAGACGCTGGTGGAACTCGACGTGGAATATCGCGAGCTGGCGGAGAAGCTGGGCGTGCCGGGCTATTTCCGCGTGCCTGTGCAGAACTCCGACGCTGCATTCATCGCGGCACTGGCGCGCTTGGTTCGATATGCGCGCTCGCACGGCCCAGGCCTGTGCAGCCACGCGGGCGGACGCATCTGCCCGGCTGATCGCAGCCAGTGCCCGCATGGCGCAGTCCCGTGACGATCGGCTTTCTGGCCTGGCTGTATCCGTGGACGAAGGCCATCCATGTCATGGCGATGATCGCCTGGATGGCGGGAATGCTCTACCTGCCGCAGCTCTATGTGTATCACTGCGATCTGCGACCCGGTTCCGCCGAGAGCGAGCGGTTCAAGGTGATGGAACGACGGCTGCTCCGTCAGATCATCAATCCGGCGATGATCGCGACATGGCTGTTCGGCATCATGCTGGTGCTGACGCCGGGGATTCTGAGCTGGTCGGCCGGCTGGTGGCACGTGAAGCTCACCGCGGTGATCCTGCTGTCCGGGTTCCACGGCGCGATGTCCCGCTGGCGGCGCGACTTCCTGGAGGATCGCAACGCGCGGTCGCAGCGCTTCTATCGCATTGCGAACGAGGTGCCGACGCTGCTGATGGTCGTGATCGTGGTGATGGTCATCGTGCGGCCTTTCTGAAGTTTCGCGGCCACGAACCACACGAACCACTTGACATTCCACCCTGATCGGACCACCTGCCGGTTGACGGGAGGGCGCCGGTCCGCCTAGCTTCCGGTTCTCCCCTCCGGGCGGCAATCAAGCGCCGCCTCGAATTCTCCCACCTGACGGGACCGAGCCCGGCCATCGATCGATCGATGACCGGCAACGATATACCGGGCGTTCCGCCCTCGTCCCGCTTCATCAATCGGACCACGCTGAGGCGTCCATGCATCTCGCCGAACTCAAAGCCAAAACACCATCCGACCTGCTGAGCTATGCCGAATCGCTGCAGATCGAGAACGCATCGTCGCTGCGCAAGCAGGACATGATGTTCGCGATCCTGAAGAACCTGGCCGAGAACGACCAGGCGATTCACGGCGAGGGCACGCTCGAAATCCTGCCCGACGGATTCGGCTTCCTGCGCAGTCCGGAAGCCAACTACCTGCCGGGACCGGATGACATCTATGTGAGCCCGAGCCAGGTGCGCCGCTTCGGCCTGCGCACCGGTGATTCGGTCGAGGGCCAGATCCGCGCGCCAAAGGACGGCGAGCGGTATTTCGCCCTGCTCAAGGTCAACACCATCAATTTCGAGCCGCCGGAGTCCGTGCGGCACCGGATCAACTTCGACAACCTGACGCCGCTGTATCCGGACGAGCGGCTGAAGATGGAAGTGGAGAACTTCCAGTCGGTGGCGAAGGGTCCGTCCAAGGACTTCACGCCGCGGGTGATCGATCTGATCGCGCCGATCGGCAAGGGCCAGCGCGCGCTGATCGTCTCGCCGCCGCGCACCGGCAAGACGGTGATGCTGCAGAACATCGCCACCGCGATCGCCGCCAATCACCCCGAAGTGTTCCTGATCGTGCTGCTGATCGACGAGCGGCCCGAGGAAGTCACCGACATGGCGCGCTCGGTGAAGGGCGAGGTGATCAGTTCCACCTTCGACGAGCCGGCGACGCGTCACGTGCAGGTGACCGAGATGGTGCTGGAGAAGGCCAAGCGCCTGGTCGAGCACCGGCGCGACGTGGTGATCCTGCTCGATTCGATCACGCGTCTGGCGCGGGCCTACAACACCGTGGTGCCGTCGTCGGGCAAGGTGCTGACCGGCGGTGTGGACGCGAACGCACTGCAGCGGCCGAAGCGCTTCTTCGGCGCGGCGCGCAACATCGAGGAAGGCGGGTCGCTCACCATCATCGCGACCGCGCTGATCGACACCGGCAGCCGCATGGACGAGGTGATCTTCGAGGAGTTCAAAGGCACCGGCAATTCGGAAATCATCCTGGACCGCAAGCTGTCCGACAAGCGCAGCTTCCCGGCGATCGACATCACCAAGTCGGGCACCCGCAAGGAAGAACTGCTGGTCGAGAAGGGCACGCTGTCGAAGATGTGGGTACTGCGCCGTATCCTGAACCCGATGGGCACGGTGGATGCGATGGAGTTCCTGTTGGACAAGCTGAAATACAGCAAGACCAACAACGACTTCTTCGACGCGATGAATACCTGACGGGTTTATCTCCTGTCGTGGCCGGGACAAGCCCGGCCGTGATGGTGTTGGTGGCGATTGTTGCCGTGGGCGGTTACCAAGCCGGCCCACGCATCGACGCCGGTTGCCCGGGCAATTTCATCGTGCCCACCGCCACCAGTTTGCCGTTCGTGATACGGAATGTCTGCAGATCCTGGTCGATGTAGTTGCCGATATACACGTATTCGCTGTTCGGACTGAACGCGACGCCCTCGGGCAGCGCGCCAAGCGTGGCACGGCCCGTCACGCTCAGATGCCCGTTCGGTCCGACCGCCATCAGCACCGCCTCGCCGTTCTTCGTGAAATTAAAGGCACCCGGTTTTGCGCCGGTCCCAAGCAGCAACGGTGCCACCGCCCATTTGCCGTTCGGTGAAATGGCGAAGCCCTCGGGCCCGTTGCCCGGGCTCATGAGGTCGGTCACGTGCGGATGCGGTCCGGACGTCGCGATCGTCGCCTCGGCATCGGCGTTCAATCCCAGCGCGCCGGTGTTGGATGCGACGACGTATTTGCCGTCCGGCGTGGCGTCGATGTTGTACGGATTGATCGCCGCCGGAATGTCCAGCGACTTGTCGTAGGTCACGTTCTGCCCGTCGATCGCCAGCACGCCGACCTTGTTCACCAGGTTCAGGCAGACGAAGGCGCGCTTGCCGTCCGGCGTGATCACGACGGCCGCAGCCTCCTGCTCCATCGGCACCTCGCCGACCGCCTTCACCGTCATGCCCTGGATCGAAACCACCGAGACGCTCTTGCCCGCCCGGTTGGCGATCAGCGCCAGATCGCCCTTCTTCGAGATCGCCATGCCCGACGGCTGCTTGCCGACCGTGACCGTATCGATCAGCTTCGGCGGATTGGCGGTCAGGTCGATGACGAACAGCTTGTCATCCGGCGCGGTCTTCCACGCCGATCCGTCCTGGTTCATCACCACCGAATTGGCCACCAGCCCAAGCTTGCCGTCCGGCGTGATCTGCAGATTTGTCGGCGGCCCCAACAGCGAGTTCATCAGCGGCAGGCTGGCGCGGATCTTCGGCTTCGCCGGGTTCGAGACATCCATGACCAGGACCGCATCCTTGCCGGGCGGCCCATTGACCTGGCCGTTGGCGTCGTAGGTGATCTTCTGGTCGAGGCCGATCAGGATGTCGTTGGTGCCGGCGTAGGCGCCCTGCCCCGCAAGCAGAGCAAGACACGCGACCAGAGCGATGCGATGTGGCGTCATGGCATTTCCCCCAGTTCCCGCGGCGAGGCTTGTCGGCTACACGCGCTGCCCGCCGTCGATGTGGATTTCCGACCCCGAAATATAGCTTTCCGTGTTGTTGCACAGGAACAGCAGCAGGTCGGCCACGTCCCTTGGCTTGCCCAACCGGTGCAGCGGGATGTCGCGATCGACGATGCCGTCCGTTCCTGGCGACAGGATGCCGGTATCGATCTCGCCCGGCGACACGGCGTTCACCCGCACGCCGGCGGGTCCGAGGTCCGCGGCCAATTCGCGCGTCAGCGCCCATAGCGCCGCCTTCGAGGCCGCATAGGCAGCCGATGCGAACGGATGCACCCGTGAGCCGACGATGGAGGTCATGTTCACCACCGTCCCTCGTGCCGCCTCCAACGGCGCGCGCAGACCCTGCACCAAGGCGACGCAGGCAAAGAAGTTCACGTTGAAGATGTGCAGCCAGTCGGCATGCGCCATTTCGAGCGCCCGGATCTTCCCGCCGTCGGATCGTTTCGGCGAGACGGCGGCGTTGTTGATCAGCGCATCCAGTCCGTCGCCGACGATGTCACGCAGCCGCGGCATTTCCGCGTACACGTGGTCGATGTCGGCCAGGTCGAGCTGGACGTGATTCTTCGCGCCACCCTCCCATGGACAGCGCGGATCGAACGGGTGGCGAGAGAGGGTCAGCACCCGCCAGCCCGCCTCACTGAAGGTCTTCACCGTGGCGTGGCCGATGCCGCGGCTGGCTCCGGTCAGCAACAGAACGCGCTGTCTCTCGGTCATGATCCCCTCTGCGTGCCTCGTTCGGTTGCACAGGCAACCTCACGAAGCGATTGCTAAACATGCAGATATCTTTATATAGCGCCGCCAACCAGGCAGGAGCGAACAATATGGCGACCCAGGACTACAAGGTGAAGGACATCTCCCTGGCCGATTGGGGCCGCAAGGAAATCTCCATGGCCGAGGACGAGATGCCCGGCCTGATGGCGGTCCGCGAGGAATACGGCAAGTCCAAGCCGCTGAAGGGCGCCCGCATCGCCGGCTGCCTCCACATGACGGTGCAGACCGCGGTGCTGATCGAGACCCTCCTGGCGCTCGGCGCCACCGTGCGCTGGTCCTCGTGCAACATCTTCTCCACCCAGGACCACGCCGCATCGGCGATTGCCGCCGCCGGCGTGCCGGTGTTCGCCTGGAAGGGCATGGGCGACGACGAATTCTGGTGGTGCATCGAGCAGACCATGCGCGGGCCGGACGCCTGGACGCCGAACATGATCCTCGACGACGGCGGCGACCTGACGCTGCTGATGCATCAGAAATACCCCGACATGCTGAAGGACGTGCGCGGCATCTCGGAGGAGACCACCACCGGCGTGCACCGCCTTCGCGACATGGCACGCGACGGCAAGCTGCTGACGCCGGCGATCAACGTCAACGACAGCGTCACCAAATCGAAGTTCGACAACCTGTACGGCGTGCGGGAATCACTGGTGGACGGCATCCGCCGCGGCACCGACGTGATGATGTCCGGCAAGGTCGCCGTGGTGAACGGCTTCGGCGACGTGGGCAAGGGCTCGGCCGCATCGCTGCGCAACGCCGGCTGCCGCGTGATGGTGACCGAGGTCGATCCGATCTGCGCCTTGCAGGCGGCGATGGAAGGCTATCAGGTCGTCACGATGAACGATGCCGCGCCGCTCGGCGACATCTTCGTCACGGCGACCGGCAACATCGACGTGATCACGCTGGACCACATGCGGCAGATGAAGCACCGCGCCATCGTCTGCAACATCGGTCACTTCGATTCGGAGATCCAGATCGAATCGCTGCGCAACTACAAATGGGAGAACGTCAAGCCGCAGGTCGATGAGGTCGTGTTCCCCGACGGCAAGCGGCTGATCGTGCTCAGCGAGGGACGCCTGGTGAACCTTGGCAACGCCACCGGCCATCCGAGCTTCGTCATGAGCGCGAGCTTCACCAATCAGGTGCTGGCGCAGATCGAACTGTTCAACGCGCCCGCCGGCAAATACGAACGCAATGTGTATACGCTGCCGAAGGCGCTGGACGAGAAGGTGGCGGCGCTGCACCTGGCGAAGGTCGGCGCCACGTTGACGAAACTTTCGCCGCAGCAGGCGGAATACCTTGGTGTTGCGGTGGCGGGGCCGTTCAAGCACGACGAGTATCGATATTAGACGCGGGGTTTCACCCCGCACCCCGACCAGAGGCTCTGCCTCTGGACTCCGCCAAGGGCATAGCCCTTGGAACCCGTCACTTTGGGCTGGGGACCGGCAAAATTGATGGATTGCAAAGGCTGCGCCTTTGCTGGAGGTCCAGGAGGCAAAGCCTCCTGGTTGTGTCCGCTCCCGATGGTGCCTAGCATCGTCTCCTCGGGCTGCACGGCAAATCAACCGCCGGTCGCCAATCTGGGAGAAAGGCTAACCACCATGAACGAACGTGAACTGCGTGGCGCGATCGAGAACGTGCGGCGCGGTAGGCTCTCGCGCCGTGCGTTCACCGCGCGGATGATCGCGCTTGGCCTGACCGCGCCGCTCGCGACGCAGATGCTGGCCTCCTCCGGCGTGGCCGTCGCGGCGGAGAATGCCGGTCTACAAGCCGACGAAGCGCGGCGGCGGCGGGGCGCTCAAGGTGCTTTGGTGGCAGGGTCCGACCCTGCTCAATCCGCATTTCGCGGTCGGTACCAAGGACCAGGACGGCTCGCGCGTGTTCTACGAGCCGCTGGCCGGATGGAACGCCGACGGCGACCTGGTGCCGGTGCTTGCCGCCGAAATCCCCACCGTCGAGAACGGCGGCCTGGCCGAGGACGGCACGTCGGTGACCTGGAAGCTCAAGCAGGGCGTGAAGTGGCACGACGGCCATCCGTTCACCGCCGATGATTGCGTGTTCAACTGGGAATACTCCGCCGATCCGGCGACCGCCGCGGTGACCATCGGCAGCTATCAGGACGTGAAGGTCGTCAAGCTCGACGACCACACCATCCGCGTGGAGTTCAAGAAGCCGACGCCGTTCTTTGCCGATGCGTTCGTCGGCGCCTTCGGCATGATCATCCCCAAGCACCTGTTCGAGCCGTACAAGGGCGCCAAGTCGCGCGAGGCGCCGGCCAACCTGAAGCCGGTCGGCACCGGCCCGTACCTGTTCGTCGATTTCAAACCGGGCGATCTGGTGCAGGGCAAGCTCAATCCCGACTACCACATGCCGAACCGGCCGTATTTCGACACCATCGAGATGAAGGGCGGCGGCGATGCCGTCTCGGCCGCGCGCGCCGTGCTGCAGACCGGCGAATACGACTTCGCCTGGAACATGCAGGTGGAAGACGAAATCCTGAAGCGGCTCGAGGCCGGCGGCAAGGGTCATGCGCAGATCCTGCCGGGCGGCAGCCTCGAGCATATTCAGCTCAACAACACCGACCCCTGGACCGAGGTCGACGGCGAACGGTCGAGCATCAAGACGAAGCATCCGTTCCTGACCGATCCGGCGGTGCGACAGGCGCTCAATCTGCTGGTCGATCGGGCGTCGGTGCACCAGTACATCTACGGCCGCACCGGCCTCGACACGGCCAACTTCGTGAACGCGCCGGAGAAGTTCGTCTCGAAGAACACGCACTACGAGTTCAACGTCGACAAGGCGATCAAACTGCTGGACGACGCCGGCTGGAAGCCGGGCGCCGACGGCATCCGGGAAAAGAACGGCGTGAAGCTGAAAGTGGTGTTCCAAACCTCGATCAACGCGCCGCGGCAGAAGACCCAGGCGATCGTGAAGCAGTCCTGCCAGAAGGCCGGGATCGACGTCGAGATCAAATCGGTGACCGCCTCGGTCTTCTTCTCGTCGGACGTGGCGAATCTGGATACCTACCCGCACTTCGCCTGCGATCTGCAGATGTTCACCACGACGATGACCCAGCCGGATCCCGGCGTCTTCATGCGGCAGTTCCTGTCGAGCGAGATCGCGAGCAAGGCGAACAAGTTCCAGGGCCGCAACATCACCCGATGGCAGAACGAGGAGTACGACAGGCTGCACCGGCGAGCGAGAAGGAGCTCGACCCGGTGAAGCGGGCGGCGCTGTTCATCGCCATGAACGACCTGGTGATCAAGAACGTGGTGGTCATCCCGGTGGTCGCGCGTCCCGGCGTGGCGGCGGTTGCGAACAACCTGCACGCGCCGCTGAGCGGCTGGGACAACAACACGTATGCGCTGCAGGACTGGTATCGCGACGCCTGAGTCGGGGAAACGGCCAGGTGACGCAACGGTCGCACACCCATCGTCATGACAGGGCATGTCCCTACAGGCGTCAGGACAACGGTCGCGGCTGGAGAGACGTGCTCCCCCTCCCCTTGCGGGAGGGGGTTGGGGGGAGGGAGAACGCGGACCAAGTCAGACGTGGTATTTATTCGGCCACATTGCTTTGCGTTGGCGGCCCCCTGCCCCCGCCCCCTCCGCGAGGGGAGCGGGAGAATAGCACTGGACGGCTGCCGGCTTCGCGCGAGCGTGCCCGTGAAGCGCTACCTTATCCGCCGCTTGCTCATCGCGGTGCCGAGCCTGCTCGGGATCAGCATCGTGCTGTTCACCGTGCTGGCGCTCGCGCCGGGCGACCCGTTCGGGGAACTCGCCACCAACCCGGCCATTCCGCCGGAGGTGCAGGCCGCGCTGCGGCTCAAGTTCGGCCTCGATGATCCGATCCCGGTGCGCTACCTGCACTGGCTCTCCGCCATGCTGCACGGCGACTGGGGCTTTTCCTTCGTCAGCCGGATGAACGTCGATACGCTGATCCTGCAGCGCCTGCCGACGACCCTCGGCGTGATCGGCGCATCGCAGGTCCTGGCGCTGCTGATCGCGCTGCCGGTCGGCATCTACGCCGCAACGCGGCCCTATTCGATCTTCGACCAGATCGCCAGCACGTTCGCGCTGGTCGGCTTTTCGTTGCCTCCCTTCTTCACCGGCATCGTGTTCATCCTGGTGTTCAGCGTCGGCCTGGGCTGGCTGCCGTTCGTGTATCGCTCGGATCTTGCCGCGACCGGACTGGCCTGGTGGTGGGCGGAATTCAGACAGTCGATCATGCCGATCGCGGTGCTCGGGCTGTTCCAGGGTGCGACCTGGACGCGCTTCGTGCGCTCCGCGGTGCTCGACGTGACCCGTCTCGACTACGTCACCACCGCACGCTCGAAGGGGCTGCCCGAGGGCGCCGTCGTGATGAAGCACATCGTGCGCAACGCGCTGATCCCCGTGGTCACGCTGATCGCGCTGCAGATGCCGATCGTGTTCGGCGGCGCCATCGTGACCGAGCAGATCTTCCGAGTGCCCGGCATCGGATCGCTGCTGATCAGTTCGATCCTTGCCAACGACACGCCGGTGATCATGGCGGTGACGTTCGTCTTCGCCTGCCTGGTCGTCCTGTTCAACCTGATCGCGGACCTGCTGTATGGCTGGCTCGACCCACGCATCTCCTACCGTTGACGCGGCGACCGTCGTCGTCCCGTCCAGGGCGCGGACGCGGCGCGCCACGCCCTGGATGGACGCGTGGCGGCGCTTCCGCCGTCATCGCCTCGCGGTGGCGAGCGCCGTGATCCTGTTCGCGATGATCCTCGCGGTCGCGTTCGGTTCCCTGGTGTGGCGCGTCCAGATCAACGACATCGATTTCACCGCGCAACTCCAGGGGCCGAGCTGGGCGCATCCGCTGGGGACCGACGATCTTGGTCAGGACCTGCTCGCGCGCATGATCTATGGCGGCCGCATCTCGCTCGCGGTCGGACTGGCGGCGATGGCGGTATCGGTCATCGTCGGCACCATCGTCGGCTCGCTCGCCGGCGTGTCGCGCGGCAGCGTCGATGCGGCGCTGATGTGGCTGACCGACCTGTTCCTGTCGCTGCCGCCGCTGCCGGTGCTGCTGCTGATCATGTACCTGTTCCGCGACACGCTGAAGTCGCTGGTCGGGCCGGAGGCCGGGATCTTCGTCCTCATCGTTGCGGCGATCGGCGCGTTCCGCTGGATGATCGTGGCGCGGCTGGTGCGCGCGCAGTTCTTCGCGCTGCGCGAGAAGGAATTCGTCGAGGCGGCGCGCGCGCTTGGCGCCTCGACGTTCCGCGTGGTCGTGCGCCACGTCCTGCCGAACGCCCTCGGCCCGGTGATCGTCGCCGGCACGATCGACGTGGCCGCCGCCATCATCACCGAATCGACGCTGTCGTTCCTCGGGCTCGGATTTCCGCCGGACATCCCGACCTGGGGCCGCCTTCTGTTCGACGCCAAGGATCAGCTCGACGTGGCACCGCACTGGGCATTGTTCGCCGGCGGGGCAATCTTCCTTGCGGTGCTCACCATCAACTTCATCGGCGACGGCCTGCGCGACGCGCTCGACCCGCGTCGCGTCCTGTGACGCATGGCTGAACGGCTGCTCGAGATACGCGGGCTCAAAACCCACTTCGCGACCGACGATGGCATGGTGCGCGCGGTCGACGGCGTGGACCTGACCATCGACCGCGGCGAAACGCTGGGCGTGGTCGGCGAATCCGGCTGCGGCAAGACAGTGACCGCGATGACCGTCCTCAAGCTGATCCAGATGCCGCCGGGTCGCATCGTCGCGGGCAGCGTGCTGTGGCGGGGGCGTGACCTCGTGCCGCTCGGCCCCGATGAAATGCGCCGGATCCGCAGCAAGGAAATCGCCATCATCTTTCAGGAGCCGATGACCTCGCTGAACCCGGTCTACACGGTCGGGCACCAGATTGCGGAAACCATCCGGCTGCACGAGGGCCTGAACCGGCGCGACGCGCTGGACCGCGCCGTCGAGATGCTGCGTCTGGTCAACATCCCGACGCCGGAGCGCCGCGTGCACGACTATCCGCACCAGTTCTCCGGCGGCATGCGCCAGCGCGTCATGATCGCGATGGCGCTGTCGTGCAATCCCATGCTGCTGATCGCCGACGAGCCGACCACGGCGCTCGATGTCACCATCCAGGCGCAGATCCTCGACCTGCTGAACGAGATGAAATCGCGGCTCGGCATGGCGATCATGCTGATCACCCACGCGATGGGCGTGGTTGCGGAGACCGCGCAGCGGGTGGTGGTGATGTATGCCGGACGCGTCGTCGAGGAGGCCTCGGTCGAGCGCCTGTTCGCCAGTCCGCTGCATCCCTACACCCAGGGCCTGATCCGCTCGATCCCGCGGATCGACAGGGATGCGGGGAAGCGCGTGCGCCTCGAGGCGATCGCCGGCATCGTGCCGAGCCTGATCGATCCGCCGCCAGGCTGTCGCTTCGCGCCGCGCTGCAGGTTCGCCAAACCGGAATGCACCGAAGCGGTGCCGGAGCTTCGTGTGGTCGAAGCCGGCCACAAGGTTGCATGCGTGCTGTATTGATCCGGGAAACCGCCGTGCCATGAGCGAGCCGTTGCTGCGTGTCCTGGAGCTGGTGAAGAATTTCCCCGTGAAGGGCGGCATATTCAGTCGCGAGGTCGACCAGGTGCATGCGGTCGATCACGTCAGCTTCGAAATTGCCGCCGGCGAGACGCTGGGTCTGGTCGGCGAATCGGGCTGCGGCAAATCGACCACCGGACGCTGCATCCTTCGGCTGACCGAGCCGACCGCGGGGGAAATCTGGTTTGCCGGCCGCAACGTGACGGACTTCGATCACGCATCGCTCGGTGCGATGCGCCGCGACATGCAGATCATCTTCCAGGACCCGTATGCATCGCTCAATCCGCGCATGACCGTCGGCGCCATCATCGGCGAGGCGCTGATCATCCACAGCCTGACCAGAGGCCGCCGCGCGTTCGAAGACCGCGTGGCCGAACTGCTGGAGACGGTCGGGCTGAACCCCGACCACATGCGGCGCTATCCGCACGAGTTCTCCGGCGGCCAGCGGCAGCGCATCGGCATCGCCCGCGCGCTTGCGGTGTCGCCAAAGCTGATCGTGTGCGACGAACCGGTCTCCGCGCTCGATGTGTCGATCCAGGCGCAGGTGATCAACCTGCTGGAGGACCTGCAGGACCGGTTTGGCCTGACCTATCTGTTCATCGCGCACGACCTGTCCGTGGTGGAGCATATCAGCACGCGCGTCGCGGTGATGTATCTCGGACGCATCGTCGAGCTTGCCGCCGCGTCCGATCTCTATGCCGCGCCGCTGCATCCCTACACCGAGGCGCTGCTGTCGGCGGTGCCGATTCCCGACCCGACGGCGAAGCGCCAGCGCATCCATCTGCAGGGCGACGTACCGAACCCGATCCACCCGCCGACGGGCTGCCATTTTCATACGCGCTGCCCGATCCGCGAGCTGCCGCTATGCAGTACGGAAAAGCCGCCGTTGCGACAGACCGCCGCCGGACACTGGGTGGCCTGCCACCTTCGAGGATAGATTTCTGCGCGCGTCCCACACGTGGTTGTCAACACACGTTGAATTAACCGTAGCGTCATACTGCCGGGCTGGCACATGCGCCTTGCAAAGCCTAACTGCGGCATGCGCCACGATCCAGTAGAGGATGCCATGCAAGGCGATGGTGCTGAACTGAACGGCCCACGTACCGAAGCGCTCCGCCGCGCGCTGCGACAGGTGAATGACCAGGGCGCTGTGGCGGATCTGTTGTTCCTGGAGTACTTTCAGACGCAGCGAAGCTCCGATATCGCCGCTTGTCTGCGCGCCGCGCAGATCAGGCGCGCCAATCCCGCGCTGGCAGCGGAAATCCATGCCGAGTTGACCAGACGATAGTCCTTCACCAGGGCAATCGTGCTCGGGGTTTCACCCCGAACCCCACCAGAGGCGCTGCCTCTGGACTCCGCCAAGGGCGCAGCCCTTGGAACCCGTTACTTTGGAATTGGATTCCAAAGGCTTTGCCTTTGGTGGGGGTCCGGGGGCAACGCCACCGGGCGGGTTATGCGGTCAGGCTGGATGACGACGTGGTGGAGGTCGTTCCGCCATAGGCCTGCAACGCCTGCACGATGTCGGCCGCAAAGGCCCGCGACACCGTCGCGTCGCTGCTGGACAACGTCGTGCCTGACGATCCGTTGGCCGTCGCGGCGGACGCGGACGCCGTCGTGCCCCCGGGCTGGCTCGCCGCATCCATGCCGCCGCACCACCCTGATGGTGATGGTGGTGATGGTGATGCGGTTGGGCCTGACCGGCAGCCGCAGTCTGGCCGGCGGCATCGCTGCCGGAGCCTGATTGCATCTGCGCCATCAGCGTCTGCAGGTCGGTTGTCAGCTGCTGTTCGGGATCGGCAGCGGTCGCCGGCCCGGTTGCGCTGGCCGCCGAGGCAGTCGACGTGGTGCCGCCCTGGGCCTGGACCAGCAGCGACTGGATGTCCGTGGCCAGCTGCTGGAACGGGCTGGCGAACCCGGCGGCCGAGGCGCCGGTCGCCGACGCAGTCGCGGTGGGCGCGGCGGTGCCGGCCTCCGGCGGCGGATCGGCACTCCAGGTGCCGCCGACACCTGGCTGCGATTGCGCGGGTGGTCTCGTCCAGATGCTGGACGTGATGCTGTCAATGGACACGATACCGGGCTCCTGTGCGTAAGCTGCCACCGAAACTGTGGTGTGCCTGAAACTGCAAGTCCGGTGCCGGCGGCAGAACGGCGCGCAGCCGTGGGCCTCGCGCGGCCGGCCCCGGCAGGGGATGCCCAGCAATGTTGATATACGGCAAAATCTGCCGGCCGGCGCGCTACCCAATGCGCCGCACGTTCCAGAACAGTGCGAACCCGTTCAGCACGCCGGTGAGCTTCGTCGAATAGGCCGTCGCCTGCAGATACTGGCCGAGCGGCAGATACGGCAGGAACTGAAACGCCTCCGCCTGGATGTTGCGCGCGACCGCCTGCTGTGCCGCGAGGTCGGGCGCGTCGAACCAGTCCTGGCGCAGCGCCTCGAGCCTGGGGTCGTCGGGCCAGCCGATCCAGGCGTTCGCGCCGTTGGTTCGCAGCGCCAGCTGGCCGGCGGGATTGATCATGTCCGTGCCGGCCCAGGCGGTACAGAAGCAGCTCCAGCCGCCCTGCGCCACCGGGTCCTTCTTCACCCGCCGCTGGTTGACCGTGCCCCAGTCGAGCGCCTGATAGTCCACATTCAGCCCGGCCTTCGTGAGCATGTCGGCGCAGACATCCGACATTGCCTTCAGCACCGGGAAGTCGGTGGCGGCGAGCAGCACCACCCGCTCCCCCTTGTAGCCGGCGGCCGCGAGGTCGGCTTTCACCTTGGCGTAGTCGCGCGGCCCGGTCAGCGCCGCGATGCCGACATCGCTCGCCATTGGCGTGCCCGGGCAGAAGAACGCCGAGGGCACGTGCCACATCGCGGTGTCCTCGGTCGCCACGGCGGTCATGACGTCCGCCTGGTTCACCGCCCCGAGCAGCGCACGCCGGATCGCCGGATTGTCGAACGGCGGCTGGAGGAAGTTGAACCGCATCATCGCGCACTGCCCGGACGGGTCCTGCACCGCGACCTTCAGGTTCCTCGCCCCGCGCAGCAGCGGCAGCAGATCGGCGGTCGCATAGTCCCACCAATCCTGCTCGCCGCTCTGCAAGGCACTGGCGGCAGTGGAGGCGTCCGGGATCGTGGTCCACTCCACCCGGTCGAAATTCACCACCTTGGGTCCCGCGGTCCAGTCAGGCGTGCCCTCGGACCGCGGCACGTAATCGGCGAACCGCTCATAGACGGCGCGCGCGCCGGGCACTCGCTCGCCCGGCACGAACCGATACGGCCCGCTGCCGACGATTTCGGCAACCTGGGTGAAGGCGTCGGTCCTGGCGAGCCGTTCCGGCATCATCGCGCACATCAACGACGGCGATTTTCCCAGCGCGTCGGGCAGCAGCGGGAACGGCTTCTTCAGGCGGAACTCGATCGTCCTGTCGTCGCGGGCCGACAATTCGTCGGTGGCGGCGAGCAGCGCCTGGCCGAACGCATCGCGCTTGCCCCAGCGCTGCACCGAAGCCACGCAGTCGCGTGCCAGAACGCGCTCCCCGTCATGCCATTTCAGCCCGTCGCGCAAGGTCAGCCGCCATAGCCTGCCGTCATTCTCCACGACGTGCCCGGCGACCATCTGCGGCGACGCCTTGTAGCTGCTGTCCTGGCCGTAGAGCGTATCGAACACCATGAAGGCGTGGTTCCGCGTGACGTAGGCCGTGGTCCATACCGGATCCAGCACGGTCAGGTCGGACTGCGGAATGAATTTCAGCACCCGGCTGCCCTGCGCCCGGGCGATGGCCGGCAGTGCCAGGGTGGCGGCCGATCCGGCCAGGAATTCGCGTCGTCGCATGGGCTGCTGTCCTTGGAAGGCTTGGTCGAAGGCGCGACCTTCTATACTGGGGGCCGGTCACTGGCCACTGACCGCACAATGCACGCCCTGCTGCTCCGTCTCGCGACCCAGCTTCCACCGCCGGTGCGGCGCATCGCCACACCGGCGCGCATCGTCACGCTGGTGCAGTTCCTGATGTTCGGGACCGTCGGGATCGTCGGCTTCGTGGCGGACACCGCAACGGTCTATGCGCTGCGCCGCTCGCTCGGGCTCTACGGCGCCGGCGTGGTCGCCTACGGGGTGGCGGCCAGCGTGAACTGGATCCTCAACCGGCTATGGACCTTTCGCGGCAAGGGGAGCGGTCCGGCGCATCACCAGTGGGCCCGCTTCCTGCTGGTCAATCTGGCGGGCTTCGTGCTGAACAGGGGCACCTATGCGGCGTTGGTCACGTTCGTGCCGCTGTGCGCCGCCGAGCCGGTCTGGGCGGTTGCCGCCGGTGCGGTCGCGGGCATGTTCCTGAATTTCAGCCTCTCGCGGACGATGGTATTCCGCTGAGGATTCCGCTGGCCGGAGGGCCGGTTCGATTTCGCACCGATTTGTGCCGCGCATTAACCCGGCGCTCAGCGATTGGAGCGAATATCGCAATGGAAAATCTCGTATAGCGCGCCAAAACAACGCGTGGTCATCGGCCCGATGACGTCAAGGGCGCGGCTATGTTCCAGGCGAGCGGCACTACCATCGACCGGGCAGTTTCCTGGTCGTTTGCTCCGACGATCCCACCGACCTCGTGTTCCGAACCGGCGCGCCTGCCGATCAGCGGATGGCGTGGTGCGGTCAAACGGCTGACCGACATCACGATCGCGCTGCTGGTGCTCACCGTGTTTTCTCCGGTCATGCTCGCAGCGGCTCTGGCGATCCGCCTGGAAAGCCCCGGGCGCGTGCTGTTCCGGCAGCGTCGCATCGGTTTCGCCAATGTCGGCTTCGACATGTTGAAATTCCGCACGATGTATCACTGTGCGCCGGATCGCGGCAGGCTCCGGCAGACCACGCGGCGCGATCCCAGGGTTACCCGCGTCGGCGCTGTTCTGCGGCACGCATCGGTGGACGAGTTGCCGCAGTTGTTCAACGTGCTGCGCGGCGAGATGTCGATTGTCGGACCGCGGCCGCATGCACCTGGCACCTGCGCCGGCGGCAGGCCGTTCGAACTGGTCTCGCCGCGCTATGCTGCACGCCATCGCGTACTGCCGGGCATCACCGGTCTCGCGCAGGTCCGCGGCTGGCGCGGCGAGACCGACACCGAGGAGAAACTGCTCCGGCGTCTCGATGCCGATCTGGAGTACATCGACCACTGGTCCCTGTGGCTCGATTTCGTGATCATGGCGCGGACGGCAGTGTCGATCCTCGCCATGCGCAACGCCTACTGAGCGGAGGCGCCGCGAGGGCACGCTCATGCTGCAGACCTACACCGATCGTCACACGCGACTTGCCGCAGCATCGACGGTCTGAGCAGTGCATCGCCGCGGGATATCCGCATCGCCGTGCTGATACCCTGCTACAACGAGGAACTCTCGGTCGGCCAGCGTGGTCGCCGACTTCCACGCCAGCCTGCCGAACGCGGCCGTTTACGTTTACGACAACAACTCCTCCGACCGCACACGCCTTGTCGCGCGAGCCGCCGGAGCCGTGGTGCGGCGGGAGACCCTTCAGGGCAAGGGCCACGTCGTGCGCCGCATGTTCGCCGATGTCGAAGCGGACGTCTACGTGCTGGTCGACGGCGACGACACCTACGATGCCGAAGCGGCATCGGGAATGGTGCACATGCTGCTGGCAGACCAGCTCGACATGGTCACCGCGGCGCGGCTGCCGGTGAGCGACGCTGCCTATCGGCCAGGTCATCGTATCGGCAACAGGCTGCTCAGTTTCCTGGTCTGCCGGGTGTTCGGCAATCGTGTCAGCGACCTGCTCTCGGGCTACCGCGTGTTCAGCCGTCGCTTCGTCAAGTCGTTCCCGGCGCTCGTCGGCCGGATTCGAGACGGAAACCGAATTCACCATCCACGCGCTGGAGCTGAAGATGCCGATCGGCGAGATGGCCACGAACTATCGCGGCCGTTCCGCCGGATCGCGATCGAAGCTGCACACTGTGAGCGACGGGCTGCGCATCCTGCACGCCATCATGAAGTTGGTGAAGCAGGAGCGGCCGCTGCAATCATTCGGCGCGACAGGTGCGGTCCTGTTCGCCAGCGGGTATCGGCCTCGGTCTGCCGGTGGTGTTGTATTTCCTGCGCACCGGCCTGGTTCCGCGGCTTCCGACCGCCCTGCTTGCAACGGGTCTGGTGCTGGCGGCTGCGCTCTCGTTCGTTTGCGGCCTCGTGCTCGAGCAGGTTGCCTGCGGGCGGAAGGAGCTGAAGCGGCTGGCCTATCTTGCCATCCCGGCAGTCGGCGGGGGCGAGTGAGCATGCGCCATCTCGCGGGCGCGGCCGGCGCACCGGTCGGCGATTATGACGCCGACGTGGTGATCCTGTCGCTCGACCGGCCGGACGAGACCGAGGCAGCGATCCGTTCGGCGCTGTCGCAGACCGGCGTGTCGCGCCACGTGTTCATCGTCGATCAAGGTTCGCGACCGGAGACCCTGGCACGGCTCGTCGCCGTCGTTGCGCCGCGCGAGGATGCCACGCTGGTTGCGCTCGGCTGCAACCGCGGCGTGGCGGGCGGTCGCAATCGCGGCACGGCGCTCGGACATGGCCGCGTCATCGCAGGGCTGGACAACGACGCCGAGTTCGCCGACGCGCAGACGCTTGCACGCGCGGTCGCTGCGCTGGACACCGATCCGACGATTGCCGCCATCGGCTGCAGGATCGTCCTGCATGCAACCGGCGCGGATGATCTTTCTTCGTGGGGTTACCCGGTCAGCCTGCTGGAGCGCGCCGGCGAAGCGTTCGATGCGGCCACATTCGTGGGCGCCGGGCACGCGATCCGCCGCGCCGCCTGGGATGCATGCGGCGGCTACGACGAGGCGCTGTTCTTCTGCTGGGAGGAATTCGACTTTTGCCTGCGGGCCATCGCATTGGGCTGGCGCATCCGGTATCGCGGCGACATCGCGATCCGCCACAAGGTCAGCCCGGAGCGGCGCTTCGCCTGGTCCGGAACGCGCTGGTTCTATTTCGTGCGCAACCGGCTTTACATCGAACGGAAGTGGGGCCAGCCCTGGCCGTCGCTGGCGCCACGCATCGCCGGATACCTGCTGAAGGGTGCTCGCAACGCCGCGCTTTGGCAGACGCTGCACGCGCTTTATGCCGCGGTCGGGCTGTCGGTTGGTGTGGCGCATCGGCGCCTGTCGCCCGGCGCGCGTGCCTATCTGCACACGGTCGACGCCGCGCACCGCGGTTCGCTGCTGCATCGGCTGCGGCACGAGGTGTTGGCCGTGTTGCCGCGTCCGGTCGACGCGATCGCCGATCGCGTATCGCGTTGATGGCGAACCGGGCGGCACGGATCATGCCCGGCCACGACGATCGCAAAGCCCGCATCAGTTGGTCAAATTGTAAGGCTTCGCCGGCGCGCGCGTCGAAGCTACCCTTAAAATTCCACCAGTGCGGCTTCCGCAAGCTGTTTCGCAGTCGCAAAATCATAGTTCCGATAAAGATGCAGCTTGTTGGTTGCTGCCGGACCGCCATAGAACTTCTCGTACTGCTGATGGCGCCCGCCAAACTCGCTGCCGATCAGGTCCCACGCAAGCTTCAACAGCGCGACCCGCCGCTTCGATGGGTAGCCGGGTGAAGCGACGTACCGCTCAAGCTCGCGCGCGGTCTCGGGATTGTCGTAGTCCATGCGTGACGAGGGCAGCATGATCATTGCGCCGCCGCTCAGGTCGCGCGCCAGATCGATCAGCCGCGGATTGAGGCTGGATTGCAGCGCCATGATCGAATAGAGCGCGACCCTGGAGGGCCATACCACGCCATCCTCGACCGTCGCGCGGATCTCCTGTGCCTCAACCATCATGTCGACGATCGACGCCAGCGCCGCCATCTCACCGAGCTGTGCCTGGCTCGCCGGAAGTGAGTCGACGCCGGTGATTTCGCAGTGGTGTTTCATGACCCCGAGCAGGAACCGCAGCTTCGTGGCATAGCGGATCTGCGCCTGGTAGTTGCCGTAGATGTGGGACGGCGTCTTCCTCCATTGATCACGGCAAAGCTCGACGTTGCGATAGATGAACACGCGCTCCCACGGGACGAAGACGTTGTCGAGCGTGATGAGGGCATCCGTTTCGTCGAACCGGCTCGACAGCGGATAGTCGAAGGCGCTGACGGCGTTCGTTGCATAGGACCGCCGCGCATAGATCTTCATGCCGGGCGCATTGATCGGTATCGCCACGCTGATCGCATGGTTCTCGTCGCCGGGAACCTGCGGATGAATGCAGCTGAGGAACAGGTAATCGGAGAACGGCGCGCCGGTCGCGAGCTGCTGCGCACCCTTCAGGACAATGCCCCCGTCGCGCTCGCCGACCACGCCGGCACACAGCGTCGGGTCTGCCTGCGCATGCGACGGCTTGCTGCGGTCGATCTGCGGCGGGGCGAGGGCATAGGAGATGTACAGATGGTTGTCGCGGGCGTACTCGTAGAACGCGACCAGGTTGTCGGCATAGCGCTGCCCGGCAGCCGCGAAGAACCCCGGATTGGCGGCGAAACCCGCGAAGAATCCGGCGACATGATCGGGCGTGCGCCCCATCAGGCCGAAGGTGTGCTCGCTCCAACGCTGGATCATGCGGCGTCGCGGACGCAGGTCCTCCGGCCGCCGCGGGACATGGTAGCACCAGAGCACGGGCTTGCCGGTCCCGGGCGAGGGGTAGGTCATCAGCTCGCGGTTGGCGGGATCGGCGGCAATATCCCAGAGGCCGGCTATCGATTGGGCGGCGCCACGAAAGGCCGGGTGGGACGTTACGTCCCTGACCACTTCGCCGTCGTAGATGACCTGCCGACCATCGTCGCGGATCGCCGACAGGTACTCCGCGCCGGTACGCAGGCCGGCAGGGGAGTGCGATGCATCCTGCGCCGAATGCGCCGGCTCCGATGTCATCGCACCCCCTATCGACCAGGCTGTCAGTTCGTCAGGTTATAGAACTTCGCCGCATTCTCGCAGGTGATCTTGTGGATGTCCTCGGCCGACAGGCCCTGGAACTGCTCCTCGATATACTTCGTCGACTCCGGCCAGATGCCGTCCGTATGCGGGTAGTCGGACCCCCACATCAGCGTGTCCACCGTCATCAGGTTGTTCACATTGAGCAGCTTCGGCCCGATCGGATCGAACTGGAACGTCGCCTTGCACTGGCGCTGCCAGTACTCGCTCGGCTTCAGCTTCATCAGATCGCGGAACCGGTCCTCGAACTCGAAGTCCATGCGGTCCAGCGCATACGGGATCCAGCCGATGCCGCTCTCGCCGAACGACACGCGCAGGCGCGGGTAACGCTCGAACACACCGGCGCCCATCATCGCCGCCAGGATGTGGATCAGCCCCATCTGGAACGCCGACACGCCGGTGAACATCGCGGCCCGTCGCACCTGGCCGGACGCCATTTCGCGAGCGCGCGGCGGCGTGGTCGGGAACGTGTGGAAATGCAGCGGCAGCTGCACGTCGCTGACCGCCTGCCACAGCGGCTCCCAGCACGGGTGCCACATCGGCTCCATGTCCCACGAGCAGGACAGCTCCAGTCCTTTCAGGCCCATCTTGGCGCAGCGATGGATCTCCTGCACCGCCCAGTCGATGTCGCCGTAGGGCAGGCAGGCCAGCCCGATATGGCGATCCGGATAGTGGCTGCAGAAATCCTTCAGCCAGTCGTTGTATATTCGGAACATCTCCGCCGCCGCCTCGTGGTCCTTCAGCTTCGAGGCGGACCCCAGAATGCCGAAGATCACCTCGGCATCGACGCCGTCGCGCTCCATGTCCTTCTTGCGCAGATGCGGATCGCTGACGCGGCGGATGTCCTTCTGGCCATCGGCGAACAGGCCGGTCTCGGCCATGATGTCCACGCGGCGATTCTGTCCCGGCACCAGCTTGGCGCCCGACGGTCCCACGCCGTTCTTCAGGCCGAACGTGGCGCCGGACTTGGTGACCCATTGCGGTCCGTCCGGCCCGTCCGCGACGTACGGCATCCGATCGCGCAGTTCCCGCGACGCCTCGGACGTGAACAGATCCGGCGGCATCCACGGCATGTCGAGATGGCAATCCGCAGAGATGCGATTGTACTGCACTGGTTCCCTCCTCCGGTGTTGCAAGCTGTTGCGCCGAGCCTACGCCCAGGATCGCGCCGCGTCCAAATGGTTGCGCCCGCGCGCGGGACCGGCTACCCGGAACGTCCATGGACACAGCACTCGCCGAGACCTTGACGGGTTGGCGCCGCCATCTGCACACGCATCCCGAACTGACGCTGCACGAGCAGGAGACCGCGGCCTTCGTCTGCGCCCGGCTGCGTGAACTGGGCGTTCCGTTCGTCACCGGCGTGGGCGGTCATGGCGTCGTGGCGACGATCAGTTGCGGCCAGTCGAACCGCAGCGTCGGACTGCGCGCCGACATGGACGCGCTGCCGATCGCCGAGACGACCGGCCTGCCCTATGCGTCCGGCAATCCGGGCGTGATGCATGCCTGCGGCCATGACGGGCACACCACGTCGTTGCTCGGCGCTGCGGCGCTGCTGCGGCAGGACACGTCGTGGGCGGGCACGGTGCATCTGGTGTTCCAGCCCGCCGAGGAGGGTGGCGGCGGGGCGAAGAGCATGATCGCCGACGGGCTGTTCGAGCGCTTCCCGATGGAGCGGATCTTCGGCTACCACAACTGGCCTGGCCTGGATGCGGGCACGGTCGCGGTGCACGATGCGGCGGTGATGGCATCCGGCGGACGGATCGAGTTCCGCGTGAAGGGCGTGTCCGGCCACGCCGCCCTGCCGCATCTGACGCGCGATCCGGTCGTGGCCTCGGCGCACCTGCTGCTCGCCCTGCAGACGATCGTGTCGCGCAACGTCGATCCGCTGGATGCGGTGGTGATCTCGGTCGCCACGATGGAGGCGGGGACCGCGGCCAATCAAATTCCGGGCGAGGCCGTGCTGCGCGGCACCATGCGCACGCTGCGCAATCAGACATGCGACGAGGTTGAGGCGGCGATACGGCGTGTCTGCGCCGGCGTGGCACTGAGTTGCGACGTGCAGATCGAGGTCGCGCTGCGCCGCGGCAATCCGGTGACGGTGAACGCCCCAGCCGAGCGCGACATGGCGGCCGACGCGGTGGTGGCGGCAGGTCTGCCGCTGCGGCGCGACATGGCGCCCGCGATGACCGGCGAGGACTTCGCCTGGTACCTGGAGCACCGTCCCGGCGCGTTCGTGTGGATCGGCAACGGCCCCGCCGACGACGGACGCGCGCTACACAGTTCAGGCTACGACTACAACGATGCGATCCTGCCGGCCGCCGCGGGGTATCTCGCGAGTGTGGCCAAGCGCGCGCTGGCCGGCTGACGCCGTTCCTGGAGAAAAGTGCAGTGCTCCCCCTCCCCTTGCGGGAGCGGGGTTGGGGGGAGGGGACCGCGGCACGGAGTCAGACCCGGGAGTTATCCGACCGCATTGTCTTGCGATGGTGCGACCCCTCCCCCCAACCCCCTCCCGCAAGGGGAGGGGGAGAATTATTGGCCGCCATCCGGATGTTGCTGGCGGCGGACGTGTCGGCTCAATCCGGCACGATCAGGTCCACCAGCGGCCCATGCTGTTGCCCGCCGAACATGTCGCCGTCGTCCAGGTCGCCCTGCGTGGTCGGGCGCGGGATCGATATCTTGATGGCGCGGGCGGCATCGTGCTCGAAGAACATCACGTCTTCCTCCGGCACCCGGTAGATGGCCGCGAAACGTTGCTTCGTCAGCACCTGCGACGCCAGCACGCGCCGATAGGTCGCCTCGTCCTGGAACATCACGTCGAACGTCAGCACGAACGCCCCGGCGTTCTTCGACCGGATGAGCGTCGCCAGTTCGCCGAGGGTGGTCATGGCCGGACCTCCATGACGTCCGTGCGGAACATTTCCAGCGGATGCTCCGGCGTGACCACGTGGTTCATGTTGAAGCGGAACACCTCGCCCTTGCTGAGATGCGCGGGCGCCATCGGGAAGGCCAGGCCGCTGATCAGCCCGCCCCATTCCGGGATCGGATAGTGCAGGGCGAAATGGGCGAAGGTCTTGGCGATCGCCTCGGTCGTCGGTTCGTCCGGGGCGGTGATGGTGAACAGCAGGCACACCTCGTGGCCCACCTGGTGCGCCAGCGGCTCGAGCCGCCCCATCACGCCGTCACGGCCATAGACCCGCACGTGGATGTCGTAGTCGTCGGCGCCCAGTCGGCCCGCGAAGATCTCCTGCACCCGCGCGGCGAACCGGCTCCGCATCGCGCCCAGCCAGTCGTCGAGCTGGCGGATGATGTAGGGCTCCCGCACGCCGGCGATGATGATCGCCTGATGCCCGACGCTTTCGGCGCCCTCCAGCTTGATCGTCGTCCGGCCCGACGGGATGAACCGCGACCCGTGCACCCGCACGGCGCGATCGTTCAGCGCCTCGTAGCGCGCGCCGTGGCAATCGATGGTGCCGTCCGGCTCGGTGATCAGGAACGGATCGGCGTTCTCGTACAGCGTGTGCGAGGCGACGCTCTGCGGGCTGCACCGGCTGTCGGGGTCCATCGGCTCGATGTCGAAGTGGTCGTCGCGGACCCAGCCCATGATGCTGTCCGGCCGCTTGCGGATCACCGTCGACGCCGTACCGCATTCCAGGATCTTGGCGGCGTGCCAGGCCGGTCCGGCGCCCGCCCCCCGCATCACCGGGACTGTCGCGAACAGCGACGTGTCGGTCGCCCGGCCGCACAGGATCACGTCCGCACCGCGCTCGATCGCATCGGCGATCGGCGCCTGTCCCATCATGCCGACGATGTGGGCGGAGCGGTCGATGATCGCCTCGCTGAGCGGCGGCGCTGGGTTGAGCGGCGTGATCCGCCCCTCGCGGTAGCGGCGCTTCAGGTAGTCCTTGTCCTGCTCGCTGCGGACCGTCGCCAGGCGAAACGCCAGCCCCTCCTCGCGTGCGATCTCCCGCGTGATGTCGAGCATCCAGTCCACGCCCGCATCGCCGCCCGCGAACCCGCAGGAGCCGACGATCAGCGGCACGCCGGCCTGCGCGCGTCCCAGCATCATCAGGCGCATGTCGCGCTTCACCCCCACGCGCGAGAAGTGCGGCTGCCCCGTGCCGAGGTGGTAGGGGCCGGCATCGGTCGAGCCGCCGTCGCAGGCGATGACATGCGGCGCCAGCGCGATGCCGCGGGCGAACGACGATTCGAGGAAGCCGGAGCCGATCTGGCCCGACGCAGAGAGCACCCTCACCTCGGTCATGGAGCGGTCCTTTCAATGCGCCGACGTTTAGAAGCACTGGCGGACGGTCGGCAGGAGAGCAGCGTCGCGCATGTCCGCGACCTTCTCAAGCAGCCGCAGCGGCAGTGGCCATCGTCGCCTCCGGTATGCATCATCGGTCCGACCTGCACCCCGGGAGATCGCAGCATGACCGAATACCGCAAGGAGTCCGACAGTCTTGGCGACGTCGAGGTCCCCGCCGACAAGCTCTGGGGCGCGCAGACCCAACGCTCGCTGGAGCATTTCAGCATCGGCAAGGACCTGATCCCGCGCGAGATGATCACCGCCTATGCCATCCTCAAGAAGGCCGCGGCCAATGCCAACCATGCCGGCAAGCGGCTTGACGACACGGCCCACGACCTGATCGTCCGGGTCGCCGACGAGATCCTGGCCGGCCAGCACCACGACATGTTTCCGCTGCACGTCTGGATGACCGGCAGCGGCACGCAGTTCAACATGAACGTCAACGAGGTGATGTCGAACCGCGCCTGCCAGCTTGCCGGCACGGCGCTCGGCAGCAAGACGCCGGTGCATCCCAACGACCACGTCAACATGTCGCAATCGTCCAACGATTCGTTTCCCTCGGCGATGTACATCGCAGCGGCGCTCGGCGTGGTCCAACGCCTGGTTCCGGCCGTCCGCGCACTGCACGACGCGATCGCGGCGAAGGCCGGGGAATGGAAGGACATCGTCAAGATCGGCCGCACCCACATGCAGGATGCGACGCCGATCACGCTCGGGCAGGAATGGTCGGGCTATGCAGGGATGCTGCACGACGATCTGGAGCGGCTCGACGACGCGATGAAGGGCGTTTACCGGCTGGCGCTCGGCGGCACCGCGGTGGGCACCGGGATCAATGCCGCTCCCGGCTTTGCCGAGGCCGCCGCGGCGGAGATCGCCCGGCTCACCGGCCTGCCGTTCGTCAGCGCGCCGAACAAGTTCACCGTGCAGGGCTCGCATGACGCCCTGGTGCACCTGTCCGGCACGCTGCGGACCTTGGCGGTGTCGCTCTACAAGATCGCCAACGACATCCGGCTGATGTCGTGCGGGCCGCGCGCGGGGTTTGCCGAACTGCTGATCCCGGAGAACGAGCCGGGTTCGTCCATCATGCCGGGCAAGGTCAACCCGACGCAGGCCGAGGCGCTGACCATGATCGCCGTCCAGGTGATGGGCAACGATGTGGCGGCGGGCTTCGGCGGCGCCGGCGGCTATCTGGAGATGAACGTCTACAAGCCGCTGATCATCTTCAACCTCATGCACTCGATCGCGATCATGACCGACGGGTGCACGAACTTCCGCAAATTCCTGGTCGAGGGCACGAAGCCGAACCTGAAGAAGATCCAGGAATACGTGGACCGCTCGCTGATGCTGGTGACCGCACTGGCGCCGGTCATCGGCTACGACAAGGCCTCGAAGATCGCGCACCACGCGATGGACCACGACCTGACGCTGAAGGCCGCGGCGCTCGACCTGGGCTACGTGACGGAGGCGGAGTTCGACCGCGTCGTCGATCCGATGAAGATGGTCAGGCCGTATGTCGCCACCGCGACATAGCGGTGCCTGCGCGCCGGATGCGGCGCAGGTCGAGGAGGTTGCGCACCTGGCGCTCCTGGTCGGCCGCCTGCTGCTGCTGAACGGCGCCGACACCGAGACCGTGGAGACGGCAGTCGCGCGCTTTGCCGCGGCGTTCGGCTGCGAGGCGCATCTGATGGTGACCTACGAGGCGCTGCTGCTGACCGTCGTCGCCGGCGAAGACTTCCGCACCAAGATCGGCCACCGGGTGCCGGCAATGAACGTCGGCCTGACAGCGGTCAATGCGGTCAACCGCCTGGTCGACGAGGCCGAGAGTGGCCGGCTGGGTCTGGCGCAGGCGCGGGCCGAACTCGATGTCGTCGAACACCGGCCGCCGGAATACCCGCGCTGGCTCGTCATCGCCGCGCTCGGCCTGACCGCTGCCAGCCTGAGCCGCCTGTTCGGCGGTGATTGGCCGACATTCGCCGTGGCGTGGCTGGCCGGCGCCGCCGGGACATGGCTGCGCCAGGAAATGGGCCGGCGGCACGCCAACCCGATCGCCGTCCCGTTCGCCGCCGCAACCCTGAGCGGCATCATCGGCGGCGGCGGCGTGCTGCTGGGCGCGAGCGGAACGCCCTCGCTGTGCCTGGTCGCGCCTGGGATGATCATCGTGCCCGGCGTGCCGTTCATCAACGGCGTGCAGGACATGATCCGGAACCACATGACCCTCGCGATCAGCCGCCTCGGCTTCGCCGGCGTGGTCACCACCGCGATCGCGTTCGGGCTGTTCGTCGCAACCGTGGTGACCGGCGTGGCGATCCCGGTGGACGCGCCGGCGCAGGCGATCGGCGTGCCGGAAGACGCCGTGTTCTCGGCGTTGGCGGCGCTCGGCTACGCCTTCCTGTTCGACGTACCGGCGCGCGTATTCTGGGCATGCATCGTGTGCGGCGTTGCCAGCCACACCACCCGGACGCTGTGCGTCCATCTCGGGATCGACATCATCGCCGGCACGCTGATCGGCGCGCTGGCGACGGGGTTGCTGGCGCAGGTCTTTGCCCGGCATTTTCATGCGCCCGCCGTCACGTTCGCCTTTCCCGGCGTTGTCGCCATGGTGCCCGGCGCCTACGCCTTCCGAGCCGCCATCGGCTGCGTCCAGATCGTGCAGCAGAGCGCCGCGCCGTCGCTGGTGGCGGAGACGCTCGCGCTGGGCATCACGATCGTGCTGATGGTGGGGGCGATCGCCATCGGCATCGCGGTTCCGGCGGTTCTCTTCGTTGCGCGGAGCGTCCGACAACCTGCCACGTTTCCGCGCGCGCAGCGATGAACCGGCGACGCCGGCATCGGCGTTGGACGGGACGACCGGGAACACACGCCCTCCCGCGTTTGACAACGCCGCGGCAATTCCTCGACCCTGCAACCACTTGGACGCCGCGAATGATCCGGGACATGTGGGTCGCACGCTGCTGCAATAATGCCGAGGGAGGGAAACGATGGAACCACTTGAAGCCCGCACCATGGCGAAGGTATCGCGCCGCCTGATCCCGTTCGTCATCATCTGCTATTTCGTTGCATTCCTGGATCGGGTCAATCTTGGCTTTGCCGCGCTCGAAATGAACAAGGATCTCGGATTCAGCTCGACGGTCTATGGCCTGGGCGCCGGCATGTTCTTCATCAGCTATTTCGCGCTGGAGACGCCATCGAACCTGATCCTGGTGCGCACGGGGCACGCGTCTGGATCGCGCGGATCATGTTCACCTGGGGCATCCTGTCCGGCGCCATGGCCTTCGTTCAGGGCGAGACCTCATTTTACATCATCCGCTTCCTGCTCGGTGCTGCCGAAGCCGGGTTCTTTCCCGGCATTCTGTTCTACCTGACCCTGTTCTTCCCTGCCGCCTATCGCGGCCGCATGGTCGCGATGTTCATGGTGGCCATTCCTGTCTCCGCCGTGATCGGCTCACCGCTATCCAGTGCGATCCTCTACACCGACGGATTCCTCGGGTTCCGCGGCTGGCAGTGGGTATTCATCTCCGAGGCGGTGCCGGCAGTCATCCTGTCGGCCGTGGTGCTGTGGTATTTGACCGACACGCCCGCCCAGGCGCACTGGCTCGCGGCCGATGAACGCGATTGGCTGGTGCAGCGCCAGGCCGCCGAACGGCGGCAGCGCGAGGCGGTACACAATCCCTCGGTATTGGAGGTGCTGCGCAATCCACGCGTGCTGACGCTTGGGCTGGCGGGCTTCGGTATCGGCTACTCCAGCTACGGATTTTTCTATTTCCTGCCGCAGATCGTCAAAGCGTTCGGCCTGACCAACCTGCAGACCGGCTTCGTGACCGCGGTGCCGTTCGCGGTCGGCGCCGTCAGCATGATCTGGTACGGACGACGCTCCGACCGGTCCATGGAACGCCGGAGCCACACCGCCATCGCCTTCATGATCACGGCGCTCGGCATGGTCGCCACGGCGCTGACGCCGAACCCTTACGTCCGCCTGTTCGCCCTGTCGTTCGCGGGATTTGGCGTGTTTTCCGTCCTGCCGGTGTTCTGGGCAATGCCGACCGCGTTCCTGAGCGGTACCGCCGCGGCCGCCGGTGTCGCGTATATCAACTCGATCGCCAATATTTCCGGCTTCATCGGCCCGTTCGTCATGGGCTACATCAAGGACCTCACCGGCAGCTTCGATGGCGGGCTGCTGGTGATCGCCGGAGTGAGCCTGATATCCGGCATTGCCACGCTGTGCATCCATCACGACCATGAGCTGGAACAGCGGCCGGAGGAGGTGCTCGCCGAATAACACCAGGCACGGGAGACCGACCTTCAGGTGCGAATGGCCTCCCCGCCAACCACGGCTGGCATTGCAGCGGTCACCACATGCGGACGTGAGCCGGCGTGACCGACCAGCCCGGTGCCGCCCCGGTTTCCGTGATCGACCAGCCGGAGTCCGGCGCCGGCTGCCGCTGCAATCAGCCGTTCCTGCTGCGACTGCCGCAATGCGCCGGCCGTCGTGCCCCAGATGATGGTCGTGAAGGCCAGCGCCGCGATGATGAACTTCTTCATGGGACGAAACCCAGCGCAACGAGGTGGATGATCTCATCCGTCGTCGGGTCGTTCGGCGACTGCGGCGCCGTGACGGCCCAGAAGGCGGCAGTGACGGTCAGAGCAGCGAAAACGAAGATCATCATTGGGTACTCCTCCGTCAGCTCCTGCTGTTTTCGCTGACAGGCGGAGATTGCCGTCGACGGGTGCACCCGTATCTGAAGCGCTTCACACCGCGAGGAGCCTTCAGTCTCGCCTGGCGCGCTACCGGTATCGTGATCGTCCCCGGCCGCCTGATCCGCCAGCGCATTGCGCTAGATCAATGCCACCGGAGGTTGGCGCGGCTAACAACCGGCGTTGATCAAAGGAACCTGGCAATGCCGAGTATGAAAGCAGCGGTGTTCGTCGAGCGTGGTCGTATCGTGCTGCAGGAGAAGCCGATCCCCGACATCGGACCGCTCGACGCGCTGATGCGGGTCACCACCACGACAATCTGCGGCACGGACGTTCACATCCTGAAGGGCGAATATCCGGTTCGCCCCGGCCTCATCATCGGCCACGAGCCGGTGGGCGTCATCCAGAAGCTCGGCTCCGCGGTGACCGGGTTCAAGGAAGGCCAGCGGGTGATCGCCGGCGCCATCACGCCGTCCGGCTACTCCGCGGCCTGCCTGTGCGGCTGCCTCAGCCAGGATGGCGTGGGGACCAAGCACGGGTTCAAGGCCATCGGCGGCTGGAAGTTCGGCAACACGATCGACGGCTGCCAGGCGGAATACGTGCTGGTGCCGGACGCGATGGCCAACCTCGCGCCGGTGCCGGACGGTCTGACCGACGAGCAGGTGCTGATGTGCCCGGACATCATGTCCACCGGCTTTTCCGGCGCCGAGAGCGGCGGTGTGCGCATCGGCGACACGGTCGCGGTGTTCGCACAGGGACCGATCGGCCTCTGCGCGACTGCCGGCGCCCGACTGGCCGGCGCCACCACGATCATCGCGGTGGACAGCGTGCCGGCGCGCATGGAGGTGTCCCGCCGCATGGGCGCCGACCATGTGGTGGACTTCAAGGCGGTCGATCCGGTGGCGGAGATCATGCGCCTCACCGACGGGCGCGGCGTCGACGTCGCCATCGAGGCGCTGGGCACGCAGGGCACGTTCGCCGGCGCCCTGCGCGTGCTGCGGCCGGGCGGCACGCTGTCGAGCCTGGGCGTGTATTCGTCCGACCTGACGATCCCGCTCGATGCGTTCGCTGCGGGGCTCGCGGACCTGAAGATCGTCACGACGCTCTGCCCCGGCGGCAAGGAGCGGATGCGCCGGCTGATGGCAGTGGTCGCCAGCGGGCGGGTCGACCTGAAGCCGCTGGTGACGCACCGCTTCAAGCTGGACCAGATCGAGGCAGCCTACGACCTGTTCAGCCACCAGCGCGACGGTGTGCTGAAGGTCGCGATCACGCCGTAGGGACGTGCCGTGATCTCCGCTCCCCGCGGAGTTGAGTCGACCATCCCTGCAGCGGTCTCAGGACGTCGCGCGTTCCCTGCACCGTTAGCCGAGTGGATGGGAGCGCCGGGCCATGACGACAACGCCCCGCCCGCATCAGGCCGGCGCAGCCGTCCCCAGCAGCAGTTCGCGGACGGCGTTCAGCAGCGTCGCGCGCGTGTATGGCTTCATTACGATCGGGTCGTGCGCCTGCTCGCGCAGCGCCTGCGTATCCGCGGCGCCGGTCACATAAATCACCGGCAGGCTCGGCTGGATCTGACGCGCCAGACGCACGAACTCGGAACCTGACGTGAGGGGCATCGCGTAATCGACCAGCGCCAGGCGAACATGGCCAGCCGCCAGTACATCTCGCGCTTCCGGTCCGTTGCAGGCTTCCTCGACCACATAGCCTGCCTCCCGCAGGAACGTGGCGGCGATCAGGCGGGCGTCGGTGTCATCATCCACCACCAGAACAATACCGTCGCCGCCGGCGGTGTCCGTCGGTTGCGGCTCGGGCCTTGCAACGACTGCCTGTGCTTCCATGGCGCGGGGCAGGAAAACGTCCACCGTCGTGCCGGCGCCTGGCTCGCTGGCAAGCCGCGCTGTTCCGCCGAACTGTGTCGCGACCCCGTAGACCTGCGCGAGGCCGAGGCCGCTGCCCTTGCCGATATCCTTGGTGGTAAAGAACGGCTCGAACGCCCGCTCCAGAACCTCCGGCGGCATCCCGATGCCGGAATCGGTCACGGCAATCCGCACATAATCACCTGGCTCGAGTGAGCCCGGACGATCGACATCGGCTTCGGGCACATTGCACGTCACGACGCGCAACGTGCCACCCGTCGGCATTGCGTCTCTCGAATTGATCGCAAGGTTGAGGATGACCAGTTCAAGCTGCGTCGGGTCGCTGGTCGCCGGCCAAAGACCGGCCGCGAGATCGGTCTCCACCTGCACGAGGCCGCCGAGGCTGCGCTGCAGAAGGTCGCCCATGCCGACGATGACCGCGTTGACGTCCACCGGCCGCGGCATCAGGTTCTGCCGGCGCGCATAGGCCAGCAGTTGCTGGGTAAGCTGTCCGCCGCGCATCGCAGCACGCATCGCCGCATCGACGTTCGCCAGCGCCCGCGGGTCGGCGATCCGTCGCTGCAGCAGCTCGAGATTGCCGATGATCGCGGTGAGCAGATTGTTGAAGTCGTGCGCGACGCCGCCGGTGAGCTGGCCGATCGCCTCCATCTTCTGCGCCTGCCTGAACTGCGCCTCCACTCGCCGCATCTCGGTGAGGTCCACCGAGGCCAGCAACACATGCTCGACCCGTCCGCCGGCGCCGGTCAGCGGCACCAGGAATGAGCGACGCGATACTTCTCCCACCGGAAATCGCGTGGTGAATTCGTATTCGACGGGCTTCCCGGTCTCGATCGCGCGGCGATACTGCGTGGTCGCAAATTCTGCCTGTTCGGCAGGGAAGATCTCATCCAGCGACCTGCCGACCACGAACGCGCGGCTATAGCCGGAATGACGCTCCCAGGCAGGATTGGCGTCCTCGCAGACGATGCGGCCGTCCGGGTGGATGGCCACGAAGGCGAGGTCCACGGGCGAGTTCTCGAAGATCGCGCTGTAGCGTTCGCGCGAACGGCGCAGTTCCGTTACCATTTCGATCAGCGCGCGGGTGCGATCGGCGACTTCCTGCTCCAGCCTGCCGGCAAAGCTGCGGAGCGCCTGCTCGGCCGCGATGCGCTCGCTGATGTCACGCCAGTAAACCGTGACGCCGTCGCCGGACGGCCCGACGTTGACCGACACCCAGACGCCGGTGGTGGGCGACGGCGCCTCGAAGGTGATCACCTGCTGTTCCTCACGAACACGGTGGAGCACCTCTTCATTCAGCGTGCCCAGCAGTTGGGGAAACCGCTCCCAGATCACGCGGCCGATGACCTCCTCGGCCCTGACACCCCAAAATGCGAGCGCCCGTTGGTTGGCGTAGACGATGCGCCACGCTCCATCGAGCGCGTAGAAGGCGTCACCCATGCTTTCCAGAATGGCCTGGGCGTCAGTCGACAGGGTGGTCGATCCGGGCTCCATGCTCGGCGGTTCTTTCGCGGTGATCGCCTCCATCGGCTGACGGAGGCGTGCGCTCAACCGAGCGGCGGTCGAAAATCGTCGATTGGGGTTGTTAGTATAGCATTGATCGATGCGCCATCGCTACCTTGTTGACCCGGGTTACGGGGCAATCGGGTGAAGCAGATGCACTCGGGGTTTCACCCCGAACCCCGACCAGAGGCTCCGCCTCTGGACTCCGCCAAGGGCGGAGCCCTTGGAACCCTTCACTTTAGAATTGGATTCCAAAGGCTCCGCCTTTGGTGGGGGTCCCGGGGGCAACGCCACCGGGCGGGTTTCAGGGCAGAGCCCTGAGCGCCAATCATTCGGTCGCATGATGTGTATCGCCTGGAACATATCGCGCCATGATCGTTGCCATCTCGCCGCTGCGGTCCATCCGCCGCATCGCCGATACGATTGCGCGCTTCAATGTCAGATCGCCCTTCCACAGCCCCAGGACGACGGGGTAACGATCCAACTCGGGTGGCATCCAGTCCACCGCCCAACCAAGCGGCGTTGCCAGTTCCGCGGCCAACAGGCGTTCCGTTACCCCGACATCGAAGCGTCCATCCTTCACACCCTGCACCAGTTCGGTCGCGTCGAGCGTTATGGTGACCTGCGCCTTCGCGGCGCGCAGCCAGGCCGCCAGCGCGACCCGGTCGAGCCCGGACACCCCGACCAGAACGCCGATCCGCCGGCCTTGCAGTTCCGCGCCCGGATGGGGGGAAAACCACGCCCAGCCGGTCGTGGCGTAGGCGGGCGTGGTCTCCAGGAACGAGCGCGTCGTCGCGGAACCGACGACGCCGCCGGCGAACACATCGCACTGCGCGCGCGTGATGCGCCAGGCCCGCGGATTGAAGTCCCTCCCCATGGCCGGGTTCGCGACGGTCGCCAGCCGCACGCCGAGGTCCCGCGCGATCGCCTGCAGCAGCTCGACATCGATGCCGGGCGCTGCCGGATCGCCGGTGACCAGCGGCGGATAGGACGGCGGCAGGCACACCCGCAGCGTTCCGGCCGCCCGCACCTGCTGCAGCGAGGTATCGGGCGGCAGCAGATAGACCGCGCCGAGCAATCCGAACACGCCGGCGAACGTGATGACGTCGCGTCGCTGCGGCAGCCACAGCGCCATCGCGCGGTCACGCCTTGCCGAAGTTGCGCAGCGCCAGTGCGAAGAACACCACCACCATGCCGACCAGCACCGTCGGCCCCATCCATGGCTCGAACTGATGGAAGTGGATGAACGCGCCGCGCAGCGCATCGACCGCATAGGTCATCGGATTGAACCGCACCAGCAGCACGAGCCATTCCGGATAGATCACGCGCGTCTGTGCGCCGGTCAGCGACGGATCGAGCGGGAAGACCGAACTGGACGTGAAATAGAGCGGCAGGATCACGGCGTTGGAGAACACGCCGAAGCCCTCGAAGCTGCGGATATGGCCGGCGATGACGATGCCGAGCGAGGTCAGCCCGAATGCGAGCAGCGCCATCAGCAGCAGGCCCCAGGCGATGTCGCCAAGCGACAGCGAGAGATCGGCGAACTGCGCCAGCATCAGCACCAGGCAGCCGTGAAACAACGCCACGGTCGCGCCGCCGAGCACCTTGCCCAGCAGGATGGTCGCGCGCGGCAGCGGCGAAACGAGCACCTCGCGCAGGAAGCCGAACTGGCGGTCCCAGATCACCGACACGGCCGATTGCACCGACGTGTACATGATGTTGAGCGCGATCACGGCCGGGAAGATGAACTGCAGATAGGTGTAAGGCACGACGAAGCGGACCTCGCCGTAGATCTCGCCGCGGAAATACGGGTTGAGGCCGATGCCCATGATCAGCACCCACAGCAGCGGCCGGCTCACGCCGCCGATAAGCTGGCCGCGGTCGCGCACCGCGCGCTTCACCTCGCGGAACCAGATCGCGTAGAGGCCGCCCGCCTGCAGGCGGATCGCGCGCCCGAGCCGATCGTCCGGCACCACCGCCACGTCCGTCATCGCGTGTGCTCCCCGCCCTGCCGACCGAACGCCAGGGTCCGCTCGCGCGCGCCCGCCGCCTGATCGCGGATTTCGCGGCCGGTCAGCGACAGGAACACGCTTTCCAGGCTTGGCTCCTCGACCGACAGACGGCGGATGCGGCTGCCGTAGCGCGACAGGAATGCTTCGGCGAATGCGTCGCCGCTGGATCTGAGGATGATCTCGGCGTCGCGCCGGACGGTCGATGTCGGGATAGGCGGCGATGATCTCGGCCGCGGTCGCATCCTCGCGCGGCAGCACCCGCAGAAGCTGCTGACCGTGCGCGGCCTTCAGCGCGGCCGGCGTGTCCATCGCGAGGATTTCCCCTCGATCGATGATGCAGACGCGGTCGCACGCCTCGACCTCCTCGATGTAGTGCGTGGTGACGACGACGGTCAGCTCGCGCTGGCGGCGCAGGCGGCCGACATACTGCCAGATCCGCTCGCGCGACTGCGCGTCCAGCCCGACGGTCGGCTCGTCGAGGAACAGGATGCGGGAGTTGTGGATCAGCGCGCGGGCGATCTCGACGCGGCGCTTCATGCCCGAGGACAATGTCCGCACCAGCTTCTCGCGCCACTCCGTCAGTTCCACAAGCTCGATCATCTCGTCGATCCGCTGCCGCCGCAGCCGGCGCGGAACGCCGTAGACGAGCCCGTGAAAATTCAGATTTTCATGCACCGTCAGGCGGTCGTCGAGGCTCGGCTCCTGAAACACCACGCCGACGTCGCGGCGGCCTCGCGTGGGGTGCGCGATGACGTCCAGGCCGCCGATGCGCACGGTGCCGCTGTCGGGCTGCAGGATGGTGCAGAGGATGTGCAGCAGCGTGGTCTTGCCGGCGCCGTTGGGACCGAGCAGCGCGAACAGTTCCTGCCGCTTCACGTCGAAGCTGATGTCGTTCAGCGCCACGCGTGCGGCCGTAGCGCTTGCTGACGGCGCCGACCTGGATTGCCGGCTCTGGCGTCATCGCACAGGGTCATCGCGCGGCGGTCACGGCACCGGCGTGCCGGGGAAGTTTGCTTCCGTCAGGATGGCAGCGATGGTGCCGTCGGCGGTCAGCGAGGCAATCGCCTGATCGATGCTGGTGCGCAGGAACGATTGCCTGCTCAGCAGGATGGCGCCGACATCGGCGGTCGATACCGGCAGCGGGCTGGGCGCCATCTCCGGCAGTTTGGCGATGTCGGCATCGGTCTTGCGCAGCGCCCAGAGCGCCGGCGCCCACACCAGCGCCGCCCCGGTCGTCCCGCGCAGCACCGCGCGCACCGCCGCTTCGTCCGACGACATCGGGAACTTGTCCCAGCGTTTGTCGGCGCCGATGGCGAGGAGGTATTGCGACAGCCGCATGTCCGCGCTCGTGCCGACGGTGGCGCCGATCGCACGCGTGGTCGGCATGTCGCCCAGCGACTTCCAGGCGGGATCGGCGGCCAGGTAGACATAGGTGCTGCGATAGTACGGCCGCGTGATGGTGACCCATTGCGGATAGGCGTCCGGCACCAGCTTGAAGCCGAAGAACACGTCACAGCGCTGGATCAGCATCCGGTAGGTATCGTCGAGATCCTCGCCGGACATGTCCTCGGTCCGCGGATCATCGCCGATCAGGTATTCCTTTGGCTGCAACAGCAGGGCGTCGGCGACGGCGGCGGCGATCCGGCGCGCGACCGGCCAGTCCGGGTCGCGCTCGTCGATGCAATAGCTCAGCGCGGCGTTGGTCTCGTGCGTGCCGAAGCGCCATTGGTCCACGACGAACGGGGTGTCGGCGTAGGAAGGCGGTGCGCCGAGACACAGAATGACGGCGATGCAGCGGAAGCAGATGGCTGAGGGACAGTCGGAACAGTCCTCCCCCTCCCCTTGCGGGAGGGGGTTGGGGGGAGGGGACGGGGGGTCGAAAAATCACGGTGGTTCCTCTCGCGCGGCCCCCTCCCCCCAGCCCCCTCCCGCAAGGGGAGGGGGAGCTATATTTTCTACTTCTTGTCGGGCAGGGCGAAGACCCACAGCACCGATCCGCCGTCCGGTGCAGTGATTTCCGGCGTCAGCGTCGCGAGCGCCTTGGCCTGGCTGGAACCGTTGCCGACGGACACCGCGACATACTGCTTGCCGTTCACGCTGTAGCTGACGGGGAAGCCGTTGATCGCGTTGTTGGTGCGAATCTGCCACAGCACCTTGCCCGTCGCGTCGTCCCAGGCGCGGAAGATGCGGTCCCACGCACCGGCGAACACGACGCCGCCCGCCGTCGGCAGCACCGCGCCGGTCGCCGGAGCGCGCTGGCGGTACGACCACGTGGTCGAGCGGTCGGTCAGCTTGACCGCGTCGACCCGGCCGACATTGCCGTCGCTGCCCGGAACCAGCACGCGGGCGAAGATGGCGCGGCCGCCGCCCGTATAGGCCTGGCCGGGATCGAGCGGCGTCGGCGTGGTGTTGGAGCAGAATTCATTCAGCGGCAGGAACAAGGTCTGCGTGTTCGGGTTGTATGCCGTGGCCGGCCAGCCGCGGCCGCCCGGATCGGCGGGGCAGTTCACCGTGGTCTTGCCGATATGCGGGACGGCTTCCTGGTTGATCGTCTTCTCGCCGGTCTTCGCGTCGATCGCGGCGACCACGTTCTGCGGCACCGTCTGCTTGGCCCACAGCCACTCCCCGCTGGTGCGGTCGAGCGCCTCGATGATGCCGAGCTTGCCGGTGGTGACCACCATCTTGCGCGTCGTGCCGTTGAACGGCAGGTCGATCAGCATCCGCTCATACACGTAGTCCAGGTCCCACGTGTCGTTCTTGAGATACTGGTGGTACCACTTCACCTCGCCGGTCGCCGGATCGATCGCCAGCGTGGTGTCCGAATAGAGCGCGTCATTGGTGATGCCGGGGGCGTTCTTCTTCAGCGGCAGCGTGCCGCGCATCTCGGCGATCCAGGGATACGGCTGGCCGACGCCGTAGTACACCAGCTTCTGGTCGGGATCGAACGAGCCGGCGACCCAGGCGGAGGCGCCGAACCGGCTTTCCAGGGGAATGCCGTTCCAGGAGTTGAAATTGGGGTCCTCGGGATGGGCGATGGTCCAGACGCGCCACTTCTCGGCGCCGGTCTTCATGTCATGCGCGGTGATGAAGCATCCGCCGGGCTCGGCGTTGCCGCAGCCGGTCATGCCCTGCAGCACCATGCCGTCGACGACGAACGGGCCGGCGGTGTAGCGCCAGCCCTTCCGCCAGTCGGCCGTCTCGTGATCCCAGACAAGATCGCCGGTCTTCGCGTCCAGCGCCACGAGATGCGCATCGGACGTGGCGATCAGCAGCTTGTCCTGGTAGATCGCCATGTTGCGCTTGGCCATGTTGTTGCCGCCCGCATCGATGATCGTCTGCGGCAGATCGCGACGATACTCCCAGATCAGATCGCCGGTGGCGGCGTTCAGCGCCTGCACCTTGTCGGCGTAATTCCAGATGTAGATGACGCCGTCGTGCACGATCGGCGTGCTCTCGGTGGCGCCGTTGGTCAGCGACCATGACCAGGCGACCTGCAGGTCCTTGACGTTGTCCTTGGTGATCTGGTTGAGCGGACTGAAGCCGTAGCCGTCATAGGTGCGACGCCACATCAGCCAGTCGCCCGGATCCGGGTTGCGCAGCATCTCGTCCGTGACCGGACGCATGTCCTTCGTCGGATCGGCGGCCGGCGCCGGCTGCGCGCGCCTGGGCGCGGCGGCGAGGAACAGCAGCGGAAGGCCGATGATGGTCGCTTTGCAGAACGTGGAAATCGAGACGTGGCAGGCCGGCATCATTGTTGTTTCCTTCCCGTTATTCCCTGCCCCGCCGTACGCTCAAGTTGCGTACGCAACGTCAGGTCCCCGCGCAAACTTAGCTCCAGGCGGTACGCCGTCAAGCCGGACGGCGGGCCGCCTCCTCGCTGATCGCGCGATACGGAGGGTGACACCGCGGCACGGAGCCTCTATCTGATCGGCCAGCGGCCTGAGCCCCGGTCCGGGCGCCCTGACCACTGACAACTGGCCACTGACCACAGAAAATGACCGACACCCCGCTCGACCACATCCGCAACTTCGCGATCATCGCGCATATCGACCACGGGAAATCCACCCTGGCCGACCGCCTGATCCAGGCCACCGGCGCGCTCACCGCCCGGGAGATGACCAACCAGGTCCTCGACAACATGGACCTGGAGCGCGAGCGCGGCATCACGATCAAGGCGCAGACCGTCCGGCTGACCTACAAGGCGAAGAACGGCCAGACCTACGAACTGAACCTGATGGACACGCCCGGCCACGTGGATTTCTCCTACGAGGTCAGCCGCAGCCTGGCCGCCTGCGAGGGGTCGCTGCTGGTGGTGGACGCCAGCCAGGGGGTCGAGGCGCAGACGCTGGCCAACGTCTATCAGGCGATCGAGGCCAATCACGAGATCGTGCCCGTCCTCAACAAGATCGACCTGCCGGCCGCCGAAACCGAGAAGGTGAAGCAGCAGATCGAGGACGTGATCGGCCTCGATGCCTCCGATGCGATCGAGATCAGCGCCAAGACCGGCCTGAACATCGAGGGCGTGCTGGAGGCGCTGGTGCATCGCCTGCCGCCGCCGCGGGGCGATGGCGCCGCGCCGCTGAAGGCGCTGCTGGTCGATAGCTGGTACGACCAGTACCTCGGCGTGGTCATCCTGGTCCGCGTCAGGGACGGGCGGCTGAAGCACGGGCAGCGCATCCGCATGATGTCCAACGGCGCCGTCCATCAGGTCGAGCAGGTGGGCATATTCAGCCCCAAGATGATCCCGACCGACGATCTGGGGCCCGGCGAGATCGGCTTCATCACCGCCGCGATCAAGACCGTGGCCGACTGCTCGGTCGGCGACACGATCACCGACGATCGGACGCCGACCGCCGAGCCGCTGCCGGGGTTCAAGCCGTCGGTCCCGGTGGTGTGGTGCGGCCTGTATCCGGTGGACGCCGACGATTTCGAGAAGCTGCGGGAAAGCCTGGGCCGGCTGCGGCTGAACGACGCCAGCTTCCACTACGACCCGGAGACATCGGCCGCGCTGGGGTTCGGCTTCCGCTGCGGCTTCCTGGGGCTGCTGCACCTGGAGATCATCCAGGAGCGGCTGACCCGCGAGTTCGACCTCGACCTGATCGCGACGGCGCCTTCGGTGGTGTACCGCATCCATCGCACCAACGGCGAGGTGATGGAGCTGCACAACCCGGTGGACATGCCGGACGGCAGCGTGATCGAGCGCATCGAGGAGCCCTGGATCCGGGCCACGATCATGGTGCCGGACGACTACCTCGGCTCGGTCCTGCAGCTGTGCAACGACCGGCGCGGGGAGCAGGTGGATCTGACCTATGTCGGCAACCGCGCCATGGCGGTGTACCGGCTGCCGCTGAACGAGGTGGTGTTCGACTTCTACGACCGGCTGAAGTCGGTCTCGCGCGGCTATGCCAGCTTCGACTACCACATGGACGGCTATGCCGAGGGCGATGTGGTGCGGATTTCGATCCTGGTGAACGGCGAGGCGGTGGATGCGCTGAGCTTCATCGCGCATCGCAGCGTGGCCGAGGCGCGCGGGCGGGCGATCTGCGGCAAGCTGAAGGACCTGATCCCGCGGCAGTTGTTCAAGATCGCGGTGCAGGCGGCGATCGGCGGGCGGATCATCGCGCGCGAGACGATCGGCGCGCTGTCGAAGGATGTGACCGCGAAGTGCTACGGCGGCGACGTGACGCGCAAGCGCAAGCTGCTGGAGAAGCAGAAGGAGGGCAAGAAGCGGATGCGGCAGTTCGGCAAGGTGGAGATCCCGCAGTCGGCCTTCCTGGCCGCGCTGAAGATGGATGCGTAACCGGGGCCGTGCCACGGACGGTGAGGCGCCAATCGTGCTCACAACCCAATTGTAGCAATTTTTATACCAATCTCAGGACCTGACCGAAGATTGAATTGGGTATCATGGTGACGTAACATAGTGGCAAATCGTAGCGTGGAGTGATATAGTACCCTACCAGGAATCGGGACCCGAGACAGTCGAGGGGTTATACACCGTTCGGGGGGCAGCCGTGAAATTGGGCGTGGTTGACGAAACCGTGCGTCGCGCCTTCGGCGAGGGTGCGCTGCCCACGGCCAAGAAGCGCGTGAAGGGCAGAAGACAGGTGTGGCTGATTGCCCCTGCTGCCTTGGAGCAGTTCCGCGGTGGCCAATGACAATTTGCGCCACGGCCAGCCGGCTGTCCATTGACGCGAGTCGTTGTGATGCTAGAAGCCTCATCGTCGGAGTCGGGGAAGCCCTCAGAAATCTAGGATAGCAGATGCGCGTTTCATCTCCAATTGAGACGGCGAGACGGTGCGCGCCTCTGCTGGACAGAACGCAGCCCAGCGAGTCGTTCGAGAGGCTTCAACAGGTGCTAGCAGAGTTCGCCGAACAGGCGGAGGCCGAGGATCGATATGACGATCCCGTCGGGTTCGCCCGTGATTCCGTGCAGGATCTGCTGACAAGCTGCTGTGTTGACATGGCAAAAGCGGTGCCCTGGGATCGGCAAGGCGTTCTCAAACAGGCCCGTGGCGATGCGGTAGAACTTGCGAAGGTCGCGCTGCAGGCATTAGCGAACTTGGACGACCCCGCCCTCTCGCAGATCGAACAGCTCAGAAAGATCGGAGAGGCGCGCCGCGGCTATCGCGACTTGGTGCGGCAGCTCAACGTAACAGATAGGGCGCTGCTTGCGACTGAACTAAGGAGGGGCGAATGAGCCTCAACATTTTCGGGTCGTTCGATAAGCCAGCCGCTCCAGGCTTGCGCAGCGAGGCCGTCTCCGCACTTACCAAGTTCATAGGAATGGGCTTCGGTGCCAGTGAGTGGATCACACTGTACGGAGGGGCCCGGCGATACTACTTCAACTTGGACAAGGCGTACTCTGCAGTCAACGACACCGATCTAACGAAGCGGTTTCACGACACCTTGGCGGAATTTCTTGTCAGTGCGCCAGGCGAAGCTGGCGCGGTCCAGCCGGTGAAAGACCGGTGGGGGTAAGGCAGTAGCGAGCCGCCCTCTAGCGAGTGTTGCGTGGTCGCCGGTGACGACGGCTGCGAAGCGTACACAGCGATCATGTGGAGTGGGATATTGAGCCGCGAAAGAGATAATCCTGCAGAGGCCGAGGCTGTTGATAAAGCCGAAGGCAACATGTTGCGCACCGTCATGCGAGGTGCGACCGCTCTGCCGTGGTCTGAGACCCCATTACGTATGAAGGGAACGTGCCGGAACCTGGGAGACCTCATCTCGCCCAAACCGCTATGGCGGAATTGGGCCGCGACGGGAAGCCAAGGAGGCGAAGCCGCCACGGGAGAGGCGAGGAGTCGGACGGCTGTATAGTACCTGTGAAGCCTCGAACAAAACCGACCGCAAATCGGTGGCGGAGATGGTGAAGGGAAGGCGGCCGGCCGAAGGGAAGGCGAGTAGCAACGCACGCCCCGGACTCAGTGCCGGATGCGGCGTGTAACCTAAGCTGCGAGCCTGCGGATTGGGGGTGCATGGGCCGCCAAAGCCCCGAACCTCAATCGCGTTCGACCTTCGGCAGGAGCCCGGTGCGGGAAAGCCGCACGCCGGGATCTGCGCGGGGGGGCCGGGGTAACCCGGTCCCCTACCGCTACACCTTCCGGACACGCCTAGCTTTCACCGGTTGCTGAGTGGCAGCCCGCCTGTGATTGCGTTCGTTTGCCCGGAAGGGGCACCGGCCGGCATCTTGCAGGCGCGCGGCGCGTTGGTAGAGCGGCTTGGGTGGCCGTCAATTCTTGTCTTTCCTGAAAGGCGACTATTGCGGTCACGTGTCATATCGAGCGGAGAAGATAAGGGTTTCCCCGGATCGACCGCTTGGCTAGGCAGGCGCCACGCTTTTTTGTTGTGCGACGCTGTTACCACGGGGTTATCGGCCGCCAAAAGCTCGGGTGCACTTCGGTCGTTTGGGTATTCGGCGCTCGCAGTCGTAGCCATCTACAACCGCGACGAAGGCGCCGAGGAATTCACTCGCGTTGCTTGATCTTCCCCTGTACGGATTGATCAATCCTGAGCAGGCTCGCAACGAGATAGAGGACCGCGAGGTGGTCGACGCCATGAACGCCGGGGCCCGCCGGAAGGTCGTGCGGGATTATTCGGTTCACGTTCGTCAATCGGGTTAGCGCAGGCACCAGGATACTCCCGACCGAACAAGAACAACGAGCACCGGGGCCCACCACATTGAGAGTTAGAGATCATGCCTGGCTTGATACATTGGCGGCAGGGACTGGAGATACGGTTCTCTAGTGGATTTCAGCAGACCGAGATTGTGTCGTCATTAACCGTCTTGGACGACTCGGCGAAGTACCTGATTGGAAACGCCCACACATTCTACCTGCCCCCCAACGCGGAGGCAGTAGTCGCTGAGGATTACCTAAAACGAAAGGGCGAGACGGAACCAAAGTTACTCGCGATCCACGGCGAGCGGGGTGGCACTCTGGTCCGCATGCCGAATCCGGACCAACTCCTGGTGTTTCCAACCACCAAGCAGGTCACCGGAATAGACGAATTGGAAGTGCGGGTTGGCTATCAGACCCCTACATCTTTCTCGCCCGTGACCGGGCAATTCGATATTCGTCTCGATTTCAGTGTATACCTCGACGGGTACCTGAGCAGCCTTGGTATTCCTCATGGCTCCGAAAGTAATACCGGCAAAACCGCGGGCACGGATGCATTATTTTCTTGTGCCGGCTCGGGGAAGTCCGATTCAAGCTATGTGTGAGCCCCCCGGAAGATCTCGATGGCCTATCACCTTCCCAGCTGAGAGAGCTGGTGACCAGGCTGTTGGAGAAGATGGCCGAGCTGGAACAGAAAGTTATCGAGCAACGCGAAGAGATCGCGCGCTTGAAGGGGCTGAAGGGCCGTCCCGATATCAAACCCAGTGGCATGGATAAGGGCACCGAACCGGCCAAGCCCACCAGGCAAGGGCAGCACCCTCGCCGCGGCAAGGTCCGCCCCCGTGTCAACGTTGAAGATCGGGTTATCCCGGCCACTGTCCCGGTCGGCTCGCGTTTCAAGGGCTACGAGACCTATACCGTCCAGGAACTGGAATTGACGGTGCATGCCGTCCGCTACCTGCGCGAGCGCTGGGTCACGCCGGACGGCAAGACAATCATCGCGCCACTGCCGGATGGGACCCAGGGACACTTTGGCCCCAACCTGCACCGTTTCGTGTTGATGCAGTATCATCAGGGTCAAACCACACTGCCTCGTCTGGCGGCACTGTTGCAGTCGGTCGGCCTGTCGATCTCCGAGCGCGAGATCCAGCGTCTGCTGACCGAGAAGCAGGATGGCTTCCTCGACGAAACCCGCGACGTACTGCGCGCCGGACTGCAAACATCGTCATGGATATCGGTCGATGACACCGGCGCGCGGCATAAAGCCAAAAACGGCTACTGCACGCATATGTGGACGGCCCCCTCCTTGCAAGGGCTTTGTAGTGCGTTGATCAGATCGCTTGCGTTCATATGTCCGGCCTGTTCGGTTGGCGCTCACGCAGGAACGCCGGCCAAGATGGTTTCCGCGACACGAGTTCCAAACAGATACGGCGACCTTACAGAGGGCCACTGCGTGCAACGGAGTAGCCCGTGTCGTGGATCGATTGATCACGCCATCTACTTATTAGCTTGCAAGTTCTGGCATCAGCTCAGCACGGTTGCAGTGAGTTGCTCCCCGTGTCTGGCCGATCTCTAGACTGCGCCTGCCTGGGTGGGTGCAGATTTCGCGGTGTAAGTCTCCCCTGTCACCATCATTTTCCACGCAATGCGTGCCGTCTTGTTGGCCAGCGCTACGGCGGCCAACTTCGGTGACTTGCGCTTGAGAATCCCGGCAAGCCAGGGCGACGGCTTTCCACAGCGTTGAGCGTGCTGGATCACGGCGGTGGCCCCCGCCACCAGGACGCTGCGCAATCCCTCATCGCCGGCTCGCGTGATGCCACCGAGCTTCACTTTACCTGCGGTCGAATGATCCTTTGGCGTCAAGCCGATCCAGGCAGCGAACTGTCGGCCCGATCGGAATAGCTGGGGATCCGGCGTCTTCATTTTCAGTAACACCGCGCCGATGGGGCCCACGCTGGGGATCTTGGCTAGACGTCGGCTGCATTCATCGGCTCGATGCCAGGTCATGAGCTTCGCATTGAGCTCGCCGATTTGTGCCTGCAGCTGCATCAGATCCTTGGCCTGGATGGCGAACAGCTCCCGAGCCAAAGGGGGAAGGCTCTCATCGGCTTGGATGCGCTCGAGCAGCGGACCTAGGTGGGCGATCCCCTTGGCAGCAGTCAAGCCGAACTCGGCGGCATAGCCGCGGATGGCGTTGGCCTGCTGCGTGCGATTGCGGATCAGCCGGTCCCGTACGCCGACCAACATTAAGGCCGCTTGCTGCTCAGCGGTCTTCACCGGCACAAAGCGCATCGTCGGCCGGCTCATCGCTTCGCACAGCGCCTCGGCGTCCGCCGCATCGTTCTTACCGCGCTTGACGTACGGCTTGACCAGCTGAGGCGCAATCAACATCACCGAATGCCCAAACGACTGCAGCAGCCGACCCCAATGGTGGCTGGCACCGCAGGCTTCGATGGCAATCACCGTCGGTGCGAGCTTCTCGAAGAACGCCACCATCTCTTTGCGTCGCAGCTTCTTGCGCAGAACCGGCGCTTCCACGGAATTCACCCCGTAAAGCTGGAAAATGTGCTTCGACGTATCCATCCCAATTCGGCTAATCTGGTTCACGGACGGTCTCCTGGTCTGAGATCACTCAACACGACCTCATTCTGGCACATCAGATGCCGTCGGGGGCCGTCCACACCAACAGATCGGCAATGAGCAATTCAGTTGGTTCGGCACCCGGGCAACGAAGAGCCGGTTGAGCTTCCTCGATCTGCTACGCGCCGGGCACACCGACTTCGTACTGAACGACACGGCATTCGATTACATGCGCACCCACGCCCTGCCCGCCACGCTCATTGCCAGTCTGGCGGCGCAGCCGGAGAGGGTCTTTGCCAATCAGGCCGCCTGGTCGGCACAGCTTGACCGGCTCGGATTTACCGGACTGACCACGACGCCCGATCCGGTGCAGATCGCCACCGAGGCAGCGATCTGGGGCAGCATCCACGCGCACGACTTCCTGCGCGATGCCGTGGTGTTGAGCGATGATGCCGGGCAGTTCGAGGTCGGCCAGCACGCATTGTGCTGGGTCCATGCCGAACGGCTGGTGCACAAGCTGGACACCTTCACGGGGCCGCATCGCGCCGCCCAGCAGAAGATGCGGAAACTGATCTGGAACTTCTACGCCGATCTCAAGGCGTACAAGGCCAATCCCGACAAACACCGCCGTCTCGCGCTGCGGGCACGGTTCGACCGCATCTTCCGCCGCCGCACCGGCTTTGCCACCTTGGATCGCCTTCTGGCGCGTCTGCACGCCAACAAGGCAGAGTTGTTGATGGTGCTGGAGCGGCCGGAAATTCCGCTGCACACCAATGGTTCAGAGAACGATATCCGCTGCCAGGTCACACGCCGAAAGATCAGCGCCGGGACACGCAGCGACCTGGGTCGCGACTGCCGCGATGCCTTCCTGGGCCTCGCCAAGACCTGCGCCAAACACGGCGTGGCGTTCTGGGACTATCTCGGCAGCCGGCTCAAGGTCCCCGGGCACCTTGTCATTCCGCCACTGTCAGAACTCGTCCGCTGCCGCGGACAGCCAGCCTGATACCCACTGCTGCCCGCGCTTTTGCCGGTATTACTCGCCCGGCCCGCCCGTCGTTGAATTCGGCTGAAATTCGGCGTTGAGTTCGCCCGTTGCGGGGTCGAGCGTCGCGGCATCGAAATCGATCACCCCGTCAAAAATACCTGAGGTCTTGATGAACGTGTTGTAGGTGCGCCGTTTTTCCTCGATCGCAGGCGAGCCGTAGGCGCCGTTGGTGCTGTTGAGCGACGATGTCAGTGTCGCCATGAAGATCTTTACCCCCGGAATGGCCGCCCGAAGCCGATTCACGCCGTCGCGAACACCTTCGGCGACCGCGGTGGGCTCGGCGCCGGCATTGCCGAAATCGTTGATCCCCTCGAGCCAGATCACGGTCGAGACGTTGGGCAGGCTAATCACGTCGCGGTCCAGACGCTCCAGCGCCGACGGCCCGCCGGCGAACGGTTTCGCCGCGTAGTCCGACGGTCCGATCACCCGATTGCCGCCGATGCCCTCGTTGACCACGGCGTAGCGGTTGCCAAACGCACCATGCACGCGGCGAGACAAAACGTCCGGCCAGCGGTCGTCGCCGTTCAGGGTCGAGGCGGTCCCATCAGTGATCGAATCGCCGAAGGCCACGACGGTTTTCGCGCCCGGCACGTTCATTTCGACGGCGTCAAGAAAATACCAGGACGTGGTGGAGAACGGAAACACGCTCTCCGCGTCCTCGGCGCCATGCGCACCCGTGCGCAGTCCCGAGAGATAGGATGTGGTCAATGCTTTCGCGTGCCAGGTGATCGGGCCGCTTTCACCGGCGACATGAAAGCTGACGGCGAGCTTTCGATTGGCCAGCATCGGATCGGCAGGATTTTTCATCCAGGGTAGCGCCGCCGGATCGCTAGTCGCCGTCTTTCCTGGTGGTATGGTCACGCCAGGTTTGCCCCCGAAGGTCACCGCTCGATTGGTTCCTGGAACCAGAGCGGCGCCGCTGCTTTGCAGGCTGACGTAAGCACCGTCGAATGTCACCGGTTTTGTGCCGAACGCGTTGGATAGACGGATGCGCGCCTGTCCGCCCCATACATCCGGGCGAACGATCATTCGGAACGTCTGATCCAAGGCGCCGGTCTCGGCCGACGGCAAGGCAAACTTCTGTTCAGGCTGGGCGGTCGGATTGCCGACGGGATAGGGACCATGTGCGGAGGCGGTCCAACTTGCGATCCAGGTTGGTGGCGGCTCGGCGTGAGCAGCCGCCACGAGAATCAATGGCAGAAAGGCGAGCATCGCAGTGCTCCGTGCGAACGACATCGTTTCCCCCTTTTTTGGTATTCGGAGAGACGCTAGTCACCGTCCGGGTCCGTCGCAACCTCGCGACCGTTTTAGGCGGAGAGGAAATCCTTCGCCGCGAGCGTGCCGCATTTGCGATGCGACACTTGGTTGATCCGCGATGCCATTTTCCCAGCCGTCAACGCACCCAGCAGCATCGGTGCGTTTAGATCGCCCACGAAGCCAATGCGTCAAACCTTTCCGCCCGAAGCACCAAGCCCGCCGCCCAGTGAGACATTGAAGTGGTGGGGAGCTGTGTGTTGGAGGGCCTCGGCGTCGTGGCCCTCGGGAGTTCGGCACCGAGGGCCTGCGCGTCGGCCTTGGTGGCGACGTTATCGTGGGATGGCGTCGAAGATCACCGACGTCACGCGCTCTGCCTTGGCGCGGTCGATGCCGGCGTTGGGCAGGGCGAGGCGGTCGCTCATGCCACCGGCGTCAGTCGCGGGCGGAACACCAGGCGGTCGCTAGCAACGGTCACCGCCTCGGGGTGCCTCGGGCGAGCTTCGCCAGTGAGCCACCATTCGCCGCGTTTCCAATACGCGATCTCTGGCGGGTTCTGGCCGAGCACGGCACCTTCGAGGGCCGGATTCGCCGTGGCGGAGCTGGCGAGCTTCTATGGCGCGCAACGCACCGTCGGGGAGATGCTGCGGCGCATGCGGTGCGCCGGCGCCTGTGGCGGCCGGGCGCTCGGGTCCGGCCGCGCCGCGTGCCGCTGCTGGGGCAGGAGACGCGGGCGTAACGAGCTCATGCCAATGACAAAAACCACCCCACCGCCAGCCCTGGTTGCGGGGGTCTGCTGACAAGCAACCACCGCAGAAGGTCGGCGCAGAGAACCAGGCACCAACGAGCGCAGCACCCATGCGGACCCTCACGTCGCGTGCGTTCTGGCAAGCCGTGGACCGCCTGCAAATCGCACCGCGACGCGCTGGGCTTGATCGATTATCCCGGCAAGCTCTCGGCGTCGGGCAAGCGGCCGAGGTTCCATCTGACCACCGGCCAAACGAAGCTCGCGGCCTATCTGCCCGAGATCGAGGTGGCACTCGCTGCGGCGGGCCAGCCGAGGACGTGGCTGCGCCGGCCGATCCGCACTCCGCCATTCGCTGGGCGCTCGCCGGTCAAGCTGATGGCCGAGCGGGACGGGGAAGGCATGGGCGACGTGTTGCAATTCCTCAACCGTGCGGTCTTGCGCCGATCGCTGCGGTAGCTGCTTGCACCGTCCGGCTCCAATGCGACCCACATCGCCCAACCGGCCACGCAGCCGGGGTTCTCCGGCTGAAGCCCCCGCTGAGTAATTCCGGCTAGGACGGTAGGATGGCTCGCCGTCAATCGCCGCTGTGACGCATCATCCAATTATCGCCGCTTCGACAGCTATCTGCCGCCGCCGGCGGCAGTACCTGCAATCGCGGCCGAAACCAGCACGTGGCGCCGAACTCGACCGTAGGCTGCAGCGCTTCGCCCACTACGGCGCGGTGAACTCGAGGGGGTCGAATTGCGTGACGGGCGCCTGCATGTCTCCCCGGTGAAGGCAGCCACGCCGCCGGAGGCCGACGCGCTGGCCTGTTCAGTCCGATGCCTTTGCTGCGGCAGCCAAGCGGGTAAACACAATTGTGACGCGCATGCCCTGCCCTCGACTGGATTCTACCTCGAGGTGAGCCTTGGCGTTCTCGCGTAGGGATTGGACGATCAGCGCACTGAGTTTGCCCCGCTTCGGCCATTCGACGCCCTCGGGCAGGCCGACGCCGTTATCGGCGACGGTGATGCGGCAACCATTGCCGTCGGAAAGGCTGTGCAAGGTTATTGTGCCCCCGTTGCGACCAACAAAAGCATGCTTGAGCGCATTGGTCAGCAGTTCATTGACCACCAGCCCAGTCGGCATGGCCACATTCACCGACACGGGATAAGCGTCTATTTTGAGGTCCAGCCTGATACCCTCGACCGCATGCGAGCGCAACACGGACGAAGCGATTTCGCTTAGATAAACGCCGAGGTCAATTTCATCTTCCTGCCCATGGTCCGATAATAGCTTATAGACGAGCTGGATCGATTCAATTCGCCCGGCTAGTCGATCGAAAGGTGCGGTGTCCATTCGACCCCGTGAGTTCCGCGCCTCGATGCGGATCAATGCGGTGATCATCTGCAGATTGTTTTTAACGCGGTGCTGGATCTCTAAGAGAAGGGTGTCCTTCTCACGAATTTGCTGCTCAAACTCTTCGCGCTGCGCCTGCTCGTGCGAACCGACATCCACCAGCGCGGCAAGCCGATAGCAAGGTGTGCCGTCATCATCCTCAATGATATTCGAATAGACATCGACAACCGCCGCTTCCTGCTCTGAGCGGTCGATCTTGAACGTTCCGACAAAATCACTTGACTCAACGATGGCCGCGCCGAGTTGGCACCCTGTGTCCTTATCATCGCTGTGGCCGGGGAGAATGTTCCACGGTCTTCCTACCAACTCTGCTGCGATTTGCCCCGATAGCTTCTCGAGCTCCGGATTAGCATAGACAATGCGTTCTTGATCGCTCATCTCCGAGATGACAATTGCAATCGGAACTTGATCGAGAAAGCGTCTGAACTGCTCGCTTTCGAGCGCACTGGCCAGTTCCGGCGTCGTGAGGAGTGTTTCGATCTGTTCAACTTTCTCTTCATCTTCACTCATTATGACGCTTCCTTGTGCCAACGATTGCTGGGCGGTAGGAGATCAGAAGGCATATTTTGGCATGATAGTCTTGTCGACTGCGTCGGGGAAACCGCGGTGATGCGCCGATCGACAGAAGTCGGCTCGGGGTTGCGTTCGGGATGGCGGTCGAACTGGACGGGCTCGAGTGCAAGGGCGTTGTCACGCTGGGCGAGTTCAAGTGTGACGCCCTGCATGGCGGCGGCGGCGCGATGCTCGACGGTCAGGATGATGCGATCGTCGCGGTCGCGGCGGAGATAAAGGTTGGAATCGCCCCAGGCATAGAACTCCGACGATCCGCGCAAAGCCTGGCCGGCGCGGATCGAGAGGTAGGGAGGCGGTCATGTCGAGTTGGAAGGTGCCGATCTCGGCGAGCAGGCTCCCTAAACATGATCCGTCTGACCATGCCTACATCGTCGCCTTGACCCCGAGTGGAGACCCACCGGATCGCGTCGCCGACCATGATGTGGAAGTCGATTGCGTGAGCGCCCACAACTGCGCGCGTCGCCGCGAAATTCGCCCTCACCCGGTCGAGGTCGCGGGGATGTATGCGTGACAGGTCCTCGAAGGTCACCGGACTATTCTTCGGCACGCCCTAGGCCGGATGTGGTGGAGGCGGCGGACTGGCTGCGCGGCGAGCTCGGGGTGTCGAAGCCGCTATGGGGCGCCGAGACGATCGCCACCGCGATCGCTCCTCCCGGCCCATGGCGAGGCGGGCCTCGCCAGCGCGGACGACGCGTGAGCTGAGCACGGTTGAGATGGAGTTAATGCGGAAGCTGGAGCGATTTCTGAAGGCTAGCGCGAGGGAGGTGGTGGTGGAACTGCGTAGCTCGCGCCGGCCTCCGCCGCCGCGGCCCCCTAAACGCCTCAAGGGCCAGTACCGCCGATGCTGACCGTTGCGCGCGCGCCTCAAGTTGGCCTGCGCTATCTAGCGTCATCACCGTACTGTCAAACACGAGAAATCAATTCCACACCTCCCTGATGGCAATTCTATGTCCCGCTCCCATGACCAAGAATCGCGATCCAGATTACTGGCGAGCGCAGGCCGCTGAAGCCAGGGCGGCTGCCGCAGGCATGAGTGACCCGAAGTCCAAACGGACCCTGGAGAGGATCGCAGCCAGCTATGATATGCTGGCCAGGAAAGCTGAGGAACCCAAGGAGGCCGCTCACTACCTCCAAAAGCGCGGCAATAAATCGAGCTGACGTGGCATTCCCGCCTCCAGAGCATCGGCGTGCTGGCGGCGTGTTACGGCAGGCGGGGATGTCGCTGGGCTGAGCGGGGTCGCGTTGGGCCAGGCCGGGTTCACCAATCCTGAAGGGAGCCGGCGCCATGGCCCACACCCCGATCGCGAGGCCGTGCCGCGTCAGGACGGGCAAGATCGCGGGCGTCCTGGCTGACCCGGCAGGTGCTCGGTTTTGGTATCGAGAAGCCGGGTTATCGTGGGCAAACCGCGAGGAGGTACACATGCCCGAGCCCGTGCTCACACTCGCCGGCGCCTGGGCGCAGTTCGACGCGATGGTATTCGACGGCAGCGTTGCCAGCGCCTCGAAGATCCAAGCGCGAAGGGTTTTCTATGCCGGGGCGCAGGCGATCCTGGACATCCTGTTGGCGGGATTGGACCCGGAAAACAAGGTCACCGAGGGCGACGTCGACCGTATGGAGGCTCTGAGCGCTGAGCTCCGGCACTTCGGTGAGGACGTGGAAGCCGGCCGGGCATGAGCGAGGCGCTCTATCGATTCCTGCCAGGATCCCGCCGCTTCTCCGGCCGGAGATGCTGAAGCGGCAGTGGTTTCCAGCCGGCGATTGTCCGAGCGCACTCGCGGGCCTCCGCCATGTCGGTCACACCGGGGAACAGCCGGCGCAGCTCGACTGCGGCCGATAGCTCACCGCCACGATCGAACGCGGCACGGATCGCGGCGGCATCTACCTCGGAGACGACGAACATCGCCGGAGCATGGGAGCGCAAGCGACGAGCGGCAAGCGTCGAATAGCTTCCAGAAAGCGAAACTGGTGGAAGCTATCCAGCGTGGCGCGACAGCACCCCGGCTGGGATCGATAGTGCCGCCTCGCTCATGCCCGGCCGGCCAGATCTCAAACCTGCGCTGCCCCGCAATATCGGCTTTATGGCAGGTCACGGCCTTCGGAGTTTCTCGGGCCAGCTGTCTCAATGAACTGGTCTCTCATCTGTTCTGCCTGCTCCCAGACCAATGCCGTATAAGCAGGGGTTGGTTCGAACGTCAGTTCTCGCCCGTTGTAGGACAAAGTGAAGTTCTGCTCAATTGCATCACCCCTCATAACCATGGTCGATGGTAAATGCCTGTCTCCAAACTGAAAAATATGATTGATACAAAGGTATTTTGGTTTCTTTGTAAGAGCGTCAGCCGGTCGCGACGACTGGCGTGGTTCGCCGAGGATGTCTGGAACTTCAAAGCGCCTAGATTCAACGCCTTGTTGATGAGTTTCCGGGTTTGAAGCCGATGCGACGCATAGTTGGTCACCTTGGTACCATTGTCGCAGAATATGGGGATAGTGTCCTATCTCCATTGTGTTCAGATCGACGCTGGCGAAAACGTGCATCACGTCATCGACCCGCTCGAATCCTTCCGGACCTTGGCAGAGCACCTCGTATGCGCCCCCAAATTTGTTGAAGATCGTGTCCTTCGTGACGATCTCACGAGCCACGGGTGTGCGCCGCCATCGAACCCCTTCGGGATCAAGGACCCGGCTTTTGCGGATAATTGAAAAGGGTGCATTGGATGGCGGAGATGCGCCAGCCGGGGCACTCGCCGCTGAACTTGAAGTCGGCGAACCCCATATCGTGCAAGCGAAAAACGCCCTACATTAAGCGTATCTGCGCTGTTTGATGGACTGCTCGGCCTTCTGATGTTCGCATCTATTCCGTCTTTGCGGGTGCGCCGGGAAGTACGGCGGTGACGCCATCGGGGTTGATGTTGAACGCCAGGAAGGTGAACGGCTCACTGCCTGGATTTCCCCATTGGTGGACGAGGTTGAACGGTTCATAGACCAATGATCCAGGCCCCTTCGCCTCGGTCGAACCGTCCACCGTGTTCGAGCCGATCCCTAAGACGATGTAGTACAGAGCCGCTCCAGAGCGATGGTGCGGCGGGTTGGAGGGCATCTGCGGCGGGAACGTAATCCGCGTCAGATTGAGATCATAATTGCCCGGCTTCAGGCCCGGAATCGGTGCCGAGGTGCGATAGAGTTCTCTCACGGTGGCGGGTGCCGCATAAGCAGGCTTGTCCAAGTCTGTAGCCGGCCCGAGGAAGAAATGCAGAAGCGCCGATGGCGCTTCGCCAGTGGCCTTCAGCGTCGTCGTTCTGCCGGCAGCAATGAACGAACCCTCCCCAGAAGTAACGGTTGTTGCCTGCTTGTCGAGGGTAATTTCAGTCGATCCCGATACTTGGTAGAGAATGCCGCTGGACGCCGATAAGACGGTCTTTCCTCCCGGTGGAAGGGTAACGCTCACTGCTCTGAAATAGAGTGGGACCTCTGTGACAGTCAGCAATTTCGTGGCAGCGATCACCGTCCGGGTGATGCCTGAGGGTGGCGGAGCTGACTGTGCGGCGACCGACGTGACGAATGCTAATACGCCCAGGAGAGTTCCAGTGATCCTGAACAGCATGATTGCCTCCAAGCGTCCTCCACGTTCGGATTATTATCCGTGCGCTCTCCGCGTCGAGGAACGCCGATTGAACGAGCGCTGACTTGCGGCTTACCTTTGGCCGCCAGCAGCCTAGCTATTCGATCATGCCGGAACGCTGATCCGGGCCGTGGTCGCCAAATGGCTGATGGTCCGGTCGAACAAGGCCATCACGTCCTCATGCCTCGTACAAGGGGCGTCATTCAGCGACATAAGGCGTTGTCTGGCGGGAATGAGCCTCCATCGTGACATGAATGGCGCGTCGCGCGGTATCTGCGCTGCGATCAGCCGAGCAAGCTTCTTCTCCGTCCGGTTTGGCATATCAAAGCTGCGGCTCCCACATGCCAACGACAGCGCAGCTACAAGGCAGTGGCGGTCCCCGTCTTGGAAGCGGTCTTGGACCCAGGACTTGCGGTTGGAAATACGACTTCGAGCATCTGTCAGCAACTCGATGTCGCCAAACGGTGTCTGACAAGGGGCGTCAAATGGCATGTATCACCTCGAAGGTCACATTGCCCTAGCAACACTACGAGGATAGCAAAAAGGAATAAAATCACGAGTCAGCGACGCAGACGCAGGATCGAGACAAGGTTACCTCACCAGCGTCTGAACCACTCCGCTATGCCAGCAACAACGCGATTGAGAGCATGCGGTGTCAGCTTCAGATGCACCCCCGCATTGACCTATGGAAAGCTCACACGCGGAACCCCGTGCACCACTGGGCGGCGGTTCTTCCTCGCCGCCTTACCGAACCAGTTACCGTACCGCATGCATGGTCCAGTCAGCACAGAGGCCCAGGTCGTCCCGCTATGGGTGCTGTCAGCGAGTCCAACTCATCAGCATCATCCTGGAGGCGGTCTGCCGCTTCCGCATTCGTGAGCTTGAAAGCGGCAGACGAGCGCGGAGCCTTCAGCCCTGCGTTCATCGCTGGGCTTGCGGGGATCATCAGGTAGCTCGGTGCCTCCACGTGATTGGTCCCTGGATCGGCGAGGTTGAGCACGGCGACCACCCGCAGCGACGGTTTGCCGTCATCCGCACGGGCCGCCTGGGCCTGCTCGATCAGGTCGGCGATATCGGAGAGCGCCCACACGTCGACCGCGCGTGGCTGCACTGGCACCACCAGCAGATCGGCGCGAAGAGAGCGGCGCGCAACGCTGCGCTGTCCCGCCCGCCCACGTCGATCACCGTATCGTCGTGCTTGGCGGCAAGTGCAGCGAGCTGCGCCCGCAGGAGCCGGCCATCGGCGAGCTGGACGCAGGAGAGCGGCGTAGTTCGATGTTCCGATGCGCGCCATGCGTGCAGAAGCACAGATCCGGACGTGCGGATTTCCCGCATCCGGTTCTTCACGAGAGTGGTTCGCTCGCGGCGGTCCTAGCGGCCTTCGCGCGTATTTTGCGCCTCGGCTTGGCTCGTATCCGGCCGCCGGGAGATCGCGCTTGACCTTATCTAATCACGGGGACCGCTGAGTGGGTCGTGCTGACCGTCTCCGACAATGCCGCCGTACCGTATCCGCTAGCGCGATTCCGGGCGCGGTTGTCCGCCGCAGCACGCGTGCCCACATGGATGCCACCGGTCTGCCGGGAGCCGTAGCTCACGCGCCGGAATCTGAGCTGGAGCTCTGCGGGTTGGAGCGATCGAGGCGGCCACGTGAGATGGGGGCTGCCCCCTGCTGACAGCAACTGATCGCGCTTTGCCGTTAGGGCGAGATCACGCCGAATGGAAGGAGGCTTCATCATGAAGGTTGCCGATGTCATGACGAAGGACGTGCGGTTAATCAGCCCGGATCAGACACTGCGTGAAGCCGCCCACCTGATGTCCGAGGAGGTTATAGGTGTGGTGCCGGTGGTCGATCACGACCACCTAGTCGGGATGGTGACGGACCGCGATATCACGATCCGGGGCGTTGCGCTTGGCA
>CAVUBS010000014.1:0-163226 GCA_963739725.1 uncultured Alphaproteobacteria bacterium | reverse complement strand
ACCGATAAACGCAGCCATCGTGTCGTGATCGGCAAGGACACGCGGCTATCGGGCTACATGCTCGAAGCGGCGCTCACCGCCGGCTTCACCGGCGCCGGCATGGACGTGACGCTGCTCGGTCCAGTGCCAACCCCGGCGATCGCCATGCTCACCCGCTCGCTGCGTGCCGATCTCGGCGTTATGATATCCGCCTCGCATAACCCGTTCGAAGATAACGGCATCAAGCTATTTGGTCCGGACGGCAATAAACTCTCGGACGAGCGCGAGCTCGAGATTGAACAACTGATGGATCGTGGGTTTGGCGACCGGCTGGCCGAACCGGCGGCACTTGGTCGCGCGGTGCGTCTAGACGACGCGTCCGGTCGCTATATAGAGTTGGCGAAGGCAAGCTTCCCGCGCGGCCTGCGGCTGAACGGGTTGAAGATCGTCATCGACTGCGCGCACGGTGCAGCCTACCGTGTGGCGCCGACCGTGCTATGGGAGCTTGGTGCCACGGTCATCCCGAAAGGTGTCGCACCAGACGGCTTCAACATCAACCGCGACTGCGGCTCCACCGTTCCAACCTTTCTCTGCACTCAGGTGCTCGAGCACGGCGCCGATATTGGCATCGCATTGGACGGCGACGCCGATCGGGTGCTGATCGCCGATGAGCGCGGCCATCTTATCGATGGCGATCAGATCCTGGCTCTGATCGCCTCGTCATGGATGGCAGCCGGACGGCTGACGGGGAATGGGGTGGTCGCCACGGTGATGTCAAACCTCGGCCTCGAACGCTTTCTCGGAAGAATTGGGCTGACCTTGCATCGTACCAAAGTAGGCGACCGCTACGTCGCAGAGCGGATGCGCGAAGCTGGCCTGAACGTGGGTGGCGAGCAGTGCGGGCATATTATTCTGTCCGATTTCGCTACGACCGGCGATGGCCTGATCAGCGCACTGCAAGTTCTCGCGGTGATCGCCGACCGGGGCAGGCCAGCGAGTGAGGTTTGCCGCATGTTTACGCCGTTGCCGCAATTGCTGCGCAATGTGCCGTTTTCCGGCAATTCGCCGTTGCACGACCCGCGCATCGAATCCGCGATCAGTGACGCGGAAACAATGCTGCATGGTACAGGCCGGCTGCTATTACGTGAAAGCGGAACAGAACCACTGATCCGTGTGATGGCAGAGGGTCGGGATGACGCGCTGGTGACACGTGTCGTAAACGGCCTGTGCGAAGTCATCGCAGGGAACCGGCCTGGTCATTGAACCGATAGGCCGATCGGGACGGACCGACATCGCCGGGGCGCGTAGTTTGACTCCGGTGCATGCACGCGGAAACAGCGCAGACGTGCAATATCGCTGTTTGACATGCGCGTGTTGCGGAACATAGCCGATGATGCTGTTGCGAAGCGGGCGGGCGACTTGGATCTATAATTTTGGATAAATCGTAAAGATTTGGTTGACGCGCGCAGGATCGCAGCAGTATGGTTGCAATTATATAATGACGCGGCAGGGGACTGACCGAGGGGCGATTTATTACTCACCATCAGGGAGTTTCCTATCGTGTTCCGCCGGCACCAGACATCAAAATCCATCGGCGGCCACGCAGGTGGTCGCGGCGTGTCAGTGGGTAACCGGAACGGCTCACAAGCGCTCCGGGTGTCGCTCGTGTCCCTCTTGCTGGTCGCGTCTGTACCTGTCGGTTTTGTTGTGCTGACGGATCTCCCGAAAGCACCAGTCGCGGGCACCCTTCAGATTTTCTCCGATACGTGGACACGTGTGCGCGCCGGCGTGCCGTGGCGCTCTGAGCCACGGCCATTGGCGGCGGCGGATGCGACGAACGGACCAATGACCGCCGCGCCGCGGACCCCGTTGGTCGTATCCAGGAGCGCGGAGCGCGGTGTCATCTCGGTTGGCGATCGGCTGAAGATAACGTTCTTCGAGAGCCTTGGCGTCACGCTCGACGAAAGCGGCACCACCTCCGATCACGTGGTCGCCGCGGTCTTCCCGCGCATGGACTTGTCCGCGGAATATGCAGTCGATGAAAGCGGCAGGGTGAATATTCCGAAGCTCGGAGAGTTCGCGACGGCCGGCCAAACCATAACAGCCCTGCAGTCAGATCTGGCCACGGCCTTTCAACGCGCCATCGGGAGGACAAGCGATGTGCACGTCGCAATCGCCGAGCGTCAGCCAATCTACGTCTTGGGGACAGTGCGCAACCCGGGCAGCTACAAGTATACGCCGGGCATGATCGTATTGCAGGTGCTCGCCGCAGCCGGCGGCACCGACCTTGCCATGGGCGACACCTCGAAGGCAATCGAGAGCATTCGCGAGACCGAGCGCCTGCGTCAGGCGGAAGATCGACAAAACCGTCTGTTCGTCAAGCAGGCCAGGCTCATCGCTCAACGAGACGATTCGGATAGCATCATAGTGCCGGCGAGCATCAAGTCCGCGTTGTCGCAGACGGCACCGCACGAAAGACTGGACGCACTTCTCGCGGGCGCGGCCACTCCCCTGAGCGTCGAGCGCAAGAAGTACCAGCAGCAGTTGTCCCTCGCAGAGCGGCAGGTCAGCATTGCGCGCGTTGAGATCGAAGCCCAAAGCATGCGCGCCGGTCAGCTCAATGAGCTGTTGGCCAGGAAGGACGACAGACTGCACGGATTGGAGGCGATCGCCGCCCACGGAAGTGTGTCGCAGTACAAGCTGACGGACATGAAGGTCGATATCTCCGAACTCGTTGCGCGACAGGAAGACCTCCGGGTTGCAATGGCGCAGGCCGAGCGTCGACTGGTTGAGGCGGAGATGGCGCGATCGAAGACAGAGCTCGATTACACGCTTGGGATTGAGAAGGACCTTGCCTCGACGCAGCAGGACATCGACGATTGTGCCCGCGAAATCGCGTCCATGCAGGCAGTGACCCAGGTACTGCGCGACGGCCTTCCCCAATTTGCGGTGAACTCGGCGAGCCCCCCGGGTCTCACGATAACGCGGCGAGTCGCTGAGGGTCTCATCGTCACTTTTGTCACGGAAACGACTTCGCTGCTGCCAGGCGACGTTGTTCAGGTCGGTGCCGCCAATCGCTCCGACGCACACATTTCAGGAATTGCCCAGAACGGGCAGCCTTTGCAGAATTGAATGGAGGATCGAAAGTGACTTATCTCAAGCAGCTGCGTCCTGGTCCTGCTGCAGGCCGATCGCAGGCGGGCAGTACTGGGATGGTGACACAAGCGGTCATTATGGCCGGCGGCAAAGGGACGCGGCTGCATCCCTATTCTGCGCTCTTCCCAAAGCCGTTGATGCCACTCGGCGACATGCCGATTCTTGAACTCCTGCTGCGTCGGATGAAGACGGCAGGCGTCACCGACGTCATTCTTGCGGTCAATCATCTGGGCCATCTCATCGAGGCCTTCTTCGGCGATGGCTCGCAGCTCGGGTTGCGTATTCGCTACAGCAATGAGGATCGGCCGCTCGGAACGGCAGGTGCTCTGAGCAATATGATGGACGATCTCGATGACACATTCATGGTTTGCAACGGGGATCTTTTGACCACCATGGATCTGATGGCAATGGCCCGACAACACCTGGAAACGCGATGCGATGCCTCGATCGGTGTTTTTGAGCGCGAGAACAAGATCGACTTCGGTTTGGTCGAGTTCGACTCCGAGAATCGTCTCAGCGCCTACCGCGAGAAGCCGACCAACATGTATTACGTGAGCATGGGGATCTATATTCTCCGGCGTGAGGCCATTCGCCCCTGTATCACCCAGGGCGAGTATTTGGACATGCCATCACTCCTGCTGGCAATGCGGTCTGCCAAATCTGACGTCCGTTGCTACCACGACGATTGCATTTGGCTCGACATCGGGCGCCCGGACGACTTCGCGCTTGCGCAGAGTATGTTTGAGCACAATCGCGCGTTGTTCCTCGGAGGATGAATACGTGCGGCGGGCCATCGGCACCGGCGCCGCGGGCTTCCTCTTGCGCGATCGCGTGCGGTGAAATCAGCCGCGGAGACACGGGCGTTGTGTCCGCTGCGAACGGCGATGGCCACGCGCGCGCGGCACAATGGGCGCCAATCCGCCTGGCACATGCCGCCGAGCCGATCGGTGTTGTGGTCTGCAATCGCCTGCAGCCGTCGAAGGACCCCCGATCGCCAATCGTCGGCTCAACGAGGTGTTCCGTGTGCTGGCGGTGCTGCTCTCAGCAAGTTCCCTGGCCGTCTCCGGAGCGCGCGAAGATGACGGAACGTAACCAAACTCCGGGCCGCTCACGTCCACTGGGATTATGCCGAGGTGCCGCATGGCACCTGAAGTCGACGTCGGTCTGGTTGTCGACGGAGGCTATCCGTACATCCTCGGCGGAGTTGCCAACGACGGGCGGGCGACCATCGCGCCGGCGCTTCGCTGCGCTTACGGCACTATTGCAGACCGGCGGGTTATTCCCTAAATAACGAACTATTCACGGCAGCATTCCCGCAGGTTACGTCACTGACGATGCCAACGCACCGGAGAGAGCCTTGTCGGGCAGTCTGAGGCGCAACGCGAATATTCTGCTGATGGCGGCCACCATCCTGCTGGTGGGCGCTGTCGGACTGCTGACCTGGCTGGAATTCACCAGCACCGTGCAGGCGCAATTCATGGTCCGCCACACGAACGAGGTCATCACGACAGTCGACGAGGTGCGGATCGCCATGCAGTCCGCCGAAACCGGTCAGCGCGGCTACCTGCTCACCGGCCGGACGGACTACCTGACGCCCTACCGCGATGCCATCGCGCGCGCAATCCAGCTCCGCGCCGACTTGCTCGGTCTGACCGCCAACAATCCCAACCAGCAGGTTCGTCTGGACGCCCTGGCGCCGCTGCTTCTGCGCAAGCAGACCGAGCTGTCGCAGACCATCCGACTGCGCAACGACAGCGGGTTCGACGCCGCGCTGGCCCTCGTTCAGACAGACGTCGGACAGCGTCTCATGGGCCAGATCGATACGATCCTGGCCGAAATGCGGGCCGAGGAGGAGCAGCTTCTCGAAGCGCGGCGGCGACAGGGCGATCGCGCCGAGACCATCGCGCGCGCGCTGGCGCTCGGCGGTTCCGGCCTGGCGGTCGTGCTGCTCGCGCTGGGCGCCCACCTTCTGACACGGTCGCGCAATCAGCTGCTGGCGTCGGAGGCCGAGCAGCGCGCCATGGCGGACCAGATGCGCGCGGCGTTCGACAGCGTCAGCCAGGGCATCGGCGCGTTCACCGCCGATGGCCACCTCGAGCGGTGGAACGAGCGGTTCCCCCTCCTGCTCGGGCTGTCAAACGCCGTGATGCGTCCGGGCACCCCGTACGACGCGCTTGCCGAGCGGCTCGCAGCCGAGGGCGTCGCGCTGCTGAAGACCGCGCCACAGCTCGGCCATCGTCCCGACGGTTCTGCGCCGGGCGAGCCTGTGGTTCACGAGTTCACGCGCCCGACCGACGATCGCAGCTTCGAAGTGCGCCGCACCGCGATGCCCGGCGGGGGATACGTGCTGACCGTGACGGACACGACCGAGCGGGTCCGCGCCGACGCAGCGTCACGCGATGCGCAGCGCCTTCAGGCCATGGGCCAGCTTACCGGCGGTATCGCGCACGACTTCAACAACCTCCTCACGGTCGTTCTGGGCAATCTCGAAATGGCCAACGCCATGCTGGAGGCGAACAGCCCCGTGCTGGCACGGCTCGATCGGGCGATCTGGGCAGCCCAGCGCGGCGCCTCGCTGACCCAGCAGCTGCTGGCGTTCGCGCGCAAACAGCCGCTCGCGCCCATGCCGATCAACCTCTCCGCGCTGCTGCCCGACATGGCGGACCTGCTGCAGCGGACGCTGGGCGAGCACATCGAGGTCCGGTTCGTGGACGCCGAGGGGCTATGGACCGCCATGGCCGATCCGGCGCAGGTGGAGAGCGCGCTGCTGAACCTCGCCTTGAACGCGCGCGATGCCATGCCGGGTGGCGGGCGTCTCACCATCGAGGTTGCCAACAAGGCGCTGGATCAGGACGACGCACGCCGGCAAGCAGAGGTGACGCCCGGCGACTACGTGATGCTGGCCGTGACGGACACCGGCGTCGGCATGCCGCCTGACGTACTCGCACGGGTCTTCGAGCCGTTCTTCACCACGAAGGAGCCGGGCAAGGGCACCGGGCTCGGGCTGGCAATGGTGTTCGGTTTCGCCAAGCAGTCGGGCGGGCATGTGAACATCCATTCGGAGCCAGGCGAGGGCACGACGGTGTGGCTGTTCCTCCCGCGCGCCATCGGCGTCGAGCTGCCCGCAACGCCGCGCGCCGCCGCGCCGCTGGCGTTGCCGCTGGGGTCGGCCACGATCCTGGTGGTGGAGGACGACGACGATGTGCGCGAGGTCGCCGTGGCGATGCTGCGCGACCTCGGCTATCGCGTGCTGGCAGCGACCGATGGCGCCGAGGCCCTGCGCGTATTCGGCGAGAACGACGCGAAGGTCGATCTGTTGCTCGTGGATGTCGTGCTGCCCGGCGGCATGAAGGGCGATGAGGTCGTGCACAGGCTCGCCGAGCTGCGGCCGGGCTTCCGTACACTCTATATGTCCGGCTACACCGAAGATCCCGTCGTGCATCATGATTGCCGCAACGACAGCGCTCAGCTCATCGGCAAGCCGTTCCAGCGGCAACAGCTCGCGCGCAAGGTGGCGGACATGTTGGGCGGTGCGCGTGCCGACGCCAAGATCAGCAAGGTGACCGAGAACGCAAAAAGTTGACCCCCGACCCCACGCAGGTGCGGCAACATGCGGGGCCAGGCGCACCTGCGCGTGCGTCATGCGCTGAGCCACGCGTCATGGTGGGGGTACACGTTGCAGTCGCCATCCCCTCCCGCACATCCACCCCGAGTGCACTGCCGTCTGCGCAGGCAGCATGGGTTCACGCTGCTCGAGGTGATGATCGCGTTCGTCATCGCGGCACTCGCGCTCGGCGTGCTGTATGGAGCCGGCGTCGATGCACTGCGCGGGGCGCGCGCCGCATCGCGCTATGAGCAGGCCATCGCACGTGCACGCTCGCATCTGGCGCTCGCCGTGCACGCCAGTCCGCTCGTCGCCGGCGACTGGCAGGGCGACGATGGCAGCGGCTTTACCTGGTACCTGAGCGTAACGCCGCTCGCCAGCACCGCTGTTCGGCCGGTCAATGCGGTGTCGCTGCGCGCAATGTCGAGCTTTCCGGTGACGCTCTGCGCCCTGAGCGTCCGGATCGTCTGGCGCGAAGGCGGCGCGTCGCGCGAGGTGCGTTTGGATACCGAGCAGATCGCGCAGGCAACCCGCTGATGGTCGCGACCAGCAAAGGGCGCGCGAACGGCTTCACCCTGCTCGAGGTCCTCATTGCCCTGACGGTGCTCGGCTTCCTGTTTGCCGGATTGGTGCAGGGCGTGCATTTCGGCCTGCTCGCCTGGGCGACCGAAGCGCACCTGACCGGCGGCAACGACGACTTCACCGTGCTCGACAACACGCTGCGTCATTTGATCGAGGTTGCCGATCCGGGCGATGATCTCGATGCCGCGCCCTTCACCGCGAATCGGGACAGGCTCGACTGCATCACGCTGCTGCCGAACGCCGATGGCGGAACGCCGGGCCGGCGGATACGGGCGACGCTGCTGGTCGATGCCGACCACCGGCTGATGCTGCGCTGGCAGCCTGCCGCGCGCGCGGCACGGCTGCGTGGGTCGCCGGTGCCGACCGACACCGAATTGCTGCGCGGCGTATCGCGCATCGAGCTTGCGTTCTGGCGGCCGGGCGGCGCCTGGGTCAGCACCTGGCGTTCTCCTGATCTCCCGACCCTGGTGCGCGTCAGCCTGCACTTCCTGCCAGGCGATCCACGGCGGTGGCCGGACATCGTGGCCGCGCCGATGCTGGGCCGGCCATGACACGCGGCCCATGACACGCAACGAGGTCCGTCAGCGCGGCTTCGCCCTGCTCGTCGTGCTATGGACGCTGGCGCTGCTCGCGCTGCTGGGCACGCATCTCCTCGCCGCCGGGCGGCAGGATGCGCAGCTTGCCCGCAATATGCTCGATGGTGCGGTGCTGGAAGCGGCGGCCAATGGCGCGGTGCAGCAGGCGGTGTTCGGTGTGCTCGACGGCTACAGCCGGTACTGGAGGCCCGACAACAGTGTCGCCACGGTGCAATTCGGGCGCGCCGTCGTTGCGGTTCGCGTCGAGGACGAAGCGGACAAGGTCAATCCGAACATCGCCGCGCCGAAGCTGTTGCAGGCATTGCTGCTCCAGGTCGGTGCCGATTCCGCCACTGCCGCCGCCGTGGCAGCCGCCATCGTCGAATGGCGCATGACCGGCGGCACCGCGGCGCGACCGGGTGCGACGGTTGCGCGCTATGCCGCCGCAGGCCGCGACTACGCCCCGTCGGGAGCGCCATTCGCCAGTCCCGACGAGCTTGGCGGCGTGCTCGGCATGACCCCGGACCTGCTGGCACGCCTGCGGCCGCATCTGACGGTCTTCACCGACGGCGACCCGACCTTAGCGACGCAGGATCCAATCGTTGGCCTGGCACTCTTGGCGGCAGGACAGCGGGTCTTCGGTTCGGATGAGGGCGGCTCCGGGCTGATGTCGGTCACTGCCGATGCGCGCGGGCCGGGACAGGCCCGCTTGACGCTTCACGTTATAGTGCGGACCAACGGCAGGCCCGAGGGGCCCCGCTACGAGATCCTGGCCTATGAGCGGCTGGCGGACGATCAGCCGTAAGCGTTCGATCGCAAGGACGAGAGCGGGGTGAATGTTGGGATGTCCAAGAGTTGATTTGAGCATTTATCAAGATTGTCTTCGAGTTGCATCGGCATCGGCCACCGAGTCGGCCGGCCCCAGATAGAATGAATGCAACGGGAAGGGATCGGCCATGCGCGCACGTGCACGACTTCTGACATTTGCTGTACCGATTGGGATAATAACCGGCGTTTGCTGGGGAGCCTGGGCGGACGACTCGGGCCGGGGCGACGATCACGGCCAGATGCGGCGGGACGAGCAGCTTGTCCTGAAGAAGTAGCTCAGAAGGGCTGACCTCCGCCGAAAGTGCGCGCAAAATCAATGGCATACCGAGAAGAACAAGCCAATCTCGTTGCGGCCATAGCGAGACGGGGCTTCAATGGGGCTTCACGGAAGCCTGAACCACGTCTAATCAGGTCCGACACGTCCCGGATCCCACACCTGAGGAGATCGTGCAGCGCCGGTTTGATACGGGGCGGTCTGTTTACCGTTGTGCGCGCTATGCTGGCGGACACATGACATGCGTGCCTCTCCCAGCTAAGGCTGTGGTGCGGATCGACGTAGGCCCGAGTGAAGCTGGTCGAAATCCGCGTCGGGTAGGCCCAGTCACGGCTGGCCACAAAATGAATCAACGCAAATGAAAGGGCTGGAAATGCGAGTTCGTGAATGCCTCCTCACGTTTGTCACGCCGTTGACGATCATTGCTGGCGCTTGGTGCGGAGCCTTGGCGGATGACTTTGGCAGGGGCGGTGATCGCGATCGGCCGCCAAAAGACGAACAGCTTGTCTTGAAGACGACGATCGATGTCGCCGGCATCGGCCTCGGCGCGTTCGACATCAGCTTCGTCGATCCGAAGATCGAGCTGTACGTCCTGGCCGATCGGACCAACGCCTCGGTCGATCTCTTCGATTCGGAAGATGCCACCTTCATCGGGCGTGTCGGCAGTAAATGCCCGGCCTCCGGCAGCCTACGCCGATTTCTGTTTCCAGGGCGTCGTGCTCAGAGTCGCCGATGGTCGGCAAACAACGCAATTGTCCGGTCCCGACGGCGTGGTAATTGTGGATCACAAGGAGATCTGGGCGGGAGACGGTGACAGCAAGATCAAGGTCATCGATCATTGCCACGAAGTCAGTTCGTCACCACGATCTCGACCGGGAGGAAATTCCGGGTTGACGAGATGGCCTATGATTCGCGCGACCACATCCTCGCCGCCGCGAACAATGCCGATATCCCGCCCTTCGTCACGTTGTTCGATACCACGGAAAGAACGATCGTGGCCCAACTCATATTCAGCAACAACCCCGCCGACGTATGCACCGCACCGAATCCGGCGGCTACAATGCGTGCATACCGGGGTCAACGCCCAGAACGGGATCGAACAGCCGCAGTGGTCGCCGGAGACCGGCCTGTTCTACGTCTCGGTCCCGCAGGTCGGCGACGACGCGACTCACCGACGGTGGGCGGGGTTTCCGTGATCGATCCGGCGATCGATGAAGGTCACCGATACCTTCCTGGTGAAGAACTGCAACGCCCGCCGGTCTCGACACTCGGACCGCGTCACCAGGCGCTGCTCGGTTGCAGCGCGTCATTCGGCACGGCGACCGAATGTTCTGACCCAGTCCGTCATCATCGACATCACCAGCACGAGCACCGCACTCGACGGTGCTGTCGTCGCCACTGTTCCGATCGGCGGCAGTGACGAGGTGTGGTTCGACAAGGGAACCCGGCACTACTTCCTCGCGGCTCGCAACAACCTGACGACAGGGCAAGCTCGATCCAATACTTGGCTCCATCGATGCCGAGACCAACAAGCTCGATCCGTCCGCGTCGACATCGACCACGGCGCATTCGGTCGCTGCGGACGAGAACGCCCACAACGTCTTTGTGCCGATCGGGTGCGCCAGCAGCAAACCTGATTCCTGCACCGGGGGTGTCCCCGCCACCACTGACCCGACCAACACGTCCTTTGCCGGGACCAAGGGCTGCATCGCGGTCTTCCGGGCACGTTCGGAGCAGTCTGACGAAGAAGTTTCGCAGCAGTAGTCCGACAGCCTTGCCGGCATGAGCTAAATCAAGACGGCATGACCTGGCCCCGGAAGCGATGCTTCCGGGGCTCTTTTGTGCCCAACGTGACATGAGCATGCCGATCGCGGTTCACGCAGCCTCGGATGCGGCCGCCCGCGATGTCTTTGTCTTGCGCGCCGTCACCGCGTTCAGCACCGCCTCGATCAGCATCCGTTTGTGCAGCGCATACAAACCGGGATCCGACAGGTCGCGGTCGAACAGCGTGCTGAACGTGAACCGGTTTGACACGCGGAAGAAGCAGAACGCAGCTGATCAGCAGGTGCACGTCCACCGGGTCGACATCCTGGCGGAAAATCCCGTCGCGCTTGCCGCGATCCAGCACGCCCCGCAACGTCGCGATGGCGCTCCGGTTCACTGCCTGGATGGACGCGGAGGTGGCGATGGTAGCGAGCGTTCAATGTGTTCTCGGTCGCGACCAGGCGGATGAAATCGGGGTGCGCCTCGTCGTAGTCGAAGGTGAACTCGATCAGGCGGCGGATCGCCTCGACCGGCGGATACTGATCCAGGTTCAGTTCGCCCTCGAAGCGGCGGATATCGGCGTAGGCTTCTTCCAGCACCGCCAGATAGAGCCCCTCCTTGCTGCCGAAGTAATAGTAGATCATGCGCTTGACGGTGTTGGTGCGGGCCGCGATGGCGTCCACGCGCGCGCCGCTCAGCCCGTGTTCGGCAAACTCCTCGCGCGCCGCGGCCAGGATCGCCTGGCGCGTCCGCTCGCGATCGAGCCTGCGTGGCTCCTTGCCGGCGGCGCCGGTGTTCGGTGTGTTCACGCCAAGCCCCTCCTGGTTGCGGCATTGATAGCATCGTGCGTCGGGTCGTCGCCTCCCCGCATGCGGCCCGCCTGGTCGGTGCATTTTTGCTATTGACATGGATTAACTGGTTAGTCCATATCGCCGCCAAGCCTGAGAAGCAAGCCCAATGCATCCGAACGGGAGGAAAAGCCGATGTCCGAAGCCATGACTCTGACGCCCGCCGCCTACGAACCGGCGGGCGTCAGGACACCCAAGAAGGCGGCGCTCGCAAGCTGGATCGGCAGCGCGGTCGAGTACCATGACTTCTTCATCTACGGCACCGCCGCCGCACTGGTGTTCCCGCGCATATTCTTCTCGTCCAGCGATCCGCAGACGGCGGCGATCGCGGCGTTCGCGACCTTCGGCGTCGCCTATATCGCCCGGCCGTTCGGCGCGGTCGCGCTCGGTCATGTCGGCGACCGGTTCGGCCGCAGGAAGGTGCTGATCTTCACCCTTTTGCTGATGGGAATTTCGACCTTCATGATAGGGTTGCTGCCCACCTACGGTCAGGTAGGGATCATGGCGCCCATCCTGCTGGTGATCGCGCGACTGCTGCAGGGCATCTCCGCGGCCGGCGAGCAGGCCGGCGCCAACTCCATGACGCTCGAGCATGCGCCGCCCGATCAGCGCGCGTTCTATACCAGCTTCACGCTCAGCGGCACGCAGGCCGGCCTGATCCTGGCGACGTTCGTGTTCCTGCCGATCTCGCAATTGCCGGAGGACCAGTTGCTGTCCTGGGGCTGGCGCATCCCGTTCTTCCTGAGCGCCGTGGTGGTCGCCGTCGGCATGTGGGTGCGGCGCAGCCTGCCCGAGACCCCGGCGTTCGAGGAGGAGGAAAAGACCCACACGCAGGCCAAGCTGCCGGTCGCCACGCTGTTCCAGGAACACGCGGCAGACGTGGTGCGCGTCATCTTCGCCGCCCTGGTGTCGGTCGTCAGCACCATCTTCTCGGTCTTCACCCTGTCCTATGCCGTCAACACCATGCATATCGGGCGGCCGGCGATGCTGACCGTGCTGGTGCTGAGCAACGTGGTGGCGCTGGCCGCCATCCCGGCCTGGGCGATGCTCGCCGACCGCATCGGCCGCAAGCCGGTGTTCATCCTGGGTGCGCTCGGGCTCGGCCGCGCTGATCTGGCCGTTCATCTGGTCGATCAGCCTGGCCGATATGACCATGATCTTCGTGTTCGGCGTGCTGCTGTCCGGCGTCGTCTACAGTGCGGCCAACGGCATCTGGCCGGCCCTGTATGGCGAGATGTTCGACACCAAGGTCCGCCTGTCCGGCATGGCGATCGGCACGCAGATCGGCTTCGCCCTCGGCGGCTTCGCCCCCGCGATCAGCGCCGCCATCATGGGCACCGGCCCGAACGGCTGGGTGCCCGTGGCGAGTCTTCACCTCGGCCACGGCGATCGTCGCCGCGATCTCCGTGATGACCGCGCGGGAGACCTACCTGACGCCGATGCACGAACTGGGCAGGAAGCAGCCGAGCGCTTCCCGCTGATCCGCCAACGCCCCTTCAAGGGAGATCGACGACCATGACACCACAGGCCGAATTCATTCAGCGCGATCGAACCCAGCACCCGCCCGCGCTGACGCCGGACTACAAGACGAGCGTGCTGCGCTCCCCGCGCCTGCCGCTGTGGTCGCTGCAGAACTCGCTGTCGGAAGTGACCGGCCCGGCATTCGGACGGGACGAGCTTGGTCCGCTCGACAACGACCTGATCCTCAACTACGCGCAGTCGGGCGAGCCGATCGGCGAGCGCACCATCGTGCACGGCCGCGTGCTGGACGGCAACGGCCGGCCGGTGCCGAACACGCTGGTTGAAGTGTGGCAGGCCAATGCCGGCGGCCGCTATCGGCACACCAACGACACCTACATCGCGCCGATCGATCCGAATTTCGGCGGCTGCGGGCGCACGATGACGGATCAGGACGGGCACTACGCCTTTCGCACGATCAAGCCCGGCGCCTATCCGTTTCGCAACCATGTCAACTCGTGGCGGCCGGCGCATATCCACTTCTCGGTGTTCGGCTCGGGGTTTGCCCAGCGGCTGATCACCCAGATGTATTTCGAGGGCGATCCGCTGCTCGCCATGGACAGCATCCTGGCCACCATTCCGGACCCGGCGGCGCGCCAGCGGCTGGTGGCGCCGCTCGATCTGAACGCGGCCATTCCGATCGACAGCCTGGCCTACCGGTTCGACATCGTGCTGCGCGGCACGCGGTCCACGCTGTTTGAAAACAAGCTGCACGGGAACTGATGCCATGATCCCCACGCTCGACTATCTGCCCGAGACCCCGTCGCAGACCGCCGGACCGTATGTCCATATCGGCCTGATCCCGCAGCAGGCCGGGTTCGACATCTTTCGAGCAGCCGTTCGGCAATGTGCTGGCCGGGGCGAACACGCCGGGCGAGCGCATACGCATCGAGGGTCGCGTGCTCGATGGGCTGGGCCAGCCCTGCCGCGACGTCCTTGTGGAGATCTGGCAGGCCAACGCGGCGGGTCGCTACAACCACGCGGCGGACCAGCAGGAAGGCAAGAAGCTGAACCCCGGTTTCCGTGGCTGGGGCCGTGCGGGTACCGATTTCAACACCGGGGTGTACACGTTCGAGACCGTCAAGCCCGGGGCGGTGATCGGACGGCGCGGACACCGGCCCATGGCGCCGCACGTGAATGTCTGGCTGGTCGCACGCGGCATCAACATCGGGCTCGCGACCCGCATGTATTTCGCGGACGAAGCGGCGCTGAACGAGGCAGACCCCGTGCTGCGCATGATCGAGCCGGCCATCAGGCGCGAGACACTGCTTGCCAGGCGTGAGGAGCGCGGCGGCAGCGCGGTCTACGTGTTCGACATCCGCCTGCAGGGCGACCGGGAAACCGTGTTCTTCGATGTGTAGGGCATAAGATTCTGCGCGATGCCACTGACCAGAACCACCGCCGTGTCGCTTTACCATGAGGTCGTTGGCGAGGGTCCGCCCGTCTGCCTGATCAACGGCTATCGGCTGAGCGGCGCAGCCTGGCCACGTCCGTTCATCGCCCGGCTGTCAACGCGCTGCTCCGTCATAGCATTTGACAATCGCGGCACCGGCCGCAGCGACAAGCCGGACGATGGCTACGAATTCGGCAATCAGGCGAGTGACGTCATCGGATTGCTGGACGACTCTGCGGCTTCCCCGCGTCCATCTGCTGGGTTTTTCCATGGGCGGAGCGATCGCGCAGGAATTTGCCATTCGCTACCCCGACCGGGTCGATCGTCTGATCCTGTTCGCCACATTCTGCGGCGGCATCTGGGCGGAGCCCACCCCGTTGTCCGTGATCAGCCGCATCCTGGTGACCGACGGCCTGTCTCCCGAGGAAGCCGCGCGGCAGTCATGGCCGGTGACCTACTCGCCCGACTATCTGGCGGCCAACGCGGACGAGGTCGAGCAGCAGATGCGCCGCGAACTGGAGCATCCCACGCCGACGTTCGTGGCGCGACGGCAGACCGAGGCGTTGCGGCAATTCGACAGCTACCGGCGTCTGCCGCAGATCGGCGCCGCCACGCTCGTCGCCACGGGCACGCACGACGTTCTGGTGAAGCCGCGGAACTCCGCGATCCTGGCGTCGCGCATTCCCAATGCGCGGCTGGAGACTGCTGGCCGATCTCGGACATCGCGCGATCTGGGAAGCGCCCGAGGAAATCGCCGAACTGATCGGCGATTTCCTGACCGGGCCGAACCGTGAAGCAGGAGGATTCCTTTGACACAGAATGCCAACAAGGTTTTGGGCACCTGGAAGCTGCGGTCCTATGTGCGCGAGGTGATCGCCACCGGACGCCGGCACGATCAGTTCGGCGAACAACCGGACGGCTATCTGGGCTACGCGCCGGATGGCCGCATGTATGCCATCTTCACCCGCGGCGACCGCATCGCGCCGCGCGACGTCGTGCCGACCGAGGAAGAGGGCGTGCAGCTGCTCGGCTCGATGGTGGCCTATGCCGGCACCTACACGCTCGGCGACAAGCAGGTGATCCACCACATCGACATTTCCTGGAATCAGGGCTGGACCGGCACCGATCAGGTCCGGTTCTTCGAACTGGACGGCGACACGCTGACGATCACGACCGCGCCGTATCGGAGCTATCTTGACGGCCAGGAAGGCCGGTCGATCCTGGTCTGGGACAAGGTGCGGGCGCGTGACACGAGATTCGCAAAGGGGAAGCCGCATGGCCGATCTTTTCGGGTTGAGCGCCGGCACGCGCTGGTGACCGGGGCATCCAGCGGCCTTGGCCGGCATTTCGCCGGCGTGCTTGCCGCGGCCGGAGCGCGGGTCAGCGTCGCGGCCCGCCGTGAGGCGGCGCTGGCGGAAACCGTGGAGACCATCCGCGCATCGGGTGCGCAGGCGCAGAGCGTCCGCATGGACGTGACGGACGCGGGCAGTGTCGAGCAGGCCTTCGCCGCGGCCGAAGCGCAGTTCGGTCCGGTCGGCATCCTGATCAACAACGCCGGTGTGACCGGAACCCGCGCCGCGCTGGACATGACGGACAACGACTGGTCGAGCGTGATCGACACCAACCTGAAGGGCACCTGGCTGGTCGCGCAGCACGCCGCGCGGCGGATGATCCACCACGGCAGCGCGGCAGCATCGTCAACATCGCCTCCATCCTGGGCCTGCGCGTGGCCGGCGGCGTCGCACCCTATGCGATCTCGAAGGCCGGCGTGGTGCAGATGACCAAGGCGCTCGCGCTGGAGTGGGCGCGACACGGGATCCGGGTCAACGCGCTCGCGCCCGGCTACATCGAGACCGACCTCAACGATGCGTTCTTCGCCAGCGATGCCGGCAAGGCGCTGATCCGGCGCATCCCGCAGCGGCGCCTGGGCGAGGCGCGCGAACTCGATGGCGCGCTGCTGCTGCTGGCGTCAGACGCCGGTTCCTACATGACCGGCAGCGTCATCGCGGTCGATGGCGGCCATCTGGTCAGCGGTCTCTGAGTCGGAGCGATAGCACGGCACGAGGAGGAAATGATGGACAAGCAGACAACGGCGCACCCGTTCGAGACCGGACTGGATCGCACGCCGGCCAACTTTGTTCCGCTCTCGCCGGTCAGTTTCCTGCGGCGCGGCGTGGCCGCGTTCCGCGACAAGATCGCGGTGATCGACGGCGAGCGGCATTTCACCTACGGCGAACTCAACGACCGCTGCGTCCGCCTGGCGTCCGCGCTTGCCGATCGCGGCGTCGGGCGTTTGGACACGGTGGCGATCCTCGCGTCGAACATTCCCGAGATGATCGAGGCGCATTTTGCCGTGCCCATGCTCGGCGCCGTGCTCAATCCGCTGAACACCCGGCTCGACGCGGCGTCGATCGCGTTCTCGCTCAATCACGGCCGCGCCAAGGTGCTGATCGTGGATCGCGAGTTCGCCGGCGCTGGTCGCCGTCGCGCGCGCGCCAAGTCGACCACGATGTGCTCGTGATCGACATCGAGAACCCCGGTGCTGCCGGACGCCCCCGCGTTATCGGCGACATCACCTATGAGGCGCTGCTGGCCGGCGGCGATCCGCGGTTTGAGTGGCGCGAGCCTGACGACGAGTGGCAATCGCTTTGCCTGCTCTACACGTCCGGGACGACCGGCGATCCGAAGGGCGCGGTCTACAGCCATCGCGGCGCCTATCTGCAGGCGCTGAGCAACGCGCTGATGTTCGGGCTGAGCGTCGACAGCGTCTATCTGTGGACGCTGCCGATGTTCCATTGCAGCGGCTGGTCGTATCCCTGGGCGGTGGTCGCGGTGGGCGGCACGCAGGTCTGCCTGCGCAAGGTCGATCCCGCGGTGATCTTCCAGCTCATCGCGCGGCATCGCGTTACCCATCTTTGCGGTGCGCCGATCGTGCTCAACATGCTCGCGCAGGTGCCGGCCGCACAGCGCGTCGCCTTCACCCACGTGGTGAACTGCGCGACCGGCGGGGCGGCGCCGCCTTCGTCCGTGCTGCGCGCGATGGAGGAGATCGGATTTCGCGTCACCCATCTGTACGGCGCCACGGAAACCTACGGTCCGGCGACGTCGTGCGTCGCGCAGCCGGAGTGGGACGCGTCTGCCGACCGAACAGCGCTATGCCAACATGGCGCGCCAGGGCGTCGGCTATCCGACCGTCGCCGGACTGATGGTCGCCGATCACGGAAACGATGACGCCGGTGCCGCAGGACGGCAAGACGATGGGCGAACTGATGATGCGCGGCAACACCGTGATGAAGGGCTACCTCGCGAACCCCGAGGCGACGGCAAGACGCTGGTCGGGGATTGGTATCTGTCGGGCGACCTGGCGGTGTGGCACCCGGACGGCTACATCGAGATCAAGGACCGCTCGAAGGACATCATCATCTCCGGCGGGGAAAATATCTCGAGCCTGGAAGTGGAGGAGGTTCTGACGCAGCATCCCGCCGTGCTGTTGGCGGCCGTGGTGGCGCAGCCGGATCCGACCTGGGGCGAAACGCCCTGCGCGTTTCTGGAACTGAAGCTGGATGTCGACGCGGTGGACGAGACCGAGATCATCCAGTTCTGCCGCCAGCGCCTGGCCCGCTTCAAGGTGCCCAAGCGGGTGATCTTCGGTGATTTGCCAAAGACGTCCACCGGGAAGATCCAAAAGTTCACGCTGCGCGAGCAGGCTGGGCAGTTGTGATGCCCCCCACCGTCATGGCCGGCGCAGGCCCGCCATGACGGAGTGGACGGCGGTCGGCCTCCCTCTTTCAATCGATCGCCGCGTGGACCAGGTTTGCCACGCGATCCAGCCGCGCCGAATGCCACGGATCGGGTGCGACGAAGTTTGTCAGATAGCTGAACGACACGCCGCTCTCCGGATCGGCCCACGAATACGACGAACCGACGCCGCCATGCCCGAACGTCGCCGGCGCGCCGAGCGTGCCGAGGCCGCGGATGCGGTCGCTCTCGCCGCGCACATGCGGGCCGAGGCCGCGATGCATCGGGATGCCGTTCATCTGCTCGTCGCCGCGCTCGCCGGTGTGGTTGCGCGACACGTAGGCGATCAGCCGTGGCGAGAACAGCCGCACATTCCCCAGCCGGCCCTTGCCGAGCAGCATTTGATAGAACGCCGCCATGCCGCGCGCCGTGGCAAAACCGCCGCCGCTCGGCAGACCGGCGGCGCGGAACTCGGCAGAGTTGTCGCGCGGTTCCGGCGCGTAGGTGTCGGCGCAGCGTGATTGCTGCTCCTTCGGCACGCCGACCATGATGTCGCTCCCGAGACCCAGCGGCGTCAGCACCTTGTCGCGGATCACGTCGCGATAGTCCTGGCCGGTGACTGCCTCGATCACCATCGCCTGCACCAGATGCGCCGCCTGGCCGTGATATTGCAGCTTCGATCCGGGCGTCCAGTCCAACGCAAAGTCGCACACCTCGGCGCGCATCAGCGCATGATCCGTTCCAGGTCGATCTGGTCACGTTGTTGGACGGAAAGCCACCCTGATGCGTCATCACCTGCTGCAGCGTGATGTCGGCCTTGCCGCGCGCGGCGAACTCCGGGAGGTGATCGGCAATCTTGTCCATGAAGGACAGCTTGCCCTCCTCGACCAGGGTCCAAACCGCTGAACTGGTCAGCACCTTGGTCTGGCTGAACAGCAGGAACAGGTTGTCGTTGGTCGCGGGCACCTTGGTGGGCTCCGACTTCGCATCGCCGTAGGTGCGGAACAATGCAAGCTGGCCGTGCCGCGCGAGCGCGATCTGCGCGCCCGGATAGCGGCCTTCCTCGATATGCTGCTTGATCAGCCGGTCGAGGTGATCGAGCGGCTTGGCGGCGAAGCCGAGACTGGCGGGTTCGCTCGACGGCAGCGGATAGTCTCCGGGCATTGGACGCTTCTCCTTACATTCGGCCAAACGCCGATGCTACGCCGGACGGTGCTTGCGGCCAACCGGCGGATCGGGTGTGATCCGGCGTAACGACATGGCGTGACGACATGGCGTAACGACAACCGGGGGAGGTTCGCTTGGCAGAAATCCGCACCGCGCATCTGATGACGCTCAGCCTCGCGGTCTCCGGCATGCAGGCGATCGGCGCGACGCCGAGCGGCAACCGCCGCATCGGCCTCGTCGCCGGCGGCACGTTCCAGGGCGAGCGGCTGCGCGGCACCGTGCTGCCCGGCGGCGCCGACTGGATCATCGTGCGCCCCGACGGTGCCACCACGCTCGATGTGCGCCTGGTGCTGGAGACCGACGACAAGGCGCTGATCGGCATGACCTATCGCGGCATGCGCCACGGGCCGGCCGACGGTGATGGAGCGGGTGAACCGCGGCGACAATGTCGATCCGTCCGCATATTACTTTCGCACATCGGTTGCGTTTGAAACCGCGGCGGCGAAGTACGACTGGCTCAACCGCATCATCGCCGTGGGTACCGGACGGCGTCCGCCGGAGGGGCCGGTGTACGACGTGTTCGAGGTGCTGTGATGGCGACGATCGGCTTCATCGGGCTGGGCAACATGGGCGCGCCGATGGCGGCCAATCTGGCGAAGGCCGGACATCGTGTCCTCGGCTACGACGTCAATGCGCAGGCGGTGCAGGCGCTCGCCGCTTCGGGCGTGCAGGCGGCGGCCAGCGCGGCGGAGGCGACGCGCGGCGCCGATGTCGTCATCACGATGCTGCCCGCGGGCGAGCACGTGCGCGACGTGTGGCTGCACCAGGGCGGACTGATCGAGGCGGTGAAGGGCCGCACGCCACTGCTGATCGACTGCTCCACGATCGACGTGGACAGTGCACGCACGGTGACGGAGGCGGCGCGCGTGGCCGGGTTCGAAATGCTCGATGCACCGGTGTCCGGCGGTGTCGGCGGTGCGACGGCGGCGACGCTCACGTTCATGGTCGGCGGCAGCGAGACGGCATTTGCGCGCGGACTGCCGGTGCTCCAGGCGATGGGAAAGAACATCGTGCACGCCGGCGGTCCCGGGGCGGGGCAGGCGGCGAAGATCTGCAACAACATGATCCTTGCCATCAACATGGTCGGCGTGTCGGAAGGCTTCTTGCTGGCGCAGAAGCTGGGCCTCGACTGGGACAAGCTGTTCCAGATTGCTTCCACATCGTCCGGGCAGTCCTGGGCGCTGACCAGCTACTGTCCTGCGCCCGGCCCGGTGCCCGCCGCGCCGTCCAATCGCGACTATGCGGCGGGCTTTACGGCGGCGCTGATGCTGAAGGATGTGAAGCTGTCGCAGGCCGCTGCGGACGCAACCGGATCGCCCACGCCGCTCGGCGCCCATGCCATGTCGTTCTACCAGGCGGTCGTCGATGCAGGCGATGGCGGCAAGGATTTTTCCGTCGTGTTCCGCTGGCTGGCAAACTTGCCGCGTCATGGCGGGGATTGAGCGAACTGCGTGAATTCCCTCGCCGCCCCTGGGGGCGGAGAGGGTTAGGGTGAGGTGGGGGACGCGGCAGGTGATCCGAAGTTACGTGCCCGGCCCCACCTCACCCCGGCCCTCTCCGCCCACAGGGGCGGAGAGGGAGTGGGCGCGGACAAAAACGGGAGGAGAGACAAAAATGGGGGCGGAGGCATTCAAGACGGCACGCGACTTCCTGTTCGCGCACCGCACCGACTATCGCACCGCGCATGCGGGTTTCCGCTGGCCGGCGCTGGAGAACTTTCAACTACGCCCTCGACTGGTTCGATGCGGAACTGGCGCGCGGCGACAGCGCCAACCGGCTGGCGCTGAAGATCGTCGGCGACGGCGCCGCCACCGCGACCTTCGGCGAACTCTCCGAACGCTCCAACCGCATCGCCAACGGGCTGCGCGCGCTCGGCGTGAAGCGCGGCGAGCGCATCCTGCTGATGCTCGGCAACGTCGTGCCGCTGTGGGAGGTGATGCTGGCGGCGATGAAGCTCGGCGCAGTCGTCATCCCGGCCAGCACGCTGCTGACGCCGCACGACCTGAAGGACCGGTTCGAGCGTGGCCGTGTCCGCCACCTCGTCGCGAACGCGGCAGACGCGGCGAAAGTTCGCCGGCCTTGACCCGACGGTGACCCGCATCGCGCTCGGCGATGCGCCGGCCGGCTGGCACGGCTACGACACGCTGCTGCAAGGCGATGCGCGCTTCATCGCCGACGGCGAAACGCGCGCCACCGATCCGATGCTGCTGTATTTCACCTCCGGCACCACGTCGCGGCCCAAGCTGGTGGAGCACAGCCATCAAAGCTATCCGGTCGGCCATCTGATCTCGATGTACTGGCTCGGCCTGCAGCCGGGCGACATGCACCTGAACATCTCCTCGCCGGGCTGGGCGAAGCATGCCTACAGCTGCTTCTTCGCGCCCTGGAACGCCGGCGCCACCGTGTTCATCGCCAACCAGCCGCGGTTCAACGCGCGCGGCATGCTGGACGCGATCACCGCAGAACGACGTCACGACGATCTGCGCGCCGCCCACCGTGTGGCGCATGTTCGTGCAGGAGGACATGAAAGCCTGGAAGACGTCGCTGCGCGAGGTCTGTTCCGCCGGCGAGCCGCTCAACCCCGAGATCATCGAGCACGTGCAGAAGGTCTGGGACATGACCGTGCGCGAGGGCTACGGCCAGACCGAGACCACCGTGCAGATCGGCTGCTTCCCGGGCGAGGCGGTGAAGCCGGGCTCGATGGGCCAGGAGGCGCCGGGCTACCGCATCCGGCTGCTCGATCTCGACGAGAAGGCCGTGGAGGAGGGCGAGGTCTGCATTGCGCTCGATCCCGCGCCGGTCGGGTTGATGCGCGGCTACCAGAACGACGATGGCTCGTTCGCCCCGCTTGGCACGCACAGCCTATCGTACCGGCGACGTGGCGACGCGCGACGCCGGACGGCTACTACACCTATGTCGGCCGCGCGGACGACGTGTTCAAAGCGTCGGACTACCGCATCAGTCCGTTCGAGCTGGAAAGCGCGCTGATCGAGCATCCCGCGGTGGTCGAGGCCGCGGTGGTGCCGGCGCCCGATGCGATCCGGATGGCGGTGCCGAAGGCCTATGTCACGCTGACCGCCGGCAGCGCGCCGGACCGCGCGACGGCGCTGTCCATCTTCCAGCACCTGCGCGCAGACGCTGGCGCCGTTCAAGCGCGTGCGCCGGCTGGAATTCTCCGAGTCTGCCGAAGAACGATATCGGGCAAGATCCGCCGTGTCGAACTGCGCCAGCAGGAGGAGGTGCGGGCGAAGCAGGGCGAGCGCGGTGCCAACGAATTCCGCGAGGAGGATTTTCCGGAGCTGCGCGGCCCATGACCTGGTCCATCGTCGCGCACGACCCCGCCACCGGCGCCTTCGCGGTTGCCGTCGCCACCAGGGCCTTCGCGGTCGGCGCATCCTGCCCGTTCGTCCGCTCGGGCGTCGGCGCGGTCTCCACCCAGTCGTTCACCAACCGCTATCTCGGCCCGGCGATCCTGGACGCGCTGGCCCGCGGCCTGCCGCCCGACGCGGCGATCGAGGGCGCCTTGGCCGGCGATGCGGGGCGCGGCATTCGCCAGGTGCACGCGGTGGACCGGCACGGCCGCACCGCCGCCTGGACCGGGCAGAACTGCGTCGAATGGTGCGGCAGCGTTGCGGCCCCCGGGATCAGCGTCGCCGGCAACATGCTGGCCGGCGAGCCGACGGTGGCCGCCACGCTCGCCGCCTGGCAGGCGCATCCGGCGCTGGCCATGCCGGAGCGGCTGATGGCGGCGATGGAGGCGGGCGAGGCCGCCGGCGGCGACCGGCGCGGCAGGCAGTCGGCCGCGATGGTGCTGACCACCACCGAGGATTTCCCCGATCTGGACCTGCGGGTGGACGACAGCGCCGATCCGCTGCCCGAACTGCGCCGGCTGCTCGGCATCTGGCGGCGCGAGCGTGCCCCAGGCCTGGCACCCAGCCGTCGCGCGCCAATCCGTCGGGTTTCACCGACCTCGACGCGATCGAGGCCGGCTGGATGGCGCGCGGCCTCGATCTTCGGTTCCGCCGCTAGCCCAGCGGGTCCCCCTCTGGCAGATTGGACCTTGCGTGACCGGCGGACCGGAGCCGCCTAATCATGGCGCGCGCACCTTATGATGGGAGACATCACATGCTGACCCGCCGGGCCACCGCCCAACTTCTCGCCACCACCGCCATCGCCGCCGCGCTTGGCAGCGTTCCCGCAATCGCCGCCGACAAGGTGGTGAAGATCGGCATCGACCTGTCGCTCACGGGCGCCGACTCGCAGGGTGCCGGCCGCGTGAAGAATGCCATCGTCATGGCGTTCGACGCCGCCAACCAGGGGAATGCAGTCCCGGGCTACAAGTTCGACCTGCTGGTGCTGGACGACGGGACGGCGACGGCCGGCCAGTACGATCCGGCGCAGGCGGCGACCAACGCCCGCAAGATGGTCGCCGACAAGGACGTGATGGCCTCGATCGGCCCGCAGATGAGCGGCGCCGGCAAGGCGATGACGCCGATCCTGAGCCAGGGCGGCCTGGCGACGATTACGCCTTCATCCACCAATCCGGACATCACCAGTCCGAAGTTCGCCGAGCAGTATCGTCCGGCCGGCAAGCCGATCTACTTCCGCACCGTCACGACCGACGCGTTCCAGGGTCCGAACATGGCGAACTTCCTCGCCGAAAAGCTGAAGGTGAAGTCGGTCTATGTTCTGGATGACAGCGGCGCGTTCGGCGTCGGCGTGGCGGACTCGTTCCAGAAGCAGGCCGAGGCGAAGGGGATCAAGATCGTCGGTCGCGACCGGCTGGATCCCGAAGGCCGCCGACTACACGGCGATCCTGACCAAGATCAAGTCGCTGGGCTCGAAGCGATCTACTACGGCGGCGTGACCCAGGCCGGCGTGAAGCTCGCCAAGCAGGCCTATGACATCATCCCGAACCTCATCAAGGGTGGCCCGGATGGCATGACCAGTTCCGACCTGCTGAGCGGCGCCGGCTTCCCGGCGGTCGAGGGCTGGTACACGTCGATCGCCGCGCCGCATCTGGTGGAGGACACCAAGGCCGCGCAGTTCATCGAGGCCTTCAAGGGTCGGTTCAACGATTCGCCGGACGACTACACGATCACCGCCTACGACGCGTCGCTGGTCATCGTCGACAGCGTCAAGCGCGTGGTCGCCTCCGGCAAGCCGGTGACGCGCGAGACCGTGCGCGACGCCATCCAGACCGCCAAGGTGCCGACGATCCAGGGCGTCGTGTCGTTCGACGAGAATGGCGACCTGGCGGATCGCACCGTCAGCGTGTTCCAGATCAAGAAGGACACGACGAAGTCGCTGACCGACGTGTCCGCGCAGTACAAGTACATCGACGTGGCCCCGCAGTCCTGACACGACAGGACTGCTGATGCTCCTGCCGATCCCTTCCCCGCATCGCGGGGGAGGGGTTTGTCGCCAAGGGGGGCTTGCGGCGCTACAGGCACGCGGCTTGCTTGGCTCGCCGCCAAACCGGAAAACCGGGACCAACTGGGAGACCACCATATGCTGACGCGCCGCGCGGCCGTTCAGGCTGTAGCCGCCGTTGCCGCAGTCGTGAGGCATCGCGCGCAATGACAACCTTCGATCTCCTGCTGCAGCAGACGATCAACGGGCTGAGCCTTGGCGCGATGTACGCGCTGCTCGCACTCGGGTTCACGTTGGTTTACGGCATCCTCGAGCTGATCAACTTCTCGCACTTCAACGTCTTCATGGTCGGCTCGTTCATCGCCCTGTTCGTGCTCCAGGGCTTCGGGCTGTCCGGTCAGGAGGTCATCCTGACCGGCCTGCCGCTTGCCGGCGTCCTGTTGGCGACGTTCCTGATCACCATGGCGTTCTGCGGCGGTCTCGGCGTCGTGGTCGAGCGGATAACCCTGCGCCCCTTGCGCAACGTGAAGGGACCGGCCGCGATGATCACCTCGATCGGCGTCTCCTACATTCTGTTCAACGTGATCCTGCTGACCGTCGGCGCGGATTCGAAGAACTTCCCCAATCCGTTGCCGACGATCCGCTGGCAGATCGGCGGGGCCACGCTGGACTTTCGCGTCGTGCTGATCTGGGCGATCGCGCTGCTGCTGATGGCGACCCTGTATATGTTCGTGCAGCGCTCCCGCATGGGCAAGGCGATGCGTGCGACGGCGCAGGACGCAGAGGCCGCTCGCATGATGGGCGTCGAGGTGGACAAGGTCATCATGATGGCCTTCTTCCTCGGCTCCGCGCTCGCCGGCGCCGGCGGGCTGATCTTCGGGCTCTATTACAACTTCACCAGCTTCATCATCGGCTTCACCGCGGGCCTGCGCGCCTTCACCGCCGCCGTGCTGGGCGGCATCGGCAACGTGCCGGGTGCGATGGTGGGCGGCGTGCTGATCGGCCTGATCGAGGCGATGGGCGGGCAGTTCATCGCCACCGCCTGGACCGACGTGATCATCTTCTCGATCCTTGTGCTGGTGCTGGTGTTCAAACCGGCCGGTCTGTTCGGGCGGATCGCGCCCAACAAGTCATGAGAGGGCGCTGCGCATGAACGCCACCGCTTCCGCCGCCGTCTCGGTTCTGGCGCGACCGTTCGCCCGCATCCCCGAAGCGAAGCGGCGTCGGCTTGGGCTGCTGCTGCTGACCGCCACCGCACTGGCGTTCCCGTTCCTGCACGACAACGACGCCGACGTGGACAGCATGGCCAACGCGGCCGCCTATGCCACGCTGGCGCTGGGGCTGAACATCGTCGTCGGCTTCGCGGGTCTGCTCGATCTTGGCTATGCCGCATTCTTCGCCATCGGTGCCTATACCTACGGCATCCTGACCGCGTTCCAGTTGCAGCCGGAGTGGAGCGCGTTCTGGGAGCCGTTCCACTTTCTTGGCCTGGTCGCCAAGATGCCGGGCGAGACCGGCGACGGCAGCGTGGTGCACTTCACCCTGTCGTTCTGGCTCGGCCTGCCGCTGGCAGGCGCGCTGGCGGCGTTCTTCGGCATCCTGTTCGGCGCGCCGACGCTGCGGCTGCGCGGCGACTATCTGGCCATCGTGACACTGGGTTTCGGAGAGATCGTGCCGATCGTGGTGCGCAACTGGTCGGACCTGACAAATGGCGCCGCCGGGTTGAACGGCGTCGCCGCGCCGCGCCTGTTCGGCTGGAGCTTCGGCGTCGACGCGCGACCGTATTACTACGTGGCGATCGGGATGGTTGCGCTGCTGGTGTTCGTCAGCATCCGATTACGCGATTCCCGCATCGGCCGCGCCTGGATGGCGATCCGCGAAGACGAGATCGCGGCGGGCACGATGGGCGTCGACCGTACCAAATTCAAGCTGCTGGCGTTTGCGATCGGCGCCGCGTTCGGCGGCATGACCGGCGTGTTCTATGTCGCCAAGCTGCAGACCGCGACGCCGGAAATGTTCGGGTTCCCGGTTTCGGTGATGATCCTGGTCATGATCGTGTTCGGCGGCATCGGCAGCGTGTGGGGCGTGGTGCTGGGCGCGTTCATCCTGCAACTGCTGCAATCCTGGTGGCTGCAGGACCTGTCCGAATGGCTGCACGCGCTGGGGCGGCTGGTCGACAACAGCACACTGCAGCATATCGACCTGGTGCCGTCGATCGAGTTGATCTTCGGCCTGATCCTGGTCTGCATGATGCTGTTCCGCCGCCAGGGACTGATCCCGGCGACACGCCCGCAACCCCCGCTGAGTTTCGACCAGCAGCATGCCGAGATCAGGCGTGGCGGCTTTACCGGTCTCAAGCTTGCCGGCCTGGGCGGCGACGTTCGCACCGGCGCGGCGGCGCTCGAGGTGAACGGCCTGACGGTGCGGTTCGGCGGCCTGACCGCATTGGACAAGATCGACCTGATGGTGCCGACCGGGGGCGTGGTGGCAGTGATCGGGCCGAATGGCTCCGGCAAGTCAACGCTGTTCAACGCGATCACCGGTCTTGTGCCGGCGGAGGAGGGTTCTATCCGGTTCCACGGCGAAGAGATCCTGGGGCTGCCGGACTACCAGATACTGGCCAAGGGCATTGCGCGCACGTTCCAGAACCTGCGGCTGTTTGCCAACCTGACCGTGCTGGAGAATGCGCTGATCGGTCAGCACGCTCGGCTGCGCACCGGCACGATCGCCGCGATATTCCGCCCGCCCGGGACCAAGGCCGAGGAGATCCGGGCGCGCGAATGGGCGATGGAGATCTTTGCCATTTTCGGCAACCGCTTGACGCCGCGCGTGGGGCAGATGGTGAGCGGGCTGTCGTACGCCAACCGTCGTCGGATAGAGATCGCGCGGGCGCTGGCGTCTCGGCCGCGTATCCTGCTGCTCGATGAGCCGACAGCCGGGATGAATCCGGCCGAGACGCTGGAACTTGCAGAGCAGATCAAGAGTCTGAACGGACTAGGGCTGACGGTCCTGCTGATCGAGCACAAGCTGGACGTGGTGACCACGCTGGCCGACACCGTCTATGTGCTGGACCATGGTGAGGTGATCGCGCACGGCAAGCCGGACGAAGTGCGACGCGACGAGGAGGTGCTGCGCGCGTATCTCGGTCGCAATGCGCAGGCGTCCATGGCGGGCGTGGGGACAGCGCATGTTGCATAGTATCTGTCGCCCCCTCTCGTCATGGCCGGGCCTGTCCCGGCCATCCACGATTATTCTGCGACATCCGAAGACGTGGATGGCCGCCATAAAGGAGGCCATGACGATGTGGGCATGGCCGGAGGGTCGCGATGCTTCTTGAGTTCAAGGACGTCGACACCTACTACGGCGACCTGCACGTCCTGAAGCAGGTGAACTATTCGATCGGCGAAGGTGAAATCGTTTCGCTGCTCGGCGGCAACGCGTCCGGCAAGTCCACCACGATGAAGACGATCATGGGCGTGGTGCGCCCGACGCGTGGAACCGTGATCTATCAGGGCGAAGCGATCGAGCGCATGCCGACGGCCGAACGCGTGCGGCGTGGCATCGCACCGGTGTTGGAGGCTCGCCGGCTGTTCCCGCGCATGACCGTGTTCGAGAACCTGGAGATGGGCGCGTATCTGCGCAAGCGCGGCCCCGAGTTCGACCAGGACCTGGAGCGCGTCTATGCGCTGTTTCCCCGCGTGAAGGAGCGGCGCAGCCAGATTTCCGGCACGTTGTCGGGCGGCGAGCAGCAGATGGTGGCGATGGGGCGCGCACTGATGGCGCGGCCCAAGCTGCTGTGCATGGACGAGCCGTCGATGGGTCTGTCGCCCAATCTGGTCGAGCAGGTGTTCGACATCATCCAGGAGATCAACCGGCAGGGCACGACGATCTTCATGGTGGAGCAGAACGCCAACATGGCGCTGTCCATCGCGCATCGGGCCTATGTGCTGCAGACCGGGCAGGTGGTGCTGTCCGGCACGGCGGCGGAACTGCGGAAGAACCCGCTGATCCGCGAGGCGTATCTGGGCGAGATTGCAGGTGACCGTGTAGGGAGAGGGAGCCGTGCAGCAGCAGGTCGCGGTCGGCGGCAGCATCTCTGCGACCGGCCCGCGTGCCGTCATTGCAGCGGTGATCGGCAACGGGCTCGAGTGGTACAACTTCATGCTGTACGGCGTGTTCGCCGCGATCATCGCAAAGCTCTATTTCCCGACCGCGAATGCACTGACCTCGCTGCTGCTGTCGCTGGGCACGTTTGCCGTCGGGTTCTTCATGCGCCCGCTGGGTGCCGCTGTGCTCGGTGCCTATTCGGACCGGAACGGGCGCAAGTCGGCCCTGTCGCTGACCATCATGCTGATGTGCATCGGTACCGCCATGATCGCGCTGTTGCCGACCTACGCGCAGATCGGACTCGCAGCGCCGATCCTGCTGATGGTTGCACGGCTCATGCAGGGTTTTTCCACCGGCGGCGAAATGGGCAACGCGACCGCCTTCATGCGCGAATACGCCCCCGAGGGCCGCACCGGCTATTACGTCAGCTGGGTCTATGCGTCGTCCAGTCTGTTCATCGCGCTGGGTTCGGCCGTCGGCACCATCGTCTCACGCGGCTTCAGTCCCGAGGCGCTGGAGGCCTGGGGCTGGCGCGTGCCGTTCCTGCTCGGCCTGCTGATCGGCCCGGTCGGCTACGTGCTGCGCACGCGCATCGCCGATCCACCCGAACATCGGCAGACACATGAGCCTGCCGGGACGCCGTTTCGCGATGTCGTCACCAAGCATCCGAAGGAGGCATTCGCGTCCGGCGCGCTGATCACGCTGTCCACCATCTGCACCTACACGCTGCTGATTTATACGCCGGTATATGCGGTACGCGCACTGCACCTGCCGCAATCCGCCGGATTCACCGCAACGATGGTGGGCACGGTCACGGCGGGCGCGCTGATCCCGGTGTTCGGACACTTCGTCGATCGCCTGGGGCCGCGATGGTTCCTGCGAACCGCACCGGTGCTGCTGTTCGTGCTTGCGTGGCCGATGTTCGCCCTGGTCAACGCATCGCCGAGCCTCGCCACATTGCTGATGTATCAGATCGTGTTCGGTGTGGTGATCGCGATGTATCAGGGCCCGATTCTGACCGGTATCGGCGACATGTTCCCCGACCGCGCACTCGCCACGGGGCTTGGACTGGCGGACAACATCGCGGTCTCGGTGTTCGGCGGCACGGCCGCGTTCATGATCACCTCGCTGATCGCCGTGACCGGATCCAACATGGTGCCGGCGTTCTACATCATGGGTGGCGCAGTGGTTGGTCTGCTCGGCACGTTGCCGTTGCGCCGGTAACATCTGCAGCGGTGAAAATCATCCGCACCGGTGATGTGGTTCACAGCCTACCGCGCGGAAATCATGGTGCCATGAACTTTCAGTAGGGTAGGGATCATGGGTATCGTGTCCGTGCTGTCGCCGACTGCAATTCTCAAGCAGCTCCGCCAGGGCGAGGAATCCTCCACGTTCGAACGGCTGGGCCGTTCGCGACATGTGGCCGACCTGCGGCTGATCTTTTCCGTGACCGTGATCATCATGATCGCGTCGGTGATCCTGGCCCCGCCGTTCTGCTTCTGGCACGAGCTCATGGATCACTGGAAGGATGTGCGCGACCGCCACACCGACTGGATCCTGGCGCGACTTGTCGTCTCCGCCATCGCCGACAGCGGCACATTCATCGGCGCAATCGGCGCGCTGGGTTGCGGCGTGCTGGCCTGGACCTATCAGACCGGCAGCGCTCGGCTCGGTGTGGTGGACCTGTTCGCCTGCGAGATCGCAACGCTGTGCCGCGTGGCCGCGGTTGTCGATATGGTGCGCCGCTATGTCGCGCTGTTCGACACCGGGCCGCATCTGACGCAGCCGCACGACATGGATGGCGAACCGCCGACCGACACCAGCCGCTTCACCTCCCAGGAGAGCTATTTCCCGGTGTTCGATTCGTCGGTGAAGGACCTGCAGGCGCTGGAAGCAGACGTCGTCACGGATGTCACGGCATTCTACACCTACATGAAGGTGATGCGGGATTCGCTGCGGAAGCTGGTGGACATCAAGCCGCCACCGCCGGGCGAGCCGGTCGGCGATGACTGGCATCGCGCCATCTGCAACGTGGTGTACATGCAGTTTCTCGCGCTCGAGAGTGCGCGCAAGGCGATCAAGGATCTGGTCGAGTTCGAGCCGACGCAGGCCGAGGATATGCTGACCATCCTGCTGAACGAGATCGTGGCGTACGGCTTCCTGCGCGAACGTTTCGAAGGCGACCTGCGCGAGCGGCGGCTGGATGCGCGGGGCGACGACTATCGGCGCGAGATTCCGGAACTGTGCCGCATGGCGATGGACGCCAGCGGGCCGAAATGGGAGAAGGCGCAGGATACCGCTGTCGAACTCATGAAGCGCTACGCCCAGGTCTTTCCCATGACGGCACCGGTGCCGGCGCGTGAACGCGAACTGGTCTAGCCGCACGCCGGTTCCGTGACTGCCGCAAGATGGTCTACGCTCGACCGGGCCAACCCGGGAGACCGTCATGAGCGCATCGGCCAACGATAGACAGGCGTATCCACACCCGCACGTCGACGAAGCGTGGCTCGCCCGGTTGCGCGAGGACATCGTCGAGCCCGCGCTGCCCATCGTGGATGCGCACCATCATCTGTGGGACCGTCCCTCCGGCCGCTATCTGCTGGAGGACCTGCGTGCCGATCTTGCGGCCGGGCACAATGTGCGGGCGACGGTGTTCATCCAATGCGGCTTTGCCTATCGCAATGACGGCCCGGACGAACTGCGTCCGGTCGGCGAGACCGAGTTCATCGCGGCCATCGCCGCGTGCGCCGAGGCTGCCGGCATTCGCGCCTGTGCAGGCATCGTCGGATACTGCGATTTTCGTCTTGGCGAGCGGGTGGACGCCGTACTCGAGGCACACGTCCAGGCCGGCGGAGGACGCTTCAAAGGCATCCGCCAGAGTGCGGGCTGGGATGCGGCGGTCATCATGACCACGTCCTCGCCGGCGCCGCAGGGTTTGCTGCTCGATCCCGCATTTCGCCTGGGGCTTGGACGGCTGGGCCGGTTCGGGCTGTCGTACGAATGCTCACTGTATCATCCGCAGCTCCGCGAACTGACCGACCTTGCGCGTGCGTTTCCCGATCTGCCGATCCTGGCCAATCATTGCGGCGGCCCGATCTGCGTCGGGCCATATCGCGAGCGGCCAGGCGATGCGTTTGCCGCCTGGAGCCGCGACCTGCGGGAACTGGCACAATGTCCCAATGTGCATCTGAAGCTGGGCGGGCAGGCCATGACGATCCGCGGATTTGCGTTCCACGAGGAAGTGCTGCCGCCGTCGTCCGGCGAACTGCGCACGGCATGGCGCCCGTACATGGAGACCTGCATCGAGGCGTTCGGCGCCGAACGCTGCATGTTCGAGAGCAACTTCCCGGTCGACAAAGGGATGTGCAGCTATCCCGTCGTGTGGAATGCATTCAAACGTCTGGCGGCCGGATGTTCGGATGGAGAAAAGGCGGCGCTGTTCCACGGCACCGCGGCACGATTCTACCGGTTGGGCAACATCGCCTGATCGATGTCCGCAGTATAAGATCCGGCAAACGTCGCATCGACGGCATCGTGCCGCTGCGTGGAACAGTCCTGGGAGAACCAGCCAATGGAACGGATCGATCTGCGTTCTGACACGGTGACGCTGCCGAGCTATCCGATGCGCGCGGCGATGGCCAACGCACCGGTCGGCGACGACCAATATGGCGAGGACCCGACGACCCGCGCGTTGCAGGAGCGCATTCGGGCGCTGCTCGGCAAGGAGGCGGCGCTGTTCGTGCCGAGCGGCACGATGGCGAACCAGATCGGCCTGAAGCTTTTGACGCGTCCGGGCGACGATGTGGTGGTGGGCGATGAGTTGCATGTCGTGTGGCACGAGTCCGGTGCGGCCGCGGCGAACTCCGGCGTGCAGTTCACCGTGGTCGGGCACGGCGGGCTGTTCTCCGCGGCGGATCTGCGCGCGGCCCACAAGCCTCCGGGGCACATCATATTTCCGCCGACCACGCTGGTGGTGGTCGAGAATACGCACAACCGCGGTGGCGGCGTCGTGTTCCCGCAGGACGCGGCGGAGGCGATCTGCCGCACCGCCCGCGAACTTGGCATGGCGAGCTATCTCGACGGTGCGCGGCTGTTCAATACCGCGGTGGCAACCGGCCGTACGTTGGCCGAACTGGCGGCGCCGTTCGATGTGGTGTCGGTGGCCTTGTCGAAGGGGCTTGGCTGCCCGGTCGGCAGCGTGATCGCCGGGCGCTCGGAGGACATAGCGCGGGCAGTGCGGGCACGGCGCATGTTCGGTGGTGCGATGCGCCAGTCCGGCATCCTTGCTGCCGCCGGTCTTTATGCGCTCGACCATAACATCGCACGGCTGGCCGAGGATCATGCGAACGCGCGGCTCCTGGCCGAACGTCTGGCGGACACGCCGGTGGAGATCGATCTTGCGACTGTGCAGACGAACATCGTGATCTTTCGGCTGCCCGCCGCGTTGCCGGATGCGGACACGATCGTGCGGCGCGCGAAGGACGAGGGCGTGCTGGTCTCCGCCTTCGCGGCAAGAACCGTGCGCGCGGTGACGCATCTGAACGTCGATGCCGCGCAGTGCAGGCATGCGGCCGAGGTGCTGGCGAAGTTGGTGGAGGCTTGAATGGCCGAAGCGACGCCGATGCACGACTGGCTGCTGCCCCGCCTGGTGTCGCTGGTTCGCGATGCCGAGCAGGCCGGCTTCGATCCTGCGGCCGTCGTCGCGGTGATCACCGATCTGATCACGATGCCGCCGTTCAACGACACCGGCACGCCTCCGGATGACGTCGAATGAGCGTCGCGTCCAAGTCACCCGCGCCGTCCCCCCGAAAGAAGGCGGCGACGAAACCTGCGACAGCCGGCGGCACGCTGATTTTCCGTGCGACCTGGTCGGGCAGCAGATCGGTATATCGCGACATCGAGATCGACGCCGGGAAATCGCTCCATGATCTGGCCGAGGCCATCGTGGAATCGTTCGATTTCGATTTCGATCATGCGTTCGGGTTCTACAGCGGCAAGACCCGCTCGACGCTGATGCGCGCGCTGCCAATGTATGAGTTGTTCACCGATATGGGTGAGGGAACCGAAGGAGCGCTCAGCGTCAAGGGAACAAAAATCGCCGCGGCGTTTCCGCGCATCGGCAGCACGATGACGTTCCTGTTCGACTATGGGGATGACTGGATGTTCAAAGTGGATCTGCGCGGCAAGGGCGAGAAGGAAGCAGGCCGGCGCTATCCTCGAACGCTGGCCAGTCACGGGGACGCACCGGAGCAATACCCGGAACTGGATGATGACGAGGCAGACGATGACGACTCGGACGATGACGACTCATGAGCCTTCCGGACGCGGCTCAGATTCCAGTGCCCAGCGTCCCCAGCGCCCCATGGCCGCCTGGCGGCTGGCCACGATGTGCGTGAGCAAGGTCAGCACGTCGCGACGGATCGACGCGAGCGGGTCGGCGTCGTAGACCGAGCGCGCCCCGCAAACCTCGACCAGCCGCTCGATCGCCCACTGGACCTGGTGCTGCGCATAGGTCATGTCGCGCCGCGCGCGCAGTTCGACATCGGGTGCGATCGGCGGGCCCGCCGCCACCAGCGCCTCCGCCGCCTGGCGGCCGTTCCACATGGTCAGCGTCGCCGCATCGATCGCGGCGGCGGCCTCGCCCACCGCGACCTGCACGAACTCGCTCGCCGCCAGTCGCGTCACCCCGCGCGAGATGCGCCCGCGCAGGCCGGCAATGGCGACCGCCAGCGCGCGGCGGCCCAGAGCGATCGACACCGGCGGCAGAGAATAATTCACCAGCAGTCCGCGCGGTGCGCGCAGCAGCCGGTAGTCGGGATGCGCGAGCGCGCCGGGCGGCGTGCCCGCGAGCAGATCGTCCAGCAGGACGCAGCGATGGTCGGGCACGAACACATCGCGGATCAGCAGCGAGCGGCTGCCGGTTCCTGCCAGCCCCAGCACATGCCAGTCGTCGATGATCTCGATCTCGGTGAACGGCACCAGCAGATAGCCGACGCTGCGCGGATCGCCCTCCTTGCCGAGGAACGCGCCGATGATCGCCCAGCGCGCATGCGCACAGCCGCTGGAGAACGAATACTGCCCCGATATCCGCCAGCCGCCGTCCGTGCGCGTCGCCGTTGCGCGCGGTGCCAGCGAGGACGACGCGACGGCCTGCGGATCGTCGCCCCACACGTCGATCTGCGCCTGCAGCGGATACGATGCGATGATCCACTGGTGTTCGCCCAGCACGGCGTAGACCCAGGCGGACGACGCGCAGCCTTCGGTCAGCGTCTCGACGATGCGGGAGAACAGGCCGAAGCGAAGCTGATGGCCGCCGAACCGGCGTGGCTGCAGGATGCGCACTATGCCGGCGCGGTGGAAGTCGGCGATGGTTTCGGATGCAACGTTCCGCGCGGCGGTCGTGGCGGCGGCGCGGTCCGCCAGCGCCGGGAGCAGCGCCCGCGCCCGATCCAGCAACGTCATGTTCCGCATCGGTCAGCGCAAGGCCGTCGGGCGCGGTCATCACCCGCTAGCGGTTCATCCCGCGCACCGCCTCGCACACCGCGCGCGTCACCTCCGCGGTCGTCGCCTTGCCGCCGAGATCCGGGGTCAGCACGCCGGCGGCGCAGACCTGCTCGACCGCGCGCATCAGCAGATCGGCCGCCGGCTTTTCGCCGAGGTGTTCCAGCATCATCGCGCCGGTCCAGAAGCTGGCGACCGGATTGGCGATGCCCTTGCCGGTGATGTCGAACGCCGAGCCGTGAATCGGTTCGAACATCGACGGGCTGCGGCGTTCGGGATCGACATTGCCGGTGGGCGCGATGCCGAGCGATCCGGCCAGCGCCGCGGCCAGGTCGGACAGAATGTCGGCGTGCAGGTTGGTCGCCACCACGGTGTCGATCGACTGCGGCTTGCGGACCATGCGCGTGGTCATCGCGTCCACCAGTTCCTTGTCCCAGGTCACGTCGGGGTAGTCGTGCGAGACCAGAGCGGCGATCTCGTCCCAGAACACCATGCCGTGGCGCTGCGCGTTGGATTTCGTCACCACGGTGAGCAGCTTGCGCGGGCGCGAGCGGGCGATGTCGAAGGCGAAGCGCATGATCCGCTCGACGCCGCGGCGGGTGAAGATCGCGGTCTCGGTGGCGACCTCCTCGGGCAGGCCGCGATGCGCGCGCCCGCCATGGCCGGCGTATTCGCCCTCGCTGTTCTCGCGCACGATCACCCAGTCGAGGTCGCCGGGTCCCACGTCGCGCAGCGGCGAGGTGACGCCGGGCAGGATGCGCGTCGGGCGGACATTGGCGTACTGGTCGAAGCCCTGGCAGATCGGCAGCCGCAGGCCCCACAGCGTGACGTGGTCGGGAATGTCGGGATCGCCGACCGCGCCGAAATAGATCGCATCGGCGGTGCGCAGCCAGGCCAGCGCGTCGGCCGGCATGAACTGCGCCGTGCTTGCGGTACCAGTTGGAGCCCCAGTCGTAGTGGTCGATGGTCAGCGTGAAGCCGCCGTCGCGCGCGGCCACGGCGTCCAGCACTTCCAGGCCGGCGCTGATGACCTCGGGTCCGATGCCGTCGGCTGGGATGGAGGCGATGCGATACTGGCGGGTCATGGATTGGTCCCCGATTGACAGTCGTGCGTCATTGGCGGCGAGTGGTAGCGCCAGGGCGCCGGATTACCAAGTGATGGCTCGGATTGATGTCTGGTGCCATGCTGGGGCGATGGCGGCATTGCAAATGCGCGTTCCCGCGCGGATGACGGTCGACGAGTTTCTCGTCTGGGACGCCGATGACCTGACGGGACGGCGGTGGCAACTGATGGATGGCGAGCCGGTGCCGATGGCTCCGGTTGCCGCGGCGCGCGGCGCGATCCAGGCCGGAGTTGGCGAGGTTGCTTGCCAACCATCTGGCCGAGCGTGCGAGCCCTTGCCGCGTCATAGCTGCGCCAGGCATCGTGCCGCGCGTGCGCGCCAACGAGAATTTCCGTGTGCCGGATCTCGGCGTGACCTGTGCGCCGCCATCGCGTGAAGTCATGGTGCTGGAGCCGGTGCTGCTGATCGAAATACTGTCACCCAGCAATGAGCCGGAGACCAGGGCGAACGTCTGGACCTATACGACAATACCAAGCGTCCAGGAAATTCTCCTGGTCCGCAGCACGCGCGTAGAGGCCGAACTGCTTCGCCGCGGCAGCGATGGCACATGGCCGGAGCAACCCGCCATCATCCGCCCGACCGACGCGTTGCAACTGAGCAGCCTGGATTTCACTGCCCCGCTGGCGTCGCTGTATCGGACGACCGGGCTCGCGGCCTGAGGAACGGGCGGACCGGGTGTCCGCGCTCGTCGGAGACCGTGGTTGCCGCCGTGCCGCGCCGCCTCAGCGCACGATGGCCGGGCGCTCGACCGGTTCGTCTTCCATCTGCTCGTGCAGTCGCATCGGCGCGCCATGCGTCTCCACGCCCAGGATGGTGAAGGACAGCCCGACGAGGACCATCGCGAAGCCCAGGAACATGAAGGCCGGCATCACCGCATCGGCGGTGGCATGCGGCGAGACGATGTTGCCCGTGCCGGCGATCAGCGCCAGGCTGAGCGGGCCCAGGATCTTGCCCACGCCGTTCGCCGCCTGGCCCAGTCCGGACGAGCGCGCACCCAGCCGCACGCCGAACACCTCGACGGTATAGGGGGCAAGGTTGGAGAAACTGCCGTCGATGCCGAACGTGGAGCAGCACAGGAAAACCACCAGCAGCGGCACGCCGCCGATCGACCGTGTCGTTGAAATAGGCAGCCGCCACCAGCGAAATTGCCGCGAGGAAGCCCCAGGTCTGGCCGCAGCGCCGCCGCCCCATCAGCGGCGACACGATCGAGACGACGATCTTGCCGAGCACGCCGGCGCCGGCAACGAACACGAAATACCCGGCCGCCTGCTGCACCGTGATGCGCAGCAGCAGCGACACGATGGTCGGTCCCCACAGATAGACGCCGTAGGCGGCGGTCGATGCGCCGCCCCAGATGATCACGGTCTCCCAGAACCGCGTCGGGTTCTGGTACAGTTCCCCGAACTTTCCGCTTGGTGGGGCGGCCGGAACGATGGTCGGCAGCGGCACCCGCTCGAGCGGCAGATCGAGCTGCCGTGCGACCTGGGTGCGCGCCTCGGTGAAGCGCCCCTTGGCCATCAGCCAGCGCGCCGATTCCGGCACGACAAACGCAATCACAATACCGACGGGGATCGTCGCGGCGCCGAGCATTGCGACACCGCGCCAGCCAAGCAACGCCAGCAGGGCCGCCGATGTCGCCGAGGCAAGCAGGGCGCCGGCTGTTGCGAACACGACGTAGAAGCTGGTGACCGCGGTGCGGTACCGGGTGGGCGTGATCTCGACGACCAGTGTGAGGCAGGGCGTCACCGCCGCGGTCAGTCCGAACCCCACGACGAAGCGCAGTGCCGCCAGCACGATCCAGTCGCCTTGCGGCACCAGTCCGATCGCGCCGGCGCCGATGCCGCAGATGAACGTGCCGAGCACAAGCTGCAGCTTGCGGCCCCAGGCGTCGGCCATGCTGCCCCAGATCACCGCGCCGCAGATCGCCCCGACACCGCCGCTGTAGAGAATGATCGCGGATTGTCCGTAGGTGAGGTGCCATTGCGGGCCGAGCACGGCCAGCAGGAATGCAACGATGGCGAAATCGAAGAACTCCAGCACCGTTATCAACGAAAGCAGGCCGAAGTTGACCCAGTAGCGCGGACGCAGGCGTGCGCTGTCGTACAGCGACAGCAGGGCCTCGGACGTTTGCCCGCTCATGGGCGCCTCCTCTCGGCGCCTTGCCTGACCAGTCGCGTCCGGTCAGGACGGCGCTGTCTTGTGTATTGCGACGCGATGGACCGCTCGTGGTCGGCGGCCATCGCGCGGATGATGAAAGCAGGCAAATCCAAATGCCGTAAGCCGACAACATTCGACCGCGCATCACCATTCCGTGTTTTTGACGCGCCTGGCGCGGCGTATGCTGCCGGCGCGAAGCCCTAGCCGGGTTCCAAACGGATAGCGGCCTCGCCGCGCTCGACCGCGCCGATGATCGACGCAGCAGTGCCGGCGGCGTGCAACGCAGCGACGCAGGCAGCGGCGCGCTCGGGCGCGATGCCCGCGAGCAGTCCTCCCGACGTCTGCGGGTCGAGCAGCAGCGCCGTCTGTGCACCCGGCCCGGCGTTGCGCAGCAGGCGTCGGTTCTCCGGCGCCAGCGTGCTCTCGACGCCCGCTCCGGCGAGTTCCAGCGCGCCCGGCAATGCAGGGACGTGGTCCGGCCAGAGCACCGCGCCGACATGGGACGCGCGCAGCATTTCCAGCAAATGTCCGGCAAGCCCGAAGCCGGTGACGTCGGTGCATGCCACCACGCCGTGTTCGCGCAGGATAAGCGACGCGGTTGCGTTGCTTGTCCGCATCGACGCGATCGCCGCCTGGAGCCAGGCTGCCCGCGCCAGCCCCCGCATGTGCCCGGCCAGCACGATGCCGGTGCCGAGCGGCTTGGTCAGCACCAGCGCATCGCCCGGACGCAGCCCCGCCTTGCGCAGCAGCTTTGCCGGATCGGCCAGCCCGGTGACCGCGAACCCCAGCGCCGGTTCCGCCGCCTCGGCGCTGTGACCGCCGACCAGGGCGCAGCCGTCCGCCGCCAGCACACCGCTCGCGCCGTGCAGCATGTCGGCCAGTTCCGTCCGCATCTTGTCGCCCGAGGCGTAGGGCACGGCCGCGACCGCCAGCGCCGTCCACGGCCGCGCGCCCATCGCGTGCAGGTCGGACAGCGCGTGCGCGGCGGCGATCTCGCCGAACACGAACGGGTCGTCGATGAAGGCGCGGAAATGATCGACGCTCTGCACCACGGCGAACCCCGGCGGCGGCAGCATCACCGCCGCATCGTCCGGCGCGTCGAGCCCGATCAGCACGTCTGTCCCAGCCGTACGCGGCAGGTCCGCCAGCGCGCCGGCCAGCACCTCGGCGCCCACCTTGGCGCCACAGCCGCCGCAGCGCATCGGTTCGGCGCCCGCCATCCGCGCCATCGGTTGCTGGTACATCCGCATCCAGCGCCGGTCGATCCAATCCTTCCAACGCCAGACCGGCCGCCCGGCCACCGCCACGCCGTTGCGCCAGGCCAGCGCGCGTCCGTCGCCGAGGCCGAGGATCGCCAGTGCCTGCGCCTGCGGCCGCCAGCGCCGCAGCGGCCGCCCGTGCACCGCGCGCCGCAGATTGTCGGCCAGCTTCGGTCCGGCACGGACCGCCCAGACACCGGCTTTCGGCCGCGGATTGCCCGCGACGGACGCACAATCGCCGGCGGCGAACACGAAGCCATGGCTGACGCTGCGCAAGGTTGCATCCACCTGCACGCATCCGGCCGCATCGCAGGCCAGGCCCGAGGCGGCCAGGAACGCGGGCCCCACCACGCCGGTCGCCCACAGCGCGGCGGCGACCTCCAGAAAACTGCCGTCGGAGAGCGCCAGCCTGCCGTCCGACCACGCACCCGCCCGCACGCCGCAGGCCAGTTCGATGCCGGCGTTCACCAGGGCGGTGCGCGCGACGGACCGCGCATAGGACGGCGCGGCGGCCAGCGGCTCCGTCGTGTCGCACACCAGCACGATCCGCGCCCGGTCGCCGTAGCGCCGAGCCAGTGCAAGCGCCAGTTCGGTGCCGCCGGCGCCGCCCCCGACCACCGCGATGCGCGCGCTCTGCTGGAGTTCCGCCTCCAAAGCCGACAGCCGCGCCAGGAACCGCCCGATCGGCTTGACCGCGACGCCGGCGCTCTGCGGCATCGCCGGTTCCCCGCCGACATCGATCGACAGCAGGTCGAACGGCACCGCCGGACGCCCGGCCACCGCGACGCGGCGCTCCGCCAGGTCGATGCCGGTGGCCTCCGCCAGGATCAGCCGCGCGCCCGCGCCGGCGGCGAGCGGCGCCAGGTCGATATGCGCATCGTCGAACGCATATTCGCCGCGGATCAGGCCGGGCAGCATGCCGGTATAGGGCGTCTCCGGCTCGCGGCCGATCAGCGTCAGCCGCACGCCGGGCTCCGGGCGCAGGGCAAACCGGCGCAGCACCTCGACATGGGCATGGCCGGCGCCCAGCAGCACGAGGTCGGTCGTAATCGGCGCGCGTTGTTGCATGCCGGCGAGACTAGCCCGCTTGCGGCGAGTTGCCGGAGCGGCGAGGATCATTCCGAACGGAGCAACCGCATGACCTGGTCCATCCTGGTGCGTGATCCCGCCACCGGTGCGCTGGGAGCCGCCGTGGCCACGCGATTCTTCGCGGTCGGCGCGCTGGCGATCCATGTCGAAGGCGGGGTCGAGGGCGGTGTCGCGGCGCTCGCCACCCAGGCCACGATCAACCCGATGTACGCCGTGCACGGCATGGCGCGGCTGCGTGCCGGCGAACCGCCAGACGCGGTTGCCGCGGCTCTGCTGGCGGATGACGCCGGGCGTGAGCATCGCCAGTTGCACATGATCGACGGCCAGGGCCGCATCGCACAGCACACCGGCAAGGACTGCGTGTCCTGGTGCGGCGCGGTACGCGGCGTGGACATCTCGGTCGCCGGCAATATGCTGGCCGGCCCCGCGGTGGTGGAGCGCACCCTGGCCGCCTTTCAGGGTGCGGCTGGCACGCTGGCCGAACGTCTGCTGACCGCGCTGGAGGCAGGCGAGGCGGCGGGCGGGGACAAACGCGGCCGGCAGGCGGCGGCGCTGAGGATCTGCACGCGCGATCCGTATCCCGACCTCGACATCCGCACCGACGATCATCCCGATCCGCTGGCCGAACTGCGCCGGCTCTATGGGGTGAGCCAGGAGAAGTTCGCCGTGTTCCGCCGCTTCCTCGCCGGCACCGACAGCCCGTGCGGCGTGTTCGACCGCGCGGTGATCGACGCGGTCGTTGCGCGCGACGGGAAACCGCCCACCTGACCGACAGAACACCAAAAACCGACAGAACACCAAGCCCTGGGAGCCTCATCATGCGCCGCATCCTGCCGGCCGCCGTCTGCCTGGCGGTCACCGCGTTGTCCATTCCAGCGCCGGCGTTCTCGCAGACGCTGCACATCGCGCTGCGGCAGGATCTGGACGTGATGGACCCCACCACGGCGACGACCTTTGTCGGGCGCATCGTGTTCGGCGGGCTGTGCGACAAGCTCCTGGACATCGACGAGAAGCTGAACATCGTTCCCCAGCTTGCCACCGGCTACGAATGGGCGGACGACAGGACGCTGGTGCTCCATGTGCGCCCGGGCGTAAAATTCCAGAACGGCGAGGTGCTGGATGCGGCTGCGGTGAAATACTCGCTGGAGCGCCACCTGACGATGCCGGGCAGCTTTCGGAAGGGCGAGCTCGGCTCTATCGACCATGTGGAGGTGGTGGATCCCGCCACGGTGCGCGTTGTGCTGAAAAGCCCTTCCGGCGCGTTTCTGGCGCAACTGACGGATCGGGCGGGGATGATCCTGCCGCCCAAGGCGACCGAGGCGGCGGGCAAGGACTTTGGCGCGCATCCGGTGTGCAGCGGACCGTTCAGGTTCGTCGAACGCGCGCCGCAGGACCATGTGACGCTGGAGCGCTTTCCCGACTACTGGGATGCCAAGAGCATCCATTTCGACAAGGTCGTCTACCAGGTGCTCGTGGACCCGTCCGTGCGGCTCGCAAATCTCAGGGCCGGCAGCGTGGATCTTTCGGAGAACGTATCGGCGACCGACGCGCAAGCGGTCAAACAGGACCCGAAGCTGCGCCTGGTCATGTCGGACGCGCTGGGTTACGTCGGCATCGACAACAATCTGGCCAACGGGCCGCAGGCCAACAATCCGTATGGCCAGAAGGCGCTTGTGCGCCAGGCGCTGGACCTTGCCATCGATCGCCAGGCGCTGGTCGAGGTCGTGTTCAACGGACTGTTCGTGCCGACTGTGCAGGCCGTGGCGCCGAGCTCGCCGTTCTTCGACGAAGCACTGAAACTGCCGACGCGCGACGTCGCGAAGGCGAAGGCACTGCTGCGGCAGGCCGGCGTGACGACACCGCTGCGACTGGATCTGCTGGTGATCAATGACGCCGTGAACATGCAGGCCGCCGAGGTGGTGCAGTCGATGGCGAACGAGGCCGGCTTCGACGTGCGCATCCAGGCGATGGAATTTGCCTCCTCGCTGCAGGCGGCGGCGCACGGCGAGTATCAGGCCTACATGATCGGCTGGTCCGGCCGCGTCGATATCGACGGCAACACCTACCAGTTCCTGCACAGCAATCAGGCCAGCAACAACGGCCACTACGCCAACCCTGCGGTCGACAAGCTGCTCGATGAGGCGCGCGGCATGACGGATCTCGCGAAGCGGCGCGAGCTCTACGTGCAGATGTGGCCGACGCTGCGCCAGGACCTGCCGTTCACCTATCTGTGGAATCCCCGCAACATCGTCGGCATGTCGGCGAAGCTGAGCGGCTTCCGCGCGATCCCGGACGGCATGATCCGCGTGCAGGGACTGGAGATGGCGAAGTAGTGGGCGGACATCTCGGCACGCGCATCGCGCAGATCATCCCGACGCTGCTGCTGGTCAGCGTGCTGGTGTTCGGCCTGCAGCAACTGATGCCCGGCGATCCGGCGCTGGTGATGGCGGGCGAGGAGCGCGGCGACCCGCAGGTGCTGGCGCAGATCCGCGCCGAGCTGTGGCTCGATCGCTCGCTGCCGGTGCAGTACCTGCACTGGATGGGCAATGTGCTGCAGGGCGATCTCGGCTTCTCGTGGCGCATCCGCCAGCCGGTGGCGCAGCTTGTCGCGCAGAAGCTGCCGGTGACCTTGCAGCTCGGCACGATGGCGTTCGTCATCGCGGTGCTGATCGGCGTGCCGGCGGGCATCGTCGCGGCGGTGTACCGCAACGGGTTTTGGGATTATGTTGCCAATGCGGTCGGGCTGGCTGGCTTGTCCACGCCGAATTTCTGGCTCGGCATCATGCTAATTCTGCTTGTGTCGGTGCAGCTTGGCTGGCTGCCGCCGTCGGGTTACGTGCCGCTCACCGAGGACTGGCGGCAGTCGCTCGCCACCACGATCATGCCGGCCTTCGTGCTGGGCAACGCGATCGCCGCGGTGCTGATGCGGCATACGCGCAGTGCGATGCTGACGGTGCTGGACCAGGACTATGTGCGCACCGCGCGCGCCAAGGGGCTGCGCGAATTCGTCGTGGTGATCCGCCATGCGCTGCGCAACGCGCTGATCCCGGTGGTGACGCTGGGCGCACTCGAGCTGGGCACGCTGTTCTCCGGCGCGGTGCTGACCGAGCAGGTGTTCAGCATCCCTGGGTTTGGGAAGATGATCGTCGATGCGGTGTTCAATCGCGATTATCCGGTGGTGCAGGGGGTCGTTCTGGTGACGGCGTTTCTGTATGTCATGCTCAATCTGCTGGCGGATGTGTTGTACGTGGTGATCAATCCGAGGTTGAGGGGGGCATGAGTACGGCCAGAAGGCCCCGCCCCCCGACCCCCTCCCCAGAGGGGAGGGGAAGTCGGTACTGCGGGGTCTTTGCTCCCCCTCCCCTCTGGGGAGGGGGCCGGGGGGCGGGGTCGACACCCGCATGAGCACCACCGTATGCCGTCCCAACCATCCCCCACGCCGCCGTCATGCCGCGCAGCCCGGCGCAGCTGGCACTGGCGCGCTTCATCCATCGGCCGGTCGCGGTCGCCGGCCTCCTGGTGATCCTGCTGTTCGTCGGCGTGGCAATCTTCGCCCCGCTGATCGCGCCGTACGACCCGATCGCGACAAGTTGGACGGCGATCCGCAAGGCGCCCTCGGTCGCGCACTGGATGGGCACCGACGAGAACGGCCGCGACGTGCTCTCGCGCGTGGCGTTCGGGGCGCGCGCCAGCCTGCTCGCCGGCGTGGTCTCCGTGCTGATCGCCGCCGGGATCGGTGTGCCGGCGGGACTCCTTGCGGGCTTTGCCGGCGGCTGGATCGATGTGGTGCTCAGCCGCATCGTCGATGCCATGCTGGCCTGTCCGTTCCTGATCCTGGCGATCGCGCTGGCGGCGTTCCTCGGCCCCGATCTGACCAATGCGATGATCGCGATCGGCGTCTCCACCGCGCCGCGCTTCATGCGCGTGGCACGCGCGGCGACCCTGGACGCGTCGAGCAACGACTACGTCGAGGCGGCGCGCGCGATCGGCAATCCCGGCTGGCGCGTCGCGGTGCGTCACATATTGCCGAACATCGTGCCGCCGGTGATGGTGCAGGGCACCTTGGCGATCGCCGCCGCGATCATAGCGGAGGCGAGCCTGTCGTTTCTCGGGCTTGGCCAGCAGCCGCCGTTGCCGTCCTGGGGATCCATGTTGAACTCGGCGCAGCGCTTTCTGTCGCAGGCGCCATGGCTCGCGGTGTTTCCCGGGCTGGCGATCTTCCTGGTCGTGCTGTCCTTCAACCTGGTCGGTGACGGGTTGCGCGACGCGCTCGATCCCAGGGGGCGATAGGCCACATTTGGGTGGCTATGCGGCGACCCAGTTATTCATTGACGGATTTATCCGAAAATGGATAATGCGATATCTGCATAATCGTCGAGGGCCTATGTTCAACCGGTTGGACGAGCGCCGCGAGCTCCGCTTCCACGCCGATAACGGCCGGAGCATTCTGATGCTGGCCCCTCGCCGTATCGGAAAGACATGGCTGATCGACCATTTCGCCGAAGATCTGCGACGCGCTGGCTGGCTGGCGATCCGCTGCGACGTTCAGGACCTGAACAACGAAACCGACCTGCTTCGGCACCTCTGCCTGCAAATCGAGGAGCAGGGAGATCTGCTTCAGCGAACGGGCGGCCGAGCAAAGCAACTCGTCGGCCAATTGTTCGCCCAGGATCACAGCAAGGGCTGGCGAACGTCACTGGCGCAGACAGATTGGCGGTCATTCGCGGAAACGCTGGTGCGTGGCCTGAACGAACGTGGCCAGCCGACCATGGTCCTGATCGATGAACTGGCCTTGCTCGTTTCCGCGATGATGAAAAAGAACGTGCAGTCCGCACGCGAGTTTCTCTACGGGCTGCGGGCGTTGCAGCAGCGATATTCCAAAGTGCGCTGGCTGTTCACTGGATCGATCGGGCTGGACACTATCGCCCGACGCGGCGACATTGCCGGAGCGCTTGTCGATCTGCATTTATTTGCACTTGAACCTCTACGTCCCGAGGCCGCCCGCGCCTTCATTGATCATTTATGCACCAACGGCGAAGTGCGGCATCCCTTTACCCTGGACGTCGAGGCTTTCACCGCATTCGCGGACGCGCTTGGCTGGCTCGCGCCGTATTATATAGAGAAGGTCGCGCTTCTTGTCCGGCCGAGTGGCCAGCCGGACGGAACTGGCCGCCGAGCGGCGAGTGTGGAGGATGTCGCAGCTGCATTCGACGCCATTCTGACGCGCGAGTATCGGAACTATTTCGTAACCTGGGAGGAACATCTCAGTAAGAATTTCAAATCGGCCGAATCTGCCTCGCTGCGGCGTGTTCTGGATGTCTGTGGCAGACAGTCGAATGGCGAGCAGTTAGACACCCTGCTGGCAATGCTGGGCAACCCGCCGACCGCAGCGAAGCGCAAGGCGTTGCGCGACGGCCTGAACATCCTGGTGACCGACGGCTATCTGCTGGAAGTGCCCGACGGGGATACGTACCGGTTCCGGTTCCGCTCTGGCCTGCTCCGTCGCTACTGGCGGCGGTATCTGGCGGAGTGAGCAACATGAGCGTCATCGCCATATATGAGCCACGACGACTGAAAGAGGCAGATTTCTTGGTCGGGTTTGTCGCCCGGGTGGAATTGGTCCAGTTCCTCCTGAGCCAGTTGCGCCTCAGTGCAAATGGTGATGTGCGTCATCGTCTAATACTCGGCCAGCGCGGGATGGGCAAGACGAGCCTGCTGCGCCGTCTGCAAATCGGCATTCGCGACGATTCAGAAATGAGCTGAAAAGCTGCTGCCCCTGACATTTCGTGAGGAGCAATACAATGTTCGGTCACTCGATCGTTTCTGGCGAAACTGCGGTGAGTCCCTGGCTGAGTGGCTCGAAGAATCCGGGGACCAGGTGGCGGCAGATCAACTGGACCGGGATCTTCGCGACGCGGTTTGGAAGAATCCGGAAAGCGCTGCTGCGGCGTTTGCCGACAGGATGGCGGCGACGGGACGTCGGCCGGTGCTGCTAGTGGACAATCTGGACTCTGGTCCTGAATGCCCTACCGGAGCAGCAACAATGGCAGCTGCGCCGTATCCTTCAGACTCCTGGCGGCCCAATCCTATGCGGCGCTGCCACACAGGTTCCTGACCAACTCGGTGACCCCGATGCCGCCTTTTACGAGTTCTTCCGCTGGGACATGCTTGAATCGCTGACCCAAACCGAGATGATGGCCTGCATCCGGCGCCTCGCCGCGGCCAACCCAGACACGAGCGGGCCGGTGGTAGCGGTTTTGGAAAGGGCGCCGGAGCGGCTGCGTGTGTTGCATAATCTGACCGGAGGCAATCCACGCATCCTCGCATTGCTTGTACGGATTACTAGAACGCGCCGACAGCGACTCGGTCTATTCAGATCTAGAAGGACTGTTGGATCAAGTCACACCATTATACAAGGCGCGGGTGGAGGAGCTCCGCTCCGACTTGCAACGCGCAGTATTCGACGCGATCGCACTGCATTGGGACCCAATTACGACACATGACTTGGCGCAGGCGACAGGCGTGGGGGTCACCGGCCTGTCTTCGCAACTTGCTCGTTTGCGGGAGTTCGGGTTGATCGAAGAGGTGCCCACTTCGGGTGCGCGTGCAGGGTATCAATTGGGAGAACGGTTCTTCAATATCTGGTACCTGATGCGGCACGGTACGAGGTTGACACGCCAGCGGATGCGCTGGCTGACAGGCTTTTTAGAAACGTTCTATTCGAGTGACGAGTTGTTGTCGTTGCGTGAGCGAATGACGCCTCGCTGGGACCATGGCGATTGGGGCCTACTTTATGCGGCGGCTTTGGATGCGGCGATTGAACGCTCACTACGGCAGTCCAGGTATCGGTCGGCAACGGATGCGGCCGCATCGCGGATATCCAGTGCACCTGAGAATGCCGCTGATCCCGGCCGATTGGCAGTGCAAGAGGCCTATGCCGCCGCCCATTTGGCCACGGAGGAGGGACGCTTTGAGGATGCTGAGATCGGTTTCCGTGAAGCGATCCGTCTCAATTCAGGTAACCCTTGGGCCTGGGATTCGTTGGGTGATTTGCTTGCAGATTCCCTGGGCCGATACGCTGAAGCTGAAGAGTCATACCGAACGGCAATCCGCCTGGATCCGAGCCTGGTTTGGCCGTGGTACAATTTAGGGCGATTGCTCACTGGTCATCTCGGTCGCCATGCAGAGGCTGAGGAGGCCTATCGCGCAGCGCTTCGCCTGGACCCCAATAATGCTCTTGCATGCGTTACACTCGGCGACGTGTTGGCGGACCATCTTGGCCGGCATGACGAGGCAGAGGAGGCTTACCGTGAAGCGATTCGCCTCGATCCGGAGAATACGTGGTCGTGGTTCGGTCTCGGCCGCCTACTAACGCTCCACCTTGGCCAACATCGGGCCGCCGAAGAAGCCTATCGGACGGCGATCCGCTTCGATCCTGACAATGGGCTGGCGTGGGATTACCTCGGCGACGTGTTGGCGGATCACCTCGGTCGGCATGAGGAAGCCGAAGAAGCTTATCGCGCAGCGATCCGCGTCTCTCCTGAGGCGGCGTGGCCGTGGTTCGATCTCGGCTGTTTGCTGGCGCATCGTCTTGGCAAGTACGCCGAGGCCGAGGAGGCGTTCAGCATGGCAATCCAGCTAGAGCCGCGGAACGATGTGGCATGGTGTGAACTTGGAGACGTGCTGACCCGACAACTCGCGCGACACGCAGAAGCGGAGGAAGCTTATCGTTCAGCGATCAGACTAGATCCTGAATGTGTAACGGCCTGGGGCAACCTAGGTGTCGTCTTAACCCATCACCTCGATCGTCATGCGGAGGCGGAAAATGCCTTTCGCACAGTGGTTCAAATTGACTCCCAAGATGCCTTGGGATGGTTTTACCTAGGCAACGTGCTGGCGGACCATCTCGGCCGGCCGGCCGAAGCTGGGGAGGCCTACCGCAAGTCTATTGATTTGTACGCCGATCACGACTGTCCTCGGTTCGGGCTTGTCAGCGTCTATGCGGAGGTCGGTCGGGTCGATGAGGCGCGTCACGCAAAACAAGCCATCACCTCGTCCGACCCTGTCGGCCTCGCACTGTTGGACGCGACCATCGAACTAGCGCAGGACAATTTTGGGCGTGCGGCGGCCCTGCTGGGCGACGCGCTGACGGGTGACTTAGGTGGGCCGAACTGGTTGCGATCAGATATTCTCTATCGTCTGCTTCAATTCGCTGAGCGGCGGGGATACGGCGAGCGGCTGATCCAATGGTTCACCGACTCAGGCCATGCGTACCGATATGCGCCTATCCATACAGCCTTCGTCGCGCTGGTGCGTGGCGCGAGTACCCTGCTGGATGTCAACCCGGAGGTGCGCGCCCCCGCAGAGCGCGTTCTTGCGAGACTTGCAGGACAACGGCCACCGCTCGCAGCAGAGGGGCCGCCACGGCCACATCGAGGACGGCGACGCCGGCGGCTGGGAGGGTAGGATGTCCGCGGGCGTCTGGCGCGCGCGATCGGCAATCCCGGCTGGCGGGTCGCGGTCCGCCAAATACTGCCGAACATCGTGCCGCCGGTGCTCGTGCAGGGCACACTGGCGATCGCCGCCGCGATCATCGCGGAGGTGAGCCTGTCGTTTCTCGGGCTTGGCCAGCAGCCGCCGGCGCCGTCCTGGGGCTCGATGTTGAACTCGGCACAGCGCTTCCTGTCGCAGGCGCCGTGGCTCGCGGTGTTTCCCGGGCTGGCGATCTTCCTGGTCGTGCTGTCGTTCAACCTGGTCGGCGATGGACTGCGCGACGCGCTCGACCCCAGGGGACGATGACCCAGGACGATAACTGCGGTCGATGAGCAAATATTAAACTTCGCAAGGTAGCCTCCACCTCGATGTGATTGGTGGTGGCATGCATGGCCATGACGATGCCTGATGCCCAGATTTCGGGCTGCGGCAATTCTAACAATCGCTGGCTTCCATATGCCATTGCAATTGCTGAGATGCTGTCCGTCATGGCGGGAGCGGGTACGGCATTCGCGCAGTGCACGACGGTGATTACTGCGTTGTGCTCTGCCCAGGCCGCGGACCAGGCGATGTTGCTGGCACCGTTCAACGCGCTGCTGGGTTCGCCCGCGGGTACGGCCATGCTCAACGCGAACCTCCAGACACAGGATGCAATCTATCTGAACTCGACCCAGGCGCAAAAGGTCGCGTCGGGGACGGTTTTGATCCCGCAGTTGATATTCGCCAATGTTCTGCTCCGCGCGTTTCCGAACAATACGAATTTCGGCTATACGTCCGCGGGTCTGCCTTTTGCCCCTGCGCTGCCTGCATCCGTCGCAGCCGCGGTGAACGACATCGGTAGCAGTGCTCAACTGAACCTGATGAAGATTTCATTCGGCGCAGTCAACGTCTATGGGAATTACTATGGGCTGTTGCCTGGCCAGATCGACAGCGTTGGCAACCCGCCGCCCTATCAGGTGTCGGCCGCAATTCACAACAATCCCTTTACCGCAGCCAACGCGTCCCCCCTTGCGTACCAAAATCAGCAGACGCAAGGCGCGTTCGGCATAAACTGGCAGGATCAGACGGATTCGCAGATCGGCGATTTTCCCAGCGCGCATACGATCTGGGGCACCGCCAACGCCCTGACCTTCGCGGTACTTGCACCGGGATATTACCAGCAGTTGGCCGCCGCCGCCGCGGCATTCTCCTATGACCTGAACGTCAACGGCGTGCATTATCCGACCGACGTGATCGGTGGGCGCATTCTCGCCACGTACCTGATCGCCGAGACGCTTGCCGGCAATCCGCTGTACCCATCGACGAACTTCACACCGGCCCAACTCACGTCGCTCGGTCAGGCGATGCAGTCCTATCTCGGCGGTGGCGGCAGTTCACCCTACGCGGCACAGTGTGCCGGCAGCGTCGCTGCCTGCGCTGCCGCCGGCGTGATCCCGAATGCAGCGACCTACGCGCAGCAAAGACAGGCGTACACGACGTACCTGACATATGGCCTGCCATTGGTCGGCGACACGACGGTGGCACCGGTCGTGCCGGCGGACGCCCACTGGTTGATCGCCACGCGCTTTCCTTACCTGAGCACGGCGCAGCGCAACGACGTTCTTGCCACCACGGAACTGCCCTCGGGAGGACCGCTCGACAACGGCACCGGCTGGGCGCGGCTCAATCTGTATGCCGCCGCCAGCGGCTATGGCGCGTTCCCCGGCAACGTCATGGTCACGATGAACGCCGCGCTCGGCGGCCTGAACGCCTTCGATGTCTGGAGCAACGACATATCCGGCCCCGGAGGCCTGACCAAGCAGGGGTCGGGAACCCTGATCCTGGCCGGCAACGACACTTTTACCGGCGGCACCGTCGTCCAAGGCGGCACGCTGGCGGTCACCGGCGCGGTGGCCGGCAATGTGGCGGTCTGGTCAGGTGCCACCTTTGCTGGCAACGGCGTCGTCGGCGGTTCGCTCACCATGCTCCCGGGCTCGATTTACCAGGCAGCGGTCGGTGCGGGCGGCACCGGCCTGATCCGGATCGGCGGCACCGCGACGCTGTCCGGCGGAACGGTCACCGTCACCAGTAGCGGCAGCACCGCGCTGGGCAGCGCCTTTCCCATCCTCACCGCGGCGGGCGGCGTGTCGGGCAGCTTCGGCGCGCTGACCGAACCGGCCAGCGGCCTCGCCGCCGGGACGCGGTTCGACACGCTGTACGGCGGAAACACGGTCTGGATTGCGACGACACCGAGCCTCTACGGCAACCTCGCGACCGCCGGCTTGCCCGAGAGCAGCAGCGAAAGCGCCATCGGCACTGCGCTGGATGCGATCCGCCCGGCCCCGGGCACGGCGCTCGATCCCGCCCACGCGGCGCTGTTCGGCCCGCTCTACACGGTGCCCGCCGGCGGCATCACCGTGGCCTTGGATGAATTGGCGCCGTCGATCTACCCCGACGTGATGATCACGGCCCGCAACTCCTGGTACCTGATGGCCAGCGCGGTCAGCGGCCAGATGGCGGCGCGGCGCGGTCTGGCCGCCGAACACACCGCCAACAGCGCGCCTGGGCCGGACGGCAGCACGATCTGGGTCAGCGGCCTCGGCGGCTACGACACCATCGGCGCGGGTGGCGGCTCACCGGGCTTCACTGCCGGGCTGGGCGGCACGGCGGCCGGCATCGATATGCCGGTGGCCGGCACGGCGCGCATCGGCATGGCGATCGGCACCGTCGAGGCGCAGACCTGGTCGCAGGCCGGCGGCAACGCCTCCAGCAGCACGGCGCAGTTCGTCACCTATGGCCAGTGGCAGCGCGGGATGGTTTTCGCCGAGGCGCAGGTCGGGCTGATGTATCAGCAGGAGACCGCGCATCGGAGTCTGCCGCTGTTCGGCGCCACGGCGCAGGGCGACACCAGCGGGCTGGCCGGCGGCGGCGGCGTGCGGGTCGGCGTGCAGCAGAACCTCGGCGCATGGCTGATCGAGCCGAGCCTCGGCTTCGGCGGGTTCGATCTGCATCTGGGCAGCCTGACGGAGACCGGCGGGCGACTGGCCGAGAACATCGACGGCGCGACGCTGGGCAGCGCCGAGAGCACGCTCGCGGTCAGTGCGCAACGCGCCTTCGCCGCTGAGCGAGACCGTGCGGATGACCGTCAAGGCGCGACTGGGCTGGGCGCACGAGTTCGCCGACAACACGGCGACGATTGCGGCAAGCTTCGCGGGCCTGAGCGGCAGCGGCTTCGCGCTGAACAGCGCCCCGATCGGACGCGATGCGGCGCTGGTCGGGCTGGGCGCCGACGTCAAGGTGGCGTCCTGGCCGGTGACGTTGTTCGCCGGATATGGCGGCGCGATCAACGGCAGCAGCAACGCCCAGTCGTTCAACGCCGGCGTGCGCTTCGTCTGGTAGCTGCGAACGCCGGCGCGGCTGCCGACGATAGGCTTTATCGATTATAGCCATTGCCAAATTCGATCGGACGTAACGCGCCGGAGACGATTGCAACGCGCGCCTCGCCGTGGCAGGCTGACCGGACAGTGCGCAAGGGCGCGCGCGGTGGAAACCCAGGCTCGCGCTCGCGCCAAGTTGACAGTCGACTCGGCGGGTTGGACGGTTTGGAGCGGATCGCGGAACCGGTGAAACAGGACTTCGAATGCGGGAGTCGCATCCACCCGGCCGCCCGTGCACGCGTTCAAATTTTCCACGCAGGGGTCGTGCATCGAGCGTGACTCGAGAGTAGCTTTATCGCTGGAAAGAAGGAGAGGAGCATGGCCAACCAAGAAGACATCGCTTTGATGGCCCATCTGATGCGACGTGCAGGCTTTGGAGCAAGCCGCGACGAACTCGAGACGCGCGCGGCCAAGGGTTACGACGCGACAGTCAATGAACTGCTGAGCCCCGAGACGCAGCCGGCGGTGGATCCGTACACGCTGCTGCGGCATCAGCCGGCGGCGCTGCTGCCCGGCGGGCAGCCGCCGATGGGCAACGTGAACTACATGTACTACCTGGTGAACACCCAGCGCACGCTCCAGGAGAAGATGGCGCTGTTCTGGCACAGCGTGTTCGCCACCGGCAACTCGAAGGTGGACAACTACGATCAGCTGCTCGAGCAGATCGAGATGTTCCGCACGCACGGCATGGGCAACTATCGTGACCTTCTGGTGAAGATCGCGAAGAACCCGACGATGCTGTTCTGGCTCGACAACAACCAGAACCATGGCACCGCGGTCAACGAGAACTGGGGCCGCGAACTGCTGGAACTGTTCAGCCTCGGCGCCGGCAACTACACCGAAGTGGATGTCCGCGAGGCATCGCGCGCCTTCACCGGCTGGACGTTCGAAACGAAGCTGCCGCGGCTGCCATACGGCCGCTTCCCGTGGAAGTTCGAATACCGTCCGGAAGACCACGACGACGGCGAGAAGACGTTCCTCGGCCACAAGGGCAACTTCAACGGCGAGGACATCATCAACATCATCGTGCAGCAGCCGGCATGCGCCAAGTTCATCTGCCGGCATCTGTACAACTTCTTCGTCGCCGACGAGCCGCAGGTGCCTGCGTGGTCGATCGAGGAGCCGCGCGATCCCGCGGCGATCGCGATGCTGATGAAGGTGTTCCAGGACAGCAAGTGCGAAATGAAGCCGGTGCTGAAGGCGCTCTTCACATCGGACTTCTTCAAGAAGGCGCGCTACCAGCACCTGAAGTCGCCGGCCGAGGTGGTCGTCGGCACACTGCGTCTGGTGGGCAGCTACGAGCTGCCGAAGCCCGGCTACGGCGAACTGTCGATGCAGCCGTCGTACATGGGCCAGGATCTGCTCAACCCGCCGTCGGTCGAGGGCTGGCACACCGGCAAGGAGTGGATCAACAGCGGCTCGCTGATGTCGCGCATCAACTTCGTCGCGGCCCAGATCGGCAATCCCGACCTGCCGGGCGTTAAGAAGATCGTCGCGCGGCTGAAGGCGCAGGGCACCAAGACGCCGGAGCAGCTGGTGACCAACTGTCTGGATCAGCTCGGTCCCGTCGAGGTCGGCGCGGAGACCAAGAAGGAGCTGGTCGACGCGGCGAAGCAGTGGGGCGAAATCGGCTGGGACAACGACGCCAGCACGCAGAACGCCACGCGGCGGACCGCCGAGATGCTGCAACTGATCGCCGCGACGCGCGAATATCAGTTCGGCTGAAACATGACACGGAACGGATAGGAGGAATTACTCTATGTCGGCAACGCAGCTATCGAAGGATCCGGTGCTGGTCGTGTTGCAGCTCACCGGCGGCAACGACTACCTGAACACGGTGATCCCGTACAACAACGGCCTCTACAAGGACAATCGCAAGGCGGTCGGCATCGCCGACAGCGACATGATCCACCTGGACCAGGCGCACGCCATTCCGAACTACATGGCGCCGCTGAAGAAGTTCTGGGACGACGACAAGCTCGCCATCATGCACGGCGTCGGCTATCTCGACTCGCCGCGCTCGCACTTCCGCTCGATGGACATCTGGCACACCTGCGAGGCCGACAAGGTCGGCACCGAAGGCTGGCTGGGTCGCGTGGTGCGCGAGTTCGATCCGAAGAAGGAGAACGTCGTCACCTGCGTGAGCTTCGGTCCAAGTCTGTTCCGTGCGCTGGCGGTGCCCAACGTGCCGGTCGCCTGCGTGGCCGGTCCGCTGGAGCAGTACGGCTTCCTGCCGACGATCCGCGACCAGGCGCAGCGGCTGAAAGTGCTGGAGACGTTCTCCCACATGTATCAGCCGATCGAGGGCAGCGGCGTGATGGACTACCTCGGCACCACCGGCCTCGACGGGCTGAAGGGCGCCGACATCCTGAAGGTGGCGCCGGGCCTCTACAAGTCCGACGTGCAGTACCCGAACACCACGATCGCACAGAAGCTCCGCGGCGTCGCCCAGGTGCATCTCGCGAACCTTGGGACGCGGGTGTTCTACTGCGACCACGGCAGCTTCAACTCGCATGCCGGGCAGAACCCGCTGCACGGCAATCTGTGGACCGCGGTCACCGAGGGCCTCGACGCCTTCATGACCGACCTGCGCGCCCACGACGCGGCCGACAACGTCATCGTGCTGATGTTCTCGGAGTTCGGCCGCCGCGTGCGCGACAACGGCTCGGGCACCGACCACGGCGCCGCGGGTGCGACGTTCGTGCTCGGCGACAAGGTGAAGGGCGGCCACTACGGCGAGTATCCCTCGCTGGACGCGAGCAAGCTCGTGCAGGGCGATCTCAACCCGAACATGGACTTCCGCAGCATCTACTCGACCATTCTCGACAAGTGGCTGCATGTGAACCCGGCGCCGATCGTGAACGGCACCTACGAGAAGCCGGCCTTCCTGCACTAGGCCGTCGAATGACTGACCGCCCTCGTTCCCGCCCAGGGAGCGAGGGCGGGCGTTGGCTCTAGGTGAGGAAGGGAGGGGATTATGGCGCTAACCACAGTGGTGCGCGGCCGGGCCTATGACTGGAGCCATGCCATCGGGCGTGGCGCTGCGACCGGCACGGGCTTCAACTACGTCCAGACGATGTGTCTGAGCGACGACGGCGACCTCTACACCGCCAATCGCGGCAACGAGAACAACTTCGGCATGCGGGTGAACCGCATCAAGCTTGGCGGTCCGGGCGATGAGGAACTGGCCGCCGAGTTCTTCCAGCACGGCCAGGGCGACGGCAAGGCCACGTGGCCGTTCGGCGTTGCGGTGGGCCAGAACGGCGAGGTGTTCTGCTCGGACGAGTGGACCAACACCATCTCGGTGTTCGACAAGGACGGCAAGTTCAAGCGCAAATGGGGCACGACCGGCAGCGGCGACGGCGAACTGCTGCGTCCGGCGGGCCTCGCCGTCGAGAAGAACGGCAACGTCATCGTGGTGGACAGCGGCAACAACCGGCTGCAGGTGTTCACCCCGGACGGCAAGCTGGTCGCCACCTGCGGCAAGGCCGGATCGGGTGACGGCGAGTTCAACCAGCCCTGGGGCATCACGCTCGACAAGGATGGCAACATCTACGTCGCCGACTGGAAGAACCACCGCGTGCAGAAGCTGTCGCCGCAGGGCAAGTTCCTGATGAAGATCGGCTCGTACGGCGCGTTGCCGCAGTCCGAGACGATGCGTACGCCGTCACCTATCTGGGACCCTACGTCGTCCAGCCTGCCGACATCGACTTATCCCGAAGGCCGGTCTGCTCAACCATCCGACCGACGTTGCGGTGGATCCGGACGGCGACATCTATGTCACCGACTGGGGCAACCACCGGGTCTCCATCTTCGAGGCCGACGGCACGCCGCTGACCAACCTGTACGGCGACGCGCAGGTGTTCTCGAAATGGGCCAGGCAGAGCGTCGATGCCAACCCGGACATGATGAAGGCGTATCGCCGGGTGCGTAACTCGGAGCCGCTGTATCGGTTCTGCTTCCCGACGGCGGTGGACTTCAATCCGGCGACCGACGAGATCATCGTGGCCGACAGCCAGCGGAACCGGCTGCAGGTCTACAAGAAGGTGCGCGACTACCAGGACTTCCAGGCGAACCTGTAGCGGCCCAACCGAGCGGTTCGACGGGGCAAAAACACTCCCCCTCCCATTTGGGGAGGGGGAGTATTTTTTTGGCACGCCGCAACATCCCCACCGTGCGGCGCCGCCTTCAGGCGGTCGGTCGGGTCACGCCCGGCGCCGCCAGAAACGAATCGCGCACGGAGACTTGCGACGGCCACTCATTTGTCCAATCTAAGGATATGATCTAATCTATAGAGAGTGACGATGAGGGGATGCCCATGACCCTGGCGGAACTGCGCTATCTGGTTGCGGTCGCGGATCTGCGGCACTTCGGCCACGCGGCGGAGCGCTGTCACATCACCCAGCCGACGCTCAGCAGCCAGCTCCGAAAACTGGAGGAAAGCCTCGGCGTGCAGCTTGTCGAGCGCACCACGCGCTCCGTGACGCTCACGCCGGCCGGCGAACGGATCGTGACGCACGCACGCCGCATGCTCGAAGACGCCGATCAGATCACGGAACTGGCGCGTCACCGGCACGGAGTGCTCACCAGCGTGCTGCGCCTCGGCATCATTCCGACCTTGAGCCCCTACATCCTGCCGTTGTTCCTGAACCGCCTGCACCAAAGCTATCCGCATCTTCGCCTGGTTCTGCGCGAGGATCTCACCGACAACCTGCTGTCGGCGCTCGAGACGCACGCGCTGGATGTGCTGCTGATCGCCCTGCCCGATCAGCCCGGCGTGCATCCCTCGATGCCGCTGTTTGTCGAGCAATTCTGCTTCGTCTGTCCGACGGGGCACAAGCTCGGCAACCGTCCGGCGGTCACCGAGGACGACCTGTCGCAGGAGCGGTTGCTGCTGCTCGACGAGGGCCACTGCCTGCGCGAGCAGGCGCTGGCGGTCTGCCGCGATCAATACCGCGAACGGGAGACGCCGGCCGACGACTTCCGCGCGACCAGCCTGGAGACGATCTGCGAGATGGTCGCCGCGGGGCTTGGCAGCACGCTGCTGCCGGCGATGGCGGTGCCGCATCTCGCGGCGAACGATCAGCGGCTGGAGGTCCGGCCGATCAATGCAGCGATGGCGCACCGGCGCATCGGTTTGCTGTGGCGTGCGAGCTTTCCGCGCAGCGACGACCTGCTGGTGCTGGGCCGGTTCATCCAGGCGCAGTTGCCCGATACCGTGGAACCGATCGGACCCATGACGAAGCAGCCGAGCCGCGAACGGAGCGCCCGTCCGCGCGAGCACGGCGGGGCGAAGCTGCGTTCCGGTTCCTGATCACGATTGCCGGTTGCTGCCCAGCCATGCCCCGTCCCGTCTGGCATCCCGAAAGCCTCGCCGCGCGGATGCCGTTTCTGCGCCGCCGCGCGCTGCTGACCCAGGCGACGCGCGCTTTCTTCACGGCACGCGGCTACACCGAGGTCGAAACGCCGTATGCGGTGCCGACCCCCGGCGAGGAGGTGCATCTGTCCGCCTTCCGCACCGAGCGGGAACATCCGGACGGCCGCCGCGAGCCGCTCTGGCTGCACACCAGCCCGGAATTCGCCATGAAGAAACTGCTGGTGGCGGGCGCCGGGCCGATCTTCCAGATCGCCCGCGTGTGGCGCAACGGCGAGGGCAGCGACCTGCATGCGGCCGAGTTCAGCATGCTCGAATGGTATCGGCCTGGCGCCGGGATGGCCTCGCTGATCGAGGAGACATCGGCTTATCTGCGCGCCGTCCTGCCGCCGGTCGTGTCCTGCCGCGGCGTGACCACCGACCTTTCCCGCATCGAGCGCCTCACCGTCACCGAAGCGTTCGCCCGCTATGCCGGCGCCGATGTGCTGGCCACCGCCGGTGACGCACCTGCGCTCGCCGCCGCCGCAGGGGCACGCCTGCGCGTTGGGGAAACCTGGGAGGACCTGTTCTTCCGGCTCCTGCTGGAGCGGATCGAGCCACGGATCGGGCGCGCGCACCCTACCTTCCTCACGCATTGGCCCGCCGCGCAGGCCGCACTGGCGCGCCGCGATCCGACGGACCCGCGCGTGGCCGAGCGGTTCGAGCTTTACGTCTGCGGCATCGAACTGGCCAACGCCTTCGTCGAACTGACCGACGCCGGCGAGCAGCGTGCGCGCTTCGAGGCCGATCGGGCGCGACGGCGCGCGATCTCCGGCCCCGATTGGCCGCTCGACGAAGACTTCCTCGACGCGCTGGCGTTCGGCATGCCGCCATCCGCCGGCATTGCGCTCGGCTTTGACCGGCTGGCGATGATCGCCTCGGGCGCCGACCGTATCGATCAGGTGCTGTGGCTGCCCTGATACGGCGCGATCAGACGCGCGGAGATCCGGTTGACCCAGCCCAGCCACAGGTCGTCGACGCGGGCGAACAGGTAGCCGACCCCGACGACCACGGGTGCATACACGGCGGCGACCAGAAGCAGCGTGGCCGGGCGCGACATGGCCGGCTGCAGCATGACGAACAGGCCGCAGGCCACCGAACAGAGCAGCGGAAAATGGAACAGATAGACCGGGAACGACAGGCGGCCGAGCAGCCGGAACGGCGGTGATGCGAGCGATCGGCCGAGCCGGTGGTTGCCGATCAGTCCGAGAATGATCAGCAGCCCGCTCACGGTGTGGATGGCGATGCGGTCGAAGCGTACCGGACCCGGATCGCGCACCGCGGTGAAGGCGGCATAGGCGCCGCGCGGCTCCAGATAGCCGAACAGGAAAATTCCCCCGGCAATGCACGCCAGTGCCACGCCCGGCGACAGGCGGACGTCGAAGCGTGACGCAAGCCAGGCAAGGCCGGTGCCGGCCACGAATGCCAGCAGGTAGGGATCGGTGAACTGAACGACGACCGCCGCCACCACCAGGAACCATGCTGTCGCCGCGGCGCGCGCCCGGCCGATGACGACCGCCAGGAAGAACGTGACGAAGCTGCCGAGGAACTCGTGGTGCATGGTCCACAGCACGGGATTGTACATGTCGGGCTCGCGGAGGAACGCGAACAGCGAGCCCTCCAGCAGCGCGCCGGGCAGTGATGGGACAAATCCCTGCTGCGGATGAGAACCGCCGAATGTGCCGAGCCAGGCCGACTGGCTGAGCTGTGCCGCCTCGCGATGCCGGTAGAGCCCGAAGCGGAACAGCAGCCACGACGACAGCACGGCGAGCAGCACGAGGCCGACCAGGCGCAGCCAGCGCTTGGCCGCGGCGCGCATCACGATGTCGGTATGGCCCGAGCGGAAGAAGCCGAGCGGCAGGACGAAGCCCGACAGGACGAAGAACAGCGTGACGGCAGCGGGTCCGTCGATCGATGCAAAGCCGACGCTGCCGAGCATGGCGGCCGACTGGTCGAAGTTGTCGGCCATGCCGAGCCGGCCGGGATCGAAGGCCCACAGGAAGTGCCATGCGACGACGATGAATGCCGCCAGGCCGCGCAGCGCCTCGAGTTGCACGAGCTTGCTCTCCGCGTGCGTCGTGACGGCGGGGGCGCGTGTGCGGACCAGCGTGTCGGAGCCTGCGATGGACAACGCCGTTTGCCTCCGCGTCGATAGGGACCGGGGGCGAACAATGGGAGGGAATCTGACCACAGTGTGACGCGCGCAGGCACGTCGGCGTGAGGCTTTTGTGGGTGGGTCTGAGGCAGCCGACGCAGTGGTGTCTCACGGTGTGAGCCGGCCCGTTCCAAGCCGCCGGGGGGCGTTCGCCGGCCACGGCAGATACGGGAGTGGCGCCGTTGATCGGGCAACGACCGCGGCAGAATCGGCGGCGGAAGGGCGCCCCAGCGCATCATGGCCGCGATTGCGTCGCGGTGCTGCGAGGCGCAGGCAGCCCGTCGCGCGGGCGTGGCCGTTAGTTAAACTGATGTAAACAAACGCCGATGGGCGGGACAAAGTGGGATCGGCACGCAGACCCTCGGCTGCCGACGCATCGCCGGATCACGCGACGATCTGCATTTGATCCATATCAATGCGTAATCGTGACGATTGTGGTTTATTGACCTCGATCCGACGAGAGCCTCGCCGGTGGTGGCGCTTCGATGGCATTTTCATATCAAGTGAACCTATCCGACCCTTCCACTGCCGCAGGCACAACCGGTGCGGCATTGGTTTATGATTTGCAGCAGGCTCTGGGCGTTTGGTCGAATTATATTTCGGGGTTGGGCACCCTGGTTGTCGACCTCGACATCGATAATACGACCTCAGACCGCGCAGCTGGAGGTCCGGCCTCATCGTACGTCGTCGGGACCGATAATGGGGTTGCAGTACTTGGGCCATCGAGCCTGTGGGAACTGACGACGGGAACCCATGTAGCCGGTTCGACAAGCGATATCACGATCATAGTCTCTCCTTCATACCTCCAATATTTAGACCTGAGCCCCGGGCTGGCCTGCAGCAGTCAAGTGCCGTACGACAAATATAATCCAATCGTCCTGTTCATGCACGAGTTGGCCCATGGCTTCGGCATCAGTGGCTATTACAGCCAAAGTGGTGTCCTTGCGGGGAACTATAAGTCTACATTCGATGCTGATATACGCATCACGCCGGCCGGCGAGGCTTATTTTCTGGGGCCCAACGCAAACTCCGCGTATGGAGGCCCAGTACCTTTGACAACGACGAGTTCTTCCGAGAACTATTATCATTTTGGCAACCAACAATCGGACCAGTACGCGCTGCCGTCAACCGTGCAGGACACGCTGACGCGGGATTTAATGAACGGCATTGTATGTTTCTATGATTATGATTACGCAATATCATCGCTTGATCTTGCCGTTCTCAAGGACATAGGTTATAATTTGAGTTCCGTGCCTGCATTCGAGCCCGGCCTCGCTGTCCAGGACACAACCATAAACCAGCCCGTGGCGGCGACATCCTGCTTGTACGCTGGGCCTGTAGACGGCTTGCAGGAGCAATACATCAATGTTACTTCCGACAATCTGAACATCAGCGTTAGTACGTCAAACTGGTTCATCCATTCCGGCAGCGGTGACGACGCCATTGCGGTCAGCAGCGGCACCAATGTGCTGGACGGCGGCAGCGGTTCCAACTTCATCACCGGAGGAAGCGGTAGCGACACGTTCTTCGTCGATGATCGCGCTGCATCGGCGGACATCTGGAGCACGGTGGATAATTTCCATGCGGGCGATGCGGCCACCGTGTGGGGTGTCACGGCACAGGACTTCGGCCTCGCGTGGATGGACAGCCAGGGAGCGTCCGGCTTCACGGGTCTGACGCTGCACGCCACGGCGGCGGGCAGGGCAACGGCATCGCTCACATTCGCCGGCTACACCCGGGCCGATCTGAGCAATGGCCGTCTCTCGGTCCTGTTCGGCAACGACCCGGCGAGCGGCAGTGCGTATATGAACGTCCACGGGAACAGCTGAACCGAAGCGCGGGGCCACCGCTGACCGGACCTGGAGCCAGCTGTTTTCGGGTGCGCCCGGACCGGGCCGTGCACCGAACCGGTCCGGCGTCGCGCGCTATGCCCCTGCGGCCGCGATCGCTGCATTCAGCGCACGCACGCCGGCCGCGGGACCGTCGGTATGGCTCCATACTGCGCCGACCACCGCCAGGAAATCTGCCCCTGCCTGCACAAGCGGCGCGCAGTTCGCAGCGGTAATCCCGCCGATCGCGCAGCTCGGCAGCTCCATCAGCTCCGACCACCATTGCAGGATGTCGGGCTCGATGGTTCGGGAAACCTGCTTGGTGCCGGAGGGAAAGAACGCGCCGAACGCGACATAGTCGGCGCCGTCCTCGCCTGCGGCCATCGCGAGGTCGCGGCTGCCTTTGCAGGTGACACCCAGCGTCGCCTCCGGACCCATCAGCGCACGGGCCTCGCGCGCCGGCATGTCCTCCTGTCCGACATGCGCGCCATCGCAGCCGGTCGCGCGCACGAGGTCGGCACGGTCGTTCAGCAGGAACGCCACGCCACGCGACTGGGTCACAGGGCGCAGCGCATCGATCGCGCGGCGCCACGCGGCATCGTCCACATCCTTCAGGCGAAGCTGCACCGCCGCGACATCACCGGCATCGAGCGCCGCGGCAAGCTGGTCGGCGAACGGGACGGGATCGAGTTTGGGCGGCGTGATCAGGTAGATGCGGCAGCCGTCGTGGCTGCCGCCCATCCCCGCCATGCGTCAGGCCTTGCCGAGATAGATGTCGATGATCTTGTTGAGCATCTCCAGCGCCACTTCCTTCGGCCGCTGGAAGGTGTTGCGGCCGATGATGCTGCCGTTCGCGCCACCGTCGCGCAGGCCGCGCACTTCCTCGAACACGCCGTCGAGGTCCTTTGCCTCGCCGCCCGAGAACACCACGACGCGCCGGCCGTTGAACGCGCACTGCATGACGTGCTCGACGCGCTTGGCGAGCGTGGAGCCGTCGATCTTCTCGTAGCTCTTTTTCGCCGCGTCCAGGCTGATCACCGCGGTCGGCGGCTTCACCTTGATGATGTTGGCGCCCATCAGCGCCGCCATCTGCGTCGCATAGGCGCAGATGTCGAGCGCGGTCTCGCCGGCGCGATCCAGGTTGGGTCCGCGCGGATAGCTCCACACCACCACCGCCAGTCCGCTCGCCTTCGCCTCCGCGGTCAGCTCCCGCAGTTCCTCCATCTGGGCGAACGCGAATTCGCTGCCGGGATAGATGGTGAAGCCGATCGCCGCACAGCCGAGCCGCAGCGCGTCCTTGACGCCGGCGGTGACCGCCTGGTCCTTGTTGGTGGCCAGGCTGTTCGCGTTGTTGCATTTCAGGATGGTGGGGATCGCGCCGGCGAACGTATCGGCGCCGGCGGCGATCATGCCGAGCGGGGCGGCATACGCGTTCAGCCCGGCCTCGATCGCAAGCTGGTAGTGGTAGTGCGGATCATAGGCCGGCGGGTTGGGCGCGAAGCTGCGCGCGGGACCATGTTCAAAGCCCTGATCGACCGGCAGGATCACCACCTTGCCGGTGCCGCCGAGCTTGCCGGTGGACAGGATGCGCGCCAGGTTCGCCTTCACGCCGGGCGGATCGCCCTCGTACCAGTCCAGGATCTTCTTCACTTTCTGGGTGATGCGCATGTGGCCGATCCTCCTTGCTGAGGGCTGTGAGCGATCTCACGCGTACTAGCCCAGCGCGTCGCGGCTGTCACCCGGCGCGGTTCGCATCTGCAACCAATCGTGTAGCCGGCGGGCGGCGTTCCGATCAGCCATATCGAGCGCCGGCGGACGCGCGGTCAGCACCTCGCCGCCGAGTGATTCCGCTATTGTGGCGACCGATTGCCAGCCCGGCGCGCCCGGGCTGAGCACGAGCCGGCGCTGGCCGATCCGGAGCGCACCGAGTGCGAGGCCCGGCGCATCGGCGCAATCGAGGATATCGTCGATCGGAACGCCGGCGTGTTCGCTGCGGGCGCACTCGACCACCGCGCGCCACCAGCCGCACCCGGCGAACAGCGCGGCGCCGGGCGCGGACAGCAGCGTTGCGGCGCGTCCCACGGCAAGCACCGCGCGCGCCTGCGCAAGCCCGTGAACGACGACGGCAGGATACCGATCACTGGTCACTGCTGTTTGGCCATTGGTGGGGGGTCACCGACAACTGCTTGACGTTCAACCGATTGCCCGCTTTCGGTTCAAGCGAAATTGCAGCCTGGGCAGGGTCTGGCGTAAGGATTGGCGTGAGGATTCGGGCAGGGGGCCGGGCGGCGATGGCGAGCGAGACGGAAGATCCGGATGCGGCGGCAGACCGGCTGGAGGCTGCGCTGGAACGGATCGCGCAGGCCGCGACCCGGGACGAGTTGCAGATCCCACAGCAGCCTGCCTCGGTGCCGACCGAAGAAATTGCTGCGCGACTCGACGGGATGATCGATCGTTTGCGGACAGTGCTCGGCGGCAGGGCCGATTGAAACCGAAGGCAAGGATCATTCGATGGCGCAGGTTACCGTTCGCATCAATGGCTTCGCATACACCGTCGGCTGCAAGGACGGCGAGGAGCAGCATCTGCTCGCAATGGCCGCCGAGGTCGAGCGGCGGATCGAGACGATCAGGGCATCGGCGGGTCCCAGCGGCGAAGCGCGCATGCTGGTGATGGCGTCCCTGCTGATGGCGGACGACCTCTATGAGACGGAACAGGCGCTGAAGGCGGCGCAATCGGGCGAGCCGGGGGCCCGGCAGCCGACGGACGCGAAGCTTGGCCGGCGGCTCGGCAGGCTGGCAAAGCGCGCGGAAGACATTGCCGTTGGCATGGAGCATCCCTAGATCGTGAGAGCGGGGCTGCCCGGTGCGTCAGGCAATACATCCCCTGGGCCACTAAGCAACTCCCACGGGAACTGGCTCTGTCGGGATCTTGGTCTCGGTATCTGGTGCCCACCTGCACAAGCAGGCTCTGGGAGGATGACACGCCAACGGCCATGGCGGCTCCGCACTCAATCGCCGATCTGAGCGAGGCCAAGCGCGCGGTCCGGGAACGCGCGCTGGCGGCGCGTGCCGCGTGGGACCCTGGGTGTGGGGCTGCACTCGCCGAGCATGTGCTGCGTGAAATCCCCCCGCCGGCGGGCGCCGTGGTGTCCGGGTTCTGGCCGATGGGGCAGGAGATCGATATTCGTCCTCTGCTGCACGTGTTGCACGAGCGCGGCCATCCGATCGTGCTGCCCGAGACACCAAAGCGCGGCAACCCTTTGATATTCCGGCTTTGGCGACCGGGCGATGCGCTGGTCGCGGAACGCTTCGGCACGCAGCGGCCGACCGGCGCGGAGCTTTCCCCGGACTTTCTGCTGGTGCCGCTGCTGGCGTTCGACCGGCGCGGCAACCGGATCGGGTATGGCGCCGGATACTACGATCGTACGCTCGCAACGTTGCCGGGCCGGTTCCGCCTGGGGGTTGCCTACGCCGCGCAGGAACTGGACGAAGTGCCCGCCGGCCCCTACGACGCGAGGCTGGACGCCGTGGCGACCGAGCGCGGCGTGGTCTTCTGCGGGGAATAGCCGATGCGCATCCTGTTCGTGGGCGACGTGGTCGGGCGATCCGGCCGCGAGGCGGTGGCGGCGGCGCTTCCGAAGCTGCGCGAGGCGTTGCGCATCGATTTGGCCGTAGTGAATGCGGAGAACGCCTCGCACGGCTTCGGCCTTGCGCCCGACATGGCGACGGCGCTGTTCGCGGCGGGGGCCGATGTGATCACGCTCGGCAATCACGCCTGGGACCGCAAGGAGATTATTTCCTATATTGCCGAAACCCCTCGATTGCTGCGTCCGCTGAATTATCCGCCCGGTACGCCGGGTGCGGGGTCGGTCGTTGTGGAAGTCCCGGGCGGGCGCCGGGCGCTGGTGCTGCAGGCGATGGGGCGGCTCTTCATGGACGCGCTCGACTGCCCGTTCCGCGGCACCGCGCAGGAGCTGTCGAAGTATCGGCTGGGCGGCACGGTGGCGGCGATCGTGGTGGATTTCCACGCCGAGGCGTCGAGCGAGAAGATGGCGTTCGGGCATTCGTTCGACGGCCAGGTGTCGCTGGTGGTGGGCACCCACACGCATTGCCCATCGGCCGATCATCAGGTGCTGCCCAGGGGCACCGCATTCCAGTCGGATGCCGGCATGTCGGGCGACTACGACAGCGTGATCGGCATGGTGAAGGAGGGCGCCGTGACGCGGTTCTGGCGCAAGATGCCGGGCGAGCGCCTGGCGCCGGCGGAGGGCGAGGCGACGGTCTGCGGCGTGTTCGTCGAGACCGACGATGCGACGGGTCTGGCGCGGCGGATCGAGCCGGTGCGGGTGGGAGGACGGCTGGCGCGGGCGATGCCCGCAACATAGTACCAAGCGCCGAAAAGCCCGACAGCGCACCTCTCGAACCTCACGTCGTGGCCGGGCGTATCCCGGCCGTCCGTCGCGGCACCGGTGCGCACAGGGATGGCGGGGCAGGGCCCAGCCATAATTTCGCTCGTTCAAATGACCAAATTCACCGCGCGACCGCGATGTCGTGGAACAGGCGCGCGGGAAGGCCGCCACCCTGGACCGATTTCATCGGCCGGTTGTCGTCGTTGCCGAGCCAGACGCCGATGATCGCTCCGTCCACGCAGCCGATGAACCAGGCGTCACGATAATCCTGCGTCGTGCCGGTCTTGCCGGCGATCGCATGGCCGGGAACGGAAGCCGCGCGACCGGTGCCACGCGTCACCACCGCGGTCAGCATGCGCGTCATCATGGCGGCGAGGTCGGGGTCGATCGCCGACGCGGGCGGCGCACGCGCGGTATCGACCGCGGCGCCGCCCGCGCGCAGCGTCTCGACGGCGAACGGTGCGATGCGCGCGCCACCATTGAAGAACGTCGCATAGGCCGACGAAAGCTCCAGCAGCCCGACCTCGCCGGTGCCGAGCGCGAGCGATGCGTCGTTCGGCAGCTTGTCGGCGATGCCGAGCCGCGCCGCCAGCCTCGCCACCACGCGCGGTCCGCCGGCCTGCAGCAGCAGGCGCACGGCCGCCGTGTTGATCGACTGCGCGAGGGCCTCCTCCACCGTGATCTCGCCGAGATACCGCCGCTCGAAGTCGGCCGGGCTCCAGTTGCCCACGCGGATCGGCGCGTCCAGCACGGGGTCGTCCGGCTGGACGCCCTTCTCCAGCGCAGCAAGCCAGACAAAGGGCTTGAACGCCGACCCCGGCTGACGGCGCGCCAGCACCGCGCGGTTGAAGGAGCTTTGGCGATAGTCGCGGCCGCCGACCATGGCGCGCACGGCGCCCGTGGCGGCGTCCAGCACCACCACCGCGCCCTGCGAGACGCCGGCCGCGGCACCCGGCCCGTCCAGCAGCGCGATCAGACGCGATTCGGCGATCGCCTGGGTCCGCGGATCGAGCGTGGTCCGCACGGTGGCGTCCGCGTTGGGCGGGGCGAGCGCCTGTGCCCGATCGGCAGCCCAGTCGGCAAACCAGCCGGCGGCCAGCGGCGTGGGCGGAGGAAACGCGATCTGCCCCATCGCGGTCTTCGCATCGGCCGCGGTGATCGCGCCGGTATCCGCCATCGCGGTCAGCACCTGTCGTGCCCTGGCAGAAGCTGCGCCCGGATCGGCGCGCGGATTGAACCGCGACGGAGCACGCGGCAGGCCCGCCAGCACCGCAGCCTGCCACAGCGTCACCCGGCGCGCGGACACGCCGAAATACATCCGCGCGGCCGCATCGACGCCCCAGGTGCCGGACCCCAGATAGACCCGGTTCAGCCAGATCTCGAGAATTTCCCGCTTGCTGAACGCGTGTTCCAGCCACAGCGTCAGCAGCAGTTCCTGCACCTTGCGACGGAACGTGCGCGCGTTGGTGAGGAACAGGTTCTTGGCGACCTGCTGCGTGATGGTCGAGCCTCCCTGCACCACGTGTCCCGCCGTGATGTTGGTCCAGGCCGCACGAGCCAGGCCGATCGGGTCGATGCCGGGGTGGTGCCAGAAGCGCCGGTCCTCCACCGCCACCGCGGCTTCCGGCAGGTAGCGCGGCATGTCGGCCAGGCGCAGCTTCTCGCCGACGAGATCGCCGAAGGTCGCGAACACATGCCCGGAGCGGTCCTCCAGCGTGAGCCCCGGGCGGCGCGCCGCGTCCAGCGCGGCCTCGGGCCTCGGCAGGTCGCGGGCGAACCACAGCAGCATTACCGCCACGGCAAGCGCACCCCAAACCAGCGCGATGATTGCGTAGCGCAGCAGGCGGAAGCGCCGCCGCCGCGCGGTCGCCGCATGCGCCGGACGCACCGGGACCGGCGGGCGAGCGGGTCCCGCCATCCGCCGCGTCGACGGCGCACGACGCGGTGCTCGGCGGTCTTCTGGGGCTATGCGGGGGGCGCGCGGCATCCGGAGGCGACATTGATACGGGATCGTCCCCGTGCCGGGGAAGTGTCTCTTGGATCGCAGCAGTTGCCGCCGCCGGCCGGCTTGCGCAGATTGGCGCGCGCAAGCGACGGGGGATGCGATGAAGGGGCTGTTTCTCGATGCGGTGGACGACCTGGCGGACGTGTTCCGTCGCGTGGTGCGTCCCGACGATCCGCCCGTTACGGTGACCGAGCAACTCGAGGTGCCGCCGGAGACGCTGCCTGGCCTGCTCGCCGGCTACGACTTCGTGCTGGACGACCACACCCAGATGCCCACCGAGTGGATGCGGCGCTGCGCCGGCCTGAAGCACATCATCTTCCTCGGCACCGGCGCACGCAGCTACATGCACCCCGAGGAACTCGCCGCGCACGGCATCACCGTGCACATCATCAAGGGCTACGGCGACACGGCGGTGGCCGAGCATACGATCGCGCTGATGTGGGCCGCCGCGCGGGGCCTCGCGGTGATGGACCGCGGCATGCGCGCGGGGCAGTGGGTGCGCACCGAGGGGATGCAGCTGACCGGCAAGACGCTCGGCCTGCTGGGGTTCGGCGGCATCGCAGCCGAGGTGGCGCGGATCGCGGGCGGGTCGGGGATGCGGGTGATCGCGTGGAACCGCTCGCCGAAATCCGCGCCCGGCGTGACGTTCGTCGATCTCGACACGCTGCTGGGGGAGAGCGACGTGCTGTCGGTGCACCTGCTGCTGACCGACGAGACGCGCGGGTTCCTCGGCGCGGATCGGCTGGCGAAGCTGCGTCCGGGGGCGATGCTGGTGAACACCGCGCGGGGTGCGATCGTGGACGAGGCGGCGATGATCGCGGCGCTGCGGTCGGGGCGGCTGCACCATGCGGCGCTCGATGTGTTCACGACCGAGCCGCTGCCGGCGGGGCATGTGCTGGCGACCTTGCCGAATGTGACCCTGTCGGCCCACAGCGCGTTCCGCACGCCCGAGGCCTCCGACAACCTGATCCGCCGCGCGCTCGACATCGCGAAGACGCTGGCAGCAGGCTGACGGGGGCGTCCCACCACTGCTGACACAACCCTGTCAGCAGGCCACCGTTATCATCGAGCACGGTAACCGACGGGTGGCGCCATGGACCGGCACGCACAGGGCATTCTGCTGATCGGCCTTTCGGCCGTCGCCTATAGTTCCGCGGGGTTCTTCACCCGGCTCATCCATCTCGACGCCTGGACCATGCTGTTCTGGCGCGGACTGTTCGCCGGCCTGATGATCCTGTGCGTCATCGCGGTGCAGGAGCGACGCCATACATGGGGCGCGATCCGGGCAATCGGTCGTCCCGGCGTCGTGGCGGCATGCTGCTCCACGGCCGCCACGATGTTCTACATCAATGCCCTCCGCCATTCGTCGGTCGCCGATGTTGCGGTGATCTTCGCGGCGGCCCCGTTCCTGACGGCCGGTCTCGGCTGGTTGTGGCTCGGGGTGAGGGAGGCCTGGACCACACTTGTCGCCAGCTTCGCCGCACTGCTCGGGGTCACCATCATGGTCGGAGGCGCGGTGGCCGATGGGCACCTGTTCGGCGATGTCCTCGCCTTCGGCATGACAATCTGCATGGCGATCATGATGCTGATCATTCGCGAGCATCGCGACACGCCGATGCTGCCTGCGGCGTGCCTGTCGGCGCTGCTGTGTCCGCTTGTGGTCTGGCCGTTCGCCGCGCCGTTCGATGTCGGCTGGGACAGCGTGGCCAAACTCTTTCTGTTCGGCACGACGCAGTTCGGTCTAGGGCTGATCCTGCTGACGGTGGGCGGTCAAATGGTCTCGGCGACCGAGAACGCGCTGATCAACACGCTGGAAACGCCGCTCGCCATTGCATGGGTGTGGGTTTGTTTCGGTGAGATCCCTTCCGTCGCGAGCTTCGCCGGCGGCAGCATTGTCATGGCGGCCGTCGCCGCGCATGTCTGGCGCAGCAACCAGTCGCGGCCGGTCTTTGCGACCGATTGACGCTGGCTTGCGGCGCTACGCGCAGGCGCCGCCCAGCAGCCCCGCCTTGATCTCGGGGTTCGGCGGATTGCCCAGCCAGATCGAAAGAAATGCCTTGGCGAAGTCGTCGCCTTTGATCGTGCCCTTCACCGTGCCGCCGACATCCACCTGAACGCCGACATCCGGGCCGACGGTGAAGGTCATCCGTTGACCGGTCGTAAGATCGGGCATCCAGCCGTCCAGCATCGCAATGCGGTCCTGCAAGGCAGGAAGCTGCACCTTGGCACTCCTGGCGAAACCTTCGTCAAATCCATTGCTGACGTCGCCGGCGCTGACATCGCGCACGAAATGCAGAATCAGTCTGACCGGCGTTTTCGATCCGAGGATTGCAGTCGGGTCGCTCGACTTGTTGGCGACATACAGCGCCGCGACATAGACATTGATTTTGAGCAACGTCGCCTTGCGCACGCCGAGGCCGTTCAGCGTCAGCGTGCTGCCATCGACCTGCGTCTGCTCGGGAAAGTTGACCCCAAGGCATTCCTTGGCAGCCGCACCGCCCGCGCCCAGCGTCATCAGCAAGCCAAGCAACAGAAGCCTGCGTCTCCAGATTGCAATCACAACATGAACTCCATCACCGGGTTTGCCTGTCGTATCACAACGATGGTCGATCAGCGACTCATCGGCGGGTCAGCGAACGTGAGCCGGTGCCTGCCTATCGCCGAAGCCAAACTTGCTGCACAGCATAAGCCGGGATCACAATGAGTTCGCCCAATCCGGCAGGGATCGGTGGCGGGAGGTCTGCAATGAGTACGAGCTTCGGACGAGGCTTGCACGCTGCGCCGGGGCGAGCAGTCAGTGTGTCCGCTTACGACCGCTACCTGGGTCGTTGGTCTCGGCTGTGTGTTCCAGACGTGCTTGCCGCCGCCAAGATAGCGCAGGGGCAGCTTGTGCTCGATGTTGCGACCGGCACCGGCGAGGCGGCTGCTTTGGCCATTCCGATTGTCGGCAGCAACGGCTTTGTCGTTGGCGCGGACATCTCGCTGGAGATGGTTCGGAGTGCGCGCGCCCGATTGGACGCCTCAATTTACGGGCCGGTCAACGCTGACGGCCAGGCTCTGCCATTCAAGGATGGCGTGTTCGATGCCGCGGTATGTCAGCTTGGCCTGCAATTCTTTCCCGACCCAGCCGCGGGCCTGACCGAGTTCCGGCGTGTCGTCCGTGCGGGCGGGACGGTGGCGGTTTGCGTCAACGCCACAGCGGACCGATTGCCCATGTGGGGCCATCTGGCCGCCGCAATGGACCGGTTTCTGACACAGCAGCAGCGCAACGTCCTCGCAATGTCATGGTCGCTCGCCGATTCAAATCGGCTGGCGGCGTTATTCGGCGATGCGGGCTTCCGGGACATCCACGTGGAACGGATCAGGCGTGAAGGCACCATCGATGGCTTCGATGACTACTGGGCGCCAATCGAAGAGGGGGTCGGACAAATTCCACAGGCCTACCATGCACTCGGCGCGGCAGACCGTCGCTCAGTGCGTGAGCAGGTCCGTGCGCGGCTGGCCCAATATGAAACGGCCGACGGCAAGCTGACGATGGGGGTCGAGATGTTGATCGGCAGCGGACTTGCTTAGCCCGGGGCGGAAGAACCGTCACATTGCAATCTGCCTCGCAACAGCGGACTGCAATATCCTCGCCCGTCAATACGATTTCCTGCTGTCATCGGTCAGTGCGATCCCGAGTTCATAGATCTCCCTGGACGGAGGGCGGCGGTCGCGGATAAGGGTTATGGTCGGATTGGTTGTGCAGTCCGCGGCCTCGATCCGCGTGCGCGGCCGGGCCATCTGAGGGGCATGACCTCGCTGTGCGGGCGTGGCGGAATGGTAGACGCAAGGGGCTTAAAACCCCTTGGCCTTTGGGCCGTGCGGGTTCGAGTCCCGCCGCCCGCATGACGAAGCCGAAACATTGGCTGAGGGGGTGGTCCATGGCAGCGCGCGTGCCTATATGGGCGCTCGGCCACGTCTCGGTTACATTTCGAGGACTGCGCAAGAGGACGATGATGCCGGCGAACCAGGGCGACGAGAGAATGCGGGGCCGAAGCTTGGTCATTGGTGCTGCGCCGCTGCCGCGAACGCCGCGCGCCGGATCAGAGTAGCCATATGGACGGAACAGCAGAATTGCCCGCGCGACTTGCGCCGATCCCGGATCACTTCGACGGCCGCCGATTCTTCAACCCGCATGTGCCCCGTGGCACCGGCCTCCGCGCAGTCCGGCGGTGGCAGCGGACGCGACAAAAGGAGCCGTGGCCGGACCACATCGAGGACGCATCCCTTCCACCGCCGGGCCGCAGCGCGCACGACCGGATCGCGGTGACCTTCATCGGACATTCGACCTTCCTGTTGCAGATCGGCGGTATCTGCGTGCTCACCGACCCGATCTGGTCCGAGCGATGCAGCCCGGTTTCCATGGCAGGCCCACGGCGCGCGCGGCGGCCCGGACAGCGCCTGGAGTCGTTGCCGAGCGTGGACCTGCTGCTGGTGTCGCACAATCACTATGACCACATGGATCTGCCGACGTTGCGCAAAGTGCAGGCGCGCTGGTCGCCGCACGTGGCGACCGGACTTGGCAACGCACGTCACCTTGCGAAGGCGGGCATTCGGTCAGCGGTCGAACTCGATTGGTGGCAAAGCACCGAACTCGCGGGCGCACTCGTGACGTATGTGCCTGCGCAGCATTTCTCCTCGCGCGGGCTGCACGACCGTGACCGCTGCCTTTGGGGTGGGTTCGTCATCGAGGCCCGCGGCGCCGTGGTGTATTTTGCCGGCGATTCGGGCTACTGCCCACACTTCGCCGAGATCGGCCGCCGGTTCCCGCGCATCGATCTGGCACTCATTCCGATTGGCGCCTATGAGCCGCGATGGTTCACGCGCCGGAATCACGTGGACCCGCAGGAGGCGGTGCGGGCGCATCTCGACCTGAAGCCGCGCCGCAGCCTCGGGATGCATTTCGGCACGTTTCAGTTGACCGACGAAGCGATTGACGCGCCGGTGCTGGCGCTGCGTCGAGCGCAGGCCGAGGCCGGCGTCGCTGATGCCGAATTCGACGTTCTTGCATTTGGGGAAACCCGGCAATACCCGACGGAATGAAGCGGTCTGTCACGCAGCGTTCCTCGGCGCCGCAACCGTCCCGATTGACGCGAAAATCTAATGTTGCGCGAACTGATAAGGGTGCTGCACCGGGGGCAACTGGTAGTAGTGCCGTGTCGGGACGATTTTGCCATCCGCGTCCAGCCGGTCAGGCAGCGTTCGATGGACCTTCCCATCGCACTGCGGGACTTTCAGGTAAGGTGCGGGATCGACAGGCGCTCCGGCGAGGATCATTTCGAAATACAGATGCGCGCCGGCGGTGAGACCGGTCTTTCCGACCACGCCGAGTTTCTCGCCGGCTGCGACAGTGGACTTGCCATCCGCGAAGGCGGGCATCACTGCTCCGAAATGGCTGTAGACGCCGACGAAGCCGTCGTGCTGCACCAGCATCTCGAGCCCGCCCGGACCATGGTTCTGGACGCGGATCACGGTGCCCGGTGCGGCCGCAAGAACCGCTGCGCCCTCCGGCGCCGGTAGATCGACGCCATAATGGTAGGAGCCGGCCTGCGGCAGGTTCGGCAGCACGCGCGGGCCGAATGGCGACGAGATGCAGGCCGGGCTGACGGGCGGCGACAGGGTCGCCGCGTGTCGCGATTCAGCCGAGGCAGCGCCGGTCCAAACCAGTGCGGCCACGGCTGCCCATGCAGCCATAGTGGATTTCGGTGCCTTCATGCCGATGGGACTATCGCAATAAGGAACGCATCATCAGATGCCATTATGGGTATTGCCCGTATGGGTTCGGGCGCAGTGAGTTCGACTTCTCGCCAGGGTTGCAACGCTGCGCTGCATCATTTAGGCAGGCACTGGGTGATCACATGGTGCACAAAGCCGGCCAGGACATGCTGATCTGGAATGAGCGATGCCGGAAGCGCCGAACCTGACGCGTGCAGATCACGCGATCGGCATGAGCTGGGGCGCGATCGATCTCAATCTGTTGATCGTGTTCGACGTGGTCATGCAGGAGCGCAACCTGACCCGTGCGGGACGGCGCCTCGGCCTTAGCCAGCCTGCCGCAAGCCATGCGCTCGCTCGGCTGCGCCACATGCTGCATGACGATTTGTTCATCCGTGCGCCCGATGGCATGCGGCCGACACCGCGCGCCGAGCAGATCGCGCAACCCGTGCGCGACGCGTTGCGCGAACTGCGCATCATATTGGAACCGGAGGCATTCGATCCGGCCAGTTCCACGCGCGAATTCAGCCTCGCGGTGAACAACTACGCCGCACGCGCCATCGTTCCGGCATTGGCGCGCACGGTGGGCAATCTGGCGCCGCGCGTGAGCCTCGACATCAATCCCATCGGCATGCGCGAGGTATTGGACCAGTTGGATGCCGGCGGGATGGACGTGGCGCTGACCGCACTGGTCGATGGCGGCGAGCGATTCAAGTGCGTCCGCGTGACGGATGACGATTTTGTAGTACTGCTCGACGGGTCGCACCCGGCCGCCGCGGAAGCGGCGGTGTCGGTGGAGCGGCTGGCGGAAATTCCGCATATCGCCATCACCTCGACCGGGGACGACACGAGCTTCGTCGACGACGCTCTCGAGCAACACGGACTGACACGGACGATCGCCACGCGCGTGCCGTTTCTGTCGGTCGTGCTGATGCTGGTTGGTTCCGATCGGCTGGCGGTCGTGCCGCGCCGCGTCGCGGACGATCTTGCGCGCATCTGTCCGCTTGTCGCCAGGGAACTGCCGTTTCCCGTCGCCGCGCATCGTGCTGTCGATGATCTGGCATCGTCGGCATGGACAATCATGCCGCCCATCGCTGGCTGCGCGATATGATCAAGGCATCGGCACAGACCTGACGGCGCGCGCCGCGCCTCATTCTTCCGCGGCATGTCCGCATTCATCCGCCACGCCTCGTGATCTCCACGTGCTGCCCCAATGTTGCAGCGCAGCACGAAGCGATGGGGATGCACGATGAATCGCAGAGGAATGCAGGGCGTTGCGGGTCGGCGCGGTTGGCCTGGGTGTCGTCATCGTTGCCATCGTGGCCGTCAGGTCTTCGTCCGCACAACATGCGCCGGCGGTGCACGCGGAGACCACCGCGGATCCGCGGGTTCCCGCCGTGACCGCGAAGGCGACACGACAGGACGTGCCGATCTACGCAACCGGCATCGGCACCGTGCAGGCCTATCAGTCCGTTCTGGTGCGTGCGCGCGTCGACGGCACGCTGATGCAGTTTCCCGTGCGCGAAGGCCAGGAGGTCAAGCAGGGCGACCTGATCGCGGTGATCGACTCGCGGCCGTATCAGGCGGTGCTTGACCAGGCCACCGCCAAGAAGGCACAGGACGAGGCGCTGCTTGTCAACGCGCGACTTGACCTCACGCGCTTTCAGTCGCTGGCGAAGCAGGATTTTGCATCGCGCCAGCAGGTCGACACGCAGCAGGCGCTGGTGGACCAGTTGGTCGCCACCATTGCCGGTGACGCTGCCGCGATCGAGGCGGCGCAGCTCAACGTTGCGTACTGTTACATCACGTCGCCGGTCGATGGCCGCGTCGGGTTGCGCCAGGTCGATCCCGGCAACCTGATCCATGCGACCGACACGACGGGCATCGTCACGATCACGCAGATCCATCCGATCTCCGCCACCTTTACGTTGCCGCAGGAGGAACTGCCGAGCGTGCAGGCCGACATGGCGAGCGGTGCAGCGCCGGTGCTGGCCTATGCCAGCGACGATCGCACCGAGTTGGGCGATGGAACGCTGCTGACGCCGGACAACACGATCGACACGACCACCGGCACGATCCGGCTGAAGGCGACGTTTCCCAACAAGGACGGAAAACTCTGGCCGGGGCAGTTCATCAACGCGCATCTGCAGATCGGCATGGCGCACGACGCGGTGACCATCCCGCCGGCTGCGATCGAGCACGGACCCGATGGGCTCTACGTCTACATCGTCAAGCCGGACGCCACGATCGCGCAGGCGGCGATTTCGATTGGCTACCAGACTGACAAACTCGCCGTGGTCAGCAGCGGTCTCGCCGGCGGCGAAAATGTCGTGGTCGACGGGCAGTCCCGACTGCAGGCCGGCACCAAGGTCGCCGTCACCACCGCGCAGCAGGCGGGCTGAGCGATGAGCATCTCCACACCATTCATCCGCCGGCCGATCGGCACGTCCCTGCTGATGGCGGCGATCTTCCTCGTCGGTCTCGCGGCCTATCCGCTGCTGCCGGTCGCACCTTTGCCGCAGGTGGATTTCCCGACGATCACCGTCACCGCGCAATATCCGGGCGCCAGTCCCGATACGATGGCATCCACCGTCGCCGAGCCGCTGGAGACGCAGTTCAGCCAGATCAACGGCCTGACGGAGATGACATCGATGAACGTGCTGGGCACCAGCACGGTCACGCTGCAATTTGACCTCGATCGCAACATCGACGCCGCATCGACCGACGTGCTGGAGGCGATCAACGCCGCGCAGGGACAGTTGCCGAAGAACCTGCCGAACCAGCCGACCATCCGCAAGGTCAACCCGGCGGATGCGCCGATCTTCATCCTGGCCGTGCAGTCGGACGAACTGCCGCTGACCGCGGTGGACGACTACGCGGAGAACATCCTCGCGCAGCAACTGTCGAAGATCTCCGGTGTGTCGCAGGTCGTGGTCGGCGGCCAGCAGAAGCCGGCGATCCGCGTGCAGATCGACCCCGCCAAACTGGCATCCATGGGTCTTACGCTGGAGGATGTGCGCAACGTCCTCGTCAACGCGACGGTGAACAGCCCGAAGGGCAGCATCGACGGCCCGGACAAATCCTATACCGTGCTCGATGACGATCAGCTGACCGACCCCGCGCCGTACAACAACATCGTCGTCGCCTTTCGCAACGGCGCGCCGGTGCATATCGGCGATATCGGCCAGGCGGTGCGCGGGCCGCAGAATCGTGAGCTGGCCGGCTGGCAGAACGGCAAGCGCGGCGTGCTGCTGCTCGCGTTCAAGCAGCCGGGCGCCAACGTCATCGCACACCGTGGAGCGCATCAAGGCGGCGCTGCCGGCGCTGGAGGCGTCGATCCCGCCGGCGGTGCATGTCAGCACGATCGTCGACCGCACGCAGGTGATCCGCGCATCGGTGAACGATGTGGAATTCACCCTGGCGCTGTCGATCGGCCTGGTGGTGATGGTGATCTTCCTGTTCCTGCGCAATGTGTGGGCCACGATCATCCCGAGCGTCACCGTGCCGCTGGCGCTGGTCGGCACGCTGGGCGCGATGTACCTGATGGGATTCAGCCTCGACAATCTGTCGCTGATGGGCCTGACGATCGCAGTCGGCTTCGTCGTCGATGATGCGATCGTCATGCTGGAGAACATCTACCGGCACATCGAGGACGGCATGACGCCGATGGATGCGGCGCTCAAGGGCGCCGGCGAGATCGGATTTACCATCGTCTCGATCAGCCTGTCGCTCATCGCGGTGTTCATTCCGCTGCTGCTGATGGGCGGCATCGTCGGGCGCCTGTTCCGCGAATTCGCCATGACCGTGTCGATCACGGTGCTGGTCTCGGCGCTGGTCTCGCTCACGCTGACGCCGATGATGTGCTCGCGCTTCCTGACGAACCATCACGGTCGCCATGGTCGGCTCTACCGCATGGTGGAGGCGATGTTCGACGGGATGCTGGCGTTCTATCGCACCACGCTGGACATCGCACTGCGGTTTCGGTTCGTCACGCTGATGGTGTTCATCGCGACGGTGACGGTCACCGGGTTCCTGTTCGTCATCATCCCGAAAGGCTTCTTCCCGACCCAGGATGTCGGCCTGATCATCGGCATCTCCGAAGGCGCCCAGGATTCGTCGTTCGCGCACATGGTGAAGCTGCAACAGCAGCTCAACGACATCGTCGCGCATGACCCCGCGGTGGCGTCGTTCGCCTCGCAGGTCGGCGCGGGCACCGGCGGCCAGCAGGGCAACGACGGACGGATGTACATCAACCTGAAGCCGTGGGATCAGCGGCCGGGCGACGACGTGATGAAGGTGATCGCCCGGCTGTCGCAGAAGGTGCAGGCGGTGCCCGGCGTGCAGCTGTTCATGCAGCCGGCGCAGGACATCAATGTCGGCGGCCGGCTGTCGCGCACGCTGTATCAGTACACGCTGCAGGACGCCGACACCAAGGAGCTGAACACCTGGGCGCCGAAGATGCTGCAGCGGATGCAGGCGCTGCCACAGCTTGCGCGACGTCGCCACCGACCAGCAGATCGCCGGCACCACCGCGACGCTCACCATCGATCGCGATGCGGCGCAGCGCTTCGGCATCCAGCCGCAGCAGATCGACGACACGCTGTACGATGCATTCGGGCAGCGCGAGGTGACGCAGTACTTCACCCAGCTCAACTCGTATTTTGTCATCCTGGAGGTGCCGCCGCAGCTCGAGGGCGATCTGGAGACGCTGCGCAAACTCTACGTGCAGTGCGCCGAATGGCCAGGCGGTGCCGCTGTCGGTCCTGGTGCACACCGATACCAAGCCGATCACGCCGCTGGCGGTGAACCATCAGAGCCAGTTCCCGTCGGTGACCATCTCGTTCAACCTGGCGCCCGGCGCCGCACTGGGCGATGCCGTGACGGCGATCGACCAGATCCGCGCCGACCTGCACGCACCGCTGTCGCTGCAGGGCAGCTTCGAGGGCAGTGCGCAGGCCTTCCAGAGTTCGCTCGCCACCGAGCCGTACCTGATCGCCGCGGCGCTGACCGCCGTCTACATCATTCTCGGCGTGCTCTACGAGAGCTACATCCTGCCGCTGACGATCCTGTCCACGCTGCCGTCCGCCGGTGTCGGCGCCCTGCTGATGCTGATGCTGGCGCACACCGACCTGTCGGTGATCGCGATGATCGGCATCATCCTGCTGATCGGCATCGTCAAGAAGAACGGCATCATGATGGTGGACTTCGCCGTCCATGCCGAACGCAATGAGGGCATGGCGCCCGCCGAAGCGATCCGCCAGGCCTGCCTGCTGCGCTTTCGCCCGATCCTGATGACGACGATGGCGGCGCTGCTGTCCGGGCTGCCGCTGATGCTGGAGAGCGGCGCGGGCTCGGAACTGCGCAAGCCGCTCGGCTACGCGATGGTCGGCGGGCTGCTGCTGAGCCAGGTGCTCACGCTCTACACGACACCGGTCATCTATCTGTACCTCGATCGGCTGCAGCAACTGCTGGCGCCGCAACGCCGCACGCGGCTGCCGCGACTGGCGGAGAAGCTGGGCGCGGCCGGCGCCGACTGATCCCATCGACGTCGCAGCCACCATCATTCGTGCACAACAGCAAGGACCGCTGCCATGCCTGATCTCACCGTCAATGGCGTCCGCCACAGCCTGGACGCCGATCCCGCAATGCCGCTGCTGTGGGCATTGCGCGACCTGCTGGCACTGCGCGGCACGAAGTTCGGTTGCGGCATCGGCGCGTGCGGCGCCTGCACGGTGCATCTGGACGGCCAGGCAGTGCGCTCCTGCATCACCACCCTGGAGGATGCCGCCGACAAGCAGGTGCTGACCATCGAGGGCCTCGGCGTGCACGGCGAACATGCGGTGCAGCGCGCCTGGAAGGCAGCGAACGTGCCGCAATGCGGCTATTGTCAGCCGGGCCAGATCATGCAGGCCGCCGCGCTGCTGGCGCAGACGCCGAAGCCCACCGAGCAGCAGATCATCGATGCGATGAGCGGCAACATTTGCCGGTGCGGCACCTATCAGCGGATCAAGACCGCCATTCATGCCGCGGCTGCAGAGGCAGTGTGATGAGCAAAATCGAAAATCTCAGCCGCCGTCACGTACTGAAGGGCATCGCACTCTCGCGCTTCATGCTCGGCGCACGCGTTGCCACGTGGTCGCCGATCGACCAGGCCGGCGCCGAGCCTGCATCATTCGCACCCAACCTGTTCGTCGCCATCGCACCCACCGGCCAGGTGACGATCGTCGTGTCGCGCTCGGAGATGGGCACCGGCATTCGCACGAGCCTGGCGATGGTGCTGGCCGACGAACTGGATGCGGACTGGCAATCCGTGCGCGTGGAGCAGGCGCAGGGCGATGCCAAATACGGCGACCAGAACACCGACGGCTCGAAGAGCATTCGTTTGCTGCTGAATACGATGCGCGACGCCGGCGCCGCGGCGCGCCACATGCTGGTGACGGCGGCCGCGCACCGCTGGGGCGTTGCAGCGTCCGCGTGTCACACCGAAGCCGGCGCCGTCGTGCTCGGTGCCGCCGGCAAGCGCCTGGGCTATGGCGACCTGGCCGAGGATGCGGCGAAGCTGCCGGTGCCGCCGCCGGCGTCGGTGCCGCTGAAGTCGCGCGCCGCGTGGCGCTATATCGGCAAGCCCGTGCCGATCGTCGATCTGGACGACATCGTGCAGGGCACTGCGGTGTTTGGCATCGACGTGATGCTGCCGGGCATGCTGCACGCCTCGATCGAACGGCCGCCGAGCTATGGCGGGCGCGTGATCAGCTTCGACGCAGCGGACGCGCTGAAGGTGCCCGGTGTCCAACACGTGGTGGAAATTCCCGGCGCGCCGCCGCCGTCCGGGTTCCTGCCGCTGGGTGGTGTCGCGGTGATCGCCAGCAATACCTGGGCGGCCATGCAGGGGCGTCAGAAGCTGCAGATCCAGTGGGAGCCAGGGCCCAACGCCGACTATGACACCACCGCTTATCGTGCCGAATTGGAGGCGACAGCGCGGCAGCCGGGCAAGGTGGCGCGCGACAACGGCGACGTGGACAATGCGTTGCACCTCGCAAGCAAGCGCATCAGCGCCGACTACTTCGTGCCGCATCTTGCGCATGCGACGATGGAACCGGAAGCCTGCACCGCGGTGTTCGCGGACGGCGCGTGCACGGTATGGGCGGCCACGCAGAATCCGCAGCAGGCGCGCGCCACCGTCGCGCAGCGTCTGGGCATCCAGCAGTCGGCGGTGACGGTGAACGTCACGTTGCTCGGCGGCGGTTTCGGACGGAAGTCAAAGCCGGACTATGTCGCCGAGGCGGCGTTCCTCGCCCGCGCGGTCGGTGCGCCGGTGAAGGTGACGTGGACACGTGAGGATGATCTCGCGCACGGCTACTATCACGCGATCGCCGCGCAGCATCTGGAAGGCGGTCTCGATGCGAACGGCAAGCCGGAGGCATGGCTGCATCGCACGGTGTTTCCGTCCATCGGATCCACCTTCACCGCCGGTACGGTCTATGGTTCCTCCGGCGAGCTGAGCCAGGGCGTGGTGGACATGCCGTTCGACATCCCGAACGTGCGTTGCGAGAACGGCAGGGCGGACGCGCATGTGCGGATCGGCTGGTACCGTTCCGTCTATAATATCCCGCACGCCTTCGCGGTCGGCTCGTTCGTCGATGAGCTTGCGGCGGCGGCCGGGAAGGACCCGGTGCAGTTCCTGCTGTCGCTGCTCGGCGGGCCGCGCAAGCTGGATCCGCATTTGCTGGGACCTGAATACGGCAACTACGGCGCGTCGCTGGACGAGTATCCGATCGATATCGGCCGGATGCGCAACGTGGTGCTGCTGGCTGCTGCGCGCTCCGGTTGGGGATCGAAGCTGCCCGCACGTCACGGGCGCGGCATCGCCGTGCACCGCAGCTTCCTGACGTATGTCGCGACGGTAGCACATGTGGCGGTGGCAGCCGACGGCGCCGTGACAGTGCCGCGCATCGATCTTGCAGTGGATTGCGGGATGGTGGTGAACCCCGACCGTGTCGCGGCGCAGTTCGAAGGCGCGGCCGTCATGGGCCTCGGCAATGCGCTCTACAGCAGTCTGACGTTCAAGCAGGGTCGCGCCGAGCAGAGCAATTTCACCGACTACCAGGTCGCGCGCATCGATGCGACGCCTGAGACGCATGTTTACGTGGTGCGCAGCGACGCGCCGCCCGGCGGTGTCGGCGAGCCCGGTGTGCCGCCCGTGTCCGCGGCGATCTGCAATGCGATCTTCAATGCGGTGGGGCATCGGATCCGCGCGCTGCCGGTGGATACGGCGGCCCTGAAGTCGACCTGATCCGATCCGCAGGCCAGCGTGCCCTCGTACGGCGTGGACATGCCGCTCGCAGAGCGTTGCGGGTTCCTCGGCTACACCGTTATGGTCATGGCCGACGTCCCCGTATCGGTGCACAGGTACCATGACAGCGCTACTCGGTGTTGCAGCCTTCAAGGGCATGGATCGCGCCGAGCTTGATCGGATCGAAGCCCGCAGCCGCATGATCGAGCCACGCGACGGCACGCAGATCTTCGCGCAGGGCGATGCGGCCGACGCGGTTTATGCCATCGTCGCCGGCGAAGGCCATGTGCGCATCGGCACGATCGATCGCAGCAGCAAGGGCCTGATGATCGCGATCTCCGGTGCGGGCGCCCTGTTCGGCGAGGTCGCGGTCATCGATGGCAGCACGCGTACGGCTGACGCCGTTGCTGAAGGCCGCGTGCGGCTGTTGCGGATCAGCAGCAGCGTGTTCCTGGAGGCTCTGGAGAACAACGCCAGGCTCGGCGCCAATCTCTGCCGGATATTTGCCGGTCAGCTACGCCGGACGTCGGAACTGCTTCTGGACACAGCGTTCGAAAGCCTGGAAGTGCGGCTTGCGCGACAGGTGCTTTATCTCGCCGGGCGCGAGGGTCGGCGCACCGAGCAGGGCCTGCAGCTTGCGGGCCGGTTCCGGCAGAGCGACCTGGCCGACCTGCTGGGAGCCACGACCCGCAGCATCATTACCATCCTGAATGCCTGGCGAGCCTCTGGCCTCGTCACCTACGATGCCGCCCGCGCGCAGCTTACCATCTGCCGTGAACCGGACATGGCGGCACTCGCCGGGCTGGTGCGGTCAACCGAGCGGGTCTGATCCCGGTGACGCCTAGTCCGCGGCCAGCGCCATCTGCCGGCGGGCGATCGCCTTGCCGCAGTAGTCCTCGACCGCCTCGGACACCTTGTCCGCATGGTCGGCGAACACGTGGTCGGCGCCCTCGAAGATCCGGTAGTCGACGCTCACACCCTTCTGCGTGTTGAGCTTGTCGACCAGCTTGCGCACCGCCGATTCCGGAACCAGTTCGTCCGCGTCGCCATGCAGCATCAGGCCGCCGCACGGGCAGGGGGCGAGGAACCCGAAGTCGTAATGGTTCGCCGGCGGGGCGACGCTGGCCCAGCCGGAGATCTCCGGCCGGCGCATCAGCAGCTGCATGCCGATGAACGCGCCGAACGAGTAGCCGGCGATCCACAGGCCGCCATGGTTCGGATTGACCGCCTGCATCCAGTCGAGCGCGGCAGCCGCATCGCCGATCTCGCCGATGCCGCCGTCGTAGCGACCCTGGCTGCGCCCGACGCCGCGGAAGTTGAACCGCATCACCGAGCAGCCCAGCCGCTGGAAGGACTGGTACATCGCATAGGTGATGCGGTTGTTCATCGTTCCGCCGTGCAGCGGATGCGGATGAAGGATCAGCGCCACCGGCGCACCAGTCTCCTTCGAGTGGTGGTAACGACCCTCAAGCCGGCCGTCAGGGCCGGCAAACATCACCTCTGGCATGGCGTTCCCGAAACCGTTTTCCTATCGTGTCGGGCAGTGTCGGGCTGGGCGTCCTCTTGACGCCGGTCCCCACAGCCCCAGAAAATTACAACCGCTCGTCCCCGCGCTCCGGGCGGGTCCATATTAGAATAGTAACACAATCCCCGGTTCTCAGTTCCGCGTGAATTCTTGACCTGTGGCGTCGGAATATCTAGCCTTCGCGGAGCGGCAATGGTGCCGCAGGGATCTTTTTCCTCCACCCATCTGTTCGGCCCCCCGACCGGCCGTGCCCTGGCATTGGGTTTTACGACCCAGAGCGCGGCTACTATAGGGTAGTGGGGGGCGAACTTCCATAACGGAATTGTCGCATGGCTTTCATGTTCCTGCGTGAGACGGTCCAGACCTACCGGGAACGCGACCCTGCTGCGCGTTCCTCGCTGGAGGTCCTGCTCTGCTATCCCGGTCTGCATGCCGTCATGTGGCATGGCCTGTCGCACTGGCTGTGGCAGCATGAACTGCGCCTGCTGGGCGCGGTTTTCCTCGCATATCGGCCGCTGGCTCACCGGTATCGAGATCCATCCCGCCGCCAAGATCGGCCGGCGGCTGGTGATCGACCACGGCATGGGGGTGGTGATCGGCGAGACCGCCGAGGTGGGCGACGACTGCTACTTCTACCATCAGGTGACCCTCGGCGTGGCCCGCACCATGGGCGGCAAGCGGCACCCGACGGTCGGGCAACAACGTGATCATCGGCGCCGGCGCCAAGGTGCTCGGCCCGATCACCGTCGGCGACAACGCCCGGGTCGGCGCCAACGCCGTCGTGGTGGACAGCGTCCCGAACGACACGACCGTGGTCGGCATCCCGGCGCGGCCGGTCGATCGCGCAGCAGACGCGCGGCCGCAAGGCTCCGGCGTTCGACCCCTACGGCATTCCCTGCGACGGCGAACTCGACCCGCTGCTGCACGATCTCGACCAGATGCACTGCGAGCTTGCCGACCTGGAGGAGCGCGTGGCGCGGCTGGCCGAGGCGCAGATGCAGCAGCGCCGGGCCGTCGCGGAGTAGGCCGCGATGCAGCTCAGCACGCGTGCCCGCTACGCCGTGATGGCCATGGTCGACATCGCGGCCCGCCAGACCCTGGGCTGCGAGTGCGGCCCGATCTGCCTGGCCGAGATCGCCGCGCGCCAAAGGCTCAGCCAGGCCTATCTGGAGCAGCTCTTCGGCAAGCTGCGGCGCGCCGGGCTGGTGGCGTCCGCGCGTGGCCCGGGCGGCGGGTATCGCCTGGCGCGGACGTCCGACGCGATCGCCATCGCCGATATCGTCTGCGCGGTCGATGAGCCGATCCGGGCGACCCGCTGCGAGGACGGCAGCCCCGGCTGCCTGGAGGGCGTCGGGACCGAGGGGCCGGGCCGCTGCCAGACCCATGATCTGTGGGAGGAGCTGGGCCGGCAGATCCTGTTCTTCCTGGAGGGCATCACACTGGCCGATGTGGTGGTCGGACGGGTCCCTGGCCGTGCCCGGCCGCTGGCTGCGCTCCCCGCTGCAGAAGCTGGCCGCCGAGTAGCCGGGTTGCCGATGTACCTCGACGCCAATGCCACCGAGCCGCTGCGCCCGGAGGCGCGCGCGGCGATGCTCGCGGCGCATGGCGGTGACCGGCAATCCGTCGTCGGTGCACGGCGCCGGCCGCGCCGCGCGGCGCATTCTCGAGGATGCGCGCGAGTCGCTGGCCGCCCGGTTCGGCGGGCGCCCCGGTGATCTGGTCTTCACCTCGGGCGGCACCGAGGCCGACGCCCTGGCGATCCACGCCCTCGGCGCGGGCCGCAGGCTGATCATCGGCGCCACCGAGCACGACGCCGTGCGGTCGGCCGCCGGCGGGGCGGCGCGTGCTGCCGGTGGATGCGAACGGCGTCGCCGATCTGGCGGCGCTGGCGGCGTGGCTCGACGACGGGCCGGCCGGCGCTCGTCTGCCTGATGCTGGCGAACAACGAGACCGGAACCATCCAGCCGATCGCCGAGGCCGCCGCGCTGTGCCGCCGCTACGGCGCATTGCTGCATGTCGATGCGGTGCAGGCGGCCGGGCGCATGCGCGGTCAGCCTCGCCGCACTCGGCGCGCACAGCCTGGCCGTCTCGTCGCACAAGCTCGGCGGCCCGCAGGGCGCCGGGGCGCTGCTGCTGGCGCCGGAGGTCTCGGCGATCGCGCCGCTCATCGCCGGCGGCGGCCAGGAGCGGGGCCGGCGCGGCGGCACGCCGCCGGTGCCCGCGATCGCCGGCTTCGCCGCCGCCGCGGCCGTTGCGCGCGACGCTGTCGCACCTGGCGGCCGCTGCGCGATGCGATCGAGGCGGTCGGCGATCGCGCAGGGCGCGGTCGTCTGCGGCGCGGGCGCGCCGCGGCTGGCCAACACGACCTGCCTTGCCCTGCCCGGCGTGCGGGCCGATGCCCAGGTGATCGCGCTCGACCTCGACGGGCTCGCGGTGAGTGCCGGGGCGGCGTGCAGTTCCGGCAAGGTGACGGCGAGCCACGTCCTGGCCGCGATGGGGCTGGGCCCGCTCGCCGGCCAGGCGATCCGCGTCTCGCTGCCGTGGAACGCGACCGGCGACCATGTGGACGCCTTCGCCGCCGCCTATCCGCGCATGGCGGAACGGCTGCGCGAGGCGCTGGCGTCGCGCGCTGCCTGAACCCACATTGTCGCGCATGACACGTTCCGATCCGCCCCCACGCCCCAACCGCCCGGTCTATCTCGACAACCAGGCGACCACCCGCTGCGACCCGCGCGTCGTCGCGGCGATGCTGCCGTGGTTCACCGAGCACTACGGCAACCCGCACAGCGTCGAGCACGTGATGGGCACCGAGGCCGAGGCCGCGGTGGAGGACGCGCGCGGGCAGGTCGCCGCGCTGATCGGCGCCGATGCCAAGGAGACTCGTGTTCACGTCCGGCGCGACCGAGAGCAACAACATCGCCATCAAGGGCGCGGCCCGCCACGCGCTGCGCTCCGGCAACGAGCGCCGGCGGATCGTGACCGTGGCCACCGAGCACAAATGTGTCCTCGAATTGGTGGGCGATCTGGCCGCGGAGGGCTTCGAGCCGGTCTTTCTGCCGGTGCGTCCCGACGGGCTGCTCGATCCCGATGCGCTGCGCGAGGCGCTGGCGGTGCCGACCCTGCTGGTCAGCGTCATGGCGGTGAACAACGAGATCGGCGTCGTGCAGGATATCTCTGCCCTCGCCGCGATCGCCAAGCAGGCAGGCGCGCTGTTCCACACCGACGTGGCGCAGGCTGCCGGGAAAATCCCGCTGGACCTGACCGGCTGGAAGGTCGATCTGGCCTCGATCAGCGGCCACAAGATCTATGGGCCGAAGGGGGTTGGCGCGCTCTACGTCCGGCGCCGGCCGCGCGTGCGTCTGGCGCCGCTGTTCTCCGGCGGCGGCCAGGAGCGCGGGCTGCGGTCCGGCACCCTGCCGGCGCCGCTGATCGTCGGGCTTCGGCGAGGCCTGCCGCCTGGCGCAGGCGGAAATGGCGGAGGAGGCGGAGCGGCTGGCCGCGCTGCGCGATCGGCTGCTGGACCGGCTGCGCGCGGACATGCCCGGTCTTGTGCGTGAACGGCAGCGAGCAGGCGCGCATTCCCGGCAATCTCAACCTGACCTTTCCCGGCGCGACGGCGGCCGATCTGATGGCGCGCGTGCCGGACCTCTGCGTGTCCACCGGCTCGGCGTGTTCGTCGGCCGCGATCGAGCCATCCTACGTGCTGCGCGCGATCGGCCTGACGGACGATGCGGCGGCGCGCACCTTGCGCATCGGGATGGGACGCTTTACCTCCGCCGCCGACATCGACTATGCGGCGGCGGCGCTGGCTGCGGCGCACGCGGGGGCGCCGGCGCCCGGTGTCGAACGGTTTGCCCAGGCCTGAACGGAATTCATTGCCCAGATGCCGAAGATGACCTTCATCGAGCGCGACGGCACGCGCCGCGAAGTCGAGGCGCCGCTCGGGCTCTCGGTGCTCGAGATCGCGCACAAGCACGACGTGGACATCGAGGGCGCGTGCGAGGGCTCGCTCGCCTGCTCCACCTGCCACGTGATCGTGGACCCCGCCTGGATCCGCAGGCTGGCCGAACCGACCGAGGACGAGGAGGACATGCTCGATCTGGCGTTCGGGCTGACCGAGACGTCGCGGCTCGGCTGCCAGATCGTGATCACCGAGGCGCTGGACGGGCTGGTGGTCAAGCTGCCCGCGGGCACCCGCAACCTGCTGAACGAGTAGCGTCGATGCGCATCGTGGTCGCCATGTCGGGCGGCGTGGACAGCAGCACGGTCGCCGGGCTGCTGCACGAGGCGGGCCACGAGGTGATCGGCGTCACGCTGCAGCTTTACGATCATGGTGCGGCGACCGGGCGCAAGGGCGCCTGCTGTGCCGGGCAGGACATCCACGATGCGCGCCGCGTGGCGGATCATCTCGGCATTGCGCACTACGTGATCGACGCCGAGCAGCGCTTTGCCGATGCGGTGATCGGCGACTTCGCGGCCGGCTACGCGGCGGGCGAGACGCCGGTGCCGTGCGTGCGCTGCAACCAGACGGTGAAGTTCACCGACCTGACGGCGCTGGCCCGCGGGCTGGGCGCGGAGCGTCTGGCGACCGGACACTACGTGCGCCGCATCGACGGCCCGGGCGGTCCGGAACTGCATCGCGCCGCCGACCTTGCGCGCGACCAGAGCTGGTTCCTGTTCGCCACCACGCGCGATCAGCTTGGCTTCGCGCTGTTCCCGCTGGGCGGGATGGCGGACAAGGCGGGCGGTGCGCGCCGAGGCCGAGCGGCTTGGCCTGCCGGTCGCGGCCAAGCCGGACAGCCAGGACATCTGCTTCGTCGCATCGGGCCATTACGCCGATACCGTCGTCCGGCTGCGTCCCGAGGCCGGCGAACCGGGCGAGATCGTCAGCCGGGACGGACGCGTGCTGGGGCGGCATGACGGCATCGCCCGCTACACGGTGGGGCAGGGCAGGCGGCTTGGTGCGGCCTCGGTGGACCGGGGCAGCCGGCAGGTGGTGGTGGCGCTCGATCCCGGGACGCGGCGTGTGGTCGTGGGTCCGCGCGATGCCGGCACGCGCGAGGTTCGGCTGCGGGAGGTGAACTGGCTGGTGCCGCCTGCCGGTCGGCCGCTGGCCTGTCAGGTCAAGCTGCGCGCACGCGAGGTGCCGCAGCCGGCGACGGTGGAGGCGACATCCTGGGGTGCTGTGGTGCGGCTCGACGCGCCGGCGCTGCCCGCGCCTGGGCAGGCGTGCGTGTTCTACGATGGTGAGCGTGTGCTGGGGGGTGGGTTCATTTGCCGGCCGGACGCGGTGGCGACGGTTGACGCGAGCGGGGGGCGCGGGGCTATTTCCGCCGCCTCGCGGATCGGATGGCGGCGTAGCTCAGCGGTAGAGCAGGGGAATCATAATCCCTTGGTCGGTGGTTCAAATCCGCCCGCCGCTACCATCGATGTTGGTCCCGATGGATCCTGCTGCGACCGATATCATCACACCGCGCGGCGCAGATCCAACGTGCGCGGATGCTCCCGCGAGTGCGCCAAAGGCGGCTCCGTCATCGGCCCCGGCGTGTGCCCGATCGGGAAGAAGCGTGCCCTGCGTCGTGCCTCGGCTTCGTTCGCATTGACCGGGAAGTGCTCGTAGTTCCGGCCGCCGGGATGCGACACGTGATGTGTCACCCCGCCCAGGCTCCGGCCGGTCCAGCGGTCGTAGATGTCGAACACCAGTGGCGTCTGTGCCGGCAATGTCGGATGCAGCGCGCTCACCGGCGGCTGCCACGCCTTGAAGCGCACGCCACCGACATACTCGCCGGCACGCTCGGTCGGCGTCAGCGGCACCGCGCTGCCGTTGCACGCCAGCACGAAGCGTTCGTCCACCCAGCCGGACACCAGCGCCTGCACGCGCTCAACCGAGCTGTCGACGAAGCGCGCCGTGCCGCCGCCCGCCGGTTCCTCGCCCAGCACGTGCCACGGCTCCAGCGCATGGCGCACCTCGAGCGTGGCGCCGTGCAGCGTGACCTCGCCGATCCGCGGAAAGCGGAACTCGAAATGCGGGGCGAACCAGGCTGGATCGAAGCGGTAGCCCAGCCCGCCGAGCTCATCCAGCACGTCGGCGAAATCCTGCGCCGACGTAGTGCGGCAGCAGGAAATCGTCGTGGATGCGAGTGCCCCAGTGCACCAGGCGCCGCTCGTACGGCCTGTCCCAGAACGCGGCCACGGCGGCGCGCATCAACAGAAGCTGGGCCGCCGACATGCGGGCATGCGGCGGCATCTCCAGCGCGCGGCACTCCACCAGGCCGAGCCGGCCGGTGGCGGTCTCCGGCGCGTAGAGCTTGTCGATGCAGAATTCGGTGCGATGCGTGTTGCCGGTCATGTCGGCCAGCAGGTGGCGGAACATCCGATCGACCAGCCAGGGCGCCACCGCCTGCTTCGGCGCGATCTGCGCGAACGCGATCTCCAGTTCGGCCAGGCTGTCCTGCCGCGCCTCGTCGATCCGCGGGTGCTGGCTGGAGGGCCCGATGAACAGCCCGCTGAACAGGTAGGACAGGCTCGGATGGTTGTGCCAGAAGCCGAGCAGCGACTTCAGCAGGTCGGGCCGGCGCAGGAACGGGCTGTCGGCGGCATCGGCAGCGCCCATCACCACGTGGTTGCCGCCGCCGGTGCCGACATGGCGACCGTCGATCATGAACTTTTCCGTGGCCAGCCCGACCTGGCGCGCCTCCTCGTACAGCTGGTCGCCGCGCTGTACGATCTCGGTCCAGGTCGATGCCGGATGTACGTTGACCTCGATCACGCCGGGATCGGGCGTCACCGAGAAATGCAGCAGGCGCGGGTCGTGCGGCGGCAGGTAGCCTTCCAGCACCACCTTGCGGCCAAGTTCGCCGGCGGTGTCCTCGACGGCGGCCACCAGCGCCAGCCAGTCATCGACGGCATAGAGCGGCGGGAAGAACACGTGGATCATCCCGCCGCGCGGCTCGACGCAGAGCGCGGTGCGCACCAGGTCGGGCTCGCCGCGGCCGACCACCGGCGCGTCCTGCGCAATCGGTCGGAACCCCTCGGCGCCGGCGCCCATGGTGCCGGCGGGCGGCGCGGGCGGGCGCAGCGTCTGGCGCGGCGGCAACGGTGGCAGCGGGGCGAACGGGTCGGGCTCGGAGTTCGGTCTCGATTGCCTCGGGGTCGGCCCAGGGCAGGCTGTCGAGCGGCAGCCGGAAGCCGATGGGGGAATCGCCGGGCACCAGGAACAGTGTGCCGCCGCGGAAGTGCCACTTTCCGCTGTTCCAGATGCGAACGCCGTCGCGGACGGCACGGCGCAGCGGCAGCACGGAGCCGACCGAGGCGTCGAGCCCGTGGCCGAACACGCGCGCCAGCCGCGCCCGCTCCATCGTGTCCGCCAGCTTCGCGTCCTCGGCCACCACGTTCGCCGGCAGCCGCTGCTCACGCCAGAGATAATAGTCGGAATCCTCGTGGGCCGGGTTGATCAGCGAGGGATCGACCTGCAGCCGCTCCGCCAGGGCGGCGCAGAACTGCGCGGCATCGGCCGGGGTGGCGGTGTCGGTGTCCTCCTCCGTGGCGAGCAGTTCCTGGGTGCGCCAGACCGGCTCGCCGTCCTGGCGCCAATGCGCATAGAGCGCCCAGCGCGGCAGCTGCTCGCCCGGATAATGCTTGCCGGACACGTTCTGCAACGCCGACCCCGGCGCCCACAACGCGCGCAGCCGGCCCATCAGTCGCGCGGCGAGACGCTGCTTGGTGGGGCCGAGCGCATCGGTGTTCCATTCCGGTTCGTCGAAATCGGTGGCGGAGACGAAGGTGGGCTCACCGCCCATCGTCAGCCGCACGTTGCCGGCGGCGAGCGCGCGATCCACCGCCGCACCCATCGCCAGGATGTCCTGCCACTGCGCCTCGGTATACGGCTTGGTGACACGCGGCGTCTCGCGCACCCGCGTGACCTGCATCTCGAAGCCGAATTCGGTTTCGCATTGCTCCACCGCACCGGTGATCGCGGCGGCGGATTGCGGGTCGGGCGTGGCGGCGAGCGGGATGTGGCCCTCGCCGGTCATCAGGCCGGACGTGGCATCCAGTCCGACCCAGCCGGCCCCCGGCAGATACGCCTCCGCCCAGGCGTGCAGGTCGGTGAAGTCCGAGGTCGGACCCTCTGGCCCCTCCAGCGGCTTCACGTCGCCGACGAGCTGGATCAGATAGCCGGAGACGAAGCGCGCCGCGTAGCCGAGCTGGCGCAGCGCGTGGACCAGCAGCCAGGCGGAATCGCGGCAGGAGCCCTGGCCGGCGGCCAGCGTCTCCTCCGGCGTCCAGACGCCGGGCTCCATGCGCACGATGTAGGCGACGCGGCTCTGCACCGCGCGATTGAGCGCCGACCAGCATGTCCACGGTGCGCTGCTCGCCGCGCGGCACCGCATCGAGCAGCGCCTGCAGCAGCGGGCCGACCGGGGCGAGCCGGCGGAACGGTGCAAGCTCCTGCTCGAGCAGCGGGTCGTAGCTGAACGGCCACTGTTCGGCTTCGGGCTCGAGGAAGAAGTCGAACGGATTGATCGTCGCCATGTCGGCGACGAGATCGACCGTGACGTCGAAATGCGTGACGCGGTCCGGGAACACCACGCGGGCGAGGTGATTGCCCTGCGGGTCCTGCTGCCAGTTGATGAAATGCGGCTTGGGTTCGACGTTCAGTGAATAGGACTGGATCGGCGTGCGCGCATGAGGCGCGGGACGCAGACGAATGGTCTGCGGTCCGAGTGTGACCAGACGATCGTAGCGGTAGGTCGTGCGATGGGTCAGCGCGACGGAGAGGGGCATCTGATCGGCTTTACTTTTCAAGGTTGGGTTAAAGGGTGAGTTGGCGCGCAATCATTGTGCGGCGGATTGTGCAATGCAGCAAGAATGGCTACGCGAACCCGGTACCGCCAGGCGATTCTGGCGTTGCGTCGTCATCGCACGTTCGGAGGGCGATGCCGAGTTTCCCGCAAGGACTGGCGAGCCCGACGAATGCGTCGCGACGGTCGCGACCAATGTTCCGAGCCATTGGTGGGCAGCGGGATTTTCAGGGGGATCGAGCACCATCGGCGGTTCGTCTTTGTTGGCCGCAGGCGTTGCAGCAGGTCGGTCAGGGTGACGAAGTCTGTGCGCGGCGACTGGGGTTCGCATCGGCAAACTGCCGCCGCTATGGGCCTCGCCCAGCGAAGGCGGGGGCACACAACCATATAGTCCAGGGCCGGCGTGCGGTCAGCACCTTGGTCGGCACTTGGAACGGCGCGCAGCCTTTGAACTGCGAACCCGATGGAGGGGGTTGGATTCGAACCAACGTAGGCGTGCGCCAACGGATTTACAGTCCGTCCCCTTTAGCCTCTCGGGCACCCCTCCGCGCCGGGAGAAGGCGCTCTATGGCCAAACCAGGGGCGTTGTCAACGAAGCGACCACCGCTCGCCCGCAACAAAGCCGCACCGCACCATACAATCGCCAGGGCAGTGCGGTGCGGTGCCGCTGGCGCTGTAGCGCATCCCGCCCACACCTGCCACTCTGGCGGCATGAGCAGACGACAGTGGCCGCTGCAGTTTACGCGACGTTTGCTGCTGCTCGTGTCGGCAGCCGCGATTGCCGGCGCTGCTCGCGCCGGCCACGCCGGTTGCAGTGCAGCTCGTGCTTGCCGTGGACGTATCGGGCAGCGTCGACCAGACGCGATTTGAACTGCAGCGCGGGGGTTACGCGGCGGCATTCAGGAGCCCTGCGGTGCAGCGGGCGATCCGCTCCACTGCGACCGGATCGATCGCGGTCGCAATGCTGCAATGGACCGGACCGGCACTTCATGTTGTGACTGTGGATTGGACCGTGATCGACGACGCTGCGTCCGCGGAGGGGTTCGCCGATGCGATCGCGCGCGCGCCTCGGGCGTTGTTCGGCGGCGGCACTTCGATCAGCGGAGCGATCGACTTTTCGCTGGCGATGTTGGCGCGGAGCCCGTTCCCGGCGCAGCGGCGTGTCATCGATGTTTCCGGCGACGGCGCGAACAACCGCGGCCGGCCGGCCGAGGATGCGCGCGACGAGGCGGTCGAGGCAAACGTGGTGATCAACGGGTTGCCGATTTTGGCTCTGGAGCCGGATTTGGACGTTTACTATCGGCAGAACGTGATTGGTGGCCCGGGTGCATTCGTCATTGCGGCCAGAAGCTACGAGGAGTTCGCCCAGGCCATTCGCAGCAAGCTGATCACCGAGATTGCCGGTGCTGAACGCGACGGAGACGACGATGCTGTCCCGCGGCAGATGAACTGACACGTGTCGCCGCCGCCGAACCTGCAATTGCGGCGGGATCCCCGTGCGCTATCTTGGCGCGCTGGACTGCCGACGGTAGGCTTGCGGGACCTGGGCTCGAAGGTTGAACCAGGCGAGACGCCGCGTGCCGCCCAACAACGATTGATTGCCCGAACGTGATCCGCTTGCGACCTCGGTTTCTGCGCCTGTGCGGCCGCAGCACGGCGCTCACGGCCAGCGCGCAGTGATCGTTTGCTGCGTGACGACCGCATGAGCTTTTCACCGGATCTGGTTGCCCTCGGCCGTTCCCACATGGAACTCGCCCACGAGGTGATCCTGGTTGCCGCGGCGCTTGGCCTGCTCGGCATACTTGCCGGTCTCGCATCGCGCCGCGTCGGTGCCCCGATCCTTCTGGTGTTCCTCGTGCTCGGCATGTTGGCCGGCGAGGACGGGCCGGGTGGCATTCCGTTCGACGACTTCTATTCCGCCTATTTGATCGGCAGCGTGGCGCTCGCGGCGATCCTGTTCGATGGCGGGCTCAAGACGCATCTCTCCATGCTGCGGCTTGCGGTGTGGCCGGCGCTCGCGCTCGCCGTGATCGGCGTCGCCGTAACGGCAGGCGTCGTCGGCGCCGCGGTCATGTTGGTCGCGAGCGTTCCGTTCGCCATGGCGATGCTGTTCGGTTCCGCGGTCGCTCCAACCGATGCCGCCGCGGTCGGCGCCTTGCTGGGTCGGGCCCGGCTCGCGCTGCCCGAACGGGTGACCGCGCTGCTGGAGGTCGAGTCCGGCCTGAACGATCCGATGTCGATCTTCCTCACCATCCTCATGATCGAGATCATCACGGCGCCGGCCTCGGCCACGTGGTCGCACGCCGCGCTGCTGTTCGCGCACGAGATGATCGGCGGCACGGTGCTGGGCCTCGCCGGCGGTTGGCTGCTTGCATTCCTGCTGCGTCGCCTGGCGCTGGAGGCGGCCACCGCCATGGTGCTTGCGCTGGCCTTTTCCCTGACGCTGTTCGGTCTGGCGCAAGAGGTCGGCACCAGCGGGTTCCTGGCGATCTACATCGCAGGCGTAATCACCGGGGCCACCGAATATCGTCACAAGCCCGAGGTCGCGTATTTCATGGAGGGCTTTGCCTGGCTTGCGCAGATCGTCCTGTTCCTCATGCTGGGCCTGCTGGTCACGCCGCACGACCTGCTGCCGTTCGTGCCGTCCGGCTTCATCATCGCGATCGTGCTGATCGTGATCGCGCGGCCGCTTGCGGTCTTTGCCTGCCTGGTGCCGTTCCGGTTCGCGTGGCGTGAATTGGCGTTTGCGTCGTGGGTCGGGCTGCGCGGCGCGGTCCCGATCTACCTGAGCATCATCCCTGCCCTGGCCGATCCCGGCCGCGATGCACGATTGTTCTCGGGCGTCTTCGTGGTCGTGGTGGTATCGCTGGTCATCCAGGGCTGGACGATCAGTGCGGCTGCGCGCCTGCTCGGCTTCGGCCGCGCCGGATGATCGTCACCGCGGAGCAGTGCGGGATGATCGTCACCGATGAGCGGTGCGGGATTATCATTGCAGGCGATCCGCACGGCAATTTCGCGCCGATCCTGCGCGCCTGTGCCGCGCATGTGCCGGGCACGCTGATCCTGCTCGGCGACTGCGAACTGCGTGCGCCGCTGCGGCAGACGCTGGCCCCGCTGTTCGCCGTCGGCTGGGACGTGCACTGGATCCTCGGCAACAAGGACGCCGAGACGGAAGCCGTGTTTGACAACCTGGCGGTGGATTTCCCCGCGGGCGATATCGGCGGCAAGGTCATCGAGGTTGGCGGATTGCGGATCGCCGGTCTGGGCGGCGTGTTCAAACCGCGCATCTGGGACCCAGGCGCGAACGAACCACCAAGCTTCGGCACGCGCGCCGAGTTCCTCGCGAGCCTCGACGCGCGCGAGCACTGGCGCGGCGGGCTGCCGCTGTGGCACCGCGATTCGATATTCCCGGAGGATTTTGCCTGTCTGGCGCAGCATCGTTTCGACGTGCTGGTGTCGCACGAGGCGCCATCGTCGCATCGCCACGGCTTCGCTGCGATCGACCGCCTGGCCGAGGCCGGTGGGGCGCGGTTGATCGTGCACGGGCATCACCACGAATCCTATGCGGCGAGGCTGGCCAACGGGATTGACGTGCGCGGCCTGGCGGTTGCGGAGCCGTGGGTGCTGGGGTTGGCGTAACACAGCGCGCACTGCACCGTCATGGCCGGGCGTGTCCCGGCCATGACGCGGAATGGCGGGCCTAGCCAGCCGGCGCGGCAGCCCGCTGCTGTGCCATCTCCTCCTCCCACGGTCCGGGGAACAGGCCCAGGTTCACCACCTCGGGGGCGAACACGCTGTCCTGGCGCGGCCACTTCTCGCGCGGCAGTTCGTAGGACACTTCCAGCCCGTTGCCGTCCGGATCGCGGAAATAGATGCCGAGCGACAGGCCATGATCGGAGATGTGGTCGAATTTGACGCCCTTCTCCTTCAGCCGGTAGTAGGCATCCTTCAAATCATCGAGGCTCTCCATCATGAAGGCCAGATGATTGAGCCCCACCTGCCGCTTCGCCTGCAGCGGGGCATCGTCGCCGACCTCCATCAGCGCGACCTCATGCGACTTGTCCTTGTCCGCCGACATGAATGCCGCGCGGCCGGCGCGGAAGTGGTAGGTGTGCAGGCCGAGCACGTCCTCGTACCATTGGCGCGAGCGTTCCGCGTTGCGCACATACAGATTGACGTGCCCGAGATGCTTTGGTCGATAGGTCATCGTGTGTCCTCCATAACCACTATGTGTCATCGCGTTGCAGGAAATCCAGCACGCGCTGCATCGCCTCGCCCTTTGGATAAATCGCCGCGAGGGCGCGCGCGCGCGTCAACGGATCCGAGGCAAAGAACCGCTCGTACAGCACCTGCCGGCTGCCGAACGAACTGCCGGCGACGTCCCACGCCAGACGGAACAGTTTGACCCGATCGCGCGCCGATGTGGTGTCGGTCGTCAGGTACTGCTCGATGTCGCCGGCGAGCGGGCCGGAGAAATCCGCCTCGCTGGGCGTGATCATGAAGCTCGACGAGCCGAGCAGTTGCAGGATCTCGATCATCCGCGGATAGGCGGTCATGAACAGGTTCCGCGTGCTTTCGATCGTGACGGAGTTCGGGACACATCACGCCCCATTCATCGAGCTTCGCGTCCGCCTCGCCGGCCCGCATCAGGGCGCGCGTCAGCGTGGTGGTCAGCATCAGTTCGCCGATCCGCTCCTCGGTGTGCGGCAGATGCTTGTTGCCGAGCGTCTCGGTCATCAGCAGGGCAAGCCCCAGCACGAACTCGCACTTGGCGAGGTTCTTCGCGGCACCCTGATGCGACGAATGCGCCGAATAATGCGTGGCGTACGCCGCGCCGTTCAGCAGGCCGACGTCGCCGTAGACGAACACCCGCTCCCACGGCACTTCCACGTCATCGAAGAACACGATGCAGTCCATCTCCTCGAAGCGCGAGCCGAGCGGATGGTCGAAATGCGACCGTCCGAGATCGAAGCTGTCGCGGCACAGGAAGCGCAGCCCCGGCGCGCCGCACGGGATCGCGAAGGCGACGGCGAACGGGCTGTGGTCCTCGGTGTGCTGTCCGAGGCGCGGCGAATACACCGCGATCTCGTCGGCGAGCGGGCCGAGCGTCGCCAGCACGCGCGCGCCGCGCACCACGATGCCGGCACTCGTTTCGCGCACGACGCGCAGTGCCGTGCCCTCCTGCAGGTTGAACGTGGCGGACGCGTTGCGGCTGCGCTGCAGGTTGATCAGCGAGTGCGTCAGGACGATGTCGTTCTCGCGGATGTATTCGTAGTAGCGGCGGATGTTGTCGCCGAACTCCGGCCGGCCGCGCGCGAAATAGTCGGCCGCGGCGGCCCACGCCGTCAGCGTCACGTTCATGAAGTCGGGCGAGCGCCCCATCATGCCGCAGGTCGCGCGCGCCCAGTTCAGCATCATCACGCCGCGCGCTTCCAGTTCCTCCCGGGTGCGCGGCATGATGAACGAGAGCCCGACGCGGTCGCCGGTGGTGGGCGAGATGTAGGTCATCGCGTCGCGGTACTTCGGGTCGCTCTGCATGTCGTACAGCGAGGCGATCGCGCGCGCGCCGCCGGCAAGCCCGGGATGGGTGGTCACGTCGTTGACGCGCTCGCCCCCCAGCCAGACCTGGCGTTCCTGCTCCTTGAGGCCCGTTAGATATTGGCGTCCGGTGCGAGCCGGCATGGCGCGTCTCCCTCTCGGCGCGCCGGATTGTGCGCGGCGGCGGGTGTGTATTCAAGCACGATGCAACTCCCTCTCCCCTTTGGGGAGAGGGTCGGGGTGAGGGGTGAAGCCAATGGCCAGCGGACGCGACCCCTCACCCCAACCCTCTCCCCAGAGGGGAGAGGGAGTATTGCGTGCCGGTGTCACCAGTTGCCATCGAACCCGGCGAACCGGTGCGGGATGCGCCTGATGTCGGCGATCACCTCGCGTCGCAAACCGAACGGCGTGTCCGGCGGAAAATCGAGATCGATCGAATCCGCCGCCCCGCCATACCGCTGCTCGATCGCCCCCACGATCTCCGCATACGTGCCGCAGGCCGCGAAGATACGCACCACATCGTCCGGAACCTGCGCCGCCATCTCGCCCCACCGCCCCTCGACCGACAGCCGGTGCAGCTTCAGCCCGAGATCCTGCAACCCATGCAACGCCAGGATCGGCATGTAGGTGCGCGTCGAACCATAAAATCCGATCCGTCGCCGGACCAACTCCATCGCTGCCGCAACCGCCGCCTCGTCCGGCCCCGTGGCGACGAACCCGCCGCCGTGCACGTCGAAATTCTCCCGCCGCCGCCCGCCGCGCGCCATGCCGACCGCGATCTGCGGCAGGCACACCTCCTCCAGGTAGCGGCGCGAACACAGCGGATGCAGCCGCACCCCGTCGGCCACCTCACCGGCAACGCGCAGCATCGCCTCGCCCACCGCCGCGATCGTCACCGGCACCATCGGCAGCCCGGTCGGCTCCGGCGAGAAATCCGGCGTCATCAATGTCAGCGTGTAATGCGCGCTGTGGAAATCCAATTTCTCTCCCGTCTCCCAGCAACGCCACACCGCGCGCAACGCCCGCACATAGTCGCGCAGCCGCGGCGCGGGCGCGGTCCAGGCGATGCCGAAGCGGCGTTCATTGTGGCCCTTCACCTGGCTGCCCAGCCCCAGCACGAAGCGCCCGCGCGAGTTCGCCTGCAGGTCCCACGCCTGCGAGGCCAGCACGGTCGGGCTGCGCGGGAACGCCACCGCGACCGACGGCGTCAGCTCGACACGCTCCGTCGCCACGGCCGCAATCGCCAGCGGCGCGAACACGTCGTGCCCCAAGCTCCACCGTCATCACCGCATCGTACCCGGCCGCTTCCGCATCGCGCGCGGCGGTCCCGACCGCACGCCAGTCGTGCATCGGCAGCCGGGTGAAGACGCGCATCAGTTCAGGCGCAGGTCCGTGATGTGCTTCGGATCGGGCTTCAGCTCGCCCTTCTCCACGCGCTTGACGATGTCGGTCAGCACGACGTTCGCCGGCGTGGCGATGCCGATCTCCTCGCCCTTCTGCGCGACCAGGCCGTTGAGGAACTCGATCTCGGTGCGCCGGCCCTTCACCATGTCCTGGCCCATCGACGGCCGATGTTCGCCGCCGCCCGCCTTGTTCACCTCTGCCAGCCGATGCTCGTCGTATTCGTGCGTCGCCTTGGCATCGCCTTCGCCGGCGCGCGCGATGATCTCGGGATCGAGGTGCTGGATCTCCTCCAGCTCATAGCCGAGCGCCTGGCCGACGCGGATCGCCTCGCTGCCGAGCCGCGCGGAGAAGCTGCGGATCGCGTCGTTGCGGACCATGTCCCTGCCGATCATGCCGGTGCACGCGGACAGCCCGTTGCCCATGACGTTGGTCACCAGCTTCGACCAGCGCTCGCCCCACAGGTTTTCGGTGACCATCGCGGAGTCGGCGAACCCGACCAGCCGGCAGATTTCCTTGACGCGGTCGGTGACGCGGCCGTGCACCTCACCGGTGCGGAACACCGTGTGCTTCGTGCCGCTCTTGCCGGCGGCGCGGCGCACATGGCCGGGCTCGCACAGATCGACGGTGATGGAACTCGCGATGCAGCCCACCGTCTTGCCCCAGCCGACGACGCCGGCGATGGTTTCCTCGTTCATGCAGTTCTGCAGCGAGACGATGAAGCCGTTCGGCGAGAGATACTGGCTGATCAGCGTGGTCGCCCATTCGGTGTCGTACGACTTCATGCACACGAAGGCGATGTCGATCGGCTTTTCCTTCGCCAGGTGCTGCGCATCGGTCAGATGCAGCGCGCGCACCTTCACGGTGAATTCCGGCACGTCGCGGATGTGGCTGATCTTCAGGCCGTGGCTCTGCATGCGCGCGACATGCTCGGGCCATGGGTCGATGAACGTCACGTCCTCGCCGGCCTGCGCCATGTGTGCGCCGGCATAGCCGCCGACGGCGCCCACGCCCATGAATGCGATCCTGCTGCCCATGTTTCTCTCCCCAATGGTGCTCAGCCGCCGAGCATAGTCCGATCACTGTCCGATGTCGTCCGCGACCTCGATGATCTCGCGGGTGCGCGTGACGCGGGTGCCCCAGCGCGCGTCGAATTCGGCGATCAGCGCGCGGATCGCCGGTGAGTCGTTGATGCGCTCGACCGCGGCGACATCGGCGAACTGATAGAATGCGAGGTGCGCCGACGGATCGGTGCGGCTCCAGCCGCGCCAGGCACGGTCGGCGGCGAAGGCCTTCAACGCGTCGGGCAGGTGCTCGGTGCGATACCAATGATCGAAGTCGCGCCGATCGGCTTCGGCCACCACGGCGCGCACCACCAGATAGGCTTTTCCCGACATCATTCCCTCCCGGCGCAGCCCCAGACGCACGAGCCGCGGCAGCACTTCCTGCACGAAGTACGGAATCTCCTTCAGGTAGTCGAGGAAGGCAACCGACGTGCCGGTCAGCCCCAGATCGCTCATCTGCTGCATGTCGGCAACGATGTCATCGGGCGTGCCGACCAGCGGATAGGCGCCGGGATACGCACCGTCGTAGCGCTCGCCCGTCGCGCGCATGAAGCGGTTGACCAGCGGGCGGCGGATTTCATTCCCGGCCGCGTCCTTCACCGTCGGTCCGCGCTGGCGCCGGTAATACGCCTGGCCCTCCGCATCGGCCATCTCCTCGGCGAAGTAGCGATAGAATTCCTCCGCCTCGCGCCGCGTCGGCCGGCACACCACATGCGACATCGTATACACATCGACGCGCCTGCCGTAGCGCGCGAGATGGTCCGCGATGTCGGCCAGCAGGGCAGGGGCCTGATCGAGTTCGCTCATCGTGGTGAACAGCACATCGGCCGTCTGCGCGGCGAAGTCGCGCCCCTTCGGCGAGAACCCTGCCGACATCACCGCGGGCCACGGCCGCTGCACCGACACGGGATCGGTCTGCAGCCGCTTCAGGTGGAAGAATTCGCCGTCCCAGTCGAACTCCGGACCGCCTTGCAACAGGCGCGACCAGACGCGGAACCATTCGAGACCGTGGTCATAGCGGCGATCCTGGTCGATCGTGACGCCGTGCAGGTCGAACTCCTCCTGGTTCCAGCCGCAGACGATGTTGAGTCCGGCGCGGCCATGCGTGACATGGTCGATGGTGGCGATCGCCTTGGCGCCGAAGGCCGGCGTGACCAGCGGCACGTGCACGGTGGAGAAGATCGCGATGCGCCGTGTCAGCGCGCCGAGTGCGGCGCCGTGCGTCAGTGTCTCGAACGAGCGGCCGTAGATGTTGGCCTTGCCCTGGAAGCCGCGCCACTTCGCCACCGGCAGAATGAACTCGATGCCCGCCTCGTCGGCGATCTGCGTCATCGCGACGATGTCGTCCCAGTTCGCGCGCCAGCGTTCGGGCGCCAGGCTCATCGTCAGCCCGCCGTCGCAGTTGGCGCTGAACACGCCGAGCTTGAACTTGTTCGGCCCGAACAGCGGATTGTTGGCGCGGGATGGGTCCATGGTGCTTCAGTTGTTTGCCGTGCAGTCGGGGCCGAATGATGCGTGGCCGGTGCGGGCCGTTCGGCTTTGATTCAACACGGAGCAAGTAAGGCGAGGGCCACGGAGTTCACGGAGAAGACAAAGACTGGCGCTTCGCGCGAAGCGCATGATCTTAATCTCCGTGCACTCCGTGGTCCTCGCCTGGCCTTCTCCGTGTTGAATTATCGATAGCGCCGCCAGCACGAACCCATCCATTGAGAGTCCGAAAGCTGCGATCCGCGACGGCATCAGGATAACCAGGTGCGTGCGCCGCTACCCCTCCAGTCCGGCATGCACCGCGCACCCCGCCAGAAACCCCGCCAGCGTCCGATGAAAGTCCGGCTCATCCAGCAGGAACGCATCGTGCCCCTTGTCGGACGGGATCTCCACGAACGACACGTTCGCCCCCGCGCGATTCAGCGCACGCGCGATGGCGCGGCTCTCGGGCGTGGGAAACAGCCAGTCCGAGGTGAACGACACCAGCAGGAACCGCGTCTTCGTCCCACGGAACGCATTCGCCAGGTCGCCGTCGTAATCCGCGGTCAGATCGAAATAGTCCATCGCCCGCGTGATGGTCAGATACGAGTTGGCGTCGAAGCGTTCGACAAATGTGCTGCCCTGGTGATGCAGGTAGCTCTCCACCTCGAACATCTCGCCGAACAGGTGGATCGCCTCGCGCGGGTCCTTCGGCGCATTCTGCAGCCGCCGGCCGAACTTCCGCGTCAGCGCCTGCTCGGACAGATACGTGATGTGCGCGCACATCCGCGCCACGGCCAGGCCGCGTGCCGGGATACTGCCGGTCTGCCAGTAGCGCCCGCCACGCCACTCGGGATCGGCGAAGATCGCCTGCCGGCCGACCTCGTGGAACGCGATGTTCTGCGCCGAGTGATAGGCCGCGGTGGCGATCGGCAAGGCGGCGAACACGGCGTCGGGGTAGCTCGCCACCCATTGCAGCGCCTGCATCCCGCCCATCGAGCCGCCCATCACGGCGAACAGCCGCGTGATCCCCAGGTGATCGATCAGCCGCTTCTGTGCCCGGATCATGTCGCGGATCGTCACCGGGGGAAAATCGGTGCCCCATGGCCCGTTGCCGTCGTCGCGCAGGCTGCGCGGGCCGGTGGAGCCCATGCAGCCGCCCAGCACATTGGCGCAGATGACGAAGTAGCGGTCGGTGTCGACCGGCCGGCCGGGCCCCACCACGATGTCCCACCAGCCATCCTTGCCGGTGACCGGATGGCGTTCGGCCACGTACTGATCGCCGGTCAGGGCATGGCAGACCAGCACCGCGTTGGAGCGCTGCGCGTTCAGCGACCCGTAGGTGCGGTAGGCGACGGTCAGCCGCTCCAGGCGCGCGCCGCAGTCCAGCGCCATGCCGTCCTCGAACGTGACGAACGGCGTATGTTCGATGGCGGCGAGGGCGGTTGACGTGTCCATTTCGGCAATTGCATAGGCGGGGGCCGCCGCCGCCGCAACCCTCCCGCCGGCGGGCGCTGTTTGCATGCCTGCCGGGTTCGGCTATCTGTTCCGGCCCCTTGCCGGCCAGAATGATGTCCAATCGCGCACGTATCGACACTCCGCCTGTACCCGCCCCCGCGGCGGAGGACCCGCCGCCGCCGCAGGATGGCTGGCCTGGCGGGCTCGCCGCGCTGCGCGCCGAACTCGACCGCATCGACGACCAGTTGCACGGACTGCTGATGCAGCGGGCGCGCGTGGTGGAGCGTGTGGCGACGTCGGGCAAGCCCGGCGCGTTCCGGCCCGGCCGCGAGGCCTCGATCGTCCGCCGGCTGCTCCGCCGCCATGCCGGCCACCTGCCGGCGCAGGCGCTGGTGCGCATCTGGCGCGAGCTGCTGGCGGGCACCACGGCGATGCAGGGTCCTTTCTCGGTTGCGGTGTGCGAGGCCGGCACCGACGCCGGCTTCACCCAGGCCGCGCGCGAGCATTTCGGTGCGCTGACGCCGCTGCACGTGCATCGCAGCCCGGCGCAGGTGATGGCCGAGGTGAGCGGCGGCAGTGCCGCGGTCGGCGTGCTGCCCTCCCCGACGGAGGCCGACACGCCGCGCGACGCCTGGTGGACCGCGCTGCTGCAGCACGACGAGCCGCGCCTCCATGTCGTGGCGCGGCTGCCGTTCTGGACGCCGCGCGTCGAGGGGGCGCCGACCGTGCAGTCCCTGGTGATCGCGGCCATCGCACCGGACGCCAGCGGGCGCGACCGCTCGCTGCTTGGCCTCGAGCTGGACCGCGACGTGAGCCGGGCGCGGCTGACCCAGGCGCTGATCGCCGCCGGCCTGCCGCCCTGCTCGGTGATCCTGCGGCGTGACGAAGGGTCGCCGGCGGCGCAGGCGCTGGTCGAGGTCGACGGCTACGTGACCGACGATGATCCGCGGCTGGCCGGGATCGGCGCGGTGCCGCATCGGCTGGTCGTGCTCGGCGCCTATGCCGTTCCGGAAGACGGAGGCGCCGCATGAGCGCTCCCCGCCCGCGCCCCGAGATCCTCGACATATCGCCGTATGTCGGGGGCGAGTCGACCGTGGCCGGCGTGAACCGTGTCCTGAAACTGTCGTCCAACGAGGGCGCGTTCGGTGTGCCGCCCGGTGCGCAGGCGGCCTACACGAAGCTGGCCGGCGAGGTGCACCGCTATCCGGACGGCGACGCGACCGAATTGCGCCGCGCGATCGGTGCGCGGTTCAGGCTGGACCCGGCGCGCATCGTGTGCGGGGCGGGGTCGGATGACCTGATCTACCAGCTGTGCCTGGCGTATGGCGGCCCGGGGCGCGAGATCGTCATGAGCGAGCACGGGTTCTCGATCTACCAGATCGCCGGCACCTACTCCGGCAGCCGCGTGGTCAAGACGCGCGAGCGCAACCTGACCGCGGATGTCGATGCCATGCTGGCGGCCGTGTCGCCGGCGACGCGGCTGATGTTCCTCGCCAATCCGAACAATCCGACCGGCAGCATGCTGCCGTATGCCGAGGTGGCACGGCTGCGCGCGGGGCTGCCGCCGGAGGTGCTGCTGGTGCTCGATGCGGCGTACGCCGAGTATGTCGAGCGGGCGGACTACGATCCGGGCATCCGGCTGGTGGATGCGGCGGACAACACGGTGATGACGCGGACATTTTCGAAGATCTTCGGGCTGGGAGGCATGCGGATCGGCTGGGCGTATGCGCCACCCGCGGTGATCGACGTGCTGAACCGGGTGCGCGCGCCGTTCAACGTGTCGATCGCGGCGCAGGCGGCGGGCGATCGCTGCGCTGGCCGAGCCGGGATGGGTGGAGAAGGGCCGCGCGCACAACGCCGAATATCGCCCGAAGCTCGCCGCGGGATTGCAGGCGGCGGGGATCAGGGTGTGGCCGTCCGAGGGGAATTTCGTGCTCGCCGACTTCGCCACGGCCGGAGCGCGCCGGTGCGGCCGATGCGTTCCTGCGCGCGCGCGGCGTGATCGCCCGGCCGGTAGGCGGCTACGGCCTGCCGCACTGCCTGCGAATCACCGTCGGCACCGCCGAGGAGGTCGGCATCGTCATCGACACGCTGACGGAATTCATGCGTGAGTGAGCCGCTGTTCAAACGCCTGGCGCTGATCGGGGTCGGCCTGATCGGCAGCTCCGTCGCACGCATCGCCCGCGAACGCGGCGACCTCGCCGGCGAGGTCGTGGTGAACGCGCGGACGGCGAAGACGCTCGACCGGGTGCGCGAACTGGGTTTCGCCGACCGCGTGGAGGCGGACGCCGCGCGGGCGGTGGAGGGCGCGGACTGCGTCATGCTGTGCGCCCCGGTGGGCGCCTTCGCCGACATCGCCGCCGCCATCGCGCCGCACCTGGCGTCGGGCGCCATTCTGACCGATGTCGGCTCCACCAAGCAGTCGGTGATCCGCGACGTCGGGCCGCTGGTGCCGGCCGGGGTGCATTTCGTGCCGGCGCATCCGGTGGCGGGCACCGAGTATTCCGGGCCGGATTCGGGCTTCACCACGCTGTTCGAGGGCCGCTGGGCGCTGCTGACGCCGCCTCCGGGGGCGGACGAAGCCGCGGTGGGCGAAGATCGAGGAACTGTGGCGGCGCTGCGGGTCCATGGTGCAGCGCATGGAGCCCGGGCATCACGACCGCGTCCTGGCGATCGTGTCGCATCTGCCGCACCTGATCGCGTTCACCATCTGCGGCACCGCCGACGACCTGGCCGATGAGAGCCGCCAGGCGGTGGTGCAGTTCGCGGCCTCGGGTTTTCGCGACTTCACCCGGATTGCCGCGTCCGATCCGGTGATGTGGCGCGACATCTTCCTCAACAACCGTGAGGCGCTGCTGGAGATGCTGGCCCGGTTCATGGAGGACGCGCAGGCGATGTCGCGCGCGGTACGCTGGGGCGACGCGGCGTACATCGAGGACAAGGTCGAGCGCGGGCGGAAAATTCGCCGCAGCCTGATCGAGGTGAAGCAGGCGTGACTTCGTCGAGGTGCGCGGCGCATCCTGGCGATTCTAGGCTGTAGCCACGTGAAGTTCTGGCCACGGCGAACTGCTGCCGTGGCCGAAGTGCCCGCCCAGCGTATCGGAAGCTGACGTTGCCTATCCAGAATGTCCGCCGAAATCCCAGCTTCCACCGTGATCGTGGGTCAGCTCGCCCACTCTGACGCTCAGTGCATTCTGCGACACCAACTGCGCGGTGCCCGTGGCACCGTTGACCAGCGTGGTGCTGTCTCCGCCGGGTAGCGGAATGACGTTGAGCGGCGGATTGCTTCCCAGCGTCGTCAGCAGCTCCCGCAACTGGTCGCCCGCCATGAGGGAGTTGCCAAACACCTCCCTTCCCGCCTCCGTCGGCGTAACCTGCTCGACGAAGTTCGCATGACGGGTGTTGGGCACCGGGATCGCGTTGAGGCTCAAGGCGGCAGAGACAAGCGTGCCGGTCGCCAGAGCGTAATCTCCCGTGGTCCCGTTCGCGAATCCAACGCCCGCCTGGGTCGCGCTCGGTGCGCCGTCGTTGTTGCCGGGATCGACCATCAGCTTGACGTCCAGTTTGCTGAACACCGGCGGGCCTCCGTTGGCCGGCAAGAGCGTTGCATCGATGATGAAATACATGCCGAAGTCCGAGCCGAGGCCTGGCAGGCTGACATGCGCTCCGTTCTGCTCGACCGCATTCACCTGCAGGATGAAGTGCTCGGAGGCCGAGCCGTCTGCTTTGTTGTCGGCGTGCAGATAGTTCGTCGTGTCAAACTGATCGAAGGTGACCGGCCTGCCCTCGCCGGGGTCCTGATGGTCTACCGCGTAATCGAAGGTGCCATGGTGTTTGTTCGACGGATCGTGAGCCATCGTCTGAGCCTCCCTGACTGCATCACTGCCGTCCACAGGATCGACGCCGTCCTTGGCAAGTCGCGATGTGTTCGGGGCTAATTCTTGCTAAACAGTGCTAATCGGCGCCGGTTTCGCGGTCCCGGCTATATCGGTGCCAACGGAAGGCCCCATCCGTTACCCTGCCGCGACGCAAGCCCGACATTGACCTTGCGGTTGGCCGGGTACATCACCACTCCTGCACCATCAGCTCGGTTTCTGGCAGGCCAGCCACCTCCCATGCCTCCCGTCCGCCGCGATACCAAAAGACGTTTGTATAGCCGAGCGCAGCAAGGCGCAGCGCGAGATTGCGCCCCTCGAAGCGCTCCGAATTCCAGCCGACAGCAACGACCGCCAGGTTGAGGTCGCCGCCCGTCAGTGCCAGCATCTTGCGTCCAAGACGCGACTGAGTGGCATCCGACAAATTGCCGCCGAGCCCGGCATTCCTGAGGCCGACAGCGCCGGGGATCGATTGCCCCAGCGACAATGCCATTGTGTCGACCACAACGGGCTTCCGGCCTGCCACGAAGTCCTCAAGCGCCTGAGTCCGGATTGTGGTCACTCCTGGCGTGGTTCTTGGAGTATATCCGACGGGCTCCTCGCGCAGGCCAGCATCCGGAGCCACGCCGAAATCAGCATCCTCCTCGGCGTGGTCCCGCAGCCCTGCCAAGCGAAGCCCTTCCCGATAATTCGCGATTTGCGCCTGAAAAATCTTGGTCGATTGGATTCGTCCGCCCACTGGACCGAACTGTCGTAAACGGCCAGTTCCGCTGAGCTTCGGCTATCGCCGTCGCGCTTCCTCAACATGGCCAGCCAGCGCCCAGGCGGATGCCATGTCGAGATATCTGTACGAGCGGAGACGAGGCGCGACGGTCGGGACAGACGGCAAGCGCCCGCTGGTGCCACGTGATTGATTCGTCGTAACGTCCGATCAACTGAAGTGCAAACGCCGTGCGCCAGTAGCGATCCCAAAGGTATGGATCGCGCGGATTGAGCTGGATCGTCCTTGCCAGCAAGGGGATCGCTGTCTCCGCCTCCCCCGTGGAAATTTTTCCGCGCGCGAAATAGAGATAGCCGAAGACGCTGCCTGGATAACAGTCGATGACACGTTGCGCGGCGGCCATCATCTCCCACCATTTCCCCTGGGCCTCCAAAAGGCGCACGGTGCTGACCATGACGCCCTCGTCCTGTGGTGCTATCGACTGTGCCGCCGCAAGGAGCTTGATTGCGCGTTCCTCCGCGTCACCATCTTTCCAGTACCCCGATCCGTCCAGTGGAGAAACAAAGTGCGAAACAGACCGAGGATGGCGCGGAGCGACCCAGGTTCGATCGTCAACGCCTGCTCGTAGAGTTCCTGCGCGGCATCGTTGCGCTGATCGCTGAACGGCTGGTTCTGCAGCGACTTGCCCGCAGGACGAGATCGAATGCATCGGGATTGGTCGCCCGCTCTCGCACGCTGCGTGTACTTTCGGCATCGACGACCTCGATGCCAAGGGCCGACCCGATACGGCAGACAATCGCCTCCTGGCCAGTCGCGAGATCGGTGATCTCCTGGTCGAAGCGGTCGGCCCAGATATGGGTATTGGTTTCCGTGGAAATCAGTTGGACGTTGACACGCACGCACATTGCCCAGCCTGCGCACACTCCCCTCGACCGCATAGCGCACGCCAAGATCCTCGCCCACCCGCCTCAGGTCGATTGACTTGTCCTTAAGGGCGGCGGCGGATTGGCGAGCGATCACGAGGGCTCCCGGTAAGCGAGAGAGATCCGTGGTCACGTCTTCGGTGATGGCATCCGCGAGATAGTCCTGATCCGGATTGCCGCCAAAGTTTGCAAACGGCAGGACCACCAAGGAAAGCCTCGGTGCCTTGGCGACGCTGGCATCCGGGTTTGGGTGGAGCGGGCGAGGCGTATCCTCCGGGCGATGAACCGGAACGACGAACCGATACCCCCGTCCGGGAACCGTCTGGATGCAGCTTCCGTCCGTACGTTCCATGTCAAGCACGCGCCGCAGGGTGGAGATTTGGATCGTCAGGTTGTTCTCTTCGACCACGGTGTCGGACCATACCGTGTCCATAATGGTCTGCTTGGACACAAGGTCACCGTGCCGCGCAACCAGAACACTGAGCACGTCAAGTGCCCGTGAGCCGAGCGTAAGCGGAACCCGACTGCCGTGCTCGTCAAGTCGGAACAATCCGCCGGCGCTTCGGTCGAGCAGGAAATCGCCGAACAGCGCGACAACTGCAACGTGCAGATTTACGGCTTTCCCCTGTGAGTGTCGCGGCCACACCCAATAGGTCTTCCGGGCCGCCATCGTAGCGGTCTGCGGTCAACCGGTTCAATCACGGAGTCGAGAGTGCAGCGAGGCGCTGCCGGAGTTGCTTGCCCGCTTCCATGGAGGATGCGCAGGCGATGCCGCACGCGGTGCGCTGGGGCGACGCGGATTATATCAAGGTCAAGGTCGAGCGCGGGCAAAAAACTCGCCGCAGCCTGATCAAGGCAAAGCAGGCGTAGCCTGTCCCTGCGGCACCATCGTTGCGCGACGCCCTCGCCAGATATACATGACGCACAACCTATATCTTCAGGGATTCCGTTATGCAGGTAGCGAAATGGGGCAACAGCCTCGCCATCCGGCTTCCCGCTGCCGTCGTCGAGGCGTTTGAACTGAAGGAAGGCGACGACATCGAGATCCACGTTGCCGGCGCGCATGCGTTCGGCATGGCGCGCAAGCCCGGGCGCGATGCGCTGCTGAAGCTGCGTGCCTTCCGCGGACGCCTGGCCGCCGATTTCCGCTTCGACCGCGACGAGGTGAATGCCCGCTAGCTTTGACACGGACGTTCTGCTGTATGTCGCGTCCGGTAATTCGGCCAAGTCGAACGCGGCCGAAAAGCTCGTCCGCGCGGGTGGCATCATCAGCGTGCAAGTATTGCACAAGATCGCCAATATAAGTTGCTCGTCGGTGGCCGACCACGGGTTATCAACCCATCTCGGTGAGGCGGGGACGCTGATCGCGCCAGAGCACGCATCTTGACTGAGCCACAAAACACGGAGGAACCAAATCCATGATCCGGCGTCGCACATTCACCGCTGGTGTTGCCGCCATGCTCGCGGCGCCGTCGATCTCGCGCGGTGCCGCCAACGCGCCGCTGAAATTCATTCCGCAATCGGACCTGACGATCCTCGATCCGATCGTCACCACCGTCTACACCGCGCGCAATCACGGCTACATGGTGTTCGACACGCTGTTCGGCATGGACAGCGCGTATCAGATGCAGCCGCAGATGCTGGAAGGCTTCTCCGTCGAGGATGACGGCAAGCGCTGGAAGCTCACGCTGCGCGAAGGCCTGCTCTGGCACGACGGCGAAAAAGTGCTGGCGCGCGATTGCGTCGCCTCGATCCGCCGCTGGGCGCCGCGCGACGGCGTCGGCGCGCTGCTGATGGCGCGCACCGATGAACTGTCGGCGCATCGACGACCGCACGATCCAGTTCCGCCTGAAGAAGCCGTTCCGGATGCTGCCGTACGCGCTCGGCAAGATCTCCACGCCGATGTGCGCGATGATGCCGGAGCGGCTGGCGAAAACGGACCCGTTCAAGGCGGTGGCGAAATGGTCGGCAGCGGGCCGTTCCGCTTCAAGGCCGACGAATGGGTGTCCGGCTCGCTCGCCGTCTATACGAAGTTCGACCGCTATCAGCCGCGGCAGGAGATCAGCAAGGGCTGGACCGCCGGCGGCAAGGTCGTGCATTTCGATCGGGTCGAGTGGCATGTCAGCCCCGACGACGGCACCTCGGCCAGCGCCATGCAGACCGGCGAGATGGACTGGTGGGAACTGCCGCGTGGCGGACCTGCTGCCGGTGCTGAAGCAGACCGGCAAGATCCAGGTCGAGATCAAGGACCGCAACGGCACGCTCGGCTTCATGAAGATGAACAACCTGCAGCCGCCGTTTGACAACGCCGGCCATCCGTCGCGCGCTGCTCGGCGCGGTGGTGCAGTCCGACTACATGATCGCCATCGCCGGCGAGGACCCAACCATGTGGCGCGACGGCGTGCGGGATCTTCACGCCCGGCACCGACATGGCGACCGACGCCGGCATGGAGGTGCTGAACGGCCCGCGCGACATGGCCAAGGTCCGCGCGGCGATCAAGGCAGCCGGCTACAACAACGAGAAGACCGTGCTGCTCGCGCCGAGCGATCCGCATTATCGCAAGGCGATGGCCGATGTCGGCGCCGAGATGCTGAAATCCGCCGGACTGAACGTCGAGGTTCAGTCGATGGACTGGGGCACGGCGATCGTGCGGCGGGAGAACAAGCAGCCGGTGGACAAGGGCGGCTGGAGTGCGCTGTCCACGACCGCCAACGGCCTCGACATGCAGACGCCGCTGCTGCACTTCCTGCGCACCACGGGCGAGAAGGCGTGGTTCGGCTGGACCAACAGCCCGCGGATCGAGGAACTCCGCGCCGCCTGGGTCGATGCGCCGGACCTCGCGGCGCAGAAGCAGATCGCCGCCGACATCCAGCGCCAGTGCTGGATCGACGTGCCGCATCTGCCGATCGGGATCTGGTATCAGCCGATGGCCTGGCAGAACACGATCGACGGGATCCCCGACGGGTTCCCGCTGTTCTGGGGCGTGCGGCGCGTCTGAGCCGAACGGCCGCCATGATATCACCGTGCTGACGCAATCCGGACACCGTCGGCTCCCAGGTTTCGCATGCATCCAAAGATAAGGATCAAAGCCATGCGTACCTGGACATCACTGCTGATCGCCGCACCCGTCGCGATCGGGCTGCTGGCCGCCCCCGCCGCCCATGCGGACTGGCGTCATCGTGGCGGCGGCTGGGACAACGGCTGGCATGGCCATGAGCACCACGACAACGGCAACGCGGTTGCCGGCGCCTTGCTCGGTCTCGGCGCGGCAGCGGTGATCGGCGGCATCATCGCCTCGCAGCAGCCGTACTACGACGCGCCGCCGCCGGTCGCCTACGCACCGCCGCCGCCGTACTACCCGCAGCAATACTATCCGGCGCCTGGCTACGCCTACCCGACGGGGTATTGACGACGACGACCATGCGCCTCTCCCATGGCAGCGTCCGTGGAGTGCTGCCGACATGCCGTGCGAGAGGCTGCTGCCGTTTGATGCCGCGCCATTTGTGCCGAACAGCCGAACGCGATCGCCGATCGCCGGCGCGGTCCGCTGCGGCAGCCGCGTTTTCCTGAGCGGACGCAGCGCGCTGCGGACGGACGGCTCGGTTGCCGGCCTCGGCGATCCCGCAGCACAGGCACACGCCGCACTCGACAGCATCGAGGCCGCGCTGCACGCCGCCGGCGGATCGCTGCGCAATATCACGAAGCTCACCACGTCCCTGGTCGATCGCGCGCACCGCAAGCCGGTCTATGAGGCGATCGGCCGCCGTTTGAACGACGTGTTCCCGGTCAGCACCGGCCTTGATCGTTGCCGGGACTGCCGCTGCCGGAACTGATGGTGCAGATCGACGCCGAGGCGGTTGTCGGCGCGCCCGTGCGGCGTCTGCGGACATTTGAGATGAAGGACTGGTTCGGCCAGGACATCGCCTGGCAGGGCGCGATGGTCGCCGCCGGCGACACCGAGTTGTTCCTGCGCGGTCAGACCGGGTCGGCGCTCGACGGCAGCTTCATGGCGGGGCCAGGCCGGCGTCCCGGAGGATGCCGCCGCGCAGGCCGATCTCGCTCTGTCAAATCTCGCCACGCTGCTGAACGAGGCCGGCTCCGGCATGGACGAGGTCTGCAAGATCACAGTGTACATCAGCGACCGGGCGTATCGCGGTGCGGTCTACCCGGTGATCGGCCGGCACTTTCGCGGCATCCATCCGGTCTCGACCGGCATCATCGTGCCGGGATTTGCCCGCCCGGAGATCCTGTTCGAGATCGATGCGCACGTGCTCCGCAGGCAAGGCGGCCCGCACGAGCGCTTGCGCCGTTATCATTCCAACGCCGTTCGCTACGGCTTCGGCGGGCAGGCGCTCGACTGCGACTTCTGCATGGCGGTCCGCGCGGGGCAGCAGGTGATCCTGCGCGGGCAGACCGGCACCGATCTGAACGAGGTGATGCACGGCGCCGGCGATCCGGTGGCGCAGGCCGAGCAGGCCATGGACAACGTGGCCGTGCTGCTGGGCGAGGCCGGCGTTGGCCTCGCCGATGTCGCCAAGGCCACCGTTTACGTCACCGACCGCGCGTTCCTGACCGGTGTGACGGATGTCGTGCTGCGGCGACTGGATGGCGTGCAGCCGTGCATCAGCGTGCTGGTGGTGAAGGGCCTCGCAAGCCCGGAGTTGTTGATGGAGGTCGATATCACTGCGATGCGCGGGCCATGACGGTCAAGACACGGCAACGACCGCATCAATCCGCAAATCGCGGGATCACCCGCTCGCCGACGATCTCGATCGAGCGCATGATCTGGTCGTGCGTGGTGCGGCCGATCTGGAACATGAAGATCATCTGGTCGATCCCGGTCGCCGCCCAGCGCTCCACCTGCCGGCATACGCTGTCGGCATTGCCGCCGATCGCCATGCCGCTGTCGAGCATGTCGTCGTCGCTGTAGCCGGCCATGCGCGCCTTGATCCGCGCCACGCCCTCCGATGAACCGAACCGCACATGGTTCAACTCGGCGTCGTTGTCGCCGTAATAAAAGCGCGCCGCGGCACACCCGACCTCGCGGCCGATGCGATCGTCGTCGTGCACGCAGCCGATGGCGAAGACGCCGACATGGTTGTTGACGAAGCGGCCGATCGGCGTCGCAGTGCGGATCGCGGCGCGGTAGGCAGCGACGTGCGGCTTGATCTCGGCATGCGTGTAGCGGGTCACACCCAATACACCGACCCCTGCCGCTCCGGCACGTTCAAAAGTCTCCAGGTTTGAAGCGGCGAACCACAGCGGCGGATGCGGGCGCTGGATCGGACGCGGCACCACCTGGCGCGCCGGCAGGTCGAAATGCTTGCCCCTGTAGCCGGGGAAATGCTCGTGCTCGAGCATCTGCACCACCGCCTCCAGCGCCTCGCGCCCGACCTCGCGGCCGTGTTCGGCATCGGCGTTGAAGCCGAGCCCTTCGACCACGTAGGCAGCGGTGCCGCGACCGGCGCCGAACTCGCAGCGGCCGTTGCTCAGCACATCCAGCGTGGCGACGCGCTCGGCGATCATGAACGGGTTGTGGCACGGCATCAGGATCACCGCGAAGCCGAGCCTTATCGTCCGCGTGCGCTGCGACAGCGCGGCAAGGAACATCTCCGGACAGGCGGAATGGCCGATCTCGGCGAAGAAGTGCTGCTCGGTGAGCCAGAAGTAGTGGAACCCCGCATGCTCCGCCGCCACCGCATGGTCGAGGTTCTGCCAATAGACGTTGCGTTCGGTGTCCTCACCCCACGGTTTTGGTACTTGGATCTGGCTCAACAGGCCGAATTTCATCGCTCAGTCGCCCGCAATCGCCACCGGCTGCCGCGGCCGTGCGATCCGCAGCACCAGCACAGCGGCCATCAGGCACGCGAAGCCGCTCGCCATGAAGGCCAGCATGTAGCTGCCGCTCCAGCTTCGCACCATGCCGGCACCCACCGCGGCAGTGGCACCGCCGATCTGATGGGCGGCGAAGATCCACGAGATGATCACCGGTCCGTCCTTCCTGCCGAACACCTGATTGATCAGTGCGAAGATCGGCGGCACCGTCGCGATCCAGTCCAGCCCGTAGAACACCGCGAAGACCGTCAGGCTGACCAGATCGAAGTTCGTGTAGGGCAGGATCACGAGCGACAGTCCGCGCAGCCCGAACACCCAGAACAGCAGAACGCGCGGATTGTAGCGATCGGTGAGCCAGCCCGACGCGGTCGCGCCGATCAGGTTGAAGATGCCGAGCGACGCCAGGATCCCCGCGCCGGCAAACTGTGTGTAGCCGTTGTCCACGCAATAGGCGATCAGGTGCGTGCCGATCAGCCCGTTGGTCGAGAAGCCGCACACCGAGAAACTCAGTGCCAACAGCCAGAAATCCAGCGAACGCGCGCCGCGCAGCAGCCCGTCGATCGCCACCGTGAAGGGGTTGCGTGTGCGCGACGCAACGGGCGGCTCGATATCGGCGCCCAACGGGCCAAGGCCGATGGCGGCGGGCGACTCCGGCAGCAGCAACGCTACCAGCGGCAGCAGCACCGCGATGGCGGCGGCGACGGTCAGCGACACGCTCTGCCAGCCGTAGCGCTGCGACAATGCGCCGAGCAGCGGCAGGAAGATCAACTGTCCTGCCGCGTTCGCCGATGTGAGCATGCCCATTGCCAGTCCGCGATGCGTCACGAACCAGCGGTTCGCCACCGCGGCCGACATTCCCACCGCGCCGGCGCTGGCGCCGATGCCGACCAGAAACCCCCATGTGAGGAACAGTTGCCACGGCGCCGAGATGAACGTGGAAAGCCCGGTGCCCACCAGCAGCACCACCAGGCACAGCATGATGGTCCGTTTGAGCCCGATGGTCTCCATCAGCCCGGTCATGAATGGGCCGGTCAGGCCGAGGAGAAGAATATTCAGCGAGATCGCCGCGGAGATCGTGCTGACGCTCCAGCCGAACGCGCGTTCCAGCGGCACGATGATGACGCCGGGTGCCGCGCGCACGCCGACCGCGCCGAGCGTCACCGTGAAGGCGACGGCCAGCGCAATCCAGGCGTAGTGAATGCGACCCGAACAAAGTCTTGCCAGAGCGGCCGTCATGCGCGTGCCTTTGTGCTGCCGCCCCGGAACGCCGGCGCGATCTTCAGCCCGAGCGCCGAGGCGCGCGCTCCGGCGCACGCGCGTGCGAGCCGCCATGCTCGGGCCATTCCCACGGGCCATCCACGTCGACGCCCATGCCGCGCAGCATCTCCACATGGTCCTCGGCGTTGTCCTTCGGACTGGTAGCCGAGGAACTCCCAGTTCGGATCGAAGGTCTTGATGCGCGTGTTGTTGGAGTAGCCGTTCACCACCAGGCAGCCGGGGTCGGGATGGCGCAGCGCGCAGTCCACCAGGCGCGCGACATCGCCGGGCGACAGCCAGGTCGCGAGCGAGCGCTGGTCGATCGGCAGCGTGCGATACGTGCCGATGCGCAGCGCGACGGATCGGATGCCGTGCCGATCGAAGTAGCAGCGCAGCATGGTTTCGCCCCACGCCTTGAACGTGCCGTACAGGCTGTCGGGGCGCGGCGGCAGCGCAGGGGAGACGCGCTCGGTGATCGGATAGCAGCCGAATGCGTGGTTGCTCGAGGCGTAGACGATGCGCTGCACGCCGGCCAGGCGCGCTGCCTCGAACACGTCGAACATGCCGCGGGCGTTGACGCGGAACAGGTCGTCGAGCGTGTAGTTGCCACCGACCCCCGTCATGTAAACGACCGCCGCCACGCCATCCATCATGCGCTCGATCGCCGCACGGTCGCCGACATCGGCGACGATGCACTCCTCGTTGGTGGTCGGATCGGCGATCGGACGTCACGTCGGTCAGACGCAGCTTCTGCCACGCGCCGCGCAGGCCGTTGCGCAACGCGGTGCCGATGGCGCCTGCGGCGCCGGTGATCAGCACGCGGTCGGTGCTCGGATCGATCATCGCCTACAGCCCTTCCGCGCAGCGCGCCACGCGTTCCACCGCGGCGAGATAGTCTTCGATGCCGCGCTCCTCCGGCGCCACCAGCACATGCTGCACGCCGGCCGCCTTGTAGGCGTCGAGCCGCCCGCGCAGCGCGCCCGCGTCCCTGGCGTCATCGGCGATGCGCAGCGAGACGGTGAACCCGCCATCCGGACGCCCGGCGCGCAGGCGCTGCACCATCGCCGGGGCCTGCTCGGGCGTCACGCGGCTGCCGTGCCAGCCGTCGAGCCGCAGCGCCCGCGCGATCGCCGCGTCCGACGACCCGCCGATCCAGATCGGGATCGGCGCACAGGGCAGCGGCTGCATGCGCATCGCGTTGATCTCGGCCGGGATCCAGCGCGCGGGGAAGCTCACGGGATCCTCGCTCCACACCGCCTTCATCATGGCGATGCCCTCGTCCATCCGTCGGCCACGCTCGCGGAATGGCACGCCGAGCGCGTTGAACTCGGCCTCCATCCAGCCGACGCCGGCGCCCAGGATCAGCCGCCCCTGCGACAGGTTCTGCAAGGTTGCGAGTTCCTTCGCGAGCGGCAGCGGATGGCGCATCGGCAGCACCAGCACACTGGTGCCAAGCTTCACCCGCTGCGTACACGCCGCCGCCCAGGTCAGCGTCAGCACCGGGTCCCAGAAATTCGGCGGACGGCGGATAAGGCGCGTCCTTCGGGATGATGATGTGCTCGCTCACCCATACATCGGCAAAGCCGAGGTCCTCGGCCTGCACGGCGGCACGCCGGATCGCGTCCGGGCCGGCCTTGCGGCCGATATGGGGCAGATGAATGCCGATTTGCATGACCGGATCTCCTCGCGTCGTGCGGCAAGCCTCGCGCGTCGCGCCGGTCGCGTCCAGGGGCAGAGCAGACAGCATGGGCTGTCTGTCCGGTCGTCGTTTGTCCTACTTGAACAATTGCAGCAGCAGCGCCGGCATCTGATTGGCAAGCGACAGCGACTGCTCGGCGAGTTGCTTGCGGATCTGGCCTGCCTGGATCTGGGCGCTGACCTTGCCCATGTCCGCGTCCGTCAGATTGCCAACGCCGGCGTCGAGAAGATCAGCGGACACCGCGGCATGGTCTTCCGCCTGCAGCAGTGAATTGAGCGCGTTGCCGAGCGTCTGCGACATGTCACCGGTCTTGCGCAAAGCCGAGTTCAGGGTCGCGATCGTCGCTTCGGGTCCGGTCCACGGTGTGTCCGTCACGACCGGTATGACGGGCAGCGGACTTAGCAGCCCGATGGTCTGACCCATCGGTATGGGCGACCCCAGCGGTTGGGACAAAGTGATCGTGTAGGTCGGCGGCGTCGTCTGCGGGTACGGGCAGTGGCGTCGCGTCGACCGACGTGATCATGATGCCAGCCGTGAGGTCCGTGCCGGAGGGCGAAAGATAAAACGCCGGTGATGACGGATTGCTGTTCTTGTAGTCAGCGATTTCGCCGGCGCTCGACAGGAAGTTCGCGCCATTGAACGACGTCAGCGGCACACTCGGCGGGGGCGAGATTGAGACGGTGATCTGCGTCGCCGTGTCTGCGAACGCAGCGGTCGTTGCAGGGGTCCACGGCCACGAAATAGCTATCGGGAACGATGGGCGTAGGTTCTGAACGGTCGCAGTGGTGCCGATGTTGTTGCCGGCGATGTCGAGACCGGGCTCGATGGCTGGCGGCGACGGGAGATAATTGCTCTCGAACATGGCGGCATTGAGCGCATTCTGCAGCGCTCCGATCGCATTGTTCAATGTGAAACCGACGGGCAACGGCACCGGTATGGTATGATCCACATGCGTGACGTTGCCGGCCGCGTCGTAAGTGACGTTGCTGTCTGTGCCGGCAGCCGAACTGGCGGCGTCGGTGAACGCGAATGTCCAGCTTTGCCCGGGATATTGCGCCGTTTCGCCTGTCCCGTAGTTCGCCGTCTGCACCTGGACCTGCGTGGAGGGCGCCGCCGTGCCGATGTTCTCGACCGACAGCGAGGAGAAGCTGATGTTGAGACCACCCGACGTCGCGGTGAAATTATCGAGCCCGAGCCCCGGCACCGATGCGTTCATCTGCGACAGGCTCTTCTCGCCGATGGTGATGTTCCCGCCGTTGAGGTTTCGCGGCACCACGATCTGCGTCGTCGTGACGTCGTCGACGACGGCGCCTGCCAGGAGATTGACGCCGTTTACGGTGGCATCGGATTCGTTGCGGCCGATCTCGGACAGCAGCGACTGGATCTGGGTGTTGTACGCGCTGGCCGAGGCATCGTCGGACTGCGCGTCGATAACCGCCTCCCTGAGCTTTCTCAGGACATCGCTGGTCTGGTCGATCGCCGCATTGGCAACGCGTGTCGGAGCCTCCGCGCCGGCGAGGCCGCTCCTGACGGCAAGATAGGCCTGCGCATCAGAGCTGAGTGCAGCCGCAACGACGTACGTAGCGGGTGCGTCAGCGACAGTCGCGACCGCTTTGCCAGTTGCGGCCTGCGAGACGGCACGTTCGAGACCTGTGTCAGCAACGCCGAGGGCGCGCAGTGCAGCGGATACGCCCGAGCCGATTATGCCCGACATGGCAGATGGTCCCGATCGCGTTGTCCTGGCTCCATCGCGTGTGTCACAGGAAGCTGATCCATCGAGGGAATGTCAGGCTCTGCCGTTGGCGGATGTCAGCACCGTAGGATCGAAGATATCCGCTTGCCTCTTAACGGAACGTTGTTCATCGCAATGGAGACGCCGGCGATCGCCCTCGATCGTCACACGGCCAGCCGCGCCGCACTCACGCCGAGGGCGGGCAGCGATATGCGCACCCTTGTGCCGTGGCCGGGCCGGCTTTCGATGTCCAGCGCGCCGCCATGCCGCTCGACCAGATTGCGGGCGATCGGCAGGCCGAGCCCGGTGCCCTCGCGCGGCTCGGCCGTCCTGCGCCACCACCTGGCCGAACGGGGTGAGCACCTTGGCGATGTCGTCGGGCGCTATGCCGATGCCGGTGTCGTGCACGTCCAGCGCGACAGTGCCGTTGCCGTCGCGGGACAGGCATACCCGCACCTCGCCGCCCGGCGGGGTGAACTTGATCGCATTGGTCAGCAGATTGAGCAGCACCTGCTTGAGCCGCACCGGATCGCCGCGCACGGTGCAATCCGGCCAGCCGATCTCCCGGACGATGCGAACCTCGTGCGAGCGGGCGAATGCGTCGACCATCCGCAGCGCCTCGTCCACCAGGCGCGGCAACGCCACATGGTGCCATGCGAGCGGCACCTCGCCGGCTTCCAGGCGGCTGAATTCCAGGATGTCGTTGATCAGGGTCAGCATGTGCCGCCCCGCCTCGGCGATCGCCTGCGCATGGCCGGACAGCGCTTTCGGCGGGGAGGCCCCGGTGGCGATCAGCTCGGCATAGCCGACCACCGCATGCAGCGGCGTCCGCAGCTCGTGCGACAGGCTGGCGAGGAACTCGCTGCGCGCGCGATATGCCGCCAGCAGACCGCGATGCGCCTCGTGCAGGCGATCGGCGACCAGGCGGTTGATGCGGGCGGTCTCCTGCGCCGCGCGTCCCGCACTGCGCAGCTCGATCGCCTCCATCGCGATGGCGGCCAGGTCGGTCAGGGCGGCGATCTGGCGCGCGTCGGGCGGTGCGCGCGGGACCGGGTCGAGCACGCACAGCGTGCCGATCGGCAACCCGTTCGGCGCGGTGAGCCACACGCCGGCATAGCAGCCGACATGCGGCGCGCCGACGACCAGCGGATTGTCGCGGAAGCGCGGATCGGTGTGGGCGTTCGGGACCACCATGGCCGCGCCGCCGGTCAGCAGGGCATGGGCGCAGAACGCGTCCTCGCGGGGCACTTCCGTCGCGTCGAGGCCGATGCGTGCCTTGAACCAGACCCGCCGCTCATCGACCAGCGAGACGAGGCCAATCGGCGCGGCCAGCAGCGCCGCGGCGGTGCGGACCAGGTGGTCGAAGCAGTCCTCGGGCGGGGTATCGAGGATGCCATACGCCCGCAGCGTGGCGAGACGGAGTGCCTCATCGATGGCTGGCTGGACTTGTGCTTCCACGCGGTCTGCTCCCCCCGATTGGCGCATGACCTGCCCAGGAAGCAGATCGGGCGATACGGATCGTCAATCCGCTGTTAATGGCATTGACGAAAGCTGCGAGCTTGCATGGATGCGCCCGGCTGAGCCACTTTCGCCGCCCTTCGCCATCCCCGGCCAGGCGAGTCCATGCGATAGACGAACCATGACAGATGTGCGTGCAGCAAAGACGAGGAAGCCCAGACGGGCCGGGCCTGGCCCCGGGTCGCGGATGGCGGCTGGCGGGGACGCATCGGCACGCTGCTCGATCCGCTCGCCCCACCCGACACGTTCGCGCCGCTCGCCACGGAACGGCTCATCCTGCGCCCCCTGATGTCCGAGGACGCAGAGGCGATGCATCGGCTGGTCAATGACTGGGAGGTGACGCGCAACCTGGCAACCGTGCCGTTTCCCTATCCGCGCGAGCTGGCGGACGAATGGATCCTGTCCACGCGGCACGACCTGGCCCGGGGCAGTGCCTACACCCTGGCGATCACCGGCCGCGAAGGCGAGCACGAGGTCCTGGTCGGCACGGTCCGCCTGGAGGTCGATGCCAAGGCGCGCTGCGGCCGGCTCGGCTACTGGGTCGGCCGGCGGTTCTGGGGTCATGGCGTCGCCACCGAGGCGGCAGGGCGCGTGTCGCGCTGGGCGCTTGCCAACCTCAACCTGGACCGCCTGGAGGCCGGCGTCGTGACCGACAACGCGGCCTCCGCGGCGGTGCTGCGGCGCATCGGCTTTCGCCAGATCGACGACGGCACGCGAGCCTTCCTCGCGCGTGGCGGCGAGCACCAGGTCTGGCGGTTCGTGGCCACGCGCGACGACATCTTCGGCCACGCCGAGGCAACGCAGGAGGCACGCGGGCGCGGGAACGAAACCGCTGCTGCTGGTCGCGGCCTGCGCGCTGATCGACGCCGACGGCCGCGTGCTGCTGGCGCGCCGGCCGGAGGGCAAGACGATGGCCGGGCTGTGGGAATTCCCCGGCGGCAAGCTCGCCCCCGGCGAGACGCCGGAGGCTGCGCTGATCCGCGAGCTGAAGGAGGAGCTGGGGATCGACGTCTCCGCCGCCTGCCTGGCGCCGTTCGCCTTCGCCTCGCACGAATACGAGCGCGTCCATCTGCTGATGCCGCTGTATCTCTGCCGCCGCTGGAAGGGCATGCCGAAGCCGCGCGAGAACCAGACGCTGGCCTGGGTGCGCCCGCAGAAGCTGGCCGACTATCCGATGCCGCCGGCCGACAAGCCGCTGATCCCGCTGCTGCGCGACTTCCTCTGAGGGGTGCTCCGATGCCCGACACGAATCCCACGGCCTGCCTGCTGGTCATCGGCAACGAAGTGCTGTCGGGCCGCACCCAGGACGCCAACATCCGGTTCATCGCCAAGGGGCTGGGCGAGCGCGGCATTCCGCTGCGCGAGGTGCGGGTGATCCCCGACGTGCCGGCCACGATCATCGGCACGGTGAACGAGGTCCGGGCGAAGTTCGACTACGTGTTCACCACCGGCGGCATCGGGCCGACGCATGACGACATCACCAGCGAATGCATCGCCGCGGCGTTCGGCGTGCCGTGGGAGCCGCATCCCGAAGCCTGGGCGCGGATGGAGCGCAGCTACAAGCCCGGCGAATTCAACGCGGCGCGCCAGCGCATGGCGACGATGCCGCGCGGCGCGACGCTGATCGACAACGCGATGTCGGTGGCGCCCGGCTTCCAGATCGGCAACGTCTATGTCATGGCGGGCGTGCCGCGCGTCATGCAGTCGATGTTCGAATGGCTGGCGCCGCGACTGAAGGGCGGCGCGCCGGTGGTGTCGCGCGCGGTGCATGTGCGTCGGGCTGCCGGAAGGCATCATCGCCGGGCCATTGGGCGCGGTGCAGGCGAAGTTTCCCGGCCTCGATATCGGCAGCTACCCGTTCTACCGGCCAAGCGGCAACGGTGTGGCGATCGTCGCCAAGGGCACCGATGCGGCGGCCGCGCAGGCGGCGATCGACGAGGTGACCGCGATCATCACGGGCTTTGGCAAGGTGCCGATGCCCGGCGAGGTGGAGGGCTGATCCGAAAACCGCATCACACCGCCACGAACCGCGCCAGCCGCACCGCCGTATGGCCGCGGCTCGGCCGCAGGCTCGGCATGACCAGCAGGCAGTCGTCGTGCGGTGTGCGGATCTCGGTCTCCCCGTCCAGCGCGATCAGCGTGTTGCGCCGTGGGATGATCTCGCCGCCGCGATAGGGCTGCACAAACGCGAACCCGGTCGTCGCGGCCGTCACGACCACCGTGACCTCGGCGAAGCGGCGGCCGGCGCGGCCCGGCGGCGGCAGCGCCGGATGCGCATCGACCATGTCCAGATGGCGCAGCAGGCCGGCAACGCTGGCGAGCATGGTGTCGACCGTCGCGCCATCCCAATGCTGCCCGGCTTCCACCAGGCTGGCAGCGCACGGCGTGGCGGCGTCGGAAAATCGCGAATAGTCGATCAGCCGCCGGCCGCTGGCATGGCCATGGTCCGCGACGACGAGCCCGGGCACGCCGGCGCCGACGGCCAGATGGCGGCCCTTCGGCGACGTGCCGCACAGGATCAATGGATCCGACGGCCATAGCATGGAATGCAGATCGAGCAGCGCATCGACCGTGTCGATCAGCGGGCGGATCTCGCGCGCGCGGTCGAGTTCGATCGAACGGCGCGGGCCGTCCAGCACGGCCGGATCCCAGACCCGGTTGATGTCCTCATCGACGAAGCGCGATGCGGTCGGCTGGCGCGGATCGAAGCGCTCATAGGCCGCGATATTGACGAAGCCGAAGGTCAGCCTGCCGCGCGTCGGCGCAAGACCCGCCCGCAGCAGCCGGTCCAGCACGATGGCGCCGGCGATCTCGTTGCCATGCGCGATCCCGAGCAGCGCGACATGCGGTCCGGGCTGGTCCGACGCACGCGTCGTGAACCCCGCGATGCCGGTGTTGCCGGCAGCCCAGCGGCTGATGTCGGGTGCCGTCAGGCGCACCTCGAATGCCGGAAGCGGAGGCTGGGGCGATCGGGGCCATGGGCTGTGCGCGTCCGGCTCAGGCCAGCAGGCGATCGGCCAGGCGGCGGATGAACACGTCGCACGCGTCGAGCTGATCCTGCGCGATCCATTCGTCCGGCTGATGCGCCTGGGCGATGTGGCCGGGACCGCAGACGATCGTCGGGATGTCGGCATTCTGATAGTAGCCGGCCTCGGTGCCGTAGCTCACCTTGCCGGTGCTGTTGGCGCCGGTGAGCTGCTTGACGATCGCGGTCAGCGGGTGGTCGGGATCGAGCGACATGCCAGGCATGGTGGTGAGCACCTCGAAGTCGAAGCCGGTGTCCCGGTCCACGGCGTGCATCGCCGGCTCGATCGTTCCGGCGACGAATGCCCGCATGCGCTCGACATGGTGCGCGGCGTCATCGCCCGGGATGTTGCGCCATTCCATGATGAACTCGCAGCGTTCCGGGATGATGTTGAGGATCGTGCCGCCCTGGATGGTGCCGACATGGATCGTGGTGTGCGGCGGGTCGAAGCCATCCTCGAACGGGCCTTCCAGCGCCAGCCGGCGCGCTTCGGCGCCGACATAGGCGATCGCCTCGGCGGCGGCGTGGATCGCATTCACCCCCTTGGCCGGCTCGCTCGAATGGCCGGGCAGGCCACGCACACGCACGCGCAGGTTCAGCTTGCCCTTGTGCGCCAGGATCGGCTGCATTCCCGATGGCTCGCCCACGACGCAAAGTGCGGGCTTCAGTCCGGAGGCATCGAGGTCCTCGATCAGCCGTCGGGCGCCGTGGCAGCCGACCTCCTCGTCGTAGCTGATGAACAGATGCAGCGGACGCGCGAAATTTCCCGCTTTGAAATCGGGAACCGCGGCGAGGCAGGCGGACACGAAGCCTTTCATGTCCACGGCGCCGCGCGCATACAGCCGACCATCGGCGCGGCGCAATGTGAAAGGGTCGGCGCTCCAGGCCTGACCGTCCACCGGCACGGTGTCGACATGTCCGGACAGCGCGACGCCGCCCGGCTGCTGCGGACCGATGATGGCGTGGATGTTGGCCTTCTCGCCGGTCGCATCCGTGCTGACCCGGTACGGGATGCCGTGTGCGTCCAGATATTCGCGCACGAAGCCGATAAGCTGCAGGTTGGAATTGCGGCTTGTCGTATCGAAGGACACCAGCCGCGACAGCAGTTCCGCTGTGCTGAGGCGAGGCGTGGCGGTGTTCGGTGCATCCATGACTGGCAGTTTATACAGGTCGGTGCAAGCGTCCAGCGGGCGGCGCGATGGCAGCAGCCGGCGCAGGCGTGATACAAGCCGCCAAGCGGCGCGGGAGACCGAATGACAACCTGGCTGATCCGTCGCCTGATCCAGGCGCTGTTCGTCGTGCTTGCCATGTCGGTGATCGTGTTCGTCGGCGTGCACGTGATCGGCAACCCGGTCGATATCCTGATCTCGCCCGAGGCGGACCAGGCGGAGCGCGCGCGCATCATTGCCGCCCTCGGGCTCGATCGGCCGCTGTGGCAGCAGTACCTGCTGTTTGTCAAAGACGCGCTGCACGGCAATCTGGGTCGCAGCTTCGTGTTCAACGAACCCGCACTGCGGCTGATCGCACAGCGCATGCCGGCAACGATGGAGCTGGCGGTCACCGCGGTTCTGCTGTCGGTCATCCTGGGCATCCCGCTCGGGCTGTATGCCGGGCTGTATCCCGACGGCGTGGCCGCACGCGCCATCATGGCCGGCAGCATCCTGGGATTCTCGCTGCCCACCTTCTGGGTCGGGCTGATGCTGATCATGGTGTTCGCCGTGCAGCTCGGCTGGCTGCCGAGCACCGGACGAGGGGCGACGGCGGCGCTGTTCGGTGTGCAGTGGTCGTTCCTGACGGTGGACGGGCTGCGCCATCTGCTGCTGCCGGCGCTCAATCTGTCGCTGTTCAACATATCGCTGGTGTTGCGGCTGACGCGCGCCGGGGTGCGCGAGACGCTGCCGATGGATTTTGTCAAATTCGCCCGCGCCAAGGGGCTGACGCAGGCGCGGGTGATCTTCGTTCATGTGCTGAAGAACATCATGATCCCGGTGGTGACGGTGATCGGACTGGAACTGGGTTCCACCATCGCGTTTGCCGTGGTGACCGAGAGCGTGTTCGCCTGGCCGGGCATGGGCAAGCTGATCATCGATTCGATCAACGTGCTGGATCGTCCGGTGATCGTCGCGTATCTGATGATGATCGTGCTGCTGTTCGTTACGATCAATCTGCTGGTGGATGTGCTCTATACGGTGCTCGACCCGCGCGTGCGGCTGGAGGCGAAGGGGTGAGCGGGGCTGTCATCCGACACCATCGTGCCGCTCTGGATGGCCGTACCGCAAATCTCCCCCTCCCCTTGCGGGAGGGGGTTGGGGGGAGGGCTCGAGGCAGCACAAGTGGAGGTGGTCCCATAGGTCCTGACTTTGACTTCGTGCCGCCTCCCCCCTCCCCCTATCCCCCTCCCGCAAGGGGAGGGGGAGGACGTATCTACAGCGTGGTCCATGGCCTTGTGCCTATGGCGATTGTCCCGGCCATCCCCGGCGGCGAGGCGGTCGACCAATGAGCACCGCCACGCTCCCCGCCACCCGCGAGGAAACCCCGTTCCGCCGCTTCGTGTCGGAATTCGCCGCATCCCGCGTCGCACTGCTCGGCCTTGTCGTGTTCGTCCTGATCGCACTCCTGGCGATCTTCGCCTCGCTCATCACACCGCAGAACCCCTACGACCTGTCGCAGCTCGACATCATGGACGGGCGCCTTCCCCCAGGCTCCGCATCGGCCGCCGGCTACACCTACATCCTCGGCACGGACGACCAGGGCCGCGACATGTTCTCCGGCATCCTCTACGGCCTGCGCATCTCGCTCGGCGTCGGCGTCGGATCGGCACTCATCGCCTGCATCGTCGGCACGTCGCTGGGCCTGCTCGCCGCCTATGCCGGCGGGCGCACCGATGCCGCCATCATGCGCTTCGTGGACCTGCAGCTTTCCTTTCCCGCCATCCTCGTCGCGCTGATGATCCTCGCCATGCTCGGCAAGGGCGTGATGAACGTCGTGCTGGCGCTGGTCATCGTCGAATGGGCGTACTACACGCGCACCGTGCGCGCCTCCGCCATGGTGGAACGCCGGCGCGAATACATCGAGGCCGCCGAATGCCTGGCACTCCCCAGGCGGCGAATCATCTTCCGCCATCTGCTGCCGAACTGCCTGCCGCCGCTGATCGTCGTCGGCACGCAGCAGGTCGCGCGTGCCATCGCGCTGGAAGCCACGCTGTCATTCCTTGGCCTCGGCGTGCCGATCACCGAGCCGTCGCTCGGCCTGCTGATCGCCAACGGCTACCAGTACATGCTGTCGGGCAAATACTGGATCAGCTTCTATCCGGGGATCGCGCTGCTGGTGACGATCGTCGCCATCAACCTGGTCGGCGACCAGTTGCGCGACGTTTTGAATCCGCGACTGCAGCGGTGAGCACCGCAACCCTCGAGGTGCGCAATCTGCGCACGCATTTCTTCACGCGCGCCGGCGTGGTGAAGGCGGTGGACGATGTGTCGTTCTCCATTGCGCGCGGCCGCGTGCTGGGGCTGGTCGGTGAGTTGGGCTCCGGCAAGACCGTCACCGGCTTTTCCATCATCGGCCTGATCGATCCGCCGGGACGCATCGCCGGCGGGTCCATTCTCTACCAGGGCCAGGACCTCGCGACGCTGTCGGAGCGCGAGATACGCAGCCTGCGCGGCAACCGGATCGCGATGATCTTCCAGGACCCGATGATGACGCTCAATCCGGTGCTGCGCATCGACACGCAGATGATCGAGGCGGTGCGCGCGCACGCGAAGGTCTCGCATGCCGAAGCGCGCACCCGGTCGCGCGATGCGCTCGGCATGGTCGGCATCCCAAGTCCCGACGAACGTTTGATGGCCTATCCGCACCAGTTCTCCGGCGGTATGCGCCAGCGCGTGGCGATCGCCATCGCGCTGCTGCATCACCCGGACCTGCTGATCGCGGACGAGCCGACGACGGCGCTGGACGTCACCATCCAGGCGCAGATTCTCGCCGAGGTGCAGAAGCTCGCGGTGACCTATGGCAGCGCGCTGATCTGGATCACCCACGATCTTTCCGTCATTGCCGGCCTCGCCGACGAGATCGCCGTGATGTACGCCGGCCGCATCGTCGAGACCGGCCCCGCCGAAGCGGTGCTCGACCGGCCGCTGCATCCCTACACGCATGGCCTGATCGGCAGCGTGCCGAGCCGCAACAAACGCGGCGAGAAACTCCGACAGATTCCCGGCATGACGCCGAGTCTGCTCAGCCTGCCGCCGGGCTGCGCCTTCCGCACCCGCTGCCCGCGCGCCGATGCCGCCTGCGAACAGGAGCCGGAACCGTCGCAGCCGGTGACGGGCCAGACGGTACGCTGCTGCCATCCGCTGATCGCCTCCCCGGCATGACCGCGACGCCGATCATCGAGTTGCGCGGCGTGTCGAAGCGCTTCGGCCCGACATACGATGCAGCGGCTCGTCTCGCGCGCGCGTTGTCGCGGCGGTTCGGTGCCGTCCCGAAGAACGAGGTCGTGCAGGCGGTCGATCGCGTCGACTTTGCCGTCGCACGCGGCGAGGTGGTCGGGCTCGTGGGGGAATCCGGCTGCGGGAAATCGACGATCGGCCGCATGGTCGCCGGCATCATGCCGCCCTCGCAGGGCCAGGTGCTGTTCAAGGGCCAGGACATCGCGACAATGCCGCCGGAGCAGGCGCGCGGGGAAAAACTGAAGGTCCAGATGATCTTCCAGGACCCGTATGCATCGCTCAATCCGCGACTCCGCGTCGCGGACATCGTCGGCGAGGCGCCGCTGGTGCACGGCCTGGTGAAGCGCGACGGGTTCGATCGCTACGTCGATGCACAACTGCGCCGTGCCGGTCTCGATCCGGCGTTCAAGCGCCGCTATCCGCACCAGTTCTCCGGCGGCCAGCGCCAGCGCATCGGCATCGCCCGCGCGCTCGCGGTGCAGCCGGAGTTCCTGGTGTGCGACGAAGCCGTCGCCGCGCTCGACGTTTCCATCCAGGCGCAGATCCTCAACCTGTTCATGGACCTGCGCCGCGAACTCGACCTCACCTACCTGTTCATCAGCCACGACCTCGGCGTGGTGGAGCATCTGTCGGACCGCGTGCTGATCATGTATCTCGGCCGCATCGTCGAGAGCGCGCCGGCGGACGAAGTGTTCGCGCGGCCCAATCATCCCTACACCCAGGCGCTGCTGTCCGAAGTGCCGCGCATCGAGGCGCGCAAGCGGCGCTTCACAGCGATCAAGGGCGAGATCCCGAGCCCGCTGACCCCGCCGTCCGGTTGCCACTTCCATCCGCGCTGCCCCCACGCGATGCCGCGCTGCGCCGAGCAGGCGCCGGTGCTGCGCGAGATCGCCGCGGGCCATGACAGCGCCTGCCACCTGAACGACCGACGATGATCTCGAATGGTTCGCGCGACGCTGCCGGCCCGACGCAGGCCGCGGGGCGTTCAACGTCCGTTAATCAATCTGCGTGTCCCATTGGGCTGCGTGTCCCATTGGGAGCGATGCCGGTGCGGGTCTGGCCGCGTCCGCACGCGCAGGAGGTGTGGCGCAGTTGCCCCGCTTGGCCGATGATGTCTCGGAGCGTGCCGTACACCGGGCCCGTGGCAGGAGCATGCTGATCGCGCGGATGGATACCGATGACCTGGTCGATGCGGAGCATGGGTTCGACCTCGCTTTGGGGATCAACCGCCGCGCCATGCGGGTTCTGGTCTGGCAATGGGGGCGTCGCGGTGCCGGCCCGCGCTTTGCGGCGGCGCTCGCGGATGGACTGCGGCTGATCCCCGGCACCGAGGCCGTACTTTCCCTTTCTGCCGGCGCCGAAATCCTGCGTGGGCCCGAGCCCCCCGATTGTCAGCTCCAGATGGCAACCTACTCGGGTGTCGTCGGGCTGACCGGCCGGTGGTTCAAGGCGCCGCTGATCGTTGCCCGGCTGAGCCGGCGGCTTGCGGTGCTGCGCCCCGACCTGGCGATCTGCGCCATGCCGGGCCCGCTCGATCTGCTGATGCTGGCGGCATTGCGGCGGATCGGCGTGCCGGCCGTGGTGATCGTGCACGACGCCGACTCGCATCCCGGCGATGCGACGCCGCTGCTGATGTTCCTGCAGCGGCGTCTGATCCGCCGCGCCGCCGCCGCCGTTGCGTTGAGCGAACATGTCGCCGCGCGGCTCCGGCAGCAGTGCGTCGTGGACCCGGACCGGCTGTTCGTGATGTCGCATCCGCCATTCGTGTTCGGGCCGCCGCCGCAGCCGCCGCGTGCGCATGGCGGGCCGCTGCGACTGCTCTGCTTCGGCCGGCTGCGGCCCTACAAGGGCCTCGATCTGCTGGCCGATGCGGTGCGCCGGCTCGACCCGCAGCCGGGGTGGGAGCTGCGCGTGGTGGGCAGCGGGCCGGAATCTGCCGAACTGGCGGCCTTGCGCACCCTGCCGAGGGTGACGGTCGAGAACCGTTGGGTGCCGGAGGACGAGATCGCAGCCCTGATCGCCTGGTGCGACGTGCTGGTGCTGCCATACAAGGAGGCGAGCCAGAGCGGCATCGCCCCGACCGCGATCGCGGCCGGGCGCTTCGTCGTCGCGACCTGCGTGGGCGGACTCGTCGAGCAGTTGCACGGCGAGGCGCTGGCGAGGTTGTGCGCACCGGACGCCGCCAGCCTGGCCGCCGCGCTGCGCGGCCTGCTCCTGGCACCGCCGCCCGGGGAGCCTGCACCGGCGCCGGCGGATCCGCGTCTGGCCTGGCGTCGTGTTGCCGAACGGCTGCTCCGGATACGTCCTCTCGCCGCGCTCCGCCCGCAGGCCGCCGTTGCAAACGCGCGGCAATTGCGCTGAAACGCCGCCATGCCGATACGCATCACCGACGTGCGCGAGATCACACAGCCGATCAGCTCGCCGATCCGCAACGCCTATATCGATTTCTCCAAAATGACCACGAGCCTCGTCGCCGTGGTGACCAATGTCGAGCGCGACGGGCGGCCGGTCGTCGGCTACGGGTTCAACTCCAATGGCCGCTACGGCCAGGGCGGGCTGATCCGAGAACGCTTCGCGCCGCGCGTCCTGGAGGCCGATCCGCGGTCGCTGCTGGACGCAACGGAGGAGAACCTCGATCCGGATCGCGTCTGGGCGTGCCTGATGGCGAACGAGAAGCCGGGCGGGCATGGCGATCGCTCGGTGGCGGTCGGCACCATCGACATGGCGGTGTGGGATGCCGTGGCGAAGATCGCCGGCCGGCCCCTGTTCCGCCTGCTGGCCGAACGGCACGGCATCGCGGCCGATCCGCGCGTGTTCGTCTACGCCGCGGGCGGCTACTACTACCCGGGCAAGGACACGGGCGCGCTGTGCGCGGAGATGCGCAGCTATCTCGACCGCGGCTACAACGTGGTGAAGATGAAGATCGGCGGCGAGTCGTTGGACGATGATCGCCGGCGGATCGAGGCGGTGCTGCGGGAGATCGGCAACGACGCGCGGTTGGCAGTGGATGCCAACGGGCGGTTCGATCTCGCCACCGCCATAGAATACGCGGGCATGCTGCGGCCATACGACCTGTTCTGGTACGAGGAGCCGGGCGATCCGCTGGACTACCAATTGCAGGCAGCGCTGGCGGAGTTCTATCCGGGGCCGATGGCGACCGGGGAGAACCTGTTCAGCCATCAGGACGCGCGCAACCTGATCCGTCACGGCGGCATGCGGCCGGATCGCGACTGGCTGCAGTTCGACTGCGCGCTGTCCTATGGGTTGTGTGAGTATCAGCGAACTCTCGCGATGTTGAAGGATGCCGGCTGGTCGTGGCGCCGCTGCATTCCGCACGGCGGGCACCAGATGTCGCTGGCCATCGCGGCGGGGCTCGGACTGGGCGGCAACGAGAGCTATCCGGACGTATTCCAGCCGTATGGCGGCTTCCCCGACGGCACGCGCGTGGAGAACGGCGTCGTGACGCTGCCGGACCTGCCCGGGATCGGCTTCGAGGCGAAGTCCGATCTATACGCGGTCATGCGGGAATTGGCAGCCTAGCTCGATCGTCTATCGGCAGAGGAGCAACTCCTGGCACTTTCGCTGCCCATCCGTGTCGGCATTGCAGGCGCCGGCCATTTCGGTCGCTATCACGCGCTGAAGGTTGCGGCCTCGGACCGCGCCAGGCTGGTCGGCGTGTACGATATCGACACCGAGCGGGCCAAGACGATCGGCTGGGAGGCAGGTGCCCCCGATATGGGTTTTTCCGATCTGCTCGCCGCGTGCGATGCGCTGATCGTCGCTGCTCCGGCCGAAGCGCACCACGCGCTCGCAGCCGATGCGCTGCGTGCCGGCAAGCACGTGCTGGTCGAGAAGCCGATCGCCGCGACCCTGGCCCAGGCGGACGAGCTCGCCGCGCTCGCCGCCGAACGGGGGCTTGTCTTGCAGGTCGGCCACCAGGAGCGGTTCTCCGCGGCGTTCAACGCGCTGGAGGGACGGCTCGGCGCGCCGCTCTACATCGAGGCCACCCGGATCGCCCCGTTCAAGCTGCGCGGGACCGACGTGTCGGTGATCCTCGATCTGATGATCCACGACCTCGATATGATCCTGTCGCTGGTCGACAGCCCGATCGAGAGCGTGGATGCGGTCGGCGCGGCGGTCGCGAGCGAGCATGCCGACATCGCCAATGCGCGCATCCGTTTTCAGACCGGCGCGGTGGCGACGATCACCGCCTCCCGCGTCGCCGCGCGCACCGAGCGGCGCATGCGGGTGTTCGCCCAGGACGGCTACATGGCGGCCGACTTTGCCAACCGCAGCCTGACCGTGATCGCCCGCGATCGGGGGAAGCCGGTGCCGGGCGTGCCCGGGTTCGGCATGCAGGAGGTGTCCTGGCAGGAGCACGATGCCCTCGCCGCGGAGCATGCGGCCTTCGCGGCCGCCGTGCTCGATGGCGCGCCGGTGCTGGTGGACGCCGCGGCCGGCCGGCGGGCGCTGGCGGCGGCGCTGGCGGTGACCGACAGCATGGCCGCCGCGCGCGCGCGGATGGTTGGGTCAGGCCTGATCGAGCAGAGCGAGAACGGCGGCGGCGGCGGCCTCTGACGGCAGCCCCGTCAGCGGGCGCAGCAAAGCCAGCGCCGCGCGGCAGTCGGCACGCTGCGCCGCGACCGCAGCGGGATCGTTCAGCAGGGTTCGCATCTCCGCCGCAAGCCGGTCCGGCGTGCACGCCTGCTGGATGAGTTCCGGCACCACCTCGCGCCCGGCCAGCAGGTTGATCACCGAGGCGTACTGCACGGTGACAAGGCGCCGCACGATCACCGCGCTGAGCGGATTGAGCCGATAGGCCACCACCATCGGCACGCCGGCCATCGCCAGTTCGAGCGTCGAGGTGCCGGACTTGGTCAGTGCCGCGGCGGACGCGGCGAACGCGTCGTACTTGTCCTGTGCCTCGGTCACCAGAACGGGACGCGGGGTCCAGTCCTGCGTTGCCTGGCGCACGGCGTCGGCCACCGGAGCGGCCACCGGCACGACGGGCAGCCACGTCCGGCAGGCGCTGCAGCGTGGCGCCGAGGATCGGCAGCAGCCGCGCCACCTCGGTGCGCCGGCTGCCGGGCATGATGGTCACGATGCGCGCGGCGCGCATCGATGCCGTGGCGTTCGCGCAGCCGGGCGGCATCGCCGCGATCCGCGCCGCTTTCCAGCACCGGGTGGCCGACGAACGTCGCGGGCAGGCCATGGCGGGCGAAGAACGCCGGCTCGAACGGCAGCAGGCAGAGCAACTGGTCCCACAGGCCGGGATAATGCCGCACCCGGCTCTCGCGCCAGGCCCAGACCTGCGGCGCCACGTAGTGGACGCGCTTCACGCCGAGCGGGGCGATCGCCTTCAGCACGCGCAGGGTGAAGCCGGGGCTGTCGATCGTCACCACCACCTCGGGCCGGCGGACCGCGATGTCGGCCACCGTCTGGCGCAGCCTGCCGCGCAGGTGAGCCAGGCGTGGCAGCACTTCGAGCAGGCCCATCAGCGCGAGGTCCTGCATCGGGAACAGGCTGGTGACCCCCAACGCCGCCATCGCCTCGCCGCCGATGCCGGCAAAGCCGAGGTCCGGCCGCCGCACGCGCAGTGCCGCGATCAGTCGGGCGCCGAGGACATCGCCGCTCGCCTCGCCGGCGATCAGGTAGATCAGCGGGTGGATCGCGGGCACCTACGCCAGCACATGCGCAACGAGCGGGGTCAGTGTGCGGTGGCGTGCCAGCGCGATCGGTGCGCCGGGAGGCGGGGGCATGCCGATCCTGTCGTGCCACCATGTGGGCATCCCGACACGTTCGGTGCCGAACAGATCATAGGCGGACCCCGCCACGAACAGGCAGCGCTCCGCGGCGACGCCGAGTTCATCGAGGGCAAGTCGATACGGCAGAGGATCGGGTTTGTAGCGGCCGGCGCGCTCGGCGGTGACCACCACCCGGAACGGCACCGGAATGCGGCTCTGCCGCGAGGCGCCCCAGTGTCTCGGAGCAGTTCGTCACCACGCCGAGCGCAACGCCGGCCTCGTGCAATGCGCCCAGCACGGTGCCGACCTCCGGCCAGGGCTCGATCTCGTCGTAGCGCGCTGCCAGTTCGTCGGCGAGGCGGCGCCGGCAGGCCGACCGCCTGCGCGGCATCGCCGACCAGTTGCTCGTACGGCCGGTAGTGCCCGGCGGCGTAGGTGATGCGCAGATATGCCATGCGCCAGCGGTGTCCGGAGTCCGCATCGCCGGCAACCGTGTTCCACAGCGACCAGCTGTCGAGCAGCGCGGTCAGCAGGTCGAACAGCACGGCATCATAGCGTCGGTTCATGTCAGCAGATCACGGCTGCGCGCCATACAAGGTTTCCGGTGAAACCAATGGCGCCGCGATCTCCGCCAGCCGGCCGTCGCGGACCGCGCGGAAGAAGCAGTTGCGCCGGCCGGTGTGGCAGGCGACGCCCTCCTGGTCGACCAGCAGCAGCAGCGTGTCGCCGTCGCAGTCGACGCGCAGCTCCTTCAGATGCTGCGCCTGGCCCGAGGTCTCGCCCTTGCGCCACAGCGCGCCGCGACTGCGGCTGAAATAGCAGACGCGGCCGGTGGCCAGCGTCTCGGCCACCGCCTCGCGGTTCATCCACGCAAGCATCAGCACCTCGCCGGTGTCGTGCTGCTGCGCGATGGCGGGAACCAGGCCGGCGGCGTCGAACCGGATCGCGTCCAGTACCGCACTTGCTGCGTCGCTCATGTCGGCCAGCCGGTGCGTATCGGGTCCTTGCCGTCCCACCCGACCGCGGCTTCGCGCACGGCGTCGAAGATGCGCCTGCGGGTCGGCGTGGCGTGCGACATCTCGATGATCGTGCCCGGGTGGCCCTCGTTGCGGAAATAGACGAAGCGGCCGCGCGGCGCGGCGCCCTCCTGGCCCACGACATACCCGTTGGCCAGCGCGCGGTCGTACAGCTCGTCGTAGTTCTCCGGCCAGCTCGACCAGTGCTGCAGCCCGCCCCGGGGGTTCGCCGCGAGGAAGTCGCGATACATGCTGGGATGGTCGGAGCGCTGCTGGATCAGTTCGATCTGCATGTCGCCGGAATTGGCCAGTCCGATCGAGACATGGATATCGTCGTAGCGCTTCCCCGCATAGGTGAACGCGGTGAGCGGCAGGCGCTCGGCATAGAACCACGGGCCGACACCGCAGACCTCGACCCAGTGCCGCATGGCGGCTTCGACGTCGAGCACGACGTAGCCCATCTGGCGCAGCGCTCCGAACAGACGGCTCATTCCTCCACCTCCGGGTCATCGGGGTTGTCGTCCCGCGGTTGCCGGGCGCCGGGACCTGCCAATACAATGCCGCCAACACTTTACCCGGACCCAGCCCCATGTCCCAATCGGTCATCGCAGAGCTTGCACCGCACGGCGTCCTGCGCGCCGGGATCAACATGAGCAACTTCCTGCTGGTCACCGGCAAGACCGCGTCGGGCGATCCCGAGGGTGTCTCGCCCGACATGGCGCGCGCGATCGCCGACCGCCTCGGCGTGCCGGTCAAATACGTGCCGTATCCGAAACCGGGCGAACTCGCCGATGCGGCGGGCGGCGATGTCTGGGACATCGGGCTGATCGGCGCCGAACCGGCGCGCGCCGAGAAGATCGCCTTCACCGCCGCCTATGTGGAGATCGAGGCCACGTATCTGGTCCCCGCCGGCTCGCCGCTGCAGGCGATCGCCGATGTGGATCGCCCCGGCGTGCGCATCGCGGTGACGGCGCGCAGCGCGTACGACCTCTGGCTGGAGCGCAACATCAAGCACGCCGAGCTGGTGCGCTCGGACAGCCTGGCCAGCGCCACCGAGATATTCGTCCGCGACAAACTGGACGCCCTGGCCGGGCTGCGTCCCGGGCTGTTGAAGGACATCGAGAAGCTGCCCGGTGCGCGGATCCTCGACGGCCAGTTCTCGGCCGTGCAGCAGGCGGTCGGCACCGCCCGGACCAACGCGGCCGGGGCGGCAGTTCCTGCACGGGTTCGTCGAGGAGGCCAAAGCGTCCGGCCTGGTCGCGCGGCTGATCGAGAAGCACAAGGTGGTCGGCCGCCTCTCGGTCGCGCCGGCCGGCTGAGCGGCCCGGAGGAACCCGGAAATGCCCGCCCCGATCTACACCAGGCCCACGGTTTCCGCGCCGCCCGCAATGCCGCCGCTGCTGATGCCGCAGCCGCCGATCGCGCCGATGGTGCCGCCGGCGCACATCGTCGATCTGATGACCGTCGACGGATCGGCGGCATTCGGCGCGCGGTGGAAGGCGATGGAGGCGAAGATCGTCGAGTGTCCGGCGCTGTCGGACGCCATGCCGGAGTACAGGACCACCTACGACGTCGATCCGCACGCCGAACTGTCCGGGTTCGATGATTCGGCGTGGCCGGAGGTCGCGCCGACGGACCTGGGCGCGAAGCGCGGCGGCGGCATGGTGTCGTTCGTCTGGTTCCGCACGACCCTGACGATCCCGGCGCGCGCCACGGGGTTCGATACCGCCGGCGCAAAGATGGTGCTGACGGTGAACGTCGACGACTACGCGGAGGTCTGGGTGGACGGCGTGATGCCTCGCGCCGCCGGCCGGCCGAGCCCGGCTGCGATCCAAGGGTTCAACATGCCCAATCGCCTGGTGCTGCGGGATACCGTCGTGCCGGGCGAGCGGTTCGAGATTGCGGTGTTCGCCATCAACGGCCCGATTTCGGCCGCGCCGGCGAATTTCCTGTGGTTCCGCGAGGCGAAGATCGAGTTCTATCGCTGAGCGGAGCGGCGCAGGCTTTTAGCACTGCGGCGCGGCCAAGCATCTGCTATGGGATAACGGCATCCGGCCGTGCGGTCGTAGCGCATGGCAGCATGATATGGCGTTAGTAAGACTATCTGCGAAAGTTGGGCAAGGGCCGGCACGAAAATATGCGCTATGACGTTGGTTCCAAAGGTAGGCTGAGGCTCATGTCGGCAATGGACCTGGCCAAATTGACTTCGGTCGAGCAATCAAAACATTGTGACCTCGTTTTTGATTCAGATCAATGCATTCCAGGAATCATCGGTTTCTGATCCCAGTCGGGCAGACATCCCTAAAGGAGAAGCCAAAATGGCAAGCCCAAATGGCACAGTGATTGTGCGGCCCGATCTGCGCATCCAGGATGCCTCCGGCAACAACTGGTACATCCAGCAGAACGGGCAGATCGCGATCACTGCTCCCGATGGCACGACAACAGTCGACGACGGCACGTGGAACGTGACTGCGATCGGCTACCTCAACGGGCAGATCGTCCAGCAGAACAACCAAAACCTGTGGTGGACGAAGACCGGCGCGCCAGGTGCGTTTGACGGGTGGTCCCCGAACGGCGGTTCCCACACCAACCCATTTCCGCAATCGGCCAGCGGCACGGTGATCGTTCCAAACGATACAGCGCCGCTGGTCGACAGTAACGGCAGCCTGTGGTGGATCGATAACGGCGCGGTCGTCGAGAATGGCACACCCGATGCCGGGACCGCCCGGGTCATCGAGATGGCCTACAAGAATGGAGTGATCTGGCAGGAGAATGCCGACCTTCGCTGGTGGCAGAAGACCTATACCGGCGACGATGGCTGGGGCGGCGGCGCCGGCACGCTCGACGGCCCCGGCACGCTCACTACGGCAGCATCGCTGACATGGCTCGGCGGCCTGCGTGGCCCCGCCCTTGGCGGTATCGACCGCGCCAACAATCCCGCTGAGTGGTCGCCTGCCGTGGCACCGAAGGCCGGTGACACGCTGCACATGCTTTCCGGCCAAATGATCGTCACAGGCAACTCGCTGGCCGGCGATACCGTCTATCTCGGAGGCAGCGGCTCCAGCAATCCGCCTGCCTGCACGTTCACCATGATCGGCAGCGCTGCGATGAACCTTGCCGACGATGGTGCGCACCCTGGCTGGCCGGACGCCGTTGTCGATCTCATGGACAGCAGCCAATGGATCGGCGGCTTTGCCGCTGGCCCGTACGGCGGTGGCGTGACCGTCCAGGCAACAGGCAACGGCACGGGAACCTTCGCCAATACAAATACCTCGGTGGACAACGCGGCCGTCATCGACGCCAGCGTGGTCGGGACCGGATCATTCAATGTCTACTCCGCGCACGCCCAGGCCAGACTGGAGTTCGTGCATGCGGTCGACAGCCGCCAGATCGTCTCGGTGTCCGGATATGCATCATACGGCGGCGAATTCGGCATCCTGCAGGTGGACGATCCCGCCAGTTATCACGCGGCCACCACGCTTGGCTTCGGCGAAATCATCCTGAAAGGGCTGCAGGCGACCGGCTACACGCTCAACGACGGATTGCTGTCGCTCTACCAGGGCCACACTGTCATCGACACGATGGCGTTGACGCTGGTCGAGCACGCCCAGAACGGCGGACCGACGGCCGAGGACTTCGGCGTGTCGCAGGTCGGCGGCGATGTGGTCGTCCATGCGGACGGGACATCCTACCACGATGGCGGTGCTCTGCTGCCGCCGCCAAACCTCGCTGTCCTGGACACAACCCACGACGAACCGAGGACCGCGACCGGCCACCCCTATAGCGGCCCGGTGGCCGGACTCGAGAACGAATACGTCAACGTCACGGCGGACAATATCAACATCGCCGTCTCCACGCCCAACTGGTTCATCCATTCGGGCAACGGCGACGATGCAATTGCGGTGAACAGCGGCACCAACGTGCTGGATGGCGGCGCCGGATCGAATTTTCTCACCGGTGGCAGCGGCACCGACACTTTCTTCGTCGATGATCGCGGACCGGCAGCCGATATCTGGAGCACCGTCGTCGGCTTCCACGCCGGTGACGCTGCGACAATCTGGGGCGTTTCGGCGCAGGACATCGGCCTCGCCTGGGTCGATGGCCAGGGAGCCACCGGCTACACGGGACTGACCTTGCACGCGACGGCAGCGGGCCGGCCGACGGCATCGCTGACGCTGGCCGGCTTTTCGCAGGGCGATCTGAACAACGGCCGGCTGTCCGTCATGTTCGGCACCGATCCGGGCAGCGGCAGCGCGTATATGTACGTGCACGGGAACGCCTGACCGGGGCAGCCGGGGCGTGTTGCGCGGCGCACGGGACCGGGCACCGACGCCGTGCGGTTCACGTCCGCACATCGACGACGGGATGGCGATTTGACGCCCCGCGCAGCAGCACCTCGGCCTCGGTTGCGACACGCTCCACGATCTCGCCGGCGGGCGGAATGTCGCCGATCAGGTCCACCGCCTCGCCGACGATCAGCGCCGCGGTGTCGAAGTCACCTGCCGCGCGCGCCGCATCGTAGCGTGCCGACTCCTCGGCCTGCTTCTGCAGCAGTTCGACCTCGCGGCCGCGCCAGCGCTCGGAAAACCCGTTCGCCAGCACACGCCCGGAATACGGGGCAGGCCAGACATTGCGGCGGATGATGTCGAACAGGACGCTTCGGACGGTCCGGTCGCCGCTCGCCGCGACGATACGGTCCTTCGCGCCGGCCAACGCCGCCGCCTCCTGCGAGGCATAGAACCGCGTGCCCATCAGCACCCCATCGGCTCCCAGCATCAACGCCGCGGCAAGCCCGCGGCCATCCGCCACGCCGCCCGCCGCGGCAACCGGAATATCGCCGGCGACATCGACCACCGCCGGAACCAGCGCGAATGTACCGCGCGACATGCCGTGGCCGCCCGCCTCGGCGCCCTGCGCGATCAGCACGTCCGCCCCGTGCGCAATCGCCTGCCGTGCCTGTTCCACTGTCTGCACCTGACAGAGGAGCAGCGCACCGGCCGCCTTGATCCGGTCGGCGTGCGGCTGGATGTCGCCGAACGACAACATGACGGCGGGTGGGCGCCGCTCCAGCACCAGATCGAGCAGCCGCGGCTGCCGCGCCATGCTCCATGTGATGAAGCCGACGCCGACACGCGCGCCGCCCGCGGCGTCTATCTCGCGCGTCAGCCACGCCTCGTCGCCGTAGCCGCCGCCGATGATCCCGAAGCCGCCGGCGCGGCTGACCGAGGCCGCCAGGCGCCCGTCTGCCACGACGTCCATCGGCGCCAGCATGATCGGGTGCCGCACGCCCAGTCGCTCGGTCAGGCGGGTGGTGATCGGCATTTGATCCGTCCTCTCGTTGGTCGCTTCGGCGCAGTCGCGAGTGGCAGTAGCAGTGGCAGGCAGCCTCGCATGCTGCGCCGGCGGTCGCTATTGGCCGCCTCGCTTCGAGGCGTGCCCGCCCTCGCCGCGCCGGTCAATTCCCGCAGTTTCGCGGGGCTTGAGCCTACCGTAGCGTGAGCGATGGCCAGCGGTGCGCCCTTGGCCGCGGTCGCGGACCACCCAGCCGCTCCGGCAGCGGTATGGCGGTCCGATTGCCCCGTGCACGCGACGCCGCAACGGTTGCCAGACCGCCCTCCGGTCGCGCAAGTTCCGGCGGTCTCGCGATCCCGAAAGGACTTGCCCCATGAATGGCGCCGAAAGCCTTGTGCACAGCCTGCTGAAGAGCGGCGTCGACACCTGTTTCTGCAATCCCGGCACCTCGGAGATGCACTTCGTCGCCGCACTCGACCGGGTGCCCGGCATGCGCTGTATCCTGGGCCTGTTCGAGGGCGTGGTGACCGGATCGGCCGACGGCTACGCGCGCATGTCGGGCAAGCCGGCGGCGACGCTGCTGCACTGTGGGCCGGGCCTCGCCAACGGTCTCGCCAACCTGCACAACGCGCGGCGCGCGCAGACGCCGATCGTCAACATCGTGGGCGACCAGGCGACCTACCATCGCCCGAACGACGCGCCGCTGACCGCCGATACCGAGGGCTGGGCGCGCGGCGCATCGGCCTGGGTGCGGACGGCAACCACATCTGCGACGGTGGGCGCCGATGCCGCCGTGGCGGTGCAGGCGGCGCGCACCCATCCCGGACAGATCGCCACGCTGATCCTGCCGTCGGACACCTCGTGGGACGAGGGCGGCGTGATCGCCGAGGCACTGCCGGTGCCGCCGAAGCCGCGTTCGGACCCCGCCCAGGTCGCGCAACGCCGCCGACATCCTGCGCCGCGGCCTGCCGACGCTGATCGTGCTGGGCGGCGATGCGGTGCGCACCGAGGCGCTGGAGAACGCCCATCGGATCGCCGCGGCCACCGGCGCGCGGCTGATCGCCCAGGGGGCGAATGCCCGGATCTCGCGCGGCCGGGGGCGGGTGCCGGTGGATCGCATCCCCTACGTGGTCGATACTGCGGTGAAGGCGCTGGCCGGCACGCGGCATGTCATCCTGTGCGGGCTGCGCAAGCCGGTGACATTCTTCGCCTATCCGAACAAGCCCACCACGCCGATTCCGGCGGACGCCGACATCCACGTGCTCGCGCGCACCGACCAGGACGCAGCCGATGCGCTGGCGCGGCTGGCGGACGAACTCGGCGCGCCGCGCGTCGCCATCCCCGACCCGGGCCCGCGGCCGGAGCCGGTGCGCGGCAAGCTGACGCCGGAGTCCGTCGCCGCCACGCTGTCCGCGCTGCTGCCGGAACAGGCGATGGTCACCGACGAGGCGGTCACCTTCGGCCGCGGCTTCTTCCCGTTCACCTACGCCGCCGAGCCGCACGACTGGCTGAACTCCACCGGAGGGGCGATCGGCTGCGGCCCGCCGCTCGCCACCGGCGCCGCGGTCGGCGCGCCCGGGCGCCGCGTGGTCGCGCTGCAGGCCGACGGCTCGGCGATGTACACGCTGCAGGCGCTGTGGACGCAGGCGCGCGAGAACCTGGACGTCACCACGGTGCTGCTGTCCAATCGCAAGTATCAGATCCTGCTGGGCGAACTGGCCAATGTCGGCGCCAACCCCGGCCGCACCGCGCTCGACATGCTGGACCTGGGCAACCCCGACCTCGACTGGACGAAGCTCGCCGCCGGAATGGGCGTCGAGGCCGCGCGCGCGGAGACCTGCGAGCGCTTCGCCGATCTGTTCGCGCAGGCCAACGCGCGGAAAGGCCCGTTCCTGATCGAGCTGGCAATCTGACGCCGTACGGCGTCGTCGCTTCAGGGGCGTAGGATTCGCTGGGAAATAAGTGCTCCACGTGGCGCAACGGACGCTTCCACATCGTCATGCCGACGCAGGTCGGCATCCACGTCTTCTCTTTGTGCTTGCAGCAAAGACGTGGATGGCCGGCCTTCGCCGACCATGACGAGGAAGCATGAGGCGCGTCCGGAAATGATTCGGTTGTTTCCCCTCGGGCCCTTAGGGGCCGCCGCCCACCACGCGTCTGGCCGGGACGGTCAATCGGCCGCCCGTGGTGCCGGTCAGCCGCGCAGCCGTTCGACTTTGGCCATCGCGGCGGGGCCCGGCCACTCCTCGACGAGCCACTGGGGCAGCTTGTCGTCCGCGCGGCTCAACGGCAGCACTTCGTCCTCGTCGCCGCGACCGTTCGGGAACAACTCCAGCGCCCGTGGCATCTCGTAATAGATCTCCAGGCCGTTGCCGTCAGGATCGGCGAAATAAATGCTGCGCTGGCAGACATGATCGGCGGCACGCTGGATGTCGACGCCGTTGTTGAGCAGGTGGACGTAGGCGTCGCGCAATGCCGCATAACTGGCGACCTTGAACGCGATGTGGCCGAGCCCAAGCTGTCCGTGCCGCGGCCTCGGCGCGTCCTGTGGTGCGGGGTGCTGCATGACGTCGATGGTATGGAAACCATCGCCCAACGTCATGAACACGCCGCCGTGCTCCGGATCCTGCTCGGCGATGCGAAACCCCAGCACGTCGCGGTAGAACCGCTTTGACGCTTCCTCGTCGGCGACCCGCAGCAGAACGTGGCCGATACCGCTCAGGTTGATCATGTCAGGCGTCTCCTTGTCGCACGAGTACATCGTAGCCAAGCGACGTGACGTGGAACGATCCAATCAGCAGGCGGCTTCCGGCCCTACCATGAGCCGGTATTGGCCATGCTGGTCCAGGGTTCGGCAGGCGGTAGCGCGCTGCCCGCCTGCAGCAACTCGATGGAGATGCCGTCGGGTGTGCGGATGAACGCCATGCGGCCGTCACGCGGTGGGCGGTTGATCGTCACGCCGCTGGCGATGAAGGCGTTGCAGGTGTCGTAGATGTTGTCCACGGCGTAGGCGAGGTGCCCGAAATTGCGGCCGCCGGTGTAAGGCTCGGGATCCCAGTTGTAGGTGAGTTCCACGGCAGCCGCCTCGTCGCCGGGGGCGGCGAGGAACACGTTGGTGTAGCGGCCCTTCTCGTCCGGACGGCGGCGGATCTCGCGCAGGCCGAGCACCTCGAAGAAGGCGATGCTGTCTTCAAGCGAGCTGACGCGAATCATGGTGTGCAGATATTTGGTCATGGCGAGTCCTCCCGGTCAGGTGGTCGGCGTGTTGTAGCGGCGCAGCAGCGGGTCGCGGTGCACTGACAAGGATGGTGACGATGGCCGCCAAGATTATCAAGCTCCTTGCCGACGCGTTGCCGACAATCTGCGGTTTTGACCTCGCTGAGATCCAGGCGATCGACCCACCGCGTGGTTTTGGCCGCGACCGATGATGTCACGACAATATCCGCTTGAAAGCCCCGTACAGGTTCTGGCCAACGCTCTAACGGTGCGGTCGCTGCGTTGCAGCCGATGAGCGCCACGCTACGAAGCGATCCGCATTGGCATAGGCTTCACGCTCGACGGCGCCGCTGTCGGCGACATAGCGGGCGGCGAAGCCGTCGACGCCCCAGCGCCGGTATTGTTCGACATGCGTCAGTTCGTGTGCCCAGAGCTTCAGGTCGTGCCGCGCATCCGCGTCGCTGCGGAACAGCACGACGTCGATCAGGGTGATCGCGGCAGCATCGCCGTATTGGAAGGCCAGGCCCGGCAGGGAGAGTTCGGTGGCGCCGGTACCGCGCCAGCGGACCGCCTGCTGCAGGCCAGGCTGAAAATAGCCGGCCAGTCCCTGGACGATGAGTGGCGGAACCGGTTCCGTGCCAGCGGCCAGGGCCTGTTGGCGCGACGCGGTGATCCACTGCGCCAACAGCCCGACGGCGACGTCGCCGAATTGCTGGTTCCATGTCTGCGCGCCCGCCACCCGGGGCAGGATGGCGGACGCCGCCAAGCCGGCAATCAGCAGGCGGCGGTGTGTCATATGACGGGAAGCAGAATGGTAGATCAACGTCATGACCGTTGCCGAATGCGGCCGATGCCCCATTGGTCTGAACGCAAAGAATCAAGCGATATCATTGAGGTCGCGGGGGCTGTCAGGGGTCGCCATTCGCGGCCGGATCACACCGAGCCCGCGAATAGTTCAACGGGCTGGCCGTGTGGCGTCAAGAGATACGCCTGCGTCCAAGCGGCCTTGCGCCGCTCGAGGTCGGACGCACTCACCACCTGCTTCGCGGTGACCAGGCGCTCCAACGCAGCCAGCCAGTGGTCGTAGTAATGCGAGCCGTCGTCGGGTTCACCCCGGTCTCGGACCTCCCGCAGCACAGCGGCGAGCGTCGCGGCCCATTCGTTCCAGGTGAAACATCCCGCCTCGTGCAGGCGCACAGTCAACGCGAAGGCCTCGGCTTGCCAAGCTTCCTCGAAAACCGGACCTTCCTCGTCGCGTGGTAAACGCTCATCCGCCGCGAAGCGGGCGAGGCTAGCGGGCTCGCTCAAGATAATCCTCCCACAGGTCGATGCAGACTGTGTCGCGTGGACTGGCGGCCTCGCCCCAAAGATCCCGTGCGCGGAACTTCACGGTGTAGAGCGGCTGGGGATTCTCCCCCTGGAACAGGGCGTTCGTGTCCGGGAAGACGTGCGCCCCGTGCAGCACGACGATGACGCCTGGTTTATCCCTGGCGTAACGTGGCAGTCGGGTATGCGTCGCGGGATGGATGTTTCGGGTGCGAACCGCGTCCCCGATCTGGAACACCGGCTGGCGCTCGACAGCCCGCGTCGTCGGGGAGCCTCGCTTCATCAGCCCTTCCACCTGCTCCGCGGTCAGAGGCGGCGTGGCTTTGGGCGATGACGGATCGGACTGGCCGGTTGTGGCTTCCTCTCGCGTGATCAGCCCGTGCCTGACCGCGTTCGCGATCGTCGCGGGAAGTCGCTTTTCGTAATAGGCCGAGCGCAGGTATTCCTCTGCGGGCATGCTCTCGATTTGCGCCCGACTCGCGTCGATGGGCCAGCGCCCCCAGGCACCGAGCGCGGAGCCGACGGCAAACATCCGTGCCTCCCACGGCGCGTGCCAAAGCGGTTCATTCTCTTCGCGGACGATCGGGCCGAACCCGTGCATTCCGCCCATGTCGTGAATTCCGTTCACGGCGCGCTCACTGCGGCCGTGCCGATCATCGAGTTCGCGGGTGACCAGCGTCGCGAGTTGCTCTTCAGTCATGGCTTCCGTGCCGGCGGGTCGTTGGGGCAGCACGAGGTAACGGATTTCTGCGGTGGAATCCCAGACGCGCACCTCGACGTCGTCGGACAGGTCCACGCCGAACTCGTGCAGGACCGCACGCGGTTCAATGACTGCGCGGGAGCGGTAGGGTGCGGACTTGTACCAGGTTGGAGGCAAGCCCAGTACCGGCAGGGGATAACAGGAGCATAACGTGCAGACGACGAGATTGTGGGTCGTGTTTGTGTTCTCGACCGCGACCATGTGTTCGCCCTGGCGGCCGGAATAGCCGAGCTCCGCGATGGCGGCGGAGGCGTCCGCCAGGAGGCGGGCCTTGTAGGCGGGATCGGTCCATGCCCGGGCAACCACACGCGCGCCGTTCCGGGGGCCAACCTTGTGTTCGTAGTATTCGATGATGGCATCCAAAGCCGCCGGATCGACAAGGCCTTTTTCGACCAACAGAGATTCGAGCGCCTTGACCCGCAGCGCGAGATCGCCGGGAACCGTGCTGTGATCGTGGTCATGTTCATGGCCGTGGGGATCGTGGGAACTCATGAAGACATTCTCCTGAATCCTTCGGATTGCCTCGAGCGTGCTCCGGAGCCGCGCCAAACCGAGCAAGCGGAAGTCTAGGCCGCCCGTGTCACGGCGTGAAGTTGGTCCTGTCGGAATGTCACCGGCTGATAAACCCATGCAAGCGACGACTGTCTTGCCAGCTGGGGTGGTGCTGGTTCGGCAACTCACCTCAAAACAATCAGCTGCCCGTCTCGGTTTGCTGATGCGACCAGTGCCTCGAACGCCGCGATGGTGTCGAGCATCTCGTCGCTGGTGATCGGATAGGCAGCACGCCCGTCGACGGCATCGGCGAAGGCTTCAAGCTCGGCGCGAAGCGAATCGACTGGGGCAAAATGCAGCTGCTGCACCGGCTGGCCGCTGCGGCGGATTACGAGCTCGGTGTCGCCCAGGGCTTCCGCGGAGCCCGCAGGGCCGAACACGTGCACGCGGCGATAGCTTGGTGTCGAGCGCAAGGTTGAGAACGAGCCGGTCGCGCCCGATGCGAAACGGAACATGGCTGACAGCATGTCGATCGGATCTGGCGGCGACTTTCGGCTCACCGACTGCGCGCTCACCGATTGTACCGGGCCCATCAGGTGGATGAACGCGTCGAGCACATGAATTCCGGCTCCGGTCATCCCGCCACCCGGTGACTCCGCAGCCAGGTGGCGCCACGCGCCGAAGAACCGCCCCGAGTTCTCGTTGCTGGCGTGGCCTTCGATGTGCATCGGCTCGCCGAGTTCGCCCGACGCTACAATACGCCGCATCTCCTGCATGTTGGGCCAGAACCGATTGTTCTCGCCGAGTGCCAGCACAACGCCGTGCCGCCGGCATGCATCGATTGCCCGGGCTGCATCATCGCGGGTCAACGCGAGTGGCTTCTCGCAGAATACCGGTTTGCGTGCTTCCGCGGAGGCGATGATCTGCTCGGCGTGCAGCGAGTGTGGCGTCGCCAGCACCACGGCCTCTACGTTCTCGTCGGCCAAGAGCTCGGTCAACGAAGACGACAGCGCAAGGCCATGACGCTCAGCGAATGCCGCCATAGGCCTGATATCGCGACATGCGCCGCGCACGAAGCGCAGGCGGTCGCTCTTGCCCTGGACCGCCTCTACGAGGTTCTTGCCCCACCAGCCGAGGCCAACAATGCCAACATCGATCATCGCATGAGTATAGCGCACGTGGCCGATGTCGAAAACGCCATGTGGCCGGATCTGGGGCTAGACCCTCTTGGGTGACCAACCATACGCCTTGGCGGTGGCACCACCCATCAGCATGGCCCGCTCGCCGGCACTCAGGCGGTCAGTCTTCAGGAAAGGCTCGACCGCCTGCTCGTAGTTGACAACGGCGAACGCGCGCGTCCAGTCGGTGCCCCACAGGCAACGATCGAAACCCCAGGCATCGAAGATGCGGGCAAGCGGGTCCCAGATGTCCGGGAACGGGTACGGCTCCTTTGACAGCGTGCAGGCGCCGGTGATCTTGATCACCGCATTCTTACGCTTGGCGAGTTCCACCACCTTCGGAAGGTCGGCCCAAGGCTGCGGCGGCGCCGGCGGCACGCTCGGCTGTAGAATGCCCATATGGTCGATGATGAAGCGCGTATCGGGATAACGGTCGATCAACTCCGTGCCCGCGTCGAGGTTGCCCCAAAAGAGAACGTTGACCGGAAAATCGTGCTGAACAGCCGCGCGCAAGATCCGGTTGAAGCCTGGGTCATCGGGCGTGCGTTTCGCCTCCTTGGTCATGATGAGGCGGATACCGACCGTACCGGGTGTCTTCTTCCAATCGGCGATAACGTCCGCGACTGCCGGATCGTCGGGGTCGACTGGCTTGACCAGCGCGAACCGATCCGGGTGAGCCCGCCGCACGTCGACCGCGTAGCTTCCATCGTATTGGTACATCGAAAAGGGCGAGATGTAGATCGCCCCGTCGACGCCAACTTTGTCCATCGCCGCCACCATCTCGTCGCCAGTAACGTGCGCGGGCCAGTTTGGCACGTTGTGCCAGGGTCGCTCCGGCGTGTTCGCTGCATAGGCGTGGACCTGGGAATCAATGATCGTCGTATGGGAAGCCCCTTGCGGTTGCGGCTGCGCTTCGGCGTTCGCTCCGCGAAGTAGCGTCGGACCAGCGGTGGCCAACCCCGCCGCGACCTGCAGCACGGTACGCCGGTCGATGACACCATTTCTGCCAGATGATTGGTTGGCCATTCCTCCCTCCACAGCACTTCAGGACTCGCACTTCTACGTTCTGAAGATTGCGGGCCTTCTTTAGCCCCGGTCAAGCGAACCGGTCCTTTTGCACGCCGGCACGAGGCTGTCACGTTCGGACGCCTTACGCCGTGCTGTGATCACCAGCCGAAATCGTCTCCTTTTCTCTTATTCCATCTCACTGCCGCGCTCTCCATGCTGGGAGCCAGAGGGCCGGTTGCACCGCAGGACGAGTTAATCGCCGCTACCGGGACCGGAATCCCAGCCGCCAAACGTAACGAGTTGCCGATGCTGGGGCGCATGAGCTGCTCGGCGATCTGCAGCAGTTTGGCCGCGATTTCGCGCGCATCACTGCATTGACACTGGCCGATGTCATAGTGGAACAAGCCGGAAAGAACGGGAACCGCAGCCTCAGTGTCTCCAAGCTGTTCGCCGAACTCTTGCGCTCGCCTATAGACCTGCAACGCCTGACCGCCAAACCAATTTTGTGACACGAACCGGGCGCAGCCAAGCGTGCTTTGCCGCCCAAGTTCGTGGCCCAGCCGGGGCGCTAGCGAATTTCGGCGCATGGTGGAAAGCGGCATTCGGATGAGCAAAACCGATACGACGCCGGAAAAGCGGGAACAGTTCAACCCTGCCCGCGCTGTGGGGAGGCGAAGAATGACTGATCCGAAAACGACGGCCGTGCGCCCTTCCGAAGCGCCGTAAGACGGAGCTGCTTTTTATGCGGCCTTGCGCGCCGCACAGTTGCCGGAGACGGTGTAAGTCGAACTGATCGCAGTCTCTTTCGACAGTCTCCGCAGCGGCCGGGCGGCGCGCGCAATTTCCGAACGTTCGAGTGCCTGTCATCACCGCGCGCGACACTGGTGGCGGTTTGTGCAATTTTCCGATGTGGGTGTAGCGTGGGCGTTACATAACTCTGCATCGGGGGACGATTGCACAATGTCCGATACGATTCCTGTATATCGCGGGCTCGCCCAGGCTTTTCGGCTGGAAGATGTAGATACAATCTTCGTGCTGACGGGCGACGGCAACATGCACTGGGAGGCAGCGCTCTCGGAAGATGAGAAGGTAAGAGCCTTCCACGTCTGGCACGAGCATTGTACGGTCGCGACGGCGTCAGCGTATGCCTTGGCATCAGGGAAGGTAGGCGTGGCATCGGTGACATGTGGGCCGGGTGTCACCCAACTGATGACAGCGCTGGCGACCGCCGCCAGCAGCAGAATACCACTCGTCGTTTTCGCGGGTGAAAGTCCGATCAATGCCAGTTGGTACAATCAGGAGATCGGTCAGGGACCGCTGGTCGAGGCCACGGGCGCCCATTACATCGCTGCTCACAGCCTCAGACGCATGTTCGAGTATGTATCGGAAGCGTTCTATATTGCCAAGACCGAGCGTCGACCGGTCGTGCTCGGTATTCCGATCGATTTGCAGCAGGTCCAGATCCCGACCGACATCAAATACGTGCCCTCCGCCAATCTGATTCCGGATACCGGACCCGTGGTGCCGCATCCGGATTACGTCGAACCGGGCGGTCGAGGGCATTGCGCAAGCCGAACGCATCATCATTATCGCGGGACGCGGCGCTCAGTTGTCCGGTGCCAAAGCGCTTTGCGAACAACTGGCGGAAAGATGCAACGGCCTGCTGGCGACTACGCTCCCGGTGCGTGGGCTTTTCGAGGGCAATCCACGTTCCCTCGGGATCGCCGGAGGTTTTTCGCATCCGGCCGCGCGCCAAGCCTTTGCAGAGTGCGATCTGGTTGTGACTGTGGGTGCCAGTCTGACCCATCATACGACCGACGGAGGAAAACTCTTTCCGCAGGCTGCGGTCGTGCAAATAGATCCGGCCCCGCAAGGCATCAGGCATGGTCAAAGAATTGCGCGTACCTTTCTGCGAGCGGACGGCACCGAGGGTCTGTCCGCAATCATCAAGGGTTTGGGGAACGCGCCTTCACACGGCCGCTCGGCAGCGTGGGACGCGGTCAGCATTGCCGGCCGGACCAGGACGGACCCTTTTGATACAATGTCCTTCGATGTTCAGCCTGGACTCCTCGATCCGCGACAACTGGTGACTGAGCTGAGCCGGGTCATACCCAAGGACTGGGAATACGTGAATGGCTCGGGGCACAACTCATTTTTCACCGCACAGATGCAAGGCGTCAGTGCAGATCATTTCACGACGATACGCGAATTCGGCGCTATCGGCAACGAGCTCTGTTACGCCGTCGGCGTCGCCGCGGCGAGACCGGACAAGCCCATCATCCTGACATGCGGTGACGGCGGCTTTATGATGCACGCACAGGAACTCGACACGATTCGTCGCTACGACCTTCCTATCCTTATCTGCGTATTGAACGACGGCGCCTATGGTGCTGAAATTCACAAGCTGCGAGCCGACAGGCTGGATGACAGCGGGTCGATGTTCGGTCGTCGTCCGCTTGCGGGTATTGCCAAGGGTTTCGGCCTTCACGGCGCTACCATCACCAGCCTCGATCAGATCGGTGGATTGCTGGAGGAGTTCAAAGCGAGCAAAGAACCGACGCTCTGGGACTTCCATATTTCGGACCAGGTTGTATCGCCCATGATGCGCCGCGGTGTGATGCGACCAAGGTAATGAGGGTGGCGGCGCTTCCACGTAGGCGATGCATGCGGAGCAAGCTCGCATGGGAGAGTGATAACGGCCTGATCCGAAGGTCAGGATACAGGAACTCATAAGAGAACCATCAGCTCGGTTCATTTAGAGGGAGAAAAACGTGCCTGACTCACATGCAGCGATGCATACCGGCCCGCTGAGACTCTAAACGAAGGGGCCGAAGATGGACGGATCACGCAGCCCCACTCACCAGATAGTCCCTCAGACGATCCTGCCCTGCGCGCTATCCACTCCTGTGTTCCAACTGATTGTCGGCCGAGTGTGCGCGGTCAGATTAACCGTGCCTCGCCCAGTGTCTGGCATAGGGCTGCCGCCGGCGAAATCGACCATCGCGCGCAGCCATGTCGTGTCGGAACCCTTTTCCAACAGCTCGCGAAGGGCGATCTTGTCGCTCCGGCAAGCCACTTACCCACAGCTCCTGCACCACTACTCAGGACACGACCCACATAACCAAACTGCCGTGACGTGCTTCAATGGCCGCGATCCACCGCGTTCCTTTGGGCGTGTGGCAACACCCGTTAGAACCGGCCCGGCCAGTAGGGCTCGGGATCCAGAAACGCCGCCTCACCCGACATCATCTCGGCCAGCAGCCGCCCGGTGGACGGGCCAAGCGTCAGACCCTGATGTGCATGGCCGAAGGCGCACCACAGATTGTCATGGGTTGGTGCGCGTCCGATCACCGGCAGCATGTCCGGCAGGGCCGGACGAACGCCGATCCACGGCGCGGCATCGACGCGGCGATCCAGCGGCAGCAAAGCACGTGCGATCGGCTCAGCGCGTTGCAACTGCACCGGGCTCGGCGGCGCGTTGGTGCGGGCGAATTCAACGCCGGTTGTGAGGCGTATCCCCCGCCGCATCGGCATCAGCCCGAACCCCGTGTCCGAATCGACCAGCGGACGGTTCAGCACGGCGTTGCCTCGCAGGCTGTAATGCATGTGGTAGCCCCGCTTGCCGAACAGCGGCGGCGCATAGCCGAATTGCTGCGTCACCTCCGTCGACGCTGCGCCGAGCGCCACCACCGCCTGCGCGGCCTCCATCGGTCCGTCCGTGGTCTCGACCCGCCAACCGGAGGCACTCCGTTGCAGGCCGCGCGCATCGCCGGTCGCGATCACGCCGCCCTGCATGGTCAACAGGCGCGCGTAGGCCAGGGTGAGCGCGTGCGGATCGCTGACCGAGTAAGGATCCGTCCAGTGGATCGCACCTTCCCTTTCGGCCAACAGGTGCGGCTCGGCCTGGGCGAGAGCTGGACCATCGAGCGCGACGAAATTGACGCCGAATTCGCGCCGCGCCGCATCGGCCCTCGACATCGCGCGTTCAAGACCCACCCCGGTGCCGTAGAGCTGCAGCCAGCCGATCGGACGCAGCAGATCCGTCGCCTCCGCCTCACGCGCAAGCGCCATGTGCTCGTCAAGGCAGGTTGCAATCAAACGGGAATGCCCGAGCACCGCGCGCGCATAGCGCTCCGGCGCCGAGTGCCACCAGTATCGCAGCAGAGGCGTGGCAACGCGGGGCAGCGCCAATGGATGATAGACCACATCCACCGCGCGGTTGCGCGCGATGCGCCGCAATTCGGCGAGCGCGCGCGGAAACGGGTGCGGATAGACCGCTTCGCGCTGGATCAGCCCGCCATTGCCGAACGAGGCACCCTCGCCGGGTCCCTGGCGGTCCACCAGCACGACATCCCAGCCTCGCCGGCGCAGGTGCAGCGCCACCGAGACGCCCACCATACCTGCACCGAGTACCAAAGCTGTTCTTTCCACCCGTCATACCTCCACGCGAGAACGGTTATAACCTGGGGCACCCTTGGCGACATGACACCCGGTTCCATCGCTTCCACCCCGCTCCAGCCCGTCAGCGCCGCCGGGTTCTGTCGGATACTGCACCAGCCTGGGACCGGTCGTCGCCATAAGCTGTCCGCCGGTAGAGGCAGAGCAACAGATGCAGTGCCAGCTGCGGTTCGGTGAATGTCGCGGAGCGGCGGGCAGACGCGGCGCAGTAGCCCAGTCTGCCCTTGGCTTGGTCGGCGAGTTCGGGTCTGATCGAAGCTCAAGCGGCGAGAAAGGATGGCGCAATGAGGGTCGGGATCTCGCTGACGAGCAACCACCCGGACGCGAAAGATCCGCGCCAAGGGGCGTGCTGGATGATCGAGCGAGCCGCGGCGGCGCGCCGTGCTTCGCTCAATTCGCTTTTTGTCGGTGATCAGCACGTGTCGCCCACGCCCTATTATCAGAACACGCCGATGCTCGGGCGGCTTCTTGCCGAGTGGGGCGAGGCGCCGGCCGGTTGCCTGTTCCTGCTCCCGTTGTGGCACCCTGTGCTGGTGGCGGAGCAGATCGGGACACTGGCCGCAATCGCCAAGGGCCCCTTCGTCATGCAATGCGGGCTCGGCTGGGGCGATGCCCGGTTCGCGGCGATGGGCGCCCACTTCAGGACGCGTCCTTCGGCTTTCGAGGAAGCGCTCGACATCGTTCGGCGCCTGCTGGCGGGCGAAACGGTGAGTTCGTCCGGACGCTTCCGGATCGCCGAAGCGCGCCTGGCGCTGCGTCCGGCCGAACCCGTCGAGGTCTGGATCGGTGCGAGCGCTCCGCCGGCCATCGACCGCGCGGCACGCCTGGCGGAAGGCTGGATCGCAAGCCCAGGCCTCACCCCCGACGAGGCGCGCGTGCAAGCCGAAATGTATCGCGAGCGCTGCGCCGCGTACGGCAAAGGGCCCGGCGCCGTCGTCTTGCGGCGTGACATTTACGTCGGGGGGTCGTCGTCCGAGGCGCAAATCGTGTTGCAACACGCGCTCAGCCGTGGATATCGCGGCATGCCGCCAGAAGCTCTGATCGCGGGATCGGTCGAGGAAGTCGCGGAGCAGTTTCATGCTTTCGGGCAAATCGGATACACCGAAATTCTCGTGCGCCATCTGACGAATGATCAGCCGAAGGTGCTGGCATCGCTGGAACGGCTGGCGGCGGTACGCGCGGCGCTGGCCTGAGCCTGGCCGCTCCTCGAGAGCGCGATCGGCACAGTCCGGCAAAGGGGGAGGATCTCCAATGCAGCTTTCCGATATCCAAGCTTCGCCAGAAGAGTTGCAGGACTACTATGCGCAGTTGCGCGCACAGCATGTGACGCCGGCCTGGATTGGCGGCGGCATCAGCACCGAGCCATGCAGCGAGGCCGTGCCCTACCTATGGCGCTGGCGCGATCTGCGGCCGCAGGCCATGCGGGCCGCCGAGCTGGTCGGAACCCAGCAGGCCGAACGACGGGTTCTGCGCCTGACCAACCCCAACCTGCCAGGACCGGCCAGCAATACGCTCGTCGCCAACATCCAGATCGTGATGCCGGGCGAGATCGCCCGGGCGCATCGCCATTCCGCGGCGGCTCTTCGCCTGATCATCGAGGGCCGCGGCGGTTACACGGTCGTGAACGGTGAGCGCCTTCCGATGAACCCCGGCGACCTCGTCCTCACGCCTGCCTGGTCATGGCACGACCACGCGAACGACACCGATGCGCCGATGATCTGGCTCGACGGCCTGGACACTCCGCTGGTGCGGATGCTCGAGGCCGGGTTCTACGAAGAATACCACCAGGAGAGGCAAGACTTTGGCGCGGCCGTCAACGCCTCACAGTGGCACTATCCGATGGCAGAAATGCAGGCCGCGCTGCAGCGGCTGGCCGATACCAGCGACGCCGGCGAGGAGATCGTCCTCGAATACCGAAACCGGCAAACCGGCGGGCCGGTGATGCCGACGATCGCCTGCCACATGCAATTGCTGCGTCCCGGCGAGAAGACCAAGGCGTGGCGACGCGTCTGTCGCACGAACTATCATCTGGTCGAAGGTGTCGGCTACTCGATCGTTGGCGATCAGCGGCTCGATTGGGAAGACAAGGATGTGTTCACAGTGCCGACGTGGACTTTCTGCGAGCACGTCAATAGTGGCGACCGCCCGGCCTTCCTGTTCAGCTTCAGCGATGCGCCGGTGATGCAGGCTTTGAGCCTCTACCGGCACGAGGCCAGGTCATAGCTGCGGGTCGCGCCGATACCTGGCGCTGCCACGCGCCGGGCGCGGAGAGTTGCAAAACACTGCCGCGCACGGTTCCCTGACGGCGCTGCGCGTTCATCGCATTCATGGTGATCTGTGCCATGCGTAACGAGCATCTGGCTCGCGCTCCTCATTCGCGCGTCCGTCTGTCTGTTCTACCAGTCGGAAGCCCCGTGCGGCGTAGAACCGGATCGCAGTCGCGTTTTTCTGGAACACCCATAACTGCAAGTTTGAATGAACCTCCATTGCCTTGCACAGCAAAGCGGAACCTGTGCCACGCGCGTGAAAATCGGGATGCACGTAGAGATGGTCGATCCAGCCCATTCTGTAGCTGATGAAACCGACGATATGCGCATGTTCTGCGACCCATATGTCCGTCTCCCGAAAGACCCGCTCGCGAAAGAACCTAAGATCCTCCTCGGGTGTATGGAGCTTCGGCAGGTAGGGCAGGCATGCCTCCCGCGTCGTGCGGAATAAGCGAGCGATCGCAGCCATGTCGTCTATACGCGCGCGCCTGATGGTGAACCGCTCCGTCATGATGCAGGTTCCGTCGGTTCGGCCGTCGTCGGAATCAGACGTTTCTGTCTTGCGTCTTCCATTGAAGACAGAGTGTTTCGTGGTTTGTAACATATTGTCGTAATGGCAGTCGACGCTCGATACGCCGGGACACCTCGATACGTCGGGACACAAAGAAAGTCGGGAGGAACAGTGCCTGCACGGGCAGCTGCCACCGAAGAGAACCGACCGCGGCCGGCCGCTCCCACCAAGTCGGCCGAGATCACCCGGATCGGCCCGCTTGGAAAACCCGTTGGTGCGGTCGTCGCCGCGGCGCAGGTTCTCCGCGTGCTGCACGCGTCCGAGCGTCCGCTGAATGCGAGCGAGGTGGCCCGCGCGGCGGGTCTGCATCGCGGCACGGCCTACAACATCCTTCGCACGCTGCAAGCGGAGAGCTTTGTCGGATATGACGAAGCGACCCGCACCTACACGGTGAGCTTGCGCATTCTCGAACTGGCCTACGGCGTTTTACGGCGCAGCGGCTTGCTGGACATCGCTCGTCCACTGATGCATGGGGTCTCGGACGCCCATGGCGTCTCGGTCTACCTGTCCAAAGTTGTGGGACCTTCGTCGCTGCTGCTGTTGGATTGGGTGGGCGCCGCCTTCCAACCCGACCTGTATGTCACCGTCGGGCGTCCTTCCCCGGTACCGGCGGGCGCATCGGGCATGATCATGGCCGCGTTCGGCAACAGCAGCCAGGCCGAACTCGAAGCACTGTTCTCGCAGGTCGCATGGTATCAGAAACCCGCGTTCTCCGAGTTTCTGGCCCGTGTAACCGAGGCGCAGCAAGCCGGCTTTGCCGTCGATCGCGGGACCATGTTCCAGGGGATCACACTGGTTTCGGTACCGGTTCTGTCACCGGCATGGGAGCCGTTGCTGATCCTGACCGGTGCGGGGCGTTCGCACGATCTGGAGGCCGAAGCGCTGGAGCCGCTCTGCCGCGCGATGCAGTCGGCGGCTGCGCGCCTGTCCGCGAGCGTCCGATTGCTGCGCCTCGAATGACGAGAGTGACATCATCGCAAGGAGGACCACACCTATGCGAAGCGGTGGTGATTTGTCGAACCTGCGCGTCATCAGGACATCGCGGGTGGTACGATGGGTAATGCCAGCCTTAATGCCATCCATCGGGACAGGCACGAAGCGGATGCATATCGCCGGATCGAGCTGATCACCGGGACAGTGCGTCGGCGGCGGTGGACGATCGAGGAGAAGGCGGCGCTCGTCGCGGAGAGCACGCGATGTGGGGCCAATGTCGCGGACGTTGCTCGCCGGTTCGGTGTCAATCGCGGTCTGTTGCGGACCTGGCGGCGCAAAGCGATGGGTGAGGCGCCGGTTTTTGTTCCGCTTCGCGTTGAGGGACTTGTCGCGGCGGCGGACAATGATAAGGGTCGAGCCGGCACGCCGCGAAGCGTCGCGTCGGATGCTGACACCTCGACCCGGCCGGGAACACTCGAGATCGAAAGCGGCGGCGTGCGTGTACGCTTCTCTGGACCGGTCGATGCCACGGCGCTGCGTCTGATCATATTGCACATCGGCCGGCCGGCATGATCCTTGGCGTTCCTTGCCGGCCGGGCCTGCGGATCATGGTCGCGTGCACACCCGTCGACTTCCGAAAGGGCATGGATTCCCTGGCCGCGCTCGTGACACAGGCGCTCGCCGCCGATCCTTTCGCGGGCGATGTTTTCATCTTCCGGTCGCGGCGGTCGGACCGGCTGAAGCTGCTCATCTGGGACGGCTCCGGCCTATGCCTCATTACAAAGTACCTGCCTTCATACTGCACCTCCTTCGATTCGATGCGAGGGTTTTGATGCCTTCGCTGTTTTTGCTGTCGCCCCTCGATCGATAAGCCGATTCCATCGACTGGAGTGTTTGGCCGGCGGGTTCGATCCAATCGGCTCATACAGATATGCGTGGGCATTGTGGGCGTGTCTCGCGACGATCCCGTGCTCGGCCCATCGGACAAGTGTGGATTCATGGATTCCGAGACGGGTCGCCGCTTCCTCCTTCGTCAACATTCCTCGATCTCGAAGTCGATCGTAGCGCGAACGGAGTCCGTACCTGTGGACCAGATAGGCGACCCGCAAGGCGGTGAAGCGAACATCACCTTGCCCGCGTCGCGCCGATCCGCCAGGACGAAGCCCACGTTCGTTGAGTAGCTCAGCGATTTCCGAATAAATATGGTCATCGAGAAGTTTGCCGACGAGATCCACTATCTTCTGCTGGGTCCTTACTTGCTGCGCGGACGATTTCGGGTTTAGCGTCATGAGCGCTTCGGACTTGCCACCGTTGAATCGGACATGGATCTTGGTAGTGCCTTCCTCTGCCAATTTGATGAGGGTTGCGTCCTCAATAACGCAGGCAAGCAGTCGTTTGCGTTCCCGATTCGGCATGCCCGGATCATACCAGAGAGTTCTTGAAATCGCTGGTCATGGCGACGAACCGTTCGCGGACTTCATCGTTGAGGACGGATAGATCTTCCTATCGCCCGCGCTCTCTCTCCTCTTGTGCCCTGGCCAGTGCACGTAGTTTGTCATTCCATTCGCCCTCAAGCGTGTCAGCGACAAGGCGATTTGCTGGATCGACCAACATGAATCGACGCTGCGCGAGATCTGCTTCTACCCGAGCACGTTCGATTGCACGACATCGCAGCCGATCGGCCTCCCCATAGCGAGCTTCGACCTCTCGTCGGATCTCGAGTGTCAATTCAACCGCGGCCGGAGTCATCTTGTCGACGATCAGCGAACCGACCGCTTCGTCGACGGGCCACCCTGCAATCGATTGGCAGTTCGGTTCACCACGACCGCTGTTGGCGCGGTCACAAATGTACCATGTTTCGAGCTTTCCGCGCCGAGCCGCGTATCGGACGCGGAAATGTCTGCCGCATCGCCCGGACACGGCGCGGCCCTGCAATAATGCCGCCCCTCGCGTGGCGGCGACGCGCGTGCCACGTCGTACCCTCGGCCATTGGTCTCGAGGGTTTTGAGATTCTGCTGAAATCGCTCCCAGCTTATATAGCCGGGATGAGCGTCCGGGATGCAGGAGAGCCAATCACTGGGTTCGCGCTTTTGCAGTATCTTCTTCCCGTCGATGCTCCGCCGATAGCGCCGTCGACCATAGACGTAGGCGCCTGCGTAGCGTGGGTTGTTCAGCGTACGCTGCGCCGTCGATATGGTGAGCGGCTGAAAAATCGTTATATGCCGGTTGCGAAGTCGAGCCGGGAAACAAAGGCCCTCGTTCCGAAACACCTTGACCGTCTGGGAGGCGGAACCTACACGCGAGAATGTATCGAAGAAGTATGTGATCGTCTCCCTGATCTGCTTGTCGGGGTCGAGCGCCACGTTGCCGGAGTCATCGGTACACGAACCCGGTGGGGAGGGCGCAGCGAAACTCCCCCCGTCGCACCTTGTTGAGGATCCCGCCCCGCAACCTGGCTTTGAGGACATGCAATTCAGCCTCGCTCATTGTTCCTTTGAGGCCGAGTAAGAGTCTATCATTGAAATTCCCTGCGTCGTACACGCCGTCCTCATCGAGAATCAGCGTGTCGGCGAGGGCGCAGATCTCGAGCAACCGATGCCAGTCAGCATTGTTCCTGGCTAACCGCGAGACCTCAAGACCCATAACGATGCCGGCGTGCCCCATGCCGACGTCAGTAACCAATCGTTGGAAACCTTCGCGCCAAGAAGCCGACGCGCCAGACTCACCCTGGTCGTTGTCAATAATGATAATCTGCTCATCGCGCCAGCCAAGCGCGTTGGCGCGGCCGCGGAGTGCGTATTGCCGCTTTGTGCTCTCGACGTTCTCGAGGACCTGTCGCATCGAAGATTGGCGGATGTACAGGTAGGCGTTGCGCTCGAGATGATGAGACTGAACTTTGAGGGACTCGTTCATGGTGCTCTCCGGTTAGCGATCTCTACCGCCATCGCTGCAAACACATGAATGATGACGCTCCGACCGCGGGTTTCCATCGGACCTGATGGTGTTGCAGGAATTGGCACCGGCCAGGGGATTGTTGTTGCCAGTGTCCGCGCCCATCCCCACATGCCTCGACGTAGAAAGAGCGCCAATCCACTTCGGGCCTCCAAGGGCAATGCCTCACCGAGCGTGGCCATGCGCAGGGTCTCGTATTGGGTTATGACGGCGGATAGCCGCGGTGAACATTCGGCCGCAGTCTCGGAGATCAGCGTGGCGTTTTTTTTCCACTGATCGCGCGCTCGATCGTCCTTGGATGCACATCGAGGTCGAATTCTTGCCGGATCAACCGCGCCAATTCGCGCGCCCGGATCGGCTCGCCGGAAACGAACTGCGTCTTGAGAAACGCCAGCACTTCTCCGTGGATCTTGTGCGGGCCATGCGGGCCTCGCTTCTTGGGCACCAACCCCGCAATGCCTGCTTCGTCGAAGCTCGACTTGGCTTGGTAATAGGTCGGCCTTGAGACACCGTATTCGTCGGAAGCATCCGTCACCGACGCGTTCTCGCTGGAAACACGGCGTAGCATCTCGTACTTGTCCTGCACGGCATCGCGCGGATCGAAGAATTCCCCTTCGCGAAACTTCGGATCGCGGACCTTCTCGGGTGCCGGATTTAACGTGCCCTCCTCGCGGAGGGCCGCGGCTTTCGAGCGCGTGCTGTCGGGCTTTGCCGGCACCTTGAACCTCGGGACGCTGGTGGGCAGGGCGTGTAATCATAACTACGCCGCTATTTGGAGTCGCGTCAAGGCTCAATGGGCGCGGGAATGCGGCCCGGGTTCGACCAGAAATCGCGGAAGTTGCCCAGCATATTGCGCAGTATATCCCTCATGCCGCCTCGTTTGCGGCGTTATTCTGTTTACATGTGCGGCAGAAATAGCTTTACACATCGTCGACACCCCCACCCCGCTTCCCGGGAGAGAGGCGCGCCACAAGACTGGCGAGTTCCATCAAGTCCGCAACGCGAAAGAGCGCACGGCCTTGCCCAATGATGACTTCCGGGTCCGGGCAGACGGCGTCTGTCCATTGCGGCGGGATAGAGCAAACCGTCGCATCGTCGACCCGCAGCAAAAGCCGCTTGCCGGATCGGTTGTACCGCTCGCCCACGCAGATCAGCAGTCGCCCGCTAAGTGGGTGAAATGGATGCGTCACCCACACAAGCTGCGTCGAACCCGCGGGAGAGTCTGCATTCTTGGTTGAGTTACAAGCGCCTGGAGAGTGGGGCCTTCACCTGGCCGCCGCCGCGTGATGGCGCGGTAACGCTGAACCCCGCGCAGCTGCACCGTCAGACCCAGATGCTGGCCGGTCAGGGCGTCCATCTCGATGGTTCGACGCTGGTGCACTGGATCGAGCCGGTGCCGCAGGCAGCCGACGCGAAGCGTCGGCAGGTGAGAAGAGAAGGCGAGACTTGCGAGCCGCCCTCGAGCGCACGGCCTGGTGGCTGAAGTCGTTGCACGAGCTTTTGCTGGAAACCGTGATGGCGACGGACAAAATCTTCTGCGACGACACGCCGCTACCGGTGCTGGATCGTAGCAGAAAACGCACGCGGATCGGACGATTGTGGTGCTACGCGGTGGATGACCGGCCCTGGCAGGGTCCCGCGCCACCGGCCGTTGTCTATCTGTACGCGCCGGACCGCCGGGGGGTTCATCTCGAGGCGCATCTCGGAAAGTTCAGGGGCGTGCTCCAGGTCGACGGTTGCGCGGGCTATGACAAACTGGCCGGACCAGGCCGCCCGGCCGGTGCGATCAAACTCGCTTACTGCCTCGCGCACGCGCGCCAGGAATTCTTCGATGTGCACAAGCAGACGAAAGACGCGGTCGCGGATGAGGCATTGCGCCGCATCGGCGAAGTCTATGCCATCGAGGCGCGGATCCGGGGCAACACCGCAACCGAGCGGGCCGCGGTGCGTCAGGCGGAGACGAAGCCGTTAATGGATGCGCTGTGGTCGTGGCTGATGGAGCAGCTCGAGGCGATCTCGGTGAAGTCCTCGCTGGCGAGAGCGATCCGTTACACTCTTGGTCACTGGAAAGGGTTGACGCTGTTCTTGTCCGATGGCCCGGTGGAGGTGGACAACAATACAGTCGAGCGAGGCATCCGTCCGATTCCGTTGGGTAGAAAGATACAGCCTGTTCGCGGGATCCGATTCCGGAGGCGAGCGATGGGCCGTTCTGGCGTCGCTGATCAACACGGCGAAACTACACGATATCGATCCTCAGACTTACCTCGCCGATGTGCTCGATCGCATCGTCTCCGGGCGTACCAAGGCGAACGCGTTGCGCGCGTTGCTGCCCTGGGAATGGAAGGCGGCGCGGGAGGTCGCGGTCGCATGACGGCCAGCCGCTTGCGCCCCACGCGGACCGGGCGAAGTCTGAGCCTCGAGCAGCTGGATGACTGGTTCCTCGCGCTTGAGCCCCCGGCGCGGGTCGATGGCGTCTCGATGCTGGACGGGTATCTGACCGCTATCATCATTGGGCCACGCTCGATCCCGCCCGACGAATGGTTCGACGACCTGTTCGGTGCGCGCGGCAACATCGTCACTGCGTCAGGCGCGATGCTGGCGGCGATCACCTCGATCGTCGCGCGATTCAATGCGATCAGTGAGGCGCTGTCGGCAGAACCTCCACAGCATGCGCCAATCTTCCGGAAAACGGATGACGGGATGACGGCCTCGCGGTTCCGCACCTTTGGTGCATGGGGTTCCTGGCGGGGATGCGGTTGCGGATGGACGCCTGGCGAGCACTGCTGGATCAGAACCGCGTCGACCACGGGCTGATGTTGCCGATCATGCTTTACTGCCTCGATCCGTCAGGCCGTCCGA
>CAVUBS010000013.1:0-72279 GCA_963739725.1 uncultured Alphaproteobacteria bacterium | reverse complement strand
GGATGGCGGAGGCGAACAAGGCCTTCAGCCACTACCGCTGGTAGGAACCCCAACCGGGAAGCTCGGAGACACAGACGATGGCAAAGGCGAAATTTGCGCGCACCAAGCCGCACTGCAATGTCGGCACGATCGGCCATGTGGACCATGGCAAGACCACACTGACCGCCGCCATCACCAGGATTCTGGCAAAGACCGGCGGCGCCACGTTCACGGCGTATGATCAGATCGACAAGGCGCCTGAGGAGAAAGCGCGCGGCATTACCATCGCCACGGCGCATGTCGAGTACGAGACGCCGAAGCGGCACTATGCGCACGTCGATTGCCCCGGCCACGCCGACTACGTGAAGAACATGATCACCGGCGCGGCACAGATGGACGGCGCGATCCTGGTGGTCTCCGCCGCCGATGGCCCGATGCCGCAGACCCGCGAGCACATCCTGCTCGCCCGCCAGGTCGGCGTGCCGGCGCTCGTCGTCTATTTGAACAAGGTCGACATGGTGGACGATCCCGAGCTGATCGAGCTCGTGGAGATGGAACTGCGCGAGCTGCTGTCGTCCTATCAGTTCCCCGGCGACGACATTCCGATCATCAAGGGCTCCGCGTTGTGCGCGCTCGAGGATCGCAATCCGGAGATGGGCGAGAAATCCGTCCTCGAGCTGATGGACGCGGTGGACGCCTACATCCCGCAGCCGGTGCGCGCGACCGATCGTCCGTTCCTGATGCCGGTCGAGGACGTGTTCTCGATCTCCGGCCGTGGCACGGTGGCCACCGGGCGCGTCGAACGCGGCGTGATCAAGGTCGGCGAGGAAGTGGAAATCGTCGGCATCCGCCCGACGCAGAAGACCGTCGTGACCGGCGTGGAAATGTTCCGCAAGCTGCTCGACCAGGGCGAGGCCGGCGACAACATCGGCGCGCTGCTGCGCGGCACCAAGCGGGAGGAAATCGAGCGCGGCCAGGTGCTGGCGAAGCCCGGCTCGATCACGCCGCACACCAAGTTCAAGGCCGAGGCGTATATTCTGACGAAGGAGGAAGGCGGCCGCCACACGCCGTTCTTCACTAACTATCGCCCGCAGTTCTACTTCCGCACCACCGACGTGACCGGCGTCGTGCAGTTGCCGGAAGGCACCGAGATGGTGATGCCGGGCGACAACGTGACGATGGACGTGGAGCTGATCGCGCCGATCGCGATGGATGCGCAGCTACGATTTGCGATTCGCGAGGGCGGCCGAACGGTCGGCGCCGGCGTCGTCGCCAGCATCACGGCCTAGCGAAAGAAAGCGGCACCGGCGCTCCTCGGCAACGAGGGGCGCCGGTGGCGTTTGCAGGGGACACGGTTATGGCGATGGACAACCAGAATATCCGCATCCGGCTCAAGGCCTACGATCACCGCGTGCTGGACAACAGCACGAAGGAGATCGTCAACACGGCCAAGCGCACGGGTGCGCGGGTTCGCGGACCGATCCCGCTGCCGACACATATCGAGCGCTTCACCGTCAACCGCTCGCCGCATGTCGACAAGAAAAGCCGCGAGCAGTTCGAGATCCGCACGCATCGGCGGTTGCTGGATATCGTCGAGCCGACGCCGCAGACGGTGGACGCGCTGATGAAGCTCGACCTCGCCGCCGGCGTCGATGTCGAGATCAAGATCTAGGCCGGAACGATGACCCTACGAACAGGATTGCTGGCGAAGAAACTGGGCATGACGCGGATCTTCCGCGACGACGGCACGCATGTGCCGGTGACGGTGCTGCACCTCGACGGGCTGCAGGTCGTGGCACAGCGCACACAGGAGAAGGACGGCTATACCGCGGTGCAGGTTGGCTGGGGCAAGGCGAAGGTGAAGAACGTGTCGCAGCCCAATCGCGGACATTTCGCCAAGGCGAAGGTGGAGCCGAAGGCGAAGGTGGTGGAATTCCGTGTCGCCGATGATGCGCTGCTGGAGCCGGGTGCGACATTGTCGGCCGCACATTTCGCGGTGGGCCAGATCGTCGATGTGTGCGGCATCACGCAGGGCAAGGGTTTTGCCGGCGGCATGAAGCGTTGGAATTTCTCCGGGCTCGAGGCCAGCCACGGCGTCTCGATCAGCCATCGCAGCCTGGGCTCCACCGGCAACCGGCAGGATCCCGGCAGGACCTTCAAGAACAAGAAGATGGCCGGGCATATGGGCGTCGAGCGGGTGACCACGCTCAATCTCGTGGTCGCAGCGGTGGATGCCGAGAAGGGCCTGCTGATGATCAGGGGTGCGGTCCCGGGATCGAAGGGCGGCTATGTCATGGTGCGCGACGCGATCAAGCGCGCGCGGCCGGCCGATGCGCCGTATCCCGCGGCGCTGCTCGAAACTGCGGCGGCGGGCTGAGCGATGCAGATCGAAATCACCACTCTCGACAAGACCAGCGCCGGCAATGCCGAGCTGCCGGACGACATCTTCGCCGCCAAGCCGCGCCCCGACATCATGGCGCGCGTCGTGCACTGGCAACTGGCGAAACGCCGGGCCGGCACGCACAGTACCAAAGGCCTGAGCGAAGTGTCCGGCACGACCAAGAAGCCGTACCGCCAGAAGGGCACTGGCAATGCGCGCCAGGGCAGTCTGCGCGCGCCGCAGTTCCGCAAGGGCGGCGTGGTGCATGGGCCGGTGCCGCACTCGCACGAGTACAGTTTGAACAAGAAGGTGCGGCGTCTCGGGCTGATCTCGGCGCTGTCGCAGAAGCAGTCGGAAGGCCGGCTGGTGGTGCTCGACGTGGCGAACGGCGGCGCCAAGACCGGCGAACTGGCGAAGCAGCTGAAGGCGCTGGGCTGGCGTTCGACGCTCATCATCGATCATGCGGTGGATGCCGGCTTCCTGCGCGCGAGCCGCAACATTCCCGGGATCGACGTGCTGCCGACGATCGGCGCCAACGTTTACGACATTCTCCGCCATGACGTGCTGGCGATCACCACTGCCGGCGTCGAGGGGTTGAAGCAGCGGCTCGGAGCGAAATCGGCACCGGCGGCTGCGGCGCAGGATGGGGAAGCCGCGGCATGAGCAGCGTCTACGATACCGACATCCTCGTCTGGTCCGAAGACCAGTCGGCGCTGCTGCGACGACTCGCTGCCGGTGAGCGGGTCAATGGCCAGGTCGACTGGACGAACGTCATCGAGGAGATCGAGAGCGTGGGCAGTGAGCAGCTCCATGCTGTCAGTTCTCTGCTCACCCAGGCGATTATTCACCGTCTCAAGGCGATGGCCTGGCCGGACGCACGCGATGCGGACAACTGGCGTGCTGACGCCGAGAGGTTCGCCGGCGACGCAGCGGACCGGTTCGCACCATCCATGCAGCGCCGCCTGGATGTCGCACATATCTATCGCCGCGCCCTGCGTGCGGTACCCGCGACGATGTACGGAGAGCCGCGACCACCGCTGCCTGCGGCGTGTCCTTGGTCGCTGGATGAACTGCTCGGCAGCGAGAGTGACGGATCATGAGCGGCACGACGAAGCGTAAGCCGGTACTTTCGCGCGAGGCGATGTACCAGGTCATCCGCAATCCGCTGATCACCGAAAAGGCGACGGCGCTGTCGGAGCACGGCCAGTTCGTGTTCCGTGTCGCGCCGGATGCGACCAAGCGCGAGATCAAGGCGGCGGTCGAGGGGCTGTTCGGCGTCACGGTGCTGGCGGTCAACACGCTGGTGCAGAAGGGCAAGACCAAGCGGTTCAAGGGGCGGCCGGGTCGGCGCTCGGATGTGAAGAAGGCGTTTGTCAAACTGGCCGCCGGCCAGTCGATCGACTTCGCCACCGGCCTCGCATAGGGCGCGGGGGAGACAATGGCACTCAGACAATTCAACCCGGTCACGGCCAGCCTGCGCGGCACGGTGCTGATCAACCGCTCCGAGCTTTGGAAGGGCAAGCCGGTCAAGGCGCTGACCGAGGGCAAGATCGGGACGGGCGGGCGCAACAACCACGGCCGCATCACCAGCCGGTTCATCGGCGGCGGGCACAAGCAGTCGTATCGCTTCGTCGATTTCAAACGTCGCAAGTTCGACACGCCCGCGACGGTGGAGCGGCTGGAATACGATCCGAACCGCAGTGCGTTCATCGCGCTGGTGAAGTACCAGGACGGCGAGCTGTCCTACATCCTGGCGCCGCAGCGGCTGCGCACGGGCGACAGCGTGGTGGCCGGTCAGCGGTGCGACATCAAGCCGGGCAACGCGATGCCGCTCGCGGCGATCCCGGTCGGCACGATCGTGCACAATATCGAAATGAAGGTCGGCGCCGGCGGCAAGATCGCGCGCGCGGCCGGCACCTATGCGCAGCTGGTCGGCAAGGACGCCGGCTGGGCACAGATCAAGCTGGGGTCGGGTGAATTGCGCATGGTGCGCGCCGAATGCATGGCCTCGATCGGCGCGGTGTCAAATCCCGACAACATGAACCAGAAGATCGGCAAGGCCGGTCGCACGCGGTGGCTGGGCAAACGGCCGCACAACCGTGGCGTGGTGATGAACCCGGTGGATCATCCGCTGGGCGGCGGCGAGGGCCGCAGCTCGGGCGGGCGGCATCCGGTCTCGCCGTGGGGTCAGCCGGCGAAGGGCTACAAGACGCGCTCCAACAAGCGCACCGACGGCATGATCATCCGTCGCCGCAACAAGGGCAAATAAGATGGCGCGTTCCGTCTGGAAGGGTCCGTTCGTCGATGGCTATCTGCTCAACAAGGCAGAGGCCACGCGCGCGTCGGGCCGCAACGAGATCATCCGGATCTGGTCGCGCCGCTCGACCATCCTGCCGCAGTTCGTCGGCCTGACGTTCGGCGTCTACAACGGCCACAAATTCCTGCCGGTGCAGGTGAACGAGAACATGGTGGGCCACAAGTTCGGCGAGTTCTCGCCGACGCGCACCTTCACCGGCCATTCCGGCGACAAACGCGCGAGGCGAGGCTGACATGAGCAAGCCCAATCATCCCCGCATGCTCGCCGATACCGAGGCGCAGGCGATCGTGTCCAATCTGCGTGTCAGCCCGCGCAAGCTCAATCTGGTGGCGGGGCTGATCCGCAACCAGCCGGCCGCGCAGGCGGTTGCGACCTTGACGTTCTCCAAGCGCCGCATCGCGCAGCAGGTGAAGAAGGCGCTGCAAAGCGCGATCGCCAATGCCGAGAACAACCATCAGCTCAACGTCGATCGCCTGGTGGTGTCGCGCGCCGAGGTCGGGCGCTCGATCGTCATGCGGCGGTTTCATGCGCGCGGACGCGGGCGTTCGGCGCGCATCGAGAAGTGGTTCAGCCATTTGAAGATCGTCGTCGCCGAGCGTGCCCAGGACGCTGAGCAGGAGGCCGCATAGATGGGTCACAAGGTCAATCCGATCGGGCTGCGGCTCGGCATCAACCGCACCTGGGACAGCCGCTGGTTCGCCGGCGCCGACTATTCCAAGCTGCTGCACGAGGACCTGAAGCTGCGCGGCCATCTGCGCAAGCGGCTGCACGGTGCGGGCGTGTCGCGCGTGGTGATCGAGCGGCCGGCGAAGAAGCCGCGGGTGACGATCTACGCGGCGCGGCCTGGCGTGGTGATCGGCAAGAAGGGCCAGGACATCGAGGTCCTGAAGCGCGAACTCGGCAAGATGGCAAATGCCGAGGTGGCGCTGAACATCGTCGAGATCCGCAAGCCGGAGATCGATGCGCAGCTTGTGGCGGAGAACATCGCCCAGCAGCTCGAGCGTCGCGTGGCGTTCCGCCGGGCGATGAAGCGCGCGGTGCAGTCGGCGATGCGGCTGGGCGCGCAGGGCATCCGGATCAACTGCGGCGGCCGGCTGGGTGGCGCCGAAATCGCGCGGGTGGAGTGGTATCGCGAAGGCCGCGTGCCGCTGCACACGCTGCGTGCCGACATCGATTTCGGCGAGGCGACGGCGAAGACGACGTATGGCACGTGCGGCGTGAAGGTCTGGGTGTTCAAGGGCGAGATCCTGGCGCACGACCCGCTGTCGCAGGATCGCCGCGCCGCCGAACAGGCGCCCCAACGGTAATTGGCCCAACGGTAATTGGATTGGTAAGCACCGATGCTGCAACCAAAGCGCACGAAGTACCGCAAGGCGCACAAAGGCCGCATCCATGGGGCGTCCAAGGGCGGCACGTCGCTGAATTTCGGTACCTACGGACTGAAGGCGATGGAGCCGGACCGGATTTCCGCGCGCCAGATCGAGGCGGCGCGGCGCGCCATCACGCGCGCGATGAAGCGCACCGGGCGCGTGTGGATCCGCATCTTCCCGGACGTGCCGGTCAGCCTCAAGCCCGCCGAAGTGCGGATGGGTTCCGGCAAGGGCGCGCCGGAGTTCTGGGTGGTTCGCGTGGCCCCCGGGCGGATCATGTTCGAGATCGACGGCGTGCCGGCCAATCTGGCGCGCGAGGCGCTGACCTTGGGCGCGGCCAAGCTGCCGATACGAACCAAATTCATCGCGCGGATCGGAGACGCATGATGGCGAACAAGGCCACCGACGTGCGCGCGAAGACGCCGGACGAACTCGCGACCCGGCTGCTCGATCTGCGCAAGGAGCAGTTCAACCTGCGCTTCCAGCGCGCGACCGGCCAGCAGGAAGGCGTCGGGCGGGTGCGTCTGGTTCGCCGCGAGATTGCGCGGGTGAAGACCATACTGGGTGAGAAGAACCGGGCGGAGAAGACCACCTCTGCTGCGAAGTCGTAAGGAGAACGGCGCGATATGCCAAAGCGCGTCCTGAACGGGCGGGTGACGAGCGACAAGATGGACAAGACCATCACGGTCCTGGTGGATCGTCGCGTGATGCATCCGCTCTACAAGAAGTTCATCCGCCGCTCGAAGAAGTATGCGGCGCATGACGAAGCCAACCTGTGCAAGATCGGCGACACGGTGCGCATCGAGGAGTGCCGCCCGATCAGCAAGCGCAAGACCTGGCGGGTGATCGAACGGAATGGTGAGGCGCTCCGTGCCGCGCCGGCCGAAGGAGCAGCGGCATGATCTCTGTGGAAACCAATCTCGAGGTCGCCGACAACTCCGGGGCGCGGCGGGTGCAGTGCATCAAGGTGCTCGGCGGGTCGAAGCGCAAGACCGCCTCGGTGGGCGACATCATCGTGGTGTCGATCAAGGAGGCGATCCCGCGCGGCAAGGTGAAGAAGGGTGACGTGCACCAGGCGGTGATCGTGCGCACGGCGTTTCCGGTGCGCCGCGGCGACGGCAGCGCGATCCGCTTCGACCGCAACGCCGCGGTGCTGATCAACAAGCAGCTCGAGCCGATCGGCACGCGCATCTTCGGACCCGTGGTGCGCGAACTGCGCGGCCGGAAGTTCACCAAGATCATGTCGCTGGCGCCGGAGGTGCTTGTGTACCCGGAGAATGGCCGCGCGCATCCGCAAGGGCGACACGGTCGTGGTGATCTCGGGCGCGCACAAGGGGCGTCGCGGCGAGGTGCTGCGCATGCATCCGAAGGCGGACCGCGCGGTGGTGCAGGGCGTTGCGATGGCGACGCGCCACATCAAGCCGCGCGGCATGCAGGAGCCTGGCGGCATCCGCGAGCAGGAGGCGGCGATCCATGTGTCGAACCTGATGCTGGTCGATCCGACGAGCGAGAAGCCGACCAAGGTCGGGTTCCGCATTCTCGACGATGGGCAAAAGGTGCGCGTCGCCAAGGCGACGGGCGAAGTGATCAAGAGCTGAGGTCCAAGGGGCGGTTGGGACAATGAGCGGAACGAAGGGCAAGAAGGCCGGTGCCGCCAAGGGTGGCGCCAAGGGTGGCGCAGGCAAGGGCGGGGCACCGAGGGGCGGCGCGCCAAAGGGTGGCGGCGCTCCGAAGGGCGGCAGCCGGGGTGCTGGGCCGCCGCTGAAGGGCAACCGCGCCGAGGCGAAGGCCGAGCGGGCAAAGGCGGCCGAAGCGGCTGCGGGGTCCGAGGCGCCTGCCGCGTCGCCGGCGGAGATCCCTCGGCTGCTGAAGCGCTACCACGAGGAGGTGCGCGCCAAGATGCAGCAGGAGTTCGGCTACACGAACCCGATGCAGGTGCCGCGGCTCGAGAAGATCGTCATCAACATGGGCGTGGGTGACGCGACCACTGATCAGAAGAAGCTCGACGCGGCGGTGGGGGAACTGACCGCGATTGCCGGGCAGCGGCCGGTGAAGACGCTGGCGAAGAAGGCCATCGCCGGCTTCAAGATCCGCAAGGGCCTGCCGATCGGCTGCAAGGTGACGCTGCGCAAGGCGCGCATGTACGAGTTCATGGACCGGCTGTTCACCATTGCCATGCCGCGCATCCGCGACTTCCGCGGCATCACCGGCAAGGGCTTCGATGGGCGCGGCAATTTTGCCATGGGGCTGAAGGAACAGATCGTCTTCCCGGAGATCAACTACGACCGGGTGGAGGATGTGCGCGGGATGGACATCCAGTTCGTCACCACGGCGAAGACGGACGCGGAAGCGAAGGCGCTGCTGAAGCTCTTCGACCTGCCGTTCGCCAATTGAATATTTAGGAAAACCTTCAGTCCCGGACGCGTGTCCGGGATCGACGGGTTCCGGAGGAACAAGACAGGATGGCGAAGACTTCTCAGGTCAACCGGAACGGCAGGCGCGAATACATGGCCAAGCGCGACAAGGCCAAGCGTGGTGCGCTGAAGGCGGTGCTGATGGACCGTACGCTGCCGGTTGAGGACCGCTTCAACGCCTCGTTGAAGCTCGCGCAACTGCCGCGCAACGGAGCGGCGGTGCGGGTGCGTCTGCGGTGCGCGATCACCGGGCGCTCGCGCGGCAATTACCGCAAGTTCAAGCTGTGCCGCATCATGCTGCGCTCGCTGGCCAACGAGGGGCAGATCCCCGGCATGGTCAAGGCGAGCTGGTAAGAAAGGGAGCGGGCAGATGTCGAATTCCGATCCCCTGGGCGATATGCTGACGCGCATCCGCAACGCGCAGCGCGCGCGCCATTCGATGTGCCTCGCGCCGGCCTCGCAGCTGCGTGCGAACGTGCTGGATGTGCTGAAGCGCGAGGGCTTCATCCGCGGCTTCGCGGCCGAGGAACTGCGGCCGGGCGTGGCGCAGCTTCGCATCGAGCTGAAGTATGCGGAGGGCGAGCCGGTGATCAAGGAGATCACGCGCATCTCGAAGCCGGGAAGGCGGGTCTATTCGAAGATCAAGGAGCTGCAGCGGGTCTATGCCGGCCTGGGTATCTCCATACTTTCCACGCCGCGTGGCGTGATGAGCGACGCAGAGGCGCGCGCTGCCAATGTCGGCGGCGAAGTCCTGTGTCGCGTGTTCTGACGGAGAAACGGGATGTCGCGGGTCGGAAAATATCCGGTCGAAATTCCGCAGGGGGTGCAGGTGGCGATCGCCGGCCGCCTGCTGACCGCCAAGGGACAGCTCGGTGAACTGAAGCTCGAGCTCACCGAGCATGTCGAGACTGCGGTCGAAGGCGGCATGGTCGTCGTGAAGCCGCACGGCGGGGAGCAGCGGGCGCGCGTCATGTGGGGCACCACGCGCGCGCTGATCGCCAACATGGTGAAGGGTGTGTCCACCGGCTACACGAAGTCGATGGAGATCACCGGCACCGGTTTCCGTGCCGCGGTGCAGGGCAAGAACCTGGAGCTGAGCCTGGGCTTCTCGCACCCCGTGGTCTATCCGGTGCCGGAGGGCATCAAGATCACCTGCGATCGGCCGACGGCGATCAGGGTCGAGGGCGTGGACAAGCGGCTGGTCGGCCAGGTGGCGGCGGAGATCCGCGGGTTCCGGCCGCCCGAGCCCTATAAGGGCAAGGGCGTGCGCTACACGACCGAGCAGATCCGCCGCAAGGAAGGCAAGAAGAAGTGACCACTGATCAGTCATTCCCGCGAAAGCGGGAACCCAGGGCCTGGATCCCCGCTTTCGCGGGGGTGACACGGGGGCTCCAATGAGCACGCTGCAGGACCTGCGGGAGCGACGGCGCGAACGCCTGCGCTTTCAGCTGCGCCACAAGTCGGTCGGTCGGCCGCGGCTTTCCGTGTTCCGCTCCGGCAAGCACATCTATGCGCAGGTGATCGACGACGGGCATGGCCACACGCTGGCTGCGGCTTCGTCGCTCGACAAGACGCTGCGCGAGGGACTGCGCACCGGCGCCGACAAGGCGGCGGCGGCCGCGGTGGGGAAATTGGTTGCGGAACGGGCGCTCGCCGCGGGCGTGAAGGAAGTGGTGTTCGACCGCGGTGCCTACCTGTACCACGGCCGCGTCAAGGCACTGGCCGACGCCGCCCGCGAGGGCGGACTGTCGTTTTGACGATACCCTCGTCATGGCCGGCCCTGTCCCGGCCATCGCGCAAAAGGTCGACCGGCCGTTGCCGGTGGATATTGAGGAATGAACTGAATGGCACGTGACGCGAGAGAAAGTGGCCGCGGCGGTGGTCGGGATCGCGACCGGGATCGCGACGACGACGGCATCATCGACAAGCTGGTGACGATCAACCGCGTGGCGAAGGTGGTGAAGGGCGGACGTCGCTTTGCCTTTGCCGCACTGGTGGTGGTGGGCGACCAAAAGGGCCGCGTCGGCTACGGCGCCGGCAAGGCGCGCGAGGTGCCCGAGGCGATCCGCAAGGCGACCGAGCGCGCCAAGCGCGGCATGATCCGCGTGCCGATGAAGGAAGGCCGCACGCTGCACCATGACATCGAAGGCCGCTACGGCGCCGGCAAGGTGGTGATGCGCTCGGCGGTCGCCGGCACCGGCATCATCGCCGGCGGCCCGCTGCGCGCCGTGTTCGAGACGCTCGGCATGGGCGACGTGGTGGCGAAGTCGCTGGGCAGCCGCAACCCGCACAACATGGTCAAGGCGGCCTTCGCGGCATTCATCCGCTGCGCCTCGCCGCGTTCGGTGGCGACACGGCGCGGCAAGAAGGTGTCCGAGCTGTTCGCGCGGCGCGAGACGGCAGCGCCGCCAGCCGCCGGCGGGCAGGCGTCGCCGGAGGCTCCTGCCAATGCCTAAGGTGCGCGTGACGCAGACCGCCTCGCCGGCCGGCCGCAAGCCCGGGCAGCGGGAAACCCTGATCGGGCTCGGCCTGAACAAGATCCGACGGACGCGCGAGCTGGAGGACACGCCCTCGGTGCGCGGCATGATCCACAAGGTGGCCCACCTGGTGAAGGTGGAGGAGCAGTCCTGAGATGAAGCTGAACGAACTGCGCGACAATCCCGGCGCACGCCCGAAGTCCAAGCGGCTCGGGCGGGGGATCGGCTCGGGCAAGGGCAAGACCTCGGGCAAGGGCGTGAAGGGCCAGTTGGCGCGCACCGGCGTGTCGATGAACGGCTTCGAGGGCGGCCAGATGCCGATCTATCGGCGGCTGCCGAAGCGCGGCTTCTTCAATCTGTTCCGCAAGGAATATTCGCCGGTGAACCTCCGCACGCTGGAGGCGGCGATTGTCGCGGGCAAACTGGATGCCGGGCAGCCGATCGACGAGACCACCCTGCGCGATGCGGGTCTGGTGCGCGGCAAGCTGCACGGCGTGCGGCTGCTGGCCGACGGCGCGATCACGCGGGCGATCACCATTACGGTCTCCGGCGCATCGGCGGCGGCGATCGAGGCGGTGGAAAAGGCGGGCGGATCGGTGACGACGACGGTGGCCAAGGCCGAACCGGCGGCGGCCGCGTAAGGAGGTTCACCACAAAGACACGAAGGCACGAAGATACGATCCGTTACGTTCGTGGCTTGGTGTCTTTGTGGTTGTCCTTGCTTTGCCGTCACCGTCGATCGAAAATAGGGCGCGATCAACGAGGGACGGACCATGGCCTCCGCGGCCGAACAGCTTGCAGCAAATCTCAGCCTTGGCGTCCTCTCGAAGGCGACCGAGCTAAAACGGCGCATCTGGTTCACCCTGGCGGCGCTGGTCGTCTACCGCATCGGCACCTACATCCCGGTGCCCGGCGTCGACGCCTCGGTGATGACCGAGATGCTGCAGCAGCACGGCGGCGGCATCCTCGGCATGTTCGACATGTTCACCGGCGGCGCGCTGCGGCGCATGACGGTGTTCGCGCTCAACATCATGCCGTACATCAGCGCCAGCATCATCATCCAGCTGATGACCGCGGCCGTCCCGACGCTCGAGGCGCTCAAGAAGGAAGGCGAGACGGGGCGCAAGAAGCTCAACCAGTACACCCGCTACCTCACGGTGTTCATCGCCATGTTCCAGTCCTACGGCATCGCCGTGGGGCTCGAGAGCATGCGCGGGCAATTCGGCGCGGCGGTGATCGATCCCGGCTTCTTCTTCCGCTTCTCCTGCGTGATCACGCTGGTCGGCGGCACGATGTTCCTGATGTGGATCGGCGAGCAGATCACCGCACGCGGCGTCGGCAACGGCACGTCGCTGATCATCATGTCCGGCATCGTCGCCAACCTGCCCACCGCGCTGGCGGCACTGCTCGATCTCGGCCGCACCGGCGCATTGTCGCCGTTCTTCATCGTGGGCTTCATGGTGCTCGCCGTTCTGGTGATCGCATTCATCGTGTTCATCGAACGCGCACAGCGACGCATCGTGGTGCAGTATCCGAAGCGCCAGGTCGGCACGCGGATGTTCGGCGGCGATTCGACGCATATGCCGCTGAAGATCAATACGTCGGGCGTGATCCCGCCGATCTTCGCCAGCTCCATCCTGCTGATCCCGGCGACCATTGCCGGCTTCTCGCAAGGCGCGGGATCCGGCTGGCTGCAATGGATCGGCACCGAGCTGTCGCACGGCACGCCGCTGTACATGGCCGTGTACGCGGCGATGATCATCTTCTTCTCGTATTTCTACACCGCGGTGGTGTTCAACCCGGAGGAGACGGCGGACAACCTGAAGAAGTACGGCGGGTTCATCCCGGGCATCCGACCAGGCAGCGCCACCGCGGACTACTTCGACTACGTGCTGACGCGGCTGACCACGGTGGGCGGGCTGTACCTTGTCGCGGTCTGCCTGCTGCCGGAAATCCTGATCAGCGACTACGGGCTGCCGTTCTACTTCGGCGGCACCTCGATCCTGATCGTCGTCTCGGTCACCATGGACACGGTCACCCAGATCCAGTCGCATCTCCTGGCGCACCAGTACGAGGGCCTGATACGCAAGGCGCGCGTCCGAGGCCGGCGGTGATGGCCGGAAGATACCCGGGACAAGCCCGGGCACATGGTCCGGCCATGACCACCAGGTCAAGCCCGGTGGCAGGCTCATGAATTTGATCCTGCTGGGCCCGCCCGGGGCGGGGAAGGGCACCCAGGCGAAACGCCTGGAGGAACGCTACGGCATCGCGCAGATCTCCACCGGCGACATGCTGCGCGCCGAGGTGGCGGCTGGCACGTCGATCGGGCGCGAGGCGAAGGCGGTGATGGAATCGGGCGCCCTCGTCTCCGACGACATCATCATCCGCATGCTCGGCAACCGCGTGGACGAGCCCGATGCGGCGAAGGGCTTCATCCTCGACGGGTTCCCGCGCACCGTGCCGCAGGCCGAGGCGCTCGACCGCCTGCTGGGCGAAAAGGGGAGAAAACTCGATTCGGTGATCGAACTGCGGATGGACGACGCGGCGCTGGTCGACCGCATCGCCGGGCGCTTCACCTGCGCGAACTGCGGCGCCGGCTACCACGATGCGTTCAAGCCGACGCAGGTGGCGGGCAAGTGCGATGTGTGCGGATCGGGCACATTCGTCCGCCGGGCCGACGACAATCGCGAGACGGTGCAGGCGCGGCTGCTGGCGTACCATCGCCAGACGGAGCCGATCCTGCCGCACTACGCGGCGCAGGGCATCCTGCGAACGGTGGACGGAATGGCGGACATCGACGACGTGGCGCGCCAGATCGACCGCGTGCTGGGGGATGCCGCGCCGTAGATGGCGGCTCGTGGTGATCACGCGAATTTGAACTCGCTTCGTTGACTCCGCCGCCGGCCGAACTATATTCCGCCGCTCCGGTGCAACCTCACAAGGTTGCGCCCCAGCGGACATTCCCGCGTTTCGGATCAAACAGCCCCGACTGCCGGGGCGGCAGGAGCAAGCGGCGTGGCACGTATTGCCGGCGTGAACATCCCGACCAACAAGCGCGTGACCATAGGACTGCGCTACATCTACGGAATAGGACCCACCAAGGCCGCCGAGATCTGCGGCAGGCTCACGATCCCCGACGAACGCCGGGTCAACCAGCTCTCGGACGATGAGGTGCTGCGCATCCGCGAACTGATCGACCGCGAATACCGCGTGGAGGGCGACCTCCGGCGCGAAGTCGCGATGAACATCAAGCGGCTGATGGATCTGGGTTGCTATCGCGGCCTGCGGCATCGACGCGGTCTGCCGGTGCGCGGCCAGCGGACCCACACCAATGCGCGGACGCGCAAGGGCAAGGCGGTGGCAATCGCCGGCAAGAAGAAGGTCACCAAGTAGGCCTGCTTCTGTTTTCGCCGCCTAGCCGGAACGAGAATCTGCCGCCGCCCGATGGGGGCGGGGCAATGTGCAATAGGAATCCAGGATAATGGCGAGACCCGCCGCGAGTGCGCGCCCCCGCAGGAAGGAGCGCAAGAACATCACGTCCGGCGTCGCCCATGTCGCCGCGACGTTCAACAACACGGTGATCACCATCACCGACGCGCAGGGCAACGCCATCGCCTGGTCGTCCTCCGGCAGCCAGGGCTTCAAGGGCAGCCGCAAATCGACGCCCTACGCGGCGCAGGTCGCGGCCGAGGACGCCGGCAAGAAGGCGCGCGAGCATGGCATGGAGAACCTGGAGATCGAGGTGAGCGGGCCGGGCTCGGGTCGCGAGAGTGCACTGCGCGCGCTGCAGGCGGTCGGGTTCTCGATCTCCGCCATCCGCGACATGACGCCAATTCCGCACAACGGCTGCCGGCCGCGCAAGCGCCGGCGCGTCTGAGGCGGTGCCCGCCATGGCGGGAGACGACGGAACGATTTCAGTGGCTCGTTGAGGGACCCCGGTTCGGCCGCGTTCCGAAAGGTTGAACATATGAGGCAAAGTGCAGTCATCCAGCGAAACTGGCAGTCCCTGATCAAGCCGGAGAAGCTGGAGGTCGAGCCCGGCGCCGACCCGTCGCGGGTCGCGACCATCGTGGCCGAGCCGCTGGAGCGCGGCTTCGGCATGACCCTGGGCAATGCGATCCGGCGCATCCTGCTGTCGTCCTTGCAGGGTGCGGCCGTCACCGCCGTGCAGATCGACGGCGTGCTGCACGAGTTCAGCAGCATTCCCGGCGTCCGCGAGGACGTCACCGACATCGTGCTGAACATCAAGCAGCTTGCGCTGCGCATGCACGGCGAAGGCCCGAAGCGCATGGCGCTGACGGCCACCGGGCCAGGCGAGGTGCGTGCGGGGCAGATCCAGGCCGGGCACGACATCGACATCATGAACCCCGAGCTGGTGATCTGCACGCTGGACGACGGCGTGAAGCTCGGCATGGAGTTCACGGTGAACCTCGGCAAGGGCTACCAGCCGTCGTCGGTGAACCGGCCGGAGGATGCGCCGATCGGGCTGATCCCGGTGGATTCCATCTACTCGCCGGTGCGTCGCGTGTCGTACCGGGTGGAGCCGACGCGCGTCGGCCAGGTCACCGACTACGACAAGCTGCTGCTGACCGTGGAGACCAACGGCGCGGTGACGCCGGAGGATTCGGTGGCGGTGGCGGCGCGCATCCTGCAGGACCAGTTGCAGCTGTTCATCAACTTCGATGAGCCGCAGCAGATCCGCGCCGAGGAGCCGGAAGACAACCTGCCGTTCAACCGCAACCTGCTGCGCAAGGTGGACGAGCTGGAACTGTCGGTGCGGTCGGCCAACTGCCTGAAGAACGACAACATCGTCTATATCGGCGACCTGGTGCAGAAGTCCGAGCAGGAGATGCTGCGCACGCCGAATTTCGGGCGCAAGTCGCTGAACGAGATCAAGGAGGTGCTGACCTCCATGGGTCTCTCGCTCGGCATGAGCGTGCCGGGCTGGCCGCCGGAGAACATCGAAGATCTGGCCAAGCGGCTGGAAGAGCCGTTCTGAAGGGATAGCAGGTCATGCGTCACGGAGTTGCCGGCCGAAAGCTCGGCGTCACGTCCAGTCATCGCCAGGCCATGTTCCGCAACATGGCCGTGGCGCTGATCAAGCACGAGCAGATCACCACGACGCTGCCGAAGGCCAAGGAGCTGCGCCCGGTGGCCGAGAAGCTGATCACGCTGGGCAAGCGCGGCGGGATGCATGCGCGGCGGCTGGCCTATGCGCAGTTGCGGGACGATGTGATCGTGTCGAAGCTGTTCGGTGCGCTGGCCGATCGGTATCGCACGCGCCAGGGCGGCTATTGCCGCGTGCTGAAGGCCGGCGTCCGCTACGGCGATGCCGCGTCCATGGCGGTGATCGAGTTCGTCGATCGCGACGTCGGCGCGAAGGGCCTGGACAGCGGCCCGGTGCAGGAGCGGGAAGAGGAAGCGACCGAGGCGTAACTCGCCCAACATTTCGCGGCGCCAAGCGTACCGCATTCGATTTATCTGCTGCGGAACGCGCACGCTATTCTGTAACCGCGTGCCCAGCCACACCTCTTGCCCGCGACCGCCGACGACCTGTTCGGCCCCCCTGCCGAGGCCGCCGCCCCTGCCGGCCCGCGCCCGCTCGCCGACCGGCTGCGCCCGCGCACGCTGGACGAGGTGGTGGGGCAGGACCATCTGCTCGGGCCCGACGGCACGCTCACGCCGCATGCTGGAGCGGGGCTCGCTGGCCTCGCTGATCCTGTGGGGGCCGCCCGGGTGCGGCAAGACCACGATCGCGCGCCTGCTCGCGGCGCGGTCGGGGCTGCATTTCGTGCAACTCTCGGCGGTGTTCTCCGGCGTCGCCGACCTCAAGCGCGCGTTCGACGAGGCGGCGCGGCGGCGGCGGACCGGGCAGGGCACGCTGCTGTTCGTCGACGAGATCCACCGTTTCAACCGCGCCCAGCAGGACGGGTTTCTGCCGGTCGTGGAGACCGGCACCATCACGCTGATCGGCGCCACCACCGAGAACCCGTCCTTCGCGCTGAACGGCGCGCTGCTGTCGCGCTGCCAGGTGCTGGTGCTGCGCCGGCTGGACGATGCGGCGCTGGAACTGCTGCTCGTCGCGGGCCGAGGCGGAGATCGGCCGCGCCTTGCCGCTCGATGCCGAGGCGCGTGCGACGCTGCGTGCCATGGCCGATGGCGACGGGCGCTACGTGCTCAACATGGCCGAGCAGATCTTCGCGCTTGCCGCCCGACACGCCGGCGATGGACCCGGCGGCGCTGGCCGCGCTGCTCGCCCGCCGCGCCGCGCTGTACGACAAGGACCGCGAGGAGCACTACAACCTCATCTCCGCGCTGCATAAGTCGCTGCGCGGCTCGGACCCGGATGCGGCGCTCTACTGGTTCGCCCGCATGCTGAACGGCGGCGAGGACCCGCGCTACATCGCCCGCCGGCTGGTGCGCTTCGCCGCCGAGGACATCGGCATGGCCGATCCGCATGCGCTGACCCAGGCGCTGGCCGGTTGGGAGACCTATGAGCGCCTGGGCTCGCCCGAGGGCGAACTGGCGATCGCGCAGGTGGTGATCTATCTCGGCACCGCGCCGAAATCGAACGCGATCTACACCGCCTATGGCGCGGCGCGCGCTGCGGCCAAGGCCACCGGATCGCTGATGCCGCCGGCGCATATCCTCAACGCGCCGACCCGGCTGATGAAGGACCTGGGCTACGGCTCGGGCTACGAATACGACCACGCGGCCGAGGAGGCGTTCTCCGGGCAGAACTACTTTCCCGACGGCATGGCGCGCGAGCAGTTCTACCGCCCGCACGATCGCGGCTTCGAGCGCGAGATCGGCAAGCGTCTGGATTACTGGGCGAAGCTGCGCGCCGAGCGCGGCGGCGGTTAGGTCGGCTGCTGGTTGACTGGCCGACGATACCCGTCGAAAAGCCGCGGCATGTCGGCTGCCGCAACATCCTGGATTCTCACCGAGGACTTCGCCGGACTGCAGGCGCAGGCGCTGGGCCTGGCCGAAGCGGCCGGCCTGCAGCCCGAACTGCGGGTGCTGGCGCCACGTGCGCCGTGGAAGTGGCTGGCGGCATCGCTCTGGCCCGCGCCGCTGGCGGCGGTGCGCGAGGCGGTGCGGGCGCCGCTGCCCGAGTTGGTGATCGGCTGCGGCGGCGTGGCCGCTGCCGTCGGCGCGGCACTGCGCCGGGGTGGCAGTTCGGTCGTCCAGGTGCAGCACCCGCGCATGGACCCTCGTCGCTTCGACCTGATCGTGGTGAACCGACACGACGAACTGAGCGGACCCAACGTCGTGGTGACGCGGACCGCCCTGCATCGGGTCACCGCAGCACGGCTGGCACGAGGCGGCAGCGCACTGGCGCCCGCAGCTTCGAGCACCTGCGGCGCCCGCTCGTCGCCGTGCTGATCGGCGGCAGCAATGGGCGGTTCCGGCTGGACGCGTCGGTCGGCCGCGAACTCGCCGGCCAGCTTGCCGCGATGATGCGGTCGCGACGGCGTCGGCGTTGCGGTCACGCCCTCGCGGCGCACCGATCCGGCGGTGACGCGCGTGCTGACGGAGGCGCTGGCGCCGCTCGGCGGCTATGTCTGGGATGGCAGCGGCGACAATCCGTATTTCGGCATGCTCGCCCTGGCGGACGCGATCGTCGTCACGGTGGACAGCGTCTCGATGGTGTCCGAGGCGGTGGCGACCGAGGCCCCGGTCCTGCTGGCCGCACTGCCCGGCCGGTCGCGGCGCAATCGGCTGTTCATCGAGGCGCTGCTAGCAGAGGGGCGGGTGCGCGCGTTCGGCGGCCGCTACGAGAACTGGCCGGTGTCGCCGCTTGACGATACGCCGGCCGCGGCGGCCGAGATGTGCCGCAGGCTCGGCATCTAGGACGGGACCATGCTGCACATCCAGACCTTCGACAATCGCGCCGGGGGCAATGTGCTCTACAAGGCGCTGGCGCATCCCCTGGCCGCCGAGGCGATCGGACTGCTGTACGGACGGCTGGCGCGGACCGGGCCGGTGGCGGTGTACGATCCTGACGGCATCGCCGAGGCACTGTTCGCGCTGTATCCGGACGCGCCGCACGTGGCGGGTCTTTACGTGCACGACGTGACCGCGGTCGGCACGGAACGCGCCGGGCTGATCGCGCGCCCGTTGACCGATCTGCCGGCAAGCGGCGCACGCATCGTGCTGATCGCGGCGTTCGATGCCGCGCGCATTGCGGCGCGCATTGCCGACCTCGTGCCGCCCGGCGCCGATGTCGTCACGCTGGATGAGGCAAAACTTCCGGCCGAGACTGCTGACCAACCGGGCGCGCTATCTCGACAAGCTGAACTTCGCGACGAATTTTGTCTTTTTCCGTGATGCGAACGGGATGTCCACGCGGCTGGTGTCGGCGAACTACTGGGCCGGCTACGGCGCCGGCGCGATCCTGCTCTGGCTGCGGCTGTTCGATGCGGCAGGCAAGACGCTGGCCACCTGGCAGCAGGAAATTGCAGCGGGGCCGTGCGGTTTTTCCATCGACAGCCGCGCGGTGCGCGAGCGCTTCGGCCTGGCGGAATTCACCGGCCAGCTTTTTGTGCACGCGATCGGCGTGGCGGGCCATGACGTGGTGAAATACGCGCTCGACACCTACGCCTCCGACAATGGCAGCAGCCTGTCCTGCACGCATGACGCGAACGCGTGGCCGTCCGATCGCTACGCCGGGCTGCCTGCGCCGCGCGAGGACGAGCGGGTGATCCTGTGGCTGCAGAACAGCCACGCGGCACCGATCCCGCGCGGGCGCGATCGCGCTCGACCGCATGGGCGCGGAGCGACCGGTAGCGTTGGCGGAGAAGTCGGGCCATTCGCGACGGTCGCCGTGGATGTGGCGCGGCTGCTGCCCGATCGTGCGCTGGCCGGCGCAGATCGAGCTGCGTGCGGGGCGCCATGTCGTGCGTCCCGCGCTATGAGGTGACGCGCGGCGAGCGCGTGCGCATCGCCCATGTCAATGTCGAGCGCGGCGATCTGCGGTCGGATCCGGTGATCCCGGATCTGCCCGGGCAGCTTGGCCGAGGCTATCTGCTGCCGTTTCCCGTGCTGCCGCGCGAACGGTTCCGCAGCATCGTGCAGCCGACGCCGATGGCGGTGTCGCAGGCCACGCTGCCGATCCGGCTCGATGTGTTCGACGAAGCCGGACGCAAGGTGGCGGAGCGGTTCCTGGGCTGCCTGCCGCGCGATCACGACGTGGTGCTGGATTTCGACGAATTCGCGGTGGATGCAGGACATGCAGAGCTGGTCTACGACTTCCGCGATGGCGGCGAGGCGGATGGCTGGCTGCACGCGCTGTTCCGCTACGAGGATCGGCGCATCCGGCCACGTCGGCGGAATCCAGCTTTGGCGCGCACATCTTCAACACGGTGATGACCTACAAGGACGAGCCGCAGTCCTATTCCGGTCCGCCGCCGGGACTGACGACGCGGCTGTTCCTCAAGCTCGGCGATGCGCGGCGGCGCAGCTTCGCGGTGCTGATCTATCCGGCATCGGCGCCATGGCATGCGCAGTCCGCGACGGCGCTGCTGCTGCATGACGGCGCCGGCGCGGTGATCGCCGAGCAGCGCATGGCGATCGCCTGTTCGGGCTCGACGATGGTGTGGCCGCACACGGTGTTCGGCGACGCGGCGCTGCGGCAGGCGGGTCCGGACGGCTACGTGCTGGTGCGCGACACGACCTGCCGGCTGTTCGGCTATCACGGTCTGATGGATGACGCCGGTGGGTTTTCGCTGGACCACATGTTCGGGTTCTGAACGCCCTTGATCCGGGTCCGGGTGCGTGCATAGTCCCGCCCGACCGTGCGCGACGCGGAATTGGAGGAAACTGGCCATGTCGAACGACAGCAGGGGCGCGAGCCCGAAGCGGCGCGACCTCATCAGGGGCGCGGCCGCAGCGACGGTCGCGGCACTGACGCCGATCGGGCTGGCGACTGCGCAACAATCCGCGGTTCCGCGCAACCGGACGATGTCCCTGGTGTGGGGCGGACGGGAAGGTCGCTGGGTCGATTTCGAGCTGTGGAACCCATACTCGATCGGGGCGAACCATCAGAACGGCCCGAACATCATCTACGAACCGCTGGCCTACTACAGCGCGTTTGCCGACAAGACCTATATGTGGCTGGCGGAAAGCTACCAGTTCGCGCCGGATTTCAAGCAGCTTACGATCAAGACGCGCTCGGGGATTTCCTGGTCCGACGGCACGCCGTTCTCGGCCGAGGACGTTGCCTACACGCTGAACAGTTTGCGCGACATCGGGCCGAAGGTGAAATGGGGCGTCGATGTGCAGCAGGTGCTGAAGGAGGCGAAGGCGACCGACGCCAACACGGTCGTGGTCGATTTCATCGTGCCGGCGCCGCGCTTCTTCTTCTTCATGACCTACAAGTACGACATCGGCGTCTACATCGTGCCCAAGCACATCTTCGACGGTCAGGACTGGACCACGTTCAAGCACTTCGACATCGCAAAAGGCTGGCCGGTGAGCACCGGTCCGTGGAAGGTGGCGGACGCCTCATTGCAGCAGAAGGTGTTCGAGCGGCGACCGGAATGGTGGGCGGTGAAGGCCGGGTTGGCACCACTGCCGGCGATCGAGCGCACGATCTGGCTGCCATACGCCGGCGAGCAGGCGACGGCGCAGGCGCTGATCACCAATCAGCTGGATGCGGGAACCGGCATGCAGCCGGCGACTTTTCCCACCGTGTTCCGCGGCAATCCTAAGATCATCACGCACACCGCACAGAAGGCGCCGTACGGCTATGTCGATTGGTGGCCGATCTCGCTCTACGTCAACAACGAGGTGAAGCCGTTCGACGACAAGGACGTGCGCTGGGCACTGTCCTATTACATCGACCGCGACCAACTGATCGACGTCGGCTATCTCGGTGCGTCGCAGGTGTCGTCGCTGCCGATGCCGGCCTACCCGCCATTGCAGCCGTATTTCGATTCGGTGAAGGACCTGCTGAAGAAATACGATACATTGGCGTTTGAACCGAAGAAGGGCGACGCGCTTCTGTCGGGCAAGGGCTTCAAGAAGGATTCCGCCGGCTTCTGGGTCGACCCGCAGGGCAAGCGCTTGACGGTGGACATCATCGGCTTCGGCGCGGCCGGCCCGGCGATCGGTCCGGTGTTGTCCGAGATGCTGAAGCGCCATGGCGTCGAAGCCGCCCTGAGCATGCCGCCGGATTTCGACGATCGCTTCCAGAAGGGCCAGTTCGTGGGCTCGATCTACGGTCATGGCGGGGCGATCAACGAGCCCTACTCGATGCTGCGGCTTTATCAGGGGCGCAGCGTCGCGGTGCCCGGCGCACACCTGGTGAACTTCGCACGCTGGAAGAACGAGGCGTTCGACAAGATCACCGACGAGATGTACGTCACCGATCCGAACGACAAGCCGAAAATGATAGAACTGTTCCATCGTGCGATGGAGATCTGGCTGCCGGAGCTGCCGGACATCCAGCTGGTGCAGAATTTTCATCGGATTCCGATGAACACCACCTACTGGAAGAACTGGCCGACGGCAGACAACAACTACGTCAACGGCGCATCATGGCACCTGACCTATCCGATCGTGCTGTGGAATCTGCAGCCGGCCTGACGCATGCAGGCCGCCTACATCGCCCGCCGCTTCGGGGTGTTCCTGCTGATCGTCTGGCTCGCGGCGTCGTTGAACTTCTTCCTGCCCAGGCTGTCGGGGCAGGACCCCGTGCGCACCAAGCTGCTGCAGTCGGCGCAGCTTGGCGGCTATGTGCATGCGGGCATCGAGGAGATGGTGAAGGAATATAACCAGCGCTTCGGGCTCGACAAACCGCTGTGGCGGCAATACCTGACCTATCTGCACGACACGACGCGGTTGGATTTCAACTACTCGATTGCCAACTACCCACGCACGGTGCGCGAGATGATCGCCGAGGCGCTGCCCTGGACCATCGGTCTGCTCGGCGTCACCACGCTGCTGTCGTTCGCCATCGGCACGTTCCTCGGTGCGCTGCTTGCCTGGCCCGGCGCGCCGCACTGGCTGCGCTATCTGATGCCGCCGCTATGGGCGCTGCATGCGATCCCGTTCTTTCTGCTCGGCCTGATCCTGATGTACCTGTTGGCATTCCAGGTGCAGCTGCTGCCGATCTTCGGCGGCTACAGCGCGGGCGCTATCCCGTCGCTCTCAATGGGCTTCGCGCTGGACGTGCTCGCCCATGCGCTGCTGCCGGCACTGTCGATCGTGCTGGTCGCGACCGGCGGCTGGGCGCTGGCGATGCGCGGCATGATGGTGACGACGATGGGCGAGGATTATGTGACTTTTGCCGAGGCGAAGGGTTTGAAAAGCTCGACCGTCTTTCTGCGCTATTGCCTGCGCAATGCGATCCTGCCGCAGACGACGGCGCTGGCGCTGGCGCTGGGGCAGATCCTTTCCGGTGCCGTCCTGGTGGAGGTGATCTTCGGTTATCCGGGGATCGGCGCGCTGCTGTTCCAGGCGATCCGCGAGAACGACCACTTCCTGATCCAGGGCATCGTGTTCACCGTGATCGTGGCGCTCGGCCTCGCGACCTTTGTGCTGGACGTGGCGTATCCGTGGCTGGACCCGCGCATCTCCTATCGGCGGACGTGATCCTGCATCGCGGCCAAATTCCCGCATCACCTGCAGCCCCTGCTCCAGATCGGCGATCAGGTCCGCCACATCCTCGAGCCCGATATGCAGCCGGATCAGTGGACCCTCGAACCTGCCGCTTCCCGCCGTGCGCGTGATGAATCCGGTCGTCGGCAGGGCGAGACTTTCAAACCCGCCCCATGACGCGCCGATGCCGAACAGCTCCAGCGATTCCACCAGCGCGTGCGTGCTTTCCGCGGAGAACTCCGGCTTGAACTCGACGCCGAACAGGCTGCATGCACCGGTGAAGTCGCGCTTCCAGATCGCGTGACCCGGTGCGCCGTGCAGCGCCGGATGCAGCACCTGCTGCACCTCCGGGCGCCTGCTCAGCCAGTGCGCCACCTCGATCGCCGAGTCCATCTGCTGTGCGAGCCGCACGCCCATCGTGCGCATGCCGCGCAACGTCAGCCAGCAATCGTCCGGACTGGCATACTGTCCCAGCCCGCGCGACGTCGCATGCAGCCGTTCCCAGTCCTCGGCCGCGTTCACCGTGATGCTGCCGATCAGAACGTCCGAGTGCCCAGCAGGATATTTCGTCGCCGCCTGGATCGACACATCGACGCCGTGTTTGAACGGCTGGAAATGATGGATGCCCCAGGTGTTGTCCATCAGCACTTTTGCGCCGCGCGCATGCGCTGCACGGGCGATCGCCGGAATGTCCTGCACCTCGAAGGTATGGCTGCCCGGGCTTTCGGCGTAAACGACCTTGGTGTTCGGTCGCATGAGACCGGCAATCCCCGCCTCGTCGATCACCGGATCGTAGAACGTCGTCTCGACGCCGAAGCGCTGCAAAAATCCCTCGGCGAAGTTGCGCGACGGGCCGTACACCGAATCCGGCATCAGGCAATGCTCGCCCGTGTTCAGGAACGCCAGCAGCGGCGTGGTCACCGCGGCCAGTCCCGAACACACGATCGCGCAGCGCGTGCCGCCTTCGACCTCGGCGATCATGTCCTCCAGCGCCCAATGGGTCTCGGACCCGCCCAAGCCGTAGGTCAGCACACGCTCGCCGCGCCGCGCGGCCATGGCACGCCGTTCCGCCACCGTCGGATACAGCACGGTCGAGCCGCGCAGCAGCGGCGGATTGACGAAGCCATGCGTGTGCTTGCCGGGGCGCCCGGTGTGCGACAGCCGCGTGCGGAAGCCGCGTTTCGAGGTCTCGGTCATGGTCGCTGCGTTTCCACCGGTGTGTCGGCGCGGCCGCCCCATTCGGTCCAGGAGCCGTCGTAGACCGCGCCCTCCGGCAACCCGGCGAGACGCAGACCGAGCGTCAGGATGCAGGCCGTGACACCGGACCCGCAGCTTGTGACCACCGGGCGCGATCCATCCACGCCCGCCTGTGCCAGGCGTGCGCGCACCGCGTCGGGCGTGCGGAACGTGCCGTCGGCGTTCAGCAGATCGGTGTAGGGCAGGTTGGCGGAACCCGGGATGTGCCCGCTGCGCATGCCCGCCCGCGGCTCCGGCACCTCGGCGGTGAAGCGTCCCGCCGCGCGCGCGTCCAGCACCAGTTCGGAGCGTGTCGCCACATTGCCCAGCACGTCGCCGATGCCGCGCACCCGGGCCGCGCGATAGTCGGGCCGGAACGCGACGGGCTTCGGCATCGCCGGTGGGCCGTCTTCCGTCCGGCGCCCCTCGCGGACCCATTTCGGCAAGCCGCCATCGAGCACGGCGGCACGGTCGTGGCCGAACAGCCCCATCAGCCACCAGCCGCGCGCCGCGGATGCCAGCCCCTTCTGGTCGTAGAACACGACGCGCGTCGCATTGCCGACGCCCATCCCGCCGAGCAGTTTCGCGAACCGTCCCGGTGTCGGCACCATGTGCGGCAGGTCGGTATCGGTGTCCGCCACCTCGTCGATGTCGAAATACCGCGCGCCAGGTATGTGCGCGCGCAGGTACTCGGCGCGCCCGTCCTTGTTCTCGTTCGGCAGGTATTTCGTGGCGTCGAATACCGCGAGATCGGGCTTGCCGAGTTCCGCGGCAAGCCATTCGGTCGTCACCAGCGGGTCCATTGTTTCCCCTTTCGTCGTCCGATAGCCAAAGAAAGGTTCCTCACGGAGGACACGGCGACTAGCGGAGGGTCGCGGCGTTGAAAAGTGGCGCTGCACGCGAATCGCATCGAATCTTCCTCAGTGGCCCACCGAACGTCTCCCGGCGTCTCCGTATGGAACCTTATTGCCCGGCCGGCGCGATGATGATCCGCCGGTTCTGCCTGCCCTTATTCTCGATCTTCACCACCGCAATCCGCCCGATCTCACCGGTGCGCGCGACATGCGTGCCGCCGCAGGGCTGCAGATCGACCAGCGTATCGCCCTCGCCGATCCGCATCAGCCGCAGCCGTCCCGTCCCGCGCGGCGGCGCCACCGACATCGTGCGCACCAGGTCCCGGATCCGCATCCAGCACCGCCTCGTCGACCCATTCGATCCGCACCGGATAGTCGGCCTCGATCAGCGCGTTCAATCCGGCCTCGATCGTCTCCTTGGGCGGCGGATTGGGCAGGTCGAAATCCAGCCGCGAGCGGTCCGCGCCGACCGAGCCGCCGGTGACCGCGGCGCCCTTGATCAGGCTGCACAGCAGATGCATCGCGGTGTGCATACGCATCAGCCGGTAGCGGCGATCCCAGTCGATCTCGCCCTGCACCGTCGCGCCGACCGCGGGCGACCGCCGCGCCTTGCGCCGGGCAGATGCAGGATCGTCTCCCCGTCGCCCTTCACGGTGTCGGCGATCGCGGTCTCGCCGCCGTCCCAGCGCAGCACGCCGACATCGCCGGGCTGCCCGCCCGAGCGCGCATAGAACACCGTGCGGTCCAGGACGACCCCGTCCGGCCCGCTCGCCAGCACCGTGCCGGTGGCCGCGCGAAGCCGCGGGTCATCCAGAAACAGCTTCTCGGTCATGGCGTGATCCACTCCTTCCGCAGCGCGTCGCGCCGCACCGCCAGCCACAGCAGCCCGATCGCGGCCACCGAATTCGGCAGCCGGCCGGCCAGTGCCGCCTCGATCGCCTGGTCCGCCGGCCAGACGCGCACGCGAATGTCCTCATGCTCCGACGCCATCCCGGCATGGCCGGCAATGCCGCCGCCATCGGCCGGGGGCGCCTGCACGCACCCGGCATACAGCTCGCACACTTCGTCCGACCCGCCGGGCGTCAGCAGGAAGCCGCCGATACGGCGCATCGCGCCGACCGTCAGCCCCATCTCCTCGACGGTCTCGCGCCGCGCGGTCGTCTCCGGCGTCTCGCCGTCATCGCACAGCCCGGCCGGCAGTTCGACCAGCACCGGATCGAGCCCGGCGGCCAGCGCCGGCAGCCGGAACTGCTCGATCAGCACCACCGCATCCGCCACCGGATCGTACGGCAGCACCGCCGCGGCTCGGCCGCGCCGCCAGACCTCCCACGTCTTCACGCCCGACATCGCCCCGTCGAAGCGGCGATGGCGAAACCGCACGACATCGAGCGGAAACCGCCCGTTCCACACGCGCTGTTCGGAACAGATCTCGACGTCGGGGTGCACTGGCAGAGGGGGAACGGTGCGGGACGGCATGTCCCCACCATAGAGAAGCGGCAGCGCAGCGCCCACCCCCGCCGGACTTGATCCGGACGTCAGGCGGTGGTCGCGGCTGGCCACCATCTGACGCAGCCGGGCCGCCCCGGCGGGACCCTTCAGCGCCTCGCGCCAGGTCGCCTCCGCGACCCGCTGATGTGCGGCAACCGCTTCGTCCGCCCCGGTGATCATCGCGACCCCCGTGACCGCCGATGGATGCGCGTCCGTGCGGAACGGATTGATCGCGAGGCTCACCCGGTCGCGCGCACGGATGATCTTGAATGCCGAGGAGGGCTCCGCGCCGGTCAGCAGGCCGAACTGGAGGCCCATCGGCTCCACCTCCATCAGCGCGGCCATGTTCTCCACCTCGGTCACCGCCACTTCGCGACAGATCTGGCGAACCCGGTCGGAGACCTGGATGCCGCCTGCCACGCCCGTTTCGAGCAGCCGCTGCACCGAGGACATCGACACCATGGCAATGATCCCGGGCCGCCGCGTGCCATACATCCGCTTGCGTGCCGTCAGGATGCCGAGCACCTGGCCGGCCATCGACCGCATCGCCGCCCGTTCGGCTGTCGCCTGCTCCGCCGCCTCTTCGAACGCCTCGGACAGCGCGTTGTCGTAGGCATCGGAGGTCGTCGGATAGCAGACCGGCCCGAACAACTGCAGGATCTGGTCGGCGGTCTCCTCCAACTGGCGGACCCGCTCGAAGTAGCCGATCGGCCGGCTGTAGTACTCGACCCCGATGCCGAGCAGCGACAGCGGCGAAATCTTCAGCAGTTCCGCCAGGCGCTTGATCGTGTCGAGCTTGATGACCTCGCCTTTTTCGTAGCGATAGAGCGCCGCGCGAGACACGCCGAGCCGTGCGGCGATCTCCTCCGCGCGCAGTCCGGACTCCAGGCGATAGGCCCTCAGCTGCTGGCCAATCTCCGTAAAACGCATGGACATCGGCGGCCTTTCCTCTCGGCCCGCGCCTGCAATCCCCGCGTGCATGGCAGGAGTTCTCAGTTCGACGCGAGCGGGAAAGCTTATGATCCTTTCGCCCCGAAATTCAACCCCTGTTCAATCCATGCGAACTCGTTTCTCCTGGCTTTCCGATCATTATTTCTTGGATCGAATGGAGAAGTCCGCCAGCCCCTCGATCGCGAGCACCATCGCCGAGTGATCGAGGTCGGCACCGCCATGCGCCGCACAGGACGAAAACATCTGCTGCGCGGTCGCCGTGTTGGGCAGCGACAGGCCAAGTTCCTTGGCCGCGGTGAGCGCGAGGTTGAGGTCCTTCTGGTGCAGGCGGATGCGGAAGCCCGGGTCGAACGTGCCGTTCAGCATCCGCTCGGCGTGCACCTCCAGGATGCGCGAGGAGGCAAAGCCGCCCATCAGCGCGCCGCGCACCTTGGCCGGGTCGGCGCCCGCCTTGGCTGCGAAGACAAGGGCCTCGGACACAGCCTGGATGTTCAGCGCGACGATGATCTGGTTGGCGACCTTGCAGATCTGGCCGGCGCCGGGCTCGTTGCCGACGTGGGTGATGTTCTTGCCCATCGCCTCGAACAGCGGCTTGGCGCGGGCGAACGCCGCCTCGGGGCCGCCCACCATGATGGTCAGCGTGGCCTGCTTGGCGCCCACCTCGCCGCCCGACACCGGCGCGTCCAGGTAGTCGCAGCCGAGCGCGTTGATCTTCTTGGCGAACTCCTTGGTCGCGAGCGGGCTGATCGAGGACATGTCGATCACCAGCGTGCCGCGCTTCAGGCCCTCGGCCGCGCCGTTCGGACCGAACAGCACCGTCTCGACGTCCGGCGTGTCGGGCACCATCAGGATCAGCACCTCGGACCTGGCCGCGACGCTCTTCCCGTCCGTCACCGCCTCGGCTGCGTCGCGCACCTCGGCTGTCAGGCGTCTTGCGCTCCGGCACGATCAGGTCGTGGCCGGCTTTCTTCAGATTGAGCGCCATCGGGCGGCCCATGATGCCAAGGCCGATAAATCCGATCTTCATGTCATGCCTCCCAAGGGTTCACCACAAAGACACGAAGGCACGAAGTCTGTGCAATGCCGAGAAACCTTCGTGCCTTCGTGTCTTTGTGGTGGATTCTGCTTTCAGACGCCGAATTCCTGCCGCCACTTCAGCCCCGCGACGGTATCGCCCGCCGGCCGGTACTCGCAGCCGACCCAGCCGCGGTAGCCAAGCTCATCCATCCGCCGGAACACGAACTTCCAGCCGATCTCGCCCGTCCCCGGTTCATTGCGCGCCGGCACATCGGCGATCTGCATGTGGGCGATGACCGGCAGGAACTGCTCCATGCGCTTGGTGATGTCGCCCTCGGTGGTCTGGCAGTGATACACGTCGAACTGCAACCCGAGCCGGTCGCGTCCGATCGCCTCGACCACCGCCGCCCCCTGCGCCTCGGTGTTCAGGAAGTAGCCGGGCATGTCGCGATGATTGATCGGCTCGATCGCCAGCTTCACGCCCGCCTGCTGCGCCTGCTCCGCCGCCCAGGCCAGGTTCGCGGCATACACGCTGGCGGCCGTCACCTGCGACACGCCGGCCGGCACGATCCCCGCCATGCAGTGCACCAGCTTGCCGCCAAGCGCTTCGGCGTAGTCCAGCGCCTGCTTGACGCCCTCGCGGAATTCGCCCTGCCGCCCCGGCAGGCTCGCCATGCCGCGGTCGCCTTTCGCCCAATCGCCGGGCGGCATGTTGAACAGCGCCTGGGTCAGGCCCTCGCCGTCCAGACGCTTGCGCAGTTCGGCCTTCGGATGCTCGTAGGGAAACAGGAACTCCACGCCGTCGAACCCTGCCTTGCGTGCGGCTGAGAAACGGTCGAGGAACGGCACTTCATTGAACATCATCGACAGGTTGGCAGCCAGGCGTGGCATGGCGGATCTCCCCGGAAACGCCCGGGGAGGCTACAAGCGAGCGGGGGGAATGACCAGCGCATGACCGCGGAACGCGTGCTGTTGGCGCTGCTGCTGGGCGGGATCGCCGTCGGCTGCGTCCTCGTGCTGTACCCGTTCTTCTCATCGCTGCTGTGGGCTGCGATCCTGGTGTTCACCACGTGGCCGGTGTGCGAGTGGCTGCACACGCACCTGCGGCTGCGTCGAGGCCCGGCGGCCGGCGTGATGGTGGCGCTGACCGCCGTCGTTCTGGTGCTGCCGCTGGCGCTTGCGGCACCTGGCGGCGCCACCGACGTGAACCATCTGCGCGGCGTCGTCGATGACGCATTGCGCGCCGGGCTGCCTGGTTCGCCGGGCTGGGTGTTCGATATCCCGCTGATCGGCCAGACGCTCGGCAATCTGTGGAACCGCTGGGCGGCCGATATCAGCATCATGGTCGAGGCGCTGCAGCCCTATTTCGGCATCGTCCTGGAAGGCGGGCTTGGCCTGCTGCTGGGCCTGGCGAATGGCGTGCTGCTGTTCGTGCTCGCGCTGTTCATCGCGTTCTTCTTCTACCTGTATGGCGACCCGATCGCCGCGCGGCTGCGCGTGATCCTGCATCGCATCGCCGGCGCGCGGGCCGACCGGCTGATCGAGGTCACCGGTGCGACGGTGCGCGGCGTGGTCTACGGCATCCTGCTGACCGCCATCGTCCAGGGCGTCCTGACCGCATTCGGACTGTGGCTGTCCGGCGTGCCGCGGCCGGTGCTGCTGGGCGCGTCGCCGGCTTCCTCGTCGGTGCTGCCAATCGGTGCGCCGCTGGTGTGGATCCCGGCGCGCTGTGGCTGATGGGCACCGGCCATCTCGGCTGGGGCATCGTCCTCGCGGTCTATGGCGTGGTCGCGGTGTCGGGCGCGGATTCCGTCATCCGCCCCTATTTCATCGCCCGCGGCGCACAACTGCCTTTTGTGCTCACGGTGCTCGGCGTGCTGGGAGGCGCGATTGCATTCGGCCTGATCGGCATTTTCCTGGGACCGGTGCTGTTGGGAATTGGCTATACGCTGGTCAATGAATGGTCGGTCGCCGAGAATGACGTTTCCCTGACAATCGACACGGATTGAGCGGGAGATTTGACCATGACCGCGTTTCGCCTCGGGCTGATCGGTGCCGGACGGATGGGGCGCACGCATCTGCGGGCGTTGGCCGACAGCGAGACGGTGCGCGTCGTCGCGGTGGCGGAGCCGTCGGAACCGGCGCGGGCCGCGGTGCAGCGGGACGGCATTGCGACCTATTCGGACGTGGCGGCGATGCTGCAGGCGGGCGGCCTCGATGGCGTGCTGGTGGCGGCGCCGAGCACGCTGCATCTTGGCCTTGTGGAGCGGATTGCGGATGCCGGGCTGCCGATCCTCTGCGAGAAGCCCTGCGGCATCACGGCGCAACAGGCGCGCGAGGCGGCATCGATCGCCGAGCACCGCAATGTCAAACTACAGGTCGCCTATTGGCGTCGCTTCGTGCCTGCGCTGCAGCGCCTGCGGCGGCGCATCGCAAATGACGAGTTGGGGGCGCTGTACTTCCTCGCCTGCTACCAATGGGATGGCGAACCGCCGCCGGTGCAGTTTCACGCCGGCAGTGGCGGTATCTTCGTTGACATGGGTGTGCACGAGTTCGACCAGATCCGCTGGCTCAGTGGTCAGGAGTTTTCCGGCATTGCTCCGGCCGTTGCATCGGTCTCGGTCGAGCCGGTTGTGACAGGCGACGCCGAGAGCGCCCAGGCGCTGTGCACGTTGTCGGGCGGCAGCACGGCACTGGTTTCGCTTGGCCGGCGCTTTCCTCTGGGAGATGTCTGCCGTGTGGAGGTCTTCGGCACGCGCGATGCCGAGGACTGTCGCTTCCTCTGGCCGCCGGATGGCGAACAGGTCTTCATGCAGGCATTGCGGCGTCAGGCGGAGAGTTTTGCGGCATGGGTGCGCGGCGGCGCAGCAGAGGGTGCGACCGCGGACGACGCCGTCGCGGCATTGCAGGCCGCGGAGCAGGCTTCGATTGCATTGGCGCGGTGATTGGAGGTTGGTGTGACAGAGGGAAGTGTCGCGGGTAGCCGCGCGGGAAGCAGCATTGAAATCGGCATCAATCCGATCACCTGGTCGAACGACGACATGCCGGAACTCGGCGGCGACATTCCGCTCGAGACATGCCTCGCCGAGACGCGCGAAGCGGGTTACAGCGGCACCGAACTCGGCGGAAAATTTCCCCGGACATCGGCTGAACTGGGGCCGATCCTGTCACGACACGGATTGCAGCTGATCTCCGGCTGGTTCGACGGACGCATCTTCGAGCGCGAGGTCGCGGCGGAATTCGCAGCGATCGAACCGCATTTGACACTGCTGCGCGATCTCGGGTGCAAGGTCGTCGTCTATGCCGATACGTCCGGCCGGCGTCACGACGGAGGCTTTCCGCCGATCTCGCAACGTCCCACGCTGGCGGATGCCGATTGGCCGGCGTACGGCCGCAAGGTCACCGAACTCGCCGAACGCATGGCCGCGTTCGGCGTGCGCATGGCGTTCCATCACCACATGGGCACGATCGTGCAGACCGAGGCGGACATCGACCGTTTGATGGCAGGCAGCGGCGAGGCGGCAGGACTGCTGTTCGACACCGGTCATTGCCTGTTCGCCGGCGGCGATCCGGCAGCACTGCTGCGAACGACATATCGCTCGGGTCGTGCATGTGCATTGCAAGGATGTCCGCCGCGCGGTGCTCGATCGCGCGCTGGCCGAGGATTTGAGTTTCATGGGTGCGGTGCTGGAGGGTGTGTTCACGGTTCCCGGCGACGGCTGCATCGCGTTCGCGCCGCTGCTGCACCGGTTGCGCGAGGCGGGGTATGCCGGCTGGCTGGTGGTGGAGGCCGAGCAGGATCCGCGCAAGGCGCATCCGCTGACCTATGCGCGGCTCGGTTATCGCAATTTGCGTGCGATGGCGATGGCGGCAGGTTTGGAAGTGGCGTAGGCCCTATGTCCGGATACGCGACTGCCGGCGCTTCGGCGCCGGGAGGAAATATGCTACGAAAGCCGGGTACCAACGACAATGGCTGAAATCCCGCCCGCCGTGTTGGTTCACTCCGTTCATTCAGGTCGCGGGCGCCTGCCATGACAGTAACCCGGGAGGACACAAATCATGGATCCGATCAGACGCAATATCCTGACGACGGGGGCCGTAGCAGCGATGGCTGCCGCGGCACCGCAGGTGTTTGCTCAACAGGCTGACCCAGGAGGAGCCTTCAAGTTCTACGAAAAAGGCAACGTCCGCATCCGTTACCAGGATGTCGGCTCCGGCTTTCCGCTGCTGGTCGTCCCGGGCGGCGGGCTGAACTCGCGCATCAGCAATTGGGCGACGGCGGTCATCAACGCGCGGGACGAATTCAAAAGTGACTTCCGCTGCATCACCATGGACCAGCGCAACGCCACGGGCGGCGAATCCACGGGGCCGATCCCGGTCAATGACCCGTGGGACGCTTTCGCCGACGACCAGTTGGGACTGATGGACCATCTCGGCATCCGCCAGTTCTTCTTCTTCGGCAACTGCATCGGCGGCTCGTTTGCCCTCAAGCTGATGGAGCGGGCGCCGGATCGCGTCGTCGCGGCGGTGCTGAGCCAGCCGATCGGCCATCGGCCTGAGAGCCCGAACGTGATGTACGATTTGAGCCTCGATGTCTGGGCGAAAGAATTCCGTGCCAGGCAGCCTGATGTGTCGATGGAGACCATCGAGAAATACCTGACCAACCTTTACCGTGTCCGGCCCGACTTCGTGTACAGCGTGTCGCGTGAGTTCGTGCGCAATTGCCAGACGCCGATGCTTGTTCTGCCGGACGACACCGCGGCGCACGTGTACCAAACGGCCGTCGACATCGCATCGCTGGCGCCGAACGCCGACGTATCGGTGTATCCCTGGAAGGATCCGCCGGAACTAAAGGCCCGGACCATCAACCGGGTACGTGCCTTCCTGAAGTCACATCAACAAATGACGGCGGCCCGTTAGGATCCGCTGCGAAGCAGGCGCTCCAAGTGGCAAGTCCTCCCCCTCCCCATGCGGGAGGGGGGTGGGGAGAGGGGATCGCGCCTCCCTTAACCCCCTCCCGCAAGGGGAGGGGGAGAATTTAATTACACGCCGACCTGCGCTTATCCCGACCGGCGGGGTTCGCCCAATGACATACCTGGGTCGAAGCCGCAGGTTCGACGTTCCAGGTCAATTGCCTGCCCGCCAGACGCATCGCATGATCGCGCCATGACCATCCAGATCGCAGTGCGCCGCCTGCCGCACAACACCGACCTGCCGCTTCCGGCCTACGCCACCGCCGGCGCGGCGGGCATGGACCTGCTGGCCGCGGTCGATGCGCCGGTCACCATCGATCCGGGCAAGCGCGCGCTGATCCCGACCGGCCTCGCCATCGCCCTGCCGCCCGGATACGAGCTTCAGGTGCGGCCGCGCTCGGGCCTCGCGCTGCGCCATGGCATCGTGCTGCCGAACAGCCCCGGCACGATCGACGAGGACTATCGCGGCGAGGTGCAGGTGATCGTGCTGAACGCGGGCGATGCGCCGTTCACCATCGAACGCGGTGCGCGCATCGCCCAGGCGGTGCTGGCGCCGGTGGTTCGCGCGCGCTGGCACGAGGTGGACAGCCTCGATGCCACAACCCGCACCGAGGGTGGCTTCGGCAGCACCGGCGACTGACGGCCGTCACGCGATTGCCACGCCGGCAGGGCGTGACTTCACAGCCCGGCCCGGGCTAACAGGGCACGCCGCAACCCCCGTCCGAGCCAGATGTCAGCCACCATCCACCCCGCCCTCACACACGGAAGGCGCCTGCCGAACCTGTGGGATGCCGCAGCCGTGCTGTGCGTGTTCGGGGCGCTGATTGCCGTCGCGCACGTCGCGCGCGGCACCTTCGAGCGGATCGATGCACCGGAGGCGCTGGCGGTCAGCCTCGATCCCCGCCACCTGCCGGACTACGCCGTGCGCACCACGATGCGCATGTTCGCGGCCCTGGCGGCGTCGCTGGTGTTCACCTTCGCCTACGCCACCGCCGCGGCGAAAAGCCGGCGCGCCGCGCTGATCCTGATCCCGATCCTCGACATCCTGCAGTCGGTGCCGATCCTCGGGTTCCTCACGTTCACCGTCGTGTTCTTCATGAACCTGTTCCCCGGCCGCGTGCTGGGGCTGGAACTCGCGGCGATCTTCGCGATCTTCACCAGCCAGGCGTGGAACATGGCGTTCAGCCTGTACCAGTCGCTGCAGACGGTGCCCGCCGACCTGAAGGAGGCCGCCGTCAGCTTCCACCTCACGCCGTGGCAGCGCTTCTGGCGGCTCGAGGTGCCGTTCGGCACGCCGGGCCTGGTCTGGAACACCATGATGTCGATGTCCGGCGGCTGGTTCTTCGTCGTCGCGTCCGAGGCGGTGTCGGTCGGCGACAACAACTGGAAGCTGCCGGGCATCGGCTCCTACGTCGCACTGGCGCTGGAGCAGCGCGACATCCTCGCGGTGTGCTACGCGATCGTCGCCATGCTGCTGGTGATCCTGGCGTACGACCAGTTGCTGTTCCGCCCGCTGGTTGCCTGGTCGCAGAAATTCCGCTTCGAGACGACGGCCGGCGCGACCGCCGCCGATCCCTGGCTGCTGCGACTGATGCGGCGTACCAGGCTGCTCAGCATGCTGGGCGACGCGGTGGGCGACACCGCGATGTGGCTCGGCGGGTTGCGGCTGGAGATCGCCTCGCATCGCGGCACCACGGCCCGGGCGAGGCCATCGCGCCTGGTCGATGCGATCTGGCTTGCGGTGCTGGCCATCGTGCTCGTGTGGGCGATCGTGAAGGTCGCCGGGTTCGTGTCCGGCGAATTGCGCTGGAGCGATGTGGGCGAGGCCTTCGTGCTGGGGCTGATCACGCTGGCGCGGGTCGTGATCCTGATGGTGCTGGCGAGCCTGATCTGGGTGCCGATCGGCGTCTGGCTGGGTCTGCGGCCGGTCTGGGCGCGGCGGGCACAGCCGCTGGCGCAGTTCCTCGCCGCGTTTCCGGCCAACCTGCTGTTTCCGCCGGTCGTGCTGCTCATTGTGTATTTCAGCCTGAATGCCGATATCTGGCTGACGCCGCTGATGGTGCTCGGCACGCAGTGGTACATCCTGTTCAACGTCGTCGCCGGCGCTGCCGCCTTTCCGGGCGATCTGCGCGAGGCGGCGAGCAATTTCCGCGTCGGCGGCTGGCTGTGGTGGCGCAAGGTGATGATCCCGGGGATCTTTCCCTACTATGTCACCGGCGCGATCACCGCCTCCGGTGGCTCCTGGAATGCCGCGATCGTTGCCGAGGTGGCGTCGTGGGGGAACACAAAGCTCACCGCGCACGGGCTGGGTGCCTATATTGCGCAGGCGACCGAGCGCGGCGACATGGCCCGGGTCGTGCTGGGCGTGGTCGTGATGTCGGCGCTTCGTCCTGCTGTTCAACCGCCTGCTGTGGCGGCCGCTCTATGCCTATTCCGAACGTCACCTGAAGCTCGGCTGAACAAGAGGCTCGCATGGACACCATCGTCGGCCAGCAGTGCCTGCTCGAAGTGCGAGGCTGCAAGCAGGCCTATCACAAGGATGCCAGCGCGGACCTGGTCGTGCTGGAGGACGTCAATCTCAGCCTGCGCGAGGGCGAGATGGTGGCGCTGCTCGGCCGCTCGGGCTCCGGCAAATCCACGCTGCTGCGCATCGTCGCCGGGCTGCTGACGCCGACCGCCGGCGAGGTGCTGTGGCGCGACCGGCCGGTGCAGGGACCGGCCGAAGGCGTGGCGATGGTGTTCCAGAGCTTTGCCCTGTTTCCCTGGCTGACGGTGCAGGAGAACGTGGAACTGGGCCTCGAGGCGCGCGGCGTCGCGGGCACCGAGCGCAAGAACCGCGCCGAAGCCGCGATCGACCTGATCGGCCTCGGCGGCTTCGAGAGCGCCTATCCGAAGGAACTGTCCGGCGGCATGCGCCAGCGCGTCGGCCTGGCGCGCGCGCTGGTCGTGCATCCCGACCTGCTGCTGATGGACGAGCCGTTCAGCGCGCTCGATGTGCTGACCGCCGAGACCCTGCGCACCGACCTGATCGATCTGTGGTCCGAGGGCAAGCTGCCGGTGCGGTCCGTGCTGATGGTGACGCACAACATCGAGGAGGCGGTGCTGATGTGCGACCGCATCCTGGTGTTCGCCTCGAGCCCCGGCCGCGTGGCGAGCGAGTTGCGGGTGCCGTTCCCGCATCCGCGCAACCGGCTCGATCCGGCATTCCGCCAGTTGGTGGACGACATCTACGGGCTGATGACGCGCCGCCCGGTGCCAAGCCTCCGTGCGGTGGCCGCGGCGACGGCGGCGACCATCGCCGCTCCGCTGCTGCGCGTCGGGACCAACCAGATGGCGGGCCTGATGGAGGCACTGGCGGGGCAACCCTACAACGGGCGGGCCGATCTGCCGGCGCTGGCAACGGCGCTGCAGTACGAGGCCGACGAACTGCTGCCGCTCGGCGAGACCTTGCAGTTGCTGCACTTCGCGGTGCTGGAGGAAGGCGACATCCACCTGACCGACGGAGGCCGCCGGTTTGTTGCCGCCGACACCGAGGAGCGCAAGCGCCTGTTCGCCGCCGCGCTGATGGCGCACGTGCCGCTGGTGCGCACGATCCGCCAGGTGCTGGACGAGCGGTGGAATCACCGCGCCTCCGCCGTGCGGTTCCGCGAGGAGTTGGAGGACCATATGTCGCCCGACTACGCGGAGGACACGCTGCGCACCGTGATCGCCTGGGGCCGCTATGCCGAGCTGTTCAGCTACGACGAGGAGGCGGAGCAGTTCAGCCTGGAGGATATCGGCTGAACGACGGTCTCCTCGTCCGCGCCACACGGGTACTAAGTTGGGAAATCCTTAGTTAGAGACGGGATTTTCATAGAATTTGTTTAACCGCAGGTTATCGGTCGAATAAGTTCGTAGTCGGTACCTTCGAGGGTTGGCCTTGCAGGTTGATGTTCTTAGAGGAGCCGCACTACAACCATCCAGAAGAAGTCAACGCAGACATCCGTGTACATACGATTGCTTGACGGTCGGACGCCCGGGTGAGCGGATGTTGTTGGCAAAGGTGGACGAGCACGTTGCCATTTGTCAGTGGTCAACGCGTGAACCGGGATCTGCGTCTGCGATTTTTCGCCCCTTGCGCAATCGTGCATCTCCCCACTCGCGCCGGCAGACGAGGCAGGTCCCGAAGTGCTCCGTTTCAGCCGAGCGAACCGTCGAACTGCAATTCTCATCTGGGCATGGCTTGCGGAGGACGCTCGACGTCCGCTGGCAGACAACGCACCGCAAAGCCGTGCATGAACTCCCTGTGTGCCGAAACTGCGCGGTGCGGCCAATATCCCAGTGGTCCAGAAATTCGCGCGAGCAGTCGTCACAACAGTGCGTGCAGTAGTAGGTCTTGGCCCTGCGATCGTGACCCAAATGTGCCTTGGCAACCTGCGGGCGGAGGCAGCGAAGCGCGTAGCTGAACTCGAGATAGACTTCTCCATAGCTATACGACGGGTCGAAATCGTAGGCCGCTGCGATCTCGTCGGCGAGCCGGTAGGCCAGCCGTCTGTCGAACCAGGGCGCGTCGCCGTGAAGGGCTCTGTTCGCGACGAGCACGTACTCCATGATGTCGTCGGGGCGCAGGATTTCGGCGCCTGGCGAGACCGAGTGGATGAGCGCGTTCCTCTGTCGCCGGATCGCGTCCCACCAAGCGGCAAAGCTATCGTCGAGCCGATCTGCGCAAACAGCATTGTGGACCCGCAGGAGGTCCGCGGCGTCCAGCGTCCGGAACGCCGAGAATGGTACGTCCGCCTTCGCACTGCCGCTCGGGTAGTCGCGAGCGTCTCGCGCGATCAACAGGTAGGGCGAGACTCCCGCGATGCGGCCCTTGAGGCCAAGCTCGACCGCCAGCTGCACAAGCGACAGCGCGTTGCCGAAGGACGGCTGTGACCTGCGCCAGTACTCGGTCTCGGCTGCCTCGCGCTCCTCGGGTGTAAACGAGAGGTCCGGGCCGCCGATCGTGACCTCTTTGCCCGTGTCTGTGAGCACAAACTTCGTCACCGGTATATCCTGGGGGTGGATGATCTCGGATTCCCCATAAGCCTTCACGGAATCGGCGGCGATCTGCCAGGCGAGGTTGAGTAGATTGATGCTCGCTTGGGCGAAGTCCCCGAGTCAGGAATCTCGACAATCACGCTCTTGCACCCCCTTCACCACTGCGACGCCTTGTCATGAACGTGGAGCCTCGCAGCACCGGCAGCAGAAATATCCCGCAACGCGAGTGTTTTGATGATTACGATCGCCACACTCAGCTTTATATCAAAGATTTCAACAAATTCCAGCCAACATATGCCACGAGGATATCGACTGATCAGTTTCGCCCGCTGCGATAAATCACGTGGCACGCGGCACAGGCCAGCAGCATGCCGCGGTAGGCCCGCATGAAGTCGGCCTGGTCGCCGCTCGCGGCGGCCTTCGCCATGACCTGTGCTGCCTCGCCGAGTTTGGCGGCGGCGTTCTCGAACCCCGCACGATCCGACCACACGGCGGGGCGCGCCTCGGAACCGTGGCCGTCGGTTCCGGGTGGGAACTGATCGACGATGTCCTTCGACCATGCTGCGATCGCGTCACCGGTGGCCGCGAACCGTCTGATGTCGGCGTTGACAATGATCGCCTGCGTGATGGCGGCAAGCTGGACGGACTGCGCCTCCATGCCGGCCTTGCGCGCGACGATCAGGTCCTCGAGCGCATCCGCCTGTGCACCCTGAAGGCCGCCGGTCAGCAGAAGTGCCATGATCAGCAGTCGCCGGTTCATGCGGACAGGCTAGCGGCGGCGTTTGGTATGCAGCACGCCGTCGCGTTCCAAGGCGGCGATCTCGTCCGCCGTGTAGCCGTGCTGCGCCAGCACATCGGCGCCGTCCTGGGCGAATTTCGGCGGCGGCCGGCGCGTGCCGCCCGGCGTGCGCGACAGCTTGATCGGCGTGCCGATGCCGCGATACCAGTCGAGCTCGGTGACCATTTCCCGGTGCGCGGTGTGCGGCGCCGCGGTCGCATCGTCGACCGGCAGCACGGGTCCGGCGGGAACGCCGTTGCGGATCAGCCGCAGTGCCAGTTCGTTGCCGTCATGTTCGGCGAACGCAGCGGCGAGACACCTCGGTGAGTGCGGCGCGGTTGACGTTGCGCTTGCCGTTGTCGGCGAAGCGCGGATCGTCGGCCAGTTCCGGCCGGCCGATGATTTCGGCGAGTTTTCGGAATTGGCCATTGTTGCCGCTGGCGATGAAGATGTCGCAGGTCTTCGTCGGGAACTTGTCGTACGGCACCAGATTGGGATGCGGATTGCCGGTGCCGGCCGGCCGCTTCCCGTTGAGGAAGAAGTTCGCCGCCTGCGGATGCAGCAGCGCCATGCCGCAGTCGTACAGCGCCATGTCGAGAAATTGTCCATGACCGGAACGCGCGCGCTCGTGCACCGCCATCATGATGCCGATCGTCGCATAGAGCCCGGTGCCCATGTCGACGATCGCCGTGCCGAGGCGCATCGGCCCGGTGGCGGCGTCGCCGTTGACGCTCATCAGGCCGGTCATCGCCTGCAGGATCGCGTCGTAGCCGGGCAGACCGCCGAGCGGCCCGTCGGGGCCGAAGCCGGAGATGCGGCAATGGATCAGCCGCGGGAAGTCGCTTTGACAGTTCGTCGTAGCCGATGCCCCATTTTTCCATTGAGCCCGGCTTGAAGTTCTCGATCAGGACGTCGGCGTCCTCGAGCAGGCGCAGCAGGACCTTCTGGCCGTCGGGCCTGCTGATGTCGAGCGCGATGGCGCGCTTGTTGCGGTTGATGCCGATGAAGTAGCTGGCGTCGTCGTCGTGGAACGGCGGGCCCCAGTCGCGCACCTCGTCGCCCTGCGGCGGCTCGATCTTGATCACGTCGGCGCCGTGGTCGGACAGGATCATCGTGCAATAAGGGCCACCGAGCACGCGCGTCAGGTCGACCACCTTCAGCCCGGCCAATGCACCCGGGGACCGCGCCAGGCCCTTCCCTGTGGCCGCCGGCGTGCGTGTTCCGTCCATCGGACTGCCTGCTCCCTCTTTCCCGCTGCAATTCAGCATGCCGCATGGGCCCGCGCCAGACCGGCAAAATCACGCGTCCTGCTTCAGCACCTCGCCGGCGAGGTAGAGACTGCCGCAGATCAGCACGCGCGCCGGACCCGCGCCGCGCGGCAGCGCATGCAGCGCATCGGCCACGTGCGGTCCCGGTCGCGCGATGCCGCCCGAGGCTTCGACGATCGCCTCGACGGGGCGCGCGTCGTGCTGGCCCGGCTCCGCCACGGCCCACAATGTGGTTGCAAATGGAACCAATGGGCGTAGGAACTCGGTTGCATCCTTCGCCTGCTTCATGCCGACGATCAGATGCACCGGCCGATCCGCCCAGGACCGCAGATGTTCGGCAAGTGCGATGCCGGCGCCTGGATTGTGGCCGCCATCCAGCCAGAGTTCCCAGTCGCCAGGCAGCAGCGCGGCAAGGCGTCCGTGCAGGCGCTGCAGCCGCGCCGGCCACTCCGCCGCGGCAATCCCCCGGCCGAACGCTGCGTCCGGCACGGCAAGGCCCGAGGCGCGCAACGCGGCGATCGCGATGCCCGCGTTGTCGAGTTGGAACCCACCCGACAGCGACGGCGGCGGCAGCGTCAGGGCACCGCCCGCATCGTCATAGCGGAAGCCGCGCGCCGCGGGCTCCACGTGCCACTCGCGGTCGCGCAGCAGCACCGGCGCGCCGACACGTGCCGCCGCGGCCAGCAGCACCTCCGCCACCTCCGCCGGCTGTGCGCCGATCGCCACCGGCACGCCGGGCTTCAGGATGCCGGCCTTCTCGGCCGCGATGATTGCCAGCGTCTCACCCAGAAGTTCGCGATGATCCAGCGAGATCGAGGTGATCGCGCAGGCGGCGGGATCGGCGATCACGTTGGTCGCATCGCCGCGGCCGCCCAGGCCAACCTCCAGAACGCACAGATCCGCCGGCGTCTCAGCGAACAGATGAAACGCGACGGCGGTGATCACCTCGAACACGGTGATCGGCGCGCCGGCGTTCACCCGCTCGATTTCCTCCAGCGCGTTCGTCAACGCGTCGTCGGACACCAGTTTGCCGGCGATGCGGATGCGCTCGTTGAAGCGCACGAGGTGCGGCGAGGTATAGACGTGCACGCGCAGCCCGGCCGCCTCGGCCATCGCGCGCAGGAACGCGCAGGTGCTGCCCTTGCCGTTGGTGCCGGCGACATGGATCACCGGCGGCAGTCGCTGCTCGGGATGATCGAGCTTCGCCAGCAGATCCTGCAGCCGGTCCAGGCTCAGATCGATCAGGCGCGGATGCAGGCCGTGCAGCCGCGCGACGATGCCTTCGATCCGGCTGGTCATCGGCGGCGCATGGTTGCCGCTCCGCCCTTGGGGGCGGAGAGGGCAGGGTGAGGTGCGGGATGCCACGTTCGGAACCCCCACCTCACCCCGACCCTCTCCGCCCCCAGGGGCGGAGAGGGGGTTTGGACGCTGCGCCATCACGCCGCCGCCGCGGCCATTTCCTTCACGCGCAGCAGCGAAATCAGCCGCGCCAGCGTCGCCTTCAGTTCGGTGCGCTTCACCACCATGTCGACGATGCCGTGCTCGTGCAGGTACTCGGCGCGCTGAAAGCCCTCGGGCAGTTTTTCCCGCACCGTCTGCTCGATCACGCGTGCGCCGGCGAAGCCGATCAGCGCGCCGGGTTCGGCGATCTGGATGTCGCCGAGCATGGGGAAACTCGCCGTCACGCCGCCGGTGGTGGGATCGGTCAGCACGACGATGTACGGCAGCCCGGCCTCCTTCACCAGGCGCGTGGCGATGACGGTGCGCGGCATCTGCATCAGGCTGATCGCGCCTTCCTGCATGCGCGCACCGCCCGAGGCGGTGAACACGATCAGCGGTGCATCCTGCAGCACCGCCAGCCGCGCCGCCGCGAGAAAGCCTTCGCCGACAGCGGCGCCCATCGAGCCGCCGATGAACTCGAACTCCATCGCCGCGACGACGGCCGGGCGTCCCTCGATCCTGCCATGCCCGACCACGATCGCGTCGTCGAGATGCGTCTTGTCGCGCGCCTCCTTCAGCCGGTCGGTATAGCGCTTGGTGTCGCGGAACCGCAGCGGATCGAGCGGCACCTTCGGCAGTTCGATGCGCGTGAAGCTGCCCTGATCGAACGTCCAGCCGAGGCGCTCGACCGCGCCGACCCGCATGTGGTGGCCGCAATGCGGGCAGACCTTCAGGTTCGCGATCAGGTCGCGATGGAAGATCATCTGCTCGCAGGACGGGCATTGGTGCCAGAGATTCTCCGGCACCTCGCGCCGCGCGAACAGCGTGCGGATCTTCGGGCGGACGAATTCGGTGAGCCAGCTCATGCCGGCACCCGTGCGCCGCGCACGCCGGCGGCCAGTTCGCGCACCTGATCCAGCACCTGCGCACCGCACCCGCCTCGCGCGCCCATGTTCGTCGAGGTTGGCCGCGAGCGTGTCGATCAGCGCCGACGCCACCACCGCCGCATCGGCGATGCGCACGGCCTCCGCTGCCTGGTGCGGACTGCGCACGCCGAAGCCCACCGCGATCGGCAGATCGGTGACGCGGCGGATGCGCGGGATCGCCTCGGCCAGATGCTCGGACGTGGCGCTGCGCGTGCCGGTGATGCCGGTGATGCTGACGTAATAGACAAAACCCGAACTGCCATCCAGCACCAGCGGCAGGCGCTTGTCGTCGGTGGTCGGCGCCACCAGCCGGATGATGTCGAGGCCGTGCGCGCGTGCAGGCGGCACCAGCAGGTCGGCCTCCTCGGTGGGCAGATCGACGATGATCAGCCCGTCGACGCCAGCAGCGGCGGCATCGGCGCAGAAGCGCTCCGGCGCCGTAGGACAGGATTGGGTTGAGATAGCCCATCAGGATGATCGGCGTCGCCGCGTCCTCGCGGCGGAACTCGCGCACCATGGTCAGCACATGCGCGACCTTCACGCCGGCCTTCAGTGCCGCGCTTGCCGGCGGCCTGGACGATCGGGCCGTCGGCCATCGGATCGGTGAACGGAATGCCGATCTCGATCAGATCGGCGCCGGCCGCCGGCATGCCGCGCAGCAGTTCCATCGAGGTGGCGGCGTCGGGATCCCACGCCTCCAGGAACGGGATCAGCGCGCCGCGGCCCTGGCGTTTCAGTTCGGCGAAGCGGGTGGCGATGCGGCTCATCGGCAGGCACCCCCTCCCCAACCCTCCCCCGCTTCGCAGGGGAGGGAGTTAAACGCCTGAGCTGGGGAGGGGCGCATCACAGCTTCACCCCCAGACGTTCGGCGACCGTGAAGATGTCCTTGTCGCCGCGGCCGCAGAGATTCATCAGGATGATTTCGTCCGCTCCCATCGTCGGTGCGAGCTTCGTCACATGCGCCAGCGCGTGCGCCGGCTCCAGCGCGGGAATGATGCCCTCGGTCCGCGTGCAGAGCTGGAACGCCGCCAGCGCCTCCTCGTCCGTCGCCGACACGTATTCCACGCGGCCGATGTCGTGCAGCCAGGAATGCTCCGGTCCGATCCCCGGATAGTCCAGCCCGGCACTGATCGAGTGCGCCTCGATGATCTGCCCGTCGTCGTCCTGCAGCAGATACGTCCGGTTGCCGTGCAGCACGCCAGGCCGGCCGCCGGTCAGGCTGGCCGCGTGCTCGCCGGTCTCGATGCCGTGCCCGCCCGCCTCCACGCCGATCAGCCGCACCGACGGATCATCGAGGAACGGATGAAACAGCCCCATCGCATTCGACCCGCCGCCGATGCACGCCACCGCCGCATCCGGCAGCCGCCCCTCGGCTTCGCGCAACTGCGCCTTGGCCTCCTCGCCGATCACCGACTGGAAGTCGCGCACCATCATCGGATACGGGATGCGGGCCGGCGACGGTGCCGATCAGGTAGTAGGTGTCCTCGACATTGGCGACCCAGTCGCGCAGCGCCTCGTTCATCGCGTCCTTCAGCGTGGAGGCGCCCGAGGTGACCGGCTTCACCTCGGCGCCCAGCAGCTTCATGCGGAACACGTTGGGCGCCTGCCGCTCGACGTCGGTGGCGCCCATGTAGACGGTGCACGGCAGGCCGAACAGCGCGCACATCGTCGCCGTCGCCACGCCGTGCTGGCCGGCGCCGGTCTCGGCGATGATCCGCGTCTTGCCCATCCGCCTGGCCAGCAGGATCTGGCCCATGCAGTTGTTGGCCTTGTGGCTGCCGGTGTGGTTCAGTTCGTCGCGCTTGAAGTAGACCTTGGCGCCGCCGAGATGCCGGGTGAGCCGCTCGGCGAACCACAGCGCGCTGGGGCGCCCGACATAGTTCTTCAGGTAGGCATCGAGCTCCGTCTGGAAGGCCGGGTCGGCGCGCGCCGCCAGATAGGCCTGCTCGACCTCCAGGATCAGCGGCATCAGCGTCTCGGCGACGAACCGGCCGCCGAACTCGCCGAACCGGCCGCGTCCGTCCGGGCCGTTGCGCAGGCTGTTCACGCCGAAAGGCTGGTTCACGTTGGGCGGTCTCCTTTCGCCGGGTCATAGCGCAGCCGGGGACCGGGGTCACGGGTCGAGCGGCGTGGACGGCGCGTAAATCCGCGGATGCGTGACGATGGCAAGGAAACGGTGAAGTCACGGCCAGGGGATTGCCCAGCCTGCCGGTCCCTCTGCGAGCTCGGCCACGCGATGGAATGCGGCAGCGTGAAACGGGGAGTCCTCGCGATGCGCGTCAGACGAGAATGTTGGTATCGACGGCGATCAAGCGCTGCGATCCTCGTACGCTGCATCACGCACCCGATCCCAGGCGGCGTCCCGGAACTCCGGCTGCAGGCCTTGGCCCTTGAAGCTCGCCCGGCGCAGCTTGAACGATGTGCCCGATCTTGTGTCGGCGACGCAGCGTGCACGCAGTGGCGCGTCGCGAGTTTGCGAGCTTCGCGCAGCAGCGGGTCGGAGATTTCAACAGACGATTTCAACAGTCGTCTTCATGGTGCCCAGCAGTATGGGTGTTTTGATATGGGAGCCCATGACACCGGACCGATAGGCGGCAACGCAAGCTCCGGTCAGTCGCCGGAGCCTGTCGCGTGGGAGCGGCGTCGGACCCACGCGAGGCACAGGACGGCATCCGTTCGATCTCCATTGGCACCCTCTCCGCGAAAATAGGCACGATACCGGGGCTGGCGGTTTCGCGGTCACAGCGATCCGACGGATCGATGCTGCTCTGGGTGCTGCGGAGGTCCTTTGCAAAATGCCCGCTCCCGACGCGGGCACCTTAGCAATTGTGCATTGCACAATTCAAAGTTGTGCGTTGGGGTAGATTGTCCGCAATTTCACCCTTATGATCGCCCACCCTTACGTCCCTATCCGCGCCTAATCCTCGAGCAGGAGCCAGACCGTTGACGCTTGCCGCCGATCCCGTGCATGCCCTTGGGCACCCCCTTGCGCACTCCAGGCATACGAATTGGAAGACCCATGCCACGGAGGCGCTCGCCGGCACCGGGGTACACGCATCGCATCCGGTGCAGGCCAATCTCACCGCACCCGCGCTGGTTGCCGAGGCCGTGCGCCGCAACGAAGGCAGGCTGTCGGTCGATGGCGCCCTGGTGGTGACCACCGGCGTGCACACCGGCCGCTCGGCGCGGGACAAGTTCGTGGTGGACGAGCCATCCACCACCGGGGATGTCTGGTGGGGCAGGATCAACCAGCGCCTCGCGCCCGAGAAATTCGCCATCCTGAAGGCGCGCGTGCAGGCCTATCTGCAGGGCCAGGAACTGTTCACCCAGGACCTCTACGCCGGTGCCGATCCCGCCCATCGCGTGCGCGTCCGCATGGTCAGCACGGGCGCCTGGCAGACGCTGTTCGCGCGCAACATCTTCATCCGCCCGCGTCCCGAGGAACTGGAGGATTTCCAGCCGGACTACGTCATCCTGCATGCGCCGCATTTCCAGGCCGACCCGGAGATCGACGGCGTCCGCAGCGGCACCGTCGATCGCGCTGTCGCTGGAACAGCGCAGCATCGTCATCGTCGGCAGCGAGTATGCCGGCGAGGTGAAGAAGTCGATCTTCACCGTGATGAACTGGATCCTGCCGGAGCGCGGCGTGCTGCCGATGCACTGCAGCGCCAATATCGGCAACGACGGCGACGTGGCGCTGTTCTTCGGCCTGTCGGGCACCGGCAAGACCACGCTGTCGTCGGATCCGCATCGCCGGCTGATCGGCGACGACGAGCATGGCTGGGGCGATGACGGCGTGTTCAACTTCGAGGGCGGCTGCTACGCCAAGGTCATCAACCTGTCGGCCGAGCATGAGCCGGAGATCTGGGCCGCCAGCCACCGCTTCGGCACCGTGCTGGAGAACGTCGTCGCCGACCCGCACGGATGTCTGGACCTCACCGACCAGTCGCTGACCGAGAACACGCGGTCGGCCTATCCGGTGGAGTACATCCCCAACATCGAGCCATCGCTGCGCGGCGGGCAGCCCCGCAACGTGGTGATGCTGACCTGCGACGCGTTCGGCGTGATGCCGCCGATCGCGAAGCTGACGCCGGCGCAGGCGATGTATCACTTCCTGTCCGGCTACACGGCGCTGGTGGCGGGAACCGAGAAGGGCCTCGGCGCCGAACCGCAGGCCACGTTCAGCACCTGCTTCGGCGCGCCGTTCCTGCCGCGGCGGCCCGAGGTCTATGGCCGGATGCTGGCCGAACTGATCGCGCGGCACAACGCGGACTGCTGGCTGGTGAACACGGGCTGGAGCGGCGGGCAGTACGGCGTGGGCCAGCGGATGAGCATCCGCCACACCCGCGCCCTGCTGCGCGCCGCACTGGACGGCAGCCTGGCGCGCACGCGGTTCCGCAAGGACCGGTTCTTCGGCCTGTCGATCCCGGAGCACGTGCCGGGCGTGCCCGCCGAGGTGCTGGACCCGCGCGAGTCATGGTCGGACAAGGCTGCCTATGACCGGATGGCAAGGGACCTGATCGGTCGGTTCGAGAAGAATTTCGCCGCGTATGAGGCCGGGGTGGGCGAGGAGGTCAGGGCCGCCGCGATCCGGGCCGCGGCGTAGGGAGACCCGGGTTGTACGTTCCGCCGTTGTTCAAGGAAGACCGCATCGACGTGCTGCACGCGGCGATCCGCGGCTCCGGCCTGGCCACCCTGGTCACGCTGACCGCGGACGGGCTGATCGCCAGCCACGTGCCGATGCTGCTCGACCCCGATCCGGCGCCGTATGGCACCCTGCTCGGCCATGTCGCCCGGCCGAACCCGCAGGCTCGCGGCGCCGTGCCAGGGGTCCAGGCGCTGGCCATCTTCCAGGGGCCGGACGCCTACGTCACGCCGTCGTGGTATGCGACCAAGCGCGACGAACGGCAAGGTCGTGCCGACGTGGAACTACGTGACGATCCATGCCTACGGGCCGGTCGAGTTCTTCGACGACACAGAGCGGCTGCGCGCCATCGTCACGCGGCTGACCGAGCGGCAGGAGGCACGCGCGGGCCGAGCCCTGGGCGGTGAGCGACGCGCCGGCCGACTTCATCGACGGCATGCTGCGGGGCATCGTGGGCTTTCGCGCTGCCGATCGCGCGGCTCGAGGGCAAGTGGAAGATGAGCCAGAACCGCCCGACGCAGGACCGCGCCGGGGTTATCACCGGGCTGGAAGCCGATGGGCGGGAGGATATTGCCGAGTTGGTTCCGCGGTAGGCCCCCTCCCCGGATCGCGGGGCTCTTCAGGGAACGACCGTCGTGAACAGGTAAACGCCGAATATCACGAGATGCACCGCGCCCTGCAGCACAGTCGTTCTGCCGGTGCCCAGTGACAGCGCCGCCACCAGCAGCGACAGGGCGAGGAGTATCGTCGAGCTGGGATCAAGACCCAGAACCAGCGTCCAACCCGTGGCGATCGAAACCACGGCGACGGTCGGGATGGTCAGTCCGATCGAGGCCATCGCCGAGCCGAGCGCGAGATTGAGGCTGGTCTGAAGCCGGTTGGCACGCGCGGCCCTCAGCGCGGCAAGGCTCTCGGGCAACAGCACGATCGCGGCGACGATGACCCCAACGACGGCCTTGGGCGCCTGGACGCTGTCAACGCCCGCCTCGATCACCGGCGCGATCGCCTTGGCCAGCAATATCACCGCACCAAGGCATACGATGAGCAGAACAGCGCTGAGGGCGGTCGCACCAATGCTCGGCCGAGGTGCATGCTCGGTCTCTGCAAGCACCGAACCTCTTTGGGGTAGGAAATAGTCGCGGTGGCTGACGGTCTGCACCAGCACGAAAACGCCGTAAAGCGCGAGCGAGACGACGGCGACGAATGCAAGCTGACTGGTCGAATAGCTGGGTCCTGACGCGGTGGTCGTCGCGTTGGGCAGGACGAGCGTTATGACCGTAACGGCTGCCAGCGCGGCAAGCGTCGCGTTGACGCCATAAAGGCCGAAGGATTGCTCGCCGTGGCGTGTGGCGCCCAGCAGAAGGCAAACGCCCACCATGCCGTTGAGGATGATCATGATCGCGGCGAACACGGTGTCACGCGCCAACGCCACAGTCGCCGCACCGCCTGTCAGCATCAGCGAGACGATGAGCGCCACCTCGATCACCGTCACGGCCAGGGCCAGCAACAGCGTGCCGAATGGTTCGCCCACGCGGTGCGCCACGACTTCGGCATGATGGACCGCGGCCAGCACGCAGGCGATCAGGGCAGCCCCCTCCAACAGTGCGAAAAGCGGGTGCCGGACCACCAAGGATGCCGCCAGCACCGCCCAGCCGGCGAGCGGGGCGAGCCAGGGCCAAGGCGCGACGCGGGATTGGATCATCAGCAGCCTTCCTTTTGTGCTGCGCTTCGCGGGCGGCAGCCTCCAACCGAAGCACCTGTTCCGCCTCGGTCGCCACAGTTGCGCCCTCGCCTCTCCCATGGCCATATGCGGTGTCGCATTCACAGCAATGACCCTATGGACAGCATATTCCAAGGCGATGTCACCACCGCCCGCGGCCGCACGCTCGCCTGGCTCGATGCGCTGCTGGTCGATCATGCGGTGTTTCGCCTGCCATGGAGCAATTTCGCCGCCGTCGCGCCGGGCCGGCTGTACCGCTGCAACCATCCGACCCCGCAGCGTCTGGCGGCGTTGACCCGGCGCCATGGCCTGCGGACCCTGATCAACCTGCGCGGCCTGACGCGGAACGGCTCGGACGCGCTGACCCGTGATGCCGCCGCCCGGCTCGGCCTTGACTTCGTCGATATGGCGCTGGAAAGCCGCGGCGCACCGCAGCGCGAGCGGATCCTGCGGCTGCACGACATCTTCCGCCACATGCGCGCACCGGCGCTGATGCACTGCAAGTCCGGCGCGGACCGGGCCGGGCTCGCAGCGGGGCTGTTCATCCTGTTCGAGGGTGGCACCGCCCGCCAGGCGTTGCGGCAGCTCTCGCTCCGGTTCGGCCATATCCGGCAGGCACGCACCGGCATCCTGGACGCGTTCTTTCATCACTACGCGCGCGAGGCGGAGGGGCGAAAGCCGTTCCTCGACTGGGTGCGCGAGGACTACGATGAGGCGGCGCTGCGGCGGAACTTCCACGCCAACGGACTGGCCAGCTTCATCAACGACTGGGTTCTGGTGCACGAGTAGCGATGGACGCGCGCGAGGTCATTCAGGAACTGCCGATCGCCGAATGGCACGGGCCGTTCGACGTGGCGCTGCGGACGCAGGCGATCGACGCGCTGGAGGCGGGCCGCGTCCTTCTGCTGGCGAAATTGCCGTTCCGCATCGCGGCGGACGAGATGTTCCTGCTGTCGCCCAAAATCATGGGCAGCGAGCGGAAGAACATCAGCCTCGATCCGGCGAGCGGCCGCATCGGCAACACCTCGCTCGGCGGTGAGGAGTCTGCGAAACTGGTGGCGATGATGCGGCGCTTCGGCAATTTCGCCGAACGGCTGCTGCACGATCTGCTGCCTGGCTACGCGCCGGCGCTGGAGCGCGCACGCACCAGTTTCCGGCCCGCGGAGATCGCCGGTCGCACGTATTCGCCGCGGCATGACGACCGATTGCTGCACGTCGATGCGTTCCCCAGCCGGCCGATGGGCGGACGCCGCATCCTGCGGCTGTTCTGCAACATCGCACCCGACGGCGCCGCGCGTGCCTGGCGTGTCGGCGAACCGTTCCCGGATTTCGCCCGCCAGTTCCTGCCGCGGATGCGCGCGGGACTGCCTGGCAGTGCGTGGCTGCTGGAGCGGCTCGGCGTTACCAAGGGACGGCGCAGCGAATACGATCGGATCATGCTGCGCCTGCATGACATGGGGAAGCTGGACGCTGCGTACCAGTCGCGCGCGCCGAAAGCCGATGTGGCGTTTCCCGCCGGCGCGACGTGGTTCTGCTTCACCGATCAGGTGCTGCACGCCGCTCTCGCCGGGCATTGTGCGCTGGAGCAGACATTTCACCTGCCGGTCGCGGCGATGGCGCATCCCGAGCGTTCGCCGTCGCGCGTGCTGGAAAACCTTCGTGCTGGAGCAACGTAGCGAGGGCGACGTCGTCGCGACGACCGCATCAGGTCAATGCCGGCGACCTCGCCAGCGCTTCCTGCACGGCCTTCAACAATGCCGCGCGCGAATAGGGTTTGGTGACGATCGGATCATGCGCCTGCTCGCGCAGCGACAGCGCATCCGCAGCCCCGGTCACATAGATCACCGGGAGTTCCGGTTGGATCTGACGCGCCAGCCGCACGAACTCGTAGCCTGACATCATCGGCATGGCGTAATCGACCAGTGCCAGGCTGATCGGGCCGGCCGCAACCATCTCGCGCGCCACTGATCCGCTGCCGGCTTCCTGCACCACATAGCCGGCCTCGCGCAGGAAGGCTGCCGCGATCGCGCGGACCTCCGGTTCGTCGTCAACCACCAGAACGACGCCATCGCCATCGATCGGACCTGATGCATACGGCTCCGGCGCTGCGGTCTTCGCCGGCACCCGCACGGCGCGCGGCAGGAAGACCTCCACCGTCGTGCCGGCGCCCGGCTCGCTGGCAAGCCGTACCGTGCCGCCGAATTGCGTGGTGACCCCGTAAACCTGGGCAAGGCCGAGCCCGCTGCCCTTGCCGACATCCTTGGTGGTGAAGAACGGTTCGAAAGCCTGTGCCATGACGTCGGGCGGCATGCCAACGCCGGTATCGATCACGGCGATCCGCACATAGTCGCCCGGGTCGGGCGAATTCGGACCATCGAACGTGATCTCACGCACGTTGCTCGTCGCAATGCGCAGTCGGCCGCCGGCCGGCATTGCGTCTCTGGAATTGATGGCGAGGTTGAGGATGACCAGTTCCAGCTGCGTGGGATCACTGGTCGCCGGCCAGAGATCGGCGGCCAGGTCGGTCTCGACCTGCACAAGGCCGCCCAGGCTGCGATGCAGCAGTTCGCCCATGCCGGCAATGACCGCATTCACGTCCACCGGTCGCGGCGACAGGTTCTGACGGCGCGCATAGGCGAGCAGTTGCTGCGTCAGTTGGCCGCCGCGCAGCGCAGAACGCATCGCCGCTGCCACGTGGGAGAGCAGGCGCGGGTCGGTGACGCGGGCCTCGATCATTTCCAGGTTGCCGGTGACCGCGGTGAGCAGGTTGTTGAAGTCGTGCGCGATGCCGCCGGTCAGCTTGCCCAGGCTTTCCATCTTCTGGCTCTGGTGAAGCTGCTCCTGCGTTCTCTGCCGCTCGTGGATCTCGGCCTGCCACTGATCGACGGCATAGCGTTCCCGGCGTGCGCGTCGCATGGCGATGGCGAGCGCTGCCATGATGCCCGCGGTGGCGATCGCGGCGACCACGCCGTAGACCGCGAGATTGGCGTACCACGTTGTCAGAATCGCGCTTTTGTCCAGGCTCAGACTGATATAGACCGGGTTATCGGCGACCTTGGTATAAATGGTGATCCGATCGATACCATGGGCAGACAATGGTGTTTTGATGATGCCCACATCGTCGTGGCCGATTTTGCTGATCAATGATCTGCCCACGTCGGGCTGGCTTGGCCCGGTCTGCGACTGTGGGCCGGACTGCGCGAGCACCGCGCCATCCGCCTTGAACATCGTGACGATATCGGATGCGCTCGGCGTGACGGACGCCCAAAGGCCGACAATGTAGTCCGCGGAGATGGCCACCTGGGCAATCCCGTTGAACGCCCCGTCCTTCTCGATCCGCCGGCTCAGCGAGAACAGGTAATGCCCCGATGCGGGATCGGTATGCGGCTGGCTGATGCAGATTTGGATCGTCTGCCTGCTGAGCGCCAGGAAGCAGTCACGGTCGGCGGCGGGCAGTGGTTCGTTGGATTGCACGGGCGCAGTCGTTGCCCGCACCTGGCCGTCGGCGTCCACCAGCAAAATCTCCGATGCGCCGTCGAGCCGCCGGTCCATGACCTCAAGATCCTGCAGGAGGTCGGTCAGGGACTGAAGCGTAGTCCAGTCATGACCCTGCATGCGATGCACGATCATGTCCAGGATCATCTCGTGACCGGTGAAGAGGTTGCCGGCCTGCTCATGAAACAGCGCGGCGATCTTGACGCCGCCGTCCTCGGCATTCTCGAGGATGGTCAGCCGGTCCCTCCAGGCAGCGGCGGCGAACAGAAGTCCGGGGATGAGCAGTGCAACCAGCGTCAGCCACCGCAGCACCCGGATCGTTCCGCCAGGCCCATTTTCCGACAAACGCATCGACACTCCCTGGGTTACGGTCGGTGGATATCCGTTTGTCAGCGACTGTGGCCGCTTATTCTGGCGAGCCATGATAGGCCGATCTTCGAGTGCACGTCACGCAAAAATTACGATAAATCCACCTTTTCAGCGCCAATTTTTGATACTGCCAAAGAAACCATCCGGACCGGGCCGCTCCGACGTGTCCGGTGACGGCGCTCCGGTTGCGCCATCTTGTAACGTGTCAACAATGACATGGCCGGGCAGGTCCCTGAAGCTGCGCGTTTGCATGCCCCTGCTTAGAAATTACATCAACAGCAGCATCCGCAGCGGAACACGCACGTCATGGCGCCCGGCGAGGAGGTATCGCCAGCGACGCCGATGTTCGGAGCAACGTTCAGACCGGCCGGGTCGGACGGCGACCGCCGCCAACCCGGTGTCGCCCGCCTGACCGCATCGCAGAACCATGGAAGTTGCCGCAGCCGTCGCCAGACCACCGACCAGTCGCCAGGCAATCCGGGTGCGCGGCTATTCGACCACGATACTCCCCGTCATGCTGAACAGACTGTGCAGGAAATGCGTGCATTCGAGCTTGTACGTGCCGGGGGCGTGCGGCACAAGCAGGATATTCTCGCTGCCGTTGGGACCGACCTCCACCTTGCCGCTGGCCGGCGGTGGGCCGTCGGGGAATGTACTGCCCAGCAGGAACAGAGCTGGGGCGCTGAAATTGTGGCCATGGCTGCTGTCGTTCACGATGTGCAGGCGGACCGGCACGCCGGCGCGCAGGTGCAGGTGCTCCGGCGCAAAGGCGAAATTCGAGAGATGCACGGTGATGGTTTCGAATTCAGCCGCAGCACACAACGGGGCGAGCCACATCAGCCCGACAAGAAAGGAGAACGCAGCCGGCCGGATCATGACGCATCCCTAACATCCACACAGGATACGCGCTACAATGCTGCAATATTCCCTGCTCATGGCGTCCCGTACGGGATTCGAACCCGTGTTACCAACGTGAAAGTTCGGTCGGTCCTGTCCCGGAGACTAATGAGCCTGTCCCGGAATAGCGCCTATACCCAGGTTACCGGCGTATTTCCTGGTTTGCGGGACGTGCGCAGTGTGGTAACATACTTTGCGGGACGGTATCCGGATTCAGGGGGTCATCCTGTCCCCTGCCTGTCCCGGGACTGAATGCGACATGCAAACGAAACTGACCGCCGCGCTGGTCCGTCGTGTAACCGAAAGCGATCCGCCGACGCGGGACATGTCCTACTTCGACACCGAGGTGCCGCGCCTCGCCCTCAGGGTGAAGCCGCCGCGACGGACGGGCGAACGATGGGCCGCCCTGTTCTTCGTCCGATACACGCCACCGGGCGGCGGCGAGCGCCGGATCAAGGTCGGCGATCCGCGCACGATGTCGCTGGACGAAGCCCGCGCCGCCGCCAAGGCGATGCTATCGCGGGTGGATCAGGGCGGCGATCCGGCCGCGGACAGCATCGCCAACCGAGCCGCCTGGACCGCTCGCGACGCGTGGGCGCAATACGCCGCATCCGCTGAGTTCGCGAAGAAGGCGCCGCGCAGCCAGACCGAGGACAATGCCACGGCGCGGCTGCATGTCCTGCCGCATGTTGGTTCCGTCAAGCTGGCAGACATCGACGTGCCCGGCCGTGCGGCGCCTCCACAGGGCCGTGGAAGGCGACAAGCGAACGAATGCCCGCCAGCGCCGGCTGGGCGGTCCTGGAGCAGCACGGCGCGCCGTGCGCGTTCTGTCCGCCATGCTCACGTGGGCCGTCGGCGAAGGCCAACTCGACCGCAACCCGATCATCGGCGCTCTGCGGCTGGACGGTGGCGGCGAGCGAACCACCATCCTCGATCGGCCGGAGCAATACGCCGCGCTGTTCGCCACGATGGACCGCATGGTCTCCGAGGGCCGGCTTCGCGCCGACGTGCGCGCGCTCGTGGTGCTGATCGCGGCAACCGGCATGCGACGGAACGAGGCGCGCACGTTGCACTGGGGCGATATCGACCTTGGCGCAGCGGCGCATCACGCTGCGCAACCCCAAAGGGGCGAAACTGGCCCGCCGCGGTGCGACCACAGAAACGGTCTCGCTCCCGCCGATCGCCGCCGCCGCACTGGCAGCGGTGCGTCCCGACGATGCCGGACCGGACTGATGCGGTGTTCATGCCGAACGCGCGGCAGCCTGATCGCAGTCAACCACGACTGGAACCGTATCCGCGCAGAGGCCGAACTGCCCGCGGGCCTCGTGCTGCATTCCCTGCGGCACAGCATCGGCACCGCTGGCATCGTGGCCGGCATGTCCACGGCCGAAGTCGGCAAGATGCTGCGCCATCGGAATATCGCCGTCACACAGCGATACGTGCATCTCGCCGAAGCCTCGCAATCGCGGCTGCAGGACAGGGCGATCGGGCAGTTAATCCCGACGATCACCGACCGGAGGGCGTGACCAGTGGGCCGCACCGCAGTCCCTCCACCACAGGGCTGGACTATCGCCAAGGCCATGAAGGAATTCGCATCCAACCCTGCGCACGGCCGGCAATGGCATGCAGCATTTGAGCATTGGCGTGCCCGTGAATACACTGCTGGCGATATTCCGGATCAGGTTCTCGACCTCTGGTCACAACCCGAGCACGATATGCGAGGCAAGCTGATCTCTGGTGAGGTTTTTCTGGTTGGATTCGATGCGAAGGGGTGCAAACACATACCCGAGAAAGAGTGGTGCGCGGTCGCGCAGCTCGATCCAATGGACGATAGCGCCGAAACTTCCACCCTACGACTGCAAGATGTTCGGGTATATCCCGCGGAAGCAGCCAGACCCGAACTGCCCAAGATGGCACCGGAACCCAATATCAAGAGTAAGGGGACGGCACCGGGAACACTCCTGGCTATCCGGGCAATCTCGGCACTGATCCATCTTGAAGGGCCGGAACCGAGGAAAGCAGCGTCTCTGGCAGCGCGCGCGGCAGCCAAAGCGCAAGAGTTGGCCCTTCCAGGCGCGGACGCTCTAAGCCCACAAGGCTCTGCGATGCGGGACATCGCAAAAGCATTTCTAGAAGGGGTCGCAGCGGCGGAAGCGGAAAAGGAATGATACGTTAGCAAACCGTCAGAAACCGTCAGAAACCGCCAAACCGACGCTCAATCGTCGCTGTAGACCCTCTGGGAAGCGCAATCCTGCGCCACCCGGGGGACACCAATGCCGAGGCCCGAACCGACTGAGACCGCCAGCCCTTGGTTGCCGCGTATGCCTACCGGCCAAGCTGCGCAGTATCTGAAGAAAGAGCACGGCCTGCCGGTGGAAGAGAAGACGCTCCGCAACTGGCGCGCGTCCGGGCGACGCGGGCCGGCCTGCCGCTATCTCGGCACGCTGCCCTGTACGATCGCACAGAGCTAGACCGCTGGGTCGAACAAGATGCCTTGCAGGCCGAATGTCCGACCGGTCGCACGCGCCGGCTCGCGCGCGAGGCCGCCAGACAAGCAGCCTGATCCACCACCCGAGCGGCGAGCGATGGGTCCAGGCGTTTGTCGGCGGGATGATCTGACGGGATCGCCCTCGCTATAGCCTCGATCAGCAGTCCGAAGCAAGCCGCGTTCAATCAAAGGACGCGACGTCTATGGCTACTGACCACACCACCAAGAACCGACACCAGTGCAGAGCAGCAGAGGCAGCAACTTCGCGTCGTCGCAAGGTTGCGGATGGCGACCTGATCGTCGCACTCGACCGGGCCGACCTGCTGCGCATCGTCGCCAGTTTGGTCGAGGCGGACGAAACAGTCTCAGGCGCAACCGTCATCACAGCGGACGGCGAGGTCTCGCACGTCGACGCTGCAATGCTGCGCCGCGGCGGTGGCCGCGCATGAGCGCGGCCGTTACACCGGTTGCGGAAGCCCCTGAGCAGGCTCGGTCACCCGCCGCAGCCGTTACAGGCGGACCAGGCGGCACCCCGGTCGCGGAGCGGGTGCGCCAACACCGAGAGCGTGCGCGACTGCTGGCGCAAACGCCCATGTTCGACCGCGCCGACTGGTCGTTGCTGCTGAATTCGACAACGGTGGCGCAGATGGCCGGCTGTCAGCCCGCCGAGCTTTGCGAACTGACGGTGCGTGAGGTGGCGGACAACGGGCTCGACGACGGGACACGCGTGACACTCCACCAAGTCGGCGATACCTGGATTGTCGCCGACGACGGGCCCGGACTCGATCCGGCGGACGTGCCGCGCCTGTTCGCCATCAACCGGACGCTACTTTCAACCAAGCAACTCCGCCGTCCCACGCGCGGGATGGTTGGGCATGGGCTTAGGGTTGCCGTGGGCGCCGTCGCCGCTTCTCAGGGCTCACTGGTGGTCGAGACCCGCGGTCACCGCCTGACGTTGGCGGTGGACCCAGCAACCGGTCTCACCGAGGTTACCAGCGACGAGCGCGTCCCGGTAACGCCCGGTCTGACGGTGTCTCTAACATTCGGTCCCGGGCTGCCAAGGATGGCAGACGTCGGCAGGATGGCATCCGAGGCAATCAGGATCTCCGGCTACGGGCGAACCTACGATGGCCCGTCGTCACCTTACTGGTATTCATCGTCAGACCTGCACAGGCTGATGTCGTACGCGCCGCCGGAGACAACGGTCGCTGATGTCGCCCGCTGGTTCGCCATCGACCTGCACCAAGATGAGCGGCTTGTGCGCGGCCTGGATCTCGCGGCAGCGACCGATATCCTGGCCACCCTGCAGCGACCCGCGACGCCCGTGGACTACAACCGGATTGGCAGGATAGGGCCCGACGCTTATGGGCAGATGTCCTACCATACCGTCCCCGGGTTCACCCGCACCGCGACCAAGATCCCATACCGAATTGAATGCTGGGCAACCTGCCGTCGTTCAACGCAGAAGGGAGTCGGCAGCGCCTCGATCCGGCTGTTGCTGAATAGGACCCCATCAACCGCGAAGCTGTCGGCCAGCTCGAACCCAGACGGATTAGAAATCATGGGGTGCGGCCTAGTTCGGCGCGCCAAGGGGAAGACCGGGCACTACACCATCGTCGTCAGTATTATCACGCCTTACATCGAACTCGCATCGATGGGCAAAGAACCCGCTCTCTCGCCGTTCGGCGAAGGCATCGCCGCTGCAGTCGGAAAGGCGTGCGCCTTGGCACATAACGCCATGGCGAAACCGGAAGGCAGCATGACCATCGTCGAGGCGGCCGAGCGGGTTATGGTCGCAGCATATCGCATTGCCAGTGCCAACGGCACACTGCCGGCTAACGCCAGACAGATATATTATGCCGCTCGGCCCGGCATACTAAAGCTTACAGGACGGCAGGAACTTAGCGACTCGTATTTCACGCAGAACGTCTTGTCCGACTACATCGATACGCATCCTGACAGCTACGAGTGGGATGTTGTCTATGATGATCGAGGCCACTTTGCCGAACCGCATACCGGTCGCAATGTCGGCTTAGGCACCGTCGCTGTGCGTCAGTATCTGGGCGAGCGGCAGGCACCAAGCGCCCCAGCGGCGCTTGACCCCGGATCAATGGCAGACACCACAGGCCCCGAGAACCGCTACAGAAACGTGTTGTTCATTGAGAAAGAAGGGTTCGGAGCGCTTCTCGCCCATACGTTAATTGCCGAGCGGTTCGACCTTGCGATCGCAAGCTCGAAGGGCATGAGCAATACGGCGTTGCGTCAGTTGCTCGATGGCTTGGTGAGTCGCGGGATGGAGCGGGTATTTGTGCTCCACGATTTCGACGCATTCGGGTTTAGCATCTTCGGCACACTTGCCACCGACAGCAGACGTTACACGTTTGACAACCATGTGGAGGTTGTAGACCTCGGGCTTCGGCTGTCTGACGTACGAGAGATGGATCTAGCCGCCGAAGAGTATGACCCCGGTCACTGGGACAAGCGCCAAGAAACGCTGGCGCGGCACGGCGCTGCCTACGAGGAAATCAGCTTCCTTCGCGCTCATCGCGTTGAGCTGAATGCCATGCCAAGCGACGTGTTCGTCCGGTTTCTGGAACGCAAGTTGACTGAGCATGGCGTCAGGAAATTGGTGCCTGACACAGATGTGCTGAATGCACATGCGCGCCACGTCATCGAACGAACGCTGGCGAACAAGGCGTTGGAGGAGATCAGGGCAAAGGCATACGCGGACGCATACTTGGTCCCACTGCCCGACGATCTGGAGCAACAGGTCGCCGAAGCCCTGGGAGATGACCCGAGCCGGCCGTGGGATTTAGCGGCGGCCGAAATCGCCACCGATGCGATGAACGCCGCGGGTGAAGCTGACGCATGGAATCGATGGGCGGGATCGCTCGCGGCGGATCTTCAGTCGATGAGCGATGAAGGTGAGCCATGAGCGTCGTTTCGCTGCTCCGCCGCGACCGTGAGCGAATCATCGGCTGCTTGAACCTGTGGCGGAAGCCGGGCACGACAGGCGAGCGTGATGCCGCTGCCGCCGCGCTGAACCGGCTGCTGGAGGCCCGCGGTCTCGGCTGGGAAGAGATAATCAATCGTCAAGCCTGCAACATCGAGCAGCGCCACGAGCCGCCGTTTCTCGGTTGGCGTGGTGACCTCGCCGCATGCCAACGCGCCGCGCATAATCTTACGGAGTGGGAACAGAACTTCGTGTCCCGGCTGCCGGACTTCCGTGTGCTGTCGGTTAAGCAGCGACGCATGCTCGATGAGATTGCATTGCGTGTGTTGGGGGGCGCCAATGAGCAGCGCCGCAGCCGACACCCGCGACGACGTGGTGACGAACTGGCGCCTCGCAGCGTTGGGATTGCGCTGGGAACCTATCCCCATCACCAACCCGGACTACAAGCACCCAAAGGTCACGAACCCTGGCAAGCAACCATGGTTCCGGGATTGGCAATCGGTTCCGGTTACGGCCACGCTAATTTGCCAAGGGCGGCGTGGCAGGAACATCGGAACACCGGGGTTAGAACCGTGCATGGCCGGTCTCGACCTCGACGTGCCCGATGCCGCACTCGATGGTACAGGTTGACGCTGTCGCGACCAGAATCTGGCCCCACCCCGCTGGTCCGATCGGCAAGCCGCCCAAGGTGTTGCGCTGCTACGGAACGAGACACCAATCGGCAAACTCGAAACGCCCGAGCTCTTCCTGCCCAGCGGAACCAAGCGCAGATCCCAGGCGATGGGCGCCGGCCAACAGGTTGTCGCCTGCGGACGCACCCGCGCAGATAGTTCCCTACACTTGGTTAGGAGGCAGTCCAGCAAACACATCCGCCGATGATCTGCCCATCGTCACAGAGGACCAGATCACTGCGTTCACTTGCCGCAGCGGAGGCGCTCTTCCGCCAAGCTGGCGCCCGGACCAGGCAGAGATTGAGGCTGCGGAGAAAGCCGCTTCCGAGAAAGCGCAGCGCCCGACCGGCAAGACCGGAGATTTCTTAAGTCAGTCAACGCCGCCGCACTGGCAGACCTGCGACCCGGTGTCGCGCGTGATCGGCGATAAGGCAAAGCTGCAAAAGACGGAGCATACGGTTAGTTCCGCCGATCGGGTCGGAACTATGAAGAAGACCTGAGTCTCCCGGATGGTATCCGAGACTTCGGACCGGAGAAGAACCTCACGCCGATCGATGTCGGACTGGGTTGGCGACGCCGGTCGCGACCGCAGCACAGACACTCTAGCGCAAACTTGGCCGCGAAGGCAGAGCCGCCCGGTGCACCGGACGCAGACCCACGACCGCCACGGCGCGAATGGCAAGACACCACCACCGCCCGAGGACCCAGCGGAGGCCACGGCCAAGACAGAGGACCGGCCAGTTATCCCGGTCATCCCAGGCTTACGCCATCAAGCAGCGGACGCCGGAATCGCCGCACTCCGCGGTGGTCATATCTATCAGCGAGGCCCCGCGCTTGTCCGCTGCGCAACGGTGCAGGCAAAGAACTCTCAAGCCGAGATCGTCCACACACCTGGCATCGTGAACATCACACAGCCATACCTCGAGCGAGAACTCGGCAAAGCCGCCGGTTGGAACCGGCCGACAAAGACCGGCAAGAAACGCATCGTCGATCCACCGCATGATGTCGCTGCGCAAATCATCTCTATGCAGGGCCTCTGGCCGTTTCCCGTGCTGTGCGGTGTCATCGGCACGCCGACGTTGCGGCCAGACGGTACTCTCCTACTGGCCGAGGGTTACGACCAATTGACAGGATACTATCTGCTTGCTCCGCCGATCATGCCGGCAATCCCGGACGAACCCAGTAGGGACGACGCTCGCAAAGCATTAGCAGAACTGAAAGAACTTATTGTCGAGTTCCCGTTCGTCGGCAATCCGAGCAGATCCGTTGGCCTGTCCGCTCTGATGACACCAGTGTTGCGTGCAGCCATGCCAGTCGCACCGTGTCACGCCGCTACAGCGCCAGAAGCCGGCACCGGGAAATCGTATCTGTTCGATACTGTTGCCATGGTAGCGACGGGCGACCTTTGCCCGGTAGTTTCCATGAGCAAAGGCAGTGCCGAGGAACGAGAGAAGCGTCTGATCGGCTGCGCTTTATCCGGGCATCCAATTATCTCACTCGACAACCTGACTGTGCCTCTCGAAGGCGACTTCCTCTGCCAACTCGCAGAGCGGCCGAGGCTCTTACCCAGGCCACTTGGAACGTCGGAAATGATGGCAATCCCTAACTCATTCACCGTCTTTGCCAACGGCCACAATCTGGTGGTGGCAGCGGATATGGCTGCTCGCCGTACGATCGTCGCCGAACTCGACGCGAACGTGGAGGACACCACAAAACGCACCTTCCAGAGCCCGTCACCAACTCAGAAGATCGCCAAAGATCGGGGCAAGTACGTCGCAGCGGTGCTGACGATTGCGCGGGCTTATGTCGTCGCCCGTTGTCCCGATCTGCTCACGCTGCCGAGCTATGACGCATGGTCCCGGTACGTTCGCTCGCCGCTCATTTGGCTGGGAGAGGCCGACCCGATTGATACCATGGGGACCGCCCGCGACGACGATCCGGTCCGAGCGGAGCGAATCAGAGTGTTCGCCGCCTGGGCAGCCGCCCTGGGATGCACCAACCCGCATGGCTGGAGAACGGCCGAACTGATTCACGAGGCAAGCCGGACGGACGGCGGAGGCTTCTGGCTCAACGAGGCATTCCGCGACGCTCTGCTCGAAATAGCGCCTGCCAAGCGGCTCGGAGAAACCCCGATAGACGCGGATAGGCTGGGCTATTGGCTGCGTGGCGCAAAGGGCGCGATTGCGGGCGGATACAAACTCACGAGCAACACAGCAGACCGGAGCCGGCCACGCTGGGTGCTAACGAGGCGCACCGGAAGATGAACCCGATGCGGGCATGCGGACACATGCGGGCATCTCCCGGCGCTGTCCCCCTAGTTTCTACCGTTCCGACTACACAACAAAAAACTCACTCCCGCGTGGCTGGGAGATCCCCGCATATCCAAGCATCCCCGCATCACCTGATCGTCCGAGAAATAGGAGACCGAACAATGATCGACGAAGTGCACGTGCCTGCCTCCGCCACGCTCGCAACATTGCATGGGATCGTACGCGAGCATTCCACCAAGCGACGGCGGTTTCCGAAGTGGAAGTTCCGACTGGCGCCGGATCTCATCGTGCAAATACAGCCCGTGCTGCCGAAGGCATCAGCCCGCATAACAGGACAACGCCGTTATCCTTTCCGGCCTTGCCTACATGGGCGACAGCGTCGGGCTAGACGCCTTCCTAACCCGCGAAGGCTCGGCAGCTTGCTGGTCAACGGGATTCCAGATCAAGGATTGGTGCCTGCGGCACAATATGATGGGCTGGCCGAGAGCCACCCAAGAGGCGCCGCAGTGATCTCGGCCGTCGGATGACGGACGAAGAGAAGCAGCTCTTCATGGAAGAGTGGGACGCCAAGAAGGCTGCCGCCATGGGTCCGGTTAACGCCATGCGAGGTCGTATTGTCGCCGCGTTCAAGGATGGGTTCTTTGAGCGGGTGCAGGCTGCGTCGCTGCTCGGGCATTGGTGCCTGATCTGCGGCAAGCCACTAACGGACCCGGTGTCGCAAGGTAGGTTCATTGGGCCGGAGTGCTACAGCTCGGCATCAGTCAATCTGCCATGGATTGCTGTGTTGCCAGGCATGGACGCCGCAGCGTGATGCGCCAGCAGATCCGCGCCGCACCCTCCCGCGTCGCTACCCGAGACACGCGCAGGGTCAAGCCGCCGCCGAAGACCCGCGATCCATCTACGGCACGCCAGAGCACAAGCATGGCGCGCGGAGGTCATGCGGCGCAGCCGTGGACGCTGCGAAGATCCCGGCTGCGCCGCACCATATGGAACTGGACGACTGTTTGCCGACCATGTCGTGGAACTACGCGATGGCGGCGCACCGTTTGACCCCGCCAACGGATTGGCGCGGTGCGGCGCCTGCCACACACGAAAGACCGTGACGGAGCGGGCGCGACGGATGGCAGAAATTCCAGGCTACGGAGTGACTCGCCTGGCGATGTCGAGAGCGAGGGGGTGGGGGTCTGCGAACCGCGCCGAGCAGGGAGCCGGAACCGCGCGGGCGTCATTCGCAGAATGTTTCGGTTGGTATGATTAAAATTCAACCAAATTCAAATGCTATGAAAAGGAAATCAAACATGGCGAGAGGTGGTTATCGACCAGGGGCAGGCAGGCCGAAGCAAGCAAGCCATCTGCCGACTACGCCCACCGAGGTACGGATCGCTGCGCGTACGGCCGGCATCACGCCGCTTGAGTATATGCTGGGTGTTCTGAACGACCCGGCCGCTGATGCTGCCCGTAGGGACCGCATGGCAGTCGCAGCAGCGCCCTTCGTCCATCCTCGGGCAGAGATGGCGGGGAAAAAGGAAGCCGCCAGAGCGGCCGCTAGGACCGCTGGTGAGGGCACTTCGTGGGGCGACGATCTCGCCGAGCTGAACTGATGGGCCCATCCTGGTCTACTGCCTGTCCGGACTGGGAGCGCAGACTACTCGGCGGCCTGCCGCTCGTGCCTGATCTGCCTCTGTTCACCGACGAGGCGCAGCGGGCACTTCGGATATTCAAGCGTCTGCGGCTGCCTGATGTCATCGGCCAGCCGACAATGGGTGAGGCATCAGGGGAATGGTTCCTCGCCATCGTCGCGGCGCTGTTCGGCTCCTACGACCAGTCGACGAACCGCCGGATGATCCAGGAATATTTTTTGAAGGTTCCAAAGAAGAACGCCAAGTCGTCAAACGGTGGCGCGGTTATGGTGGTCGCTCTGATCGTGAACCGCCGGCCAGAGGGCGAGTTTCTGTTGGTCGCGCCGACTAAGGAGATCGCCGACATAGCCTTTAAGCAGGCATCCGGAACCATCCGGATCGACCCTGAACTAGCTAAGTTATTTCATACTCAACGGCACATCCGTTTGATCACGCATCGCCGTACAGGCGCGAGCCTACAAATCAAGGCCGCTGATACGGACGTCATCACTGGGTCGAAGGCGCTCGGCACGATGATCGATGAGACCCATGTATTCGCCAAGCGCCCGAGGGCAGCAGAGGTATTCGTGGAGCTGCGCGGCGCTCTTGCGGCTCGGCCTGATGGCTTTCTGTTCCAGACGACAACGCAGTCGAAGGAGCCGCCGTCTGGTGTTTTCAAGGCGGAACTGGCCATGGCTCGGGATGTCCGTGACGGCAAGATCGCGCTGCCACTGCTGCCCATCATTTACGAGCTACCGCACAGGCTGGCGCGTGATGGAGGGTGGAAAGATCGGAAGTACTGGCCGCTCGTCAACCCGAACCTGGGGCGGTCAGTGGACGAGGAATTCCTGGTCCGCGAGGTGAGGAAAGCCGAGGAGCAGGGCCCCCAGGCACTAGCGTTGATAGCCTCGCAGCACTTCAATGTCGAGATCGGCCTATCGCTGATGTCTGACCGCTGGGCCGGTGCCGAATTCTGGTCACGCCGCGCTGATCCGACGCTAACGCGGGAAGCTGTACTCGCACGATCCGAGGTGATCGTTGTCGGCATTGATGGCGGCGGCTTGGATGACCTCTTCGGCCTTGCCGTACTGGGACGGGACCGCGAAGCAAAGAATTGGCTTCTCTGGTCACACGCCTGGTGTCACCGCGGCGTTCTGGAGCGACGGAAGACGATCGCATCGCGGCTGCTAGACTTCGCTGCGGCTGGTGAATTGAGCATCGTTGATGACGAGCTGGGCGATCTCGCTGCGATCGTGGCGATCGTGGAGGAGATCCAGGCCGTGGGGCTACTCGGCGCTGTAGCAGTTGATCCGGCCGGGCTTGGTGAATTAGTCGACGCGCTGGCGGAGATTGGAGTTACGCAAGAGAACAAGACCTTAATCGGCGTGGGCCAAGGCTACCGATTGATGAACGCACTAAAAACTGCTGAGCGCCGACTGGCAAACGGTACACTACGGCACAGTGGCTCCGGCCTCATGGCCTGGTGTGTGGGCAACGTAAAAATCGAACCGACCGCAACTGCTATCCGTGCGACGAAGGCGAACGCGGGCGATGCGAAGATCGACCCATGGGCTGCGTTGATGGATGCGGTGGACATTATGAGTGCGAACCCGGAGGCGCCTGGCTCCATTTACGACACGCCCGAACGTCCGGACGGTCTACTAGTCCTGTGACCGAGGCAGCGCGGAGCCGACCGGGCCGGCTGTCACAGTTGGCGCTTCGGTCCCTCGACATGATTGCCACCCCAGACGCACGCGCGCGCCACGCGGTGGCAGTTCTGAAGGGCGAGCGTTCCGGCGGCGACCATTTCCGCACCTGTGGCGTCCCAAATCGGGCGCGCAACTTCGGGCAGGCGCGATGGGCTGGCAAGGTCAACGGTGGTCTGGTCCCGCACATGTTGAGACCCTAGCAGATTTTTGAACGCCCCTCGCAGTAGGAACAACCTGGTCGAGCTTGAGGCCGAGAATTCGAATCCTTTCCCCTGCTCCAGTCCGCTCCGGGCCAAACTTTCTCCGCCATTGTCGGGACCACTGAAAAGCCCAACTGCCGCAGGCATTCGCGCGTCAGGCTTGGGGGTTCGACAGCGGAACGATACGGTAAATCTCTCTCCGAAGGGCCAATTCTCTCCGAAGCTTGGGACTTGGCCGATTTACTCTACAAGCTTTTTTCGCTGACATTTCAGCGCCCTAGCCTGATTGCGCAGCCGGAAGGTTGGTATCCCTTTGCCTCCCATCTTGGCCGGGTCGAGGGTTCCAACCTTTGGCCGTGAGCCCCGGGCCGCGAGGCCGGCCTGTCCCCACACCCTCACGCGCTGGCCACACACAGGGCGTATGGGGATAATCCTGCCCATAGCCATGCGGTCCTCCCGCCGCGCAGTACTCGCCGGCATCGTCGAGCGGGTGACATTCCACAGCGCCGACACAGGCTTCTGCGTTCTGCGTGTGAAGGCGCGCGGCCACTGCGATCTCGCCGCCGTTGTCGGCCACGCGGCCACGATCTCCGCCGGAGAATGGATCACGGCCTCGGGTGATTGGGTCAACGACTGCTTGCACAGTCAGCAATTCAAAGTGTGCTTCCCTTCCGGCGCTCCAAGCGGAACGCAGACAATCGGCCGGAAAGCGTGGCAGCTACCGACCCCAAGCGGACGCTCCCTGGTATGGGCATCCAGCGGGCAAAAGTGCGGGCGATGGGACGAGGCTGATCGATCAGTCCTCCGAGCGCAGGGCCGCTTCGACGCGCTGCATCAGCTGCTTTCGCAGGGCAGGGCTCCCCACCGGCCCGAGGAGGGCCCTGACGCGGATGATCGGCAGGTAAGGCTCCATCGCCGCCGTCAGCGCCGCGGGGGATATGCCGGCCAGCCGCGCATACTCGGACTGTACGGCAGCATTGGCTGCGCGCGGCCGCTGCGGATCGGCGCCGCTGTCGGCGGCGATTTCGCAATGGATGACGTGACAACACGCGAGGTCGAGGCCGGCGGGCGCACGGGTCGCACCGCCCCAGTCGATGAGTATCGGACCGTCCGCCGTCATCATCACGTTGCTAGGGCTAAGGTCGCCATGGCAAAGCCCGTCCCCTGGCGCCAGGCGCTCGATCAGGGTCAGGATGCCAGTCGCGATGTGCTCCGGAAGCGTGCTGGAGAGCCGCGACGAGCCGGCCATCGTGTCGCGCAGGGAGAGTACCTCCGGCGGCGCGGCTGTCCGGTGAACGGATATGGCAAGGGTCGCGAGGATCACGCCCGTCTGCTCGGGCGTCATGGCGCCGCTCCGCGAGAGCTGCAGCAGGGTCGGTCCGTCGAGACGCTGCAGCACGAGGCCGAAGCGCCCTTCCACGGTCACCTCGTCGAACACCTCCGGCGCCGGGACGCCGGCGGCTGAGACGGCGCGGGTCATTCGTGCCTCCCACCAGCTGTGCCGCCGCGGTAAGCCGGCCTTGAACAGCTTCAGGACCTGACCCGGCGCCCAGGCGTGGATGTCGGCGTAAGCGCCTTCGCCGATCTTCTCCCCCAGGGGCTTGGCGTAATTGCCGGCCGCAAGCTTCTCCAACGCGAACGCCCTCGTTGACTCGAGCAGCCGGTAGCGGTTCTCGCCGCCGCCGCCGAGCGAGACCACCAGCGACTTCTCGACCAACCCGGCAAGCACATCAAAGACATCCGACGCCCCCACCGGTGCGCCCACTGCGACGGCCGCGACGGCCTCCAGCGTGAAGCTGCCCGCGAAGACCCCGAGCCTGCACAGCATCGCCTGCTCAGTCTCCGAGAGGAGGGCGTAGCTCCATTCGATCGCCGCGCGCAGCGTCTGCTGTCGCGGCGCAGCCACACGACTCCCCGCGGTGAGAAGGCGGAGCTGGTCATCCAAGCGCGTCTGTAACGCTTCGGGCGTCAGCACCTTCAGTCGCGGCGCCGCCAGCTCGATCGCCAACGGAATGCCGTCAAGCCTGCGGCAGATCTTTGCGACGATGGGCGCGGTCTCGTCCGTCAGCGAGTAACGCCCGAGTGCTGCGGCAGCGCGCTCCACGAAGAGCTGCACAGCACTATGTTCGACCGCCTGGGCGGCCGTCGGGCTCACCGATTGCGGCGGCACGTCAAGCAAAGGAACTGGGTAGGCATGCTCGCCGGCCACTGACAGCGCCTCCCGGCTGGTGGCAAGCAGAAACACGCCGGGGCACGTCTTCAGAAGCGTGTCGGCGACCTTGGCGGCAGCCGCAATAACGTGTTCGCAGTTGTCCAGGATGAGGAGCACGCGCCTCGATCTCAAAAATGCTGCGATCGCGTCCGTGGCCGGTCGTTCCCCGAGCACGGGCAGTCCGAACGCGGCGGCGACCGCCTCGCCGACCAGTTCGGCCCGGTCCAGTGGCGCCAGCTCGACAAACCACATTCCGTCCGGAAAGCGCGCCAGCAGGTCGGCGCCCACCTGCAACGACAGGCTGGTCTTGCCGACACCGGCGGTGCCGACTAACGTCACCAAACGATGCTTGGACAGTAACGCTGCGATTTCGGCCACGTCGCGCTCGCGCCCGATCAGTGCATGGGTGAGCTGCGGCAGGTTGCTGTGGTGCGCTAGCCTAGGCTCGGCAAGCGGCCTGTCGGTGGCGTCGAGCCTCACGACGAATGCGTCAACCGGCCGGGCGATGTTCTTCAGATTCAGCGGGCCAAGCGCCTCGAAAGCCAGGTCGAATCGTCCGTGCACATGATCCCGAACGGAACGAGAGACGCAGACACCGCCCGGCGGGCACTCGGCCTGGAGACGCGCAGCCACGTTCACTGCGTCGCCGTGTAGGTCAGTCCCATCGGCAATCGCGTCACCAATGTCGATGCCGACACGGAAGCGGATGGACTGATCGGGAGGCTGGTCGCTATCGAGAACAGGCACCCGCAGTTGAACCTTCAGGGCACAGCGCATCGCCCCGTCTATGCTGTCGAAGGCGATCAGCAGGGAGTCGCCCCCTGTCTGGACGATCCTGCCGCCATGCTCCTCAATGGCCGGATCGATCAGGTTGGCACGGAGAGCACGCAGGCGTTGAAGGGTGCCTACATCATCCAGTCCGATCAAACGACTGTAACCAACCATATCGGCGTAGAGCACAGCGATCAGCTTCCGCCGATCTGGTGGCCTAATAGTCGGGTTCGGTTCGGTCGTCTCAGCCATGCCAGAGCTTCCCGCTCCCTTTCGCTGTGACGATACACCTCGACTGGTTGCCAGTCGAAGATCAGCATTGTTGCGGCCAGACACAAGCCTGAGCCGAATGTCCGATCCCTAGGCATCCTGGCCCGCAAGCCGACTGGCAGAAATCCACCCGACCAAGCCATCCGCCTGAGAATTGCGAACGGCAAAATCCGACCCAAACTCGCGGATCAATGCCGCGCTCGTGCTCTCCGATTGCAGACACTGGTTCAGCAACATAGCATGTTGCAAGCAGTAGAGGGGGCTATGGTGGGGCATGTCAGAGTCGCGGGGTTTTCCTTGTCCCTAGATGGGTTCGGAGCGGGGCCCGAACAGAGTCTTCAGAATCCTCTGGGAAAGCGCGGGACGGAGCTCCATCGCTGGTTCGTCGGAACCAAAACCTTCAAGGCCATGTTCGGCCAGGGCGGTGGCTCGGGGGGCGTGGACGAGACCTTTGCCCACCGCTCGATGGACAACTTCGGTGCCTTTATCCTTGGCCGGAACATGTTCGGTCCTGTGCGTGGGGAATGGCCGGACGACAGCTGGAAGGGCTGGTGGGGAGACAATCCGCCCTATCACGCTCCGACGTTCGTCCTAACGTACCATGCCCGCGAGCCGATCGTAATGGAGGGTGGTACCACATTCCACTTCGTCACGGACGGGATCCACGCCGCGCTCGAGCGCGCACGCGACGCCGCAGGAGCACGCGACGTCAAGATTGGAGGAGGCGTTTCGACGGTTCGCCAATATCTGCAGGCCGGCCTGATCGATGAACTGCACTTCGCGCTTTCGCCTGTCCTGCTCGGACGGGGCGAGGCGATGTTCGAGGGCTTGGATCTCCCTGCCCTCGGCTACCGCGTGATGGAATCCACCGCCACAGACCTGGCGACGCATGTCGTGCTCGGGCGGGAGGAGAGCGAATAAGCGTCCGCTTCTGCAAATTCGTCGCCGGATAGCTGCCAGCGTATCCGGCTTGTCTCCTCGATGGCACGGGCTAAGATCGCCCGCAATTTTTCCTAACGCTGCAAGGAGAGCGTCCCATGGCAATCACGATGTACAGCGGCTTTGTACCGGTATGCCTGCAGTTGCTCGGCGGCCTCAAGACTGTGCTGCAGAAGGCCGAGGAGCACGCCACGACCCAGAAATGGGATACCACCGTAGTGCTGAACCTGCGGCTCTTTCCCGACATGTTCCCGCTCGAGCGGCAGGTGCGGCAGGTTTGCACTCATTCATGCGGAGCGGGCCGCGTCGCCGGGATTAGCCTGCCGACCTTCGCCGACCATGACAACAGCTTCGCCGAGATGCAGGCGCGCATCGACAAGACCATCGACTTCCTGAAAGGGCTGCGCGCGGATCAGCTCGACGGCAAGGATGATACCGTTATCACGGTCCCGATGGGTGGCCAGCCGCGGGAGTTCAAGTGTCAGAACTACCTGTACCATTTCGCGATGTTGCAGGTCCAGTTCCACGCTACGACGGCGTACGACATCATCCGCAGCACCGGCATCAACCTTGGTAAGCTCAATTATCTCGGCCAAATGCCGTCGTAAATCGACGCACTTATCGAATCGGTGGCTCCGTTTCCTGCCACCGCCAGTCAAACTGGACGTGCGGAACTATCGTACCCGGGGCCGCAGCGTCACATTGCTCGGCGCGGACCGGTTATGATTGCGCGCCGCTGAGGCGGGTTGTGCCCGAATTTCATTGCAGTGTGCCCAGATGAGACCGAGGATCGCGCTCAGGAGCTCCTGAATTTGGGGAATGTCGGCTAAGATGGCTCCCCAGTTGTTGGTCTCGTGTCTCCCCTAGGCTCCAGGCGTCTGCACCGGGTACCAACGAGACGAGGCAAAACGATGGCGGCTACGCTTCACAGAGGAGTCGGGAAACATGCCACAAAAAGGTCGCGGGATTTTCATGGTGTACGTTGATATCGACGCCAAGGACGTGCAGGAATTCAACGAGTGGTATAACAAGGAACATCTACCGGAATTGCTGTCGGTGCCCGGCATTCTCTCAGCGGCCCGCTACGAGGCAGTCAAGGGTGGCCCGCAGTACCTGGCATGCTATGAACTGGATAGCGTGGCGGTGATGCAGACGCCGGCATTTACCAATCGGCCGCGGACGCCGTGGGGACAGAAAGTCTCGCCGTCCGTGATTGGGAAGCATTTGACACGCATTGTCGGAGAACAAATTTACCCGGACGGCATAGAAATGCCGGAACGTGGCATGGCGCCGGTGTTGCAGATTGGCCGTATGTCCGTCCCCGCCGAGGTCGATGCGGAGTGGAACGCCTGGTACAGTGGGGAGTATGTGCCAGGCTACCGCAAGGTGCCGGGAGTGATCTACGCCCGCCGCTATCGGGTTCTCGAGGGTACCAGCGGCTACAGCACGGTCTACGAATTTGCCAGCGCAGCCGTGCCCGAAAGCCCGGAGTGGAAGGAGCAACAGCAACATTCCTCGCCCAATTCGCCGCGCATGCGGCAAGCCATGACGCATGCACCGG
>CAVUBS010000012.1:0-168816 GCA_963739725.1 uncultured Alphaproteobacteria bacterium | reverse complement strand
GCACCGCGGGAGGGGTCGCGTCATTCCATCCGCCAGGATTGGCGTCGCAGGATCGCCGTATGGGTGATCGCAATGCGTTCCTCCGGCGACAGCGCAAGCCAGGCCTGCAGCCGCTCGATCACCAGCCGCGTCGGCATCGCCAGATCGAGCGCCATCGCCTCGGCCATCCCATAGTAGCGCAGGTTCTCCAACTCGCCCGAACCGGCGAGCGTGCCGGTGACGCGGTCCGCGTGCACCAGCAGGAAGCGCGCATTGAAGCGGATCGGGCTGTCGGGCGGCGTCACCGCGCGGCACAGGTACGCGATGCCGTCGAGCCGCGGCGGGGTGCCCAGACTGAGACCCGTCTCCTCCTCCAGTTCGCGCGCCGCCGCGATCGCCAGGCCGTGCGCGAGATGCTGGTTGGCGGCCTTGCGCAGATGCCGCAGCGTGTGCGGCGGCAGGTCGGTGGCACTTGGCGCGAACAGATCGGCGGGATCGACGGCGCCGCCGGGAAACACCAGGCGGTTCGGCATGAAGCGGTGCTTCGCGCCACGCATGCCCATCAACATTTCCGGATCATCGCCGCGCGGACGCAGCACGACGATGCTGGCGGCATGGCGCGCGCGCACGGTCCTTGTGCGTGGCGGCTCGCTCTGGTCGATGAGCGGCGCGCGATGCACGTGGTCTTCAGGCAAGCTCGAACCCTCGCGTCCTGAGGTAGGCGGCGAACCCAAAGCGCTCCGGCACGGAAAGCTGACGCGCGACGTTCTCGCTCCAGCCGACGCCCTCGCGCGGCGGATAGACGTCGTTGTTCTTCAGCGCGCCAGGTGCGACCGGTTCGCGCGCGCGGCGGCGTTCGTCGTAGGCGCGGATGTCGCTTTCTTGCCCGGTGTCGTCGTAGCGTTCGCGGTGCACCACGACGGACGGCGGCAAGCGCATCGACACGGGGCGGCGGAACACCGGCCAGCCGACGGAAAGGCCCGCGACGCGGATAGACGCCGGAGGGCAGTGACAGCAACGGCGTGACGCGCTCGATATGGCTGCGCACATAGCTGATCGGGCAGGTGCCGAGCCCGACAGCATCGGCAGCCGCGATGAACTGCGCCATCGCCAGCGTGCAGTCGACGGCGGTGTTGAGGAACGTGTCGAGGTTGTTGTTGGCATGCGGCAAACCATGCAACTCGCACAGACGCTGGTTGCGCCGCATGTCGCCGCACCACACCAGGAACACCGGCGCGCTCGCGATCCAATCCATCGTGCCGATCCAGTCGGCAATCTGCTTGATCCGCGCGGCGTCGCGCATCACCACGACCGAGTATTGCTGCAGATCGGATTTGGTCGGCGCCGACTGCGCCGCGGCGAGCAGCGCATCGAGCAGCGAATCCGGCACGGGCTGTTCCGTGTAGCGTCGCGTGACGCGTCGATCGAGCAGCGGCGCCACTTCCGGCGGCACGTCGACGTTCGGCAGGTCGATCCCGAAGCGGGCCCGCAACAACTCCTCAGTGTCAGCCATCACGCACCTCTGATCATCGCGTCGCACACTTGCCGGAATGCCGTGACCGCGCAAGGCTGCGCGCCAGCCCCGGAACAAGCCCGGGGCATGCCGGAGGAGACCTCGAATGCCCGCACCGTATGCAACGCATCGCGCGCAGATCAAAGCGATCCTGACCGCCTGGGGCATGCCGGAAGAAAACGCCGAACCGACCGCCGACATTCTGTCCTGGGCCGATCTGCACGGCGTGGACAGCCACGGAATGTCGATGCTGCCTGGCTACGATCGGCTGCGCCGGAGCGGGCGGGCGAAGATGGATGCGCGGCCGAAGATCCTGAAGGAGACACCGATTTCCGCGCTGATCGACGGCAGCGGCGGACTGGGCCACGTGCCCGCGCACTACGCCATGCAGGTGGCGATCGACAAGGCGAAGCAGTCGGGCATGGCGATCGCGGCGGTGCGCAACTCGGCGCATTTCGGCGCCACCGGCTATTACACGCTGATGGCGGCGAAGGCCGGGCTGATCGGCATGGCGTGCACGTCGGCCTCGAGCATCCAGGTGGCGCCGACGTTCGGCAAGGAAGCAAAACTCGGCACCGATCCATGGTCGTTCGCAGCACCCAGCGGCGATGACGACAGGCCGTTTCTGCTGGACATGGCGACGACCACCGTGGCGGCCGGGCGCATCCGCAACAAGGCGAACGAGGGGCTGGAATGCCCGCCCGGCTGGGTGCTGAACAAGGACGGACTGCCCAGCACCGATCCGCTGGAGGCGCGCGAGAAGGGCGGGTTTCTGACCTCGCTCGGCGGATCGCCGGAGAATTCCAGCTACAAAGGCTACGGGCTGGCGGCGATGGTGAACATCTTGGGGTCGTGTCTAACGGGTGCGACCTTGATCACCGATCCGCAGCACACGAAGAAGCCACAGGGCAACGACATCGGCCACTTCTTCATGGCGATCGATCCGGGGCTGTTCCGTGAACCGTCAGAGTTTCAAGCCGATGTCGCGCGGTTCAGCGACGATCTGCGCGCAACGACGCCGATCGATCCGTCGCAGCCGGTCATGGTCGCCGGCGATCCGCAATGGAACAACGCGGCGAAGCGGATGGCCGAAGGGATCCCGGTCGGCGCCGGTCTGCTCAACCAGGTGCGGCAGATTGCACAGGCATCGGCCGCACCCTGGTTGCTCGACTAGCAAGCGCCCTCAGCGGTAATTGTAATCGGGGCTGCGCGGACGGTCGTCGCCGCGGTAAGCATTATCGCGACGATACGTGTCGTCACGCCGGTAATGGTCCCGGTCGCGCTCGGCCTGCTGGCGGCGCATTTCATCGTCGCGGCCGCGCTCGTAGGAGTCGCGATTGTCGTTGCCGTTGTTGTTGCCGTTCAGGAACCGCTGTGCCTGGCCCATGAAGTCGTTGTTGTCGGCGTGCGCCGGCGGCCCGAACGCGAGAAGCGGAGCGGCGGTCAACAAACACGCGGTCAATGCCGGAATGGCTCGCATGGCAATTCCTCCTGTTGCTCGCGGGCCAACGCCCACGGCCCGCCAGGAGTTCAGCGCCGGCGGATCACTTTTTCCTACACCACCAGCGCCGTTCGCTCGGTGGCCACCGGCATCAGAGCGACCTTATTCAGGAAACCAATCACCCATCACTTGTTCTTCATCAAATGCGATGAGATCCGGGTCAACGATCGGCTGTTCCCCATGCGAATTCAATGCTGCAATCGCAAGGCGTCGAGCCACCGGCAACCGACGGGCGACGATGTCGCCTATCGCTCGCCGCAGGCTTGGGCTGTCACGCAGCAATTCCTCCGCCTCGCTGCGCCCGCGCAAAATGGTCTCCCGCCAGCCTGCACGAGGGTCGGTGGCGGGCGAAATTTGCAACTTTATGAGATGCTCTAGAATATTGTTTATGTGGCTGGACAAAGCTGTGCGCTCGGAGCGACCCACGGTCTCGATCTCCTCCGCGATGTTGGGCCAATCCAGGTCACCGTCGTTGACGCGCTCGCCGGCAGCAAGGCGTCGCAGCAACGTGCTCTGTCGCTCGCTCCAGCGGTATACGTCGGTTTCGTACTCGCTCATGGTTGGTCCCTCACCTGGCGTTGCACGTCGACAACCGCGTCGAGTGCCCGGCGATACGAACCACGCTACACCACCAGCGCGGACCGCTCACTCGCCGCGCGCGCCCATGCGGCATCCATGTCCTCGTCAAACAGTTCCGTGAGCTTCTTCATCATCGTGCCGCCAAGTTCCTCGGCATCCACGATCGTCACCGCGCGCCGGTAATATCGCGTCACGTCGTGGCCGATGCCGATCGCGATCAGCTCCACCTGGTCGCGGCCCTCGATATCGCGGATCACTTCGCGCAGGTGCTTCTCCAGATAATTCCCCGGGTTCACCGACAGCGTCGAAATCATCCACCGGCGCGCCGTCGCTGATCACCATCATGATGCGGCGATGCTCCGGACGCACCAGCAGCCGGCGATACGCCCACAGCAGCGCCTCGCCGTCGATGTTCTCCTTCAGCAGCCCCTCGCGCAGCATCAGGCCCAAATTCTTGCGCGCCCGCCGCCACGGCGTATCGGCCGACTTGTAGATGATATGGCGCAGATCGTTCAGTCGCCCGGGATTGCGCGGCTTGCTCTCCTGCACCCATTTTTCCCGACTTTGCCCGCCCTTCCAGGCGCGCGTCGTAAAGCCCAGCACCTCGACCTTCACCGCGCAGCGCTCCAGCGTGCGCGCCAGGATGTCGCCGCACATCGCCGCAACCGTGATCGGCCGCCCACGCATCGACCCCGAGTTGTCGATCAGCATCGTCACGACGGTGTCGCGGAACTCCATGTCGAGTTCGCGCTTGTACGACAGCGCCTGCATCGGGTTCACCACCACGCGCGACAACCGCCCCGCATCCAGCAGGCCTTCGTCCAGATCGAACTCCCAGGCGCGCGTCTGCTGCGCGAGCAACCGCCGCTGCAACCGGTTGGCCAGCTTCGAGATCACGCCCTGCAGGTGCTGCAACTGCTGATCCAACTGCTGGCGCAGCCGCGACAGCTCATCCGGATCGCACAGTTCCTCCGCCTCGATCTCCTCGTCGTATAGACGCGTGTAGGCACGATAGACCGCTTCGTTGTCCGGGTTCGGCCGCTCCCGCCGAGGCTGCGGTCCGCCAGGCCGGTCGTCGCCTTCGGCTACCGCGGCGTCTTCGTCGGATTCGGTGCCCTCGTCGTCCGCCGCCTCGCCTTCCATCTCCTCGGGGTTGGCGCCGAGCATGCTGTCCTGCTCGGACTCGCTCTGCCCCGAACCGTCCTGCTGTTCGTCCTGCTGGCCCGACTGCTCGCCGCCGTCCTCACCTTCCTCGGTCTGGTCCTCCGGGTCGGCTTCGCTCTCGGCTTCGGCGAGATCGAGCGCGGCCAGCAGTTTCCGCGCGGCGCGCGCATAGGCCAGCTGGTTGTCCTGCGTGCGGTTCATCTCGGCGAGCGCGGCATCGGCGAACTCGCCCAGCGTGTCGCGCCACATGTCCAGAATGCCGCGCGCCGCCGGCGGCGACGCCTCGCCCGACATCTGCTCGCGCGCCAGCAAGGCCAGCGCGACCGAGACCGGCAACTGGTCCTTGCGCGTCATGCGGTCGTAGCCTTCGGCCTCGCACTCCTCGCACAGCTTCGAATGCAGATTGGCCGCCACGCCCGCCATGTGGCGCGAGCCCACCACCTCGACGCGCGCCTGTTCGAGCGCGTCGTACGCGTCCTTCGCCTCGCGGCGTGCCGGCATGCGGGCGGTGTGCACCGCATCGTCGTGATGCCGCAGGCGCAGCGCGATCGCGTCCGACGAACCGCGCAGCCGGGCCATCTCGGCGGGCGGCAGTGCACGCGTCGGCAGCGGCAGTCGGGCGCGTTTGCCGGACAGTCCCGACGGACCCGGCTGGAATGCCACCTGAACGTCGGGGATTTCCGCGATCGCCCGCAGCACGCCGGCGGTGGCGCGCTTGAACTCCTCGGCCCGCGTGTTGTCCTTGCTTGTGCCGCTCATCTTGTCATGTCCGGGAACCCCTCCCCCTACCCCCTCCCGCAAGGGGAGGGGGAGTAATCACATCGGAGGAGGCGTTCAGTTGAACTTCCGCGTGGTGAAGCCGCCGGTCGGGATCTCCTCGTTGAAGCAGCGCTGGTAGTACTCGCCGACCGTCGCGCGCTCCGCCTCGTCGCACTTGTTGAGGAACGTCACCCGGAACGCGAAGCCGACATCGCCGAAGATGCGCGTGTTCTCCGCCCAGGTGATCACCGTGCGCGGCGACATCACGGTGGAGATGTCGCCGTTGATGAACCCCGCGCGGGTCAGGTCGGCCAGCGCGACCATGGCCTCGATCCGCTTCTTGATCGCGGCGTCCTTCGGGTTGGCGTCGAGCTTCGCCAGCACGATCGAGGTCTCCATCGCGTGCGGCAGATAGTTCAGGGTGGCGACGATGTTCCAGCGGTCCATCTGCCCCTGATTGATCTGCTGCGTGCCGTGATACAGGCCCGTGGTGTCGCCCAGCCCCACCGTGTTGGCGGTGGAGAACAGCCGGAACGACGGATGCGGCCGGATCACCCGGTTCTGGTCGAGCAGGGTCAGTTTGCCCTCGACCTCGAGGATGCGCTGGATCACGAACATCACGTCCGGCCGACCGGCGTCGTATTCGTCGAACACCAGCGCGCAGGCGTGCTGCAGGCACCAGGGAAGAATGCCCTCGCGGAATTCGGTGATCTGCTTGCCATCCTTCAGCACGATGGCGTCCTTGCCGATCAGGTCGATGCGGCTGATGTGGCTGTCGAGGTTCACCCGGATGCACGGCCAGTTCAGCCGCGCCGCCACCTGCTCGATATGCGTCGACTTGCCGGTGCCGTGGTAGCCCTGGATCATCGTGCGCCGGTTGAACGAGAAGCCCGCAAGAATCGCAAGCGTCGTTTCGCGGTCGAACTTGTACGCCGTATCGATGTCGGGCACATGCTCGGTGCGCACCGAGAAGGCCGGAACGACCATGTCGGTTTCGATCTCGAACGCCTCGCGCGCGGCAACCGTGGTGTCCGGTATGTCGATCGCGGAGGTGGGGCGGATTTCGGCCAGAGCGGCAACCTTGTTCATCGGGCTAGCGGTTCCTGTTCAAGTCCTCGAAAAGTCTAACCCCCGTGCAAGCGCGCGCAAGTGCGAGGGGAAGGGCGGGTCGGGTTCGGTTCAGCCGGCGGCGGCCACGCTGGGTGCGGCGACCAGGCGCGAGCGAACCGCGGCGTAGGCAAGATTGATCGTCTTCAGGCGTTCCTCGGCGGCCCGGTCACCGCCATTGGCGTCCGGATGGTGCCGCTTGGCCAGCTCCTTGTAGCGCGTTTTCACGGCCTCGAGCGTGGTCGGCCACGACAGTCCCAACGTGGCCAGCGGCTCGCGCAACTCGGGGGGCGTCTGCTCCGGCGTCCGCGAGGAGCCCCGCTTCACCCGGCCGGCGTTCAGCAGATGGAGCGGGTCGCGGATCAGTTCCTCGTCCCAGGCCGAGGTGCTGCCCAGCCGGCCGAGCGGCCAGGACGGCCGTTGCCAGGCGGTATCGGCGCGAAGCTGCGCCTCGATCTCACCCGGCGACATGCCCTTGTAGTAGTCCCAGGTCGCGTTGTAGGCGCGCACGTGCTCCAGGCAGAACCACCAGTAATCCCCGAGATTCCGCCGCGATTTCGGCGCGCGGTATTCGCCGAGCGCCTCGCAGCCCGGCATCTCGCAGGTCCGGCCCGGCGGGGCTGCCGGGTCGGGTGCGTAGGCCCTGGATCTGGGGGCACGTCGGCTCATGGTGCCGTTATGGGCAGCTTGGCGGGCGCTTGGCAACTGACTCTTGGCGTTGACTGGGAACAGGCCGATATGTCGGCAATGCAGTCCCGCGCCGCAAGGCTTGAACAGGTCCTGAGCCGTGCTTTCTCGCCGACGCAGATGCGTGTGGTGGACGACAGCGCCCATCACGCCGGTCACGCCGGAGCGCAGCCGGGCGGCGAGACGCACTATACGGTGCTGCTGGTGTCCGAGACGTTCCGCGGCCAGAACCGCGTGGCCCGCTCGCGCGCGGTGCACGCGGTGCTGGAGGCCGAATTCGCCGGCGGCATGCACGCGCTGTCGCTGATCCTGCGCACGCCGGAGGAACAGCAGGCCTACGGGCGCCAATAGGCATGCGTCCGGCCCTAATCCACGATAGTCGGGCGTGTGCCCATATGCATCGGGATAAACACTGGCATGAGCAACATTCTCCCCCTCCCCTTGCGGGAGGGGGTTGGGGAGGGGTGGAACCAGCCAGGTCGCGGCATGCTCGGCTTCGGGCGCCTTTCCCCTCCCCCAACCCCCTCCCGCAAGGGGAGGGGAGGACTTGTCGCCGGCGTGGCCAGCGGAAGAGGATAACTACACCAGCGCCACGGGCCGCACCGGCGAACCCGTCGCGCCGCGGAACTTGGTGGCCAGCAGGATAAAGCAGAAACTCCCCAGCCGGTCGCGCGCCAGTTCCTCCAGCGCGAGGTTCTCGATCAGGTAGACGCCGGCCTCGGCCAGCGCGTGCTGGTGCACCGGCATGGCCAGGCCGCGGTTCGGGTTGGGCAGCACCTCGACTGCCATGTTGTCGCAGCCGATCGCCACGACGCCGCGCTCGATCAGCCAGCGCGCGGCGGGCAGGTCGATGCCGGGTTCGCCTTGCAGATAGCGCGCATTGTCCACGCCGAAATAGCGTCCCCAGCCGGTGCGGATCAGCGCGATGTCGCCCGGCTCGATGGCGATGCCGGCGACATCGGCGGCGCGGGCAAGCTCGTCCGGTGCGATGGCGCGTCCCGGGTCGAGATGCGGGCCGCCGTCCAGCCCGGCGACATCCAGCAGCACACCGCGGGTGATCATCGGCGGGGCGTGCTCGATGCCGAGCCGCTCGAGCCCCCAGTCGGTGACGGTGTCGGCCGCCGACAGCCCGTTGTACAGCCGGTCGCCTTTCGAGAAATGGCCGAGCGCGTCGATATGGGTGCCGACATGCGCGGTCATTTCGATGCGCTCGACATTGGCGCCGGCATCGTTGGTGGCGCCGGTCAGGCGGCGGCGTTTGATCGAGTCACGCCACGATGCCCAGATCGACAGCAGGTAGGGCGTCTGGTTCGGCGCCATGAACGGCGCACCGGCGGAGATTTCGTGGCTCACGTCGTAGACCCGGCCCTCGCGCACGGAATTGAGCGCGGCCAGGCGCTTCTCCACGGTGAGCAGATTGGCCGCGCCGATCTGATCGGCCGGGCCCCAGCGCGAATGATCGTGGACGATGCCGCTCATGCCAGCGTTGCTCCCGTATCGCCGGCCGGACGCTATGCCGTGGGGCGGTGCTGTGCAACAAACCGGCCCATGAAGCGCGGCACGACAAGCAGGATTCAACACGGAGTTCACCGAGCAAGGCACACGGAGAGCCACAGAGAAGAAGCCCCGGAGGCATGTTAGCGCTTCGCGCGAAGCGCCATTCCTTGCGTCCTCCGTGGCCCTCCGTGGTCCTCCCCGACCTCCGTGTTAAATCTTCCTTGCTTTCGCACAGGCGGCACAGCGCGCCGATATGAGCGTCACCGTCCCGCCCCCCGCCACCCGAAGCCGTGCCTGGCTGCTGCTCGCCGCCGCGTTCATCACGTTCGCCGTCGGCGCGGCGTGCATGCACTCCTACACGGTGTTCCTGATCGCCTTCATCGAAGAATTCGGGTGGAGCCGCGGGGAGAGTTCCGTTGCCTATTCGGTATCGCAGCTCGTCACCGGTGCGACATCGCCGCTGGTCGGAATTCTGGTGGATCGGCTCGGCCCGCGCCGGCTGATCCTGATGGGCGGCTTCCTTCTGGCCGCTGGTCTGCTCGCCAGCGCCTATGCGGACGCATTGTGGCAGGTGGTCGTGCTGTACGGCGTGGTGATGACGCTCGGCGCCAACTGCCTCGGGCTGGTGGTATTCGTTCCGATCCTGTCGCGGCGCTTCGTGCGCAATCGCGGCATGGCGGTGGCCGTCGTGCAGTCGGCCAACGGCTTCGCCCGCGCGTTCTCGGCGCCGCTGTCCCAGGTGCTGATCGCCGGGCTGGGCTGGCGCGGCGCCTACCTCGCGCTGGGCGGCTTCATGGCGGTCGCGTTCCTGCCGCTGGGCGCCATGTTCCGCTTCTCCGAGCCCGGGCTCGCCGGGCGTTCGGGCGGGCCGGCGGTCGGCGACGGCTGGACGTTGCGCCAGGCGATGCGCACGCCGCATTTCTGGCTGCTGTCGCTGGTCTACGTGTTCACCGGCCTGGGCAGCTTCCTGGTGGCGCTGCATCAGCTTGCGTTCGCCGTGACCATGGGATTCGACAAGCTCTACGCGGCCGAGGTGCTCGGCATGGGCGCGTTCCTGTCGCTGCCGGGCGTGATCGTTACCGGCGTCATCTCCGATCATATCGGGCGCGAACTGTCCGCGGTGATCACCTACGGCACGTCGATCATCGGCGTCGTGTGCGCGATGCTGATCACGGGACCGGACCAGCACCTGCTGCTGTGGCTGCACTCCTGCTTCTTCGGCCTGACCTGGGGCGCGCGCGGCCCGGCGATCACGGCCAAGACCGCCGATCTGTTCCCGGGTCCGCACCTCGGAACGATCCTCGGCGCAATCACCATCGGGACGGGAATCGGGGCCGCGTCGGGCGCCTGGCTGGCGGGGTTCAGCTTCGACCTGACGGGCAGCTACCAGGTCGCATTCGGGCTCTCGATCTTTTTCTACACGTGCGGGGGTGTGGCATTTTGGGCATTGCGCAGGCCGCCTGCAGTGGCCGGATGATATGATGCATTTGTTGCCTCTGGCTTCTCCGCCTGCGTCTGGCTAGAACCGGATCACCACTCCGGGAGCCGGGTCGACGCCGATGCGCATCGCAGTTGCCATTTTGACTTTCGTCTGCCTGGCTGCATGCAGCGAGGTGCCCACGCAATCTGCCTCGGAACAGGCCCTGATGCGCCAGGACGGCTGGCGACAGCAGCAATCGCTGCTCGATGCCGCGGCGATCCTGGAGGGCATGGCACAGGCCCGGCTGCGCGCCGAGCAGCAGGCCCGGATGGCGCGCTAGCCAGAGCTAAACGGGCAGCCTGATCCGCGCCCTCAATCCGCCGAGCGGACTGTCCTCCAGCACGATCTCGCCGCCATGCGCGCGGACGATGTCGCGGGCGATCGTCAGACCGAGCCCGGTGCCCCCGGCCGCGCCGCTCTCGAATGGGCGGAACACGCTTTCCCGGCGTTCGGGCGGTATGCCGGGGCCGTCATCGTCCACCGTCACGAACACCATGCGCCCTTGCGGCATCGCTGCCAGTGCCACGCGATGCGCGTGCCGGCGCGCGTTGTCCACCAGGTTGGTGATTGCGCGGCGCACCGCGTTGGCGCGCAGCGACAGCGTGAGCGCCGGCGGCACGTCCACGTCCACCGCGGCCCCCGAGCGCCTGGCGCCGGCGGCAACCTCCTCGAGCACGGCCGAAAGGTTCACCGGCTCGGCCTGTTCGGCGCCCTCGCCGCGGGCGAACGCCAGGTAGCCGCCGATCATCCGCTCCATTTCCTCGACATCGGCGGTCATTTCGGTGATGTCCTGCCGCAGTTCCTCGCGCGGCGGCATCATCTCGAGCGCAAGACGTATCCGGGTCAGCGGCGTGCGCAGGTCATGCGACACGCCGGCCAGCATTTCCGTCCGCTGCACCAGGAAGCGGCGGACGCGTTCCTGCATGCGGTTGAACGCGGTCGCCGCCCGGCGCACCTCCGTCGCACCCTCCGGCCGGATCGGCCCGATATCGCGCCCCATGCCGAACGCCTCGGCTGCCGCGGCGAGGCGGCGGATCGCGCGGACCTGATTGCGCATGAACAGCGCGGCGATGCCGAACAGCAGCAGGGCCGTGCCGACCAGCCACAGCACGAACAGATAGATCGTTCCGGTGTACAGGCGCTTGCGCGGCGCCTGGATGTCCACCACGCCGTTGGGCAACTGCGCGCGGATCAGCACCGAGAGCGGATCGGACGTCCAGTCCATGGTGAACGGCAGCCGTACCTTCTCCTGCAGCGCGACGGCGAGGTCTTCGTCCATCGGACCGAGGACGTTCACCCGCCGCGTCTTCGGCAGGATCGCACCCGGCTCCATCCGCAGCACGAGGTCGAACTGCTCGTGCGCCATGCGCAGGATCCAGGCCTGGTCGTCGGGAAACCGGTTGAGCAGTTCCAGCGTGTAGGCGAGTTCGCCCGCAACGCCGCCGGTCAGCCGGCGCGACACCACGTCGAGATGGCTGCCGTAGAAGAACTGCAATGCGACCGCCTGCAGCAGCACGAGCGGCAGCAGGATCATCAGCAGGCTGCGCCCGAGCAGCGAGCGCGGCAGTGCCCGCTTGACCCATCCGCCGGTCCCGAGGCGCGGTCCTATTCGCATGTGCCCGATTTCACGTGCCCATTCTCACGTGCCGGGCTTCAGCACATAGCCGCGGCCGCGCACGGTGTGCAGGAACCGTGGCTCGCGCGGGTCGGCCTCGATCTTGCGGCGCAGGCGCGTCACCTGCACGTCGATCGCCCGCTCGCCGGCCTCATCCATGCCCAAGGTCGCGACGATCTCCTCGCGCGACAGCACCTCGTTGGGCTTGCGGGCGAGTGCGCCCAGCAGGGCCGCCTCGCCGCCGGTCAGCCGGATCGTGCCCGCCGCGCTGCGCAGTTCGCCGCGGTCGGGATCGAACTCCGCGGCACCAAGCTGCACGGGGCCGGCCGGTGCGGCGACCGCCGGCGGCGTCGCACGCCGCAGCATGGCGCGGATCCGCAGCACCAGTTCGCGCGGATCGAACGGCTTGCCCAGGTAGTCGTCCGCCCCGGCCTCGAAGCCCGCAATCCGGTCCTCCGGGGCACTGCGCGCGGTGAGCAGCAGCACCGGCACCTCGTGTCCCTGCGCGCGGCGCAACGATTCGGTGAGCGCAAGGCCGTTTTCGCCCGGCATCATGACATCGAGCACCATCATGTCCGGATTGATGAAGCGCAGCTTGTCGCGCGCATCCGAGGCCGTCTCGGCGGTGGTGACGCGGAAGCCCTCGCCCGACAGGTAGCGCGACAGGAGCGCGCGCAGCCGGGCGTCATCGTCCACGACCAGGATATGGGCGTCCTCGGTCATCGGGGTCTCTCCGCCACGGCTATGCGGGCCGGCCGCGCGGTGCCCGGTCCGCCGGCTCGGTGTCGATATAGGCACGCGCCGCTTCATCCATGATGGCGCGCATCACCCGACGGAAGCCATCCACCGCGGCACCGCCGGCCGCATGATAGGCTGCGCCAAGCCGCTCCCTCTGGCGCTCGAACGCCCGCCGCTCCAGCGCCGCACCCGCCGGGGTCAGCGTGAGCAGCCGCTGCCTGCGGTCCGATCGCCCCGGCGCCTGCGCCACGTAGCCCCGCGCCATCAATGCGCTGAGCACGCGGGCCAGCGACTGCTTGGTGATGCGCAGCACGCCGAGCAGGTCCGACACGGTGATCCCCGGATTCCGGCCGATGAAATGCAGCGCGCGATGATGGGCGCGGCCGAGACCAAGCTCGTCCAGGATCACGTCCGCGGCATTGGTGAAGTCGCGGTAGGCGAAGAACATCAAATCCTGCGCCATGCGTATATCTTCTTCCCGCGGGAAGAGCAGATTGGCGTCGGCGGGGCCGATGGGGCTGGGTTCGATCAGGCTGCGGCCCGGCGGATCGCGGAGCTCGACCTTCGGTTCAGGCATGGCAGATATTCCTCGGATACCGACGCACTTATGTCAGCGATGTTGACTTATCTGGGGCGTGATTATACGGTTCGGTGGGCCTGAAGCAACAATATTGCGGAGATGACGGTCATGGCGCTAGTTCCTTTCGACGACCGGGACGGGTGGATCTGGTGGGATGGCGCCCTGGTGCCCTGGCGCGACGCGAAGCTGCATGTTCTGACCCATGGGCTGCACTATGCCAGTGCGGTGTTCGAAGGCGAACGGGCCTATGCCGGCAACATCTTCCGCCTGCGCGACCACACCGATCGGCTGATCAACTCGGCCCGCATCCTGGGGTTCGAGATTCCCTACACGGCCGAGCAGATCGACGCCGCCTGCATCGAAACGCTGGCGGCCAACAACCTGACCGACGCCTATGTGCGCCCGATCGCCTGGCGCGGCTCGGAGATGCTGGCGGTGTCGGCGCAGCAGACGAAGATCCACGTGGCGATCGCCGTCTGGCCCTGGCCGAGCTATTTCGGCGACGACCGCATGACCGGCATCCGGCTCGGCATGGCGGAGTGGAAGCGGCCCTCGCCGGAGACCGCGCCGACCGCGGCCAAGGCGACCGGGCTCTACATGATCGGCACGCTGTCCAAGCACAAGGCGGAGGCCGAGGGGTTCGCCGACGCGCTGATGCTGGACTGGCGCGGCTGGGTGGCGGAGGCGACCGGGGCCAACATCTTCTTCGTGATGGACGGCGCGATCCACACGCCGACGCCGGACTGCTTCCTGGACGGCATCACGCGCCGGTCGGTCATGAGCATCGCCAAGCGGCATCAGATGACGGTGGTGGAGCGCCCGATCGACGGCGCGGAGATCGGCCGCGCGAGCGAGGTGTTCCTGGCCGGCACGGCAGCCGAGGTGACGCCGGTGCGCGAGATCGCCGGCCACCGGTTCACGCCGACGCGGATCACCGAGACGCTGCTGAAGGACTACGACGTGCTGGTGCGCCAGTCGCCCGAGGAAGTGGCGAAGGTGGTCGCCGGGTAGCGGCCGCCGGCGCGGCAAGGCAGGTTCACCACGAAGGCACGAAGACGCGAAGGCGCGAAGGGAGCCTTTGTGTCTTCGTGCCTTTGTGGTGAATTCTTCGCTGTGCCGCCGAACCGCCGGAGGGATCAGCCATGACCGAGCCGACGCATCGCTTCGTCGACGCGAACGGCATCCGCATGCACGTGGCCGAGCAGGGCACGGGGCCGCTCGTCCTGCTGTGCCATGGGTTTCCGGAGTCCTGGTACTCATGGCGCCATCAGCTTGGCGCGCTGGCCGACGCAGGGTTCCATGCCGTGGCGCCCGACATGCGGGGCTATGGCCAGACCGACCGGCCGGACGCGATCGACCAGTACACGCTGCTGCACTGGTCGGCGACATGGTGGGTCTGCTCGATGCCCTCGGCGAGGAGCAGGCGGTGATCGCCGGCCATGACTGGGGCGCGCCGGTCGCCTGGCACGCTGCGTTGCTGCGGCCGGACCGGTTCCGCGGCGTGATCGGGCTGAGCGTGCCGTACCGGCCGCGTGGCCCGGTGCGGCCGACGACGGTGATGCCGCAGACCGACGATGCGGTGTTCTATCAGCTCTATTTCCAGACGCCTGGCGTGGCCGAGGCGGAACTGGAGCAGGATGTGCGCTTCTATATTCGCGGCATCCTGTTCTCCAATTCCGGCGATGGACCACAGCGCCTGGGCGGTCTCTCGACGGGCGATATCGGCATGGTGCCGCGTGACGGCGGTCTTCGCGCGCGCATGGGAACCCACATGGCGACGCCCGGATCGCTGCCGGCCTGGATCACCGAGGCCGACGTGGACTTCTATGCGGAGGAGTTCGCCCGCACGGGTTTTCGCGGCGGTCTCAACTGGTACCGCAACATCGACCGCAACTGGGAGCTGTTGGCGCCGTTCGCCGGTGCGAAGGTGACCGTGCCGGCGCTCTATGTCGTCGGCGAGCACGACCTCGTGCTGGGCTTTCGCGGCGCGAAGGAGTTGGTCGCGAACCTGGCGCACTTCGTTCCACAGCTTCGCCGGACGATCATGCTGCCCGGCTGTGGGCACTGGACGCAGCAGGAGCGGGCCGCCGAGGTGAACGACGCGATGGTCGAGTTCCTGCGCGCGCTGTGATCCGGCGGCTCAGAAGATGCTGCTCAGCCAACCCTTCTTCGCCGGCTGGCTCAGCGGCGTGGAGCCTGGCGGCGCAGTCCAGTTCATCAGCCGGTCGGTGAACTCGGGACCGGGATCGATCATCCCGGAATTCTCGTTGATCAGCTGACGGATATCGGCGGTGGCACCCGGTCCGGCGGCCTGCAGCAGGGCGTCCTGTCCGGCGCTGCCGACCGCCGGCTCCGCCTGGGAGGTCTGACGCGGCACCGGTGCGCCGGGGCGCGTGGGCCGCAGCGCCAGGCTCGGCGGCATGGACAGCGGCATCTGCGTCGCCGCCACCGTGTCCGGCGCCGAGTCGCGGGCGAGGCCGAAGTTGCGGGTCATGCTGTCGTCGCGCAGCCAGCCAGCGACAACGCTATCGGAATCAAGGCAAAACGCATCAGCACCTCCGGAATCGGACGGCAATTACGGCGATCGTGATGGAATGCGAAGGCCCTGTTACGCGCCGGGCTCAGGCGGTGCGCAGGCGCGGCAGAATGCGCAGCGCGTTGTCGCGGTCGATCGCCTTCAGGTCGCCGGCGTTGAAATTTGCCGCGAGACCCTTCACGTGCTCGGCGCCGGTGCGATACGGGTAATCCGTGCCGAACACGATCTGCGAAACCGGCACCAGTTTCGCCAGCGCGCCGATGGTCACCGCGTTGGAGACCTGGGCGGTGTCGTAATAGAAGCGCCGGAGCTGGCCATCGACGGTCTCGCGGGTGAACTTGTCCTTGTACGGCGGCGTGGTCACCATCTGGATCTCCAGCCGTTCGGCGACCGCGGTCAGCACGCCGCCGCCATGCGAGAAGATGAAGTTGATGTCGGCGTAGCGCTGCGCGGCGCCGCTGAAGATGAGGTTGGCGATGGTCCGCGTGGTGTCGGCGCCCAGCTCCACCGTTGCGTCCGAGACGCCCTGCACGAGGTTGACGCAGCAATTGGCGGCTGGTCGGATGCGTGTAGACTGTCGCCTTGCGCCGGTTGAGTTCGTCGAACACCGGCGCGAACTGCGGATAGCCGAGCCATTTGTCGCCGTAGCTCGTCATCATGCCGATGCCGTCGACGTTGAGCGTGTCGAACGCGTAGTCGATTTCCTTCAGGCTTTCGTCGATGTAGGGCATCGGCAGCATGGCAAAGACGCCGAAGCGGCCGGGGTGATCGGCCATCAGCTTCTTGGCGTATTCGTTCGACTCGCGCGCGATGCGGGCAGCGTCCGGCGCGGGCAGGAAGCCGACCTGCGGCGTGGTCGGCGACGTGATGGACGTGGCGATGCCCGCCTTGTCCATGTCCTCGATCGAGCGTTGCGGGGTCCAGGCGGACATCGGCGGATTGTCGAGTTTTGCCCGCTTGAGCGCATCGAACCAGGTCGGCGGCACGATATGGTGGTGCACGTCGATGCGGTGCGGCTTGTCGTCCGTCTGCGCAGTCGCGGCGCCGGTCGCGGCAAGTGCCGCGGCGCCCATGAGGAGGCCGCGACGGCCGATGGTGACTGTGTCGCAGCAGGCGCATCGGCCAGGAAGGACGTCGTGAACGAGACTGCGGATCATTGTGTTTCCTCCGATGTTTTGTCGTTTCACTGCCTCGCCGCCGAATACGGATAGATCAGCGTGCCCGATTTGAACTCGGCCGGCAGCACGACCACCTCCGTCGCGGGATCCTTGAACTGCTCCAGATCATTCCCCTTGATGTTCTGGAACTGCGTCCAGACGATGCGCGGCGCCGCCCATTCGCCGTCCTTGCCGAACGCCACGTCGCCGATGATGGTGTTGAACGTGTGGCCGCGGAAATAATCGGCGAGCTTGCCATCGTCGAGGCTTTGTGTGCCCTCGATCGCCTGCGCCAGCATCTGCATCCGCGCATACGCCCAGGGCGGCAGGAAATAGCCGAGCGGATCGACACCTTCGGCCTGCGCCTTCGCCTGGTACCGCTTGAGGAACTCCATGACGCCGGGGAACTGCATGGTCGGCGCCGGCAGCCAGTTCTCGTTGATGACGATGCCGTTGAGCAGCGGTCCGAGCTGTGTCTTCAGCGCGGTGGTTTGCAGGCCGACCATATTGCCGCCGAACAACTGCGCCTTCAGGCCGACCTCGTTGGCGGCGCGCAGGATGCCCGCCGTGTCGGTCGGATAGGATGCGACATAGATGACATCGGGATTGGTCGCGCGCACCGCGCGGACGATCGGCGTGTAGTCGGTGGCGGTCGGCGGATAGGTGCCGTCGTAGACGATCCGAAGTCCGGCCTCCTTGGCATTGTCGCGCGCGCCGTCCGAGGCGTTGCGCGCGAATTCCGCATCGGCTGCCACGATGGCGATGGTCTGCGGCTTCGGGCTCTGCGCCATCGCGATGTCGAAGTAGCCGTGCGAGAAGGCGTGCTTCGGATCGGGACCGGTCGGCAGCATGGAGAAATAGCGCGGGTAGTGGAACTCGCTGTTGACCGCCAGGCAGAACAGGCTGACGAACAGCTTGTCGTGTGCCATGGCGATCGGCATCGCCGGCGCGACCATGTTCGTCGCGTAGCCCGAGATGATCAGATCGACATGGTCGACATCGAGCAGCTTGGTGTAGATGCCCGGCACGTTCGCGGCGTTGCTCTGGTTGTCGTAGAATACCAGTTTGACCGGACGCCCCAGCAATCCGCCCTTCGCATTGACCTCGTCGGCCCAGATCTGCTCCGCCAGGACACCCGACTTGCCGACCACGGCGAGCCCGCCGGTGAGCGCGTCGGCAAAGCCGATGGTGATCGGTTCGGCGGCGCGGCCGCGTGCCGGGATGCAGGCAAGCAGCGCAGCCGCAAGCAGCACAGCAAAGCCGCGGCCGGCGACGATTGGCCCCATTGTTGTTCCTCCCCTGCCTCGCGTGGCACAGTCCAGCCTACCCGTCAGTTCGAGCCAATCCAACCGGTCGAGGTCACACCATGGCGAATGACATGCATTGGGTCGGCACCTGGGCGACGACGCCCGCCCCGGCCGAGGGCGCCGCATTCAGCAACCAGACCCTGCGGATGAACGCGCGCGATCAGCATCGGCGGGCGCACGCTGCGTGTGCGGCTGTCGAATGCGTACGGCACCCGACCGCTGCGACGTCGGCGCGGCACGGATCGGCCTGCGTGCAAGCGGCGCCGGCGTCGTGCCGGGCTCCGACCGCAGGCTGACGTTCGGCGGCGAGCGTTCGGCCACCATCGCCGTCGGTGCGCTGCTGGTGAGCGATCCGGTCGATCTTGCGGTGGCGCCGCTGGCCGATGTTGCGATCAGCGTCTACCTGCCGGGCGACGTGCCGGCGAGTTTCGGCATCACCGGCCGCTATGCGCGCCAGACGAATTACATCTCGCCGCCGGGGGATTTTTCCGGCGAGGATGTGATGCCGGTCGGGCGGCTGACCGACGATTGGTATTTCGTCAACGGCATCGACGTTATGGCCGACGTGGAGACCGGCGGCATCGTGGCACTCGGCGACTCGCTGACCGACGCCAATATCTCCACGCATGACGCATTCTGCCGCTGGCCGGACCAGCTTGCGCGGCGGCTGGTCGCGCGCAGCGACGGCCGCGCGCTGGGCGTGATGAACCAGGGGCTCGGCGGCAACCGCATCCTGCACGACATCCGCGGCGACAGCGGCCTGCGCCGCTTCGACCGCGACGTTCTGGCGCAGCCCGGCGTCACGCATGTGATCGTGCTGCTCGGGACCAACGATCTGCGCAACCGCTGGGCCAAGCCCGAGGAGGAAGTGACCGCCGAACAGATGATCGCCGGCCTGAAGCAGATGGCGGTGCGCGCGCATACGCGCGGGATCAGGATATTCGGCGGCACGCTGACGCCGTTCGAGAACGAGACGTTCCTGGTGGGCGCCTGGACGCCGGCGCGCGAGGCGGTCCGCCAGGCGGTGAACGCATGGATCAGGGACGCCGGCGCGTTCGACGCGGTGATCGATTTCGACAAGGGCGTGCGCGATCCGGAGCATCCCGCCAGCATGCTGCCGATCTACGACTGCGGCGATCACCTGCATCCGAGCGATCTTCGGCTACAACAGGATGGGCGATATCATCGACCTGTCGCTGTTCGATTAGCGCCGGCGCGGCCCCGAACGGGGCTCATCAATATTTGGTCGACGGCGCGTCGGTTTCCGTGGATATTATCGTCGCACTCTTGTGGCGGGCCTCCCAGGCCAGCCGTCGGGACGAGCCGCCGCAGGTGGCATCGGAGCGGGTTTCGCCCGCCAAGACCCGGCAATAAAGGCAACGGTCGTCGGTTTTACCGCGATCGCATAGGGAGTGTACGCCATGTTGAATCTGCTCGAGCAGCAGAAGACGCTGACGGCCAACCAGTGGCGGATCATCGCGACCGCGAACCTGGGCGACATGCTCGATTTCTTCGACTTCTTCCTGATCGGCTACGTGCTGGCGTTCATCATCGGCGGTTGGCACCTGACCTTCGGCCAGTCGGCGATGATCCTGATGTCGTCCGGCCTCGGCGCGGTGCCGGGCGCGTTCTTCTGGGGCTGGATGGCCGACCGCATCGGCCGGCGCAAGGTGTTCATGGCAACCGCGGTCAATGTCGCGCTTGCCACCGGCATCATGGCATTCACGCCCGGCGAGAACGGCTGGATCAGCGGCTGGATCTTCCTCGCGTTCTTCCGCTTCTTCGTGGGCTTCGGCAACGCCGGCCTGATCGCGGTGGACATTCCGCTCGTGCAGGAATTCGTCCCGTCGTACAAGCGCGGCTGGGTCAGCGGCATGACCACCGTCCTGCTGCCGGCCGGCAACCTGATGGGCGCGCTGTCGGGTGCATACCTGGCGCCGGTCATCGGCTGGCGCGGGCTGTTCCTGGTCGGGCTGCTGCCGGCGGCCCTGGTCCTGCTGATCCGCTATTGGGTGCCCGAGTCACCGCGCTGGCTGCTGCGCATGGGCCGCCACGAGGAGGCGCGCCGGTCGATCGCCTGGGCGCTGCAGGTCGATCCCAGCCGGATCGAACTGCCGACAACCATGCTGGAGGGTGAGAAGACGCGTTGGCGCGAACTGTTCCAATATCCGCGCAGCGTCGCGGCCGCCTGCTGTACCGCGCTGAGCCAGACCGGTGGGGTCGGGCTGCTGCTGTGGATCACCACCCTGTTCGTGCTGGTGCTGAAGATCACGCCGGCCGAGGCGTCGTACCTGATGATCTATGTGAGCCTGGTGGGAATCGCCGGGCGGCTGTTCTGTTCGTATCTGTCGGATGCGATCGGGCGACGTGCGTCCGGCGCGCTGATCGGCTTCGCCGGCGCGCTGACCATGGCGGTGGCGGGGTATTTCTCCGATGTCTACATCGGCACGGTGTCGGTGTTCTTTCTGCTGATCATGGTGCAGCGCTTCTTCGGCGACGGCAGCTACGCGATCATCGGGCCGTACATCGCCGAGGTCTGGCCGCTGCGGCTGCGCGCGAGCGGCATGGGTCTGGGATATGGCGTCGGCAATCTCGGCAAGATCCTGGGTCCGCTGGGGCTGGCGATCATCATCGGCTCGTCCAACTACGTCAGTCCGAAGGCATCGCTCGAGGCGATCTTCCCGGCGCTGCTCTATCTGGCGTTTTGGTACGCATTCGCCGGGGCCGCGTTCTGGCTGATCGGCTTCGAGACCAAGGGCCGCTCGATCGAGGAGATCGACGGCGCGCTCGACGAGCCGGCTGCGGCCGAACCGCGCGTCGCGTAGGGCGCGCCGCAGCACGTCAGCTGAGACTGCCGGGATAGTCGCGCCAGATGCTTGGCTCCAGCTTCAGGTGCGAACTGGCGGGATAGGTCTGCTGCCACCAGCGCGCGCAGGCCGCGCTGGTGGGATTCCATAATCCCGGATAACCCTGCATGTGCGTGAAGAAGTCCTCCAATAGCTGCAACCGGTGCGCCCAGCCGATCGCACCCGGATGCAGCGTCATGCTGAAATGCCGGCCGCGTTTGTACTGCGCGTTGAACTCGGCCCGCCAGTTGCGGAACAGATCGTCAGCGTGCTCGAGGCCGGTGCCCTTGCGGGGGAACATCAGGAACCACTGGTCGTCGAAGTGATAATGGTACGGCATGGTCAGGATCGCGCGGCGCGATGCGAAGTCGGTTACCCAATAATGCGGGATGTCGTCGGCCAGCCCGTTGCCCATGTACTCGTAGCCGGCGTCGATCAGCAGATCCATGGTGTGCGGACTGATCGTGCCGCCGGCGAAGGGATCGTCCTGTCGCGGCAGGGAAAACCAGCCGGCCGGTTTGCGGCCTGTCACCTTGGTCAGAATGTCGGTTGCCAGTTCGAGCCGCGCCTTCTCGTCCGCCGCGCTCAGGCCACTGACATCCTCATGCTTCAGTCCGTTGGCCGCGATCTCGTGGCCGTCGGCGAGCAGCGCGCGGATCCGGTCGGCGCGAAGTTGCGCGATCACCGCGGGAACGGCGAAGGTGGCGGTGATGCCGAAGCGTTTCAGCACGGCGAGAAGCTGATCGAGGCCGTCATGCGCACCGAACTGTGCGTCGGGATGGGTCAGATCGGTGGCGCGGATTCCATCCGGGCCGCGCGCCACGCTCAGATCCACCACCACGCTGACGCAGCAGCGATTGCCGTCAGGCCAACGGACCTGGTCGTCCCGCAGGCTGGTTTCGTCGGAGATTGTATAACCTTGCTTCCAGGGCATTTTGCTGCCTCCCGCGTCAGGCACGCGTCGTGCGTCGGGGGGAAAGCTTCCAGACAGTGCCTGGCGACTTGCTCGCATGTGGGAAACCAGACGCCCGGCAGCGTCTTCATCCGGGTGATCAGCCGGTCCATCATGTCGATCCTTAGCGCCCGCCCGGACACGAACGGATGCACGACGATGTTGAGGTAGCCGCCGGCGCGGTATTGCTGCCAGAACGCGGCCCACCAGAGATCGAATACCCGATCGGGGTCGGTGATGCGTTGCGCGGCGTTGCCGCTGCCGAGCCACGCGAAGCTGTAGAACATTGCATCGTCGATCGCGTAGTGGAACGGCAGGTTCAGCATCGTTGCCGCCGTCGGCATCACGCAGGTAATAAGGGCGATGATCGGCCAACTCGTGCGAGATGTACAGAAAACCTTCCTGCTTCAGCAATCCAAGCGTGTGTTCGCTGCGGCTGCCCACCGGCCTGCGGCCGGCGATCGTCTCCAGCGCGCTGGCGGTCTTCAGCAGATGGTCGCGCTCCAGGTTGGGATCCTTGGGTACATGATGCTCCCACATATGATCGGCGATCTCATGCCCGCTGCGGACCGCCGCCCGGAGCGCCTGCGGATAGAGTTCGCAGATGCGGCCTGGCGTGAAGATGGTCGCCTTGATGCCGTGCGCATCGAACAGATCGATCAACCGCCAGATGCCGACGCGCCCGCCGAACTCCCCCTTGGCAAGCTGCATCGGCGGTTCGTTCAGTAGACGGCGCAGCAGCATGGCGTCGAAATCGGCGGTGAAGTTGACCGCGATCCGTGCTCCCGCGGGCCAGGTCAGGTCCGGGATGCGCTGGTGCCTTGCGTCGTAGCGTCTGGCCGTCGCGCAGAGCTCGGCGATCTCCTGGGCTAGCTGGGCGGTCATTGTCTCTGCTTCCCCCGGTTGCGGCCCGCCATGATACCACGCGCATTCCGGTCGTCATGGCGGCGCCGAGCACGCGCCGACGAGCCTGATTGACTTCGCACTCACCGGGGCCGCAGAGTTTGGCGCCTGCGGCAATCCGCCGTCGCGACGCCGCTGTTCACGTTTGCAACAAGCAGGAGGGTGAGTTGAGCACGATCCTCAAAGACTTCAGCCGTGGTCTGACGAAATTGTCGGCCGCGGGGGCGCTGTTGGTCGTGGCGCATGCGGCCACGGCGGCCACGGTCGGTCCGGTGACCGACGACATCGGCGTGATTCGCATCGCCAAGGGGGCACCGATCCAGATCGGCGCCTACTGGGTGCTGTCGGGCGCCGACACCGCGCTCGGCCTCGACGAAAAGCGCGGCGTCGAGATCGCCTTCAAGGAACTCGGCGGCTCGGTGCTCGGCCATCCGCTGAAGCTCAACGCCGAGGACGATGCCTGCAATGCCGAGGGCGGGCAGACCGCGGCGACCAAGCTTGCCGCCAATCCGCAGACGGTGATCGTGCTCGGCCCCGCGTGCTCATCGGCCGCGACGCCGGGTGCGCCGATCCTCTGGCAGCAAGGCGTCGTGAACATCTGCACCGCCTGCACGGCGCCCGCGCTGACCGCATCGACACGCAAGCCCGAATATGCCGGATTTGCGCGCACCGTGTTCAGCGACAGCGAGCAGGGCAAGGCCGACGCCACCTATGTGCATGACGTCGCAAAGGCGCAGTCGGTGGTCACCATCCACGACGGCAGTCCCTACGCGCAGCAGCTTCAGCAGGTGTTCGCCGACAACTTCAAGCAGCTTGGCGGCAAGGTGCTGTCGCAGGAGGCGATCGCGCCGAGCGATGTCGACATGCATCCGCTGCTGACCCGCATCGCCAGCGAGAAGCCGGACCTGATCTACTTCCCGGTGTTCACCGCGGCCGCCGCGCAGATCCTGCGCCAGGCGAAGGAGACGCCGGGGCTGGAGAAGACGGCGCTGATGGGCGGCGGCTCGCTGCTGTCGGCCGACTTCATCGAGGCGGCCGGCCCGTCGGTGGTCGGCTTCCGCATCGGCTATCCGGACCTTTCGCCGGACGCGATGGGCAAGAACTATCCGAAGTTCGTCGAGGAGTACAAGAAGGCCTACGGCGAGGCGCCGATCTCCGGCTACCACGCCAACGCCTATGACGGCGCGATGCTGGCCATCAAGGCGATCGAGAAGGTCGCCAAGACCGACACCGCCGGCAACCTGTATATCGGCAAGAAGGCGCTGCGCGACGCGGTGTTCGCCATCAAGTTCGACGGCATCAGCGGACCGATCGCCTGCGATGCGTACGGCGAGTGCTCGCAGTTCAAGCCGTCGGTGCTCGAGTTCACCTCGGCCGATCCCAAGACGTTCGGCGTGGGCAAGAACCCGAAGAAGATCTGGCCGTAGGTGGCCGACGCTGCCGCTGCCAAGGGGCCATGGCTGCGTGCCATGGCCCGTCTCAACGCAGTCGACATCGTCCTGTGGGGTCTGCGCGTCGCCGTGGTGCTGGTTGTCGTGCTCGGCACCATCGGCACGCTGATCAAGGGTCGCTACAACGCGGCGCAGTGGTTCGATTTCGTCATGTTCGGCCTGACCATCGGCAGCATCTACGCACAGATCGCGCTGGGCTACACGATGGTCTACGGCGTGCTCCGCCTGATCAATTTCGCGCACGGCGATATCGTCATGACCGGCGCCTTTGCCGGTTATTTTGTCGCCGGCCCGCTTGATCGCTCGGGCTTCCTCGAAAGCCAGCCGGTGCTCGCCATGGCCGCGATCCTGGCCGTGGCGATTGCGACGTCGGTGAGCATCGCGGTGCTGACCGAACGCATCGCCTATCGGCCGTTCCGCCGCGTTGTCGGCCTGGCGCCGCTGATCTGCGCGATCGGCGTGTCGTTCTTTCTGGAGCAGACGTTCCGCGGCATGTTCGGCTCCGCGGTCAAATCCTATCCCGAGCCGCAATGGCAGCGCCTGGCGTTCCACGTGTTCGGTTTCAATGTTCCGCGCATCGACGTTCTGGTGATCGGGCTCGCCCTGGTGTTCATGGGCGGTCTCTATCTGATCGTGCAGCGCACGCGCATGGGCACCGCGATGCGCGCGGTGGCCGAGGATGGCGAAGCCGCGGCCCTGATGGGCATCGACGTGAACAAGGTGATCGTGTTCACCTTCGTCCTCGGCGGCACGATGGCCGGCATCGCCGGCGTGTTCTATGCATTTGTCTACAAGCAGGTGTATTTCTTCATGGGCTTCACGCCGGGCATCAAGGCGTTCGGCGCGGCGGTGCTGGGCGGCATCGGCAACATTCCCGGCGCAATGCTCGGCGGGTTCTTCCTGGGCATGGTGGAATTGGTCGGACCGACGCTGTTCCTCGACGGCATCGGCATTCCCGCGCCGTACCAGTTGCGCGACCTGATCGCCTTCACGCTGCTGATCATGGTGCTGATCTTCCGCCCGCAGGGTCTGCTCGGTGAGCGCATGGCCACCAAGCGCGCATGATGCCGCAGTTGCGCCGCGCCGTCCTGATCGGTCTCGCGTTCGGTGCCGGTGCGCTGCATCTGTCGGTGGTCGGCGTGCTGCTGATGCTGCATCAGCGCTGGATCATCATCGACACGCTGAGCCTCGGGCAGGCGGTGCTGGTGGTGATCGCCGGCGGCGCGGGCGCCATGGCGGGACGTCCGCTTCCGGGCGTGCTCGCCGGCGCCGCTGCCGCCGTGCCGGTCGCCGCACTGGTCGTGCTGATGTCCGTCGTGCCGCTGCAGGGCATCTTCATCGCGCTGTCGCCGGCATTGTTCGACATGCTGACGCTCGGATTTCGGCGCTGGCGATCGGTGTTTGCGTCCTGATCGGCGGCGGCGCGGTCGCCGGCCTGCTGGGTGCGGCGCTGCGCATGTCAGTCCGACCGTGGTGCGACGCGCGATCATCCCGGGCGCGGTCGCGGTGGTGATCGCCGGCGTGTTCCAGGAACTGATCCAGCTCATGCTGCAGCAATACGAGGGCCTGGTCGGCGATGTCCGCGAATTCGCTCTACACCTGGGAGGGCTCAGTCCGGCAAGGCGCGGTCACGATCTTCATCCTGGTGGCGCTCGCCGCCGAGGTGCTGGGGTCGATCTGGCGCCGTCGCGCCGCGCGCACCGGACGCCGCGACCATCGGCGCGAGCGCATGATCTGGGCCGGGCTTGCGCTGCTGGCCCTGGTGCTGCTGCCGGCGGTCGCCGGCTCGTATGTCGGCCAGGTCCTGATGCTGGTCGGGCTCTACATCCTGATGGGCATGGGCCTCAATCTCGAGGTCGGCCTGGCCGGATTGCTCGATCTCGGCTTCGTCGCGTTCTTTGCCGTCGGTGCCTACACCACCGCCCTGCTCACCGCCGATGCGCCGCATGCACTGGCGCAACTCTCCTACTGGGAGGCGATGCCGATCGCGGTGTTCGCATCGATCATCGTCGGCGTGATTTTCGGGCTGCCGGTGCTCGGCGTGCGCGGCGACTATCTGGCGGTTGCGACGATGGGCCTCGGTGAGATCGTGCGCGTCATCGTGCAGTCGGATTTCGCCGCGCCGCTCTTGGGCGGCGCACAGGGCATCCTGCAAATCCCGCGCCCACGACTGGGATCTTTCGTGTTCGGCAGCCCGGTCGCGCTGTTCTATCTGACGCTGGTTGCGTCCGCTGTCGCCGCATTCATCGCCTGGCGGCTGGAGAATTCCCGCCTCGGCCGCGCCTGGATGGCATTGCGCGACGACGAGGACGTGGCGCAGGCACTCGGCATCAACCTCATCAGGTCCAAATTGCTCGCCTACGGGCTGGGCGCGGCATTCGCCGGACTTGCGGGATCGATCTTCGCCACCATGCTCGGCTCGGTCTATCCGTCGAGCTTCCAGCTGCTGATTTCAATCAATGTGCTGGCGTTGATCATTGTCGGCGGCATGGGCAGCCTGCCGGGGGTGGTGCTTGGATCGATCGCATTGATCGGCCTGCCCGAATTGCTGCGTGAATTTGGCGAGTACCGATATCTGTTCTACGGCGCGGTGCTGGTCGTGATGATGCGGCTGCGTCCCGAGGGTCTGTGGCCGTCGGACGTGCGCCAGCGCGAACTGCACGCGACCGACGAAACGCTGGCGCTCGATGCGGGCGCGGATGCGCTGCCCGTGCAGCAGCGGTAGCTGCGCGATGGCGGATGCAGCGCTGCTCCGGTGCAATCATCTGTCGATGCGCTTCGGCGGTCTGGTGGCGATCGCCGATCTGGATCTTGCGGTCGAGGAACACAGCATCCATAGCGTCATCGGGCCAAACGGCGCCGGCAAGACCACCGTGTTCAACTGCATCACGCAGAACCTGCGGCCGAGCTCCGGCGAGGTGTGGTTCGCCGACGATCGGATCGACGGGCTGACGCCGGATCGCGTGGCGGCGGCCGGGATCAGCCGCACCTATCAGAACATCCGGCTGTTCCGCAACATCACCGCGATCGAGAATCTCCTGGTCGGGATGCACCTGCATCTTCGACCTCGACCTGGTGGGGCGCGGTGCTGCGCACGCCGCACACCATGCGCGACGAACGCGCGGCGCATGAGGAGGCGCTGCGCCTGCTGCAATTCGTCGGGCTGCGCGGTCGCGGTGACATCCTGGCGCGCAACCTTGCGTATGGCGAGCAGCGCCGGCTGGAGATCGGCCGTGCGCTTGCCACCAAGCCGCGACTGCTGCTGCTGGACGAGCCGACCGCTGGGATGAACCCGCACGAGACCTCCGAGATGATGGAATTCATCCGCCAGGTGCGCGCACGGTTCGACATCACCATCCTGCTGATCGAGCATCAGATGCGGGTGGTGATGTCGATGTCGGATCGCGTGACGGTGCTGGATCACGGTGTCAAAATTGCCGAGGACGTTCCCGAGCGGGTGCAGCAGGATCCGGCGGTGATCGAGGCCTATCTTGGCAAGGCCGCAAAACCGGCAGCGGTTTGAGGCCGCCGATGGCGCTGCTGGAGATCGACGACATCCACGTGTTCTACGACAAGATCGAGGCGCTGAAGGGTATTTCGCTCGTTGTGCAGGAGCGCCAGATCGTCACGCTGGTCGGCGGCAACGGCGCCGGCAAATCGACCACGCTGCGCGCGATCAGCGGCTTGCTGCATCCGCGGCAGGGTGCGATCCGGTTTGACGGCCGGCCGCTGGCCGGTCTCGGTGCGCACGAGATCGCCGCGACCGGCATCGTGCAGGTGCCGGAGGGGCGGCGCATCTTCGCCCGTTTGACCGTGAGCGAGAATTTGGAAATGGGGGCCTTCACGCGCCGCGACCGGCATGCGATCGCCGAGGACAGGGAGCAGATGATGGTGCTGTTCCCGCGCCTGCGGGAGCGTTTGAAGCAGGTGGCCGGCACGCTGTCGGGCGGCGAGCAGCAGATGCTGGCCGCGGCGCGCGCGCTGATGGCGCGGCCGCGGGTGCTGCTGATGGACGAGCCGAGCATGGGGCTGGCGCCGATGCTGGTCGAGCAGGTGTTCGAGACGATCCGCCGCATCAACGAGCAAGGTGTGACGATACTTCTGGTCGAGCAGAACGCACCGCTGGCGCTCGGCATCGCCGACCACGGCTATGTGCTGGAGAGTGGCCGGATCGTGCTGGATGGCCCCGGGCGCGAACTGCTGGACGACGAGAGGGTCAGGCGCGCGTATCTGGGATAGCGGCACCACGCCGCGCTTTCCCGTTATGGCCGGGCTTGTCCCGATACGCGCCAGTACATGGTGCGGCTGGAGAAAGTGCTCCCCCTCCCCTTGCGGGAGGGGGTTGGGGGGAGGGAACGCGGTGCGAAATCAAGCTTTGTGGTTATCCAACCCGTAGGGTCTTGCGATGGTGCGACCCCTCCCCCCAACCCCCTCCCGCAAGGGGAGGGGGAGACTTCAATCGAGCGGTGTAATCAGGCGCGCCGAGCCGCCAGGATCGCGATCGGATATGCGTAGTTGATCCTGTCCCCCTCGCGGCGAACCGGAATGCCCATGCGGTCATCCTCGGCGGACGCGGCGAACATCTCGACGATCTTCACATCGTCGCCCGGATTTGGAAACGATCGCCGCAGCAGGTTCCGCACCTCGTCGCGCAGTTCGTAAAATCCAGCTTCCGGGGCCGGAAGGCCGGCCGCGCCGAACAGCGCCTTCAGTTCCGTCAAAGTCAGACAGCGCACATGCGAGGGGTCGCGCAGCTTTTCCGCGCGGTTCCATTCGGCCGCCTTTGTGGGGTCCTCCGACGCGTACATGTCCACCACCACGACGCGGCCGCCCGGCGCGCACACCCGCACCATCTCCCGCAGCACGCCGATCGGATCGAGGAAGTGATGCATGGAGAACCGCGTCACCACGATGTCGAACGCGCCGTCCGCGTAGGGCAGGGACCCGACATCGCCCTGATCCCAGGAAACGTTGGCCAGGCCCTTCTCGGCCGCCAATTGGCGCGCGCGGTCCAGCATGGCCGGCGTCATGTCGATCCCGGTCGCGTGCTTCACCTCGGGGGCGAAGGCGCAGACGATGATCCCGCCGCCGCACGCGAGATCGAGCACCGTGTCGCCCGGTCCAGGCGCCGCAGCATCCACGATCATCCGCAGTGCGTTCGCATCGGTGATCGTATCGGCGGTGCTGAATGGCGTCGCCTGCCGGGTGAACTGGTCCAGGATCAGATCCTGGTGGGCTACATCGCTCATTGTTTCATCACTCCAATCGATAAATGCGCTGCGCCGTGCCGCTGAACATGGCGCGCTTTTCGTCCGCCGATGCGCCCGCGGCAATCCGCTTGAACGCGTTCCACAGTGCCGCCCACCCGATGCCCATCTTCTCGACCGGGAAGTTGCTCTCGAACATGCAGCGGTTCGCGCCGAACAATTCGATGCAGGTCTCGATATAGGGGCGCCACCAGCCGGCGAGTTCCTCCGACGATGGTGGCCGCTCCGCCGCCTTGTAGTCGAACAGCGCGGCCCGCATCATCATGCCGCCCAGCTTCATCGTCACGTTCGGGCACTTCGCCAGTTCCGTCACCGACGCCTTCCAGGACGCGAACACCTCGTCGCGCCGGCCGGCATAGGGGCCGTAGCCCAGCACCCCGCCGACATGGCCCATGATGATGTTCGTGCCAGGGAAGGCGCGCGCCAGGTCGATCACGTCGCCAAGCTGGGTGAAGAAGACCCAGGCGTCCAGCGACAGCCCGAGCGCGGTCAGCCGCGCCAGCCCCGCGCGGAAATCGGCACGCCGGTAGACGTCCGGTCCGGGCGCGCCATTGCCGATGACGGGGTCGGCATCCCAGTTGCCGGAGTGGCGAACGCCGCGGAACCGACCGCCGCCGGCGCGGATATGGGCCTCCAGCACCGCCTCGACGCGGTCGCCCAGCGTGAGATCGGCGAACCCGACGATGCCCGCGGCGACCCGGGTCGCGCCGTAGCCGCCGCTGTCGCTCATCGCGGCGATGCCGGCGACGAACTCGGTCTCGCCGACCGGCCGCATCGCCTCGGGGCCGTCGGCGCGGTACATGGCGTGGCATTGCAGGAACACTGTGGCCGCGACGTTGTGGCCGCTGCGCAGGTCCGCGAGCAATTCGTGCAGCAGGTAGCGGTGATCCGGACGATACCCACAGATGATGGTGCGTATCGATGATCGGCAGATCCGGATCGAGGATCGGCTCCTCGCGCGCGCCTGGCCAGCCACGCATCGTCCGGCGCATGGATTCGGCCGAACCTGGTCGTCGGCCTGAGCTCGACCATCAACGTCTCTCCCCGATGCACGAACGAAATCCGTAGCATGTTCGACCCGGCCGGGCGAATTCCGCGCCCATCCTGCCGGTGTAGCAACCATTCGCCGATTTTTTCGTTTTGCCATGCGCGATTGCAATAAATCTGGTAGGGCGATGTGCGATATCACGGTAAGGTGACTTGCACACCGAGGAGGAGCACATAGTCAGGGATCCTGACATCGACGGTCGGAAAGCCTGCCGCGCGCACCGTGCGCTGTGACGGCTTTCGCCGTTTTGGCCAGGCCGTGGTCATTGCAGCGGCGCTGGCGCTGATCGTCCTCACCTGGATCGGCGCGCGTGACGCCATCGTGGCTCACCGGACCGAGGCCGAGGCGCGGGTTCAGGCGGAAACCGTCGGCAAGGCGCTGGCATTCGAGGAACTGCTGCGACGCGAAATGCTGTCGCTCGATCAGACGCTGCGCATCCTGGAATATGACTGGCAGCGCAGCCCGACAGACTTCGATATGGCCGCAAGGTCGGCGCAGCTGGTCTCGCTCAACGATGTCTCGCTGCAGATTTTCATTGCCGACGCGCAGGGAATCGTTCGCTCGAGCTCGCGGCCCGCGATCAACGGGGCCGATATCAGCGGTCGTGACTATTTTCGTCACGAGGCGGCGCTGCCCGGCGATGAAGGCCGGATGTTCATCGGCGCGCTCGCGCAGGGTCTGAAGACCCGCGTGTGGCAGATCAATCTGGCCCGCCGTCTCGATGACCCGGACGGTCGCTTTGCCGGCATCATCGCTGCGTCATACGACCTGAATTCGTTCTCCCGGCTCTATCGCGATGTCGATCTTGGCAGTAGCGGCCTTGCCGCGGTGGTGAGCACCACGGGCGATGCCTGGACCCTGTCGGACCCGGCGCAGCACGGCACGGTCGTCAACCTCGCCGGCTCGCCGCTGTTTGCAGCGATGCAGGCCGGACCGGACGGCAGCTGGACCGGGATTTCGCCGCTGGATACGACCGAGCGCATCTATGCATTCGCCAGGGTCCCCGATCGGGACCTGAAAGTGGTGGTCGGCGTCGATCGGGCCGAGGCGCTGGATCCGGTGGAGGTTTGGGAACGGAATGCCCTGACCTTCGCCGGCGGCATCACCCTGCTCGTGCTTTTGATGGTGGCGCTGCTGTTGCGCGAGGAGATCGCCACGCGACGGCGTCACGAATCGCTGGCGCGCGAACGTGCGATCCTGGATGCGACCATCACCGGCATGGGTGACGGCATCATGATGGTCGACGGCGATCTCCAGCTGATGGCTTGGAACCAGCGTTTCCCGGAGTTCACCGGGGTGCCCGAGGACATCCTCCGCGTGGGCCTGCCGATGGAGGACATCCTGCGGGGGCAGGCGGAGGCGGGTGAGTTCGGCGCGGTCGAAGTCGAGGCGGAGGTTGCCCGGCGCATGGCGCTGCTGCGCTCGGGCGGCAGCATGGGGACGATCGAGCGGCCGCGTCCGGGCGGGCGGCAACTCGAGATACGCCGCAATCCGCTGCCGGGGGGCGGCTTCGTCACGCTGTACACCGATGTGACCGCGCGTCGCGAGACCGAGGAGCGGCTGCGCCAGGCACAGACCATGGCGGCCATCGGCCGATTGACGGCCGGCCTCGCGCACGACTTCAACAACCTGCTGATCGCGATCAGCGGCAATGCCGACATGCTGCACAATCAGCTGAGCGAGCATCCCACGCATGCACGTCGCCTTACGGTCATCCTGCAGGCCACCGGCCGTGGTTCCGACCTCGTGCGGCAGCTGCTGGCGTTCTCGCGCAAGCAACCGCTGACGCCGGTTCAGGTCGATCTGAGCAAGATCGTGCGGGGCATGGACGACCTGCTGCACGCCACGCTCGGACGCGGCATCTCGGTCGAGACGAAGCTTCAGGAGGATCTATGGCCCGCGTTGGTCGACCCGGTGCAGATCGAGCATGTCATCCTGAACCTCGCGATCAACGCCCGCGATGCGATGCCCGATGGCGGGAAGCTGACGATAACGACCGGCAACACCGTGCCCGGCCCGCCCGATCTCGCGCCAGGCGACCATGTCGTCCTGGCGGTGAGCGACACGGGCACCGGCATGAGCGATGAAGTCCTGAGCAGCGCATTCGAGCCGTTCTTTACCACGAAGCCGCCGGGCCAGGGTTCGGGGCTCGGACTGAGCCAGGTGCAAGGTGTGGCCAGCCTGTCAGGCGGCGGCGTGCACATTCAAAGCGAGCTGGGCAAGGGCACCACCATCAGCGTCTACTTCCCAAGGGCTGTGGCCGATGGGTCGGCAAAACCCGGCGACGCAGCCGGGCCCGCAGAAGGCCGACCCTGTGCCGGCAGCCAGGCCCGCGGCCGACGTGCGCGGCAATCGCACCATACTGGTGGTCGATGATGAAGCGGATTGCCGCGAGATGATCACCGCGATGCTGTCGTCCAACGGGTTCACCGTGGTTCCGGCAGGCAGCGGCGACGAAGCAATTCGCGAGCTGGACCTGGGTTTGAAATGCGACCTTCTCCTGGTCGATTTCGCCATGCCCGGCATGAACGGCGTCGAGCTCGCGCAGGCGGTTTGGTCGCGGCGGCCAGCGTTTCCGGTGGTGTTCTTCACCGGCGGCCATGCCGAACGGATCGCCGGCGAGCGATGGGTGTTGATGAAGCCTTTTCGCATGCGTACCCTGATCGACACATTGGGTGCGGCGCTGGGCGAGGCACAGGAGATCGACGCGGCGCGACGCTCTGACACCCGGGCCATCTGACTCAGGGTTCATCCGCGGGGGCAGACTGTGGGGAAATACGTCGCTGCCCGCCTGATCCAGCTCGCGTTCGTGATGATCGGCGTCAGTGTCGTGGTGTTCGTCACGATGCACCTGCTGCCCGGCGATGTCGCACAGCTGCTGCTGGGCGACCACGCGACCAACGAGCAGCTGCAGCGTCTGCGTGAACAGCTTGGCCTCGACCAGCCGGTCTGGGTCCAATACGCCCGCTTCATGCGCGGCGCGCTGACCGGCGATCTCGGGACTTCGGTGCAGAGCAACCGTCCGGCACTCGACGATGTGGTTGCCGCCTTCCCGGTGACGCTTGCAGCTTGCACTGGCGTCGCTGCTGCTGGCCAGCCTGTGCGGCGTGCCGATCGGCGTGCTGTCTGCCGTGTGGCAGGGATCGCGCTTCGATGCGGTGGTGATGACGCTGACGCTGTTCGGCGTGTCGATGCCGATCTTCTGGCTGGGCCTGATGCTGCTGGTGCTGTTTGCCGCCGGACTTGGCTGGCTGCCGGTGGGCGGGCTGATGCCCGTGGGCTTGGACCCGCCGCGCATCACCGGCATGAGCGTGATCGACAGTCTGCTGTCCGGCAATGCGACGATGATCGCCGCCAGCCTGCGTCACATGCTGCTGCCGGCGGTGACCTTGGCCAGCGTGCCGTTGGCGCTGATCGCCCGCATCACGCGCGCCGAGGTGCTGGCTGCGGCGACGCTCGATCACGTGCGCACCGCGCGCGCCAAGGGTGTGACGGAGGCGCAGGTGATCACGCGCCACATCCTGCGCAACGCGGCGATCCCGATCGTCACGGTGATCGGGCTGCAGCTTGGTCTGCTGCTGTCGGGCGCCGTGCTGACCGAGACGATCTATTCGCTGCCGGGACTGGGTCGGCTGATGGTCGATTCGATCCTGTCGCGCGACTATCCGGTGGTGCAGGCGGGCGCGCTGTTCATTGCCGCGCTGTTCGTGCTGGTCAATCTGGCGGTCGATCTGCTGTATGCCGCGCTCGATCCGCGGATCAGCCGGGCATGAGCGCCACCACTGCGTCGGTTCCGCCATCGACGCCCGGCGTGGTTCGCCGGGCATTGCGCGGGACCGGCGCGCGCGCCGGGCTGGTCATCGCGGTGGTGTTCCTGGCGCTGACCGTGATCGCCCCGCTGGTCGCGCCGTTCGATCCCTATGAACAGGACCTGTCGAGCGCTCTGTCGCCGCCGTCCGGCGAGCACTGGTTCGGCACCGATCAGTACGGCCGCGACACGCTGAGCCGCGTCATCTACGGCACGCGGACGGCGTTGCTGGCGATCGTGATGGCGGATGGTCTGGCGCTGGTGCTGGGCGGTTCGCTCGGACTGATCGCCGGCTATGTCGGCGGCGGGATCGACGCGCTGATCATGCGCATGGTGGATGTGCTGCTGGCATTTCCCTATCTGCTGCTGGCGCTGATCATCGTGGCGGTGCTCGGCCCCAGCCTGACGAATTCGGTGATCGCGATCGGCATCATCTATACGCCGCAATATGCCCGTCTGATGCGCGGCCAGGTGCTGACGGTGCAGGCGGCCGATTTTGTCGTGGCCGCGCGGTCGATCGGCGCCGGACGGCTGCGCGTGATGCTGCGCCATGTGCTGCCGAACAGTTTTACCCCGGTGCTGGTGCTCGCCACGCTGCAGTCCGGCGCGGTGGTGGTGGAGACGGCCGGGCTGTCATTCCTCGGCCTCGGCGCGCAGCCGCCGTCGCCGGACTGGGGCGCGCTGCTGGCGGACGGACACGGTTATTTCCTGACCGCGTGGTGGATTGCCACGTTCCCGGGCCTCGCGATCTTCCTGGTGGTGGTCGGCTTCAACCTGCTGGGCGACGCGCTGCGCGATCAGTACGATCCGCGGCTGCGCGTGCGGTAGCCCTCTGCGTCCGCCGTCATGCTTCAGGATAAGTTCAGGCCGGTGTGCAACTCTCCCCCTCCCCTTGCGGGAGGGGGGTGGGGGAGGGGGCCGCGCCATCGCAAGACAATGCGATCGGATAAATGCCAAACTCGAACGTCGTACCGCGATCCCCTCCCCCCAACCCCCTCCCGCAAGGGGAGGGGGAGCGCTTTTCTCACTTCTCGATCGACACCTGATCCATGTCGAAGAACATCTGCGTCGGATTGAGCTGGAAGCCTTTGACCTCCTTGCGTGCCGCGCGGACCTGCAGCACCGAATTGACGAACACCCACGGCGCGTCGTCCATGATCTGGCGCTGGATCGTCTTGTAGAGCGCCAGGCGCTGGTCGGGGTCCGGCACGCGCGCCGCCTCGTCCATCAGCTTCTCCACCTCGGCATTCTTGTAATGCGAGGTATCGCCGACCGGCATCTGCGACGAGTTGAACAGCGAACTCATGAAGTTGTCGGGATCGCCGTTATCGCCGCTGAAGCCGGACAGGAACATCCCCTGATACTTGCCCGATCGCACCTGGGCGAGAAACGCGCCGATGTCGAGTTTGCGCACATCCGCCTCGATGCCGACCTTGCGGAAGTAGCCCTGCAGCGCCACGGCCAGATCCGGACCCGCGGGGTTGTAGCCGCGCGGCGTACTGTAGGCCAGCAGTTCGACCTTGTAGCCGGGCGGCACGCCGGCGGCGGCAAGAAGTTCCTTGGCCTTCGCCGGATCGTACGGATACCCGGTCATCGTCTTGTCGAAGCCCCATTGCGCTTCCGGCAAAGGCGACACCATGGGCGTCGACAGCCCGCCATACAGCGCCTTGCCGATCGCATCCTTGTCGACGGCATAGTTCAGTGCCTGGCGCACGCGCTTGTCGGTGAACGGTGCAACGTCGTTCGACATCGCCATGCCGTTCACCGCCAGACCGGGCTGCGTCAGCAGCACCAGATTCGCATCGCCGCGGATCGAGGCGATCACCGGCGTGGCGACGTCGCCCATGATCTGCACCTCGCCGCGCTTCAGCGCCAGCAGCGCGGCCTGCGCGTCGGGGTATTCCTTGAACACCAGGTGGTCGACCTTCGGTTTGCCTTTCCAGTAATTCGGATTGGCATCGAGCACGACCTGATCGCGCTGACGCCATTCGCGGAAGATGAACGGACCGGAGCCGACCGGATGGTTGCGGAACTCCTTGCCGAGTTTCGCCGCCGCATCGGGGCTGACGACGCCGTTCCACACCATGGCCAGGCTGGCCAGCAGCGCAGCCGACGGCTCCTTCATCTTCAATTCCACCGTGCTGTCGTCCACGGCGCGGTACGACGCGACAGAGCCATAGGTGAAGTCGGCCAGGTTCTGCACCGGCCCCGAATTGGCGATGTAGTTCGGGTCGTTCTTGTTGAGCTGACGGTCGAGCGTCGCGATCAGTGCGTGCGCGTTGAACGGCGTGCCGTCGTGGAATTTGACGCCCGTGCGCAGATGGAACGTGTAGCTGAGCGCGTCCGACGGAAATGTCCCAGCTCTGCGCGAGCCCCGGTTCGACTTCGACGGTGCCCGGCTTGTAGCGGATCAGGCCATCGTAGATGGTCGCCATCACGAAGCCCGAGGTGTTGTTGAGTACCGCTTCGGGGTCAAGACCGGTCGGGTCGGCGGCCATGCTGACGACCAGCGTCGTGTCCGCGCGTGCGGTGCCGAGGGCCAGCAGACTCGGCGCACGTCAGGCCAAGGATACGTGACATCGTGAACATTCCATCAATCCGGCATTATCGCGCACTGGCCCGACTTGGTGAAGACCCGGTTGGAAGTGTTGCGTCCTATTTGACCGTATCGAGATAGGCGATCAGGTCGGCGCGCTTTGCCCCATCCTTGACGCCTGCGAAGGTCATCGTGGTCCCGGGCACGATGGTTTTCGGCGACTCGAGATATTTGTCGAGCGTGGCGTCGTCCCATGTCAGGTTTGCGTTCTGATTGCCGACGGAATACTTGAAGCCCTGAACGCTGCCTGTCTTACGTCCGACCACGCCGAACAGACTCGGGCCAATAACGTTCTTGCCAGCCTGCGGCGAATGGCAGGTGGCGCATTGCGACTTGAATACGGCCTGTCCGGCGGCCGGATCGGCGGCCCATGCGGTCGCGGCGAGCCAGATGGTGCTGCCAAGCAGAGCGATGGCCAGGCACTGCAAGACGATGCGGGGCATTCGCCGATCTCCTTATTGCCGAACGTTCCAACCAGCGGACCGCCCGTGCCGGTTAAGTTGCCTGAAACCGAGTTAGAAGCCTATCTTCAAAATAGCATTCCCGCCGGACGGTCCGGCTTGCGGAGGATACGATGCCAAATACCCATCCTACCAGCCCGACCGGATTTTCGCGTCGGCGAATGCTTGCCGCAGGTGCCGCGCTGGTCGCGCTGCCGGCACCGTACGTCCGCAGCCAGCCGGTCGGACCGATTCGCGTCGGTTTTCCCGTGCCGCTCACCGGCGCCTATCGCGAGGAGGCGCTCGATCAGGTGCGCGGGGCGAAGGTCGCAATCGCCATGTTCAACGAGCAAGGCGGGCTTGCCGGTCGCAAGGCCGAGCTGCTGGTGCGCGACGACAAGTTCGATCCGGCGGTGGCGATCGCCATGACGCGCGAGCTGATCGAAAAGGACCAGGTCGATTTCATCGTGGGCGGCCTGTCCGCGTCGGTGCAGCTCGCTATGAACAACGTCGCCAAGCAGAAGAAGGTGCTGTTCAACTCGATCAGCCAGTCGGACGCGATCGTCGCACTTCCCGATTGGGCGCCGACCACATTTCACCAGGCATTGACGCCACATGTCACGGCGAGCCTCGGTCGGACGCTATGTTTTTGCGAATTTCGGCAAGCGCGTCGCATTTTTGATCGCCGACTATGCGTACGGCTACGAAATGCTCCGCGGCTTCGAGGCCATCGGCAAGACTGCCGGAATCGAGGTGGTCGCGAAGGTGCAGCATCCGCTCGGGACGACGGATTTCTCGCCCTACTTCCCCACCATCCAGGCGTCAAAGCCGGATGTTCTGATCCTGTGCAATTTCGGTCGCGATCAGCAGCTGTCGATCGTCCAGGCCGACAAGATCGGCCTCAAGAACTCGATGAAACTGGTGGCGCCGATCCTGCTCTACACCACGCGCGTGCTGGCCGGGTCGTCCGCGTTCGAGGGCGTGGTGGGCGGCACCTCGTACTACTGGCGGCTGGAGGACACGATTCCCACCGCGAACACCTTCAATCGCCGGTTCCGCGCGATGACTGAAGGGCGCGTCCCGACGAGCTATGGCGCGCTGGGTTTTGCCGGCGTCATGACGGTGCTCACCGCGGCCAAGAGCGCCGGCAGCATCGAGACGGCGAAGGTCGTGGATGCGCTGGCGGGGATGAAGTACGACCTGTACAAAGGACCCGAGTATTTTCGCACCTGCGATCATCAGGCCGTGCAGTCGGTGCTGATCGTGGAAAGCCGCGCGACGGTCAATCCCAACGACATGGACGTGTTCAAGATCCTGGAAATCGATCCGCCGGATGAGGCGCAACTGCTGGCCTGCGCCGACGAGGGGCACAAGTGAACACCGCGATCAGCGCGAGATTGCCATCGAAGCCGCCGGGTTTGGCGTCCGCGCCTGCGCCCCGTAGCGCCGGGCCAGCGTCGCGCAGACCATGAGCTGGATCTGATGGAACAGCATCAGCGGCAGCACGACCAGACCGAGCGACTGCCCGGCGAACAAAACGCTCGCCATCGGCAGCCCGCTCGCCAGGCTCTTCTTCGAGCCGCAGAACACGATGGTGATCTCATCGGCGCGGGAGAAGCCGAACAGCCGGCTCGCCCCGGTCGTCGCCAGCAGCACGGCGGCCAGCAGTGCGGCATCCAGCAGCGCCAGCGACATCAGGTGCGGCGCGTCGAGCTGGTGCCAGATGCCGTGCGTCACGCCCTCGCTGAAGGCGACGTAGACCACCAGCAGGATTGAGCCGCGGTCGACCAGGCCGACAAGCTGCCTGTTGCGGGCGATCCATGAGCCGATCCACGGGCGGGCGAGCTGGCCGGCGGCGAACGGCAGCAGCAGCTCCAGCACGATATCGCCGACGCCGCGGGCGGAGAACGCGCTCTGCGTGCTGAACAGCAGGCCCGCCAGCAGCGGGGTCAGCGCGATGCCGAACAGGTTGGAGGCGGTCGCCGCACACAGTGCCGCCGGCACGTTGCCGCGCGCGATCGAGGTGAAGGCGATCGAGGACTGCACGGTCGACGGCAGCACGCAGAGCATCAGCAGCCCGCCCCAGAGCGGCGGGGTCAGCAGCCCCGGCGCCAGCGCGCGCGCCGTCAGCCCGAGCACGGGAAACAGCAGATAGGTGCTGGTCAGGACGATCGCGTGCAACCGCCAATGCCGGGCACCCGCGAGCGCCGCCTCGGGAGCCAGCCGCGCACCCTGCAGGAAGAACATCAGGGCGATGACGGCCATGCTCGCGTCCCCGGCGACGGCAGTGGCGCGTCCATGCACCGGCAGTGCGGAGGCCAGCGCCACCATGCCGAGGATGGCGGCGATGTAGGGGTCGATGGTGAGCCGTGACAGCAGCGCCTGCATCGGGATCGGCCTTCTGCGCATTGCGATGCGGCGAAATATCCCGCGCACGGCGGTCATTGTGAAGCATGGTTGTCATGCTTACTGTGATCATGAATTGTGATTACGGAGGCCGCGCGTGCTGGATCCCGTGCTGCTGGAAAGCTTTCCTCGCCGTGGCGCAGACGCGCAATTTCAGCGAGGCGGGGCGCCGGCTCGGCCTGCGCCAGTCCACCGTCAGCCAGCACATCCGCAAACTGGAGGAGGCAGCCGACCGGCGGCTGTTCGTCCGCGACACCCACTCCGTGGTGCCCACCGCGGACGGCGAGGCGATGGAGGGCTTTGCGCGCTCGATCCTGGAGGCCAACGATCGTGCCCGGCGCTACTTCGCCGGCTCGCAGTTGCGCGGCCGGGTGCGGTTCGGTGCGTCGGAGGATTTCGTCACGTCCCGCCTGCCGGAAGTGCTGCGCGACTTCGTCCGCCTGCATCCGCTGGTCGACCTGGAACTGACCGTCGAGCGCAGCGCCACGCTGTACCAGATGCTGGACGGTGGCGACCTCGATGTCGCGCTGTGCAAGCGCCGCGCCGGCGATGACCGAGGGCGGCTGGTGTGGCGGGACCGGCTGGCCTGGATCGGCTCCGAGGCAACCCGCATCGACCCCGCGCAACCGCTGCCGCTGCTCGTCTTTACGCCGCCGAGCATCACCCGGGCCGTGGCGCTGGAGACGCTGGAGCGCGCCGGCCGGCCATGGCGGATCGTCTGCGCCAGCGGCAGCCTGAGCGGGCTGCGTGCCGCCGCACTTGCCGGGCTGGGCGTGACCGTGCACGCGCGCGGCCTGATGCCGGAGGGTCTGTTCGAGATGCCGCCGGCAAACCGGCTGCCCGATCTGGGCGACGTGGAGTTCGTGGTGCTCGGCTCCGCGCGGCACGAGCGTGGTCCCGCGGCGGAGCTGGCATCGGCTATCCTGGCGAACGGAGACCGGCTGCAGCGGCGGGCCGGCTGAGCGTCCGGCGCGTGATCGCGCGCGCCGTTATTGCTTGGCGAACCGGTCGATCCGCTTGCCCTCGTTCGATGCGCCGTAGACGGTTCCCTGGGCATCGGCGGAGACGCCTTCGGGCCCGATCTTGTCGCCGTCCGGACGCGGTATGAAGTACTTCACCGAACCATCGGCAGCGGCGCCGACGCGGATGCCGTGGCGGCAGCCCGGGTCCGGCGTGCAGCCCGTCTTGTCGGTGGTCTGCGAATTGGCGACGTAGATCACATCGTTCGCATCGACATACACCCCGCTCGGGCGGCCGAACTGTTTCCAGTCGGCGAGGAATTTTCCGTTCGCATCGAACACCTGGATCCGGCTGTTCGACCGGTCGGCGACGTAGACGCGCTCCTGCGAATCCACGGCGATGGCGTGCGGCGTGTCGAACTCGCCCGGCGCGGTTCCCTTCTTGCCCCACGCCGTGATGAATTTTCCTGCTTTGGAAAACTTGACGACGCGCGCGTTGGATTCCCCGCCATGGCCATCGGCTACGAAGATGTCGCCGTTGCGCGCGATGGCCACCCCGGTCGGCCGGTTGAAGAAGCCCGGCGCGTCGCCCGGCATGCCGGCATGGCCCAACGTCATCAAAACCTTGCCGGTCGGACTGAATTTGACGACCACATGGCCCTTGCCGTTTTTGCCGTCGGCGTCGGCGACCCACACATTGCCCTCGTGGTCCACCGTGATCCCGTGCGGAAACACGAACATGCCGGCGCCGAAGCTCGCCAGCAGCTTGCCGGACGGATCGAAATGCAGGATCGGCGGCAGGTCGGAGCTGGCACAGCTTTCGCCGCCGCAGCGCTCGAACACCCACACGCTCCTGCCGTCGCGATCGACTGCCACCGCCGTCGTCCCGCCCCACGCGCGCGCCGCGGGGAGCTGGCCAAACGACGTGGCGGCGCCAAACGGGTCGGGCAGGTCGATGCTCGGCGGCGCGGCTTCCTGTGCCCGGGCCGCACCGGTCGTCGCCCCGGTGGCGCCTATCGCGAGTGCAACAAGAGCCCCTGTCAGACTGGCACGTCGCATCGTCGTCCCCTCCGTTTTGATTTTCGCTGTCGCGAATTGCCACGAGTCTACCCGCTATTGGGCCGGCAGCAATATGTTGGCCGCGAGCGCGCGGATGTTCACGACGGGCCGACCCGGCGCTACCCTGCAGGCGACGTGAGCAGGAGGCTGGGAACAATGTTCGAAGGGTTTACCCGCACCGAAATCGAAACCAGCGGCGCGCGCATTCATCTGCGCCACGGGGGCAAGGGGCCGCCGCTGCTGCTGCTGCACGGCAACCCGCTGACCCATGTCTCATGGCACGCCGTGGCCAATCGCCTGGCCGCGCATTTCCACGTCGTGTGCCCCGACCTGCGCGGCTACGGCGACAGCGTCGGTCCCGAGGATGGCGGCGAGAACCACATCAACTACTCGTTCCGGGCGATGGCGCTCGACCAGGTCGAGGTGATGGAGCGGCTCGGCTATCGCGAATTCATGGTGGCCGGCCACGACCGCGGCGCCCGGACCACCGCGCGCATGTGCCTCGATCATCCCGACCGGGTCAGACGCGCGGCACTGGTGGACATTCTGCCCAACTATCACGTCTGGACGCATACCTCGAAGCAGTGGGCGACGAAGTCCTGGCATTGGCTGTTCATGATCCAGCCCTACGATATGCCGGAGCGCATGATGGCCGGTGTGCCGCCGGCCTTCTACATGGAACGCAAATTGTCAAAGCCCGGCATCGGGTTGGGGTTCTTTCATCCGGAGGCATTCGCCGAATACGTCCGCTGCTTCAACTGGAAGACCATCCGCGGCTCATGCGAGGATTATCGTGCGTGCGCCAGCTGCGACTTCGAGATGGATGCGGCCGATCATCAGGCCGGGCGCCGGATCGAGGTTCCGCTGCTGGTGACCTGGGGCTCCAGAAGCCACACCGGCACGGTCCACGGCGACGTTCTGTCGGTGTGGCGCGACTACGCGACGGACGCGACCGGCGGGCCGATCGATTGCGGCCACTATGTGCCGGAGGAGGCCCCGGATGCCGTTTACACGGCCTTCATGCGGCACTTTCAGGTCTGAGGTAAGCCTCAGCCGCTGAACCGGCTGCCTGCCTTGCGATACGGCGCGGCGCGGTAGATCGGATCCGTCCGACTGCGCATCCTGCTCAGCAGCCGCTGGATATGCGCTGCCGTGATGCGAACCTTGAACTGCCGCGACATGCGGACAGCCAGCTCATCGTTGGACAGACTTTCGCCCAGAAGCTGAATGAGATAGTCTGCGTGCTCGGCGTCAAACATCGGCGATTGCGACATGGCGATGACCTAAGGCGGGACGGACGGTGGCGCAAGGGCCATGCCGGCATTCGGCCTGAGGTGCGACCGATAGGATTGTCCAGGATTATCGACCCAACTCCATTGATCCCCAAACTCCATTGATCCCTAAACTCCATTGATCCCCGAACTGCATTGATCCATCGTGTCGATTGAAACCAGCCACCGGCTCCGACCGAAGCAGCCACGAAAAGCCCGATCGCGCGGGCACCAGGCGAACGTCAGGGCACCATTCGAAGCAACCATTGAGGGGAACGCATCGATGAGCGATGAACCGGCGCCGGACGCAGACGCCGAAGCAACCGAGATCAACGAGAATATTATCGACCAGGATGAGTGGGCAAATTGCTGGATATGCGAAGAGGTATTCCGGCGTCGCACACAGACCAAGCGCTCCTGCACCATTTGCCGCCGTGGGTTCTGTGAGGGGTGGCACGGAAACTTCGCGCTTGGCCACGGCACCTGTCTCATGTGCATAGCCAAGGAAATGGGATCGTCCCCAATGGGATCGTCCCTGGGCCTTTAGGCCTGTTGATCGGCCCGTGACCGCATCGCACTGATCGCCGCCGACATGCGCGACCGTAGGCGCAGGAACCCGTGACTCGGATGCACGTTTGTTCCCATTGGGGTCCGGCTGATCGTCGGTGGCCCCGATGGGCGACGACATGGAAAGACAAAGGCGATGACCGTAAAGGGAAGCTGCCACTGCGGCGCCACCCAGTTCACCGTCGCGAAGCGGCCCGAGACCGTGACGCGCTGCACCTGCTCGTTCTGTTCCAAGCGCGGTGCGCTCTGGGCATACCAGGCCCGGGAGGACGATTTCGTGCTGACCACGGCGCGCGATCGTGTCGCGACCTACCAATGGGGCAGCTACCGGGTCGAACATCACCACTGCGCGATCTGCGGCTGCGGCACATGGTCCCGGTCACCGCTATGGGACCAGGCGGCGAAGCGTCCCGTGCCCGGCAGGTTCAAAGTGCAGGTGAACGCCTGGCTGCTGGAGGACTTCGATCCGGCCGCGCAGCCGATCGAGGTGATCGACGGCAAGACGCAATGGTGAAGCCGCGCGCAGGGACCGGCAGCAGCGGCGCCGGTCTATCGGTTTCCCGCATCACTTGCCCATCGGCATCACTTGCCCACCGACTGCACCTTGCTGAAGTCGACCGACAGCGCGCCCAACTGGAGCTGCATGCCGCTCGACTGGCTTAGCACGCCGGTCGCGGTGCCGAGCACGCTGAACGGCAGGGCCGCGACGGTGCCGCTGGTGTCCGCAGCCACCACCGCCACCTTGTAGGCGCCGTCCGGCAGCGTCGCGCCCGAGGCGTTGCTGCCGTCCCAGGTCCAGGTGTTGGTGCCTTTGACCGACGTCAGCGTCGCGTCCTGCAGCTTCGTGCCGCTGTCGTTGTAGATCGCGATCGCCACCGGCTGGGCCGATGCGGTGTTGAACTGGATCGTCGCCTTGCCGTTCTGCAGCGCCAGGTGATCCGAGGTGACCGTCACCTGCTTGCCCGTCATGTTGGAGCCCTGCATCACCTCGCCGGCCTGGGTGAGCTGGATCAGCGACGTCAGACTGGTGTTGGTGTTGATCTGCTGCTCGACGCTGGAGAACTGCACCAGTTCGGTGGTGAACGCGTTGGTGTCCATGGGACTTGTCGGGTCCTGGTTCTGCAGCTGCGTCATCAGCATCTTGAGGAAATCGGTGAAGTTGCCCGACAGCGAACTCAGCGCGGTGGTGCCGGCGGCGGCGGCCGTGGTGCCGGATGCAGTCCCTGCCGTCTGGTTGGGGGCAGCGGCAGCGGCTGCGTTGGCCGCGGACGTCAGGCTGTTCTGCTGCGCGGCAACCGAGGCGATACTCATGGCGTGGTGCCTTTCATGTCAGGCGGTGATGTCGAGCCCGGCGCGCACCCAGCCCGGGGCGGCAGCCAAGGCAAAATCCGTATTCGTGTCGTCCGTGTCGGCAAATCCGCCGCGCGCTGGCCTGCCGCCCTGGTGGGATGCTCCGTAGGACGCATCGCCGGTGCCGGCCGAACCCGAACCCGTGCCGGTACCGCCGGACCCCGGTCCACCGTCGTAACGCGCGCCGGCGTCCGTGGCGGCAACGTGGAAGGTCACGCTGCGGCCGTCGGGCGGAACCCCCGCCTGGTCCAGCGCGCGCTGCAGTTGCGGCTGGTCGCGCAGCAGCAGGGTCAGGGTCTCGGTCCGCTCGACGGTGATATCCACCCGTGCCGGCGCGTCCGACGGCCGGTCGATGCGGATCTGCACATGACCGAGTTCGGGCGGGTCGAGCCGCAGCGTCAGCCGCTGCGCGCCATCCGGGGCATGGGCCATCGAGACCAGGACAGGCGCCACCTGCTCGGCGGGTGAGGCCGCCTCGTGTCTGGGAGGGGCGGCCGCCGGGGGCGCGCCGGGGGATGTCGCCAATGGCGGAGGGCTCGCCTGAAGCAATGCCGCCGACGGTTCCGGTGCAACGTTTGACGCAGGTTGGGCCGGCGGCGCGATCACCGGGGCTTCGATTTCGCTATGGGTCGCCGGTGTCGGGTCACTCGGCGCGGCTGATTGCGGCTCTGCGGGACCGGGAGCGACAAGATGCGGCGGCACGCTGTCGGCGGGCTTTCTGGCCGCGGCGGACGCGTCCTCGAGTGCCACCGCATGCGGCCGGGACGTGGGTGGCAGCTGCGGCGGCGTGCCGGGATCGCCGGCTTGCGCGACGACAAGAGGCGCGGACTGAACCAACTGCATGCCGGACGGCGCGGTCTGTGGCGGCGATCCTGCCTGCTCGGGCCGCTGGCGGCGTGCGGCCTCACCCTTCCGCGTGGTTGCGTCGGCCGGGTGCTCGGCCGCCGGCGGGACTTGCGCTGTTCCGACCGCCGGGTCCGGCAAGGGCAGCGGCAGCGTCTGGGGCAACGTCTGGGGTATTGCCACTGGCGGCGTCGTGGGTGCGGGCGCCGATGCGGTCTTCGGGTCTGGGCTGGACTGCCCGGGCGGCGCCGCGGACGGATCCGTTTGTTCCGCGCAAGCCGTCGCCTGCGCTCCTGTGCCGGTCGTCGCCTGCACTGCCGCGCCGGTCGTCGGCTTTACTGCCATGCCAGCCATCGCCGTCGCTATCACCGCGTCGAACTGCAGCACGGCAGCCACCGCCCGGGCGCTGCCGCCGGCGGCCGGCGTCGGACCGAACTGCGCCACTTGCGTGGCTGCTGGCGTCGAGGGTGCGGCAGGAAGGCTTGCTTGCATGGGATCACTCCGTGCGGCGAGTGGACAGCAAGGCGCGTGCCAGTGCTCGGTGGCCGGTAATCCTTGAGCGGGCAGCGCATTCGAACCGGGATCGGCAGGAAATGCCGGGCCGTACCTGCCCGCCTCGCGCAATGTCGCAACGGCGCGGCGCAAAACAGCCCGCAGAATCACGTGCGCCGCGTCTGGCACGCTTCCTGCGAAGCGGTGTGCGGGCGAACCACCGCCGCAGTCTTCGCAGGAGCGATACAATGTCCTTGTTCGGCGCGATGAATACCGCAATCAGCGGACTGGACGCGCAGTCCAACGCCTTCGGCAACATCAGCGACAACGTCGCCAACGCCCAGACCATCGGCTACAAGCGGGTGGATACGAGCTTCATCGATTACCTGACCACCAGCAACGCGACGGTCAACGATCCCGGCTCCGTGGTGGCGCGGCCCGACTACGTGAACAACGTGCAGGGCACGATCACGCAATCCGACAATCCATTGGGGCTCGCCATTGCCGGCCAGGGGTTCTTTGCGGTGTCGCAGAAGACCGGCGAAGCGAACAACCTTCCGACCTTCAGTCCGCAGAAGTACTACACCCGCGCCGGCGACTTCCAGATGGACAAGAACGGCTACCTGGTGAACAGCGCCAACGAGGCGCTCAACGGCTGGCCGGTCGATCCGGCCACCGGCGTGGTGAATCAGAACACGCTGGCGCCGATCCAGGTGACGCAGACCGTGTTACAATCCGCAGTCGCTACGTCGACGTGACGTTGGCGGCGAATCTGCCGGCCACCCCAGCGGTCGACACCGCCACGCACGCCGCTCTCGTCCAATATCGATGTCTACGACGCACTGGGCACGGTGCACACCGTGACACTCAACTGGTCGACAGAGTCCGACTGTCGCCAACATGTGGACCGGTGGACATCCAGTGTGCCGGTCGTCCCCGCCGACCGACCCCGCCCACCACCTCAGTGCCGGTACGGCGAACGTCACTTCGGCGATCCGACCGCAGCACCGCTGGTCCGCCGGGCACGGTGGCAGTGGCGGCTGATGCCGGCCGACTGTCGCCGTGTCGCTTCCGCCGGCGTATGATCCGGCCAATCCGCTGCTCAGCCGTCATGGCTGCAGTTCACCGCCGATTTCGGCTCGGGCCCGCAGACCATCCAGTTGAACCTGGGAACCTACGGCCAGTCCGACGGGGTGACGCAATACGCCGGCACGCATACAATCTGCGCGGCCTGACCCAGAACGGCGTGCCGCCTGGCAGCTACTCGAGCGTCACCACCCAGGCGAACGGCGACATCGTGGTGAACTACGACAACGGCCAAAGCCGCACGATCGCCCAGGTGCCGCTGATCACCTTCAACAATCCGGACCAGTTGCAGCGCCAGGACGGCCAGGCGTTCACCGCGACAATCGAATCCGGCACGCCGCTGGCCGAGCAGGCAAGCACCAACGGCGCCGGCAACCTTGTCACCGAATCGGTCGAGAGCTCCAACGTCGACATCGCCACCGAGTTCTCCAAGCTGATCGTGGCGCAGCGGGCCTACTCGGCGAACACCAAGATGGTGACCACGGCCGACGACATGCTGCAGCAGACCATCGACATGAAGCGTTAAGGCGCATGGGTTAGGATCTGACCCATGAACTCTCGACGGCGCACTGTCGATCGCGACCGGCGGTCTGGCCAACATCAACCGCCAGATGGCGGTGGTGTCGCAGAACGTGGCCAACGCCAGCACGCCGGGGTACTCGGCCGAGGTCAGCACGCAGCAGAGCCTCACCGCCGGCGGCGAGGGCCTCGGCGTGCGCAGCGGCCCCGCCATCCGGACCATCGACACGGCGCTGCAGGCCGAGGTGTTCAGCCAGAACGCCACGGTCGCCGGACTGCAGACGCGGCAGAACGCCTTGCAGGCGATCGACGCGGTGCAGGGCGTGCCGGGTCAGGGCGGCGACATCGCCAGTCTGCTCGGCGATCTGCAGGACCAGTTCTCGACGCTGCTGAACGATCCCTCCAATCAGGCGCAGCAGAGCCAGGTGGTGTCGGCCGCGACCAACGTGGCGCAGGGCATCAACGCGCTCAGCACCGCCTACACGTCGCAGCGCCAGACGGCACAGGATTCGATTGTCGCGGGTGTGGCCACGCTGAATGCCACGCTGAGCACGATCGGCGACCTCAGCAACAAGATCGTCACGTTGAAGGCCGGCGGCCAGAGCACGGCGGACCTCGAGAACCAGCGCGACTCCGCGGTGGCCTCGCTGTCGCAGCTGCTCGACGTGAAGGCGCTGGAACAGCCGAGCGGCGATCTGCTGATCATCACGCAATCCGGCCTGACGCTGCCGATCCGTGACGCCAGCCCGTTCAGTGTGGCCGATGCCACGATGGCGCCGGGGAGCGGCGCACCGCCGATCATGCTCCGCGGGAGCGATGTCACGGCCCAGATGCAGGGTGGGCAGATCGGCGCCAACGTGACGCTGCGCGATACGACGATGCCGACCGATCAGGCGGAGCTCGACGGCTTCGCGCAGACCCTGGCGAGCCGGTTCGCCGCGCAGGGCCTGACGCTGTTCACCGATCCGAACGGGGCGGTGCCGGCGATCCAACGGCGCGGCTGCCACCGCCAGCCGTGCAGCCGGCTATGTCGGCTTCGCCGCCACCATCCAGGTCAATTCGCTGGTGCAGGCCACGCCTTCGCTGGTGCGCGACGGCACGCCCAGCGCAACCCGGCGACCCGCACCTCGCCGGGTATCACCGGCATCATCAACGACGTGCTGAACACGACATTTGGCGGCGCGCCGACGCTTGCCCAGAGCGCTGCCACCATGCTCGCCTCGCAGGCACAGGACAGCGCGAGCACCACCAGCCAGCTCGGCACCGAGCAGGCGGTGCAGACCACGCTGACCACCAAGCTGTCGGCGCAGAGCGGCGTGAAGATGGATACCGAGATGTCCACCATGATCCAGCTGCAGAACGCCTATGGCGCCAACGCCAAGGTCATCGCGGCCGTCCAGGCGATGTGGACGCAATTGTTGAACTCCGTGCAGTGAGGAGGCGGCCATGAGCATCGCTGTCGGCCCGGCCGACTACGGCATGTTGGGCAAGCTGATCGCCAACGCCTCGTCGGTGAAGCAGAAGCTCGACACGCTCACCAATCAGGCGAGCACCGGCCTGATCGGCGACACCTATGCCGGACTGGGCACTGGCGCTTCGATCTCGCTCGACCTCCGGCCGCAGATGGCCAACGTGCAGACTTGGCAGAACAATGTGGATGCCAGTACCGGGCGGATGGCCGTGACGCAGTCGGCGATGGCGAACATCCAGTCGATCGCGGCAAGTTTCTACGCGCAGCTCAACACTGTCGACGGCGTCAACGCCAGCGCGGTGGACAGCATCGCGGCCTCGGCGCGCGACGCGCTGTCGCAGGTGGCGAGCCAGCTGGATACGCAGAACGGCGGTGTCTATGTGTTCGCCGGGCAGGACACGGGCAATCCGCCGGTGCCTGATCCGGACAAGATCCTGACGTCCGGGTTCTATACGCAGATCAACGCGGCGGTCGGCAGGTCTTGCCGCCAACGGCGCCGCGGCGACGGCACAGGCGACCTGGGACATACGTCGCCGGACTGTCGAACGGCGCCGGCACGTCGCCATTCTCACCCAATATGTCGCAACTCGTCGCCGTGCTGCAGGCCCAGCTACCCACGGTACAGGTCGGTCAGAACAACACCGAGAAGATCGGCCTGCTGGCGAGTGCCAACGCGCTGATACCGGACTGCCGATCGGCACCAGCCGCCGATCCCCGGCCGCGACCCGAGCCGCGACCACCGGTTCCTACATGCGCGACGTGCTGCGAGCTTTGGCCACGATCGGCTCGCTGAGCAGTTCCCAGGTGAGTGACAGCGGCTTCCAGGACCTTGTGCAGGATACACGCATCAGCATGTCCGGGGCGATCACGGCCATGGCGCAGGACGTCGGCGTGCTGGGCAACGTGCAGTCGTCGCTCACCGCCACGCAGAGCCAGCTTGCGGATACCCAGACTGCGCTGACCGGGCAGGTGACCTCGGTCGAGGACGTCGATATGGCGAAGACCCTGTCGCAGCTTTCGCTCGTGCAGACGCAGATGCAGGCCTCCTACCAGCTGATCGCGACGATGAGCAGCCTGTCGCTCGTCAAGTTCCTGCCGGTTTCGTGATGAAATCCATTTCGGCTTCATCGGGCATTAACACAGTGGGCACAGTATGGCCCCATTCCCGCAAAACGGCGGGGCATGTGTAACATTTCGGACAAGATAGGGTAAGACACCATGTCCCTCAATTCTGTTAACACCAACGTCGGCGCAATGATCGCGCTTCAGTCGCTGAACCGGACGAATTCCGGTCTGGCGGCCGCCGAAAAGCAGGTCTCGACCGGCTTCCGCGTGGCTGATTCCACCGATGACGGTGCAGCCTATGCAGTCGCACAGTCGGTGCGTTCCACCATCGGCGCGTTGACCACTGCCAACCAGCAGCTCGGCAACGTGCAGGGACTGCTGTCCACCACCCAGTCGGGCCTGAACGACGTCTCCAATACGATGGCCAGCATGCGTGACGTGCTGGTGACGCTGACGAACTCCAACGTGTCCGGGGATCAGCGGACGCAGTACATCGCACAGTACAAATCCCTCCTGGCCAACGTGAAGACGTTCATTCAACGACGCCGGCTACGGTGGCAAGACACTGATCGGCAACATTACCGGCACAGCTGGCGCGGCGTGGAATGCCAGTGTCGGCTATTGTCGGGTGGCGGTGGTGCGCAACGAACAGGGCGCCTCCTACGGCATCGCTACCTTCGGTGCCCAGAGTATATACAACGCGCTCAACTTCGGTAACATCGATGTGCACAGTGCCACTGGAGCCGGCGTCACCGCAGCGTTCGGCGTCACCACCATGCAGGTGATTGCCAAGGGCACCGCGGCCGCCTCGATCCAGACGCAATACAACCTGGTCGGCGGTGGGCTGAACACGGTCGGCGCCGAAATAAACTACGTGGCCAACCAGATCAGCTACAACAATGACAAGGTCGATGCGCTGAACACCGGCCTTGGCTCGTTGGTGGACGCCGATCTGGCCAAGGAATTCGGCGCAGTTGCAGGCGCTGCAGATCCGCCAGCAGTTGGGCACACAGGCCCTTTCGCTGGCGAACCAGGCACCGCAGACGCTGCTGAGCCTGTTCAAGTAACAGCCTAAAAGAACCATGGTTCCGGGCCGGGCAGTAGGCCCGCCCGGACATGGCTCCCTACAAAGACCCGGCACGTAGCCGGTGACGCAATGAATGGCCGCGTGTCGCTTGCCGTGCCGTACTACACGGGACCGCGCGCCGCGCCATCCAGGAAGGGCCCTATGTCAACTCTGGTACTCGAATTGCGACAGGGCGAGGTCATGATCGTCAACGGTGCCCCAATCCGATTTCGCACCAAATCGCGCATCGAACTCACGGCCAAGGCAAGGTTCCTGTTCGGCAAGCAGATCATGCCGCCGGATCAGGCCGACAGTCCGGCGCGCCGCATCTACTTCGCATTGCAGTCAGCCTATATCGGTGCCGACGATGAACGTCCCCGCGGCCTGGAGGCAGCGCGCGAACTGATCGCCGCCTTCAAGCAGGCGACCACATCCGCCCTCGCATGCGAAATCCTCGACCGAGCTTTGAATGCCGCGGAGGCCGACGACTGCTATCAGGCTCTGAAGCTCGCACGGCGCATCATTCGCCATGAGGACTCGGTGCTGGGCCGTACACCGGACGCCGCAAGAGTTGCGCCCCCCCGTTTCACGTCATCACAGAGGGATCTACAACTGCCATGCCCACACTGACCCAAGGGGCCCGCGCCTATCAAAAAGCAGCGGAACATCGCGGCCTGCGTGATCAGGAGGCTGATGTATTCCGCCGGGCGACCGGCGCGCTGAAGGCAGCACGCAATTCCGGCCAGCTGACACGTGTGAGGGCGATCGCCGACAACCGTCGACTGTGGCTGGCCGTCAATGACCTGATGCGCGATCCGCTGAACGCCCTGCCGGAGCCCTTGCGCGCCTCGATCGTCTCGGTCGGATTGGCGGTGCAGCGCGAAATGGATCACGAGACGCCGGACTTCGACTTCCTGATCGCCATCAACGAGAACATCGCGGCTGGCCTGTCCGGCCAGATGTGACGCCGCTTCGCGATACCGACGCGGCAAGAGGCTGCCATGGGAACGACGCTGAGCTACCTGACGAGCCTGTACGGTACCAGCACTGGCACCAGCACCGGCGCCGACAGCATGCTGGCGACACTGTATGGCTTGGCAGGCCAGACAACGAATTCGTTCGGTCAGAATCCGGCCACGGCGCTCAAGTCCGCAGAGCAGAACCAAACTCAAGACATCAAGATGACTGCGCAGCAACCCGCTGTGCTGCGCGCCGTGAACGCGTTCAAGGCCGGTGTCAGCAGTGCGAAGACGGTGAAACAGTTGCTGGCGAACCCGGCGGTCATGCAAGTACTGCTCACGGCCAACGGGCTCGCGAACCAGATACCCTATACGGCCCTGGCGGCGAAGACACTGCAATCCAATGTGAACGACAAGACGTCGCTGGTGAATAAGCTCACCGATACACGGTGGAAGCCAGTTGTTCAGACCTACGACTTCGCCAACAAGGGTCTTAGTCTCATCAAGAATCCCACAGTGATGAGCACAATCGCCAATGCCTATGCCGAGGTGACCTGGCGCCAGTCGCTCGATGCCACTACGCCGGGCCTGTCAAATGCCCTGACATTTCGCGGTGAGGCCTCGACCATCACGTCGGTCGACCAGATCCTGGGTGACCCGGTGATGCGCACGGTCGTCACCACCGCGCTGGGCATTCCCCTGCAGATCGCCTTCCAGCCACTCGAAGCGCAGGAAAAGGCAATCGCCACACGGGTCGACATCACGAAATTCAAGGACCCGAAGTTCGTCGAGAACTTCATCCAGCGCTATCTGCTTGCCGCAAACACAAACACAAACGCAACCGGCACGAGCGCGACGCCGGACCTCACAACGCTCGCAGTGCAAAGCCGCGGGTTGGTTGTGTGACGTCGGCCGGTCGCAGCTGAACGCTGCATCGGAATCTCATTCGGACGAAGAGGCAGAATCCTCTGGCTCAAAAGGAGCCCTACATGGAGACCCTGCAGACTACCGCCGGTCCAGACGCATTGACCGCCCGAATTGCGGCATTGATTCACGCGGGACGCCCCCAGGCCGCCCGCCCACTGCTGGCTGCGGTTCGTCGCCGTGCGCCGGCGTCACCAGACCTCTCGGTGCTTGGCGCCCGCCTCGCCCTGTGCGAAGGGCACACGGACCTGGCGCTCCAGGAACTGGATGACGCGATCACGTTGCACCCGGAGCACGCCAGCCTGCGAAAGTGCAGGGCTGAAGTCCGCATTCGGCTGGGAGACACCATCGGCGCGGCAGCGGATGCCGCCGAGGCGGTGATTTTTGACAATGGCGATCCCGAGGCCAAGGCGCGGCTCGGAGTCCTGATGCTGGAGCTCAAACGTCCGGCCGATGCGGTTGCCTGCCTCGGCGAAGCGGCCTCGATGGACAAGGGCAATCCCACCTATCGCGAAGGACTTGCCGCGGCGCAGGAGGCGAACGGTGACGCCGATGCGGCACTGGCCACGCTGAACGCCGCTATCGCCGACATGCCCTGGCGTACGGAACTGCGCAACGCCGCCGTCCTGCTGTCGATCCGTCGGCGCGATTTCATCGCCGCCCATCGGCTTGCCGAGGAGGCTCGCGCCGCTGGCGTCACAGACGCATGCACTTTCGGCCTCATGGGCCATGCGTTGTCCAGTCTCGGCCGCCATGCCGAAGCCACCGACGCCTACGCCGAGGCGCTGAAGCTTGGCCCGAACGATCCCTATGTGCGCCACCTCGCTGCCGCCACGGGCGTCCAGTCGAGTGCCACGCGCGCGCCGGTCGAATATCTCCGCACGGTATTCGATGGCTATGCCGATCGATTTGAGTCGCATCTGATTTCGCTCGGTTACCGCGTGCCCGGATTGATCCGTGCCGAGCTTCTGCAACACCCGACGATCGCAGCGGGAGAGCGCCTCGGACCGGTGCTGGATCTCGGCTGTGGCACCGGACTGGTGGCAGTCGTGCTGTCCGATCTGCCGATCGCTCCGCTGACTGGCGTCGATGCGTCCCCGCGCATGTTGGCCAGCGCGGCGGCAAAGCAGCTCTACGCCGATCTGCGCGAGGCGGATCTGATGCAGTTCCTGGCCGAGACTGAGACGCGTTGGAAGGCCATCGTGGCGGGGGACGTGCTGGTCTACTTCGGCGCGCTGCGGGAGGTGATGGCTTCCGTTCATTCCCGGCTTGATCCGGGTGGGTGGTTTGTCTTCACGGTCGAAGAACTGCTTCCCGACCACCATGACAATGTGCACGGCGATGGCGACTGGGTGCTCGAGCGGATGGGCCGCTACGCCCACAGCATGTCGTATGTCGCGACGACCGCAAAGGAAGCAGGGTTCGCGATCCGGACGCTCGAACGCCAGACGTTGCGCCATGAATCCGATGCCCCGGTTGCCGGGATGCTCGTCGTGCTGGAGCGCGAGCGGCATGACGACTGAGGCGGCACTTGAGCTACTGCACGGCGGCGATCCGGCCGGCGCGCTTGCCTCGCTCGGCGATACGACGTCGACCGATGAGCAGGATCCCGAGCAGCTTGCGGCGCTGGGCATGGTGCAGCTCGCCAATCACCACCACACGGAGGCGTTGGCCGCCCTGCGGATGGCGGTCGCGCTCGGCGACACCGCGCCCGCCACATCGCTGAACCTTGCGCTGGCCGAACTGCAGACCGGCGACCCGGCGGGCGCTCTGCAGCGGATGGCAGCGCTGGCGCGGCAGCTGCCTGAGTGGGACGAGCCGCCACTGCGGCTTGCGGAAGCCCATCGCGCTGCCGGCAGGCTTCATGACGCCGAGCTGGCCTATGACGTTGTACTTGGGATCAACCCACGGCGAGAGGCGGCGCTGCTCGGGTTGGCCGGCCTGCTGCTCATGCGCGGCGACGGCAAGACCGCACGCGATCTGTTATTGCGTTGCTGTGGCATCGCGCCCAGCCGGGCCGATGCCTGGGACACGTTGGGGCTCGCGCTGGTGCTGACCGGCGACAGGCCCCTCGCAGAGTCGGCGTTTGCCGAGGCGCAGCGCCTGTCGCCCCAGACACTGGAATACGCGCTGCACCGGGTCGACGCTGCGTGCGCCGCCGGCTCGCAGGAGATTCTGCTGGCCTGGCTCGATGTCGCAGGCGCCGATGATCCGCTCAACCCGGTTCTGCCAGCGGCGCGCGGGGTTCTGCTGACCAGGCTTGGCCGTCGGACCGAAGCAATCGATGCGCTCGAGACGGCGACGGCGCTGGCGCCGGACGCGAAGCTGCTCGTGGCACTTTACGGCGAGGCGCTCAGTTACATCGGATTGAGCTCGGGCGAATAAGCCGGGAGAGGCAGCAATGTGATGTTGGAGGGGAGCTGCAACTTTCCTCCGGTTTGATGCCATCCTGCCTGGTCGCATAGCATCACGGCGTGCGCACCGGGCATGACCCGCGCACTGATCTCTGCCAGATGTTCGTTCATTGCCTGTGCGTTGGCTGCCGGCATGATGATTGCGGCGCCCACACCCCGTGCGGGGCAAATTGCACCGAATAGATATGCGGAGTCGTGGCGATTGTCGCGCACCATCCGCGGGCGCGAGCCGACCGGCGCCCAGATGTGGGTCTGGGTTCCCTTCTGTCCGACCCGCGCTTCGTCCTGAAACCAAATCTCGATCGGCGTGCCGGCGGCGCAGCCGAGCAAAGCTTCCTTCAGTCGAGAGCCAAAGTTTTTTTAAAAGCCTCCTCCGCTTTGGGATCCTTCTTTGGATGGATCGGACGCGGTTGTAGCCGCGTCAGGTTCAGTTGGTGCAGCCACTTGCCCCTTTACTCCGATCGGCTGCCCGAGTCGGAGGCGGTGCTGCGTCATGCCATCGAACTCGATCCTGACAATCAACAACTCTGCAACGGGCTGGCTACCGTGCTGTTCCGCATGCACCGCCACGCCGAAGCGCGGGCCGAGCTGTCGGCATCGATCGAACGCAACGGCGAGCACGTCAATGAACTGTGCAATCTGGCCAACGCCACCAATTGCATGGGGATGCAGGAGGAAGCGGTGGAACTGGTTCACCGGGCGATTGCGCTTGCTCCCGATGCGTCGCTGCCGCGGCGCGTCCTGTGCAACACGCTGCCATATCGCGACGGCATCACCGGCACGGAGCTGCTGGCAGCACTCAAGGACGCCTCCGAGCGACTGGCGCGTGAGGACCTGCCCCCGTTCGCCAACACAAAGGACCCCGATCGCCGTCTCGTCGTTGGCCTGCTGTCAGGCTCGTTCAGGGTGCACCCGGTGGGCTGGTTGACCATCGCGGGTCTCGAGACACTGGATCCCACATCGTTCACGGTCGTCTGCCTGGCACAGGACGGTAAGCACGACTGGATCGCGCGCCGTTTCCGTGCCCTCGCAGGCGCGTGGCACGATGTCGATGCGCTGAACGACAAGGCGCTTGCCGCAAAGGCGCGCGAACTCGGCATCGATATTCTGATCGATCTTGGCGGCTACGGCGAGGCGGGTCGCATGACCGCGTGCGCATATCGCCTGGCGCCCGTGCAGATCAAATGGGTCGGGATGCAGAACCACAGTTCCGGTCTGGCGGAGATGGATTGGATCATCACCGATCGCTGGGAGACGCCGCCGGAGCTGGAGCACGTCTATTCCGAACGGCAGTTGCGTCTGCCTGATGGCTATGTGTGCTACACGACCTCGCCACATGCGCCGGATGTCGGGCCGCTGCCCGCACTGAGCCGCGGACACATCACATTCGGCTGCTTCAACAACCTGGCCAAGATCACGCCGCGCGTCATCGCCACCTGGTGCACGATCCTGCATCGCCTGCCGAATGCCCGACTGGTGCTGAAGACCCACCAGTTCGCCGATCCGCCGACCGTGGAGCGCGTGCTCGCCGCGTTCGCCGTGCATGGCATCCCGTCGTCCCGGCTCGATCTGCGCGGCCCATCCGGGCACCGCGCGTTCCTCGGTGAATACAACGACATCGACATCGTGCTGGACCCGTTCCCCTATACCGGCGGCCTGACCACCTGCGAGGCGCTGTGGATGGGCGTGCCGACGGTGACCGTGCCGGGCGAGATCTTCGCCTCGCGCCATTCGATGAGCCATTTGAACAACGCGGGCCTCGCCGACTGGGTGGCGCCGGATGTCGGCGCCTACGTTGAACTCGCGGTGGCGAAGGCATCCGACATCGAAGCGCTGGCGGCGCTGCGGTCCGGGCTGCGTGCACAGGTCAAGGCAAGTCCGCTGTGCGACGCACCACGCTTCGGCCGCAACCTCGGCGCCGCGCTGCGCTTCGCCTGGCAGGACTGGTGCGGCAGAGGCTGATGGTCCCGGTGTATCAAGAGGAGGGCAGGATGCCCGCGCAGCCAGGCATTGACATCGACACGATGGTCCAAAATGGCGACCGCGGCCTCGATCCGCCCAAGCCAGGGCGCAGCAAGAACGCGCGCATCCTTTACACGAAGCCTTCGATCACCCCGCTCGAGGTGTCCTATGCCACCGACGCGGCGGCGAACGGCTGGGGCGAGCACTGCTACGACTACGTCGATCGCTTCGAGGCGGCCTTCTGCGAGCATCTTCGAGTACCCTATGCAATCGCCACGTCGAGCTGCACCGGTGCCCTGCACATGGGACTGGCCGCGCTCGGCCTCGGACCCGGCGACGAGGTCATCATCGCCGACACGAACTGGATTGCCTCTGCGGCACCCGTCACCTATCTCGGCGCGACACCGGTGTTCGTCGATGTCAGGCCCGATACGTGGTGCATCGATCCAGCCTGTGTGGAGGCCGCCATCACGCCGCGCACGCGGATGATCCTGGCCGTGCACCTGTATGGCAACATGTGCGACATGTCGGCCCTGCTGGCGATCGGCGCGCGCCACGGCATCGCCGTTGTCGAGGACGCCGCCGAGGCGCTCGGATCGGCCTGGCTCGGCCGCAAGGCCGGTGCGATCGGCCAGTTCGGGGTCTTCTCATTCCACGGCAGCAAGACCGTCGCGACCGGCGAGGGGGGCATGTTCGTCACGAGCGACGAGGCTCTCTACGAGAAGGTGCTGTCGCTGTCCTACCACGGGCGCGCGCGCGGTCAGACCCGACAGTTCTGGCCGAGCAACATCGGCTTCAAATACAAAATGTCCAACGTGCAGGCGGCGATCGGCGTCGGCCAGATGGAACGGATCGATGCGTTGCTGGGGCGCAAGCGGGAAATATTCGCACGCTACCAGGCAAGGCTCGCAGGGCACCACGCCATCGCGCTCAACCCTGAGCCGGTGGGCACCCGCAATGGCTTCTGGATGCCGACGGCGGTGTTCCAGCGGGAATCCGGCGTCACCCGGGAGATGCTGCTGGCGGCGTTCGCCGCGGAGAACATCGACGCACGCGTGTTCTTCTGGCCGCTGAGCTCGCTGGCGTTCTTCCAGCCAGCATTGGGCAACATCAACGCCTACGATCTGCCCGAACGCGCGATCAACCTGCCCAGCTATCACGACATGACGGATGACGACATCAGCCGCGTGGTTGATGTCCTGCTGCGCGTTGCACGGTGAGCGTCGTGCGAAGGCGTGCCATGGACAGCGTGAGATGACAATGGACCTGCAATTCGAGAGCGAGTGCGGCGCTGAAATCGCGGCGCAGGGCGCCGATGCCGAACTCGCGGTGCGGAGCGCCGACTGGCTTGTCGAGACGGCGCGGCACAAATACTCCTACCATTTCAAGTCCCTTGGCCTGCCGATCATCCAGTATCCCCATGACATCGTCATGATGCAGGAACTGATCTGGTCGACCCGGCCGGACGTCATCATCGAGACCGGCATCGCCCGTGGCGGATCGCTCATCCTGAGTGCGGCGATGCTTGCACTGCTCGACTACTGCGATGCCGCGACTGCGGGTCAGGGCGTTGATCCGTGCCGGCCGAGCCGACGGGTCATCGGGGTCGACATCGATATTCGTGCCCACAATCGTGCAGCGATCGAGGGGCACCCGTTAGCTGGCCGGATCGACCTCATCCAGGGATCCAGCGTCGAGCCCGACATCGTGCGGCAGGTCGGCGACAAGGTGGCCAGCCTCTCGCGAACGGCCAGGGTGCTGGTCTGCCTCGATTCGAACCACACGCACGATCATGTGCTCGCCGAGCTCGAGGCCTACGCCCCACTGGTGACATCCGGCAGTTATTGTGTCGTATTCGATACGGCGATCGAGGACATGCCGGCCGGCTCGTTTCCCGATCGTCCGTGGGACAGGGGCAACAGTCCGAAGACGGCGGTCCGGGAGTTCCTCCGGAGCCATCCGGAGTTCGAGGTCGACGTGGCGATCAATCATAAGCTGCTTGTGTCCGTCGCGCCGGACGGATACCTGCGGCGGAAGCAGGAAAACTGAAGATGGCCAGCCTGCCCAGGGTCGATGTCAATATGATTGTCTACAACAGCGTAGCTACTGTCGGCGTGGCGATCGAAAGCGTCCTGCATCAGACCTGGCCAGCCGTATCGCTGACCGTAATCGACAATGCGTCGACCGACGGCACATTCGAGGTGTTGCAGAACTACGCAGCCAGCCATCCAGCAATTGGTATCAGGCGCAATCGGTGCAATACCGGAGACGGAATAAACATTCAGCGTGCCTTCTGGTTCGGTGACGCGGACTATGTCATGCTGAAGACAGGCGATGACCTGATCGCGCCCGATTACATCGAGCAGCTGATGGGCGTGCTGCTGGCGCATCCCGGCTGCGCAATGTGCCATGCCGCGGGTCTGGTCTTCACCGGAACAGACGAGGTCAGCTATTACTATCCGCCGGAGCACTGCCTGGAAGCGACTGGTCCCGATCCGGTGGAGCGGGCAAAGCATGTCATGTGGCACTACACCAGCGCACCGAGCTTTTGGGGCGTGTATCGCCGCGATGCCGTGGACCAGAGGTCGATGATCCGCTACCGCGCCGGCACCGATCACTCCATGCTGGCCGAATTGGCGCTCTACGGCGAGATCCGCCACGTCGCCGCGCCGCTGTTCTGGCGGCGTGGCGGCGGCAAGCCTGTGTTGCAGCTTGCACGTTCCTCCACCGAGCAGGGCAACCGCGGCGTGTCCACTCGACGATGTGCTGGGCGAACAACGCTGGCGCACGCCGCTGATCACCAACGCCTACGCACATATGGAGATGTTCGCTGCGGTGAGGTTGCCGTTGCCGCAGCGCCTCGAGCTGATGAGGGCAGTGCCGGAGATTTTCCGGGCCCGCTGGCTGCCGGCCATGCAGCAGGAGGCAGCATCGCTGCGCGCTGCGCTACCCGGGCTGCTCGAGGTGCTCGCCTCAGCCAAACCGATGGAGGCAGCTGGCTGGCGCGCACGGTCACCGACGCTCTGCTCGGCGCGCAGGCCCTGTTGCCGGAATACGGCTTCGCTCGACGAGTTGCTGGCAGTCGCGGCTGTAAGTGGTGAGGCAATGGCGGCCTGATCCCGTTACCACGACGCCAGGCAGGCTTCGCGATCCGTTGCGATCAATCCAAAGCTCCGTCGGTGTACCGCGCCTCGTTGATCCGCAGGACCTTCGCCGGATTGCCCACGACAACGGCGTATGGTGGCACATCCTTCAAAACCACTGCCCCGGCGCCGATCGTGGACCAGTTGCCGATGGTGATCCGGGGCAAAAGCGTTGCGTTCGTCCCGATAAAAACGCCATCTCCTATGACGACTTCGCCCGACACACTGACCCGGTGCGCGACGAACGTGCTACTACCGATCCGTGACTTCATGCGAAATCACCGCTCCAAAATGGATGGATGAATTGTCCCCGATGCTGACGCCGGCCTGCATCAAGACATGTTCCTGAATATAGTTGCCGGTACCCATCCGTTCGGGCCGACCCGCGGTAGGATGTATAAAGTTGACCAACCTTCCGCCGTGAGCACACACCTGCCCGTGAGGTTTCGTAGCGGGCGAGGGTGGATCCCGTGATTGTGTTCACGAACATGCATCCCTGCTCGATCAGCGTGTCCAAGACCTGAAATCCGCCAAACACGGGCAGGCCACAGAACTCGGTTCCCTGTCTGCGTGGATCATTGTCGACAAATCCTTGGAAGACGTGCCGAATCCCGGTCTCGGCAGCCTCCGCATCGGTGATGGCCGACATCATCCGTGCTGTTTCGGGATTTTTGGCGCCAATGATGACGACTTTGATCGTGTCCAAATGAACTCCTGGTTCGAACATCGCAAGAGGCCAGCAGAACTTGGTGCTCCGTCTGGTCGGACGCTCGTCTCGACTGAATACTTGCGTTGCAGGAACTTAAAAGGCGAGGCTGATTACTTTTCCCAAAGCTACGCTGCATCTTGTGAATTGTAATGCCCTATGCCTGGCAGCGAGATAGCCTTATAATGCACGATTGCATGGGGCATTATCATTGAATGCGGCGTTTGGTGCTACTCGATGTGGCCGCCGCAGCCCGGTGCACCACGTCCAGTGTCGGAGTAACCAATGGCAGCTATCTGGCGGACGCCTGCTGCGACTTCTGCACCGGCGCTTCTGACTTCTGTGCGCCTCGCGCCGTGCGCACCGGCAGGTATCGGACCGAAATGGGTCGCGTCCCATCTCTGGTAGGCCTGAAGCTGGCGCTGGCTCGGGATCGACGAGGTGACGGCGCCGGTGTCGCTGCGGAACTCGAGCACGACGAGGCCAAGGGCCGGATCGAGCCGGAGGGTTGGATTGGGGATAGGCGACGGATTGGCCGCAGGCTCCGGTTGGGGAGGCGGCTGGCTCGCCGCTGCCTTGGCCTCGCCGGTGATTTCGGCGTTCGTGCGCACCGCGGTGAGTGATTGGATGGCGAGATCGTGTGACATATCGGAATGAACCGTAGACGTTCTGGTCCTCTGAAACAGCTGATTGTGCGCCCGCCGCCGGTTAAGGCCGGGTTAAATACCCTTCACCAAAACGATCGCTTCCACTTCCACCGCGATATTCAGTGGCAGGCTGCCCATGCCGACCGCCGAACGGGCCGGCCGGCCGCCTTCGCCCAGCACCTGGACGAACAGATCGGTGCAGCCGTCGATCACCTTCGGATGGTTCGTGAAGGTCGGGACGGCATTCACCATGCCAAGCACCTTCAGCACCGTGTCCACACGCTCCAGCGTGCCGACCGCGGCGATCATGTTGACCAGCAGGTTGAGCCCGCACAGCCTTGCCGCCTCGGCGCCCTGTTCCACCGTAAGATCGGCGCCGACCTTGCCGGTGATCATCGTCTCATCCGCGCGGCGCGGCCCGACGCCGGACAGAAACAGCAGGTTGCCGGCGAGCCGGAACGGCACGTAATTGCCGATCGGCTTCGGCGGCGTGGGCAGCGTCAGGCCAAGATCGGCCAGGCGTTTGTCTGCACTCATCGGGGCGATCCTTCCTCGCGCTGCGTCAGGGAACCCATCCGGTGGCCGTCGTGGTCTCCAGCATCTCCGCCGGCCGCACGGCGGCGGCAGCCGGCCGTTCGTTCGCACGCCGCTCCAGCAGCATCGTCAGTTCGCCGATGCCGCTCAACGCCTCGATATTGCCCAGCAGGTCGAACAGCGGCGCGATATTGCCGCGCGGCAGGGCACGCTTCGCACAGTCCTCGAACTTCTCCCACAGCTCCTGGGTGCTCATCGGCTGTCCCCCGGGGCCGCGGCGCTCGAAATCGTCCAGCCGCGACGCAAGGCGCTGCCCGTCGCGCAGCGTCACGACCACTTCGGCGCCCCATTGCAGCGGCGAGGCGTCCGGCATGTCGGGGTGCTCCCGCGCCTCGGTGCGTGCCATCAGGTCGCGCACCACCGGATCGAAATGCGCCTCGCCCTCGAAATGCTCGAGCCGCACCGCGCGATCGGCCAGTGCGCGCGCAACCGCGTACTGGATGCTGAACTTCGCCCCGAGCGGCGTGCGTGGATCGGGGTTGTTGGTATGCGGCAGGCGGCGGGCATGCGGCATGATCTCGATCTTCGCCACGCGATCCGGCAGCAGGTCGTGGGTGCGCGCGAGGTGGATCATGCGGTTGATCGCGCCATGCGTGCTGCCGCAGCAGGGATACGGCTTCAGCCCCGGTTCGCCGCCGCCTTCGACCTCCAGCGGCGCGTACCAGTCGGCCAGGATGCGATCGATGTCGTAGGTGCCGGGACCGTTGAACACGTCGAGGAAGCCCTGCCGTGCCTCCAGTGCGGCCGGATTGGCGGTGAAGCCCTGCTGCACCATCAGCGCGGCGAACAGCCCGTTGCGCGCCGTGTGGCCGACATGCAGCGGCTTGGTCATGGTGCCGAAATTCGCCTTCAGCCCCGATGCCAGCGACGCGGCCAGGCCCAGCGCCATCGCCGTCTGGTCTTGGGTCAGGCCGCAGCAGCCGCGCCGCGGCCGCAACCGTGCCGAAGATGCCGAGCGTCGCGGTCGGGTGCCAGCCCTTGTCGTAGTGGTGAAAATGCACGCCGCGCGCGATGCGGCATTCGGTCTCGAAGCCGACGACATAGGCCAGTGCAAGGTCGCGTCCGGTGCAGCCGATCTGCTCGCCGAGCGCCAGCATCGCGGGGATCACCGTCACGGACGGATGGCCGCCCAACGCGCCGGACACATCGTCGTAATCCAACGCGTGCGAGGCCACGCCGTTGACCAGAGCGGCATCGAGCGCGCTGGTGCGCCGGTCGGTGGCGAAGATCAGGCTGGGACCGGGAGCCGATGCGATGCCTGGCACGTTCATCAGGATGCGTGGGCCGTCCTCCACCATGCCGGCGAGCGTGACGCCGACCGTGTCGATGAACGCGGTGCGGGTCCATTCCAGGGCCGTGGGCGTCAGGTCCTCGTAGCGCAGGCGATGAATTCGTTCGGCGATTTCATGGGCGAGTGACATGGCATCTCGGTCCTTGATCGGCAGCGGTGTGTTTCGCTTTGCTCAAGCAGTTATCCATTCTCCGCGGCGGCATTGCGACCGGCAATGCGGCCGAACGTCGCGCCTGAAACCAACCCCGTCCCGGCGGGATAGTTGTCGTAGAACAGCCCACCGATCATCTCGCCGCAGGCATACAGCCCCTTCAGCGGTCGCCAATCGGTGCCCATCACCTGCGTGTTCTCGTTCACCTTCACGCCCCCGAAAGTGAAGGTGATGCCGCCGGTGGCGCTGTAGGCATGGAACGGCGGTGCATCGAGCCGGATCCCCCAGTTGGTCTTCTCCGGCGTCAGACCGCTGGTGGACATGCCATCCTTGCGCGACGGGTCAAAACCTTCATCCGCGTTGCGCGCGGCGGCATTGAACGCATGCAGTGTCTTCACCGCCTGTCGCTTGTCGTCGATATCGAGTTGCTCGACCAGGTCCTCCAGCGTGTCGGCGACGAGCGGCCGGCTGGTGGAATAGCGCGGCTCCAGCAGATGGACCACCTTCTGGTCGAAGATCTGCCACGCCTTCGCACCCGGTTGCGCCAGGATCGCGCGGCCGAACTTCGCATACGTATAGAGATTTGTATCCTCGCCTTCATCGACGAACCGGAAACCCTGGCGGTTGAGCATGACGCCGTACAGATAGCTCAGCCGATTGCTGCGGTCGGTGAGCGCGCGCGGGGCGAATTCACCCCAGTCGGCGCTGATCGGCGTGGCGTGGCAGCCGCTCCATTGCCCCCAGGGCAGCGCGCCGATCGCCAACGCCATGCGCAACCCGTCGCCCTGGTTGTGCGGCGTGCCGCGCACCTTCGCCGCACCGACCAGCGGGCCGATATGCTGCGTGCGCATCTGCACATTCGCCTCGAACCCGCCGCAGCCCAGCACGATCGCCTTGGCGGTGATCTCGCGGATGCCGTCGTTGTCGCGCACCTTCACGCCGACGACGCGGCCGCGCTGGTCCACCATCAGTTCGATCGCGGCGCTCTCGTAGCGGATTTCCACGCCGACGCGCTCGGCCGTGGCGAACCACGAGGTGGAAAGCCCGACGCCTTCATGCGCCGCCCGCACGATCAGGCCGGGCGGCCAGACCACCACGTTGCCGCGCTTCACGCCGGCGACGCCGAGCGCCGGTTCCATCTTCACGCCGTTGCGGTTCATCCAGAACACCGTGTCCTTGGAATTCGACACCAGGATGTTGGAGAGTTCCGGATCGGTGCGGCCGGATGTCACGCGCTGCAGGTCGGCGAGGTAGCGGTCCTTCGGATAGGGCGAGACGCCGGCGAAGAAATCCTCGTAGTCGTTCTCCACGCCGGGCAACAGCGGTGCAGATTTCCTGCGGGTCGTCGAAGGCGAAGCGCAGCACGCCGCCGCTCCAGTGCGTGTTGCCGCCGCGCATGGCACGCGGCGCCTTCTCCAGCACCAGCACCTTGTCGGCGCCGTTCTCCTTGGCGGAAACCGAGGCCGCAAGTGCGGCGTTGCCGGCGCCGATGACGATGACGTCGTAGTCGTACATTCAGGCGTTCCTTGTTTCCGCGCGACCTTGATGCAACGCTCGACGTCGTCCCTCGTCAACCCGACGGCTTGCTGGCGTTCCTGCCGCGTGCCTATGGTCTGAACCGCACAAACGTGGTGGCGAGCGGGAGGCTTCACGATGGACGCACACGCAGAGCAGCAGATCGCGCCGGCACGTGCATTGGCGGACTTCGCCGCGGGATTGCGCTTTGAGGACATCCCGCCGTCTGTGCTGAATTTGGCAAAGCTGCTGATCCTGGATGCGTTCGGCTGCGGGCTTGCCGCGACCGGCTATGAATTTGCCAGAGCCACTCTGGCAGGTGCGCGGGCACTGGGTGGCGACGGGCCATGCGCGGTGATCGGCAGCGCGGTGCGATCTGCCGCTGCGCGACGCGGCGCTGGTGAACGGCGTGCTGCTGCACGGACTGGATTTCGACGACAGCAATTTTCTCGGGATACTGCATCCGACCGTGGCCTGCCTGCCGGCGGCGCTTGGCGTCGGGCAGGTGCGCGGTGCGACCGGGCGCGACATGCTGACCGCCTATGTCGCCGGCATGGAGACGGCGATCCGCATCGGTGCCGCCGCGCGCGGGATCTTCCATCACATCGGCTTTCACGCCACCGGCCTGGTTGCGCATTTCAGTTCCGCGGTGGTGGCCGGCAAGCTGATGGGTCTGGATGCGGCGGCGCTGGTCTCGGCACAGGGCATCACCGCCAGTACCTCCGCGGCGGTGCAGGTGTTCCTGGAGGAAGGCGCATGGACGAAGCGTCTGCACCCGGCGTGGGGCGCGGTCGCCGGCATCACCGCGGCGGGTTTGGCGGAGCATGGCTTCTTCGGACCGACGCGCGCGTATGAGGGCCGCTTCGGATTCTTCGAAACGCATGCGCAGACGCATCTGCCCGAGGTGGACTACACGCGAATGACCGACGGTCTGGGCAGCGAATGGACGATGCTGCAGACCGCGGTGAAGCCGTATCCCGCGTGCCATTTCGCGCATGGCTGCGCGGAGGCGGCGATCCGGCTGCATCAGCGGCTCGGTCTCGGAGGGGCTGACATCGTGCGCGTGGTGGCGGCGATACCGCAGGAGACGCTGCCGATCATTGCCGAACCTGCGGCGCGCAAGTGCAGACCGGCCAACGACTACGACGCGAAGTTCAGTGCGCAGTTCATCACCGCGGCCTGCCTGCTGCGCGGCCGCTTCGGGTTGGCGGAGTTGACGCCGGAGGCTTTGCAGGACCCGGAGATCCTGGCGCTGGCCGCAAAGGTGGAATGCGTCGCAGATCCCGACACGGCGTTTCCGGATTACAACTCGGGCGGGGTCAGTGTCACCACCACACGCGGCGAGACGCACCGGGAGTATATCCGCGTGAACCTGGGAATGGGCGATCGCGCAATGGATGCAGCGGACATCGTCGCGAAATTCCGTGCGTCGGCGCAGTTGGCATTCTCCGGCGCCCAGGTGGAGCGGCTGGAGCAGGTCGTGCTGCACCTTGAAGATACGAACGCGGATACGCTTGCGAACGCTGTCGGTGCGTGATCGCGCCTGCTGTGTTATGCGACGCGCCGCTACTGTTGAACTCGGCGCAGCGCTGACAGGAAGACCATCGAGGTCCACCACCGGTTCAGCGCTGGTTTCCTGCATCAGCAGGATGTGGCCGGGCTGGTTGCGGACCCTCGCGAGCCACCGCCGGACATTGGCGAACCCGGCAAGATCGAACCCGCCTTCGTCCGCGACGTGGGTATACGCATAGAGTGCGATGTCGGCGATGGAGCAATCCCCGCCGCCGAACCAGCTTGCCGCCCCGAGATGCGCGTCCATCACCCCAAGTGCGTGCATGCCGCGCCGGTGGTTCGCCTCGATCTGGCCGGTGCGGTCATCGGTGCCGGTGTAAACGCGCAGGAACCGGTTCACCGCGATCGCCGGCTCGTGGCTGTACTGCTCGAAGAACATCCAGCGCAGCACCTGCGCCTGCTGCCAGCGATCCTGCGGCCAGAACCGGCTGCCGGCAGCCAGATAGTGCAGGATGGCGCCGCTCTCCGACAGCATCCGCCCATCGTCGAACACCACCGTCGGCACCTTGCCGATCGGGTTGATGGCGCGGAACGCGGGCCGGGCGGTGTCGGCGGTCAGCTGGCTTACCTCGACGCGCCGATGCGGGATGCCGAGCTGCGCCAGCAGCAGCCGCACCTTGTAGACGTTGCCGGAGCGCAGGAAGCCGTACAGCGTCAGCATGGCACCATGCCGTAGCCACCGCGCGCCGAACGGTCAACGTCGGGCACGATTCGTCCTTGGCGCGTTCGCTTCAGCCATGCGATGACTGCGCGGGTTCCCGACACAGCGAATCGCATGGACCAGGTCCGCACGCGTCCCAAGTTGGCAGCGGTTGCATCGGCGGAGGCCATCGCCGAACTGATCGCGGTGATCGTCGCCGTCACCGGCGGTGAACCGCGCGTGCTGACCATCGACGATGGGAGCGCCCTGCCGTCCGGGCCGTTCGAGCTGACGCACCGCTCGCTGCAGGCGGGCACGCGGTCGTGGGTGGAGGAGCAGACCCACCATCCGCTCGGCTACGTCGAACAGCTGTATACCTTTGCCGACCGGGATCGGACGGCGACAGGTCAGCGGACGGTTTCCATCAGCTATCTCGGGCTGACCCGCGAGGTCCGCGCCGCGGGCGAGCCGGGCGTCGGCTGGCAAGGCTGGTACCGCTATTTCCCGTGGGAGGATCGCCGGGGGCAGGATGCCTCGGACGCGACGGTCGCCATCGCCGCACGGCTGCGCCGCTGGGCCGAGACAGCCGAGGATGCGCCGACCCGCCGCGAGCGGCTGGGGCGGGCCGCGATAACGTTCGGCCTCGACGGGCGGGCCTGGAACGAGGAACTCGTCCTGCAGCGCTACGAACTGCTGTGGGAGGCCGGTCTGGTGCCCGAAGCGCCGCAGGCGGCGGAGCCGATCGATGGCGAGCCGATGACCCACGACCATCGCCGCATCCTGGCCACCGGCATTGCCCGGCTGCGCGCCAAGATCAAATACCGCCCGGTGGTGTTCGAACTGATGCCGCCGCGCTTCACGCTGCTGCAATTGCAGCAGACCGTCGAGGCGCTGGCCGGCCGCCGGCTCCACAAGCAGAATTTTCGCCGGTTGATCGAGCAGCAGGACCTGGTGGAAGAGACCGGCGAGCGGGCCACCGAGACCGGCGGACGCCCCGCCAAGCTGGTCCGCTTCCGCCGCGACGTGGTCGCCGAGCGCGCGGTGGCGGGCAGCAAGCTGCCGCTGGCGCGGTAGCATCCGGGAGGTCGTGGCGAACGTCATGCCCGGCCGCGTCCCGTAGGCGCCAGGATAACGGTGCGGCTGGAGAACAGTCCTCCCCCTCCCCTTGCGGGAGGGGGCTGGGGGGAGGGGTGCGCGGTACGGAGCCGGACTTGGTGGTTATCCGATCGCACTAGTCTTGTGGCGGTGCGACCCCTCCCCCCAACCCCCTCCCGCAAGGGGAGGGGGAGGATTACGCTGCGACCAAGGCCGGCCACGACGGGGAGACTACAGCAGGGGAGCCAACCGCAACGCTGCTTGGTACAACGCGTCGGGTCGGTCAGATTCCGTGCAACGCGATCAGGGAACTTTCTGTGCTCTCTGGGTGTCCGCGGCGTATCGTCCGTCGGGACGAACCGGGCCATGCGACGCGGCCAGGCCGTACACCCCGCGCTCGGTCGCCAGCGGCGCAAATCGGCTGGTGATGCCCAGCACGGTCTCGGCGCCGCCCAGATACAGCAGCCCGTCCGCCGGCATCTGCTGCGCGACAGCGTCCAGCACCTTCGCCTTGGTCGGCTGATCGAAATAGATCAGCACGTTGCGACAGAACACCACGTCGAACTGGCCGAGCGCGCGCAGATCGCCAAGCAGGTTCCATTCGCGGAATTGCACCATGGCGCGGATCGCCTCGCTGATCCGCCAGCCGGCTTCCTCCTTGCGGAAATAGCGCATCAGCATCTGCACCGGCAGGCCGCGCTGCACCTCGAACTGCGTGTACAGTCCTTCGCGCGAACGCACCACCTGATCGCGCGCCAGGTCGGTGCCGACGATCTCGATCCGCCGGTTGGCGATGCTGGCGCGGCACTCGGCCAGGATCATCGCGATCGAATAGGCCTCCTGCCCGGAGGAGGACGCGGCAGACCACACGCGCAGCGGACTGCCCGCCGGTCGCGCGGCAAGCAGACCCGGCAGCGCCTTGCCGCGGAAATGCACGAAGGGCTTGTCGTCGCGGAAGAAGAAGCTCTCGTTGGTGGTCATCGCCTCGACCACATCGCGCGCCACCGCATCGCTGCCTGGCTTGCGCAGCCGTTCCGCCAGCGCGGCCAGATCGTGCAGCTTCTCACGCTTCAGGATCGATGCGAGGCGGGTCTCCAGCAGATAGAGCTTGTCGGTCCCGATCACCAGTCCGGACCGGCTCTTCAGCAGGGTCGCAAAGGTGTCGAAGACGGTCGCCGACAATGCCTGGCTCATGCGCGCGCCATCCGCAGCAGATCGAGCAGCTTCGGCGCGATGCGCGGCAGCGGCAGGATCGCATGGCAAAGCCCCGCCTGCGCCACCGCGCCGGGCATTCCCCAGACCACGCTGGTTGCCTCGTCCTGGGCGACGGCGCTGCCGCCGGCATCGATCACGATGCGCGTGCCCGCCAGGCCGTCCTGACCCATGCCGGTGAGCATGGCCACCAGCACGCGCCCCTCGCAGGCCGAGGCGGCGCTGCGCAGCATCGGATCGACCGACGGGCGGCAGAAATTCTCCGGCGCATCGGAACTGAGCCGTGCGGTCAGGGCGCCGCGGGCACCGTTCACCAGCAGGTGGTAATTGCCGGGAGCCAGATAGATCCGTCCGGCCTGCAGCGGTTCGCCGTCCTTGGCCTCGGCGCACGGCAGGCCGCCCAGCTTGCCGATGTGCTCCGCGAGGATCGGGGTGAACGTCGCGGGCATGTGCTGGGTCAGCACGACGGGCACGTTGAGCGTCTTGCCCAGTCCCTGCACCAGCGTGAACAGCGCCTGCGGCCCGCCGGTGGAACTGCCGACGGCAAGCAGACGCGGCGGGATCATGGGAGCCGGACGCAGGCGCAGCCCAACGGCCTCGCGCACCGGCAGCGCGACACGCTGGCGCAGGCGCGCCAGTCCCTTGACCTTCTCCAGCAGTTCGCGGCGGAACGTGTCATCGCCGTGCACCGCCGAGGGCTTCGGTATGTAGTCCGCAGCGCCAAGCCGCAACGCGCGCAGTGCAATGTCGGCGCCGCGCGTCGTCAGCGTGGAGGCCATGATCACCTTGAGGCCGGGGTCGGCCCGCAACAGCAGCGGCAGCGCCGTCATGCCGTCCATGACCGGCATCTCGATGTCGAGCACCAGCACATCGACCGGCGTGCGTTTCAGCTCGTCGATCGCCAGCTGTCCGTTGGCCACGCGCGCGACGACCCGCACGGCCGGATCGGCTTCCAGCATGCGTGCGATGGCGCCGCGGATCGTCACCGAATCATCGCAGACCATGACGCGCGCCGCAGTCGATGCATCCGGTTTCGCCGCCACGCGTGCAGGCGCGATCACAGCAGGCCGCACTGCTCGAACTTGCCGACGAGGATCTCCTCGTCGAACGGCTTCATGATGTATTCCTGCGCGCCGTTCATGATGGCCTGCTCGATCGCCGACATCTCGGTCTCGGTGGTGCAGAACACGACGGGCGGATTGTCGGGCCCGTATTCGGCACGCAGTTGCTTGAGGAAATCGAGCCCATTCATGACGGGCATGTTCCAGTCCAGCAGGACGCAATCCGGCATCTGCAGACGGCAGGCGGCCAGCGCCTGCTGACCGTTCTCCGCCTCGGCCACGTCAAAGCCGTGCGCCTCGAGAATGCGTCGTGCGACCTTGCGCACCACGCGGCTGTCGTCCACGACGAGGCAGATGCGCGTCATGCGATGCGGCTCAGACCGCTTCGCCGAGCGCAAGCAGCTTGCCGACGTCGAGCACCACCAGCAGCCGGCCGTCCAGCCGGTAGATGCCGCTGCTGAATTGCGCCCAGCTTGGCGGCAGCGTCGGCGGATTGCGCTCGAATGCGCTCGCCTTCAGGCTCATCACCTCGGCAACCTGATCCACCAGCAGCGCATAGAGTTCGCCGCCCTGATCGGCGACGACCGACATGCGCGGCGTGCCGTCGGGCGGCGGCGGCAGGTGCAGGCGCTCCCGCAGGTCGATCGCCGTGACGATGCGTCCGCGCAGATTGAGGCTGCCGGCGATCTCCGGCGGCGCGAGCGGGATGCGCGTGATCGCCTGCTCGCCGAGGATGTCGCGCACGCTGAGCACCGGCACGCCGCAAAGCTGGTCCGCCACGGTCAGGGTGACGAACATTCGCTCCTCGTCGGCGTCGAGGTCAGGCCGGTCGAGCACATCTGCGGTCATACGTCTTGTCCTTCTGCTTCGTCAGTCACTGTGTACCCGGCGCCGACAACCCTGGTCCGTGCGTCATGGCCGGGTTGTCCCGGCCATCGTCGCGCCCAGCAGTGGCACGGATGGCCGGGTCCGATGACCGGCCCTCGGCGGCCTGAATCCCGACATCGGTCGGATGCCGGCAGCTCATGCCGCCGCGACCGGCTCGGCCAGGCATTGCTGCAGGCTGTCGAGCAGCGCCTCGCGCTGGTGCTTCGCGACGTAGTCGGTGAAGCCGGCGTCGCGACCCGCCTCGATGTCGCGCGGATCGGCGTGCCCCGACAGGGCGATCATCGGCAGCGCCGCCCACGGACCGCCGGCGCGCACGGCGCGGGCGAAGTCGAGCCCGTCCATGTCCGGCATTTCGATATCCGAGACGATGACGTCGAACATCGCCCCCGTCTCGCGCAGATGCAGCGCCTCGGCCGCGTTGGACGCGGCGGTCACGCGGAAGCCGGCGGCGCCCAGAATTGGCAGCAGCAGCTGGCGGAAGAAGTCGCTGTCCTCGACCACCAGCACGCGACGCGCATTGTCGCGACCCGACGGCCCGGGCACGGTGTGGAACCAGTCCTTCCAGGCCTGGGTCAGCCAGTAGCCGGTATCGATCACGTCGGTGGCATGGCCGGCGATCACCGCCGTGCCCAGCAGGCCGGCCCTGGCACCGGACAGCTCGATGTTGAGCCGGTCCTCCACGACGTCGATGATCTCGTCGACCATCAGGCCCATGCTGCGATCGTGGTCGTTGAACACCAGCACGGGCTGGCGCGGCCTCGTCGGTGTCCGAATTGTCCGACAATGCCACCAGCGGCATCAGCTTGCCGCGATACTGGGTGACCGGCGCGCCGCACGAGATCTCGATCTTGTCGCGCGGGATGTCCTCCAGTCGCGCGACCAGGCCGAGCGGCACCGCCATCTTCTGATCGCTGCCGGCGCGGAACAGCAGCATCGCCGTCAGGTCGCTCGAGCGCACCGGTCCGTGGCGTCCGCGGAGACTGCCTTGCTCGCGCCGCTGCCGCTGCCGATGCCGGTGGCCCGCGCGATCCCGTTGGGATCGAGGATCATGATCACCGATCCGTCGCCCAGGATGGTGTTGCCGCTGAACATCGTCACGTGGCGCAGGATGGGCGCCACCGGCTTCACCACGATCTCCTCGGTGTCGAACACGCGATCGACGATGATGCCCAGCAGGGTGGCGCCGACCTGCGCGACCACGATGTAGGATCCGGTGTCGTCGTTGCGCGACGCCCCGAGCGCCAGCAGATCGTTCAGGTTGACCAGCGGCAGCAGGCGGTCGCGCAGCCGGAGCACCGGCGTGTCGTTGATCCGCTCGATGACCGGTTCCGACGTGCCGGCCTGGTTATGGCCGAGGCTGGCCTGGTTCCGCGCGCGGACCAGTTCCACCACGCTGATCTGGGGAATCGCGAAGCGCTCGCCGCCGGCCGCCACGATCAGCGCGGAGACGATCGCGAGCGTCAGCGGGATCTTGATGATGAAGGTGGTGCCGGCGCCCGCCACGCTTTTCAGCTCGATCGTGCCGCCGATCTTCTCGATGTTGGTCTTCACCACGTCCATGCCGACGCCGCGGCCGGACACGGCGGTCACCACGGCCGCGGTCGAGAAGCCGGCACGGAAGATGAAGCGCTGCAGCTGCGCCTCCGTCATGCCGGCCATTTCCGCCTCGGTCGCCAGGCCGTTCGCCAGGATCTTGGCGCGGATCCTGTCCAGCGGCAGGCCGCGCCCGTCGTCGGCGATCTCGATGATGATGTGGCCGCCTTCGTGGTAGGCATTGAGCGTGATGCGGCCGGTCTCCGACTTGCCGGCGGCGCGACGATCGGCGGGGTTTTCCAGGCCATGGTCGCCGCTGTTGCGCACCATGTGCGTCAGCGGGTCCTTGATCAGCTCCAGCACCTGGCGGTCGAGCTCGGTGTCGGCGCCGAGCATGACCAGCTCGATCTTCTTGCCCATCTCGCGCGCGACGTCGCGCACCAGGCGCGGCAGCTTGTTCCAGGCATTGCCGATCGGCTGCATGCGGGTCTTCATCACGCCTTCCTGCAGGTCGGACGTGATGTGCGACAGGCGCTGCAGCGGCACCGTGAAGCCGGTGTTCTCCTGCGTGCGGGCAAGCTGCAGCAGCTGGTTCCGGGTGAGCACCAGTTCGCTCACCAGGGTCATCAGGTCTTCCAGCACGTCCACGGTGACCCGGATGGTCTGCTGGGCGGTGATCGGCTCGCCCTGAACGACGTCCGGTCCCGCGGCGGGCGCGGCTGGCGGAGCCTGTGGCGTGGCGGCAGCCGGCGGCGGGCACGGCCAGCCTGGCACGGGCTGCGGTCCTTGGACTGCGGCTCCGGGGGTTGCGGCTCCGCGGCGGGCGGCTGGACCGGTGCGATCTCGACAGGCTGCGGCGCCACGGCAGCCGGCGCAGGCGTCCGTTCCGGCGCGGGCTGGCCCGTGGCGGTGGCGTTCAGCGCGGCGATCAGGTCGCTGTCGTCGCCGGCCGGTTCGCCTCCGGTGGCGGCCAGCCCGGCCAGGATTGCCTTGATCTGATCGACCGCCTTGAGCACCAGGCTGATCATGTCGGGCGTCACGGTAAGGACGCCGTCCCGCACCTTGCCGAGCACGTTCTCGGCGGCGTGCGCCACGTGCTCCAGCCGCGGCAGGCCGAGGAATCCGCAGGTGCCCTTGATGGTGTGCACCAGGCGGAAGATCAGCGACAGCGTCTCGCCATCGTCCGGCGTGCGCTCCAGCTTCACCAGGGCGACATCCAGATCGGACAGGCCCTCGTTGGTCTCGGTCAGAAAATCGGCAAGCAGATCGTCCATGGCAGCCCTCGCGAGCCCGGGAAATCACGGGCGGGGCGCCATCCTGGTCCGACGCTGGCGAAGAAATAGTAAACCGATGGCAGACGATCTGTGCTCAGGTCGGCTGGCGCGACTGCCAATGATCCTCGAACGACAGCAGCAATGGCGGCAGGGCAGCGTCGCCGCCGGCACCGGCGGGCATCAGCATCGACAGCCGTATGCCGTGTTGGCGGGCAATCAGGACGGTCAAGGGCGCCTGCAGGTGACGCGCGGTGATCGCAGTCGCCCAGGCCGCGGTCTCGTCGGTCAGGCACGCCCCGAACCCTGGCGGCCAGGCCGCCCGTGGACCGGCGATCGTCACCACCACATTGCTTGGCGGCGAACCCGACAAGGCGACGATGCCGCCGCCGGGCAGGCTCTCGACCGCCAGCAGCAGAATGTTCAGCAGCAGGCGGCCCGCGCCGGGCGTGAATGCCGCATCCGGTTCCATGCCGAAGAGTTCCAGCCGCACCCGGCGGCTGGCGAACAGGCCGTCGGCGAACGCCTGGAGCTGCGCCACATCCACGGGCTCGCTGTCCTGGCCCCAGGCCGCGCGCAGCAGTCTCAGCCGCTGCGTCAGCTCGACGGCCGTCTCCTCGGCCACCGTCAGCGTCTCGCTCTCCGCCTGTTCCTCCCGGGCGATTTCCAGCACGCCGACCAGCGACCCCAGCAACCCACTGAGGTCATGGCAGAGTCGTGAGCACAGCAACTCAGCCAAATGCAGGGACCCGATCATGCTGCCATTCCGCCTATTTTCCCCGACGAAGCAACCCTGTCCTGCCGCTCCCGCCACGGGTTACTCACGATGCGGGACTGCAGGGGTCGTGAACAGCACGGGTCGCTTCCGGTGATACGCGCCAAAGGTTGTGGCCGCGCTAACGCAGGCGCAAGCGCTCGCCGTCGATGCGTCTCCCCCGAGGCTCTTGAACCTCGCGCCCGGATGGCGCAAGTCAGGACGGTGGAAGGAGCCCTATCACCGCATGATTGATCCGTTCGGGCGTTCGATCACCTATCTGCGCGTCTCGGTCACCGACCGGTGCGACCTTCGCTGCGTCTACTGCATGGCCGAGGACATGACCTTCCTGCCGAAGCGGGAGGTGCTGTCGCTCGAGGAACTGGATCGCGTCTGCGCGGCGTTCATCCGCCTGGGGACCGGCAAGATCCGCATCACCGGCGGCGAGCCGCTGGTCCGGCGCGACGTGATGACCCTGTTCCGCAGCCTCGGCGCGCGTCTTGGCCATGGCCTGAAGGAGCTGGTCGTCACCACCAACGGGACGCAGCTCGCGAAGCTTGCCGGCGGCCTGTACGAGGCGGGCGTGCGGCGGATCAACGTCTCGCTCGACACGCTCGATCCGCAGAAGTTCAGCGACATCACCCGCCGCGGCAAGATCGGCCAGACGCTGGACGGCATCTTCGCCGCCAAGGACGCCGGGCTCGCGATCAAGATCAACGCGGTCGCGATGAAGGACGTGAACGAGGACGAGTTCGACGGCCTGCTCGCCTGGTGCGGCGATCATGGCTTCGATCTCTGCCTGATCGAGACGATGCCGATGGGCGAGATCACCGGCGACCGGACCGATCAGTACCTGCCGCTCTCGATCGTGCGTTCGCGCCTGCGCCGGCGCTGGACGCTGCAGGAGACCGACTACCGCACCGGCGGACCGGCACGCTATTTCGACGTGGCGGAGACCGGCCGGCGCATCGGCTTCATCACGCCGATGACGCACAATTTCTGCGAGAGCTGCAACCGCGTCCGGCTGACCTGCACCGGTACGCTGTACATGTGCCTGGGCCAGGACGACCAGGCCGACCTGCGCCGCGTGCTGCGCGACGGCGCGACCGACGCCGAACTGGACGATGCGATCCGCGAGGCGATCAGCCGCAAGCCGAAGGGGCATGACTTCGTGATCGACCGCCGCCACGACCGCCCGGCGGTGGCGCGGCACATGAGCGTCACCGGCGGCTGAACGCGGCCCTGTCCGCCCGACGCCCTTGGCCTGTCCCGCCGCTGCCCTTAGGGTTGCGTCTCGAAATAATGGAGGCGGGGCGATGCGCAGGGTGTTCGGTGGCGTGCTTCTGGCGGCGGGGCTGACGGCGGGCGTTCCCGCCATGGCGCAGAAGTCGGCCGACACGCTCCGTGTCACCTGGCGCGACGCGGTTCCGGACATCACGCCCTACTACAACCAGCTTCGCACCGGCATCGTCATCGGTCATCAGGCCTGGGACTCGCTGGTGTATCGCGATCCGGAGACATTCCAGATCAAGCCGCTGCTCGCCGAATCCTACAAGTGGGCGGACGAGACCACGCTGGAATTCGTCCTGCGCAAGAATGTCACCTTCCATAACGGCGACAAGCTCACAGCCGATGATGTCGCCTACACCATCAATACGATCCTCAGCGACAAGCAGGTCTCCACGCCCAGCAACTACTCCTACATCGACCACGCCACGAAGATCGACGACACCCATGTGCGCGTGGAACTGAAGCGCGTGTTCCCGGCCGCGCTCGATTACATGGCGATGACGCTGTACATCATGCCGAAGGCGTATCGCGAGAAGGTCGGTCCGCTGGAATACTCGCGCAATCCGATCGGTGCCGGGCCGTACAAGATCACCAAGGTCAACGGCGTCACGCAGATCGACATGGAGCGCTATGACGGCTATTACGCCGACAGTCCGAAGGGCAAGCCGGCGATCGGCAAGCTGGTGATCCACGAAGTGCCGGATTCCGCGACCGAGATGGCCGAACTGCTGGGTGGACGTGCCGACTGGATCTGGAAGTTCAGCCCCGACCAGTTCGACGCCGTGGCCCGCATGCCGACCCTGCAGGCCGTACGCGGCGATTCCATGCGCATCGAGTATTTCGGCATGGATGCGGCCGGTCGCACCGGCGCCGACAATCCTCTGACCAAGGAGAAGGTGCGTCAGGCGATCTTCCTTGCGACCGACCGCGCCACAATGGCCAAACAGCTCATGCAGGGCGGTTCGCGTCCGCTGGATGCGCCCTGCTATCCGACGCAGTTCGGTTGCGATGTTGCTGCGGCGGTCCACTATCCGTATGACCCTGCAAAGGCGAAGCAGTTGCTGGCGGAGGCCGGCTATCCGAATGGCTTTGACACCGAACTGGTGACGTCCGATCTGCCGCAGTGGGCCGGCGCGATGCAGGGCTACCTGAAGGCGGTGGGGATCAACGCCAGGCTCAGCGTCCTGCAGGTCGGCGCGTGGGTGCAGCGCTCGCTCGCCGGGCAGAATCCGTTCGACCTGGCCTCGTGGGGTAGCTACTCGGTCAACGACGTGTCTGCGATCCTGCCCAACTTCTTTACGTTCACCGGCAACGACTACGTGCGCGATCCGGAACTGAGGAAGCTGGTGGAGGCCGGCGGCGCGACGGTGGATCCGGACCAGCGGCGCAAGGCCTACACCGCTGCGATCAAGCTGATCACCGAGAAGGCGTATTGGATGCCGATGTTCACCCACACGGTGACCTACGGGTTCTCGAAGCAGCTCAACTTCAAATCCTATCCCGACGAGCTGCCGCGCTTCTTCCTGACCAGCTGGAAGTAGCGGGAGAAGCTCCCGGCTTTGTGTATCGATGCGGCGGAGCCGCGCCCTAGGATGCGGCCACCAATCGGGAGGAAACCAACATGACCAACGAAACTGCTGCGTCCCGGCGCAGCATCGTCAAGGGGCTTGCCGGCACGCTCGGCGCCGCCGCACTGGCTCCGGTCGCCGCACTGGCGCAGCAGCCGGCCGCGGCGACCGGCACACCGCCATCCGTCATCACCAATCCACCGCGGCAGTGGGGACATGGCGCGCCGCCGGAGATCTATCCGGATCCGGACATCGTCGTCATCGATCCGTCGTTCCGGCAGTACCTGCTTGGCATCACCGCGATCCGACGCGTGGGCACCGGGTTTCTGTGGGCCGAGGGCCCGGCCTGGTCGAACGAGGGCCAGTATTTCGTGTTCAGCGACGTGCAGGGCAACACGCAGTATCGCTTCCTGTGGGACAACCGTCGCGTGACGCCGTTCCGCAAGCCGTCCAACAACAGCAACGGCAATTCGTTCGACTTCCAGGGACGCCAGCTTTCGACCGAGGATTTCTTCCGTCGCGTGGTGCGCTGGGAACACGACGGCACGATGACGGTGATCGCCGATTCCTTCGACGGCAAGCCGCTGAACTCGCCGAACGATCTGGTGCCGCATCCCGACGGCAGCATCTGGTTCACCGATCCGCCGTACGGCGACTCGCTGTCGGAGGGCCATCCGGACGAGGCCGGCGGCCCGACCAACCCGCAAGGTCTGCTCAACCCGCGCATCGGCGCCGAGAACGCCGGCGCGCTCGGCGGGACCAAACGGCAGTTGCCGAATGCAGTCTATCGCTGGGATCCGAGCGACCGGCTGGACGTGGTGATCACCGAGGATCAGCTCAAGGGACCCAACGGGATCTGTTTCGCGCCCGACTACAAGACGCTGTACGTGTGCAGCACCGGCAAGGGGCCAGGCGATAGCCCATAACGGCGGCACGCGCACCATCCATGCGTTCGATGTGCAGGGCACCAAGGTCGCCAACCAGCGCGAGTTCCTGGACATGACCGTCGACGGCATTCATTGCGGCCCTGACGGCCTGCGCGCCGACGTGTTCGGCAACCTGTGGTGCAGTTCCAATGCGCCGCTCGGCTATGCCGGCGTGCTGGTGTACAATGCGCAGGGCAAGCTGATCGGCCGCATCCGATTGCCGGAAGTGTGCGCCAATGTTTCGTTCGGCGGCCCGAAGCGCAACAACCTGCTCATGTGCGCGAGCCAGTCGATCTATATGCTGCAGGTGCAGACCCAGGGTGCCGCCCCGGGATAAGGCAGTGCGGCCTTTGACCTGACGGGGGGCGGCCGTTCCCCCTTCCCCCTCCCGCAGGCGGAGGGGGAAGGGGAGGGCCGATCATCGAGCCAGACGCGACCGGCGAAACCGGCACAGGTCGTGAGCCCTGCCGCCGGGCGAAGTGCAGCAGAATGCGATTGACGGCAGCCGCTGCCCAACGGGTCCGGGACGTCAGGGTCGCCGGCCAGCGATGGTGGCGCTCGACATCCCACGTGACGAATTCCGTGGCAAATGAAACTATTACCGTATCACCTGATACCATCGCGCCGGGCCAACGATCCTTGCCGACTCATTTATGCCGCCGCGTTTCGTTAATGAGTTTCACCTGCTCCTCCCGGTTGGGATTTGTGGTTCCGCGAAAACGCAATGGATCCAGCGCCGTGCCGCAATCCGCAGTCAGTTATTGCGGTTTCGCCAGAATGGGAACATCGCACCTTTTCCTGGCGGCACTTTGCGGTTCGGAATTGGCGTTTCGCAAGAAATGATGGGGTCATTACTGGCCTGACCTTCATTTCGAGCTAAAAATTTATCGTTTCGCAATTACGATGATAATCACTTTGACGATACCTCATTATAATTGTTGCGGTTGCGTATGTAAAAGCTTATAGACAATACGAGCTTCCCGAGACGCACAGGCCGTTGCCTCCCGCGTAAGAATTGCTTCCTCGATCTCGGCAGGGTTCGGACTGCGTTCGCCTATTTCGTTACGTATGGATAACTACCATGCGCTTCGATATCGACCACGCGAGACCCAATAGGAGTGTATGATGACAAGTTGGAAAGACAAATTGGCGCTGACGGCGCAGCGAAACCGGCAGGAAATCGTCAAGGCCAAGCTGGACCGGCGCGAGATGATGCGCCTGGGCCTGCTGACCGCGGGCGGCGCCCTCATCGCCAAGGCGGGCCTCAGCTCCCGCGCCTACGGTCAGGCCGCCCCCACCCTCACCGACCCCGACGCGACCCTGAGCCGGGTGCCGGCAAGCCCGCCGATCCGCCCGTGGGTGACAGCCGATGCCGCGCCTGACGGTGAAGACCCCGATGGCTCGCGCAAGACATGGAGTATGGCGCGCCCGACGGCACCACGCCGATCGACGGCGCGACCAAGCGGATCCCGCACCAGTACTTCTCCTACACGCCGCCGACCGACGGCGCGCCGGTCGGCACCTACGGTCCCAGCCCGGCGAACCCCACGTACAACTTCGCGCCGCAGAAGTTCTACGAGCTGGAGATGGAGGAGTGCTTCATCAAGGTGCATCCCGACTACGCGCCAACCCGGTTCTTCGCGTTTGACGGCGTGGTTCCCGGGCCGCTGATCAAGGCGAAATACGGCGAGCCGGTGCTGGTGCGCTATAAGAACAAGCTGCCGTCGGTGAAGGTCCCGCAGAATTTCGGCATCGCCGAGATGACGACCCATTTGCACAACGGCCATACCCCGTCGGAAAGCGACGGCAACCCGGTCAACTACTTCAACTCGATCAACGATCCCAACGCGGTCAACCCGCATGGGCTTCAAGGATCAGCATTATCCGAACGTGTACGCCGGCTTCAGGGATCCGCAATACGGCCCGGCGCGGCAACCCGAACGAGGCTCTGGGCTCGCTGTGGTACCACGATCACCACCTCGATTTCACCGCCCAGAACGTCTACAAGGGCATGTTCGGCTGCTACAACCTGTTCGATCCGTTGGACAGCGGTGACGGCACCGGCCTGCGTCTGCCGCACGGCGAATTACGACATGCCGATCTTCTTCCACGACGCCCTGTTCGACCGGAACTGCCAGACGGTGTTCGACCTGTTCAACCTGGACGGCATCCTGGGCGACCGGTTCCTCGCGAACGGCGCCATCCAGCCGCACCTCGAGCGTCAAGAAGTGCCGCTATCGGTTCCGGATCTACGCCCCGGGTCCGTCGCGCTGGTGGGAATGGTCGCTGTGGGACGGCACCAACTTCCTGCCGTTCTGGCAGATCAGCACCGACGGCAACCTGCTGCCCAACGCCGTGCAGGTGACCAGCGTGCGTATCGCCGTGGCCGAGCGGGTCGACATCATCGTCGACTTCAGCAAGATCAAGGCGATCGCGCATCTACTTCGTCAACCGTGCCGAGCAGGTGAACGGCCGCGGACCGACCGGCAAGACCCTGAGCCCCGGCACGCCGGTGCTGCAGGTCAACATCGGTGCGGCGGTGTCGGATGACAGCGCCGATCCGTCGGTTGGTGCAGGTCGGCGACGTGGGCATGAAGCTGCGCGATCTGCCGGACATGGACTTCGCGGCGCTGAAGGCGAAGGCGGCCAAGGCGACCGCCCCGCACCTGGCAGTTCCAACGCGGCAGCGGCGGCTGGATGGTGAACGGCAAGTTCTTCGACGAGAACGTGGTCAATGCCGCCGATCCCGATGGGGTCGGAAGAGGTCTGGACCATTCAGAACCCGGGCGGCTCCTGGCGTCACCCGGTGCACATCCACTACGAAGAGCATCGGATGCTGACCCGCAATGGCGCACCGGTGAAGCCCGCCACGCAGCTCAACGGAGCGATCGACTACGCCCGCCGTGACGTGATCAACCTGCAGACCAACGACGAAACCCGCCTGTTCATGCGCTTCCGCGACATGAAGGGACGCTACGTGATGCACTGCCACAACGTGGTGCATGAGGACCACGCGATGATGGTCCGCTGGGACATCGTGTAACCCGGCAACCGGATGGCGCCCGCCCTGGGTTCAGGGCGGGCGTCATGCCTACAGACACGGAAGGAATACGATCATGAACAGGCGAATGTTCTTCGCAGGCGCCGCCGCGGCCGCGCTCGCGCCGTTTGCCCTGGCATCGTCCGGCAAGGCGGAGGAACTTCCTCAATCCGGCGCCGCGTGGTTCACCAATGTCGCGGTGACGACGCAGGACGGCCGCACCTTGCGGTTCTACGACGACGTGATGAAGGGCAAGATCCTCCTCATCAACTTCTTCTACACCGACTGCGACGCGATCTGCCCGCTGATGACCGAGAACCTTGCCCGCGTGCAGGACCTGCTCGGCGCGCGCGTCGGCGACGAGATCCGCATGGTGTCGATCTCGCTGCAGCCGGAGCACGACACGCCCGAGGTGCTGGCCGCCTACGCCAAGACCTATGGCGTCGGGCCGGGCTGGATGTTCCTCACCGGCCAGAAGGACGACATCGAACTGCTGCGCCACCGGCTGGGCTTTGTCGATATCGATCCGGTCGTGGACGCCGACCCCGAGCAGCATATCGGCACCGTGCGCATCGCCAACGAGCCGATGCACCGCTGGGCCATGAGCCCGGCGCTCATTAGCCCGGAGGCGTTTGTCCGTGCGGTGAATCGGGTGGTTCCGAAATTCACCTGAGAGCGGGGACCGCTCCCAGTGGCCGCATGGCTCGGGGTTTCACCCCGGACCCCACCAGAGGCTCCGCCTCTGGACTCCGCCAAGGGCCGAGCCCTTGGAACCCGTTACTTCAGGTATCGGATGCCAAAGGCTACGCCTTTGGTGGCGGGTCCCGGGGGCAAAGCCCTGGGCGGGTTTCAGGGCAGAGCCCTGATAACCAGTCAGCGATTGGGTTCGATCGGACGCACGCGGCCGCCGTCACCCACCTCGTCGGGAAGATTGAGCGCCACGCGATCGCCGACCTGCGCACCCTCCGCCAGCGCCGCGCGCAAGCCGTCCGTGGTCGCAACCTTCACCGGGCGCAGATGCACCAGATTATCGCCGCTCACGTTCGCGATGAACGTATTGGTGCCGCGCAGGATCAGCGCGGCGACCGGAATTTCCGGATACGCGGTCATCGGCACGTGCAGGATCACATAGGCGAAGGCACCCGGCACAAGAAACCCCTCGCTGTTGTCGACATCCAGCTCCACGAACAGCGTGCGCGTGCGCGGATCAAGCTGGTCGGACGAGCGGGCGATGCGTGCGCGCACACGTCGGTCGGGATTGGATCCGTCCGTCACGTCCGCCATGTCGCCGACATGGACATAAGGCACGTCCCTTTGCTCCACATAGACGTCGACACGCAGCCGGCTCATGTCGGCGATGGTCAGCACGGGCTGATTGCTGGTCTGGTTGGTCACCGAACTCTGCACCAGCGCACCCATGTCGACGAAGCGTGCGGTCACCGTGCCATCGAACGGCGCGCGCAGCACCTCGTAGGACTTCATCACCTCGAGCTGCGCCACATTCGCTTCCGCCATGCGGTACGCAGTGTTCGCCTGGTCCGACGACTGCACGGACGTCCAGCCATGCGTCACCAGATCGCGCTCGCGCTCGGCGTTCTTGCGCTTGTTCTGCAGATCGCTCACCGCCGAATCGTACTGCCGATCCGTTTCCGCCGATTCCACCTCGGCAACGACCTGCCCGGCCTTCACGTGATCGCCGCGATCCACCGGGATCGATCGGACGTAGCCGCTCACCTTGCCGTACAGCGTCGCGGTCTGATACGGCCGCGTGTCGCCGAGCAGGCTGATCAGCCGTTCCTTCGGTCCCTGCGCGATCGTCGCGATCTGCACGGCGGGACCTTGCGCCACCCCCTCCGCCATCGCCTCGCGCGAGGCGACAAGCTGCGCGTCCTTCTGCTGCCACAGATGCAGCCCGCCCAATGCCGCGCCCGCCACCATCAGCGGCCCGACGAGATAGACCAGGAATGAACCGAAGCGACCGCGTCTAGCCATGCCCAGCGTCCCCCGTACCGTGCGAGCCTGCCGCCTCGGCCGCGAAGCGCGTGTCGAGGCTGTGCAGGGTCGGCGGCTTGCGCCGCAGCAGCGTATAGAAGATCGGCACGATGACCAGCGTCGAGATCGTCGCAACGATCAGCCCGCCGATCACCGCGCGGCCCAGCGGTGCGTTCTGCTCGCCGGCCTCGCCGAGCCCGAGCGCCATGGGCACCATGCCGATGATCATCGCCAACGCCGTCATCAGCACCGGGCGCAGGCGGATGCGGCCGGCCTCGACCACCGCGCGCAGCGGACCGACCTCCTCGCGTGCGCGCAGATCGTTGGCGAAGCTCACCACCAGGATCGAGTTTGACACCGAGATGCCGATCGACATGATCGCGCCCATCAGCGATTCGACGTTGATCGTGGTGTGCGACAGCGCCAGCATCCACATGATGCCCATCAGCGCGCCGGGCACCGCCATCATGATGATGAACGGATCGACCCAGGACTGGAACAGCACGACCAGCAGCGCGTAGACCAGGATGACCGCCAGCACCATGCCGAGTGCGAGGCTGCGGAACGAACTCTGCATCACCTCGTTCTGGCCGAGGATCAGGATCTTCGTGGTGATCGGCAGGCCCTTGCTGACCTCGTTGATCGCCTTCTGGATGTCGGCGGCGGTCGAGCCGAGATCGCGGCCGTCGATGTTGGCGGCGATGTCGATCTCGCGCTGCACGGTGTAGTGGTTGACCGATTCCAAGGTGGACCGGGGATAGACCGAGGCGATGTCGCCCAGCCGCATCACCGGCGCGGACGGCAGCACGTTCGGCACCGCGCTCGCCAGCGGCGTGTCCGGACGGCTGACCGGCGTGTGCAGCAGATCGGAGACCGTGTTGATCTGCTCGATCGGCGTCTGCACCGCGACCGAGTAGTTCACGTTGTTCTGCGGGTTGAGGAAGAAGTTCGGCGACACCAGCACGCTCGACGACAGCGACGTCAGGATGTTGTTGGCCACGTCGCGCTGCGAGATGTTCAGCTTGGCCGCGCGCAGGCGGTCGACGTCCACCTGCAATGTCGGGTAGTTCAGCACCTGCACCAGATGCGGATCGGCAACGCCGGGTATCCTGCGCATGCGCTCGAGCAGTTGCCGTCCCAGGCCGGTCGCGCGCTCGAAGTTCACGTCCTGGATCTGCACGTCGATCGGCGCCGACAGGCCGAAATTCATCACCTGGCTGACGATGTCCGCAGTCTGGAAATAGAAGATGCTGCCGGGGAACTGTTCGGGCAGCCTGGCGCGGATGGCGCGGATGTAGTCGTTCGACGGATGGTGGTCCGGCTTCAGCGAGATCAGGATTTCCGCGTCCATCGAGCCGACATTGTCGCTCGGCACGAAGGCCAGGTTGAACGACGACGGCACGCCGACGGTGTCGTTGATGGTGTCCATCTCGTCGACCGGAATGATCTTGCGGATGCTGTCTTCGACCTGCAGCACCAGTTCCTCGGTCCGTTCGAGCCGCGTGCCGGGCGGCGCGCGGAAGTGCAGCTTGATCAGTCCGACATCGGCGGTCGGGAAGAAGTCCAGACCGATGACCGTGGCGAGCCCGCCGGACACCACCAGCAGCAGACCGGCACATGCCAGCACGAACGCGCGCCGATGCAGCGCGCCTTCGAGCAGCCTGCCATAGGCGTCCCGGAACCGGCCGAAGGCGCGATCGAACGCGCCGAAGAAGCCGCGCGGCGGCCCGTGATGCTGCGCCTCGGATGCCAGCAGAAGGCGGGCAAAGCTCGGCACCACGGTGAACGACAGCACGTAGGAGGCGAGCATGCAGAACACGACGGTGACGGCGAGCGGGATGAACAGGAAGCGCGCGACGCCGAACAGCAGCACGACCGGGAAGAACACGATGCAGATCGCCAGCGTGGCAACCGTCAGCGGCTGGATCACCTCCGCGCTGCCGTCCAGGATTGCCACCGTGAGCGGTTTGCCCAGCGACTGGTTGCGGTGAATGTTCTCGATCGTAACGGTGGCGTTGTCGACCAGCAGTCCGATCGCCAGCGCCAGTCCGCCGAGCGTCATCAGGTTGATCGTGTTGCCGGTCAGGAACAGCCCGATCAGTCCGGCGAAGATCGACAGCGGGATCGACGTGGACACGATGACCGTGTTCCGCCAGCTTCCCAGGAACACCAGGATCAGCACCGAGACCAGGATCGAGGAGATGATCGCCTCGCGGATCACGTTCTGCACCGCGGCGCGCACGAACACCGACTGGTCGAAGTCGAGCTTCAGATCCAGACCCGCCGGCGCCGCGGCCTGGATTTCCGGCAGCGCGTCGCGCGCCGCATCGACCACGGCGAGCGTGGACGCATCGGCGTGCTTCAGGATCGCGAGATAGACCGCGCGCTTGCCGTTGACGTGCACCACGTTGGTCTGGGTCGCGAAGCTGTCGCTCACGCGCCCCACGTCGCCCAGCGTGACCGGCGCATTGTTGAACACCCCGATCGGCAGCGCGTTGAACCGCTCGACGGCGGTCGGGCTGGAGTTCAACTGCACGTTGTATTCGCGGTCGCCGAGGCGCGCGGTGCCTGCCGGGACGATGACGTTGGAGGCCTGCAGGGCGTTCACCACGTCGACCGGCGAAAAGCCTTTGGCCTGCAGGCGCGAGAGATCGAGGTCGACGTTGATCTGGCGCGACTTGCCGCCGAACGGGCCTGGGGTGGAAAGGCCCGGGATGGTGAACAGGCGGATCCGGATGAAATTCAGACTGTAGTCGTAGATCTGCTGCTCGGTCAGCGACTTGCTCGACAAGGTCATCTGCACGACAGGCACGTTCGAGGCGTTGAACTGGATGACGCCCGGCGGCTGCATGCCTGGCGGCGCGCCGCGCAGAATGGAGTTGTTCACCGAGGTGATCTGCGCGATCGCACCGCCGATATCGGTGCCAGGCTGGAAGTAGACCTTGAGGATGCCGATGCTGGGGATCGATTGCGATTCGATGCGCGAGATGCCGTTGACCGTGGTGGAATAGGCGCGCTCGGAGATGAACACGACGCGCCGTTCCATGTCCTCGGTGGTCAGGCCGTTGTAGTTCCACACCACGAGAACCACGGGGATGTCGATCACCGGGAAGATGTCGACGATCATGCGCGTGACCGACAATGCGCCCAGCAGCAGGATCAGCATCGCTGCGATCGCCGATGTGTAAGGCCGTCGCAACGCAAGCCGCACCAAGCCGATCATCGCGGCCCCCCTTTCCCCGTCACCCATTCTCCCAGGTGTGGCCAATTTGCCATTCCCGTGAGGCGCTGCCAAGCGGGGTTTGCCGCCGGCGGGGGAAGTGCCAATTTGGTCGGCCCCGATTGAAGGACACACAGTAAATGGAGAAGCAGCAGATCGCCAATGCCGCGGCATTGCTGGTGAAGGCGCGTGGCGGTGGGCCGCTGCTCGCCGACCTGCCGGCGGACGCGAGGCCGGCCAGCGTGACCGATGCGCACGCCATCCAGGATGCGGTCACCGCGGCACTGGGCAAGCCGGTCGGTGCGTTCAAGGCGATGGCGCCGGCCAACGGCGAGGCGACGCGCGGCATCATCTATGCCGACACGGTTCACGCCTCGCCCGCGCGGATACCGGCAGCCGAGGTGCCGCAATGCGGTGTCGAGGGCGAGGTCGCGTTCGTCTTCCGCCGCGATCTGCCGGCACGCGCAGCGCCCTATTCGCGCGAGGAGATCGCCGCCGCGGTGGACGCGTGCGCCGCGATCGAGGTCGTCACCAGCCGCTATCAGAACTCCGATGCGGTTTCCAACCTCGAGAAGCTGGCAGACAGCATCAGCAACGGTGCCTTCGTGCATGCCGCGCCGCCGGCCGATTGGCGCGGATTGGGACTGGGCAGTCTGAAGGTGACGCTGACGGTGAACGGTGCGACGGTGCTCGAGCAGGTGGGCGGGCATCCGACCGGCGATCCGCTCGGCGTGGCCGTGGCGCTGGCGAACATGATGCGCGAGAAGGACGGCGTGCGCGCCGGGCAGTTCGTGACGTGCGGTTCCTGCACCGGCCTGCGGTATCTGCAGCCAGGCGATGTCTGCGGCGTGCGCTTCGAGGGGCTGGGCGCGGCGGAGGTGACGTTCACCCGATAACAGAAGCCCCGCCGCGTTTCCCTCTCCGCCCCTCGGGGGCGGAGAGGGTCAGGGTGAGGTGGGGGATTCCCGCAACATCCGCAATGCGATCGGCAGGATTCCGCCGATATCGCGCATCACCCCATGTGCGCAGCAGCGGCCCCACCTCACCCCAACCCTCTCCGCCCCAGGGCGGAGAGGGAGTCTGCGTCACGCATTCACCAGCACATTCGCCGGATCGGCGGCGATCTCGCCACGCTCCACGCGCATCACCACCTCGGTCAGCATCGCATGCGTCGGCGCCGGCACACCGACCTCGGCGCCCTTCTCCGCGATGAACCCGTTCATGAACTCGATCTCGGTGCGGCGTCCCTTCGCCATGTCCTGCGCCATCGATGGCCGCTGCAGATCGCTGCGCGCCGCGGCGTTGCTGCCGGCCAGCATCAGCGCCTCGATTTCCTCCAGTGCCCCTCTATTGCCTTCCGACGCCTGCGCCAGCGTCTCCGGCTCCAGCGCGCCGATCCTGCCCAGCTTGAACCCAAGCGCCTGACCGACGCGCACCGACTCGCCGCCCAGCCGGATGCACACGCGGCGGATCGCGTCATGGCTGTCGCGCGCGTTGCCGCCGAGCCCGGTCGCGGCGGACACGCCGTTGCGCATGCCGTTGACGCACAGCTTGGTCCAGCGATCGCCCCACAGATTGTCGGTGGCATGTGCGGTGTCGATGTCGTTCAGCATCTCGGCGAGTTCCTCCACCCGCCGCGTGATGCGGCCATGCGGCTCGCCGACGTGAAACGACACGACTTCCCGATTCTTCATCATGCTGCGCCGGACATGGCCGGGCTCGAACAGTTCCACGCCGACGCCGCCGCCGACCACGCAGCCGACCGTGCGGCCCCAGCCGACAACACCGGCAATGCGTTCCTCGTTGATGCAGTTCTGCGACGACACGACAAAGCCGCCGGGTGCCAGATACTGGCGGATCAGCCGTGTCGCCCAAACCGTGTCGTACGATTTCACCGCGATGAATGCGATGTCGACCGGACGCTGCTTCGCCAGTTGCTGCGCATCGGTCACGTGCATCGCATCGACCTTGACGATGCGGTTCTCCGCCTCGGTCATGCCGTAGAGATGCATCCCGTCCGCGCGGATCGCCTCGACATTCGCCGGCCACGGATCGATCAGCGTCACGTCGTGGCCGCACGCGGCGAGATTGGCGCCGATATAGCCGCCGATCGCGCCGGCGCCGACGAAGGCGATGCGTTTGCTCATGCAGTCATTTCCCTTTTGGCGTTTCCCTGTTGCGTCTATTCGGCGGCGAGCGGCAGTTCCGTCGCCGCAGCGCGCAGCCACACCGCGGTATCGTGGAACACCGCACCACCGCCCGGCGGGCCGGGATCGTCGCTGGTCAGCGCATTGATGCCGATGCCGCCTTCAAATGCCTCGCTCGGCCAGATGCTCTCCGACACGAGCACGCCCGGCTGCAGACCATCGGCAATCCGCGCGTGCAGGACGACCTCGCCGCGCGCATTGCCGAGCCGCACCTTGCTCCCATCGGCGATGCCAAGCCGCGCCGCGTCGTCGGCGTGCACCAGCACGGTCGGCCGGCCTTCGCGCCGCTGCGAACTCGGCATTTCGGTGAAGCTGGTGTTGAGGAAGCTGCGCGCCGGCGCGGTCACCAGGCGGAACGGCTGCCCCGGCGCCGTGTCATCGATGCTGGTCATGTGATCCGGCAGTCGCGGCATGCATTCATGGTCCGGCCCGAGCGCGGCCCAGTCCGGCGCAAAATGAAACCGCCTGTCCTTCTGCGGAAAGCCGGTCAGGAAATGCGCGTCCTCGAATGGCATGGCGGCATCGATCCAGCGCTCGCGCAGCACCGTCGCGGCATCCGGCCAGCCCGAGGCACGCAGCGTCGCATCGATGATCTCCATCGCGGTCATCTCGAATCCCGCATGCTTCGCGCCCAGCCGCGCCGCCAGTCCTTGCAGCACCTCGTGGTTCGACCGGCATTCGCCAGGCGGCTCGATCAGCTTCGGCCCGATCTGGATATGCGTGTGGCCGCCCGCCTGGTACAGATCGTCGTGCTCCATGAACATCGTCGCCGGCAGCACGATGTCCGCCCAGCGCGCCGTCTCGGTCATGAACTGCTCGTGCACGCAGACGAACAGATCGTCGCGCGCGAAGCCGCGGCGGACGCGGTTGCTGTCGGGGCACACCGTCAGCGGATTCTGGTTCTGGATCAGCAGCGCATGCACCGGCGGACCGTCGCGCAGTTCCGTCCGGTCGCCGGTCAGCACGCTGCCGATGCGGCTCATGTCCAGCACGCGGATCGTCGGATCGAGCGCGTCCAGTCCCTCGATCAGCGTCTTGTCCCAATGGTACATGCCGCGGTTCGACCACAGCGCGCCGCCGCCCTCGTGCTGCCAGGCGCCGGTCACCGTCGGCAGGCAGCTCACCGCATGCATGTTCGCCGCACCGTTGCGCGAGCGGGCGAAACCGTAGCCCAGCCGGATGTAGCTGCGCGGCGTGCCGCAGTACAGCTGTGCGAAATCCTCGATGTCCTGCACCGGCAGCCCGGTGATCGCCGCCGCCCACGCCGGACCGCGCGACGCGAGATGCGCCTCCAACGCGTCGGGGCAGTCGGCGTAGCGCGCCATGTAGCCGCGGTCCGCGTAGCCGTCGCGAAACGCCACATGCATCACCGCGCACGCCAGCGCGCCATCCGTGCCGGGACGCGGCGCGAGATGCACATCCGCGACCGCCGCGGTGCCGCTGCGATACGGATCCACCACCACCAGCTTCGCCCCGCGCTCCTTCCGCGCGCGGCTCACATGCGTCATCACGTTGACCTGCGTGGCGACCGGATTGCCGCCCCAGATCACGATCAGATCCGAGCGCGCCATCTCGCGCGGGTCCGGCCCCCACGAGCGCCCGACGCCCGCCCACCAGCCAAGCTCCGGCAACGACGTGCAGATGGTCAGCTTCTGGCGCGAGTAGCGCATGACATGGCGCAGCCGGTTGATGCCGTCGCGCTGCACCAGCCCCATCGTGCCGGCATAGTAATACGGCCACACCGCCTCGGCGCCATGCCGCGCCGCGATGTCGGCGAACGCGCCCGCCACGCGGTCCAGCGCCTCGTCCCAGGAGATCGCACGGAACTGCGTCGACCCCTTCGGCCCGGTGCGCAGCAGCGGCTGCGTCAGCCGGTCCGGATGGTGGATGCGTTCGGCATAGCGGGAAACCTTGGCGCAGATCACGCCCGACGTGTAGCTGTTCGCCTCGGCGCCACGCACCGCGCCGATGCGCCGCCCGTCCAGCACCTCCACCTCCAGCGCGCAGGTGGACGGGCAGTCGTGCGGGCAGACCGAGGCGAGCACCTCGCGTTGCTGTGCGGGTTGGCGCATGATCCCGCCAGCCTAGCCCGGGCCGTAAAGTCTTGGCAAAGTGCCGGCCAATCAGGGCCCGACCCACAAGACTGGGAGACCTCGCATGCTGACCCGACGGAACCTGCTGGCCGCCTCGGCTGCCACCGTTGCCGCGCCCGCGGTGCCGACCGGCGCGCACGCCGCCACGCCGAAGGGCGTCGCGGTGATGGTCAAGCAGATCGACGACATCGTCAGCTTCGACCCGGCCGAGTCCTATGAATTCACCAACAACGAGGTCGATGCCAACTGCTACCGCCGCCTGGTCCGGCCCGACGCCGAGGACTCCACCAAGATCGCCGGCGACCTCGCCGAGACCTATGACGTGAGCCCCGACGGCCTGACCTTCACCTTCCACCTGCGCCGCGACGCCAAATTCGAATCGGGCAATCCGGTCACCGCCAACGACGCCGCGTTCAGCCTGCATCGCGTGGTGAAGCTGAACAAGACGCCGGGCTTCATCATCACCCAGTTCGGCTTCAATGCGGACAACGTCGAGAAGATGGTCCGCGCGCTGGACGATTATACCCTTGAAATCAAATTGCCGCAGGCGCAGGCGACCAGCTTCGTGCTGTACTGCCTGACGGCCAATGTCGGCAGCGTGGTGGACAAGGCGGTCGTGCTGGCGAACCAGACCAACGGCGATCTCGGCAACGGCTGGATGAAGACGCATTCCGCCGGCGCCGGGCCCTACAAGCTCACGTCGTGGCAGGCGAGCGACCACGTGATCGCCGATGCCAATCCGAACTCCGCCGAGAAGGGCGTCATGACGCGCATCGTGATGCGGCATGTCGCCGATCCGTCCGCGCAGCTTCTGGTGCTGCAGAAGGGCGACGCCGACATCGCGCGCGACCTGGGGGCGGACCAGCTCAAGACCATCGCCGGCAACAAGAGCCTGACGGTGAACGCATCGCCGCAGGGCACGTCGATGTATATCGCGATGAACCAGTCCATGGCGGAACTGGCCAAGCCGCAGGTGCACCAGGCGATCAAGTGGGCGATCGACTACGAGGCGATCGCGAAGAACATCACGCCGGACACCTGGAGCGTCTGCCAGGCCTTCCTGCCCTACGCGCTGCCGGGTGCGCTGAAGGACAACCCGTTCCACAAGGACATCGCCAAGGCGAAGCAGCTGCTGGCCGAGGCGGGGCTGGCGGACGGGTTTGCGGTGAACATGGATTACATTTCGCAGTCGCCGTATGGCGATATCGCGCAGGCGATCCAGGCGGACCTCGCGGCGGTCGGCATCAAGGTGCAGCTGCTGCCCGGCGAGCAGAAGCAGGTGATCACCAAGACCCGCGCGCGGCAGCACCAGCTGGCGATGCTGGTCTGGGGCACCGACTACTTCGATCCGAACTCGAACGCGCAGGCGTGGTGCGAGAACCCCGACGATTCCGATGCCAGCAAGCTGAAGATCCTCGCCTGGCGCAGTCATTTCGTCGACAAGGAACTGACGGCCGCGTCGCAGGCGGCGGTGCGCGAGCTCGATCCGGCCAAGCGCATCGCGCTGTACCAAACGATGCAGCGGCAGTTCATGGAGCGCGCGCCGTTCGCCATGCTGCTGCAGAAGAACGCGGTGGCGGTGCTGGGCAAGGGCGTGTCCGGCTTCCACGTCGGCCCGATGCCCGACTACACCAAATACGCGCAGATAACCAAGGCGTGAACGCACGGCTGCAAATGCTGGCGGGCAGCTTCGCCAGCATTCCACTCACGCTGTTCGGACTGACCCTGGTCACGTTCCTGATCGGGCGGGTGATGCCGATCGATCCGGTGATCGCGATCGCCGGCGATCACGCGCCGCCCGACGTGATCGCCGCGGTGCGCGAACAGCTTGGCCTCGACAAGCCGCTGTTCGTGCAGTTCTGGATCTATCTGGTGAACCTGCTGCACGGCGATCTCGGCCGGTCGGTGATGACCTCGCATCCGGTCACCGCGGACATCGCGCAGTTCTTTCCCGCGACCCTGGAACTGGCGACGACGGCGATGATCATCGCCATGATCGTCGGCATCCCGCTCGGTGTGATCGCCGCCGAGCGGCAGGGCTCGCGCTTCGACCACGTGGTGCGCGTGGTGAGCCTCGCGGGCCAATCGGTGCCGGTGTTCGTGCTGGGCCTGGTGTGCCTGCTGGTGTTCTACGTGAAGCTCGGCATCGCGCCCGGCACCGGACAGCTCGACGTGGCGTACGAGGGCCTGGTGCCGCGCGTCACCGGCATGCTGGTGCTCGATGCGGCGATCGCCGGCGACTGGGATTCGTTCTGGGATGCGCTCGCGCACCTGGCGCAGCCGGCGCTGGTGCTGGCGTATTTCTCGATGGCCTACATCACGCGCATGACGCGCGCGTTCATGATCGAATCGCTGGCCGGCGAATACATCATCACCGCGCGCGCCAAGGGATTGTCGGCATCGCGCATCCTGTGGCGGCACGCGTTCGGCAACATCGCCGTGCGTCTGGTGACCGTGCTGGCGCTGGCCTATGCCGGACTGCTCGAGGGCGCGGTGATCACCGAGACGGTATTCTCCTGGCCCGGCCTCGGACTTTACCTGACGGTGTCGCTGCTGAACGCCGACATGAATGCGGTGCTGGGCGCCACGCTCGTGGTCGGGCTGGTGTACCTCGTGCTGAACCTGCTGGCCGATGTGCTGTACCGGCTGCTGGACCCGCGCGTCGCATGAGCGGCGTGCTGTCGCGCGAATGGCTGCTGAGCGAGACGCCGGCATCGCGCGCGCATGCCGCCTGGGTGCGGCGCTATCGCGGCTGGCTGCAGTTCCGCACCAACGGACTTGCGATGGTCGGGCTGGTGACGGTGGCGATCATGATCGTCGCCTCGCTCGCAGCGCCGCTGCTGGCGTTGCAGAACCCGAGCGCGCAGGACCTCGCGGGACGCCTGGCGCCGCCATCCGCCGCGCACTGGTTCGGCACCGACGAACTGGGGCGCGACATCTATTCCCGTATCCTGTACGGCGGACGCGTGACCCTGGGGATGGTGGTGTCCGTCGTGCTGCTGGTGGCACCGCTCGGGCTCGCGGTGGGCAGTGTCGCGGGCTATCTCGGCGGCATGGCGGACCGCGTGCTGATGCGCGTGACCGATGTGTTCCTGGCATTTCCGCGGCTCGTGCTGGCGCTTGCGTTCGTCGCGGCGCTCAAGCCAGGGATCACCAGCGCGATCATCGCGATCGCGCTCACCGCATGGCCGCCCTATGCGCGGCTGGCGCGGGCGGACACGCTGACCGTGCGCAGCAGCGACTTCATCGCCGCGGTGCGGCTGGCGGGCGCGGGGAGCGGGCGCATCATCCTGCGCCACATCGTGCCGCTGTGCCTGTCCAGCGTCATCGTGCGCGTGACGCTCGACATGAGCGGCATCATTCTGACCGCGGCGGCGCTTGGTTTTCTCGGCATGGGCGCGCAGCCGCCGATGCCGGAATGGGGCACCATGATCGCCTCGTCGCGCGCGTTCATCCTGGATCAATGGTGGGTGCCGACGATCCCCGGCATCGCGATCTTCGTCGCGTCGCTGGCGTTCAACCTGCTGGGAGATGGAATGCGGGATGTGCTCGATCCGCGGCAACGTTAGAAGAAAAACTCACCACAAAGACACGAAGACACGGAGAATCGGCGTACAGCGGTTCTTCGTGTCTTTGTGCCTTTGTGGTGAACCTTGCTTGCCTGAATGTGCGGACACGTGATGCTCGTCGAAATCCGCAACCTGCGCATCCAGTTCCCCACCGCCTCCGGCCTTTCCGACGCCGTGCGCAACGTCTCGCTCACGCTCGGCCAGGAGAAGCTCGGCATCGTCGGCGAATCCGGCTCCGGCAAATCGCTGACCGCGCGCTCGATCCTGCGCCTGCTGCCGTCGAACGCCGTCATCACCGCGGACAAACTCGCGTTCGACGGCATCGACATCCTGCGCGCCGACGAGACCGCGCTCCGTCGCATCCGCGGTGCGCGTGCCGGCCTGATCCTGCAGGACCCGAAGTTCTCGCTCAACCCGGTGATGACCGCCGGCGCGCAGATCGCCGAAGCCTGGCGCGTGCACCGCGGCGGCAGCCGCAAGCTCGCCGAGCGCGCGGCGATCGACCTGCTGGCGCAGGTGCAGATCCGCGATCCCGACGCATGTCGCGCAGGCCTATCCGCACGAACTCTCCGGCGGCATGGGCCAGCGCGTGATGATCGCGATGATGCTGGCGCCCGACCCCGAACTGCTGATCGCCGATGAACCGACCAGTGCGCTCGACGCCACGGTGCAGGCGGAAATCCTCCGCCTGATCGAGGACCTCGTGTCGCGCCGCGGCATGGGCCTGATCCTGATCAGCCACGACCTGCCGCTGGTATCGCATTTCTGCGACCGCGTCGCGGTGATGTATGCCGGGCGCGTGGTGGAGGAGGTCGCGGCGGCGGACCTGCTGCATGCGCGGCATCCCTATACGCGCGGCCTGCTGGAATGCCTGCCGACGCTCAGCCACAAGAAGCCGCGTCTCATCGTGATGCAGCGTGATCCGTCATGGCTGGAGCAATGATCGAGATCGCCGGACTTTCGGTGCGCTTCGGCAAGACCGAGGCGGTGAAATCCCTCTCGTTCGACGTGCAGCGCGGCGAAAGCTTTGGCATTGTCGGCGAGTCCGGCTCCGGCAAATCGACGGTGCTGCGCGCCTTGTCCGGTCTCAATCCGGATTGGACCGGCCGGATGTCGGTCGATGGCCACGTCGCTGACGCCGCGTCGCTCGAAGGATTTCTATCGCCGCGTGCAGATGGTGTTCCAGGACCCGTACGGCTCGCTGCATCCGCGCCAGACGGTGGACCGGCTGCTGAGCGAACCGCTGCTGGTGCACCGCATGGACAACGTCGAGCGGCGGATCATGCGCGGGCTGAACGAGGTGGCGTTGCCGGCGTCGATCCGCTTCCGCTATCCGCACCAGCTTTCCGGCGGCCAGCGCCAGCGCGTGGCGATCGCGCGTGCGCTGATGGCCGAGCCGCAGGTGCTGCTGCTCGACGAACCGACCAGCGCGCTGGATGTCTCGGTGCAGGCCGAGGTTTTGAATCTGCTGTCGGATCTGCAGCAGGCGCATCATCTGACCTACGTCCTGGTCAGCCATAACCTGGCAGTGGTCGCGCATCTGTGCGGGCGCATCGGCGTGATGCAGGGCGGCGAGATGGTGGAACTGCTGTCGGCCGACGATCTGCGCGCCGGCCGCACGCGCCATCCGCACACCGCGGCGCTGCGCGAACTGAGCATCGAACTGGAAGAGCCGGAAACCACCACAGGGGAAAATCCATGACCGACGATTGGCGCCGCACACACGACTGGGGCGCACTGACGCGCGCGGAGATCGCCGCGGCGCGCGATGCCGGCGCATTGCCGGTGCTGACCGTCGGCTCGGTGGAGCAGCATGCGGATCATCTGCCGGTCGATACCGACACGCTGTCGGCGTACCGCATCACGCTGGCCGCCGCCGAACGCTGCCCGGCGCCGCATGTGCTGGTGCTGCCGCCGCCGTCGTTCGGTTTTTCGCCGCATCATCGCGCCTGGGCCGGCACCATCACGCTGTCGCTGGAGACGTTCATCGGGCTGGTGACCGACGTGGCCGAGAGCCTGCACCGCACCGGATTCAAACGCCTGCTGATCGTCAACGGCCACGGCGGCAACCAGGGTCCGCTGGCGTCCGCCTGCACCGCGCTGGCAAGTCGTGGGCTCGAGGTGGGCTACGTGAACTACATGGCGCCCGGGCAGAAGCAATGGCTCGAGGTGCTGCCCGGCGCGATGCGCGGCGTCGGCCATGCGTGCGCCTATGAAACCGCGATGCAGCTTGCACTGCGTCCGGCGGAGACCGCGGATCGCATCGCGGCGCGGATCGGCAACCTGCCGCCGCGGCTGCAGCCGCCCTATGTCGCCGGCAACGCGCCTGATCGTGATGCGTCCCGCCGGCGCATTCTGGGCGCCGATCTTCGCAGCCGGCGATGTCGGCTACATGGGCGATCCGGCCGCCGCGACAAAGGCGGCCGGCGAGGCGCTGATCGAGGCGACCGTGCCCGCGCTGGCGCAGTTCTTCGCGGATTTCGCCGGCGCGCAACTGCGCGTGGGGGCGTAGTTTGGCGGACGCCGCGGACGCCGCGGAGCGCGAACGGCATCGCCGGTTTCACCTGCCGCATGTGCATCCGCATCTGCCGCATGGGCTCGTCACCTTTCCGCGCCGGCTGCTGCCGTGGATCGAGCCGTGGTTTCTCGCCTATGCGTGTCTCGGCATCGTGCAGGGCGGCATGCTGCCGCTGCTGCTGCCGCTCTCCGCCGGCGGCTCGACGCATGCGGGCACGATCGTCGGCGTGATGAACCTCGCCGGCCTGACCGCGCCGTTCTGGGGCCATCTCGCCGACCGGCGGCGGCTGCACCGCCAGATCCTGCTGGCCGGCATGCTGGCCGCGCTGGTCGCGCTCGTGCTGATGCCGGCGCAGCTCAGCCTGCCGCTCAAGGCGACGCTGGCCGGCATCCTTGGCCTCGGCTTTGCCGCCGCGAACACGGTGGCGAACATGTTCATCGTCGAGGTGCGCCCGCCCGAGGAATGGGATGCCCGCATCGGCGCGCTGCAGGCATTCAGCGGGCTCGGCCAGGTCGTGGGCCTGCTGCTCGCGGGGTTCATCGGCGGTCGCTACGCGCTGGCCTACGGCGTCGCGGCGGCGCTGGTCGCGGCAGCGGTGCCCATGGCGTGGCTGACCTTGCGCGGCGTTCAGGTGCCGGTGCCGATGCCGCGCGATGTGGCAACGGCGCATCCGCCGATCGGCGCCGAGGGATGGTGCAATTCGCCGCAGCGGCTGTTCCACATCGTCACCTGGCGCGGGCTCGGCACGCTGCTGCGCGAACTGGAAATGCCGTTCGCGCGCCTGATGATCGTCTGGTTCGTGGCCTTCGTCGCGATCGGCGCGGTGCTGACGATGTTTCCGCTGGCGCTCATCCGGGAATTCGGCGTGTCGACGAGTTTGCCCGCCACGACCTACGCCTTCGCCGCGGCGGCCAGCCTGGCAATGTATCCGCCGGCGGCGAGCATCGCGAAGCAGCGCGGCGCGCGGCCCGTGCTGCGGGCGGGGTTCGTCGCGCGCACCATTGCCATCGCAATCCTGGCCGCTGCCTTCCTGTCGGGGACGGCCGGCGTGGCGCTCGCACTGGCCGGATTTGTCGTCCTCGTCGTGGCGTGGCCGCTGCTTGGCGTCAGCGGCACTGCACTCGCGGCACACCTGGCACCCGGCGAGAAGGGCGAGGCGCTCGGCCTGTTCAACGCATCGTCCTCGCTGGCCGGCGCCGTCGGCGCGTTCCTCGGCGGCTGGGCGATGGAGACGATCGGCTACGGCACGCTCTGTCTGGCGAGCGCGGTCGTCGTGGCGTTGGCGGCGTTATGCTCGGGTGGGGAGAACGGCCGTGCTTGACAGGGGGCAACGCCGCGCGAGACTGGCTGCTCGAACCGCGACGGACCCGAGGGAGGCCACATGAAGCGACATCTTTTGACGATCGCGCTCGGCTGCGCATTGGCGGCGGGCACCGGCGCGGCGCCAGGTCAGGCCGCGGACGATTATCTCGATCTCTCCTCGCCAGACTTCACCGACGGCGGCACGCTGCCGATGCAGTACGGCGGCAACAATCCGCAGAACCCCAATTGCACCGGGCAGAACGCATCGCCCGCGCTCGCCTGGAAGAACCCGCCCGCCGGAACCAAGAGCTTCGCCATCCTGCTGTTCGACACGGCCGGCCGCGCCCCCGTGGGCGTCGTGCATTGGTTCGCCTATGGCCTGCCGGCAAGCAAGATGGAGTTCAAGGAAAACGAGGCGGCCCAGCCGCCGAGCGGCTTCATGGGCGGCAAGAGCACGATGAACCTGGCCAGCTATTTCGGCCCGTGTCCGCCGAAGGGCGTGAAGGCGCATCCCTACGTCTTCACCGTGATGGCGTATGACATCGCGCCCGACGCGATCCCGGCGGGCATGGCGCCGGACGAGTTCGCGAAGGCCGTCCAGGCGGCGGGCGGGAAGTTGCTCCAGTCCGTCAGCCTGGTCTCGCGCTACGGCCACTGAGGCGTCCGCTCGACAGCCGACCGGCGCCTGATGTCCGTCTCCACCCACATGGTCGCCATGCGCGACGGCATCCGCCTCGCCACCGACGTGCACCTGCCCGACGGCGCCGGCCCGTTCCCGGTGATCATGGAGCGCACGCCGTACGGCCGCGCCGAGACCAGCCGCAGCGAGATCACCGCCGCCGACCGCACGCCGGCGACGCGCGCCGAGACTCGCCGCGTACTTCACCGCGCACGGCTATGCCGTCGTCTATCAGGACACGCGCGGCCGCTACGGCTCCGAAGGCCGCTTCGTCAAATACCTGTCCGACGGCGAGGACGGCTTCGACACCTGCGCCTGGCTGCGCGAGCAGTCGTGGTGCGACGGGCGCATCTGCACCATGGGCCTGTCCTATGCCGCGCACACGCAGGCGGCACTGGGGTGCCTCGATCCGCCGGGCCTGGTCGCGCAGGTGCTGGACTGCGGCGGCTTCGTCAATGCGTGGCAGTCGGGCATCCGCCAGTCCGGCGCGTTCGAGCTGAAGCAGGCGACCTGGGCGTTCAAGAACGCGCTCGTATCGCCGGAGGCGCAGGCCGATCCGGTGATGCGCGCCGCGCTGGCCGGCGAGGACATCCGCGAGTGGTTCACCCGCATGCCGTGGAAGCCCGGCCATTCGCCGCTGCGGCATCATCCCGACTACGAGGCCTATCTGTTCGACCAATGGACGCACGGCGCATTCGACGAATTCTGGCAGCAGCTCGGCATCTGGACCGAGGGCTTCCACGAGCGCTACAGCCGCGCCGACTGCGTGCACATGTCGTCGTGGTACGATCCGTATCCGCTGACCGCGACCGGCAACTACACCGGCCTGAAGCGCGCGGGCCGCGGCGCGCAGCGGCTGATCCTGGGGCCGTGGACGCATGGCGACCGCAGCGACACATGCTTCGGCGATGTGGAGTTCGGTCCCGATGCGACGCTGGATTCCTGGGCCGGCGACTGGCGCGCGCTATCGGCTGCGCTTCTTCGATCATGTGGTGAAGGGCGCGCAGGCTCGACGAACCCGCGGTGCGCATCTTCGTCATGGGCGGCGGCAGCGGCCGGCGCAACGCGGCGGGCAGGCTGGAGCATGGCGGACGCTGGATCGCCGCCGCCGACTGGCCGCCGCCCGGCGTGGAATTTCTGCCGTTTCATCTGCATGGCGACGGCACGCTGGACCGCGCTGCGCCGGCGTCCGGCGCGCGCCGCTTGTCGTACGATTTCGATCCGTCGCATCCGGTGCCGACGATCGGCGGTGCGATGAGCAGCCTCGATCCGGTGGCGTATGCCGGCGCCTGGGATCAGACGGAGAGCGCAAGAATTCTTCGGCTGCACGCCGCCCTATCTGCCGCTTGCCTCGCGGCGCGACGTGCTGGTGTTCCAGACGCCGCCGCTCGATGCGCCGCTGCAGGTGGTGGGGCCGATCGAGGCCGAGCTGTTCGTCGCGACCGACGGCCCGGACACCGATTTCACCGCCAAGCTGATCGACGTGCATCCGCCGATCGGCGGACTATCCCAAGGGCTACGCGATGATCCTCACCGACGGGATCCTGCGGCTGCGCTACGCCGAGGACCCTGCGCGACCGCGGCTGCGCCAGCCGGGCGAGGTTGTGAAAATCCGCATCACGCTGTTTCCGACCGCGAACCTGTTCATGCCGGGGCATCGCATCCGGCTCGACATCGCCTCGAGCAATTTCCCGAAGTTCGATGTCAACCCGAACACCGGCGAACCGGAGGGCGCGGCGCGGCGCAGGCGTATCGCCGTGAACACGGTGTTCGTCGATGCCGAGCGTCCGAGCCGGGTGGTATTGCCGCTGCTTCCTGTCTAATCTGCGTCGCAATGATCGAGCTTTCCAGGGCCCCCGCCATCGTGTCGCCAGGGCGGCGGGTCTATGCCATCGGCGACATCCATGGCTGCGACGCGCAGCTTGCCAACCTGCACGCGATCATCGCCGAGGACCTGGCGCGGCGGCCGGTCGATCAGCCGGTGCTGCTGCATATCGGCGACTACGTCGATCGCGGCGCCGACACCGCCGGTGTGCTGCGGCGGCTGCTGAACGGATCGCCGGTCGCCGGCGCGCAGGTGGTGAACCTGCTCGGCAACCACGACGAGACGATGCTGAACGCGCTGTCCGGCGATCGCCCCGCGGCGACCGACTGGCTGTTCGCCGGCGGCCGTCCGGCGCTGGAAAGCTACGGCGTCGATCCCGACTCGCCGCGTGAGGCGTGGCCGGAGCGCGTGCCGCCGCGAGCACCTCGATTTCCTGCGCAACCTGACGCTCGCGCATCGCGAGGGCGGCTATTTCTTCGTGCATGCCGGCATCCGTCCCGGCGTGCGCGCTGGAACACCAGGCGCGCGAGGACCTGCTGCGGATGCGCCAGCCGTTCCTGTATTCCGAGGCCGATTTCGGCGCCGTCGTCGTGCACGGGCACTCGCCGGTGAAGGCGCCGGTGGTGCGCCACAACCGCATCGCCATCGACACCGGTGCGGTGTTCGGCGGCAAGATGACGTGCGTGGTGCTGGAGGGTGAGACGCTGGGCTTTCTCACCGCCGATCCGGTGGGCGAGCCGGTGTCGATCGCCCATCGGTAGCGTGCGAGGCGTAGTCGGCGTGAAGCTGCCAATGACGCTCAGGGCTCCGCCCTGAAAGCACCTGCCTACGAGCGACGGCTTCTGCCCCCGGGACCCGCCGACCACAAGGCGAAGCCGGTTTCGCGCAATCCGCGATCGCTTAAGTAGCGGGGTTCGCAAGCGGCTCCTGCCGCTTGGCGGAATGTCCGAGAGGCGGAGCCTCTGGTGGGCGTTACCCGGCGGCTTCGAAACCTCCGAGCGCTTCTGCCGTCCACCGTGCATTGCTCATCGTCAGCTGGCGCAGGACGCGATCGGCGGCACCATGTTCGAGCGCGCCGCTGCGGATTGGGTCGGACATCTGCTGGGCGCCGACAGTGTGCTGCAGATGCCGGAAATCGGGATCGAGCTGCCGCTGGCGGACCTCTACGACGGCGTCGACATCACGCCGGAGGCACCTGGTCCGACCGCCGCCTCGGCGCAAGCGTCGCAGTGATGATTTGACAGCCGGAGAGATGCGACAGCACCGACAGGTCTGTTCGTGTGCCGCGCGGAATGAGCCACCGCAGCCCCGTCAGCCCGGCGAGCGGCGACAGGTCGGTGACCGGCGTATTGGTCAGATCGAGATATTGCAGCCCGGTCAGCGCCGCCAGCGGTGCGAGATCGCTGACCCGCGTGCCTGAAAGGTCCAGGCTGCGCAGATTACGCAGCCCGGCCAGCGGCGTCGCATCGTTGACCCGCGTGTCGCCGAGATCGAGCCGCTCCAGTTTGACAAGGCCCGCCAGCGGCGTGACGTCATCGACCAGCGAGCCGGTGAGGAAGCAGCCTTCGAGTTCCGTCATGCCCGCGAGCGGTGTCAAATCCCTGACCGCGGTGAACGACAGATGCAGCCGTTGCATACGCAGTAAGCGACGCCAGCGGTCCCACGTCGCTGATGCGCGAGCGCGTCAGGTGCAGACGCCGCAGCGCCGTCAGTGCGGCAAGCGGCGCAGATCGGTGATGTAGCTGCGCTCGAGCCGCAATTCGACGATGTGCGGGAACCCACGCGGCCGGCGGCGCCTGACCCGCCAGGATCAGGCGCGCAACCTCGGCCGGATCAATGCGCACGATGGAACGGCTTGTCGCCCTTCACCGTCACGCGGTAGCCGGAGCGCACCTGCGGGAAGTAGTCCCACATCGCGATGTGCTGCACGCAGCGATTGTCCCAGAACGCCACCGAGTCCGGCTGCCAGCGGAACCGCACCTGCCAGTGCGGCCGGCCGCAATGCTCGTACAGGAATTCGAGGATCGCCCTGCTCTCCGCTTCGGGCACGTCCTTGATCGAGTGCGTGAACACCGGATTGACGAAGATCGCCTGCCGCCCGGTCACCGGATGCGTGCGGATCACCGGATGCTCGGCGCGCGGAAACGACTTCGGCCCCTCGGCGCCGATCAGGCGGTTGGTGCGCGAGTAGTTCATCGAGCCATCGTGGATCGCCGTCAGCCCGGACAGGAACTTCTGCATCGGCGCCGACAGCGCGTCGTACGCCGCATACATGCTGGCGAAGATCGTGTCCCCGCCGACCGGCGGCACCACCTTCAGGTTCAGGATCGAGCCCATCGGCGGCTCCGGATCGCACGACACGTCGGAGTGCCAGCGCTCGCCGGCGATGCGCTTGGAGTTCGCGTCCGCGTGGACCGGCAGGACCTCCGGATGCCCGTCGGGGCCGGGCGTGTTCGGATGGATGTGCAGTTCGCCGAACAGCCGGCCGAACGCCTTGTGCTGATCGAGGGTCAGCTTCTGGTCGCGGAAGAACACCACCTGGTGCGCCATCAGCGCGTCGTGCACCTCCTGGAACTGCTGGTTGCCGAGCGGCTTCGCCAGGTCGACACCGGAGATTTCCGCGCCGATGGCGGCGGTCGCCGGCTTCACCTCGATGGTTTCGTAGGGCATCGGATACCTTCCTGGCGCGGTTTCACGGAACTATCACCCGCATCGGCGGCCGAGTGCAAACCTCCGCCCGTGACAATCGGGCGCAGTTTCCGCCATGCTGCGCCTGCACCACACCAGCAGGAGATCCCAATGGCAAGCATCAAGCGTCATGCCAACGCCGTCTGGCAGGGCAGCGGCAAGGACGGCAAGGGCAGCCTCACCACGCAGAGCGCCACGCTCAAGGACACGCCCTATTCCTTCAACACGCGCTTCGGCGACGGCAAGGGCACCAACCCCGAGGAACTGATCGCAGCCGCGCATGCCGGCTGCTTCAGCATGGCGACGGCGTTCCAGCTCAGCGGCGCGGGTCACCCGCCCGACAGCCTGCACACCGAGGCGACGCTGACCATGGAACAGGAGGGCGCCGGCTGGAAGATCGCCGCTGTGCACCTGACGCTGCGCGCCCGCGTGCCCGGTATCGATGCGGCGAAGTTCCAGGAGCTTGCGGCGGCGGCGAAGGCCGGCTGTCCGGTGTCGAAGGTGCTGAACGCCGAGATCACGCTCGACGCCAAGCTGGAGTGATTTTTCCCCGCTGATTTCCCTCTCCGCCCTTGGGGGCGGAGAGGGTCAGGGTGAGGCGGGGGACGGCGCACTGTCCTGACCGGCTGGCGGGGTAGCGCCAACAGCCCCACCTCGCCCCAACCCTCTCCGCCCCGGGGCGGAGAGGGAGCGTCACACGTTGAAGCGGAACAGCAGCACGTCGCCGTCCTTCACGACGTACTCCTTGCCCTCCACCCGCATCCTGCCGGCGTCCTTCGCCCCCGCCTCGCCCTTGCACGCGAGATAGTCGTCGTAGGCGATCGTCTCGCACGCGATGAAGCCGCGTTCGAAATCGCCGTGGATCGTGCCGGCGGCCTGCGGCGCCTTGGTGCCGCGCACGACGGTCCAGGCGCGCGCCTCCTTCGGCCCCACCGTGAAGAACGTGAGCAGCCCGAGCAGGTCGTAGCCGGCGCGGATCACCCGATCGAGGCCGCTGTCGTGCAGGCCCAGCCCCTCCAGGAACTCGCCGCGATCGGCCTCCGGCAGCTGGCTCACCTCGGCCTCGATCGCCGCCGACACGACAACGACCCGCGCACCCTCCGCGCGCGCCCGCGCCTCCACCTGCGACCGAGAACGCGTTGCCCGTCGCCGCCGCGCCCTCCTCCACGTTGCACACGTAGAGCACCGGCTTCGACGTCAGCAGCTGCAGCCGCCGCACCGCCTCCGCGTTCGCCGGCGTGACCAGCGTGCGCGCCGGCCGGCCGGCCTGCAGCGCCGCGACGATCGGCTCGATCAGCGCGACGGACGAAAGACTTTCCTTGTCGCCGCCGCGCGCCTTCTTCTGCGCCGCGATCAGCCGCTTCTCGAGGCTTTCGAGGTCGGCGAGCATCAGCTCGGTCTCCACCACCTCCGCGTCGCGCAGCGGGTCGATGGGGCCCTCGACATGCGTGATGTCGGCATCCTCGAAGCAGCGCAGCACGTGGATGATCGCATCCACTTCGCGGATGTTCGCGAGGAACTGGTTGCCCAGCCCCTCGCCCTTGCTCGCCCCGCGCACCAGGCCGGCGATATCGACGAACTCCAGGCTGGTCGGAATGATCTTTGCCGACTTGCCGATCGCGGCCAGCGTGGTCAGCCGCGCGTCCGGCACCGCCACGCGCCCGACATTCGGCTCGATCGTGCAGAACGGATAATTCGCCGCCTGCGCCGCGGCCGTCGCGGTCAGCGCGTTGAACAGCGTCGATTTGCCGACGTTCGGCAGCCCGACGATCCCGCAGTTGAATCCCATCTACTTCACTTCCCGCGCCAGCAGCGCGACCTTTGTCATGAAATCCTCAGGTTTTCCCGCGATCAGCAGCGGCGCCGCGTCCGCGACCGCATCGAGCACCGGCAGCAGCCACGTCCGGTCCTCCTTCACGAAGTCGCCCAGCACGTGGCCCAGCACGCGCTCCTTCTGGCCGGGATGGCCGATGCCGAGCCGCACCCGCCAGTAATCCTGCGTGCCCAGGATGCGGTCCATGCTGCGCAGCCCGTTATGCCCCGCCGCCCCGCCGCCGAGCTTCACCCGCACCTTGCCCGGCACCAGGTCGAGTTCGTCATGGAACGCGGTGATCGCCTCGGTCGGCAGCTTGTAGAATGCGGCGGCCTGCTGCACCGAGGCGCCCGAACTCGTTCATATAGGTCTGCGGCTTCAGCGCCAGGATCTTTTCGCCGGCGACGCTGCCCTCGCTCACCAGGCCCTTGAAGCGCTGTCGCCACGGGCCGAACCCGTGACGGATCGCGATCGTGTCCACCGCCATGAAGCCGATATTATGCCGGTTCCGGGCCATCCCCGGTTCCGGATTGCCGAGGCCGACCCAGAGCAGCATGACGTTTCGTTACCTTGGCCGTTACCTTGGCTGTTATCGGGCCGTTTGCCTTGTCCGATGCCCGGCCGATGCCCGGGGCGATCAGCGCTTCGGCGATCAGCGCTTCGACCCGCCGCCGCGTCCGCCGGCTGCTCCGCCGCGTGCCGGCGCCCCGCGCGCCGCGGCAGCCGGTGCCGCGGCGGCCGCGGCTGCAGTCGGTGCGGCTGTCGCGGTCGTTTCGGCGGCAGCCTCGGCCTGCTTGGTCGGCGGTGCGACGGTCGCGACGACGAAGTTGCGGCCGATCGCCGAGCGGGTGTTCTCGGTGCCGATCAGGTTCTCCCAGCGCACCGCGTCGTTGAAGTCGAGATCGGCGAGGTTGGCGGTGAACTGGTCGGGGATATGCTCGGGATCGGTGTAGACCTCGACCGTGTGGCGGATCACGTTCAGCACGCCGCCGCGCTTCAGGCCGGGGCTGAGGCCGTCGTTCTCGAAATGCACCGGCACCGATACGCGAATGGGCTCACCGGGTGCGAGGCGCTGGAAATCCACATGCTCCGGCGCGTCGGTCACGGGATGGAACTGCACGTCGCGGATCAGCGCGCGCGTGTCGTCGCCGTTGATCTTGATCTCGTACAGGCGCGACTGCCAGCCGGCGCGTTGCAGCTCCCGCAGCACCGCGCGCGGTTCGAGCGCGATCAGCGAGGGCGCCTGATGCGCCCCGTAGATGACGCCGGGCACCTTGCCCGCCCGCCGGGTCGCCCGCGCCGCCCCCTTGCCGGCTCGCGCGCGTGCCTCGGCCTCGATCGTCACAACATTGGCCATGGTCCGCTCCCGCAAATGCCAAACGCCGGCCTCCAGGGGTGCCGGCGTGGGGGGCGGTTTAGCGAGAATGGCAAGCGACGGCAAGACGCAGGCGCGCTCGGGACGGCGCGTGGCCAGCGTCCCGAGCGCGGCGGAGGTGCAATGCCGAATGCCCGCAAACGGTCACCGCGCTGGCCGTGATCGGATGCGACGACGACGGGCGCATTTTCGGCCGTCCGGCGACGGACGACGACCCTTCGGGCGTCGCAGCTGCCACGCGCGAGCCCGCCAATTCGTTAAATAGGCATTAATAAACCGATTAACTCAACGGGGCGGCCGGGTGCCTTCTCCGCCGAGCCGTGGATTTTGCGGATGAATCCTACAACTAATTCTCCTAATTTGGATCAGGTGGGAGAGAGTGTCGCGGTTTTTACGCATTTGCGCCTGAGGCAGTCGTTCTTTGTCTCGTGCAGTATAAGCAATCTGCCTCGGAATCCGTTTTTGGAACACAGAGTAACGTAACAGTTCGGAAATACAATTTCATTGCAAGTAAACTATACCGTGATGTACACCATATTTTAATCACGTATACGTGATAACACGCCTTATGCGAGCGACGGCTTTGTTCACTCATTCCCAGATGCAAATATTCCTACGGTCGACCGACGCGGATTCCGGCGAGGGGATTGTAGCAGGACCCACGAACACGCCCAACGAGCGCAACTTGGCTCGTTATCACACGCATAAATATTCCATTTCCTGGTCGTAATATATAGCTCCGACAACCGGTAACAATTCGCAATGGCTCGCTGCCCGTGCGCGGGAAAATCGCGCCCAGGTTCTAGGAAATATATCCTATGACAACTTCCAATTTCACCGTCTCCGCCAACGGTGGCTTTGTCGCCCCCAACGGGCAGCAATGGACCATGCGCGGCCTGAATGCGGGCGTGCAGGATGCGCTCCAAGGCTTCGCCAATGTCCTGACCGACTATCCCGGCCTCACCGCCATCCGGCTGAACACCGGCGGCAACGACAGCGCCGCGGACATCGACAAGGTGGTGCAGGAGTACACCGCACGCGGCGTCGTGGTGATGATCGAGGACCACAGCGGAAACCCGAACAACGTCGCCTGGTATCAGCAGATGGCGACAACCTACAAAGGCAACGCGCTCGTCTTCCTGGAAATGCCCAACGAGCCGAACGCCACCAACCTGTCGCAGATCCAGATCGGCCTCGTCAACGCGATCCGCGCCGCCGGCTTCACCAATCCGATCGCCCTGCAGCCGGCCGGCGGTTACGATTTCTCCAATATCGCCGCGGTCACCGCCGCGGTCGGCACCAACAATATCTTCATCACGCCGCACATTTATTACGGCGGCACCGACCCGAACGGCGCGGCGCAGTATGTCGCGAATGACATCAGCACCTCCTTGAACCTCGGCCTGTTTCCATCGATCGACGAGTTCGGCGACGCGATGGATGGCTGGAACCGAGACCCGTACGGCGCCCAGGTCATCTCGTCCGTTATCGCCGCCAACGAGGCCGGCAAGGCCGGTGCGGTCTTCTGGGCCATGGACAACGGCAACCACCCCAACGGCGCAGACTCCGCCTTCCTGAACACCAGCGGCACTCAGTTGACCCCGGTGGGAGTGACCATTCAGCCGTGGCTTTCGCAGCCCACGACCCCGACAGGCGCCGTCACGACTGGCGGCGGCACGACCACAGGTGGCAGTACCACGTCTGGCCAGCAGGTGCTGATAGCGAATGGCGTTGGCTCATTCACGGATGCTGCCGGCAATGTCTACACGCTCAATGCGGCCGGCGATGCCATCGAGAACGGCAAACTGACGTACGGGGGAGCCGGCACAGGGGCGATGGAACTCGTCAACGATATTGTCTACGGCCAAGATGCCGCCACCAAGAAGTGGTACACTTGGGACCAGACAAATTGGACGCCATCGTCTGCGCCACCAACCCCGTCCAGCCCGACCACTGGCGGGATCACCGCGACCGACGGCGGAACGACCCCGCCCATCACGCAGCCTGTCGCAATTCCAACAGTTTCGCCCGCTGTTGACCCGACCGCTCCGGCGGCAACTCCAAGCGGGTCCGCAACTGCTCCGCCATCCGCCGCACCGGAGAACTATTCCCTCGCGTGCTTCGACACCACGACCAGCCAGTCCGTCAATCCGGACTGCCACGACTATGTCGGACCCGTCCACGACCTCCAGTACCAGTACATCGTCATAACCACTGACAGCCTTAACATCGCAACGCCGACACCCAACTGGTTCATCCATTCGGGCAGCGGCGACGACGCAATCGCGGTCAGCAGCGGCACCAACGTGCTGGACGGTGGCACCGGCTCGAATTTCCTGACCGGCGGCAGCGGGGCGGATACGTTCTTCGTGGACGATCGCGCGGCGCCCGCGGACATCTGGAGCACGGTCGCCGGCTTCCATGCCGGCGATGCTGCGACGATCTGGGGCGTCACGCCGCAGGATTTTGGTCTCGCCTGGGTGGATGGCCAAGGCGCCGCCGGTTACACCGGCCTGACGTTGCATGCCACCGCAGCCGGCAAACCCATCGCATCACTGACGCTGGCTGGCTATTCGCAGGCGGATCTCAACAGCGGGCGTCTCTCGGTCCAGTTCGGCACCGACCCAGCCAGCGGAAGCGCCTTCATGTACGTGCAGGGAAACAGTTGAACGCCGCGTCCCGGCCCCTCGATCAGGCCACCCGCCGACCCGCGAGCGCGCCGGGAAGGCGGGTGATCGCCTGGTCGATCAGCTGCGCATCCGCATCGGCCGACAGACCCTCCGCGATCACCTGTCGGGCCGCCACGGTGGCGACCTCCACCGCGGTCAGCCGCACCTCGTCCACCGCGGCCTTCTCGGCGGCGGCGATGCGATCCAGCGCCATCTGCTCGCGCCGGCGCGCCGAGGCCTCGGCTTCGGCGGCAGCCGCCGCGGCGAGCCGGCCGGCCTCGGTCTTCGCGCCGTCGATCAGCGCCTGCGCCTCGCGCAACGCCTCGGCCCGGCGCGCCTCGGCGTCGCGCAGCATCGCCTCGGCTTCCTGACGCAGTCGGGCGGCCTCCTCCAGTTCGGTGCGGACCTTGCCGGCGCGGTCATCCAGCATCTGCGCCAGCGCCGACCACAGCTTGCGGCCGAACGCGACGAAGAACAGCACGAACGCGATCAGCACCCAGTTGCGCGGTTCGGCGAAGAAGCTTGCCTCGTGCATGGCGCCGTCCCCTTCAGCCGATCCGGCGTGCGGCCAGAGCCGCACCGACCGCGCCGTCCAGGCGCTGCAGGTCCGCCGGCGCACCGGTCAGCCGCGCGATCACCGTGGCCGCGGTCTCTGTCGCCACCTCGCGCAGTGCGCGCATCGCCGCCGCCCGCGCCGCGCCGATCTGCGCCTCGGCGTCCTGCAACTGCTTCTCCAGCCGCTCGTTCAGCGTCGCGATCCGCGCCGCCGCCTCGCCCTTCGCGGCATCGAGCGCGGCGTTGATCGCGGCCTGCGCCTCGGCCCGGGCGTGTGCCGTCGCCGCCGCCACCTCGTTCGCCGCACTGTCCGCGCGGGCCTTGGAGGCGCGGGCCGTCTCCAGGTCGGCGGCGATGTGCCGGGCGCGCTCCTCGATGACCTCGGCGACCCGCGGCAGGGCGACCCGCGACAGCAGCAGATAGAGCGCCACGAAGATGATCGCGCCCCACACCACCTGGCTGGTGGTCAGCGGGTTGGCGAAGTCGAGCTGCGGCATCCCCTCCGCCATGGCGGCGGCAGGCGCCAGCAGCAGCGCGGCGAGCAGCGCCAGGCGACGCGGCATCAGACGAACAGGATGATGAACGCGATCACCAGCGCGTACAGCGCCACCGCCTCGGTCAGTGCGAAGCCCAGGATGGCCAGGCCGAACACGCGCTCGCGCGCCGCCGGGTTGCGCGCCACGCTGCTGACCAGGGCGGCGAAGATATAGCCGATGCCGACGCCGACACCCGACAGCGCGATGACGGCGATGCCGGCGCCGATCGCCTTTGCGGAAGCGAGATCCATGGTCCTGGTTCCTTTTGGTTAGTGCAGATGCACAGCGTCGTGCAGATAGATGCAGGTGAGGACTGCAAACACGTAGGCCTGCAGCACCGCCACCAGGAATTCGAAGCCGATCAGCGCCACGTTCACCGCGAGCGAGAACCCGGCCGGGATCAGGAAGATGATGCCCGCGCCGCCCAGCATCACCACGAACGCGCCGAACACCTCCAGCATCACGTGGCCGGCCATCATGTTGGCGAACAGCCGCACCGACAGCGAGATCAGCCGCGACACATACGAAAGGACCTCGATCGGCACCAGCAGCGGCATCAGCGCCATCGGCACGCCCTGGGGCACGAAGTAGCTGAAGAAATGCCAGCCGTGGATGCGCAGTCCGACGAACGTCACCAGCCCGACGACGAACACGGTCAGCGCCAGCGTCACCGCGATATGGCTGGTGAAGGTGAAGAAGTACGGGAAAACGCCGAGCAGGTTGCCGAACAGGATGAAGAAGAACAGCGTGAAGACGAACGGGAAGTATGCCCGGCCCTCGGGGCCGATGGTTTCCGTGCACATCCCCAGCACGGTTTCGTAGGCCATCTCCGCGGCCGATTGCAGTCGTCCGGGCACCATCGCGCGCGGCCGCATGCCGACCCAGAGCAGGCCGAATGTGAGCAGGCCTGCGACGACCATCATCAGGTTGGCCTGGGTGAAGTTCACCGAAGCGCCGATGTGGCCAAGCGCGGGCTCCAGCTTGAACTGGCCCAGCGCGTCGATCGATCCTCCGGCCGCCACCTATCGTCCCCTGTCCTGTGTCGTCTCGCGGGCGTCTTCCGGGTCGTCGGTCGTGGCGCGAACATGCGCCAGACGTTGAGTATTCCAGCCGCGCCGCCCAGCAGGACGAACACCGCGGTCAGGATGGGTCGGGTGCCGAACCAGTAATCGAGCCCGTAGCCGATGGCGACCGCCACGACCAGCGCCGAGACCAGCTCGATCCCAACCCGCAGGCCGATCCCCCAGGGGCTCATCCCATCGGGGCTCATGCCCCCCATGTCGTCGGATCGCGTGCCCGACGCGGGCGCGTGGGGTGTCGAGCCCCTGCCTGCTGCGGGCGGCTTTGAGCCTCTCCTCGAAGGAGGGCTCGTCCTCGCCCGGTTCCTCGCTCATGTCCGCTCCTGGCAGGATGTCCCGCCGGAAGGCGGGGGCTTGCTACAGGGGGGTCCCGACAGTGTCAAGAATGCAACCACCGCGCGGCCGCGGCATAACCGGCGCGCTGCGTCGGAGGCGCCGGGCGGGTGGCGGTTTCGTGCGCGATCATTGCCGAAACCACGTCGCGGCGGTCGGCCTTCACGGCGGCGTCGATCAGCATCTGGAAGAACATGTCGCGCTGCGCGTTGCTGCCGCCGAGCAGTCGGATCTTGTCCCTGCCGCGGCGCCAGCAGATCGACCACCCGGGCATAATCGCCGCGCCGGTGCGCCTGTGCCGCCTCGCAGACCGGAATAACCACATCGGCGATCGCCGGCGCGGTCCACACCGAAGGGTCGGCGGCCAGTTCGCGCAGCGCGGCAACGAAGCGGGCGGCCGCCGCGTCGCGCCCGGTCGCGACCAGCGCCAGCATCAGGTGCGGCACCATCAGCAGATGCCCGGCCTCGCCGATCCGGGCCTCGGCCTTGTCCGCCAGTTCCTGCCAGCGGTCGCCGACATCGAGGCCGATCTGTTCCAGCCGCCACAGCAGCGCCGCGGCGTTCTGCAGATCGACGTAATGGTCGGGCGTCGCCTTGGTCATCGGATCGTCGAAGTTGCGGATGTCCTGGTCGTAGCTCGCCATCACGGCGTCCACCTCGCCGAGGTCGAGGCGCAGCAGGGCGCGATGCCACCAGAGGTGATGGATCAGGTTGTTGCCCAGCGACCAGTGCGGCACCTGGCTGCCGAGCCAGTCGCTGCCCTCGCGCGCGCGGCAGTCGGTGTCCATGATGTGCGCCTTGACGTGGTGCGCGAAGTAGTTGGTCGGGTCGCGTTCCAACGCCGCATCGATCGCGCGTTCGGCGGCTTTGGTGTCGCCGACCTCCTCATGGGCGAACGCCCAGATGGTCTGGGCGCAGTCGTAGCCGGGCAGATCGGCCGACCAGCGTGGCGCGACGCGGTCGGCCTGTTCCAGGATCGGCTGCGTCTGGCCATGGCGGAACCAGATCGTATCGGAGATGCGAAACGCCAGCAGGTCGGTCGGTGCGTCGTCGAGAATCTGCCCCCAGATCCTGAAGGATTCGTCGAGCGACCCGCGGTGCCAGGCCGTCGGCCGCGGCGAGATGCATCCGTTCGCGCGCGGTGATGTTCGCGGCGCCGGCGTGTGCGCGCGGCCAGCGTCGCGTCGATCTGCGGCCGATTGGCGGGATTCGCGGCGATCAGCAGCAGATAGGCCTTCAGGCAATGGCCCATGACGAACCCGGGGTCCGCGGCGAGCGCGCGACCGGCGAGCACCATGGTGTCGGCGTGGAACTTCAGGAAATGCTCGACCGAGCGGTCGAACGACGTGACGGCCTCGGCACTGTCGGTGGAGAGTGCCAGGCCGCGTTCGTCCTGTTTCATGCCGTGGGTGCTCCCATGCCGATCCTGAGCCGGTTGCCGCCCTCGGCGCCGAGTGCATTGCGCAAAGCGGTGAGCAGCGCGACGATCGATGGTGCGGCGCGTGGCGGACGATTGGCGGCCCGGCGAGCCGGCGTCTGCAACAGCCAGCGCGCCGGGCGCATGTCCGATGCAGCGCGCTGCACCAGGTAGTCGCCATCGTGCGTGCTGATCGCAACGCCGCTGTCGTTTGCCGCCACGCGTCCCCGCACGTCCCACAACGCCAGGCAGTCGATCAGCAGCGCGCGAAGTTCAGCGTCGGTCATGGCAGAATCATTCTCCCCCTCCCCTTGCGGGAGGGGGCTGGGGGGAGGGGGCCGAGCGTTCGAGGCGGTGGCCATCTGAACCCCTCCCCCAACCCCCTCCCGCAAGGGGAGGGGGAGCACGATGCATTGCATTGCTTTACAGAGCCACCGTTACAGCATCGGCCCCGCGAACATCTCCGCGGCAATCTTGCGATGCTGCCACTTGCCGTCGGCGATGCTGCCGTTCCACGTGCCGCTCTCCACCACCACCTTGCCGCGCAGCAGCGTCAGACACGGCCACGCGTCCATCTTGCGGCCCTCCCACGGCGTGTAGTCCGCCTCGTGCAGATCCTGCGCGCGGATCACCCGCTTGTCCGCCGGATCGAGCACGCAGATATCGGCATCCGACCCCGCCGCCAGCGCACCCTTCCGCGGATACAGCCCCATGATCTTCGCCGCATTGGTCGACACCAGATCGACGTAGCGCGACAGCGAATAACCGCGCCGTCCCACCATCTCGGTGTACATCAGCGCCACGCGCGGCTCGACGCCGGCATTGCCGCCGGTCGTGTCGTCGATCCGCACGCCCTGCAGCTTCTTCGCCAGCGTGCAGCAGATCTCGTCGGTGGCGACGCAGTTGATGCTGCCGTCCAGCGTGCCCGCCCACAGCGCCGCCTGGTCCTCGGGCGACTTCAGCGACGGATAGGTGTGGTAGATCTGCCCGTTCGGCCGCTGGTAATCCTCCGACGTATACAGCATGTACTGGTGCAGCGACTCACCGTAGATCGCCACGCCGCGCGCGCGCGCCTCGCGGATCGCGCTTACGCCGGACGCGGCCGACGTGTGCATCATGTAGAGCGCGGCACCGACCTTCTCGGCCAGCCGGATCACGCGGCGGAACGAAATATCCTCGGACAGCGTGTTGTGCACCTCGGCCATGTTGGCGAACCCGGTGCGCCCCTCGCGGATCAGCTTGCCGTACATGTGCATGACGATGTCGTTGTCCTCGGAATGGATCACCCCGAGCCCGCGGTTCGCCGCAAGCACCTGGAACACTTCCCAGATGTCGCCGAAATCCACCATGCGTCCCTTGCGCGACGGCGTGATGTCCGTGGTGAAGATCTTCACCGTCGGAAATCCCGCCTGGATCGCCTCGGCCAGCTGACCCGTCAGGTCCACCGGCAGATCGCCTTCCACCATGATGTGCTGCGCGTAGTCGCACGCGCAGTGGCCCTTCCAGTCCTCCTCGCGCCGCTCGATCGCGTCCCGCACGTTGGCGCCCTGCGAGGCGCGCGTGAAGTCGATCATCGTCGTCGTGCCGCCATGCAGCAGCGGCACGTCCGACGACATCGGGCGGTTCGGTCAGGCCGGCGGTGCCGTCCGGGTTGGGCAGATGCCATTTGCAGTGCACGTGCGGATCGATGCCGCCCGGCATGACGATCTTGCCCCGCGCATCGATCAGCCGGGCGCCGTCCGGCACCGGCAGGCTGCCGCGGCGCGGACACCGCGACGATGCGCTCGCCGGCGATCGCGATGTCGTACGCGCCGACGCCCTGCGGCGTGACCACGGTATCGCCACGCACCACGAGATCGACCATCGCTGTCCTCCCCCCGTTCCCGCGAGCCATCGTTATGCGCGCGGCCCCCACGCGCAAGCCCGGCACACGCTCGAGGGCTATCGAGTGAAGCGCAACCGCTCAGGGCTCCGCCCTGAAACCCGCCCGGTGGCTTTGCCCCCGGGACCCCCACCAAAGGCACAGCCTTTGGAATCCGTTTCTTACTCAGTGGTCGGTAATTAGGACGACAAGTGACACGCAGAAGAACCAGCGTTCAACAGGGCAACCCCATTTGGGTGTTGCCTTACTTGCCGACTACTGAGTAAGTAACGGGTTCCAAGGGCTCGGCCCTTGGCGGAGTCCAGAGGCGGAGCCTCTGGTGGGGTTCGGGGTGAAACCCCGAGCGCTTTTGCGCCACCCAATAGCCCTCAGGGGCACGCTTGCACTCCCCAATCCTGGGCGGGATGTTGCATCGCATGGACACGCATGACTTCGACGTCGTGGTGATCGGCGCCGGGATCGCCGGCTCCACCAGCGCGGCCGCGCTCGCCGCCGACCGCCGCGTGGCGCTGATCGAGGCGGAGGAGGCGCCCGGCTACCACAGCACCGGCCGCTCCGCCGCGCTGTGGATCCTGAACTATGGGCCGCCCGATGTGCGGCGGCTTACGGGGCTGTCGCGCCCGTTCTTCGAAGTCGCCGCCCGCGGGCTTCACCGAGCATCCGTTGATGTCGCGCCGTCCGGTCGTGTTCCTCGCCCCTGCGGAGCAGCGCGCGCATCTGGAGCAGATGCTGGCCGATGGGCTGGGCCTGCGCGCGATCTCGATCGAGGCGGTGCGCGCGATGGCGCCGGCACTGCGGCCGGACTACGCGGTCGCCGCCGCCATCGAGGAAGACGCGTTCGACATGGACGTGGCGGCGCTGCACCAGGGCTTCCTCCGCCAGCTTCGCGCGCGCGGCGGCGTGCTGGCGCTGCGCCATCGCGCCGGACGGATCGAGCGGCGCGGCGCGGCCTGGGATGTGCACACCACCACCGGCGACGTGTTCCGCGCGCCGGTGGTGGTGAACGCCGCGGGCGCGTGGGGCGACGAGGTGGCGGGGCTGGCCGGTGTTGCGCCGCTGGGCCTGACGCCGTGCCGCCGCACCGGCGCGATCATCGATCCGCAGCCCTGGGCGGTCGAGGGCTGGCCGCTGCTGAACGATGTCGGCCACACTTGGTATGTCCGGCCTGAGGCGCGCACGCGGCTGATGGTTTCGCCGGCGGACGAGACGCCGATGCACCCGCACGACGTGCAGCCCGACGAGCTGGACATCGCGATTGCGATCGACCGCATGCAGCAGGCGCTCGACATCGAGGTGCGGCGCGTGGAGCGAAGCTGGGCCGGCCTGCGCACCTTCACGCCGGACCGCAGCCTCGCGTTCGGCTGGGACCGTGCGGCGGAGGGTTTCTTCTGGTGCGTCGGCCAGGGCGGCTACGGCATCCAGACCTCGCCGGCGGCGGGGAAGCTGGTGGCGGACCTGGTCAGCGGGCGCGATCCGGGCGGCGCGGCCGATATCGTGGCTACGATCGATCCGGCGCGATTCGGCGCTGCAGCGGGCGGTTGACCGCGATCCGCAACGACTGCGGGAGCGACGATCAAGGCACCTGATCCAGAATTCTGCCCTTGGCGCTCAGTATCTCCTCGGGCTCGTCCGGCCGATCGATCATCTGGCTTGAGCCGGCGTAGATGAAGGCGCGATTTTCGGCGACCGATACCGCCTTCACCGATGAGTCGCTGGTGATGCGCACCTGCACCCTCGCGCACGACCGAAGCGGCGGGATCACCGTGTCGGTGATCGTTTCCAGCCGAAGCTGCCATTTGTCGCCGCTGAACGCCGCCAGAGGATCGTCCGCGCGCCCGTTGTCGCGGAACAGCGAACCGGCGGGAACGATCAGCTTCCCCAGGGGCTCGGCGCCGGAGATCGCCCGGCAGATCTCCAGTGTGGCAGCGTCGGCGACGCGGGACGCGAGCGCGAGCATGATCGCCAACGCCGTCACAGGCCATTGGCAATCCTGCCGAAGCTTTACGTCGCCACGCTGGCATTCGGGCATATCGTTCCTCCCCGATTGGTTCAGCCGCTGCGCCTGCGGAATTGTGCGCCGTGCCTGTGCGCACAATCCCGTAGCGGCAATTCAACGCAGGCTTACTGAACAATATTCACCGTATAGCCGTTCGCGGTGGCAGCCACCGACGTGTTCAGATATGCGCTGGGACTGTTCTGTGTGACGTTCACGCCGGAGAGTGATCCAGGTCCGACCCCAGTCCCCGCTTCGAAGCCTGGCCGATGACCGTGAGATTCGCCGTGGCGTTGGAAGCGGACGCAGTCTGGGTGATCGTGATGACTGCGGGTGTTCATTCCGCTAGCCCCGATCACGTCGGTCAATGTGATATTCGCGGCCGTATTGAGACGCCGGACCGTGCAGCGTGTAGTCGACAATGCTGCTGGAACCGACGGTGAGTCGCGGCAGCTTGTGTTCCGGCTGCGTCCAGGTTCATATTGACTATGTTGCCGTCGCCGGTGATGCTTTGCGTGATGGTCTTGTCGCCGCCGCCGCTGGCGCTGTTGGTGATGGTGTTGCCGCCGCCGACAATCGTCAGATTGTGCGTGAACGACGTAACGCCCGAGACGGTATTGGTGACACGGTTGTTGTTCGCCAGTGATGCCGTAGCTGTCGATGCCGTTGCCTGGTTCAAAGTGACCGCTCCGTTGCGGCCACCGTGTTGGTCAGCGTGTTGCCGGTTCCGGTGAGGGCCAGGTTGTAAGCTGAGCGAAGCGCCGTCGAGCGTATCGGTGATCGTGTTGGCGCCAACACCGCTGTTGTCTGACATTGATCGCCACCGTCGGATTTGCCGGCGCCGCGCTGGCTCCGATCGTGAGCGAGTGGGTGTTGTTGCCGCCAGCGTACGACGCACGTCAGGCTCGCCGTGGTTGAACCGCTGTGGGCCTTCACCGAGCCATAGAGCTTCGTTATTGCCACCCTGTTGACTGATGCTGACCGTATCCCAGGGGCCGGCCATCGGCAGTGCCGTAGTTCCGCCGCCTGAGGTTGCCGCTGACCTGGTTGGCGAGATGCGCATCATCCTGGGTGATCGACAGCGTCTTCACCGTGCCGCCGTTGCTGGTGGCATCGATCCGGATGCTGTTGATGTCGGCCCACCCAGGAGCCGAAAGCCCCATCAGGATCGTTGCGCCGAGAAGTACCGATTTCATGACCAAATGTCCTTCTGTTGTCGAAATCCCGTGGGGCCGACGATTTTCGAAGGACAGCCGGTGAGTTGATGCCGGTGTCATACCCACCAGCCATCGTGAATGCCATTTTGGACGAGTTGATCGAGGGCGGAGCGGATCGCGGCGCGCAGCGCGAGCCCGACCGGTTCGTTGCCGGCGCCGCCAAGCTCCAGTTCAAAAACGGATGTGGAATAGATCTTGGCGATGTGGCCGCCAGCCTTCATCGAGGTGATGGATTTGGTCACCGTGGTCTGGCCGATGACCTCGCCGGTCTGCACGGCGATCGCCCGCAGGCTGAATGTGACCAGGTCGGTGACCAGAGTGCCGCTGCCGCCGACGCCGCCGAACGCGATGCCCCCGGTCAGTTCCCGGGTCGAGCGGTCATAGGCCACCACCTGCCCGACCAGCAGAACCTCCGCCACACGGACCATGGTCAGCCGGCGCGGCGCGGCAGGCTGTTGGGCGGCAACCAGCTGGGCGACAGGCTGGCGGACGCCACGATGCCGGCCGGTAAGGATCTGGGCGGCCTGGGTCGATGCCACGGCGGTCTGGGCCGGATTGTTCAGGGCCAGGGTGGCCAGCTGCCGCTCGCGCAGCAATTCATCGATGTGCTGACGTTCGACCAGGAAGACATAGCCCGGGCGCAACGAACGGACGGCCTCGACCAGATACGGCGTGCAGTCCATCGGCACCGCCGTGCTGAGTTCCTCGGGCTGCAGGGACGGCCGGCGCTGACCGGTCGTGTCGATGCAGTTGTAGATACCAACGGTCAGTGCGCGCGTCGGCGGCGGCGGCAGCGGGATTTCCTGCTCGGCCATCACATTGGGGGTGGCCGATGCTCGCGGATCCTGCACGCAGCCGGCCAACATCAGCAGAGCTGCCGCCAACAGTGATACGGCGATCGACTGGTGGCGCATGAACACCGCATCAGTCCCCCGTCGGCAGCGAGAGCGTGGTTGCGCCGGTCGGCGTGTTGATCGAGATGTTCAGCTGGCCATCCGCGTTGACGTAGGTGACCGACACGGCACCGGACTGGATGGTGCCGGCATCGCCGTTCTTGGAATTGGAGATCTTCAGTGCCACGTCGCGTGCCACCAGCGAGTTGAGCTGCGAGATGATGGCGTTGGCGAACTGCTGATTGGGATCCGGTGCCGCGGTGACCTTGGCCGCCGCCGCGGCCGATGCGGCCCGCTGGTCGCGCAGGCTCTTTTCGAACTGGGCGGACTGGAATGCTGCCGGATTGTTGCCGCCGAAGCTGGGCGACTGCAGGATGTAAAGCAGGTCGGTCGCGAATACCGAGGCCGACAACGCGGCGGACAGGATTGCTGCGACCACCGATATGATGGCAAGGCGGCTGCCAGGTCTGCGGTCCCGAAATCGTCGCGGCTCGGGAGCCGAACGTGCACACGCGCCGGCAAGCCGGTGCGGGCGCCAGGCGCCAGTTTGGCGCATCGATGCCTCCGTCCATTTCATGACGGCCTGGGGGCTTGCCGCTGTCCCAGCCCACGGACAATCAGGTGTGTTCAAGCAATGCGGTCGTCCTGCCACTCACATGAATGGCTCACCTGTGCTATCAGAACAGAATTGATATATCATTTATTTCATGCATGGCGTTGCCTTCGCAGCTTCTGTCCGAAGCCACCCCGCAACGCAGCCATCAACTGCGACGGACCGATCAGGTCCGCAGCGGGAGCCAGCGCTCGTTCAACGCCATGGCGGCAGAGGTCCGCCCCCGCACAACGGGGGGCGCTCGGTCGTCGCGTCCGTCAGACCACCCGCCCGCTATCCACCTCCATCAGGTGCATATTGTTGAGATCCGCCGTCAGCGGCAGCATCTCCCCGGGCTCGGCGTGGGTGGTTGGATCGACGCGGGCGCACACCGGGTCGTGGCCGATGAAGAAGTGCACCATCGTCTCCATGCCCATCGGCTCGACCACATCGACCGGCAGATCGACGCGCGTCCACCCGGGCCGCCCCGTCTCATGGTACTCGAACAGATGCTCCGGCCGCAGCCCGAGCACCATCTCACGGCCCTTGTGCTTGCCGTACCGGTCGGTCCGCGCCGGCGGCACCGGCAGCACGATGCTGTCCGTGACCCGGATCGCCAGGCCGCCATTCGTGCCGTCCTGCACGCGCACGGGGAGGAAATTCATCGCCGGCGATCCGATGAAGCCGGCGACGAACCGCGTCGTCGGATGGTGGTACAGCTCCTGCGGCGTGCCGACCTGCTCGATCACGCCGTGGTTCATCACCACCACGCGGTCGGCCAGGGTCATCGCCTCGATCTGGTCGTGCGTCACATAGACCGTGGTGGTGCGCACCGTCTGGTGCACCTTCTTGATCTCGGTGCGCATCTGCACGCGCAGCTTGGCGTCCAGGTTGGACAGCGGCTCGTCGAACAGGAACACCTTCGGGTTGCGCACGATGGCGCGGCCCATCGCGACGCGCTGCCGCTGCCCGCCCGACAATGCCCGCGGCTTGCGATCCAGCAGCATGCCGATGTCCAGAATGCGCGCCGCCTCGTCCACCCGGCGCTTGATCTCGTCCTTCGGGAATTTCCGCAGTTTCAGCCCGAACGCCATGTTGTCGAACACGCTCATGTGCGGATACAGCGCGTAGTTCTGGAACACCATGGCGATGTCGCGGTCGCGCGGCGGCACGTCGTTCACCACGTCGCCGCCGATCCAGATCTCGCCCTCGGATATCTCCTCGAGGCCGGCGATCATGCGCAGCGTCGTGGACTTGCCGCAGCCTGACGGCCCGACCAGCACGACGAACTCCTGATCGGCGATCTCGAGATCGATGCCCTTCACCGCCTGCACGTTGCCGTCGTAGATCTTGACGACCTTGCGGACAGAAACTTCAGCCATGGTCTTGTCGTTCCCTCGTGTGTTGTGCGGTTTGCGGGCTAGCCTTTGGTGGCACCGGCGGTCAGGCCGGCGACGTAGTAGTCCATCAGGAAGGCGTAGATGACGATCGGCGGCAGCGACGCGAGCAGGCACGCGGCCATGATCTTGCCCCACTGGAACACGTCGCCGCGGATCAGGTCGCTGATGATGCCGACCGTCAGCACCATCTGGTTCGACGTGTAGAGATACGCGAGCGGATACAGGAACTGGCCCCAGCTCACGGTGAACGCGAAGATCGTCGCGGCGATGATGCCGGGCATCGCCACCGGGATGAAGATCCGCCACAGGATCTGCAGATACCCCGCGCCGTCGATCAGCGCCGCCTCGTCCAGCTCCTTCGGGATCGAGCTGAAATAGCCGATCATGATCCAGGTGCAGAACGGCACCGCCAGGGTCGGATACAGGATCAGCAGGCACCAGACCGAGTTGATCAGCCCGAGCCAGCCGACGATCTGGAACAGCGGCAGGAACAAGCAGCGAGGCCGGGATCAGATAGGTCAGGAACACGCCGGTCGCCAGCGTCTGGCTGCCCCAGAACCCCATCCGGGACAGGCTGAACGCGGCCAGCACCGAGATCACCATGCTGATCGCCACGACGCCCACCGTGATCATCGCCGAGTTCAGGTAGTACGTCTGGAAATTCGGATAGGTGATCAGGTACCAGAAGTTCTCCAGCGTCGGGTGGTGCACGATCCACGGACTGCCCTGCTGCGCCGAGATCTCCGCCGACGACTTCAGGCTGGTCATCAGCGTGTAGAACGGCGGGGCGAGGAAGATCACCACGAAGAAGCCGAGTGCCACGTAGCTGGCCCACAGCGCCCAGACGTTCTGGCGATGCAGGCTGTGCTGCCTGCGCCGCGCCCGCGGCACGGCCCCGGCGACGGCCGTGCTGGTGCTCATGCCGCGATCTCCTGGGTGCGACGGGTCACGCCGCGCAGCACGAAGAACGCGGCGACGGCGAGGATCGGGAACATGAACAGGCTGACCGACGCGCCGAGCGGGATGTCGCCCGACTGGATGCCGACCTGGAAGGCGTAGGTGGCGAACACGTGCGTCATGTCCTGCGGGCCGCCCGAGGTCAGGATGCGCACGATGTCGAACTCGGCGAACGTCACGATCAGGCTGAACAGCACGGTGATCGCGATGATGTTGCGCATCATCGGCAGGGTGACGAAGAACAGCTTCTGCCAGGTGCCGGCGCCGTCGATCGCGGCGGCCTCATACAGTTGCTCGGGCACCGACTTCAGCGCGGCGAGATACATGATCATGAAGAACGGCGTGCCGAACCACACGTTCACCACGATGGTGCAGAACCGCGCGATCCAGCCGACGCCGAGCCAGGGGACCGAGGCGAGGCCGAACTCGTTCAGGATCCAGTTGAACGCCGAGTAGGACGGATCGAACATCCACCACCAGGTCAGCGTGGACAGCGCCAGCGGGATCACCCAGGGCACCAGCAGCAGGCCGCGCCAGATGCGCTGGTTCTTGCCGGGGATGTTGTGCATCAGGTGCGCCAGGATGATGCCGATCAGCGCCTTGAACACCACCGCGGTGACGGCGAACAGGCAGCTCTGGAAGATCACCAGCTGGAAGGTGTTGCGCTTCAGCAGGAACGCGAAGTTCCCCAGGCCGACGAACGCCGTCATCTTCTTGTTCAGCATGCTGAGGTAGATCGCATAGAACGCCGGATAGATGACGAAGCAGGCGACCAGCAGGATCAGCGGCAGGCACATGAAGAAGGCAATGGTCGATCGCCGCTGCGTGAAGCGCTTCAGGCTGCCAGAACGGCGGGTTCCCGCCATGGCCGGCGTCATCACGCCGACCGGTACGCTCGTCCCATCAGCCATTCCATCCTCCCTCGCCTGGCCCGGGCGGTCGCTGTCCTGTCTGCCGGGTCGGGCTGAACAACATCCAAGTTCGCCGGCCGTCCGGACAACTGCCCATCCGGCCAAAGCGTTCACGCAAAGTGGGGTCTCGGCGGCCGAAGCGGCTGCCAATTGCGGTTCGCGACTGCGCGAGATGCGTCAGAGTCTCGACCTCATTGCACATTCCTCCCGCGCCGCCCGGTGTGCGCCGGACGATGCCCGAAAGCCAAACCCCTGCCCATGGCGGTTGGTGACCGCCTTCATCGCCCGCGTCCATGCCTGCAATCCAGGCACGGAAACGACCGTCTGGTTATTGGTATTCCTGCCAAGCTAGCGGCTGGCGCGCGGTTGTGCAACGCCAGCCCCCGCTTTCAGTTTCCTCTGAAACCGATCAGCGCTGGAAGCCCTCCAGCTCGTCCTGCGCCCACGCGATCACCTGCGGGATCGTCTGGCCTTGCTTCAGCCGCGCCAGCATCTGGTTGTGGATGGCGCGATTGTAGATCTGCACGGCGATTTCCGGCGCCGCCTCGGCCGCTGCCAGACTGGGCTGCTGATTGTGCCATGGCCGGTTCGGGTAGTTGTAGACCGTGCCCTTGGGCGGCTCGACATTCTCCCACACCTTGAAGTCCAGCAGACCCGCATAGGGCGGCAGGTCGTAGCCCTCGGTCGCGACGCAGCGCGGCTCGATCTGCTCGGGCTGCATCAGATATTCGATCAGCTCCTTCGCCGCCGACTTGTTCTTGCTGAAGCCGTAGACGCCCCAGAAGTAGCTCAGCGTCGGGATGAACCGGCCTTTGGGACCGGACGGCGCGGGGAAGGTCCAGCAGTCCGCCGCGACCTGCGGCGCATCGCGCTTCGCCACCGCCCACGCCGATGGCGGATTGAAGATCAGCGCGCTCTTGCCCGAGATCAGTGCACGGTTGTTCGACGCATCGTCGAAGCTCACCGCATCGTCCGGATAGAACTTCACCAGCTTCTGGGCGAATTCCAGGCATTGGCGCATCGCGTCGGACTTGAGCTGGACGGTGCCCTTCTCGTCGATCAGGGTCGCGCCGAACGCCTTGAACAGCGCGCCATGCGTGTCCGTGGCGTCGGTGTTGCCGCCGCCGCCCAACCCGAGCGCAAACGTCAGGCCGTCCTTCTGCGCCAGCTCCGCGTATTTCATGAACGCGTCCCAGGTCCAGCCGTCGGACAGCGCCGTGTGTTCCTTGCTCACCGGATACATCGCCTGCAGATCGAGGCCGTGCTGCTTGAACCAGCCGATGCGCGCGCAAGGCGGCTTGGTCTGCGTGCCCGAACTCGTCGGCACCGCAACCCAGTGTCCCTTTGCCTTCGCCAGATACTCGCAGTTGGCATCGACCGCGCCGTTCTTGGCGATCAGCCGGCCCATCACGTCGTCGATCGGCTCGAGCGAATCGGCGATGTTGAACACGTCCCAGTTGAAGAACGCGAGGGCATCGTGCCCTGTCTTGGCCTGCGCCTCGGCGGCTCCGGTCAATTGCAGCTTGTTGCCGGAGCTGGCGATGAAGTCCGCCTGCACCTCGACCTTGTTCTTCTCACCCCAGGCATTGACCTGCTTCTGCATCACATCGTTGCCACCGGGGACCCAGTGGTCCCAGAAACCGATGGACACCTTGCCCGCGGCGCCCGCGCTGCGAATGTGCACCAGCGGCAATGCCGCGGCTGCGGCCGCGATTTTCAGGGTGTTCCGACGTGAGACGTGACCTGCTTTGACCATGTAGCGCTACTCTCCCAATCCTGGCCGGCCGTTCCGGCCTATGCGTTATGCCAAGACCCAGCCAGCTTCAGAGAGCGGCGATGCGTCAATGGCAACGCGGGCGGCGTCGTAACACGGCTTGCCGGCCGTCGGCTACAGGGCTGGGGCGCTCGGGGTTTCACCCCGGACCCCACCAGAGGCTCTGCCTCTGGACTCCGCCAAGGGCGGAGCCCTTGGAACCCGTTACTTCAGTATGGGATTCCAAAGGCTTCGCCTTTGGTGGGGGTCCCGGGGGCAACGCCCCCGGGCGGGTTTCAGGGCAGAGCCCTGAGCGCTTCAGCGCACGAAGCCCTCCACCTCGTCCTTCGCCCAGGCGATCACCTGCGGGATCGACTGGCCGCTCTGCAGCTTCGCCAGCATGGTCGGGTAGATGCCGCGCTGGTAGATCTGCACGGCGATGTCGGGCGGCGCGGGGAACCCCGGCGTGTTCGGCTCGCCGTGATGCGACGGCCGCACCGGGTAGTTGAACACCGTGCCGAGCGGCGGCTCGACCTCTTCCCACACCTTGAAGTCCAGCATGCCGGCGTATGGCGGCAGGTCGTAGCCCACCACGGCGGCACAGCGCGGCTCCACCTGCTCGCGCTGCATCAGGTATTCGATGAGTTCCTTCGCCGCCGTCTGGTTGCGCGAGAACTGCCAGACCCCCCAGAACGACTGCGAGAACGGCACGAACCGCCCCTTCGGACCCTTCGGTGCGGAGAACGTCCAGCAGTCCGCCGCCACCTGTGGTGCGTCGCGCTTGGCCACCGCCCACGCCGATGGCGGGTTCCAGATCAGCGCGCTCTTGCCGGAGATCAGTGCGCGATTGTTCGAGGCGTCGTCGTAGCTGACCGCATCCGCCGGCAGCACCTTCACCAGCCTAGATGCATGCTCGAGCACCTGGCGGACCGGGTCGGAATCGACGGTGACGTTGCCCTTGGCATCGACCAGGTCGGCGCCATACGCGGCGAACAGCGCGCCCGACGTGTCGGTGGAATCGCCGGTCGTGCCAAGGCCGATGGCGAAGGTCATGCCGACCTTGTGGCACGCCTCGGCGGCCTTCAGGTGCGTCTCCCAGGTCCACTCGTCCATCTCGGGGATGTACTCCGCCTTCACCGGGTACATCTTCGTCACGTCGATGCCGGCGGCACTTTTCAGCACGCTGACGCGCGCACACGGCGGCTTGGCCTGCGCGCCCCAACTCGACGGCACCGCGCGCCAATGCCCCTCCGCGCGTGCGAGATATTCGGCGAGGCCGCTGACGCTGCCGAACTTGCCGGTCAGCCGCTGCACCACATCGTCCACCGGCACCAGCTTGTCGGCGTGGTGGTGGATTTCCCACTGCGAGAAGTGCAGCGCGTCGTGGCCGGTGCCGGCCTGCGCCTCGGCGGCCTGCGTCAGCACCAGCTTGTTGCCGACCGAGGTGATGAAATCGAGGTTGAGGTCGACCTGGTTCTTCGCCGCCCAGGCATCGCATTGCTGCTTCAGCACGGCGTTGCCGGCCGGCACCCAGTGGTCCCAGAAGCCGACCGAGAGCCGGCCCGCCGCGCGCCCGGTGCGGATATGCACCAGCGGCAGCGCCGCCGAGGCGGCCGCAAGCTTCAGGGCCGTGCGGCGTGAGACGCGGGCGGGGTTCGGCATGGGTGCGATCTCCATTGGGCGGGCGTTTGGCGGGGAGGGTAGAGGCATGGCCGGGTGCGGGCAACGATGCGGCGGGGTGTTGGTTTGAATTGCGGGCATCGACCCACTTCCGTCCCCCGGCAATGGTGTTAAGCCGTCAGACAAGGTCGGCGGAGGATATCAAATGCCTGAGCACCCCCTGTTCGAACGGCTCTGGAACGGCTCCGCGCAGATGGAGGAATGGACGGCAGCGGTAGCGCAGGGCGTCGTCACCTCGGTCGCCGACGACATCATCGCTGTCCACACGACCTACTTCTGCGGCAGCGTCACCGCGATCCGCACGGGCGACGGGCTTGTTCTGATCGACACGGCCAATCAGGCAACCGCCGAGAAGGTCCTCGCACTCATCAGGACCTGGGACGCCAGTCCCGTCCATACCGTTATCTACACACATGGCCATATCGACCACACCGGAGGAATTGCCGCCATCGACCGGGAGGCCGAGGCGAAAGGGCTGGCGCGCCCGAGGATCGTCGCTCACCGCGACGTGGCGCGGCGGATGGACCGATATGCGCTGACGCAGGGCCTCAACAGCATCGTGCAGGGCCAGCAGTTCAACGATGCGGCCTATGTCTACCCGGTCGGCCAGCGGCAGCCCGACGCGGTTTATGATGATACGCTTTCGCTGGTGATCGGCGGCGAGCGGATCGAATTGTTCCATGGCCGAGGCGAGACCGACGACGCCACGTTCGTCTGGCTGCCCGGCCGCCGCATCCTGGCGAGCGGCGACTTCGTCATCTGGATGTTTCCGAACGCGGGCAACCCGAGGAAGGTGCAGCGTTACGCGGCGGAATGGGCCGCCGCCTTGCGCCGTATGGAACGGCTGGAGCCGGAGATCGTCATCCCGGGACATGGCCCGGTGATATTCGGCAAGGAGCGCGCCGCGCAGGTGCTGCGCGACGGTGCGGCGGTGCTCGAGCACCTGGTTCGCGAGTGCCTCGCGCTCATGAACCGGGGAGCCACGCTCGACCAGGTGCTGCATGCCGTCACAGCGCCGGCCGAGTATCTGTCAAAGCCTTATCTGCGCGCCAGGTATGATGATCCGGAGTTCCTCGTGCGGGCCATCTATCACCTGTACGCCGGCTGGTTCGATGGCAATGCGTCGCATCTGAAGCCCGCGCGGGCAGCCGATCTGGCCCTGGAACTGGCGCAGTTGGCTGGCGGTGCCGGCAGGCTTGCCGAGCGGGCGGCCGTTCTCGCTGAGCAAGGCAACACCCGCCTCGCCGCCCATCTCGCCGAATTCGCCAGTGAGGCGGCCCCGGACGATAAGTCCGTTCAGGCTATCCGTGCCCTGGTGCTGCGGCAGTGCATCGACCGCGAGGGCTCGCTGATGGGCAAGGCTTTCCTGGCCGTCTATCAGCGTGAGGCCGAGCAGCGGTCAAAGACCTGACCGTCCGGAACCGTCCGCTTCCCGCCCATCACCGCCTTCGGAGAAACAATGCCGGCGGCCCGAACCAATGACCTTCCATCGCTACTCGTACCTTCGGTCATGGCCGGGCATGTGTCCCGGCCATCCGTCGAGGCAGGCTGCCGCACCTGGTGGTCGGGACGCGCCCCATACGCATCTGGATAAGCGCTGGCCGAAGCAGCATTCTCCCCCTCCCCTTGCGGGAGGGGGTTGGGGGGAGGGGTAGCAGCAGCACAAGTCGCGGTCGCGGCGTTCGTGACCTCGGGGCGCCTTCCCCCTCCCCCTAACCCCCTCCCGCAAGGGGAGGGGGAGGACTTTTCTCCAGCGTGGCTCTTATCCTGGTGCACACGGGTGCGCGGCCATGAGAGTGTCCCCGGCCACGACGACGTAACAGCAGCGCGATATCGGGCGCGGAGTCCTGTCAGCGCAACGCCTGACCCGCGCGCAGCACGCGATCAACGAACGCATCGGCGCTGCCGAGATAATGCGCCGGATCGGTCAACCGCTCGATCGCCGCGCGATCCAGCCGCTCCGCCACCATCGGTTCGCGCGCCAGCGCATCCGCCAGCGGGATGCGCTCGGCCAACGCCGCATCGCACGCATGCTTCACCACGTGGTGCGCCTCGCCGCGGCCGATCTGTGGGGCAAGCCCCATCATCACCGCCTCGGCGACGATCAGCCCGCCCGTCAGGTCGAGGTTCCGCCGCATGCGTGCCGCGTCCACCACCATGCCATCGGCGATGGCGCCCGCGTGCAGCAGCGCGCCATGCGTCAGCACGAACGCCTGCGGCAGCACCAGCGCTTCGGCCTGCCACGGTCCGGTGGCGCGCTCGTGGTCGGCCGCCATGGCGCCGAACATCACCGGCACCAGAGCGTGAACGGTGCGGGCGGCCGCCAGGATGTACTCGCTGGCGATCGGGTTGCGCTTTTGCGGCATGGTGGACGAGGAGCCGCGGCCGGCAACGTAGGGTTCCGCGACCTCGGCAACCTCGGTCTGCGCCAGCAGGATGATGTCGGTGGCGAGCTTCGCCAGGCTGCCGCAGACCAGGCCCAGGAAGGCGACCGTCTCGGCCAAGCCGTCGCGGCAGACGTGCCAGGGTGCGGCCGGCGCGGCGAGCCCCAGTTCGGCGGCCAGGCCCTCCATCACCGCGACGCCCCTATCTCCAAGGGATGCCAGCGTGCCAGCCGCACCCGCGAAGCTCACCTGCTCGACGCGCGGGCGGAGTTCATCGAGGCGGTGCACATGGGCGATCAGCGGCTGCGCCCAGACGGCGCATTTCAGGCCGAGCGTGATCGGCAGCGCCTGCTGCAGATGCGTCCGCCCGGCCATCACCGTGTGGCGATGCTTCTCCGCCTGGGCCGCCAGCGCCGTGACCATGCCGGCGAGCGCGGTGCGGATCAGCGTCAGGCCCTGGCGCACCTGCAGGACGGTGGCGGTGTCCATGATGTCCTGCGTGGTGGCGCCCCAATGCGTCCAGCCGCCCGCCTCGCCCGCGGCGCGCGACAGCCCGGCGACCAGGCCGACCACCGGGTAGCCGACATTGCGTGCGCTGGCCGCAAGTTCGTCCGTGCTCAGGTTCTCGACGACTGCTGCGCGGGTGATCGCATCGGCGGCGTCGGCCGGGATGATGCCGAGCCGCGCCTGCACGCGGGCGAGCGCCGCTTCGACGTCGAGCATGCGCTGGAAATACGCGCGCTCGTCGAACACCGCGCGCATGGCGTCGCTGCCGTAGAGCGTGCCGAGGATCGGGCTGTCGGCGGGGTTAATCGGGCATTGTGTCAGCCCTCCCAGCCCTGCCGCTTCGCAGATGTGGCGGACATCCCGCTCCCGCGTAGCGGGGTGCTGCGTGGTCTACACATCCAGGAACACCGTCTCGTTCTCCCCCTGCAGCCGCACATCCATTCGCCACGCAGCGTCGCCCGCCGGTCGAGCAATCAACGTGCTCCGCCGCGCCGGCTCGTCGATCGACATCAGCAGCGGGTCGGTCGCATTCAGCTTCTCGCCGTGGAAATACGCCCGCGTCACCAGCGCGCGCATCAGCCCGCGCGACAGGATGCAGATCGCGATATGCGGCGCCTGCTGCGCATTGCCCCGCCCCGGCACCGGCCCCGGCCTCACTGTGGTGAACCGGTATTTTCCCTCGGCGTCGGTGTTGCTGCGCCCAAACCCGGGAAAGCTGTCCGACACCGGTGGGTCGGATTGCCAGATCTCCACGCAGGCGTCCGAGCATGGCTTGCCGTCGCCATCCAGCACGGCGCCGGTCAGCGTTATCTTTTCGCCCTGCGCGCCGAAGCGCGTGAGGTCGGCCCAGGACGGGTCCTCGAGCAGGTGCCAGTAGGGGCCGATGGTCTGGCTGGCCGTGGCGTTCGGCATCGGTCAGTCCTCCATCGGCGTGGCGCCGCGCCCGCGCAGCACGACGTCGAACCGGAAGCCGAGCGCGTAGTCCGGTTCGGTGATGTCGAGATCGAACACGGCGATCAGCCGGTTGCGCGCATGCTCGTCCGGCACCGCGTGGAAGATCGGGTCGAACGCCAGCAGCGGGTCGCCCGGAAAGTACATCTGGGTCACCAGGCGCGTGGCGAACGCGGGACCGAAATACGAGTAATGAATATGGTTCGGCCGCCAGGCGTTGCGGTGGTTGGGCCATGGGTAGGCGCCGGGGCGGATCGTCAGGAACCGGTATTGTCCGTCGGCGTCGGTGAACACCCGTCCCGCGCCGTGGAAATTCGGATCGAGCGGCGCGTCGTGCTGGTCGGCCGGATGGTCGTAGCGCCCGGTCGCGTTGGCCTGCCAGATCTCGACCATGGTGTGCGGCACGGGTCGGCCGTCCTCGTCGGTGATGCGGCCGGCGACGATGATGCGCTCGCCCAGCGCAGGTTTGTCCCCGGTCTTGGTAAGGTCGACGAGCGGGGGAAAGTGGGCGGGCGGAAAAGCTCGGCCCCGAGGTCTCGGTGATGGTGTGCGGCAGGGGATGCGGCTTCTGCTTCGGGTGCCGCTTGATCGTGCCGAGATATCCCGGCGCGTCGTACGGCGGCTGCGTGCCCGGGGCGAGGGGCCGGTACTGCACCGGATCGGTCATCAAAAGATCCTCCATGGCGGCCGGCATTGGTAACCCGGTTTGCGCGTGTGGGAAAGAAACCGCCGGGCCGCCGCCGCTAATCCGCCAGCGCCGCCACCAGCGCATGCGCCTTCGCAGCGACCGTCGCGGGACTGTCGCCCACCCGGTAGATCGCGGAACCGATGCCGAACCCCGCCGCGCCGGCCGCCCGCCACGCCGCCATGTTGGACGCATCGATGCCGCCCACCGGCAGCACCGCGGTCCCCGCCGGCAGCACCGCCCGCAGCGCGCGCAGCATCGCCGGGACTGGCGCCTTCGGCCGGGAACAGCTTCAGCGCATCGGCGCCGGCCGCCAGCATGGCGAACGCCTCGGCCGGCGTGAAGAACCCCGGCACCGCCAGCAGCCCCCGCTCCCTGGCCGCGCGCGTCACCGCCGCATCGGCATGCGGCGTGACCACCAGCCGGCCGCCGGCGAGCGCGATCTCCGCCACCTGCGCCGCGGTCATCACCGTGCCGGCACCGATCAGCAGCCGCTCGCCGAACTCCCGCGCCAGAGCCGCGATGCTCGCCATCGGCTGCGGCGAATTGAGCGGCACCTCGACGATCGCGACCCCCTGGCGCTCCAGCGCCTCGGCGATCGCCAGCACCTCGTCGGGCTTCACCCCGCGCAGGATCGCGACCAGCGGGCAGCGTGCCAGCCAGGCGGTCAGGTCCATGCCGCATGCCCGCCGATCAGCACCAGGCCGCGCGCCGCCGCCTCGCCGTCATGCCGCTCGGGAAACCCGCCCTGGGCGGCGATCGCACGCGAATAGAGCGCGGTCAGTTCCGGCGCGCCGATCACGTGCACCACCACACCCGGCGCACCCACCAGAGCCGAGCGGACCTCGTGGCCGATCAGGATGCCGGACAGGTACGCCGCCGCATCCGTCTCGACGAGCCGACCCGCCAGGACCTCGGCGCGCGCACCGAAGATGTGGTGCAGCAGGCCGCCGGGGTCGCCCGATCGCCGCACCCCCGCGTCGAACGGCGCGCCGTCCGATGGCCCCTCGCGCATCATGCGCCCCAGGATCGTGTAGCCCCGCAGCGCGCCGAACGCTTCGCCGGTCATGTGCGTGGTGAAGCCGGTGATGCGGCGGTCCTCGACCCGCACCCACTTCGAGTGGGTCCCCGGCAGGCAGGCCAGCCCGCTGCCGCCCATCGCGTCCAGCACGCCGATCACCTGCGTCTCCTCGCCGCGCATCACCTCGGCGACACCCGCTTCGTCGGTCGCGGACAGCCCCGGCACCAGCTTCACCTGCGCCCAGTCGAACTCGATCCCGACCAGCGCCGATGCGATCTCCGGCGCGCCGGCGGGGCAGGGCAGGTAGGGCGCCTCCTTCCAGCCCTGCCGGCTGCCGATCATGCCCGACAGCAGCACGTGGTTCTCGCCCGCGGCGAGCCAGGGGCCGATCTCCTCGCGCAGCGTGTCGGAGAACCGATTGTTCGGCACATTGAGGATGCCGCGCAGGCCGGCGCGGCGATCGCGGATGGTGCCGTCGCGTGCGATGCGGAACGCGCGGAAGCTGGTGGTGCCCCAGTCGACGCCGATCATTGGACCGCTCCAACGTAGCCCGAGTGCATAGCTTCACCACAGCGGCGGCCAGCCGCCAAGTGCGGGTCGTCCCGCAGGTGCAAAAGCGCGAACGCGAGTTGCCCCTCGCGAGCGCTCGGTTATCAGTCGCGGACGATGCGGCCGATCTTCAGTTCGTCCACGGTGAGCCGCCGGACATGCAGGCTGCGCGCGGTTCCGCGACCGATCGCCAGGCGGCCTATCGCGAGGCGGCCGATGGCGAGAGCGCCGATGGCGAGCGCACCCAGCGCGAGCGCGCCCAACGCAAGCGCGCCCACCGCGCCGGCCCCCAGAGCGCGCGCCGGCACGGACGATTGGAGGTGGGCCGGTGGCTGCAATGCGTCGGTGGTCACGGCATAGTCCGATGCTATGCAAACTGTGACGCGTCGAAGCCGTCGGGCAGGTTGCCGGTCGGCTTGATCATCGCATACGGCCCGCGCGCGAGGAACGTCCCGCTCCCCGGCTCCGCCTGCACCTTGCCGTCGCGCATCGCCACGCGGCCGCCCTTCACCGTCGCCACCGGCCAGCCGGTGACCTCCATGCCCTCGTACGGTGTATAGTCGATTGTATGCTGCATCAGTGCGTTGGTGATGGTGACGCGCTTTCCCGGATCCCACAGCACGATGTCGGCATCCGACCCCGGCGCGATCGTCCCCTTGCGCGGATACAGCCCGAACAGCTTCGCCGGATTGGTGGCGATCAGCCGCACATAGTGGTTGAGATCGATTTTCCCCTTGGCCACGCCTTCGCTGAACACGATCGGCAGCCGCGCGGCCAGGCCCGGAACGCCGTTGGGAATGTCCGGGAACGGCGCGTTGTTGCCGTGGATGCGTTTTCCCTGCTCGCCCTCGTAGCTCGATCCGCTGTGATCGGACGACACCACATCGAGCGTGCCGCGCCTTATGTCGCCCCACAGCGCCTCGCTGGTCGCCGCGTCGCGCGGACTGGGGCTGCACATGAACTTTGCCCCCTCGAAGCCGGCCCGGTCCATGTCGTCGGCGCCGAGCACGAAGTATTGCGGGCAGGTCTCCGCCCACACCTTCAGCCCGCGCGCCTGCGCCCGCGCGATCTCCTCGGCCACCTCGGAACACGACACATGAAACACCTGGATCGGCTGATCCACCAGTTCGGCGAGCGCAATCGCCCGATGCGTCGCCTCGCGCTCGACGATCTTCGGCCGCGACCACGAATGGTATTTCGGTGCGCTGCGCCCGTCCGCCATCAGTGCGGCGGTGCGCCAGCGGATCGCCTCGTAGTTCTCGCAATGCACCGTCACCAGCGCGCCGGTCCGCCGCGCCGCGGCCAGCACGCGCAGGAATTCGCGGTCGTCCAGATGCGACGGCTCGTAGGTCAGAAACACCTTCAGGCTGCGCACGCCCGAGGCGACCACCTCAGGAATTTCGTCGCGCACGACTGCATCCGATGGATCGGTGATGATCTGGTGGAAGCTGTAGTCCACCATCGCCTGCGCAGCGCGCCGATGATACTCGGCCAGCGTGTCGCGGATGCCGTGGCCCTTGAACTGCGCGGCGAAGGTGATGACCGTGGTGGTCCCGCCCGCCAGGCACGCGGTGCTGCCGGTGACAAAACTCTCCTCGTCCGTCCCGCCGGTCGGCCGCAACTGCTCGATATGGCAGTGCGTATCGACGCCGCCCGGCAGCACCAGCAGCCCGCCGGCATCCAGCACCTGCGCGCCGTCCAGCTTCTCGCCCAGCGCGGCGATGCGGCCGTCGCGCACGCCGACATCGGCGCGGAACGTATCGGCGGCCGTCACCACGGTGCCGCCACGGATCACCAGATCGAACTCGGCCATGCGAACCTCCGGTCAGACGCGTGAGCTTGGCCGGTAGAATGGCTCATGCCGCGCCGGATCGAAATAGTTGGCGTAGAACGCCCGCACATGCGGCAGCAGCGCCTTCGACAGGTGTCGGCGTTCCACCTCGTCGTCCGCCAGCGCCTTGTTCAGATCGTCGTGCAGCGCCCGCAGCGCGCCGTCGCGATCCACCTTGGTGAATTTTCCGTCCGTGTAGATCACCTCGCCGTCGCAGATCACGCTGCGCACGCCTTCGGTCTTGGCGCGCTGCAGCACGGCATCCAGCAGCGGCATCGCCTCGTCGAGATACGGGTAGCTGACCTGCTGCCAGTCGATCAGCACCATGTCGGCGGCGCGCCCGGGCTCCAGCACGCCGAGGCGCTCGCCGAACGCGGTGGTCTTCGCGCCGCCGGACGTTGCCATGCGGAACACCTGCGCCGGCGTCGGCACCTCGTCGCCTATGCCCGGCACGCGATGCGCGCGCAGCACCATGCGCATCTCCTGCAGCATGTCGCGATCGTCGTTGATGCCGGCTTCGTCGAGGCCGATCGCGGTGTTGATCCCCTTGGCCTCGAACACGTTCAGCGCCGCGACACCCGAGCGCAGCCGGAAATTGGACGAGCAGTTGTGGCACACGCAGGTGCCGGTCGCGGCCAGCCGGTCGATGTCCGCCTCGTTCAGCCAGACGCCGTGGCCCAGTGTCAGCTGCGGGCCGAGCAGTCCGAAGCGGTCGATATACTCCACCGCCGTGCAGTCGCCGCGGCGGCGCGCGTACTCCTTTTGGTACGCCGTTTCCAGCAGATGCATGTGCAGCGGCACGTTGTACTTTCTCGACGTTTCCGCCAGCCGTCCCAGTGCCGCATCCGAGCACCAGTGCAGATTGGCAGGCGCCAGCTGGATCTTCACGCGGCTTTTGTTCTGGTGCCGCCCGTACAGGTTTTCGAACAGAGAAATATAGTCGTCGAGCGAGAGCTGGAATCGGGAAAACCAGCGCTGCATCGGATCGCGCAGTTCTGCCGGGAGGCTCGCGACAAAATCCTCGTCGCGCTGATACACCAGCCGGTTCTGATCGCGCACCGCGAACGAGTAGGAGACCCGCATGCCGATATCCTCGTAGGCGCGGATCACCTCGTCGGCGCGCGCATCCACTTCGCCCAGCTTCCCGGGCATCCAGCCGTGGATGTGCTGCACCGTGGTGATGCCGGAGGCGATCATCTCGAACGCCGAGTACAGCGTGTCGAGATACAGGTTCAGATTGCGCGCCACCATGCGCGTGACGAACCACAGCTCCAGCGGCATGTCCGGCGAGCCAAGCTGCACCGGCGTGAGCCCCACGTGGTGGTGGCCGTTGATGAAGCCGGGAAGGAGAATTTCGTTGCCCGAACCGATCACCGGGACGTTTGGATGCTTGCGGGACAGGTCGGCGTAGGTGCCGACCTCGGTGATCGTGCCGTCCTCCTGCAGCACCGCGCCGTCGTGAATTTCGTTCCAGGTGTGGCGATCCAGCGCGTGTGTGATCGTGGTGCGACTGCGGATCAGTGATGCGGGCATTGGGTCCTCCTGGTCTATTGGACCCCTCCCCCCGCCCCCCTCCCGCGAGGGGAGGGGGAGTTTCGGTTCCATGACTCCCCCTCCCCTTGCGGGAGGGGGGCGGGGGGAGGGGTCACGTCATTCCACCGCCAAAGCCTCCTGCTCGGCAAACGCGCGGTCCACCTCATCGCGCAGCAGACCGGTCAACTGCCGCCGCAACGCCTCGGCCTCGCGGGAAAACAGATCGCGCGGACGCGGCAGATCGACCGGCACGATCGTCTTCACCCGCCCCGGCCGCGCGGTGAACACCACGACACGATCGGCCAGCGCCACCGCCTCGTCGATATGGTGTGTCACGAACACCACCGAAGCCCCCGACCCGCGCCAGACGTCCAGCAGGAAGTCCTGCATCTTCGCGCGCGTCTGCACATCCAGTGCGGCGAACGGCTCGTCCATCAGCAGCACCCGCGGACGCATCGCCAGCGCACGCGCCACCGCAACGCGCTGGCGCATGCCGCCGGACAACTCGTCGGGGCGCTTGTCCATCGCCTCCGACAGTCCCACGCGGGCCAGCGCGCGACGCGCCACGTCCTTGCGCTCGGCCGCCGCGACGCCCTTGATCGACAGCCCGAAGCTGACGTTCTGCCAGACCGACAGCCAGGGAAACAGCGAGGTCTCCTGAAAGATCAAACTGCGCTCCGGCGACGGCGTCTCCACGCGTTCGCCGAACGACCAGATCTCGCCGGCGCTGGCGGCCTCCAACCCGGACATCAGATACAGCAGCGTGGACTTGCCGCAGCCCGACGGCCCCAGCAGTGCCACGAACTCGCCGGGCGCCACGTCCAGGTCGATGCCGCGCAACGCCTCATGCGCGCGCGATGTGCCCGCCGCCCATGTCTTGCCGACGGCGCGGCAGATCATCGCGTCCTTGGACGAGAACGGACGCACCGCGCTAGACGCCACGCAGCACCTCGCGCGGCACCCAGTAGAGCAACCGCCGCTGCACCTGGCGCAGCAGGAAATCGAACGTGAATCCAAGCACCCCGATCAGCCCGATGGTGAAGAACACCAGCGACGGATTGAATGTGTTGCGCGCCAGCATGATGACCTGGCCCAGCCCGTAGCCCACGCCGGTCGCCTCGGCGATCAGCACCACCATCCAGGCGCCGAACAGGTTGAGCCGCAGCACCATGAACAGCCCCGGCAGGATCGCCGGGATCACCACCCGCGCATAGATCTGCCGCTTGGATGCGCCCATCGTGCGCGCGACGCTGACAAAATTGCGGTTCACCCCGTCGATCTGCGTGATGGTCGCCAGCACCATGTGGAAGAACAGCGCGACCACCACCATGAACACCGCCGGCCCGTTGCCGATGCCGAACAGGAAGATCGCCACCGGCAGCCAGGCGATCGGCGACACCGGCGCCAGCAGCGTGATCGTCGGCAATGTCAGCCGCTCGAACAGCCGGAAGTAGCGGATCGCCACGCCCGTCGTGATCGCCAGCGTGAACGCGATGACCAGCCCGGTCAGCACGCGCCCGGTGGACGCAGCGACCGTGTAGACCACCGCCATCGCCGGGCTCGGCCCCGTACCGCCGCCGGCGCCGATCTGCCAGCGGTTCACCGTGTTGAAGAACTTGGCCTGGTCGACGATGTTGCCGATGAAGACATGCGGCGGCGGCAGCAGCTTCGGATCCGACCAGCCGAGCGCCCAGCACAGTTCCCACAGCCCGGCGAACAGCCCGATCGACAGCGCACCCCACAGCAGGCGTTGCGCCGTCTGCGCAATCGCGCCCCAGGGCAGCGCGCCGAACGCCGAGCCGGCGACCGGACGCAGCGCCGCGTCAGGCAGCGGATTTGTATTTGAGCTTGCCATACAGGTCCTGGTTCTCGGCGATCACCTGCTCGAGCAGCGTCCAGTCGATCGCATCGCGGCCGGGCTTCTTCTTGATGTAGCCCATCTCGGTCAGCAATTCGACGCGGTCGAGAATGAACTGCGTCTGGTTGCGCGCGTCCACCACCGACGGCTGCTTCGACATCGCGATGCGCGCATTCTCCATCGAGGTCTTGTAGTACGGACCGACCAGGATCTTCAGCGTCTCCTCGGGCTGTGTCTCGGCCATGTACTGTGCCTTCATCATGCCCTTGATCAGCGACTTCAGCGCGGCGGGATTCTGCTGGATCATGTCGGCGCGCACCGCCAGCACGCAGTCGGTGTAGCCGGGTCCGTAGATGTCGAGCCCGTCCGACAGCATCACGCTGCCCTTCACGTCGTTCAGCAGCGCGGTCCCGTACGGCTCGATGGTGCAGATCAGATCGAGCGCGCCGGCCTTGAACGCCTCCACCGCCTCGGGCGTGTTGCCCATGTAGCGGACGTTGATGTCCTTGAAGTTCACGCCGTGCTTTTTCATCCAGTCGAACGGCAGCACCTCCAGCGTGTCCATCTGGAAGGTGCCCAGCGTCTTGCCCTTCAGCTTGTCCGGCGTGTCGAGGCCCGGCTGTGCGACCAGGACGCAGCCCTGGATGCCGCCGCCGGCGATGATCTTGACCGGCGCGCCGGCATCGAACAGCGCGACGAAGCTGGTGTACGGGATCAGCCCGGCGTCGACCTGGCCGGCGCCGAGGAACGTGACCTGCTCGGCGAAGGATGGCGTGATGACGAAGTCGAGCATCACGCCATCGTCCTTGGCGGTCTGGAGCGCGTTCGCCAGGAAGTAGTTCAGGTTGCAGAAGCCGGAGCCGTGCGTCGATTTGATATGCGCATCGGCGGCGTGCGCGGCGCCCGCGCCGAGCGCGAGCGTCAGCGTGCTGGCCGCGGTGGCGCGCAGGAAGCTGCGCCGGTCGAAGCGCGTGGCGCGCAGGCGGGACAGGTCGATCGTGCCGTGTTCACACATGACGACATCTCCTGGAGGGTAGGCGACCGCGACATGCGAGCGGCGTGCCATGCGCCGGCGCCGGGAAAGCAGGCACCGGCGTGGCGACGTTCGGCGATGTAACAGGCAGTTCGCCTAAATTGGCGCCACCTCTCGCCAAAGGTGCGATGAACGCCCTCTCCCGCGACGCGGGGGAGGGTTGGGGAGGGGGTGCTGCGGACTTGCCCCACTCCCCCCACCCACTAGAACCCAGCCGATGCGCCTGTCCCACCCTTCCATCCGGCCGACCGGCCGCGCCGATCGCCTTCCGATTCGACGCCGCTCCAATCCCCGCGCTGGAGGGCGAGACGATCGCCGCCGCACTGTCTGCCGCGGGCATCGTCGCGTTCCGCCGCACCGCGACTGGCGCGCCGCGCGGTCTCCATTGCGGCATGGGTGCCTGCTTCGACTGCGTGGTGACGGTGGACGGCCGCATCGGCCAGCGCGCCTGCATGACCAAGGCGGCCGACGGCATGGTCGTGACCGGCGAGGCAACCCTGCCGCTCGCCCCGCTCGGCGCCGAACCCGCGGGCGCGCAGGCGGAGGACCGGGTCTGCGACGTGCTGGTGGTCGGCGCCGGACCGGCCGGCTTGTCGGCGGCGATTGCGGCGGCCGAGGCCGGCGCGGATGTCGTCGTGCTGGACGAGCGCAGCGCCACCGGCGGGCAATACGCCAAGCCGCTGGCCGACAGCCACGCCGATGCCGCGCCGGATGCGCAGTTCCGCCTGGGGGCAGAGCTTCGCGAGCGGGCGCTGGCGGCGGGCGCTCGGATCGAGACCGAGGCAACCGTCTGGGGCGCCTTCGCGGCCGACGAGATCGCCGCTCTGGTGGGCGGACATGCGGTGACGTTCCGGCCGCGCCGCCTGGTGCTGGCGACCGGTGCGCACGAGCGGCCTGTGCCGCTGCCCGGCTGGACCCTGCCCGGCGTCATGACCACCGGCGCGGTGCAGACGCTGGTGCGAGCGCAGCGCGTGTGCCCGGGCGAGCGCGTGCTGATCGCCGGCAGCGGTCCGCTCAATCTGCAGCTTGCCTGTGAACTGCTGGCGGGCGGAGTCAAACCGCTTGCGGTGGTCGAGGCGGCGCCGCGCCCCAGCCTCGCGGCGTGGCGCGACGCCTGGACGATGGCGCGTGCCGCCCCCGACCTCGTGCGCGAGGGGATCGGCATGCTGGTGACGCTGAAGCGCGCCGGCGTGCCGGTGCTGTGGTCGGCACAGGTGACGGAGCTGCACGGCGAGACGCGCGTGCGGTCGGCGTCGGTCGCGGGCCGGACGTTCGATGTGGATGTCGTCGCCCTGAACCTGGGCTTCCAGCCGGAGACCGGACTCGCCCGCGCGCTCGGCGCGGCGCACCGCTTCGTCGATGTCGGGCTCGGCCACCTCGCGACCGAGACCGACGATGACGGGCGCACGTCGGTCGGCGGCGTGTTCGCGGTCGGCGATGGTGCGTCACTCGGCGGCGCGCGCGTCGCGATGGCGCGCGGCCGGCTGGCCGGCCTTGCGGCGGCGCGTGACCTCGGCCTGCCTGCGCCGGATGAACCTCCGACGCGCGCGGCGCTCGCACGCGCGCTGGCGTTCCAGGACGCGCTCTGGCGCGTGTTCCGGCCGCCGCCTGCCCGCGGCGTTGTCCGACGCGACGATCGTCTGCCGCTGCGAGGAGGTGACCGCCGGGCGACTGCGCCAGGAACTCGCGGGCGGCCTGACCTCGCTGCCGGCGCTGAAGAAGGCGACGCGCGCCGGCATGGGCCGCTGCCAGGGCCGCTTCTGCTCCGCCACCATTGCGCGGCTGTGTCCCGATGCACCGGACGACTTCGCGTTCGCCGCACCGCGCGCGCCGCTGCGCCCGGTGCCGGCCGCGCCGCTGATGTTCGAGGCGCCCGAGTTCGAGGCGCCGTTGCTGGAAGCGCCGAACCCGCCGGCGCACCTGCATCCGCTGCCCGACCTGCCGGCCGAGACGCGCCACGCCGATGTGCTGGTGATCGGCGGCGGCCTGGCCGGGCTGTGCACCGCGTATTACCTGGCGAGGGACGGCGCGGACGTGCTGCTGGCGGAGCGCGACGAAGCCGGCATGGCGGCCAGCACCGCGAACGCCGGCAGCCTGCACGTGCAGCTGCTGTCCTATGACTTCGACGACGACACGCCGGAGGATGGCGGTCCCGCCGCCCACACGCTGCCGCTCGCGCCGCGCAGCATCGCGCTGTGGAAGCAGATCGCGGCGGAGGCCGGCGAGGACCTGGGCATCCGCACCGAGGGCGGGCTGATGCTGGCCGACAGCGCTGCCGGCATGGACTGGCTGCGGCGCAAGTCCGCGATGGAGCGCCGCTGGGGCATCGAGAGCCACGTGCTCGGCGCCAACGAACTGCGCGACGCTGGCTCCGGCACTGGCCGAACACGATGGTGGGCGCCGATTTCGTGCCGGCCGAGGGCTATGGCGACCCGCTGCGCGGCACGATGGCGGTGCTGAAGCTGGCGCAACGCCACGGCGCGCGGGTGCTGCGCGGCGCCGAGGTGCAGGCGATCGCGCGCGATGGCGCCGCGTGGCGGGTGACGACGAGCAAGGGCGCGATCACGGCCGGGCGCGTGGTGAACGCGACGGGCCCCTGGGCGGCGCACATCGGTCGCATGGTGGGGCTCGATCTGCCGGTCACCGGCACGGTGCAGCAGGTCATCGTCACCGAGCCGGCGCCGCCGCTGACGCGGCATCTGATCGCGCTGGCGCACCGGCATCTGTCGCTGAAGCAGCAGGCGAGCGGCGGCTTCCTGGTCGGCGGCGGCTGGTTCGGCGGCTTCGATCCGGCGAGCGGGCGGACGCACAATCTGCGCCGCAACATCGAGGGCAACCTATGGGTCTGCGCGCGCGTGCTGCCGGCGCTGCGGAGCCTCAGCATCGTGCGGTCCTGGACCGGGATCAATCCGGCGATCGATCGCGCGCCGATCCTGGGGAGGCGCCCGGTCTGCCGGGGTTCTTCAACGCTGTCGGCGGCAAACGGATATACACTGGGGCCGGTCGTCGGCCGGATCACGGCCGATGCGGTGCTGCGGGGTGAGCCGGTGGATCCGCATTACCGGTTGGAGCGGTTCGGATAGACTCGCGCAGGGACGGCCGCAAGAGCGACGCAACAAGCGAGCCTGCACGACGGCCGCGGTCAACCTGATCCGGTCGTCCATGCCGTCGCTTTCCGCTACGGTGTCTGGAAACGCTCAACCCGACTTATGATCCAGGAACCCGCCCACCGCCTCGATGAACCCCTTGGTGTTCTGCCCGTGCACGTTGTGCCCGCAGTCGGGCACCGTCACCAGCGTCCCCTGCGGCAGCGCATCGCGCAGTCGCTCCGCTGCCTCCGCCGTCAGGATGGCGGAGTTCGCGCCGCGCACCACCAGCACCGGCAGACCGAACGCGCGCGCATCATCCAGGGTAATGTTCTCCTGCGGCCCGCTGCCGCGCACCAGTCCCAGCCGGCGCGGATTTGAATCGCACTTGCTGACGAATTTCCCATCCGCGCGCTGCAGCATGTTGTATTTGACCGTGCGCTCGATGTGCTCGCGCGTGCGGTACGGATCGTACTGCTGCACGTTCCGCACGAAGTGGTCCAGATCGTCGAACTCCTCGTTGTTGCGCACGAAACCGGCGATCACCGCGCGCCCGCGATCCGATACCTCCGGGCCGACATCGACGATCACCAGCGCGCGCAGCAGCGACTGATTGCGCTTGGTCAGCAGCATCGCGTTGCGTCCGCCCATCGAGTGGCCCATCAGGATCGGCCGCTCCAGCCCGAGCGCGCCGATGAACGCCTCGGCGTCCAGCGACATCGCGTGGTTGGAATACGCCACGTCGCGCGCCCATTCGGTGTCGCCGTGGCCGCGCTGATCCAGTGCCAGCACCCGATAGCGGCGCGCCAGGTGCAGGCTGACCAGGTCCCAGGAATGCGCCGACTGATGGCCGCCGTGCAGCAGCACGATGGGTGGGGCATCCGGCGCGCCCCATTCCAGGAAATGGAAGCGCAGCTGCCGCAGCACGATGTTGCGCGACCAATACGGCACCTCCGGCGCATGCGGAATGCCGAGGTCGGATGCACTGGCGAGCAGCAGGGCGAATTCGTCGGACCGGGTCATGTCCAGGGGCTGAGTCGTCTCGGCAAATGTGTTCAGGTACATCGCTGATCTCGTGTTGTTCGGGCCACGTTCGGGCAAGGTGGGTCTGCCATCAAGGGGCCTGCGCCGTGATGGCTCGAAGGCCGAGCAACGGACCGTTCGTGCGTTCGGGTCTGCCGCAGAGAATGTTCCACCGCAACGGCACAACGTCCTCCGCGCCTCTGCGGTGAAATCTACTCCCGAACGCACTGCCTGAGACGGGCCTTGCACAGCAGCGCTTCGGCAGCCGAGCATCCGGCCAGTGAATTCGAGGAATTACGCCAATGCAGTACACCCCGCCGCCCCACATCACGCAGCACTGGCAGCTCGCGAAGCCGTCTGCGACCGGTCGGCGCGGCATCGTGGTGTCGCAGGCCAAGGGCGCAGCCGAGGCGGGCGTTGCCGTGCTGGACGCCGGCGGCAATGCGATCGACGCCGCGGTGGCGACCGCGCTGGCGCTTGCCACGCACGAGCCATGGAACTCCGGGCTTGGCGGCATCGGCTTCGCGCTGGTGCACCGCGCCGGCCAGAAGCGCGCCGATGTGGTGGATTTCGGCCCGCGCGCGCCCGCGGCGACGGACCCCGCGCGCTATCGGCTGACCGGCCGCATGACGACGGACCTGTTCGCGTGGCCGGAAGTCGAGGGCGACATCAACATCCACGGCCCGCTGTCGGTCGCGATCCCGTCCTCGGTCGCCGGCTACGACCACATGCATCGGCAATGGGGCAGGCTGCCGCTGGCCGAGGTGATCGCTCCGGCGATCGCCCTGGCGCGGCGCGGCCTGCCGCAGGACTGGTACACCGCGCTGAAGGTCGCCACCTCGGCGCACGCGATCCGGCGCTATCCGACGACGGCGAGCGTCTACCTGCCGGACGGGCTGCCGCCCGCGCCGCCCTATCAGGGCACGCCCGGCTTCATTCCGCCAGGGGAACCTGGCCGACACGCTGGAGCGCCTCGGCCGCGCCGGGCTGCGCGACTTCTACGAGGGCGATATCGCCGCCTCGGTCGCCGCGGACATCAGGGCGCTCGGCGGCGTGGTGTCGCTCGACGATCTGCGCGACTGCCAGGCGCGCACCTGGCCGGCCGAGGAGGTCGGCTGGCGCGGACGGACGCTGCAGCTCACCGGCGGGCTGACCGCGGCGCCGACGCTGAAGCGCGTGCTGGAGGGGATGGCCGATGCGCCCTATGGCGGCGCGGCGCCGTCCGCTGCGTGGTACCGCGCGCTCGCCCGGGTGATGAAAGCGGCCTACGCCGAACGCCTGGCCGGCCTCGGCGAGTCCGAGCCGTTGGCGGCCGAAAGCTGCACCACGCATCTGACCGTGTGCGACGCCGAGGGCAACACCGTGGCGATGACCACGACGCTGATGTCCTCGTTCGGCAGCCGCGTGCTGCTGCCGCAATCCGGCGTGCTGCTGAACAACGGCATGATGTGGTTCGACCCGCGGCCCGGCATGCCGAACGCGATTGCTCCGGGCAAGCGGCCGCTGTGCAACATGCTGCCGATCATGCTGACCGAGAACGGCCGGCCGTTCCTCGCCGGTGGCGCCTCGGGCGGCCGGCGCATCATGGCGGCGGTGTTCCAGCTGATGACGTTCATCGCGGATTTCGGCATGGACGTGGCGACGGCGGCGCATCATCCGCGGATCGACGTGTCCAGTGCCGACAGCGCCAGCGCCGATCGCCGCCTGCCGCCCGCGGTGCTCGATGCGCTGGCGGCGGACGGTCCGCTGGAAGTCGTCGAGCACAGCGCGGTGCCGATCAACTTCGCCTGCCCGAACGTGATCGTGCAGGCGGCTGACGGCACGCGCACCGGGATGAGCGACGCGGCCTCTCCGTGGTCAGGTGCGGTCGCGCAGGCGTAGGAGCACTTGGGTGCCCACGACACGCGGTCCTGTCCGGCAAGGCATCGCCTTGATGGGCATGAGTGCCGGTTATGTCTTCCCCTTCTTGGCCAGGCCGCGCAACATCCGGTCGAGACGCGAGGTCAATGCCTCGATCGAGTAGCCAACCAGGAAGGCGAGTGCGAGCGGTGACAGCGACGCATTCGTTATGATCAGCGACGGGAACAAGCCGATCGCAATGCCCGCGATCGCAGCCATCGCGAAACGGCTGCATCGATCGCTCCAGGCCACCATCTCCTCGCCCGGCTCCGGATGTGCGCATGAGCGCAGGGCATGCAGGATCGCGCCGAGCAGCGCATAGAACACCGGCAGCGCGTAGGTGGTCACTGCGCCGAGAAACCACTTGTAGTAGTTGGACTGGTTCTGTGCGTAGTCCCTGAGCAATTGGTACAGCTCGATCTGATACCAGCCTGTGTCAACGATGTTGGTGCGATTGATGGACGTGTTTATCCCGTAATGGTCGAATGGCTTGTTTTCAATATACGCCTCGGGGAACACACCGCTTTTTGGGAAGTGCTTGCTGGCGGCTTCCCAGGGCGTCGCGTTACCGGGAGCCGGCCAGAGCCGCAGCGCGTGCACCAACCGCATAAGTTGGCCGTTCCCGCGTGAGAACATGATCAATGCATCGAACAGACCGGGCGGGAGTGATGTATCGGACGCCGCCTGCTGATTGTAATGTTCGAAATATTCCAGATTGGTGCGGAGATCGAGCGCCTTCGCGTTTTGCTCGGTGATCAGATCCCCCACCTGCTGGGCGGTCGTGCTCAACATGAACAGAGTTATGGAAGCGACAACGAGCCCCAGGGCATAGAACGCCACCAACAGCTCCATCCAGAGCCTGGTACGCGTCCGGTCGGCCATACCAGCGCCAGGCGAGCTCAACTGTCGCACGTCGTCCATGCCGGCCTCCCCTGCTGCCAGTGTGCGCGCCGGAATTTCTAGCAAGCGCACACCCGCCGTGCATGTGAGCGAGGCCACAGCCGGATCCCTGTGGTCGTGAGCGGTGGCGCAGGCGTGGGAGGCACGGCCTCGGACGCGCCGATCACGCCGCGGCGGACAACTCCGTGCTGACCGGCCGCATCTGCCGGCGCGGGCGCGCGGGTCGCGGGGCAGCGTCTGCGACAATCGGGCCGGCGAGGCGTCGATACAGCTGCTCGTATTCCGCCGCCGCGGCGGACCAGTGGAAGTTGCGCGCCATGGCGGCCTGGCGCATCTCGGCCAGCACATCGGCGTCGTCGAATGCCTCGAACGCCAGCCGGCAGGCCGCGAACAAGCCCTCGCCGGAGAGGTCCGAGAACAGAAAGCCGGTCTCGCCGTCCTCGATCGTGTCGGCCAGCCCGCCGGTGGCGTGGGCGATCGGCAGCGAGCCGTAGCGCTGCGCCTGCATCTGCGTCAGCCCGCAGGGCTCGAAGCGTGACGGCATCAGGCAGAAGTCGCTGCCGGCCACGATCCGCCGCGCCATCGGCTCGTTGAAGCCGATCAGCAGGGCGATATGATCGCGATGGCTGCGCGCCAGCCGGCTCAGCATGTGCTCGGTGTCCGGATCGCCCAGCCCGAGGATCGCGATCTGCCCGCCGGCGCGAACGATGTCGCGGGCGGCATCGGCGATGATATCGAGCCCCTTCTGGTGCACCAGGCGCGACACCACGCCGAACAGCGGCCCCTCGGACGGCGTCAGGCAGAGCCCGATGCGCACGAGGTCGGCGATCGAGTGCTTGCCCGACAGGTCGTCGGCCTCGAAGTGGTGCGGCAGATGCGGATCGCGGCTCGGATCCCAGCTCTCGTCGATGCCGTTGACGATGCCCGACAGACGGCCCTCGGCGGCGATGCCGCTGGTCAGGCCGTGCAGCCCGCCGCCAAGCGCCTCCGTGGTGATCTCGCGCGCGTAGGTCTGGCTGACGGTCGACACCAGGTCCGCGTGGTACAGGCCGCCCTTCAGGAACGAGACGTTGCCGTGGAACTCGACGCCGTTGATGTCGAACGCATGCTCGGGGATGCCGAGAAGCGGCATGCGTTCCCTGGGGAACAGGCCCTGATAGGCGATGTTGTGGATGGTCAGCACCGTCGGGACGCGCGCGCCGCGCCAGCGCAGGTAGGCCGGCGCCAGGGCGGTCTGCCAGTCGTTCACGTGCAGCACGTCCGGCCGCCAGGTCATGCCGGCGGTGCCGGCGGCGATGTCCGCCGCGGCCAGTGACAGGCGCGCAAAGCGCAGATCGTTGTCCGGCCAGTCGAGCCCGCCTGGTCCGGCATAAGGACTTCCGGCGCGCTGATACAGCGACGGCTCGATCACGAGGTAAAGGATCAGGCCATCCGCCATGCGGACCTCGCCGATGGCGCACGGACCGATGGCCGCGTGGCCCGGCAGATGCGCCACGATCGTGATGTCGCCCGCATTGCACAGCACGTCCGGATAGGCCGGCATCAGCACGCGGGCATCGATGTCGCGGCGTCTGAGCGCTCGCGGCAGACCTGCGGAAACGTCCCCCAGTCCGCCGGCCTTGGCCAGGCCGGCGAACTCGCTCGTCGCGAACAATGCCTTCATTGGGCTCCGACAGGCTGGCGGTTTTAGGGTAATTGGCCTTGACGCAATTTTATTTCGCCGGCAGGTCTTGTACGATCGCGAAAGCAACCTTTGGTAGTAATTCTTGTAGCAGAGCCGTGCAATCAGCGGCAAGTGCCGTTTCGCTCATCGCGGCGGACGTTTCGATCGGCGCGCAGTTGGTGCGGCCGGAGGCAACGCAATCCTGGAGCTGCGCCGCCTGGTTGAGCCGGTACATGATGAACAGCACGCCGCCGATCAGCACGACGATCGCGAGCAGCCCGACCAGCGCGCGGCGCGGGTTGGGGCCTTGGTCGTCGTCCGACATCAGACCGTGATCCTGCCTTCCTCCACCGCATGGCAGGCGACCAGCACCTCGCCATCCCGCGTGTGGACCGGCTTCTCGCTGCGGCAGCGCGCATTGGCGAGCGGGCAGCGCGGATGGAACGGGCAGCCGGGCGGCGGCGCGATCGGGCTCGGCACCTCGCCGCCCACCGGCGTGCGGCTGCGGCCGATCAGTTCGAGGTCGGGGATCGCATCGAGCAGCAGGCGCGTATAGGGATGCCGCGGCGTGCGGAAGATCGTCTCGCCAGGGCCGATCTCGACGATGCGGCCGAGATACATCACGCCCAGCCGGTCCGACATGTGGCGCACGACGGCCAGGTTGTGGCTGATGAACAGATACGTCAGGCCGAGCCGGCGCTGCAGGTCGCGCATCAGGTTGAGGATCTGCGCCTGCACCGAGACGTCCAGCGCGCTGGTCGGCTCGTCGCACACCAGGAACTCGGGTTCCGAGGACAGCGCGCGCGCGATCGAGATGCGCTGGCGCTGGCCGCCGGAGAACTCGTGCGGATATTTTTCCCCGTCCGACGCCGCAAGCCCGACCTGGATCAGCAGCGCGGCGACGGTGTCGGCGATCTCGTGCGCCGAGCGGACGATGCCGAAGGCGCGGATCGGTTCGGCGACGATGTCGCGCACCCGCCAGCGCGGGTTGAGCGAGGCGTAGGGGTCCTGGAAGATCATGTTCATCCGCCGCCGCAGGTCGGGCTGCGCGCGGGCGGCGGACAGCGGCTGGCCCTCGAAGCGGATCTCGCCCGCGCGCGGTGCATAGAGCCCGACGGCGAGGCGCGCGATGGTGGACTTGCCGCAGCCTGACTCGCCCACCAGCGACAGCGTCGTGCCGCGCGGGATGGCGAAGGACACATCGTCGACCGCGCGCAGGCTGAGCCGATGCTCGCGCGCGATGACGCGCTGCAGCCAGGGTTTGGACACGTCGAAATGGTGGGAGACGCCGGATGCCTCGAGCATCGGCGCGTCGGCGACGGACCGGGTCCCGAGCGGCGCCTCAGGCATGCGCGGCCCCGCCTTCACACATCCGAAGACAGCGCCGGCGCAAACTCCCTCTCCGCCCCTCGGGGCGGAGAGGGCCGGGGAGAGGTGGGGGGCCGATGCCGCAACGACGACCGACCACCATGGCCCGCCGCCTGCGCCGCGATGCCACCGACGCCGAGCAGCGTCTCTGGTACGCCCTGCGGGCCAGGTGCCGACCCTGGAAGTTCCGCCGCCAGCATCCGATCGGCGCAGCGCGTGGTGGACTTTGCCTGTCCGGCCCGGAAGCTGGCGATCGAGATCGACGGCGGCCAGCATGCTGCCAACCATGTCGCCGATGCCGCGCGTTCCGCTGAACTGGCAGGGCATGGCTATCGGGTCATCCGGTTCTGGAACAACGAGGTGATGGAGAATATCGACGGAGTTTTGCAGGTTGTGATGCGTGCGTTGGAGGAGGCCCCCACCTCACCCTGACCCTCTCCGCCCCCAGGGGCGGAGAGGGAATGGGGGATACCCGCGGTTCCGTGCTCACGACGGCGGCTCCTCCGCGTGCTGCTCCGCGTCCGCGGCAGGATCAGGCCCGGCAGCTTGCGTGACGTCCAGATGTGGATCGCGCGCGCGAAATCCACCGGGACATCGAGCGAGCCGGCCTTGACGCTGATCGTGTCGATCCCGTCCCTCGCGTGCCACAGACGCGAGCCGCACACGGCGCAGAAGTGGCAGGCCATCGTCCGCCCGCTGTCCGCCGGCGCGACCAGCTTTGCGGCGCGCCCTGCGTCACCGCGAACGTCGCGCGGCGGACGAACAGCGACATGCCGAACGCCGACCCCGACTGCCTCTGGCATTCGCGGCAGTGGCACACGTAAAGCCGCAGCGGCGCCTCCGCGATCGCATAGCGGACCGCGCCGCACTGGCAGCCGCCGGTGCGCACCGCCTCAGGCATGCGTCGCGCGTTCGGCGTGCGCGCGCCGCGCGGTCCGCATGCAGCCAGCACGCGGCGCGCGTCGCCCCGGCCTCCAGCAGGTCCGGCCGCTCGACCCGGCAGCGGTCGAACACCTGCGGGCAGCGCGGATTGAACGCGCAGCCTGGCGGGATCGCGTTCAGCCGCGGCATCGCGCCGTCGATCTGGCGCAGCCGCTCGACCCGGTGCTCGAGCGACGGGAATGCTGCCCATCAGGCCCTCGCTGTAGGGATGCGCCGGATGCTTGATCACCTCGGCCACCGGCCCGATCTCCACCACGCGGCCGGCATACATCACCGCGACGCGGTCGGCGGTCTCGGCGATCACGCCCATGTCGTGCGTCACCAGCATCACCGACGTGCCGTGGTCGCGCGTGAGCCGCTTGAGCAGCGTGATGATCTGCGCCTGCACCGACACGTCGAGCGCCGTGGTGGGTTCGTCGGCGATCACCAGGCGCGGTTCGGCGCACAGCGCGAGCGCCACCACCACGCGCTGGCGCATGCCGCCGGAGAACTCGTGCGGATAGGCATCGATGCGCTGGGCGGCGGCGGGAATGCCGACCTCCTCCAGCCAGCCGATGGCGCGCCGGCGCGCATCGGCGTCGGTCAGCTTCAGATGCGTCTGCATCGTTTCGACAAGCTGGCGGCCGATCGAATAGAGCGGATTGAGCGTGGTCAGCGGGTCCTGGAAGATGGTGCCGATCTGCCGGCCGCGGATGTGCCGCATCGCCTCGTAGGGCAGGTTGTCGATGCGCCGCCGTCGAGCAGGATCTGTCCGCCGGCGATGCGGCCGGGCGGTTCCAGCAGGCCGATGATGGCGGCACCGGTCAGCGACTTGCCGGCGCCCGACTCGCCGACCACGCCGAGGATTTCGCCGGCCTCGATGTCGAACGACACGTGGTCGATCGCGCGCAGCAGCGCCGCGGCGGGTGGGGAATTCGACGGTCAGGTCGCGCACCGACAGCAGGGCCGTCACCGCAGCCTCGGGTTCAGCGCGTCGCGCAGCCAGTCGCCGAGCAGGTTGATCGACAGCACCATCAGCACCAGCGCGACGCCGGGATAGATCGTCACCCACCACTGGCCGGAGAACAGGAAGTCGTTGCCGATACGGATCAGCGTCCCGAGCGACGGCTCGGTCGGCGGCAGCCCCACACCGAGGAACGACAGCGTCGCCTCGGCGATGATCGCGTTGCCCAGCGCCAGCGTGCCGATCACCAGCACCGGTCCGATCACATTGGGCAGCACGTGCGTCAGCATCACCCGCGTCGACGACAGCCCGATGACCCGCGCGGCCATCACGTAGTCCTTGTTGCGCTCCACCAGCGTGGAGCCGCGCACGGTGCGCGCGAAGCCCGGCCACAGGCTGATGCCGATGGCGAAGATCAGCACGTAGAGCTGCAGCGACGTGTGCAGGGTCTTGGGCAGCGCCGCGCCGATCACGCCGTCGACCAGCAGCGCGGTCAGGATCGCCGGAAACGTCAGCTGCACATCGGCGATGCGCATCAGCAGCGAGTCGACGAAGCCGCCCGCGTAGCCGGCGATCAGCCCGACCGCGACGCCGACCACGACGGCAAAGCCCACCGCCAGGAACCCCACCAGCAGGCTGATCCGCGCGCCGTACATGATGGCCGACAGCACGTCGCGCCCCTGGTTGTCGGTGCCGAACGGATTGGACCAGTCGGAGTCGGCCAGCGGCAGCGGCGGCTTGAGGCTGTCGAGCAGGCTGAGGCTCGCGAGGTCCATCGGATTGTGCGGCGCGAGCCACGGCGCGCCGACGGAGCCGACGATCAGCACCAGCGCGACCAGCGCCGAGACGACGGCGATCGGCGTGCGGCGGAAGCTGTACAGCAGGTCGCTGTCGAGGATGCGCGCGAGGCGGCCCTCGACGTGGCGCTCGGCGTGCGGCGCCTGGATCGCCTGCTCGCTCATCGCGCGCCCGTCGCGGCGCGGCGATCGATGCGCAGCCGCGGATCGACGGCGTAGTACAGCAGATCGACGATCAGGTTGATCGCGACGAAGACCAGCGCGATCAGCATGAGATAGGCGCCCATCACCGGAATATCCGCCACCGCCACCGATTGCACCAGCAGCAGCCCCATGCCGGGCCACTGGAACACCGTCTCGGTGACCAGCGCGAAGGCGATGATGCCGCCGAGCTGCAGGCCGATGATGGTGATCACCGGCACCAGCGTGTTCTTCAGTGCGTGGCCGAAATTGATCGTCCGGTTCGACAGGCCGCGGGCGCGGGCGAACTTGATGTAGTCGGTGCGCAGCACCTCGAGCATCTCGGCGCGCACCAGGCGCATGATCAGCGTCATCTGGAACAGGCCGAGCGTGACGCCCGGCAGGATCAGCGCCTTGATGCCGGCCCAGGAGGTGAACCCCGTGGTCCACCATGCGCCGATATGCGTCACCGGCCCGCGGCCGAAGCTGGGCAGCCAGCCGAGTGCCAACGGCGAAGATCAGGATCAGCAGGATGCCGAGCAGGAACACCGGCAGCGAAACGCCGATCAGGCTGACCACCATGAACAGCCGTGCCAGCGGCGAGTTGCGGTAGATGCCGGTGTAGACGCCAAGCGGGATGCCCATCAGCGTCGCCAGCACCGAGGCGGTGAACGCGAGCTCCAGCGTCGCCGGCAGGCGTTCGGCGATCAGGCTGGCGACCGGCTGGGCCAGGCGAAAGCTGATGCCGAAATTGCCGTGCAGCGCGGCCAGCATGAATTTGGCGTACTGGACGAAGAACGGCTGATCGAGGCCGAGCTGGTGGATCAGCGCCTGGCGCTGCGCCTCGGTGTGGTCCTGGCCGAGCATGATGGTGACCGGATCGCCGACGAAGGTGAACAGCGCGTAGGCCAGGAAGCCGACCACCAGCATCACGGGAATGGCCTGCAGCAGGCGCGAGATGATGAAGGCGAGCACGCGGGTTACCGGTCAGGCGCGGTCATTCGGGCACGAACGGTCATGTCGGGGCTCGGATCACGCCGAGGCGAGTATCCGGGGGCACTCCCTGATGTCAAGCGAATGCGCGCGCCGCCGGATACCGGCACGGTTGTCATTCCGGCACCTGTTGCGAGCGCCTCTGCGCAGAGCAATCGCATTTGGCCCCGCAGCGCGTGGGATTCGACTGCCGCCGATCCGCATCGCCCGTGGGGATTGCAGGAGGAGCAGCAAGAATTAACACCGACTACACAGATCAAGCCACAGATTACACGGAGCCAAAGCCTGATCTTCCACTATGCTCTGTCAATGTGGGCAGCAGACATGGGAAAAATACTCTCCGTGTAATCCGTGTTATTCTGGCTTGCTCTTCTGTGTTGGCTCCGATGGCAGAGGGCAAGGCGACGCAGCCCCGGTCCCCCCGTCGCTCTCATGCGGTCACCTGCATCTCCGAAAGTCCTGATTGACCCGATGCCGGCCGCGCCCTTAGGCTTCCAGCCGCTTTTCGTGCCGCACGATCGGGCAGCGAAAATGCTGTCCCGCGACAGTCGTTCGAATACGTGACGTAACGAGCCGTTCGTTCAATCCGTATCGCACTTCGGGAGGCACAATCAAAATGGCAATAGCCACTGGGACAGCCACAAGTACCGATGCATTCATTCCATGGTGGAAGGAGCCCACCAAGGATCAATGGATCGCCTGGTGGGCCGCCTGGCTGGGATGGACGCTGGACGCGTTCGATTTCACCATCTTCCTGCTGATCATGGTTCCGATCGCCAAGGAGTTCGATGTCCCGCTGGTGGCAGTGACCGCAGTGTTCACCATCACGCTGTGGCTGCGATTGCTCGGCGCCACCGCCTCGGGCTGGCTTGCCGACCGGGTGGGGCGGAAGCTCCCGCTGATGATTTCGATCCTGTGGTTCTCGATCTGCAACTTCATCGCCGGCTTCGCGCCAAACTTCGCTTTCCTGTTCTTCTTCCGCGCCCTGCTCGGCATCGGCATGGGCGCCGAATGGCCCGCCGGCGCATCGCTCGCGATGGAGTCCTGGCCGGTCCGCTCGCGCGGCTTCATGAGCGGCATTCTGCAAGGGTCGTGGGGACTGGGCTTCCTGCTGTCCAGCGCGATCTATGGCCTGTTCTACGCCTACATCGGCTGGCGTGGCCTGCTCTGGATCGGCATCCTGCCGGCGCTCGCGGTCGTCTGGGTGCGCAAATACGTCAAGGAGCCGGAGGTCTGGCTGGAGAACCGGCGCAAGCAGCGTGTCCAGGGGCGTGAGATGCGCGTGCCGCTGTTCGCCATCTTCAAGCGGCCGCTGCTCGGCAATACGCTGACCGCCTGCTGGTGGATGGCAAGCTGCATGGTCACCTACTATTCGATCTGGGGCCTGTTTGCGACCCATCTGCAAAAGGACCTCGGCCTTTCGCCAGGCATGATCGCAACGCCGGTCGCCATCGCCAATCTGATCGCCTTCCTGGCCATGTGCTTCTGGGGCTGGATCGGCGATGTGCTCGGACGGCGCTGGTCGATGATCATTCCCGCGGCGATGGGTCTGCTCGTTACGCCGACCTACCTGCTGAGCAGCAATCCGGTCTGGATCATCGGCGGGTTCCTGGTGCAGGGGCTGTTCGCCGGCGCCATGTACAGCCAGATGCCGAGTTTCCTGACCGAGCGCTTCCCGACCGAGGTGCGGGCGACGGCGGCGGGATTCTGTTTCCACCAGGCAACCATCTTCGGCGGGCTGGTGCCGCCGGTCCTGACATTCTTCGCCGTCAACTATCAGCTTGGCTTCGCCGTTCCAATGCTGATCGGCACCACGCTCGGACTGGTCAGCGTGATCGTGGCACTGCTGCTCAGCCCGGAGACCAAGGGGCACGTGTTCACGTCCGATCTGGTCGTCACCTGACCGGTCGGCTCGCTGCGACGCCGGCGGCGATGCCCGCCGGCGCCGCCGGCTGCCTATCGCTACCCTTCGGCGGGTTCAGCGCTTTGTGCGGCGGCACGCGCGAGACGGACGGGACAGGACGCAAACCTCTCGTTCGGGCACCACACCGCCTCGCAGTCGAAGCATGCCGCCATGTCGTCCGGGATATCGTGCGCGAGGAACCTCCGGAAGAGTTTCCTCCAGTGCTCGCTGAGCATCGTCCAGCCTCTCCTTAACGTCTCGTTCACCATTCGAATTCATTCGCCCTAAGACGCAGTTAGTCATTGATCCAGATCAAATTGCGAAGCTTCGCGCCCCGAGGCCCATCGATCACTCGCCGCACGCCCTGTGCACCTCGACGAAGCGCAGCGTCGCCTCGCGCGCTGGTGCGAGGAATACCAGCGGCCGTCCGAACGCCGCGATGAGCGTCTTGTGGCCGACGTCGGGATACAGCTCATCCTGCACCACTGGCGCCCGTCGCGCGCAGCCGAGCGGCGAATCGCGTCGTGCTCTCCGGATCGATCGTGCGATCGCCCCGCCCCGCCAGCAGCAGCATCGGCGGGGCGCGTGCCGACGCGTGGCTGATCGGCTCGTAACGCGGCCAGTCGGCCTCGGGTCCAAAGATTGCGTGCGCATCGGCGCTGTCGAGCGGCAGGATAGTCGTACGGCGCGGCCAGGCCGATCACGCCGCACACGTCGCGCTCCGGCGACAGTGCCGCCGATCGCAGATAGCCGGCGTCCAGCGCGAGCAGGGCGGCGATCTGTCCGCCGGCCGAATGGCCCATCAGGAACAGGCGATGCGGGTCGCCGCCGAATTTCGCCGCGTTCGCGTGCGCCCAGGCGACCGCGGCGACCATGTCGTCCATGAACGCGGGGAAGCTCACCTCCGGATGCAGCCGGTAATCGGGGATCACGACCAGCATGCCGCGTGCGGCCATGGCGGCGCCGATGAAGCGGTACATCGCTTTCGCTCCGGACGACCAGCCGCCGCCGTAGAAGAACACCAGCACCGGTGCGGGCGTGGCTGCCGGACGCGGGGCATAGACGTCGAGCGTGTGGCGCGGGCCATCGGCATAGGCAATGTCGCCGGTCAGCGTGAGGCCGTCGTGCGGTGCGAGCGCATTCAGCGCCGGGGTCGGTGAGCAGAAGTGCAGCAGCAGCACCACCAGCAGCGTCACCGGGCTGGCCCGCAGCACGACGCTCGGCCTCTGTCGCGTGCACAGGACGTCCTTGCTGCGCCCGCCCGGCGCGCCCTGAGGCTTCCTCCGCGATCGGCTCGTCCCGCTCTATGGCTCGTCCTCTGCGGTGAAGATGCGGTGAATGGTGCGGCGGCGGCCGGAATCCGGCCGTTGCGATCAGGGCGCGCCGGACGGCAGCGGCGGCTGCGTGATGTGCAGCAGCGCGTCGCGCAGTGGTGCACTGGGGAGCGCGATGAACCCCGTCACCGGCGTGTCCAGCTCCAATGCCAGGAAGATGGACGACGCCAGCGACAGGGCCGCCAGCATCGTCACCGTGAACACCAGAAGGTTGTGTGGCGAACTGAGCCCGGCGATCACGAAGATCACGGCGAGCCAGAACAACAGGATCGTGACGAACGGCCAGGACAGCGACGGCTCCGCGTTGACGATCAGGTCCCAGCGCTGCTCCAGCAATGCCACCATTCGGGTCCGCAGATCGGCTGCGAGCGAGCCATGGAACGGATCGTCGGGCGCCAGTCGGCGGATCGCCAGGTCGATCCGGTTCAGCACCGTCGCCGAGCTCGGACGCTTTCCAGGCTGTTGTCGCTGGCGCGCTTCAAATGGTGCGGATAGTTTCCCGGCGGCGCCGTCTCGTCCGGCCAGGTGTCGGCGATCGCCGCCTTGGTGTACAGGATCAGATCGGCGCGCAAGCGGATCGACCGTCGGTCCATAGTCGCGCAGCCGCTGGTCCAGTTCCGTGATGTCGATGCTGAGGCCGCGCAGACTGGCCTCGCGGGCGCTGAACCGGCTCTGCGAGGACGAGATCAGCAGGCCAAGCACCAGTGCCGCGAACGTCACCAGCAGGGTGATCACCACGCGGACGGATTCGATCAATTCCCTGCTGCGATGCACGTCGCGCAGGAATCGCTGCACCGTCAGGCCGCCCCAGAACGATCCGACCATCAGCAGCAGCGACAGGACCGCGACGCTCAGTTCGTACAAGTGTGGGGCTCCTGCGCGGGTCGCTTCATACCAACGTTTTTCACGTCATGGCCGGGCTTGTCCTCATCCGCGTCGCCTCGCTCGCTGCCATCTTTGCCTAATCGGGTTGGCCGAGCGCCCGGTACATCTCCGCCAGATGCGGGCTCATGGGAAGCCTGAGCGATTCTCCGTTGGGCAGCCGATCGAGAAACCATCGCCCGTACAGCCGGTTCAGCATGCCCTCGCTCGCCATGCGTGCGAAGCTGTCGCGGACCAGATCGGCAAACGCGGGATCGTCGCGGCGCAGCGTGATCGCGTACGGTTCATAGGACAGGTAGTCGCCCACGATCGCGAAGCGCCGCCCGTCGGGCCGCGCGGCGATGAAGCCCGCCAACAGGATGTCGTCGGAGGCGAAGGCGTCCACAGTGCCGGCGGCGAGCATGCCGTAGGCGGCATCCAGGCCCTGGGCCTCCATCACCGCGATCGGTGGCGACACGCTGCCGGACAGACGCCGCATCACCTCGGCATTGGTGGTGCCGGTGCCGACCACGACCGTGCGGCCGGCCAGGTCGCGCCACGACGACACCTTGGCGCCCCCGGGCGCCGCCGATGGGACCATCAGCTTGGTCCCTGCCAGGAAGAACACCGGCGAGAACGCGACGGTCCGCGCGCGCTCGGCATTGGCCGTCGTCGAGCCGCACTCCAGGTCCAGCGCACCCGAGATGATCTTGGGCAGCCGCGCGTCCGCCGCGACCGGCACAAGGACGATGCGAACGCCGGTCTGCCAGGCCGGCGCGTCCGGTTCCAACAGATCGCGATTGAGCATGCGCGCCACGTCCTCGGCGATGCCGTGGCACAGGTCCAGCGAGAACCCCACGGGCTGCCCCGCCGCGTTGAGGAAGGAGAACGGCAGTGCGGCGTCCCGATAGCCGATCATGATCGTGCCGCGATCCCTGATCGTCTTCAGCGTGCCGGTCAGCAGTTCGCCGTCCTCCGCCCGGGCACCGCCGCAGGTCAACACCGCGGCAAGCACCAGAACGGCGACCGCGCGCGTCATGCGGGCTCCACTTCCATCTCCTCGATCATCTCCTGCGTGTCGAGGTCGCTGATCAGCTGGCCCTCCCATTTGGCGACCACTGCGGTCGCGAGCGAATTGCCGATGACGTTGGTGGCCGAGCGGCCCATGTCGAGGAACGTGTCGATGCCGAGGATCAGCAGCAGGCCTTCCTCGGGCAGGCTGAACTGGCTGAGCGTTGCGGCGATCACCACCAGCGAGGCGCGCGGCACGCCGGCCACGCCCTCGGCCAGCGCCGCGGCACCCAGCACGGCGGTCTCGCGCGCCAGTCCCGCGACGGCCAGCAGCCCCGCGGCGATGGCCGGCCGCTCACGCTCCACGCTCGAGCACCACCGCACCTGCGATCAGCAAAGCGCGGCGAGATCGGTCAGCGCGAAGCGTACGCTGAGCAGTGTCCGGCACCGAACAGCATTCCCGTCCACGCCGCGGTACCGCGCCAGTCCTCGACCGGAAATCCCGCCACAGCATGTTCCGCCAAGCCCAGCCACAGAACGATGTTCAACCACGCGTAGGCGCGCATCGCCGCCAACGGATCGCCCCGCCGGCGGCCCACGCCACGGCCGACAGCAGGATGCGGCGCGCCCGGTAACCGAAATCATCCATCGCGGTGCGCAGCGCCGGGTCCCGCAAACCCGGATCCGTCGCGATCTGGGCATAGTAACCACCGTCGTAGCTCCCGGCGTCGGGGTGCACGAAGATGGGTTCGCTGCGGACCGCCGGGATCGCCCGCTTCACCATCAAGCCGTCGATCTGCAGGAAAGAGGTGAACTGCCAGTACGGATGCCACTGGCGGCCGATCAGCCAGACGAACCCGAGCAAAAGTCCGAAACGGAGCACGAGAAACAGGCGGCGGAGGGAGATGGGGAGCGGGGCCATCGGGAAAGGCGGGATTGCTGTCAACGCCGCCGCGCATTGTTCAATGGCCATGTCAGGGCGCCGGCGGAAGGTCACCCCCTTACCCCTTGCTGCTGCGGGCATCGCGGACATGCTATCGTCATGGACGAGTCCACCGCCTCGCAGCCGCCATTTCGCACCCGGAAGAAACCGAGTTTCCCGGTCAACGAGCCGTTGCGCGACTACCTGAAGCGCTACCGGCGCGAGCGCGAGCTGCCGGTCACCTATGAGCGGCTGCGGGATTTCCACGAGGCGCATCCCGCTGACCGACGCCGACGGCGAAACCGACGCTCTGGGACATCCGTCGATCTACCACGCCGACGAGATGACGGCGCTCAACGAGGACCTGAAGCGCATCTACGCGCTGCTGCAAGGTGGACGGCGACTTCTCGGTCGTGCAGCACCTCTACATCGACCGCGTGGATTTCTGCAGCTTCGGCAACTCGACGCCGTTTCGCATCCGGATCGTCAATGCCTACAACGACAATCCAGGACTACTTCTACATCAAGAAGGCCGACGCCTCGCGCGTCTACGGCCTCGAGCTCGAGCACCTGCTCTCGCCCGAACCGCCTCAACTTCCTCACCCACGGCAACACGCTGGTCGAGGAGCACATCGCGGGCGTGCCCGGCGACATCTTCATCGACCGCTGGCTGCGACGAGCCCGAGCTCAAGCCCATCCGCATCGCGAAGGAACTGGTGAAGTTCAACGAGCGCTGCTTCGTCCGCCTGCTCGGCGACATGCGCAGCTACAACTACGTCGTCGTCCTCACGCCGGACTTCGAGGGCGCGCAGGTGCGCATCCGCGCGATGGACTTCGACCAGCAGTCCTACCACGGCCGGAAGAACTTCTACCTGCCGCAGTTCTTCAAGGAGAACGCCGCCGCTCGCGCAGTTCTGCGCCAAGCACCTGCAACCCGCAGACCGCGCTCCAGTACCAGCGCGAGGAGCAGACGCTCATGCTGCAACGCGCCGAGCTGGCCGCCGCGCGCCTGGCCGCGCTGCTCGACGCGATGGTGCAGGACCCCATCGCCCCGGAGGAAAACGTGCGCAGCCCTGCGCGAGGGCCTGGCGGAGCACTTCCAGTCCGACCGCTACCTCCGCTGCGAATCCATGGGCGCGCTGGTGCGCGAAAATCTCGAGACGCTGCGCCACCATCACGGCCCGGGCTGGATCCTCGGCGCGGACCGGGCTGTAAGCCGGGACCAAGGATGCCACCGGGCTTTGAGCCGCGCGCGTGATGCGCGTTGGACATCCGGCCGGCCTTTCCCCTTACCTTCTCGCTAACCCCGCCCGATGAAGCCCGTCTGGTTGTTGATCAAGAACCTGCTCTTCACGCTCTGCGTGCCCGGATTTGTCGTCGGCTGGGTCCCGCTGCACTGGTTCGAACGCCATCCGCGCTGGCCGGAAACCTGGAGCTGGCCGCATTGGATCGGCGCCAGTCTCTTTCGGGTTGGCGCGCGTGCTTTTCCTGTATGCCCAGGGTGTGTTCATGATCCGCGGCCAAGGCACGCCGGCGCCCTTCGATCCGCCGCGCAAGTTCATGCGCCGCGGTCCCTACAAATGGGTGCGCAATCCCATGTACCTCGCGGTCCTGGCGATGGTCGGAGCCGAGGCGGTGTTCTTGCAGTCCCGGCACATCGTCGGTGTATTGCGTGTGCCTGGCCTGTGTCATTCACCTCATGGTGGTGCTCTACGAGGAATCCGCGCTGCGCTGCAGTTCGGCGCGCATCTACGAGGACTATCGCCGCGACGTGCCGCGCTGGTTGCCGCGCAAGCCGCGGCCGCCGCTGCAGACCGTCCGCTGTTCGCAGCGAAGGCCTGACGCCGTGCCACTAGCCGGCCTACTCGATCCGCCCTTCGTCGAACTCGATCAGGTCCACGACGCTGACGATCTGGTCCACGCGGTCGGCGCAGCCCATGTTGGTCAGCGCCTCCTTGAGAAATTCGCGGCCGCTGGCGGTCATGCCCTTTTGCACGTAGTCGCGGTTCCATTTCGCGGCCGCGCACGTCAGCCGGCAGCAGCTGCGCGAGCTTCGCCTCGATCTCGGCGTCGGTCGCCGACTCGAACACGATCTTCTCCACCGCCGCGGGATCGATGCCGAGGTGCAGACAGAGGAAGCGGTCCATGCCGCGCTTGTAATTCTTCGCGTAGCTCGCCGGCAGCGCGCCGTGCGCCTTCACGTACTTGGCTTTGGCCAGAAAGCGCGGCAGGTGCAGCAAGCCGGTCGCCGCATGCGGGCAGATACGCCGACGGCAGCGTGGTCAGGACTTCGCCGGAGGAACCGGGGATGGGCTGGGAGAGGGGCATGGCAGGCGACCCGAACGTTCAACCCTCCTCCCCCAACTTTCAACGCCCAAGGTTTCCCAAGCCCTGCGCCTGGCTCCTTCCCCCTTGCCGCTTTCGGTCGCAGCCACATGCTGCCGGCATGCACCGCCACCTGCCCCGCTGTTCGCCCTGCTGATCCTCTCCGCGTTGGTCGTCCGCGCCGAAACCGAGCCGGCCGCACTGGAGAAGCAACGAGCCGACATCGACCGGCGTGAGCGCCGCGAGAGCCAGAAGGTCGACCAAGCCGAGGAACAGGAACGCATCAAGCTCCGCACCCGCGAACGCGACGAGCTCGCCAAAGTGCAGCGGGACGTCACCGCCGCCGCCGGCGCCACGACCGCGCCGTCGTCGCCACCGGCAGCATGAGCGCCGATCGACATCGCCAAGTTTGCGCAGCTGAAATTCGCCGAGGATGAGGTGCACAACCTCATCAACAACCAGCTGACGCCGGAAATGGACGCGCGATTCCAGAAGGAGCGCAACGCGATCGCCCGCAAATTCGACCTCGAGCGCGCCAAGCTCGATGCCCAGCAGATCGACGGCGGCGACGACACGGCCAAGCAACGCGCGACGGCGGAGAAACGGCGGACATCAACGCGAAATTTCCAGGAGCAGACCGACGACCTCGCCGTGGAGCAATCGCTGGAGGAGGCCAAGCTGCGTTTTCAGCAACACGTCGAAGATCAACGCAGCCGAGCGCGACCTCGCCGGCCATGGTGACGAAACATCTTCTCGACCAGACCGCCAAGGGCGCGGCCGCGGCCTGTACAATCCCGCCGCCGATCCCAACTACACGAAACTCGCCGCCGCGCGCGACGCCACCAAGAGCGAGCTCGAGACCGCGCTCGATGAGCTGCGCGCGAAATTCAACGTGCGCCGCACCGACATCGACAACGCCCGCGAAGACGAGCTGCGAAGCTCAGCGGTGAGCTAGGGCGATCTCCGCCGGACGACGGCTCGCGAGACGGTCGCTCCAGAAAGAAAAAGGCCGGTCCGAAGACCGGCCTCCAAATAACCCCGGTCGGTTAACCCGCAACCCTGCGGTTCTCAGAAGAACCGCACCGGCTTCGCCTGCAGGCGGGCGTGTTCCTCGTCGGAGCAGCCGGCGTTGGTGGCGACGTCGACCGCTGGCGCCGCTGGCCTTCACGAGATTGTTCGCGAGCAGATAATTTTCGACCTCCTCGCCGGAAATATCGGCGAGCATGACGCCGTCGATTTCGACGCAGGGCGAGAGCGGCTGGCCGGACTTGCGGACCATCTCCTCGTAGTTGGCGCGGTTGTTGATGATGTCGATGTCCTCGAACGCGAGGTTGTACTTGCGCATGATGGCGCGGACGCCATTGGACCAGCCGCAATGCGGTTTCAGATAGGCTTTGATTTTCATGGAGGGAGTGAGGAGGAAATTGTATCAGACGGCACAACTTATGCGGCAGCGTTTCTTCTTCAACTTAAACTTTCATCGCCCATAAGTTGTACCCCGCGTGCCCACTGTTTTTCCGATCCTTTTACCCGAACAAGCCTCCGAATTCGCCCGCCTCGGACTGGCCAATGTCCGTCGCGAATATCCCCACCTGCTGCAGCATGTGCTCAACGGTCCGGACGATGCTCGCACCCCGCGTGCGCTGCATCCGGCCTTTTACGGCAGCTACGACTGGCATTCCTGTGTTCACCAGCACTGGCATGTTGGTCCGGCTGGCGCGACTGTTTCCCGACCTGCCGGAACGCGCGGAAATCGACCGGGTGCTGCGGCGAACATCTGACCGCGGAAAATATCGCGGCAGAAGCCGGCTTATTTTCGAGCGCCCGGGCGGGGCTTTTTTGAGCGGCCCTACGGCTGGGCGTGGTTGCTGAAACTCGCGGAGGAACTGCAGCGTTACGACGCCGAGCCTGGCGGAAAACCTTGCGCCGCTCGTCGCGGTGATGCGCGCAGGCCTGTTCGCCTATCTCCCCGCCCTCACCCACCCGGTGCGGCACGGCGTGCACAATAACACCGCCTTCGCCGTGAAGCTCGCGCTCGACTACGCGCGCGCGGCGGACGACCAGGAGCTGAAGCTTTTTTGCACGAGCCGCATGGCCTACTGGTTTGGCCACGACACGGACTACGGCGCGCGCTGGGAGCCGTCGGGCGAGGATTTTCTCTCGCCGTGCCCTGACCGAGGCCGAGGTGATGGCGGCGGTGCTGCCGCCGGAGAATTTCGCGCGCTGGCTCGACCGCTTTCTGCCCGACCTGCACGACGGCGAGCCGGCCAAATTGTTCACGCCCGGTGACGGTCAGCAATCCCGTCCGACCCGAAAATCGCCCATCTCATCGGACTGAACCTGAACCGCGCCTGGTGCTGGCGCCGCATTGCCTCGGCGCTGGCGGAATCCGACCCGCGGCAGGCACGCGCCCGCGATGCGGCGGTCCGCCACCTGGAGGCCGCGCTGCCCATGATCGACCGTCGACGACTTCAACCGCGCCCACTGGCTGGCGTCGTTCGCGGTGTACGCGCTGACGGAATCGAGCGCCGGTCAGTAGTTGCGGCCGGTTGATCATTTTGCCTAGCGCCGGGCGGCAATCACGCATCATCCGGCATGACCACCATCCTTCTCCTCTGCGCCTCGAACATCTTCATGACCTTCGCCTGGTACGGGCACCTGAAATATTCTGCACGACAAGCCGCTCTGGATCACCATCCTCATTTCCTGGGGCATCGCCTTCTTCGAGTACTGCCTGATGGTGCCCGGCCAACCGGCATCGGCTATCGGCAAGTTCACCGGCTACCAGCTCAAGATCATCCAGGAAGTCATCACGCTTGATCGTGTTCGTCGGCTTCGCGTGGGTCGTGCTGGGCGAAAAACTCACGTGGAACTACGCCGTGAGCCTCGTCTGTCTCGCCGCTCGCGGTCTATTTCGCCTTCGGCTTCGGCCGGCCGGCCCGCCCGCCGGCCAGTTGAAGCCGTCGCACTGTCCTGACGGCGCCGGGCTTTATACGGCGTTCTCTGAACTCCGCGCTTGCCGGTCGAGGCGCGCGGCATTTCATGTCTCCTGACATACCGCTGTCATTCCCATCGCTAAATGCCCATAACCCATCGATTACTCCCATGTCCAAAGCCGATACCCGCCAAAGCCCGAGCCGCCCGCCGCCGCCGCCGTCCACGTCCGCGAAAAGAACATCGAGCTCGCCCTCTCCTCCATCACGAAGCAATTCGGCGACGGCTCGATCATGCGCCTCGGCAGCAACACCAAGATGAAGGTCGAGACGCTCTCGACCGGCTCGCTCGCCATCGACCTCGCGCTCGGCGTCGGCGGCCTGCCCAAGGGCCGCATCATCGAAATCTACGGGCCGGAATCCTCCGGCAAAACCACCTTCTGCCTCAGCGTCATCGCCGAGGCCCAGCGCAAGGGCGGCCTCGCCGCCTTCATCGACGTCGAGCACGCGCTCGACCCGAAGTACGCCCGCGTCGTCGGCGTGAACCTCGACGACCTGCTCGTTTCCCAGCCGGACAGCGGCGAGGACGCGCTCAACATCATGGAGACGCTCATCCGCTCCAACAGCATCGACGTCATCGTCCTCGACTCCGTCGCCGCCCTGATCACGAAGGCCGAGCTCGACGGCCAGATGGGCGACATGACCATGGGCAGCCAGGCCCGCCTGATGTCGCAGGCCATGCGCCGCCTCACCGCCGTCGTCAGCAAGACGAACTGCGTGTGCATCTTCACCAACCAGATCCGCGAGAAGATCGGCGTGATGTTCGGCAGCCCCGAGACCACCTCCGGCGGCCGCGCGCTGAAGTTTTTCTCGTCCATCCGCATCGACATCCGCCGCAAGGACCAGATCAAGACGCCCGAGGGCAAGGTCATCGGCAACCGCACCAAGATCAAGGTCGTGAAGAACAAGGTCGCCCCGCCGTTCACCGAGGTGGAGTTCGACATCATGTACGACGAGGGCATCTCCGCGATCGGCTCGCTCCTCGACCTCGGCCTCGAGCACAAGGTGCTCGAGAAGAAGGGCGCGTGGATCGCCTACGAAGGCGAGCTCGTCGGCCAGGGCCGCGAAGCCGCCAAGGACGCGCTCAGAGCCAACGCCGACCTCGCCGCCAAGGTGAAGACCGCGATCCTCGAAAAGGTCGCCGGCGGCAAAGCTGCTGCCGAGGCCGAAGAACCGGCGCGTGAGCACGCAGCTGCGCGCTCACGGGGCTGAGGCCTGAACCGAGCCTGAAAACGCGGCCGAGCTTGCTCGGCCCTGTACTTGTGGGAGCGGCTTCACGCGCGACGGCATTGCGCGGCCCTGAATGTCGAGCGTTCTTGGCCGAATGTCGGACGTTGCCCCGACCGGACGCGCTTCGCTCGGGGCAGCATGTCCTCTCCGTCCGACACCATCGCCGCCCTCGCGACGCCGGCCGGCACCTCGGCCATCGCGGTCGTGCGCGTGAGCGGCCCGCAGGCGGCCGGCCTTGGTCGGGGGATTTTTGGCGAAACTCCCCTGCCCCGCGCCGCGCGCCACGCGGACTACCGCGATGCCGGCGGCGGGCTCGTCGATGATGTGTTGTTCACGTTTTTTGCCGGCGCCCAATTCGTTCACCGGCGAAGACACGCTGGAGATTTCCTGCCACGGCAATCCGTTCATCGCGCAGAAAATCCTCGAGGATCTGTTTGCCCGCGGCTGCCGGCCGGCCGAGGCGGGCGAATTCAGCAAACGCGCCTTCCTGAACGGTCGCATGGATCTGAGCCAGGCCGAGGCGTCATGGATCTGATCCATGCGCGCAGCGAACGGGCCCTGGTCGCCGCCAATCAACAGCTCCGCGGCGCGCTCGGGCGGCAGATGGAATCGCTTATCTCTCAGCTTGGTCAATATCTTGGCCATGATCGAGGCCTATATCGATTTTCCCGAGGACGACCTGCCAGCCGAGGATCAGACGGCGCTGCTGCACCAACTCGAATTGCTGGGCCGCGACACGAAGCGCCTGCTGGCGACCAGTCATTACGGCGAGATGCTGCGCGACGGGATCAGCACGGTGATCGTCGGCGAGCCCAACGCCGGCAAGAGCAGCCTGCTCAACCGGCTCGTCGGACGCGACCGCGCGCTGGTGAGTGCCGAGCCGGGCACGACGCGCGATTATCTCGAGGAACGCATCCTCGTGGGTCCGCACGCGCTGCGGTTGTATTTCCAATACGCGCCGCAACCTGCTCGTCACTAGTCTGGTCAGCTACAGCCACACGTCGTTGTGTGCATGTCAGGTCGCGGTTCACGATTTTGTCTGTGGGCTTCCAGTTCTCTCCGCCTGACCGGGCGAGGACTGCGGTAATGTCGACACCTTTGATTCCTAGTTTTAACTCAGGAGATGCATGTTTTAGCCGGTTCAGTGTGTCCAATCTGCCGAGTTCCTTCCTCGAGCGAAGAGTCGACGTGCCGTATCTGCGGAAGGCGGCTGCCTGGATCTAGATCGGGACCATCAGCAAAATCAGTGGCATTGCTGGCCGTTCTATCCCCATTAGTCTTGCTAGTCTGCGCCGTCAGTGGGGGATGTTACTACGTGAACTCTGCGTTGGTTCGATCTGAGGCCTTTAAGAACTCTCTGTCGATCACATCTACCTCGCCAGAGCTGCAGAACATTCTGGGCGCCGACATACGTCAGATAAGCCGCGCTTTCGGTCATCTCGAGAAATTTGAAGGTGCAGAATTCGCCGAATGGTCCGTCCCTCTCTCAGGACCTCGCGGGCGCGGAAATCTTTACGGAATCGCAAATCGGGTCGATGGCGTTTGGGACTACACTCGACTTGTTTTCCAGTCGGCTGATGGCAGAGAGCGAGTCGGACCTTACTCCCGTTCATCCGCTCTCACTCCCAAAAGTCCCAGCAAGAAGGGTACTCTTCGTTCCGCTTGGATTTGCCGAGTCCCTCGACTTCGGGCTCCCTCTATACACGTCGAAGCTCGGATCGAAGTGGTGATTCTCCTCCCAGGCGTAGCATTGGATGCAAGCCTGATTGATCCCGAACGCAATCAGCTTGATGCCGAAAAATGTCACCGATAAATTTCTCGTCCAAAATATCCGGACTCGCTCGGACCCCTGCGGCCCTGATGATCGCAGTAACGTCAAGGACATGTACATCCCCAGCCCTGGGGTGGAGTTATGCGGAGAACATTGGATCAAAGGAGCGTTTCGCGGTCGATTTCGTCGGCTCGCGTGGTCATTCCTTCGCGTTTCTCGAGAGAGGCGAGATCCCGAGTCGGACTCAGCTCGTTTGCAGAGACTTCTCACCAAAACATAACCATGCTCTACTTCGGTCTCCCAATGGGTAACGACTACAAAGCCTCCCTCAGCGCCTGGTGTTCTGAGCGGC
>CAVUBS010000011.1:0-120838 GCA_963739725.1 uncultured Alphaproteobacteria bacterium | reverse complement strand
CCGGCGCGCATGCTTTGGGCTTCGATCTCAACGCGCGCAATGCTGACCTGCCGCTCTGCGAGCGACAACTGCTGCTGGTACCTTTTGCGCTCGACGCTCAGGGGAGTGGCCGCGCCCGCGAGAAGTGCGTCCAGTCTTTCGTGCGGTGCCGTCTGCGACAACGCGGACTTGATGCTCGCCGGCACTATGATGCTATCCGAATTGTCTCGTTGAGCGATGAGCCTGGCCTGCTTGACGAACAGACGGTTTTGTCGATCTTCCGCCTGACGCAGGCGCTCGGTCTCGCGAATGCTCTCGATTGCCTTCGAGGTGTCGCCCATGGCAAGGTCGGTGCCGCCGGCTGCGGCGAGCACCTGCAATACGATCATGCCCGGCGTATACTTGTAGCTGCCCGGGTTGCGCACTGTCCCCAAGACGTAGATTGGCTGACGCTCGGCGATTGCGACGTGCACATCGCTTGTCCTCCCGATGGCGCGTTGAAAGGCCGTGGCCAGATCTGACTGCAGGGCTGTTATGGTTTGGCCGGCCGTCGCGAACTCTCCGAGCTTCGGAATATTCACCCTGCCGCTTTCATCGACTGCATATTCCGCGGACAAGTCCATGCGCGGGAAGACCGCGGCGACCACGTGATCGGAGGTGGTGCCGCTTTCGTCGAGCGTGACGCCAAGGCTCTCGAAGAACGTTATCTTCAGCCGATCGCCAACCGAGATGACACCGCGCTCCGCGCTCCTGCGATACGACCAACGGGGTCCGCGGCGCGGCGGTCATTGGTCCGTTCGTCGCATCCGCCGCCGCCAATGGCCGTGGCTCAGAGCGCCACGGCACGCCGGCGCGCACACGTGTCCACGTATCGGAGAAAATCTGAAGGGTGCCCGCGACTGGTGCTTTCGGGAGATCCGTCAGCACAACAAAACCGACAGGTACAGACGCGACCAGCAAGAGGGACACGAGCGACACCCGGAGCGCTTGTGAGCCGTTCCGGTTACCCACTGACACGCCGCGACCACCTGCGTGGCCGCCGATGGATTTTGATGTCTGGTGCCGGCGGAACACGATAGGAAACTCCCTGATGGTGAGTAAAAAATCGCCCCTCGGTCAGTCCCCTGCCGCGTCATTATATAATTGCAACCATACTGCTGCGATCCTGCGCGCGTCAACCAAATCTTTACGATTTATCCAAAATTATAGATCCAAATGGTTCGCCCGCTTCGCAACAGCATCATCTGGCTATGTTCCGCAACACGCGCATGTCAAACAGCGATATTGCACGTCTAGCGCTGTTTCCGCGTGCATGCACCGGAGTCAACTACGCACCCCGGCGATGTCGGTCCGTCCCGATCGGCCTATCGGTTCAATGACCAGGCCGGTTCCCTGCGATGACTTCGCACAGGCCGTTTACGACACGTGTCACCAGCGCGTCATCCCGACCCTCTGCCATCACACGGATCAGTGGTTCTGTTCCGCTTTCACGTAATAGCAGCCGGCCTGTACCATGCAGCATTGTTTCGGCGTCACTGATCGCGGATTCGATGCGCGGGTCGTGCAACGGCGAATTGCCGGAAAACGGCACATTGCGCAGCAATTGCGGCAACGGCGTAAACATGCGGCAAACCTCGCTCGCTGGCCTGCCCCGGTCGGCGATCACCGCGAGAACTTGCAGTGCGCTGATCAGGCCATCGCCGGTCGTAGCGAAATCGGACAGAATAATATGCCCGCACTGCTCGCCACCCACGTTCAGGCCAGCTTCGCGCATCCGCTCTGCGACGTAGCGGTCGCCTACTTTGGTACGATGCAAGGTCAGCCCAATTCTTCCGAGAAAGCGTTCGAGGCCGAGGTTTGACATCACCGTGGCGACCACCCCATTCCCCGTCAGCCGTCCGGCTGCCATCCATGACGAGGCGATCAGAGCCAGGATCTGATCGCCATCGATAAGATGGCCGCGCTCATCGGCGATCAGCACCCGATCGGCGTCGCCGTCCAATGCGATGCCAATATCGGCGCCGTGCTCGAGCACCTGAGTGCAGAGAAAGGTTGGAACGGTGGAGCCGCAGTCGCGGTTGATGTTGAAGCCGTCTGGTGCGACACCTTTCGGGATGACCGTGGCACCAAGCTCCCATAGCACGGTCGGCGCCACGCGGTAGGCTGCACCGTGCGCGCAGTCGATGACGATCTTCAACCCGTTCAGCCGCAGGCCGCGCGGGAAGCTTGCCTTCGCCGACTCTATATAGCGACCGGACGCGTCGTCTAAACGCACCGCGCGACCAAGTGCCGCCGGTTCGGCCAGCCGGTCGCCAAACCCACGATCCATCAGTTGTTCAATCTCGAGCTCGCGCTCGTCCGAGAGTTTATTGCCGTCCGGACCAAATAGCTTGATGCCGTTATCTTCGAACGGGTTATGCGAGGCGGATATCATAACGCCGAGATCGGCACGCAGCGAGCGGGTGAGCATGGCGATCGCCGGGGTTGGCACTGGACCCAGCAGCGTCACGTCCATGCCGGCGCCGGTGAAGCCGGCGGTGAGCGCCGCTTCAAGCATGTAGCCCGATAGCCGCGTGTCCTTGCCGATCACGACACGATGGCTGCGTTTATCGCGAGCGAACAGCAGGCCTGCTGCCTGGCCCAACCGCAATGCCGTGCCGGCGGTCATTGGATCGGCATTTGCCTTGCCCCGGATGCCATCGGTTCCGAACAAGTGCCTAACGGAGGTCATAAATCTCAGCCCCGGTTGCACGTTGTGGAGGTCAGCCGAGAGATCAGGCGGCCAATGATACAGACCTCGCCTGTCGCGTGAATGTCGACCACCTGCGTCATCGGTTCATTCCACCGTCACACATTTGGCAAGGTTGCGTGGTTGGTCAACGTCGGTGCCCTTCAGCACCGCCACGTGGTAGGCAAGAAGTTGCAGCGGGATCGCATACAGTATCGGTGCCACGAACGGGTCGATCGTGGGCATCACGATGATCTCATCCGCGATGCCTTCGAGCTTCGCTCCTCCAACTGCGTCGCTGAACACGATAATCTTTCCGCCACGCGCCGCGGCCTCCTGCAGATTGCTTGCCGTCTTCTCGAACAGCGGCCCGGAGGGAACGACCGCGATCACCGGCACTGAAGGGTCGATCAACGCAATAGGTCCATGCTTCATCTCGCCGGCGGCGTAGCCTTCAGCGTGTATGTAGCTGATCTCCTTCAGCTTCAGTGCGCCTTCCAGGGCGATCGGGAAGCAGCTTCCCCGACCGAGGTACATCACGTCGCGCGCCTTCGCGATGCGGGCGGCAATGCGGCAGAGTGCCGCGTCGTGTTCCAGGATGTCGGTGGCGTGGCCCGGCACTTCCAGCAGGGCGTGGGTGATCGTGCGCTCCTGTGCGGCGGTCAGCGTGCCGCGCGCGCGGCCGGTGGCCAGAACCAGGCAGGCCAACACGGCCAGCTGCGCTGTGAAGACCTTGGTGCTGGCGACCCCGATTTCGGGGCCGGCAATGGTGTGCAGCACTGCGGCGCTTTCGCGGGCCATGCTGCTTTCACGCACATTCACCACCGACAGGACGTGTTGGCCCTGGGATCTTTGGTAGCGTAGGGCGGCAAGTGTGTCAGCGGTTTCACCGGACTGACTGACCATCAAGCCAAGGCCGCCCTTGGTCATCGGCGCCGCGCGGTAGCGGAATTCGGAGGCGACATCGGCCTCGGCGGGGATGCGGGCGATGCTCTCGAACCAGTAGCGGCCGACCATGCCCGCGTAGAACGCCGAGCCGCAGGCGGTGATCGTCATCCGCGTGATGGCGGCGAGGTCGAAGGGCAGGTCGGGCAACACCACTGCGCCTGTGTTGGCATTGATCAGCTGGCGGAGCGTGTCGCCAATCGCCACCGGGTGCTCGTGCAGCTCCTTCTCCATGAAATGGCGATAATTGCCCTTTCCGACGGCTGCGGCGGAAATCGAGGCGGACTTGATCTCCCGCGTCACCTCCATGCCGTCGATGTTGAAGAAGGTGGCACCGTCGCACGAAACCACCGCCCAATCGCCATCATTCAGGTAGGCGATGTGCTGGGTCAACGCGACAAGTGCCAGCGCGTCGCTACCGATATACATTGCACCGGCGCCGAAGCCGACCGCCAACGGCGCGCCGTGGCGGGCACCGATCATAAGATCCGGATGACCCGCGAAGATCATAGCGAGCGCGTAGGCGCCTTCCAGTCTGCGCAGCGCCGCCACTGTAGCTTCGACAGGCGTTGCGCCGCGCTGCAGAAGCAGGTCGATCAACAGCGCTATCGTTTCGGTGTCAGTCTCGGTCTGAAATTCCTGGCCGGCTGCTTCCAGTTCGGCTCGCAGTTCGGCGTGATTCTCGATGATGCCGTTATGCACGATCGCCACGCGGGCGGTGCTGTGCGGGTGCGCGTTGCACTCGGTGGGGGCTCCATGCGTGGCCCAGCGCGTGTGACCAATGCCGATGACCCCCTCGAGCTCGTCGCGATCGAGCAGCGCGGTCAGGTTGACGAGCTTCCCAGGCGCGCGGCGGCGGTCGATGTGGCCATTGACCAGCGTGGCGATGCCGGCACTGTCATAGCCGCGGTATTCCAGGTGCCGTAGCGCCTCGAGCAGAAGCGGGGCCGCTGGCCGGGTCCCGATCACGCCCACTATGCCGCACATATACTGCTTTCCTTCGAAATGTTGGTGGGTTGCCGCCTTTTGAGCGTCACCCATGTCGTCTGCGTCCTGGCTGATCACCGTTCCCAAGGTCGGTTCGGTCGGAGGTCGGCAATTTCGTCCGGCTCCTGTCCGCAGCAATTGCTTTTTGCCAATAACTGGCGTCGCTGGAAGGCACGAACCCGAAGCTGTTCGTATAAACTATCGGATTTTATATATTAAAGAGACGGGATGCAAGCAAAATATCCGTCAGCGTTAACATTGCCGGCCGATCGGCCAGGCAGGAGGCAAGTGCTGCCCAAGCCATCGCCATAGGACCGGTGACAGCCGACAAGCGCCGCGGTCGGTCCCGCCCACGTGGGTGCAGCTGTTAGAACGACACTGCTCACACCCGATAAACTGCCGCAGGCGAGGGTGAGACCGATGCGTCAGTATCGGCTGCTGCCGGACGATTTCTCGGATGCAGAAGAGTAATGTCAGCGAGCCGGGATCGACGTGTTCGCGTCGATCAGCACAGGGCTCCGCGCAGCAGTATACGCATCAATTGATCTGTGCCAGAGGTCCCCGGCGTTATGATGGGATGGCGCACGGAGCCTGTTGTGCGCAATGACTTCGTCGTATTGCAATGATGGGACAGGCGCTGTTCTGCATGGGGAGACTTGGCGTGATGGAAAGGCCCATTGACACTCTGGTCTTGCCAACGCCTGGCGTTGAGGCCGCCTATTCGTTGGATCGCCGTCCTCGTTGTAGCAGCCTGCAGTTCAGAATGATTGCGCTCGGTACGGCCTCGATCTGCCAACTCCGTTTCGTCATTGTGCCAACGCATCGCAAGCTTCGGCCGTGGTGACCTCAGGCATGGCGAGAGTGCCACGCTTCGAACCCCAGCATGTCCAGCGATAAAGCGATAACGCTCCGCAGCTTGCGATAGCTGACGAGGATAGCGGAGTAGGGGTGGGTAGAGCCATTGTGTCCATAATTATGGATTATTATCTAGAATTTAGTTGAACACGAAGACTCGGAGGTGATACGTTTACGAAATGCTAACGGATGGCGGAGGGGTCGCGTCCATAAAGCAAGGAGACTTCGCATGACGACCATTCTCGGGAAGCCGCTGATCACCGTCGACGGGAACCTGTCCGACTGGACGACCTCCGACCTGATCAATTTCGGGGATGGGACGGACTACAGCATTTTTGCCCGGGCGCAGGACGGCATGTTCTACTTCGGGATCGGCGGCCCCCTGCCGATTGGTCCCAACACCACGGCCTGGTTCAACACCGACCGAAATGCCACCACTGGTTATCAGATCTTCGGCTTCGCCGGCGGAGCTGAATTCAACCTCAACATCAAAAGCGACGGCACCGCGGCGCTTTACTCCGGCGCGGCGGGCGAGACCCTCGTACTTGACAATGTTCAGCTGGCCTATTCGGCCGATCAAAAATCGATCGAATTCGCCATACCCATTGCCACTCTCGGCAATCCGGCTGCCATCGATACGGTCTATGACGTAAACGATAGTGTCTTCCTTCCCGGCAACTATTCCGCCCAGCCCTATACGGTCGTCGATGGCTCCGCCGTGACGCGTACCGATCCGACCCACCGGATCGGCATCGTCTATTCCGCGACGACAGCGGCCAACTACTTCTCGGCGACGGCCTATGGGCAGTTGTTCATGGCGGCGCAAAGTCAGGCCATGCAGGCAGGCATAAGCTTTGACCTGCTGACAGAGGCCGATCTGACCAACCTGTCCAAGCTCGCCAACTACGATGCGCTTGTCTTCCCGTCGTTCAGCAATGTCCAGGCCAGTCAGGTAACCGCCATCACCGACACGCTCGAGCAGGCGACCAGGCAATTCGGTGTCGGCCTGATCACCGCTGGCAATTTCATGACCAACGACGCGACGGGCGCCGCCCTGCCGGGTAACTCATACGCCCGGATGAAGCTGCTTTTCGACGCGACGCGGGTCACCGGCGGCACGGGCGACGTCACGATCAACTCCAGCGACGCGAACCAGGCCGTTTTCTCCGCCGTGGCACCTGGCGCGTTGATCCACAGCTACTCGCAGGTCGGCTGGGATGCGTTCGCGAACGTCAGCGGCACCGGGCAGACCATCGCCACCGAAACCGTGGACGGCCAGACCTATGCGGCGGCGCTGGCGACGCAGACCACGGGCGGCAAGAATGTGCTGTTCTCCAGCGCCGGCGTCATGGCCGACAGCAACCTGCTCTGGCAGGCCATCGATTACGCGGCGAAGGATCCGGGCGTCTCGGTCAGCCTGGATTTGACCAGGTTCAATGGCATCGTCGCTTCGCGCACCGACATGGACCAGGCCCAGGAATCCACCGACGTCAGCCCCGGCCCTGGCCTGCCAGGCATCGACGACAAACTGCTGCCGATCCTCGAGCAATGGAAGCTGGATTACAACTTTGTCGGCAGTTATTACGTCGATATCGGCAACGATCCTGCCAACGGGCAATTTACCGACTGGGCCGTTTCTGCACCGTACTACGCGCAACTTCTGGCGATGGGGAATGAACTCGGTTCACACAGTTACACCCACCCGGAGGATACCAACACCCTCTCCCCGGCACAGATCCAGTTCGAGTTCCAGCAGAGCAAGCAGGTGCTCGAGCAGCAGATGTCGGCCTATCTCGGCACACCCTTCACAGTCAGCGGCGCGGCGGTGCCCGGCGCGCCGGAGACAGTGCTCACCGCCGAGCAGATCATCCAATATTTCAATTACCTCAACGGCGGCTATGCATCCATCGGCTCCGGTTATCCGGGGGCTTTCGGCTTTCTCACACCCGACCTGACCAACGCTGTCTATCTGGCGCCCAATACGTCCTTCGACTTCACCCTTGTCGAGTTCCAGAACCTCGGCGCTGCTGGGGCAGAAGCAGCCTGGGCTCAGGAATGGAACCAGCTGGTCGCGAACGCAAATTGTCCGATCGTGGTGTGGCCCTGGCACGATTACGGCCCGACCCAGTGGCCGGTCAGCGGCACGACGTCAACCTACACGACCCAGATGTACACCGACTGGATCCAACGCGCCTACCAGGCCGGCGACGAGTTCGTGACGGCGGCCGACCTTGCTTCCCGCATCCAAAGCTTCGCGCAGTCCGGCGTCACCTCGACGGTCAACGGCAACGTCATCACGGTGACGGTCGCCTCGGCTCATGCCGGCGACTTTGCCCTCAATGTCGCCGGTCAGGGCAGCCAGGTCATCGCGAACGTGGCCAACTGGTACGCCTATGACAACAACAGCCTTTTCCTCCCGGAGACCGGCGGCAATTATACCATCACCCTGGGCGCCGCGGCGGATGATGTCACACACATTACGTCGCTGCCGATGCGTGGGGACCTGGTCTCGGTCACCGGCGACGGTCTGAACCTCGGCTTCTCCATGTTCGGCGAGGGTCAGGTCGTCATCGACCTCGGGGCGCACGGGACCATGGTTCCCATCGTCACCGGGGCGACGATTTCCAGCCTCGTGGGAGATCAGCTGGATCTCACTCTGACCGGCCTGGGTGAACACGACGTCTCACTGCACATGGTCACGCTCACGCCTACCGAGATTGTCAGCACCGTCTCGTTCTCGACAGACACGGGTTCCAGTCTTACCGATTTTGTCACCAACACTGCCGCCCAGACCATTTCGGGCACCTTGAGCGCTGCGCTCGGGGCAGGAGACGTCGTGAAGGTGTCGCTTGATAACGGCACGACATGGCTGACTGCGACCGCGGCCGCCGGCGCCACCACATTCTCCTTGCCAGTCGTTACTCTGACCGGCAGCGGCACGCTGATCGCCCGGGTCGAGAACGCCGGTGTCGCCAGTACGGCCTTTACGCATGCCTACGTGCTCGATCAGGTTTCGATCGCGCCGAGCACACCTGATCTGAGCGCGGCATCGGACAGCGGTGTGTCCCCCACGGACAATGTCACAAACCTCGCCCTGCCTAACTTCAGCGGCACCGGCGAGGATGGTGCCACCGTCACGCTGTTCGATGGCACCACCACGATTGGCACCGGCACGGTTGCCGCCGGCGGCGCCTGGTCGATCACCCCCACCATCGCACTGACCGACGGCAACAATGCCATCACCGCCACCCAGACCGACCTGGCCGGCAATGTCTCCGCCGTCTCGGGCACGTTGAACGTCACGCTCGACACCGCGGCACCGGCCGCGCCGAGCACGCCTGATCTGTCGACGGCGTCGGACAGCGGTGTATCCGACACCGACAACATCACTGCGGTCACCTCGCCGACGTTCACGGGCACGGCGGAGGATGGCAGCACGGTCACCCTGCGCGACGGCACGACAGTGATCGGCAGCGCCATCGCCACGGGCGGGGCTTGGAGCATCACCGCCTCGCCCCTGGCGAACGGCCCCCACAGCATCACCGCCAAGGCCATGGATGTTGCTGGCAACGTCGGCACCGCGTCGGGAGCCTTGTCGGTCACCATCGACGACGCTGCCCCAGTTTCCCCTTCGGTTCCGGATCTGCTCGCGGCGTCGGACAGCGGCACATCCAACACGGACAATATCACGAACGTCGCCAAGCCGACCTTCATCGGCACGGCCGCGATCGGCTCCAGAGTGACGCTGTATGACGGCGCGGCTGCCATCGGCACCGGCATTGCTACTGCGGCCGGGAATTGGACGATCATCGCCACGACACTGACGAGCGGAACCCACAGCATTACCGCCAAGACCATGGATGTTGCCGGCAACTTCGGCACCGCGTCGGGAGCCTTGTCGGTCACCATCGACGACGTTGCCCCCGCTGCCCCTTCGGTTCCGGATCTGCTCGCGGCGTCGGACAGCGGCTCATCCAACACGGACAATATCACCAGCGTCACTACGCCGACCTTCATCGGCACAGCCGAGAGCGGCAGCACGGTCACCCTGCTCGACGGCGCGACAGTGATCGGCACCGCCGTTGCCACGGCCGCCGGAGTGTGGACCATCTCGGCCTCGGCGCTGCCAGCCGGACCCCACAGCATCACCGCACAAACCGCGGATGTGGCTGGCAATCTTGGCGCCGCATCGGCAGCCTTGCGCGTCACCATCGAGGCCTCAGCGCCCATAACCAATCCAGCTATTCCAACGAATTTCGCGATCACTGACGTGACCACTGGCAATTCTAGGTACGTCGGCCGGGGTGCACTACACTGGACCGGTAGCTGGTCTGACAGATGAACTCATTTTGGTAAGCCCAGACAATATCAACGTCGCAGCGATCATCCCGAATGTGTTCATTCACACGGGCAGTGGTGACGATGCGCTGAACGTAAGTCGTGCGAACGGCAACAATGTGCTGGACGGCGGCACAGGTTCGAATTTTCTGACGGGTGGTAGCGGTAAGGACACCTTCTTTGTAGATGATCGCGTCGCAACCGCCGATATTTGGAGCAGTGTCGTGGGTTTCGGCGCGGGTGACGCTGCGACCATTTGGGGCGTCACTCCACAGGACTTCGGCCTCACCTGGGTCGATGGACAGGGAGCGGCGGGCTTCAGTGGCCTGACGCTGCACGCTGCAGCGGCGGGCAAGCCGACGGCATCACTGACCCTGGCCGGCTATAGTCAGGCCGATCTGAACAATGGACGCCTGTCGGTTATGTTTGGCACCGACCCATCGAGCGGCAGCGCCTACATGTATGTGCACGGTAACAGCTGAAGTTGGCCGCGCCCGAGGCGGAGGCGAATGAACGCTCGATTGTCTGCGTGCCGGCGCGGAACACGCTGGTGCTGGTCGCCACGTCGGAGCCGTTCCGACCCGTCTGTAGGAATCATTGAAATCCTTGGGAAATCTGGAGCGGGCGAAGGGATTCGCACCCCGCCCCTAACTTTGGCAAGAGTACCGTCTGTGGCCTCGACTTGAGCCAGCGGCTTGTAGATTTCGGTGATGCCGTCGTGCCTGCGGCTGTTTGCCCGACCCCGGTCAGGCCGCGCGCTGATCTGAGCGTGCTGTCCTGGCCATGATTGCGTCGAGGTCGGACTGTTCGAACACGGTGCATCGCAGGGCCATGCGTATGTTCTGCCTGCCGGGTCGGACACGGTAAAGGTTTTGCAAAGTATTGCTCGATGGTTTCCATCGATACAACAGGCTGCCTCGCACGGAATTCTTACGCTCAGATATCGAGGCTCAGATCGTACATCACGTTCGGGCTCTCGGGCCGATGGCCGATCTGCCGGCTCACTATCCAAGCGACGACGCGGTCCGGCGCCCGCTCCATCAGCTTGAGGGCGAACGAACCGCCGATGCAGTTGCCGACGAAGAAGAACTTGCGGATGCCGAGATGGTCCATCAGCCTCAATTGGTCGTCAGCGAACGCGTCCCACGGGTCATTGACCGGGATCGGCCTCGTGGATTCGCTGCCCGATGTTGCCGCTGTTCTGGGGCGTGCGCCGAGGGGAGCAACCTTCTGATGATCGCCGCGGTCGCCGATCAGCACCACACGGTGGAGCCCGAAGCGTGTCGGGGTCTTTATAGCGACGCGAACCGGCGCCATGGTTGCTGCTCCTTATGATGCGCCTACCGCGGAAAGCGATTGACACGGTAGCAGAATCATCACCTCTGCAGTTGCCCAATGTAAGCACTGTCGGAAGAGATTGCATCCACAACAGCAGTGAATGCTTCGGATCGCCTGGCTCAGCTCTTTCTGCAAGGCCTCGGAGTATCCACAGATCCAGCGTTATCGTCTCGGCCAGAGCATCATGGGTGGCGACGCAATCACCGAACCTGCCAGGATAATTCGCGCAGCACCGTACTGATCACCCACCCGACGCGACGTTCCACTGACGTGCGGAGCAGCTGCCCAGCGCGTTCGCCATACGCACCGCACCGAGCCGGCGCGCTCCAACTGCCGCCAGGCGCAGGACCACCGCCGGCGCAGCCATCGTGAGGTTGATTGGCGCAGATGGGGCATCTGCCAGGCGATGAACCATCGTTTGCAAAGTCGACGCTGCATAGACAGTTCCGTCGAGTTTACAAACCCAACCGACAATCTACACTCCGCAGCGTGCATAGAAGCGCACCGGATTTTCCCAGAATAGCTTGCGCTTTCGTTCCTCCGCCATGTTCTTCCAACCCAACACTATATTGGTCGATTCCGGGAACGCGCTTTCACCATGCGGATAGTCCGAGGCGTACATGAGCACGTGATCGCCGACGATATCGGCCACCATATTGGTGATCTTCTCGCCTTCCGACATCTCGATGCTCTGGTAATAGCGGCCACTCATCACGTATTCGCTCGGATGGTGTTTCAGATCGGGCGGCAGTGCCGAGCGAATCGTTTCCATGTGCTCATCGAGGCGCGCCATCCAGAAAGGCAGCCAGCCATGGCCGGCTTCCAGACAACCAAGGCGCAGCCGCGGGAAGCGATCCAGCAGGCCGCTGCCGATCAGCGCCGCCATGTTGCGCATGCCGCACCACGGATGTGCCGCCGAACGCTGCAGCCAAAGATTGTCCCAGGTATCCAGCCCGCCCGGTGCATACGGCGGCATAACCGTGAACGTGTGCAGCACCGCCGAAAGATCCAGTTCCTGCGCTTCGGCCCAGATCGGATCGAGCGACGGCAGATCGATCGGCGTGCCATACGGCGCATAGACCAGCACGCCCCATGCCCACCGCTCGCGTCCGGCACGACGCATTTCCCGGACACTGCCTGGGACATCGCGCGAACTCACCAGCACCACGCCACCGAGCCGATCGGGATACGGCGCGCAGTAGTCCGCCATCCAGCGATGAAACGCGCGATACATGCCCATTTCCAGCGCAACATCGTCACCGGCGGTGAAGGTGCCGAACCAGCCCGAGGGCAACAGGAAGTTCACATCGGCGCCCTCAAAATCCATGTCGGCGATACGCGCCGCAGACGAGCGATCGACGTCGGGCGAGATTGCGCGTTGCCGCTTCACGCCGGTGAAGCCTGCCATGTAGCCTGCCGGCGTCGCATCGGCCGCTTCGGTGTACAGTCGCCGCTGGTACTTGCGCTGTCCTTTGCTGTACGAAACGTGGCCACCGCGGCTCGCCGTTTTGTACTGCACCCAGCCAGCGAGCCGCGCCTTGTCGTCCGCTGTCAGATAAGGCTCCAGCACATCCACATAAGGTCCGACATGCGCGTCCGTGTCGAAGAACTTGTAGCCGCCACGTGCCATGATTGCCTCCAATCGATCAGGAAAGCTTGCCGCCGGCCGAGCCGCGGTATTTCTCCAATGCGGCGGGCGCCAGGTAGCGCTCCTCGAGCGTGCGCTGCTTGTCGAGGCCTTCGCCATCCTGCGGCATTTCGGGAATGATGTACGGCTGGTCCTTGCGACGCGCAACAAAGTCCTCCCAGGCCGCAACGCCGCGTTGAGAAAAATCCGCCATGAAGTCGGACAGTGCCGCCCAGATCACATGATGCGAGAAGCTCGGCAGCCAGGCGATGGTAATACCCAACGCCAAATGCTCTTCCAATGAAAGATACCGCGGCAATCGACCCTTCATGAAGGACAGCGGACACGAAACAGCCTGTCGTGCCTGCCTGATCTCCTCAATCGAGTGCGGTGATTCCAGCTGTACCCAATCGACGCCGGCCTCGCGTCGATATGCAGCCAGCCGTTGCAGCGCATCCTCCAGTCCGCCATTTGCCGCATCGCGCGCATAGCACTGCGCCATGATGACGAAATCCTGATCGAGCTCGTTCTTCATGTCCACTGCGGCGCGGTAGCGCACGATCGCCTGCTCCAGCGGCACCACTTCGAGGCCGGCACTTTGCGTGCGCCGTTTGCCCTCGATCGGCTGGTCGTCGATGCGGATGCCAGCGACGCCGGCGTGGATGCTTTCCCGCACCAGCCGACGCACGGCCATGATGCCGCCATGGCCGGTATCGCCGTCGATCATCACCGGTGTCGCCACGCTGTTCGCGATCCAGCCGGCGACCTGCACGCACTCGGTCAACGTCGCGGTGCCGACATCGGACATGCCGGTGTAGCCACCGACGACGCCACTCGTGCCGACGAAAAATGCCTCGCAACCCAGGCGCTCCATGATGCGCGCAAGCGCGGCGGTTGGCGGGTGCATCACCGACAGCACCTTACCCTCACGATGAATAAGCTGCTTCAGGCGCGTCGTCGCACGCACGCGATCACTCGGTGGTAACGCCATGGCGCCGCATCTCCTCCATGAGCCGCGACTTCATCGCGAGTGCCGCGCGTGGTCAAGCCGCTGGATGGCCTTGCTGTCAGCTCGGTCGAATTCGACTGCTACAGGACGTCGATCGACTCTGAGGACACGCTGGCGTTCAGAGCTCTGACCAACGTCCGACCAATGATCGGAACGATGCCTTCGAACGTGCGCCTGATGCCTGTGAGCGGATGCTGAGCGGCGAGGCGCGCTTTCGCATGGTGTTGACCACCGGGCTCTAGACCGCGCCGAGCGAGCGTGGCATCAGGAAATGCCGCGCCGGGACTAGCGCGCCGGCAGCACAGGTCGACGCGTGCGGAGCCGACGGTCGGCGGCTCACCTTTTGCAGGAAGGATCGGGCATATGATGAACAGACGCATGCTTCTGTCTCTCGCAGGGATGTCGCTTGCCGGCGGAGCGCTCGCCCAGAGCGGCGGCACACCGGCACGGCTGCGCGGCAAGATCGACTCGCTTTCAGGCGACACCCTCGAGCTGACGCTGCGCAACGGCACCAAGGCGAGCGCCACGCTGCCACCCAACGTGCGCCTGACCTGGCTGACCGTCACCCAGGTCGGCAATATCAAGGAGGGCAGCTATGTCGGCACTGCCGCCGTCCCGCAGGCCGATGGCACGCTGAAGGCGCTCGAGGTGCAGGTGTTCCCGGAAAGCATGCGCGGCGTCGGCGAGGGCACGCGCGAGTGGGATCTCGGCGCCGGCAGCAGCATGACGAACGGCACCGTCGGCAGCCTGGTCGCCGCGCAGGGCCGCACTATCACCATCACCTACAAGGGCGGAGAGAAGAAGGTGGTGGTGCCGGACGATGTGCCCATCGTGACCTATGAGCCGACCGACCGCACAGCGCTGACTCCGGGCGCGAACGTGATTGTCAACGGCACGCGCGGGGCGGACGGCATGGTCACTGCCGCCAGCGTCGGCATCGGGAAGAACGGCCTCGTTCCACCCATGTGATCGGCGCGGCCGGGCGGCCATCCGACGCGACAGCCCACAAGTGAATTCGACCCGCCGGTCCGCGCCGACTCCTCGGCGCTTCGTTCGGATTCATCCACTCGTCGTGCGTGTCACGCACTGGGTGAACGCCTTCGCGATGGTCTGCATGATCATGAGCGGCTGGATGATCTATGACGCCTCACCGCTGTTCGGCTTCCGTTTCCCGGCATGGGCGACGCTGGGCGGCTGGCTGGCGGGTGCGATCGCCTGGCATCTGGCGTTCATGTGGCTGCTGGTGGTCAACGGGCTTGTCTATGTCGTCTACGGCCTGCTCACGCGGCATTTTCGCCGCAGCCTGCTGCCGCTCTGGCCGCGCGAGATTTTGCGCGACGCGAGCGACGCCGCAAGGTTTCGGCTGGATCATCGCCTGGGCGAATATAATGCCGTGCAACGCCTGGCCTATGTCGGCGTGCTGATACTGGGCGTGCTGGCGACGGCGTCGGGCCTCGCGATTTGGAAACCGGTGCAGTTGCAGGCGCTGACGGCGCTGTTCGGTGGCTACGAATTCGCGCGGCGCGTTCATTTCGCCGTCATGGCGGGCATCGTCGGATTCATCCTGCTGCACCTGACCCTGGTGGCGCTGGTGCCGCGCACATTGCCCGGCATGATCACCGGCCGCGCGAGACTGCCGGCCGCGCCCGGGGACGGTTCCCGATGAAACGCGGGCCGTCAATTCGCCTGGATGAGCATCGAACGGCCCTGCGCCGGCTCGATCGGCGGATGATGCTGAAACATTCGCTGTCGGTCGGCGCGCTGACCATGCTCACCGGCTGCAATCTGCAGGATGGCGACGCGGTGGACCGGGTGCTGTGGGCAATGTCGCGCTGGAACGATCGCGTGCAGGCCTGGCTGTTCGACCCGAACCGGCTGGCGCCGACCTATCCGGCCAGCGCCATCACCACGCCGTTCCCGTTCAATGCGTTCTATCCGGTGGACGACGCGCCGGAGATCGACGGCGACGATTATGCGTTGGACGTGTCCGGCCGTGTCGCCGACACGCAAAGCTGGACGCTGGCCAGACTGCGCGCGTTGCCGCAGGAGCAGCAGATCACGCGGCTTATCTGCATCGAGGGATGGAGCGCCATCGGCCAATGGAGCGGCGTGCCGCTGCGGTTGTTCCTCGAACGGATCGGCGCCGATCTGCGCTCGCGTTACGTGGGATTCAAATGCGCCGACCGCTATTACGGCAGCATCGACATGGCGAGCGCGCTGCACCCGCAGACAATTCTGGCACTGGATTACGCCAACGCGCCATTGCCGCCAATGTACGGGTATCCGATGCGGCTGAGGATTCCGACGAAGCTTGGCTTCAAGAGTGCCAAGCATATCGTGGCGATCTTCGTGACGAACGACTATCCCGGCGGCTACTGGGACGATCAGGGATACAACTGGTTCAGCGGATCCTGACTCCAAGGAGGTCGAACGATATGAGCCATGCGCTTTGCAACGTTCCTGGGGCGCTCACCTGACGCGGCTCGTCAGCGCAGCAAGGTCTATGCATGGGAGGAGCGGTTCATCGTACCGCGTGATCCGAGCTTGATTGAGTTCGCCAGAGCATTTGGCATGGTCACGGCCATTCTGATGGCCATGGGCCACCTTCATGGGACTGTATGTTCAACTGCTCATCCGCTATCTACGCGTGCCTGCTGATACGCTATTTCAGTCGCTCCATGCGGCAGGCATCGTGGCGGACATGCAGGCGAAGCCGGTTTTCATCGACGATGGGCCGATGCGCGCAGGGTGACAGGCATCCGTGGTTTAATCGCGGCCGCTATGCCATCATGATCGTAAATCCAACCAATGGTGGGTGAACGTCGCACAGCATGCAACCTCATTTACCGATGGCCCGCCGCCGCGGCGCGACCGGAGCGGTGCCAATGCTCGCTACATCGATCGCCGGCATTGGAAGGTCGATCGCCTTCAGCACAGCGTTGGCGAGGTTGTTGTAGTCTTTGAAGCTGCGGCGCAGCCAGGCCCGCCAGCCGGGCATCCCACCACTGGCGTGCAACTCGAAGGCCAACTCGCGCCCATCAAGCGACGATGAGACATGGTCCCACACAAGCTGTAAAAGCGCTGCGCGCTGTCGCGCAGAGTATCCGCCACCACCGAACGTTTCCTCGAGACCCACGGCCAGTTCGGGCATGGCGAGGTCGCTGTCGGTCGGTGCCATCACCAACGAGGATCCGGGGATGATGCGCAATAGCTCGGACATGAGCTGTCGGGCCTTGAACAGCGAGATGCCACCCGCCGCAAGATGTGCGTGATTGGGTACGCAGTAGCCGGTCGGAGTGAATTGGGGATCATGCTCGGCGGCGACGATACAGGAGCGCACGATCTGCACTTCCGCAATGAGATCGACGATATATCCGACGGTGGCGTCGTTCTGCTGGAGTCCCATCGCGTCCGTCACTGCCAGCGCCAGACCAAGGGTGAACTCGGCCTTGGCCAGCCAGCCGCGGAGGTGATGCCATCGCAACCAGCGTGGAATCGCCTCCGGCTCCGGATCGACCGCGAACACGCGCTCCCACGGGATGAACACGTTGTCGAGCCACATCTGACCATCGAGTTCGTCGTACCGGGCAGACAGCGGGGAGGAGTACGGGTCGTGGTCGCCCGTCGCAACCTTGCGGCACAAGACGGTGACGCCAGGGGCGTTGACCGGAACGATGAAGCCGACCGGATGTCCGTCGATTTCCAACCCGGTCAGCGTGCCAACGTAAACATCCTCGGCATAGGCTGGGCTTGTGTGCATGCCAAGCCGGCCGCGCAAAACCATGCCCTTGTCGTTCTCGCTCATTCGTTTGACCGAGACCCGATCAACGGGATCGGGCTGCATGCGTTGGCCGATGACCGGAGCGCCGCCACAAAAGGTCAGGAACCGGCCGTTGCTGGCGATCATGTCGCGGTAGGCCATCGCGTTGGCCGCGTAATGCGGCCCGGCACTACGTGTCTCGGCCGCAGTCAATACACCGAGCGCGATCAGGTGGCCGTAGAGTGGGGTGTGCGTGATGTTGCCGGCACTCAGGAAGATGGTCCTTTGGATCGCATCGCCGATCGCAATGACATCTGCGCTCGTCTTCGGCAGCGCGAAGGCCCAAGGCACGCGGTTTCCGCTCCCATCGGGTGGCGTGAGCAAGGTGTCAGCCCATGCGGGATCGAAATGGCGGTCGTACCAGGCGACGTATTGCTCCACCATCGCGCGTGTCGCGGGATGGGTTGTCACGTCATCCACGCGGCCCTCGCCCATAACGAAGACCTTCCGGCCATCGCGCAGCGCTTCGCGGTAATCGGCACCGGTTCTCATGCGTCAGCCCTTGATGTTATGGCCGAGGCTCCGCCGGCGATCGGCAAGCTAGCCATCGTCCACGCGTTTGTAGAGGTGGCGGGGGTCCCAGTCGATCAGCACCCCGCCCAGATCAAACACCACCATTACTATTCGGGCCACCGGAATCGCTCCAAGTTGAAGCGGTTTCTGTTGTCGAATTCGACGCCTTCCTCTTCCAGCAAGCGCTGCTGAAAGGCGTCGCTGCCATTGCGGGAGAGGGTGTAGGATACCTCGCCCTTCGCGTTGACGACGCGATGCCAGGGAATATCAGTTGCCGGGTCGAGTTGCTGCAGGACTTGGCCAACAAGGCGAGCGCGCCTTGGCAGGCCGGCGATCGCGGCGACCTGACCATAGGTGGCAACCCAACCCTTGGGAATGCGGCGAATTACCGCGCAGATCGCCGCGGCGGCTTCGTTACCTCGGGGCGGGGCAGTCTGGAGCAGATTGCGCTTCGGCGGCATCGGCGGCTTTCTTCCGATCTCCCTGGTCAGGAGGATACGCATAGCGTGACTATATCATGGCCTGGCATTCTCCTATATTTCCAGGCGAAGTCAGTGAGGAGCCATGTCGGATCGGATCGTCTACAAGGTCATGTCGGCCGCGGAGCTGCAGCAGATGCAGCGTGACGGCGTGTTCCATGGATCGCCCGCGGATATTGGAGCGAACCCTCGATGGGGTGGTCAAGTTGCCCGCCCAGAGCGTGGCTGCCATGACATCATCCCTCCGCAATTATCAAAGATGTAATGCCGCTCCACCGATGGTGAACGCCATCGGTGTTGCAGTTTGCACCCGAACTTGACAGGATCCGAGATCGTAGCAATTAACTTAATTCTTTGAGTCGGCGCCGCCGATTCGCGCCAGGTAACAGAAGAAGAAATGTCGGAAATCGAGTCAGACGACCCACGCCTTCGCGCGACCGAGGAGCAGATGCGGCGCGCCCTTGGACTGCGGCAGGGATCATCGCCGTCCGGGCAAGTCTCGAGCAACCTGCCGCACCCCCAACGGCGCCAGTTCGTCCGCGACGGTGATGTGCCAGTCGAGGTTCTTCACGGTCCCGACAACAGTTCCCGCGTCAATCAGTTGGCGGCCACTCGGGAGGCCCTGCAGGCGCAGACCACGGCCCGCGAGGAATCCGAACGGATGCTGGCAGAAGCGCGTCACACGATCCATGATCTGCAGACAAAACTGGGTCACGAGCGTCTCGCCCGAGATGAGGCGGTCCAGCGCGTCGAGTCCGCGAAGCGTGACGTCGAACAGAACCTGGCGGCGGCCTGGCAGGAACTGGAAGCCGAGCGTTCCTTGCGCATGACGACGGCGAGAGAGCGCGACCAGGCCATCATCGGCCGCCAAGCCGCCGAGGACAGGTTGCGGCAGACGAAGGACGCTCGGAAGGTAGTCAGGCGGGCCAAGGCCGTGGCGCCGGCAGAGCCCCCTGCGACAGCCCCACAGCCCCGCCGGCGCGGCCGGCCACCGAAGGTCCCCCGGGACGATGCGGCGGTCGTGGAATGGTGGACGCCGGGTTGGAAGAACAAATATCGGTAGCGGCGGACCACCGTCTTCTTCTACGGTGTCGCGCCTCGGTTAGGCGGTTCGTCAGAATGGCGAGATCGTGCGCAACCGTCTCCCCGCGTGGCGCGCCTTTACGGCATACGCCGTCTGCACAAAAATGTTCGTCAAGCCGATGCCCGGCCTTCGGCCGCTTGCGTCGAAAGTCGTCCAGGCAGGAAGGAAACCTTTCAATGCGCCATCGAGACTTCGATGACGACGACAGCCTGCCGGTGATGGTGCCGCGCAACGACAAGACCTTGGTCGCGATATCGGCCAATCGGGTGCGACGGCTGCGCGAACACCTGATTCAGGCATTGCAAGAATTGCGAACGGCGAAGCATTCGAAGCACTTCGCCTCGCCCGTGCGACCTGAGCCCACCGGTTTCGCGGCCGGCGTGGCACGGGCCGCCTGTTCACTCTGCAAAGGCTGGTGCTGCAGGAATGGCGACGACGATGCCTTTCTGGATGATCGGACCCTGGCGCGTGTACGCCTTGCCAGGCCGGACATGGATGAGCACGCCGTGCTGCGGCTATATCTCGAGCGAGTGCCGCCAGCGGCCTACCGGGATTCGTGCATCTTTCACGGTAAACGGGGCTGCACGTTGGACCGGTCGCTACGCGCGGATGTCTGCAACAGCTATTATTGCGGCGGCCTCGGAGCCTATATGAAGACCAGCGCGTCTGTTCCGACGAGGATCATCGCCGGTGAGGGCGACAAGATGCGGACTTCACCGGTTCTGACGCCGTAGGAGACCGGTGGTCTGTTTCATGCTGCTTCCCTCAAAAGCTGAATGAGGCGGACCGCCAAAGTCGCTTGATCGCGCACTCCGCCTCGCGTGTGCGGCTTCAGCGGATCGAGAAGGTCAAGAGCCGGATGAGTTGGACCATCCCCTGAGTTTCTTCGCGCAGTAGCGACTTCAATTTCGATTTCGGTGTGTCGCTCACGCCCGAGGACATCGCCGGGGTCGTGCCCTGCCCTTTGCACCAGCTCAGCCTCGCTGGTCGCCTCATGCATCTGCCTTCATCGCTCGCAATCCAGATCTGCCGCGAGCACCAAGCCTGGAGGCAGTGCCTCGCCATACAGGGCGGTGCGGTCTATGCGCCCCACTGGCATGAACGCCCTGATCGCGGCGGTACGCATGGGGGCGAATCCGGCGCTCTCCAGCTTGCGCGCGATCTGATTGCGCAGCGACTTGGGGACATCCAGGTTTCGGTCGTCCACGACGCGCGCCGCTCGCAGGAATAGATTGTGCAACTCCAACAGCTCGGGCTCGGCCCAATCGAAGTCCCGAAACGCTGTGTAGGCGCGCGCGACGAACTCCGGAACGACAACGGTCTCAGGCCCCGCGTAGAGCGGAGCCCGGTTCAACAGCAGGCCGAGTGCGGCAAGATACGGCGCACAATGCTGCTTCGCCTCGACGCGCGACAGCGCAAGGGCAATGAATGTCTGGATCAGTTCCGTCTTCGTCTCTCGGGGCAGACGTTCGAGCGAGCCCGCAAGACGGACAAGTTCCGGCGATGCTCGCCCCGCGCGGATGCTGTCGAGCTCGCCCGCCAAAAGCATTTCCTGCCGTTCAGCCGTCAGTCCGCCTGCCACCCGGCGCCAGAGGATGTATTCCTGAACCTTGGCGCGTTTGCCCGGAAAGCGCAGTCCCGCATCACGCAGTCGCCACAGCGCGTCCATGCGAAGGCCGTCCTGGGCAAAGCCAAACCCCGGGCGCAGCAGAAACCCGGCCAAAGTGAGCCACGCCTCTTCGTGCTCCACCGACAGCGTCCGGCCGAGCGTCCGTTCGTTCAGGGCCGGCCAAAGGTCGCGCAGCAGAGCAGCATTCCACTCATGCCGGGGCAGACCAAAAATGCGTTCCAGATGTTTGAGGATTGCATTGGCGGTCAGCTTCTCGGTCTTCGACGGTGGCCGGGTGAAGATGGTCGTGATTTGAACCTGCGCGGCTTGCCTGGCACCGGTCGTGGCGTTCGCCGCAACCGGGGCCGACGCCGGACCACGCGGCGCCGCGCTGCCATGCTCGTGTGGCCGCAGATTGAATTCGAGCGGCCAGGACTGCGACGTCAGCGGATCGATGCTGACACAGGAGATCTGCAGCAATCCGAGCGCGTTCATCTTCGCTGCCAGACGGACGGGCACGGAACGGCCCGGCTCGGCGTCAGGTCCATTGGCGGTTCGAATGATCGTCTGCAGCGGCGGCAGCATGTGAAGCGCTTCCGCGTCCCACGGCAGGACATCGCCCGCCTGGCAACGGCCATGACGGGTCGAGGAACAGGCCTGGAAGCTCACCAATTGGTCGGTGCGCACCTCAAGGCCCGGCAGAGTGATGTCGAACACCTGCTCCGCTGCCGCATTGCGGGGCAGCACGCAGACAAGCGCTGGCGGGACCACCTCGTTCGTCGCTGACGGCGCCCCCTGCACCTGCAGGAATACCGCACGGGGAGCGCCCGCCGCGATGCGACCGGAGCGGCCGTGCAGCAGCTTGCCGAAGCGTGCGGCGCCGAGCGCGACGGCGAGATCCGGTCCGGCATTTTCCAGTTCGAGTGGGCAGGCGCCGCCGCCCCATGCCGCCAACTGTTCCAGCAGCCGCTGACGCAGGATCGAGGCGTGGAGCGAACCGCCATTGAACAACACGGCATCCACGCGCGGGCGGTCTCGCAGGAAATCGGCCAGATGGTGCGTCACTGCGCTGTCGGCCGCGTAGGGAAGTCCCCAATCGCGCAAACCTGCCTGGGTTCGATAGGGCCGCGTGCGCGCATCGCACATCGGAAAGAAACCATCCAGCACCAGTCGCTCGACCTCGTCGCGCCCCACGGTTGCCGTCTGCGCTCCGGCAATCAGGCTGGATCCCCGGCCCGGCAGCGCGACGGTGAGCCGCTCATTCCCCGCAGCACTGCCGGCAAGGGCCTGCTCTTTCAGATCACGACATGACGCGACGAGTTGATCCCATTGCGGGCCGGAAATCTGGCCGCGTTCCCCCGCAAGACGCAGCTCGAGCAGGACCGCAAGGGCCAGGTCGATGTTGTCGCCGCCCGAGCAGAATATGGTCGCTGACGGCAACCCGCGTGATATCGGGGATGCCGCTCGACGAACCGGGTCGCAGCTGGAACAGGCTGAAATCCGAGGTGCCACCGCCGATATCGACGATCAGTACGTGTCGCGGCTCGGCATTGTAAGCGTCGAATTCTTCCCACAGCGCGTTGGCCGAGCCGTGCTGTTGCAGCCAGCAATAGAACGCCGCCTGCGGTTCCTCGAGCAGCCGCACACTCTTGGGGAATCCGGCTTCCTCCGCAGCATTCAGAGTGAGTCGCTGGGCAGCCGCGTCGAACGAGGCCGGCACCGTGATGGTGACTTCCTGGTCATTGAACGCGCAACCGGATCCGGCGAAGCTGCTGTCCCATGCGGCCCGCAGATAGTTCAGGATGAACGCAGCGGCCTGAACGGGGGAAACCTTCTGCGCCGGCGCAAGATCCTCCGATCCCCAGGGCAGGATCGGCGCCGACCGGTCGGCGGCATGGTGACACAGCCAGGACTTTGCCGACCGCACAACCCGGCCGGGCGCCTCGCCTGCCCTGCGGCGGGCGAGGCGGCCAACAATCCATCCCTGGGTCCCAGCGACCGTGCCGCGCAGCTGTGCGGCAAACGCCGCCTCCGGCAGATAGAGGAACGAGGGCAGCGTCGGCGCTTCGGCCAGCGCGTCGGCGGTTTCCCATTGCGCGACGGCGAGAGCCTCGGGCTGTGCGTCACCGGTCAGCGGAACGTACGCGAGCGCGGAGCTGGTCGTGCCGAGATCGATGCCGATGGAAAAGCGGGCGGTCATCCTAAGCCGGGACCGGCGCTATTCCGTGCGGACCTGAAACTCAATCTTCCATCTCCGGTCGGAGTTGGCGTGCTTCATCCAGAGTTCGAGCGTCCCCAGTTCCGTGACGACGGATTCGATCCGCACCGGTACGACCTGTCCCGCGGGAGCATCGGGCAGGGCCGGCAGCTCGACTTCCAACAGGCTGGTCTCCTCCAGTTCACGTTCGGCATCGGGCAGGACCTGGCCAGGGGTGTCGCCGCTTCGCACGATGGACGAGAAGAACCGGAACTCCGCGGCCTGGCCGGTCACCAAACCGAACGTCCGATCCTCGATCAGCAGTTGCGTGCCCTCCTGCATGCCCTGTGGCACGACGCAGAGCGCCTTGACCGGCGGGCGGAACCCGGGGATCGCCATCATCGACGCTTCCAGACCGATGTAATAGGAGCGCGCGGCGCCGGCCTTGATGCGCATGCCGCTGGCCGGTCGCGCGATGCCGTCCGTAGATGGCGGCGCCCTGTGCAACCGCGAGATCCGGCTCGAACCCTTCGAGCGCGCGGACTGCCTCGCCGCCATTCCAGGACGCCAGCAAATCCAGCACCCGGGCGCGTATCGGGGCGGCCTTGAACACGCCGCCATTGAACAGCACGGCGGTGGGCATCAGCGCCTGCCGACCGGCGCGCGGCCCAACCAGGGCGTCGAGCTTGTCGCTCGCGATCACATTCTGCAGGCTGCGGGTGAGGAAGCGGGCCAGGTGCTTGCTGATCACCGGATCGGACGCATAGGGCAGACCGAATTCCTGCAGCCCGGTCCGACGCGCCTCGCGCGGCAGATCGTCGAGGGCGGTCTGGGCGAAGAACCCGTCGAGGATGACCTGCGCGAGCAAGGCGCGATCGAGCACCGTGGCAATTGTCTTGGCAAACAGGCTCGACCCACGCGACGGAACTGCGATCGGCGCTTCGGCGAGCGCGGTGTCATCGAACAGGGTGATCTTCGCCCGCGATGCCGCGTGCACCAGCGCCAGGAACTGCCAGGCATCCAGCGACTGGCCTTCGGCCTCCAATCTGGCCTGCAAGGTGTAGGCAAGTGCCAGATCCATGTTGTCGCCACCGAGCAGGATGTGCTCGCCGACGCTGATGCGCTCCAGCTCCAGATCGCCGGCGACATCCGTCACGGCGATCAGGCTGAAATCGGCGGTGCCGCCGCCGACATCGCACACCAAAATGATGTCGCCGGGCGCCACCGCATCGCGCCATTGCCGGCCGGCCTGCGCGGTCCACGCGTAGAAGGCCGCCTGCGGCTCCTCGAGCAGCGTGACGTCGCCCAGCCCGGCCGCCGCCGCCGCTTCGGCCGTCAGGCTGCGCGCAACCTCGTCGAACGAGGCGGGGACCGTTACGACGATCTGGCCGTCGGCAAGGCTCCCACTGTCTGCCCTTGGCCTGCACGGCGTGGAGGAAAGCCCCTTTGAGGTGCTGCAGGTAGCGACGCGAGACTTCGAACGGGGAAAGCTTTTCCTCCGCACTGTCGGACCGCCAGGGAAGCGTGGGCTGCTTCGGATCGATGTGCGGGTTGGATAGCCAGGATTTGGCGGAGGTCACCAGACGGTCCGGGACGAGTGCGCCGTGTTCGCGGGCGAACTGGCCAACGATCCCGGGCTCCTCACTGATGTTCCAAGGCAGCGGGAATGACCCCGGCCGGAATTCCTCCGGATGCGGCAGGTACAGCGCCGAGGCCAATGTCAGCTTTTCGCCCATCTGGTTGGCCGCCAGGATCTGGGTGATCGGCAGAACTTCGGTTCGATCGGTTTCCAGATCGGTCAGCGCCATCGCGCAGTTGCTGGTTCCGAGGTCGATCCCGAGACTAAAGCGATCCTTCATGGAATTTGGCGTCCTGATAGCTGAGGCGTTCAAATAATGGGCGTCCGGTGCGCTACTCCCAAGCCGGGGCGTTCATTTCACGTCCACCTCCGCCGGGGCGATCGTGGGCATCCCATCAGCAGTCCCGCGAAGCAGCAGCGGCAGCTTCACAATATCCGTCTTCCAGCCACGGTGGACGAGCACGCCGGAGAAGGGAGCCGATCCTGCAATCCTGCCGACCAGCCGATACTCGTCGGCCGAATACCCGGCGGGAACCTGCACCGTCGATCCCTCTTGCTCTGGGCGCACCGGAGTGATCCTGAAATGTTCCTGGAGGACAGCTTTGCATCCGGCGTGCACGACCCGGCCGGCTGCCCCGACCTGGGCATCGCTATAGGGGTTGATATCGTCCATCAGGAAATCGACCAGCCGACCTTTTTCCTGGAGCATCGCCAGGAAGTGGACGATTTCGGCGTCCGCGCGGCTTGCTGCGGGCTGTCCGGGCGCTGCCCGGGCTGGCTCGGCCGCGGGCATTCGTGGGGGCAGCATTCGCGGAGCCCCCTGCGGGCGCGGCTGCGAGAACACCAGGATCAAAACCAGAACCGCCAACGCCAGCGAGGCTTCCGACAGGTACGGCCAGATGGGCTCGGCGGCAGGCACCACGGCCGCCCCGCTCACTGCCACGAGAAGCACGACGGCAACACTCAAAACCACTCTCATTGCGGATGCCCACCCCCCTTGCCGGCGGCCACTGTACAAATGCCTGCGTCAGGTAACTATACGGCAGTGTTGGCTGAAGCGGCCGGTCAGGACCGCCTTCGCCGTGGTTCGTCACGGTGTGCCTTCCGCAGCGCTGCGACTTACACGGTAGCGTATTGCACGCCATGTGGACCCCTGGATCAGGTCTGGGCCGGTCAGGTGGCGATCGGGCTTCGACCGGGTCCGGCAGGATGAAGGCCGGCATGGTACAGTTGGCGAAGTAGGACACCGTTTGGGGTGAAGTGGCGGTGCTGCAGTGGCCAGACATGGACGATGTCTTCGTCATGGATTGTCGTGGCCGATGGCGCGTCGCTCGGTGACAACGTGCTCGATCTGCAAGGTGTTCCACAACGCGACGGCGTTGGACAGCAGGCTTAGGCAACTGGTCGGAGGCGCGGAACTTGCCCTGGCCGACGAAGAACAGCCGTATGGCCAGGCTGTGACGGGCCTCGCCGCGGGTGAACTGGGTCTGGATACGCAGGCGAAGCGGCTCGTCATGCAGGTTCAGGATATTGCGGGTTTGCACCGGCGGTAAGCGCCTTGGCGACCGGGTCGGAAGGGCCGCTTGAGGTCACATGGGTTCCTGTGACGACGCCGGGCAATTCAACGTCGGCCAGCACGCTCTCTGTTGGGTGCACGCCGAGCGCCTGGTGCACAAACTGGAGACATTCACGGACCGGCAGCGTGTCGCACAGCAGCGTGTGCGCGGGCTGATTTGGTGGTTCTATGCCGACCTGAAGGCCTACCGGCTCGCGCCGACGCGGCGTCGAGCGCAGTGAAATGCGGGCGCGCTTCGATCGCATCTTTCAACGGCGCACAGGCTTCGTCACCCTTGACCGTCTGCTGCAACGGCTGCACGCCAACAAAGACGAACTGCTGATGGTGCTCGATCACCCGGACATTCCGTTGCACAGTTGGGCTGCGAAGCAGACCGACGGCTCGGAAAACGACATCCGCTGCCAGGTGACCAAACGCCACGTCAGCGGCGGAACCCACAGCGACATCGGTCGCGACTGCCGCGACGCATTCCTCGGGCTCGCCAAGACATGCAGGAAGCTCGGCATCGCCTTCTGGGACTATCTGGGCGCCAGGCTCGGCGCCTGCGGCCGCCCTCTCGTCCCGCAGCTGCCAGACCTCATCCGCTGCCGCGGCCAGCCCGCCTGACACGGCAGCCGCCCGGGGTTATGCCCCGATTACGAGGGGCCTCCTAAGTCGATGATCTCCTTAAGGAAACCTGGAGCGGGCGAAGGGATTCGAACCCTCGACCCCAACCTTGGCAAGGTTGTGCTCTACCCCTGAGCTACGCCCGCACTCCCGATCAGGGCGCGGTTTCTATGCGGCTTCCCCCCTGATTGCAAGCCGCGCCCCGCCCTCGCCTGCTCTGGACGCCGGAGCCTGGGAACGGCATGGTCCGCAGCGACCACCGCCGTGCTTGCATGGCGCGGCACGCGCAACATCTATGCCTCGACAGCCTCAAGGCAAGGAACCATGGACGACATTATCATCGGCCAGAACCCATCCGCGCAGGGCGGCAGCAACGGCGCCGGCGCTGCCATGATCGTCGACGGCGATCAGAAGACCTTCATGGCGGAGGTGGTGGAAGCCTCGCGCAGCATACCGGTCATCGTCGACTTCTGGGCGACCTGGTGCGGCCCCTGCAAGCAGCTGACGCCGACGCTGGAAAAGGTGGTCCGCTCCGCCGGCGGACGCGTGAAGCTGGTCAAGATCGACATCGACCAGAACCGTTCGCTGGTGCAGCAGCTTGCCCAGCTCGGCCTGCCGATGCAGTCGGTGCCGACTGTCGCCGCGTTCTGGCAGGGCCAGATTGCCGACCTGTTCCAGGGCGCGCTGCCCGAATCCGAGGTGAAACGGTTCATCGAGGGCCTGCTGAAGGTGGCCGGCGCGTCCATGCCAAGCGCCGATCTGCTGGCCGATGCCAAGGCGGCGATGGAAGAAGGGGACCCGCAGCAGGCCGGCGAACTGTTCAGCGCGCTGCTCGAGCAGGAGCCGGAGAACGCCGACGCCTGGGGCGGACTGATCCGTGCGCTGATGGCGCTCGGCCAGGAAGACCAGGCGCGCGAGGCGCTCGGCAAGGTACCGCCCAAGCTGGCCGATCACGCCGAGATAGCCGGCGCACGCAGCGCCCTCGCGCTCGCCGAGGAAGGCCGCAAGGCCAAGGACCAGTTCCAGACCCTCCAGGCGCGGGTGGCCGCCGACCCGACCGATCTGCAGGCGCGCTACGATCTCGCCACCGCACTGAACGCCATCGGCGAGCGGGACCAGGCCGCGGACGCCCTGCTCGACATCATCCGGCGCAATCGCGCCTGGAACGACGACGCCGCGCGGCTGCAATTGCTGAAGTTCTTCGAGGCGTGGGGCTTCGAGGATCCGGCGACCATGGCTGCGCGCCGGAAGCTGTCGTCGGTGCTGTTCAGCTAGATGTCCGGTTTCCACACGCGGGCCGAGGAACTGCCGGGCGAGATCCCGGTCTTCCCGCTCGCGGGCGCGCTGCTGCTGCCGCGCGGCAAGCTGCCGCTCAACATATTCGAGCCCCGCTATCTCGCGATGACCGAGGACGCCCTGGGGCAGGGCCGGGTGTTCGGCATGATCCAGCCCGACCCCACGGTGCCCGAGACCGCTACCGGGCCCGGCCTGTTCCATGTCGGCTGCCTCGGGCGCCTGACGTCGTTCAGCGAGACCGATGACCGGCGCTATCTCATCACCCTGACCGGCGTGATCCGCTTCATGATTGCCGGCGAGATCGACATGCGCCGCGGCTATCGTCGCGTGAGCGCCGATTACACGCCCTTTTTCGCCGACCTCAACCTGGAACCGCAGGCGATCGGCGTTGCGCGCGACGCCTTGCTCGCAGCGCTGCGCGGTTACTTCACCCAGCGCGGCTTCGACGCCAACTGGGATGCGATCAAGCGCCTGCCGGACGACATGCTCGTGGTTACGCTGGCCATGGTCTGTCCGTTCGAGCCGGCCGAAAAGCAGGCACTGCTCGAAGCGCCCGGCGATACGGAGCGGGCATCGACCCTGCTGACCTTGCTCCAGATGGGCGCCGTGGCGCAGGACTCGCAGGGCGGACGCAGCGTGAGCTGACCGGAGCGGTGCACCATGGATGAACCGGCGCGAAACGAAACCGCAGGCGCCCATCGACCCGCGATTGCTGGAGATCCTGGTCTGTCCGCTGACCAAGGGACCGCTCGAGTACGACCGTGCGGCGAGCGAACTGATCAGCCGCAAGGCCGGTCTCGCCTATCCGGTGCGGGACGGCATCCCGATCATGCTCCCCGAGGAAGCGCGCAAGCTGGAAGAGTGATGACCGTCGCCACGGAGATCCGCTTCAACAAGGCCGAGCGCGTGCTGGCGGTCGCGTTCGACGACGGCTCCAGCTTCACCTATCCAGCCGAGTTCCTTCGCGTGGAGAGCCCAAGCGCCGAGGTGCAGGGCCATGGCCCACACCAGAAGAAGATTATCCCCGGCCGACGCCACGTCGGCATCATCGCAATCGAGCCGGTCGGCAACTACGCGGTGCGGCTGGTGTTCGACGATCTCCACGACACCGGCATCTATTCCTGGGACTATCTCCATGAACTTGGTCGCGACCAGGATCGGCTATGGCAGGCCTACCTGGCGGCGCTGGACGCACGCGGGCTGAGCCGCGAGCCGGGCTAGGCGGGCAGCACCAGCAGCTCCGTGAGCCCGGCCGCCAGCACGCGCTGAAGGTCGCCGAGCGCCAGCGCGATGCAGCCCTCGGTCGGGCCGTAGTCGGGCCGGGCCACGTGCAGGAAGATCGCGGAACCGCGGTCGCGCTGCACCGGGGCATCGTTCCAGCCCAGCACGCCGATCAGATCATACAGCCCGTCCTGGCGCCACAACGCCTCGGCGCTTCCGTCATGCGGCAGCCTGACCATGCGATTGTAATCAGGCTGGGCGGGATCGTCGCACCAGCCGTCGCTCGGCGCGATCGGCTCGACCGGCACCACACAATCGGGCGGGCGCACCCGATCGGCGCGGTAGAACGCGCGACGCAGCGGCAACTGGCCGGCGGGCGTGGCGCCATCGCCCTCGCGCTTGTCGCCGGTGACGCCGCCGCGCCCGAGTGCCGCGCGGAATACCAGTCCGCCCAGCACCAGCCGCCCGTCAGGATGAACGATCGCCTGCATGGCGCCTAATCCAGCAGGTGGCCGAAGCGCTCCGCCTTGGTGGCGAGGTAGTGGTCGTTCTCGCCGTTCGGGGCGAAGGCATGCGATTCCCGGCCGACCACCTCCACGCCGCAGGCCGTCAGCGCCGCCAGCTTGTCGGGGTTGTTGGTCAGCAGCCGAATACGCGGGATGCCCAGCGCCTCCAGCATGGTGGCCGCGATCAGGAAATTGCGCTCGTCCGCCCCCCACCCGAGCGCCCGGTTCGCGTCCAGCGTGTCGAGCCCGCGATCCTGCAGCGTGTAGGCTCGCAGCTTGTTGACCAGGCCGATGTTGCGGCCCTCCTGCGCCAGATACAGCAGCGCGCCCGCGCCCTCCTGCGCCATCCGGGCGATTGCGCCGCGCAGCTGCGGACCGCAGTCGCAGCGGAGGCTGCCCAGCAGATCGCCGGTGAAGCACTCGGAATGGATGCGCACCAGCGGCGCGTCCGCCGCTTCCGGCCGGCCGATGATGATGGCGAGATGCTCGAGCCCGGCGCCTTCGGTGCGGAATGCGATCACCCGTGAGTCCGCAGCGTTCTCCAGCGGCACCCGCGCCGAGGCGATCTGGCGCAATCCGTCCGCCGCTGCCACCGGATAGGACGCCAGGTCAGCCGCGGGAATGCTGAGCAAGCCCAGCCGCACGGCTGCCTCCTCGGCATGGGGTGCGAGCGGCGCGGCCAGCACGGCGGGCAGCAGTCTGGCGAGTTTGGCCAGGATCAACGCGGACGGCGCAAGTTCGGGCACCGGTGCCGACTCGGGCTGCGCCGGCAACAACTCCTCCACCGTCGGATCGGCCAGGCCGCGCAGCGGTCCCGGAGCCAGCAGCTCACTGCTCAGATGCAGTGCGACGGCGGGGGTTCCCTGCTCCAGCGGGCGATGCAGCAGCGCCGATGCACGCACCGGGGCGAGCAGCAGAACCGGCGGTTCCGCGGCGAGCGAGGCCAGCTCGGCCAGACCGCGCGGCCCGGCGGTCTCCGCCGCCAGCAGAATGAGCGGGGCCTTGCCCAGCAGCAGCACCGGCGTTCCACGGCGCAGTTCGGCCGCCGCACGATGCACAGCACGCAGGCGCAGAACATGGGGGTCCGGCGCGAGAACCGGGACGCTGGCGGCGGCTTCGTGCATAAGGACCCTGTCTTGGCGGGAGGCGATTTTCATCGGAAGACACGAAAAATGGAACAGTGACGGCCTATTTTAGTCACGATTGCCGACAAGTCTGCGGCTCGGGCGGGGCACGAACCGTCGCGACCTGCTGGGTTGGACAGCCATGACGAACTATATGGCGGACTGCAGGAAAAGTATTGGCTATGCTCACAGAAATGTGAGCCGCTTGCAGCGGTGCGAATCGGAGTGGCAGGATGCTTTTTGGGTGTTGTGTAATTGTGCTGGAACCGGAAGCTGTGATTCCTTCGCGGCCGGTACGGCAATGAGCACGCGGGCAATTGGGCGCGGCGTGCGCCAGGTACGGGCAAGGGGAATGGAACATGTCGGCTGATCGACCGATCCTGATCGTTGATGACGATGAGGCCCTGCGGGAGACCCTGGCCGACCAGCTTGCGGTCGATGGGGAATTCACGGCAATGGAGGCCGGCAGCATCAGCGAGGCCGAGGACCGGCTGGCCGCCAAGGATGCCCGCTTCGACGCGGTGATCCTCGATGTGGGCCTGCCCGACGGCGACGGTCGCGATCTCTGCATCCGGCTGCGCAAGCAGGGGCAGAAGATGCCGATCATCATGCTGACCGGTTCCGACGCGGAAACCGACGTGGTGCGCGGCCTCGATTCCGGCGCCAACGACTATATCTCCAAGCCGTTCCGGCTGAACGAACTGCTGGCGCGGCTGCGCGCGCAGCTTCGCATCTTCGAGAACAGCGAGGACGCGGTCTTCACCATCGGCCCCTACACGTTCCGCCCATCGGCCAAACTGCTGCAGGACCCGGGGAAGAACAAACGCATCCGCCTGACCGAGAAGGAAGCGGCGATCCTCAAGTTCCTGTATCGCGCCGGCACACGCGCCGTCGCTCGCCAGGTGCTGCTGAACGAGGTGTGGGGCTACAACGCCGCGGTGACGACGCACACGCTGGAGACGCACATCTATCGCCTGCGCCAGAAGATCGAGCCCGATCCGGCGAATGCGCGTCTGCTGGTCACCGAGGGCGGCGGCTATCGTCTGGACCCCGAGGGCGTCCCGTCCAGCGTCGAGGTGGCCTGATCGCCTTCGACCAGTTCGGCAACCCGCCGCAGATCGGCGACGAAGGCGCGGTACTCCCGCGCCTTTGCGTCCTCATCGGGCACGCGCAGCAGATATGACGGGTGCACGGTGACGAACACCGTCTGACCGTCGGGCAGTTCGATCGGCCTGCCGCGTTCGCGGGTGATGGTGACGGCGCGGCCCAGCACGGCACGTGCCGCGGTGCCGCCCATCGCCACCACCAGCTTCGGGCGCAGCCGCACGATCTCCACGTCGAGCCAGAAGCGGCAGGCCTGGATCTCGGGCGCCTCCGGGGTCTTGTGGATGCGCCGCTTGCCGCGCGGCTCGAACTTGAAGTGCTTCACCGCATTGGTGATGTAGATCGTGCGCCGGTCGATGCCGGCCTCCTCCATCGCGCGGTCCATGATCTGGCCGGCCGGTCCGACGAAGGGCCGGCCGATCACGTCCTCCTGGTCGCCCGGCTGCTCGCCCACGAACAACGCGCGGGCATGTGCGGGACCTTCGCCGAACACGGTCTGGGTCGCCGCTTCATACAGGTGGCAGCGGTGGCACGCCGAGGCTTCGTGCGTCGCCTCGGCCAGTGCCGCGTCCGGGCGCAGCGGAAGTACAACCGGGCCGAGCGGCGGCCGATCCGGCGACCGCGGCGCTTCGTCGAGTTCTTCCGCTTCGGGGATCGTCGTGCCGACACGCGCGCCGCGCAGCAAACCCGCGTGATGCGTGTGCCACCAGGTTTGCAGCGCCGCATCGTCCGGCACCGCCGCGTGCCCGACACCGGCGGAGAAGCGCAGCGCGGCGCCATCCCAATGCGCGGCGCCATCCGGCGTCAGGATGGAAAACGTCAGTTCGGAAAATCGCCGCGCGATCAGTTGCGCGTTTGCCTCGAGCACGTAATGCGCCGGTTCGTACCAGCCGACGTAATGTGTGCGGTCACCCTCCTGCACCGGCAGATAGCGCAGCAATGTGCGCATCCTGTGCGCCTCGGCGCGGACCGCGAGGGCGAGGCCCTGCGCCCGGCGCACCGCCGCATCCGTTGTGTTCGCCAGCACGCGCTCCCCGGCATTGGCGCGCCAGACGAGCCGGTACAGCAGATCGAACCGCTCGGGATCGCGTGCCTGGATCGCCAGCGCCGCCAGTGAGACCAGGGCACGTGAAATGCTGAAACTGCCGCTGCCCTCCGGCAACGTGTCCTGCTCGCCATCATGCGCCCGCACCGACCAGCGCACTTCGTCTGGCTCTACACCTGCAAGGATCAATGCACGCGTGGCCGAGCGCCAGCCTGCCCAGTCGGTCTCGCCCTCCAGCACGATGCGCCGCATCGGCCAAGCAAAGCCCATCCCGCCATGCTTTCCAAGCCCGGCCGGCACGCTATGCTTCCGACATGACGAACCATCCGGAAGCATTCGTTGCGATCGGCGCCGCCGCATCCCCTGCCTTCTCGCGCGACGGTCAGACGTTGTTTCACTTGCGCGGTTCCGGCCTGCCGCAGGTCTGGGCCCTCGATCTCGCAACGGGCGCCGACCGGCAACTGACGTTCCACGACGAGAAGGTCGCGCTGCTGCGGCGGTCTCCGGCGGATGACCGGCTGATCTATGGCTTCGACCGCGGCGGCGACGAGCGGCAGCAATTGATGCTGATCGATCCGCGCGCCGAATCTTCCGAACCGCGTGCGCTCACCGCCAATCCCGCGGTGATCCACGACTTTGGCGGATGGTCGCCGGATGGGACGCAGATCGCCTATGCGGCGAACGAGCGCGACGAGGCACATTTCGACGTCTATGTGCAGGATGCCGCGAGCGGCGTTCGGCGGTGTGTGTTCCAGGGCACCAACATCGTCACCGTCTCCGGCTTCCGACCGGATGGCGCGAAGCTGGCACTGGTGCATGACCGCGGCTACGGCGACATGTCGCTGCTGGTGCTGGATCTGGCATCCGGCGACGCACAGGAATTTTCTGCACCTGCACCGAGCAACTACCAAAGCGTCCGCTGGGCAAGCGATGGACGCACGCTGCTGGCGCTGACCGACCTCGGCGGCAGCGATTTTTTGCAACTATGCCGCCTCGATCCCGAGACCGGCGATGTCGCGGTCGTATTCGCGGCGCCCGGGCGTGACGTGGACTCCTGGGCCATTTCTCCGGACCTGCTCCAGCTTGCCACGGTCGAGAACGATCGCGGCTATTCGGTTCTGCGCATCGGCCCGACCGACGGTGAACGCCTCGAAGTGACAGGTTTGCGGCGCGGTGTCATCGCCGACCTGGCGTTTTCGCCGGATGGCGGCGCGCTTGCCTTCACTGCTGCGTCGCCGACCGCACCACCGTCACTCTGGGTGTGGCGCGATGGCGCCGTACGCTGCGAGTGGCAGGCCCAAGCCGCAAGTCGCTCCGGAAAACTTCGTCGATCTTGCATCGGTGGAGTGGGCCAGTTTTGACGGCACGCGCATCCCGGGCTGGCTTGCATTGCCGCGTACCCCGATGCCGGCCGGCGGCTATCCTGCCATCGTCTGGGTGCACGGCGGGCCGGTCGCACAGACGCGGCCAAATTTCCGACCCGACATCCAAATGCTGCTCGCGCAGGGCTTTGCCGTGCTGCTGCCGAATGTGCGCGGAAGTTCGGGCTACGGCCGCGCCTATGCCGCGGGCGACGATGTCGAGAAGCGGCTCGACAGCGTGACCGACCTCGCCTACGGGCGACACTGGCTCGCCGCGCATCCGGCGATCGATGGCGAACGCATCGGCATCATGGGCCAGTCCTACGGCGGCTTCATGGTGGCCTCGGCGATCACCGAGTTTCCCGACCTGTGGCGCGCCGCGGTGGACTATTACGGCATCGCCGATTTCGTCACCTTGCTGGCCGGCACGGGCGCGTGGCGGAGCAGTCATCGCGCCGCCGAATACGGCCACCCCGACCGCAACGCCGATCTGTTCGCGCGCATCTCGCCGATCCACCGCGTCGATCGTGTTCGCGTGCCGGTGCTGGTTGCGCACGGCACGCGTGATCCGCGCGTGCCCATCAGCGAGAGCGAGCAGTTCGTCGCCGCGCTGCGCGAGCGGCAGAAGCCGGTGACGTATCTGACGTTCGACTATGCCGGCCACGGTTTCATTCGCCCGGACGACAGGCGCCGCGTCTACACCGCTGTCGCCACGTTCTTCGCCACCCATCTGCGCTGAACTGGATCCCCCGCCATGTACATCCCGGATCGCACCCACCGCACGCCGATCATGGGCCGCAACGGCGCCGTCGGCTCGAACCAGCCACTGGCGACGCAGGCGGGGCTCGACACCTTGCGCGCCGGCGGCAACGCGGTCGACGCAGCGGTGGCGATCTCGCTCACACTGGGCGTCGTGGAACCGGGCATGTCAGGTCTCGGCGGCGACGGGTTCTATCAGGTCTACACCGTGAGTGACGCGACATCGCGCTGCTGGAACGCCACCGGCGCGGCACCCTTCACCGCCACGCCGGAACGTTTCCGCGCGGGCGGCATCGCCGTGCGCGGCCCGCTCAGCGTGTCCACGCCCGCTCTGCTCGGCGGCATCGGCGCGATGCATGCGGCGCACGGCAGACTGCCATGGCGGCAGTTGTGCGGACCGGCGATTGCGCACGCCCGCGAGGGCTTCGCCGCCAGCCACCACTATCGTAATTTCGCCGCCGATGTGCGCGCGGTGCTTGCTGCCGACCGGCGGTCGCGCGCGGTATTCCTGGCGGGGCTCGATGTCGGCGTGCCGCCGCTCGCCGGCTTGATCCGCCAGCCCGATCTCGCGCGCACGCTGGAGGAGATCGCGCAGGACGGCGCGGACAGCTTCTATCGTGGCCGGCTTGCGAAGCGTCTGGTCGCCGGGATGCGCGATGCCGGCGTGCTGGTCGACGAACGCGATCTGGCCGAATGCCAGCCGCAACAGCAGGACCCGATCGACATCGCCTATCGCGGCTTCCGCATCACGCAGACGCCGCCGAACTCCACCGGCTTCACCATGCTGCAGATGCTGAAGATCGCCGAACGCTTCGATTTTTCCGCACTTGACCCGGTACGGCGCATCCATGTGCTGGTGGAGGCGAAGAAGCGCGCCTTCGTGGACCGCGAGCGCTACGGCACCGATCCGCGCTTCGGCGACGTGCCGCTCGATCGTCTGCTGTCGGACGCCTACGCCGATGAATGCGCCGCCTCGATCGACATGGCGCGCGCGAGCGATCTCGCACTGGCGGAACCCGAGGCAGCCTCCGGCGACACGACATATTTCTGTGTCGTCGATGCGGAGGGCAATGCGGTGTCGGGCATCCAAAGCCTCAATTCCGGATTTGGTTCCGGCGTCACCGCGGGCGACACCGGCGTTCTGTTGAACAACCGCATGGCCTACTGGCACCTGGCACCTGGCCACGCCAATCGACTGGCGCCCGGCAAGCGCGTGCGACACACGATGAACGCGCCGATGGTGTTCAGGAACGACCATCTTTGGGCGGTCGAAGGCACGCCCGGCGCGGACCATCAGGTGCAGGTCAACCTGCAGGTGCTGACGGCGATGATCGATCTGGGCGCCGATCCGCAGTCGGCACTGGAAGCCCCGCGCTGGAGTTCGAGCCAGCAGGGACAGGGCGCCAACTGGCCTCACGAGGGCGACGGGCGGCTGACGATCGAACCGGGATTTGGCGAGGACGTGCTGGCCGGTCTGGAGCGGCTTGGGCACCGTTTGAATCGCGTCGGGCCGCTGGATGCGCCATGCAGCGTGCAGGCGATCAGGGTGATGGAGAATGGCGTGCGCATGGCCGGTTCCGATCCGCGCCGCGACGGATGGGCGGGGGCATATTGAAGAATTCACCACAAAGACACGAAGGCACGAAGTTGGCCCTTCGTGCCTTCGTGTCTTTGTGGTGAATCCTGCTGCATGGTCGAAACGTGACCAGGTTTTGGAATTCAGCCTGGGCCCTTCTCATCCTCGCCAACCTGTTCTGGGCCGGCAACATCGTGCTCGGCCGAGGACTGGCGGGGCACGTGCCGCCGATCGCCCTTGCCTATTGGCGATGGACCGGCGCGTTCCTGATCGCGTTCGGCTTCGCCTGGCCCTACCTCAAGATGGATGCGCCGGTCCTGCTGCGCCATTGGCGCATGCTCCTGCTGCTCTCGGCCACCGGCATCGCCACCTACAACACGATGTCCTATATCGGCCTCACCGACACCACCGCGCTGAACGTGCTGCTGCTGCAGTCGGCGGGACCGCTGGTGATCATCGTCTGGGCCTTCGTGCTGTTCGGCGAGCGACCAACGGTGTGGCAATCGGCCGGCGTGGTGCTCTCGCTGGTGGGCGTTGCAACGATCGCGGCACATGGCTCGCTCGCGATCCTGCTGCACCTGTCGCTCAACCGCGGCGACGTCTGGATCATCGTCGCCATGGTGATCTACGGCATCTACGCCGCGATGTTCCGCCGCCGCCCCGCGGCCCATCCGCTGAGCTTCCTGGTCGCCATGATGGGGATCGGCTCGATGATGATCCTGCCATTCTATGTGTGGGAGACGGCGGCGGGCGGACGGATCCAGGGCGGCCTGCCGTCGTGGCTCGCGATGGCGTATATCGCGGTGTTCCCGTCGTTCATCGCCTACCTGTTCTTCAACCGCGGCATCGAACTGATCGGCGCCGCGCGCGCCGGCCAGTCCTGGCATCTCATGCCGGTATTCGGCAGCATCCTTGCGGTAGTGTTTCTCGGCGAGACGTTCTACGGCTACCATGCGGTCGGGATCGCCATGATCGCCGGAGGTATCCTGCTGGCATCGATCAAGACGACGACCGGCGTCGCGGCAGGCGGCCGATCCCAGCGGAACCTGAAGACCCGCCCACGCGCAAACGCTTGATCGTGACGCGCCGGCGGCCGACCTGATCACGAAGGAGGGAAGCGCATGCTCCCCGCAGTCCGCGGAACAATCCTCGCCTGCATCGCGTTGCTGCTGACGGCGGCGGCACCTGACACGCCGGCCAGCCCACCGGCGAGCGACGTGCAGCAGGTCCCGCCGGAGCAGGCATTGGCGATCCTCGGCCATAACGTCGAGGGTCCGGACGGCAAGGAGATCGGACGCCTGGTCGATATTCTCGTCGGGCAAGAGGGCCTGCCGCAGGCCGCGGTGATCGACTTCGGAGGCTTCATGGGCGTCGGCAGCCGCAAGATCGCCGTTCGATGGAGTGCACTCCACTTCACGCCTGGCGATGCCAACCATCCGATCACGCTCGAGTTGACGCCGGACCAGATCAAGGGCGCGCCCGAATACAAGGACATTGCCAAGCCCGCCCCTGTCGTGGTGGCAGCGCCCGCGCCGGCCGCGAGCAGCACCCCGGCTGTCACGACCGACAGCGAGCCGCCGTCGCCGAAGCAATGATGCATGCCACGCGACGGCACTACTTCCGGCGCGCGGTCCGCGAGCCCTCGACCTGCTGAACTTCTTCGTGGCCGATGTGCAGACCGGTTTCGGCCCGTTCATTGCCGTCTATCTGACGACGCACAAATGGACCCAGGTGCAGATCGGCTTCGTCCTGACCCTGGGCACGGTCGTCTCCCTGATCAGCCAGATCCCCGCCGGCGCCTTGGTGGACGCCCTGCACAACAAGCGCATGGCCGTGGGCGGGGCGCTGGTCGGCGTGATCACCGCCGCCCTGCTGCTGGCGATCCAGCCGACCTTGCTGCCCGTGGCGGTGGCGCAGATGCTGCACGCCTTCTCAAGCTGCATACTCACGCCGGCGATCGCGGCCATCAGCCTGCATCTGGTCGGCCACGCCGCGCTGGGTGAGCGGCTGGGGCGCAATGCCCGCTTCGCCTCCATCGGCAACGGGCTCGCCGCGGCGGTCATGGGCGCGACCGGGGCCTACGTTTCCAGCCGCGCGGTGTTCGTGCTCACCGCGGCGCTTTGCGTCCCCGCGCTGCTGACCCTGCTTGCGATCGGCCGCGGCCCGCACGCGCGACGCCAGACAACGTCCCATCCGTTCGACTGGCCCGGCCTGCGACGATTGTTCACCGATCGCCGCCTGCTCGCGTTTTTCGGCTGCGTGATGCTGTTCCACCTGTCCAACGCCGCGATGCTGCCGCTCATCGCCGCCGAGATCACCGCGCGTTCCGGCGACTTCGCCAATATGATCATCGCCGCCTGCATCGTGCTGCCGCAGGCCGTGGTGGCGCTTTGCTCGCCCTGGGTGGGCCGGCGCGCCGAGTTGTTCGGGCGACGTCCGATGCTGCTGCTGGGGTGGGCGGCGTTGCCGCTGCGCGGCCTGCTGCTGGCGCTGCTGCCCGGCGCCTGGCTGCCGATCGCCGCTCAGGCGGTGGGCGGCGTCAGTGCCGCGGTCTTCGGCGTGCTGTTTCCCCTGATCGCCGCCGACATCACGCGCGGAACATCGCACTTCAATCTGTGCATGGGCGCGCTTGGTCTTGCGGTTTCCTTCGGTGCGGCGCTCAGCACCACGCTGGGCGGCTGGATCGCGGACACCGCCGGTGTGCAGGTCGCGTTCACGGTACTGGGCGCTGGTCGGTCTGTTCGCGACGCTGGCGGTGTGGCTGGCGATGCCCGAAACGCGCACCGACTGACGCAGCGATCACGGCCGGTCGGCTGCGAACAGGCTGGCCAGTTCCTCGGCAGCCTGCTCCTGGCTCTGGATGACCTGCTTCTCGTCGCGGTAGACGGCGTGCGTCTCCAGCAGCGTCTGCTCGTCGCGATCGCGGAACAGCGCCACCGCGCGCTCGGCAGCCTGCTCGTCGATGCCGAGCGTCGTGAGCGCCGCCCTGGCGAGGTGCAGGCTCGAATGGAACGTCTCGCGCACCAGCCCATCGACTTCGCGGTCCATCAGCAGGTGCGCGTACCACCGGTTGCGTGCCCGGGCGAGGATGGCAAGGTTCGGAAAGGTGCGCTTCACCACGTCCACCGTTCGCAGCACGCCCGGCGGATCGTCCATGGTCACCACCAGCAGCTTCGCCTGCTCGGCGCCGGCCGCACGCAGAACATCGGCGCGCGTCGGATCGCCGAAATACACCTTGTTGCCGAAGCGGCGGACGACCTCCACCTGGCCGGGGTTGCGTTCCAGCGCCGTGAACTCGATGCCGTGCATGCGCAGGACGCGGCCGACGATCTGCCCGAACCGGCCGAAGCCGGCGATGATCACCGGGTTGGGGTCGCGCGTCGATCGTGTCGTATTCGGGCGCGGGTGCGCGCTTCAGGCGCGGGATGACGAATGCCTCGGAGGCGGCGAACAGGATCGGCGTGGCGACCATCGAGGCGGCGGTCACCAGCGTGGCGAATGCCGCTTCACCCTGACCGAGCGCTCCGGCGGCGACCGCGGCGCCGAACAGCACGAAGCTGAACTCGCTGGCCTGCGGCAGTGCGAGGGCGAAGCGCAGCGCGTTCGTCGTGTCCTGCCCGCCGATGCGCGCCAGGACGAATCCGACGACCGCCTTGGCGACAAGCAGCGACGCCGTGGCCGCGGCGAGCAGCGCCGGTTGGGTGCCGGCCAGCGACAGATCGGCCGACATGCCGACCGAGATGAAGAAGAACCCCAGCAGCAGACCCTCGAACGGCGCGATGTCGGCCTGGAGTTCGTGGCGGTACTCCGATTCCGACAGCAGCACGCCGGCCATGAATGCGCCGAGCGAGGCCGACAGGCCGCCGGCGGTGGCAAGCAGGGCGGTGCCCGCGACGATGAGCAGCGCCACGGCGGTGAAGACCTCCGGCGTCTTCGCGCCGCCGATGGCGCGGAACAGCGGCCGCATGAGGAAGCGGCCGCCGATCAGGATGACGGCGATCGCGACCGCCGCGCGCGCCACGTCGTGCCAGGGCACATGGTCGGGGATGCTGTCGCCGCCGAGCAGCGGAACCAGCGCGACCAGCGGGATGAACGCGAGGTCCTGGAACAGCAGCACGGCGAAGGTGTCGCGGCCGGCGGGCGTGGTGAGCAGGTCGCGCTCCGCCAGCATCGGCAGGACGATGGCGGTGGACGACATCGCGAGGCCCGCCCCGAGCACGATCGCGCCCGGCCACCCGATGCCCGCCGGCATGGGCCAGTGCGGCGAGCGCGGCGCCGCTCGATCGCGACCTGCGCCGTGCCGAGGCCGAAGACCGAGCGCCGCATCACCCAGAGCCGTTGCGGGCGCACTTCCAGGCCGATGAGAAACAGCAGCATCACCACGCCGAGGCTGGCGATGGAGGCGATGGCATCGATGTCGGTGACGAGGCCGCAGCCCCGCGGGTCCGATGACGATGCCGGCGAGCAGATAGCCGAGCACGCTGCCGAAGCCGGCGCGCCGTGTCAGCGGCACGGCGATCGTGGCGGCGGCGAGGAGAACGACCAGGGTGGTCAGCATGGGTCGGAAGCACCCTCACCCCGGCCCTCTCCCGCTTCGCAGGAGAGGGAGGCCGGCGCACCCCCTCCTGCGAAGCGGGAGAGGGCCGGGGTGAGGGCCCTACGCCTCGCGCACAAACCGGTTGCGCAGCACACCGAGACCGGTGAGTTCCACCTCCACCACGTCGCCGTGCTTCAGGTCGGGCGACGTGCCGTCGGTGCCCATCCAGATCACGTCGCCCGGATACAGCGTCAGATAGCGCGTCATCGCCTCGATGTAGGTCGGGATGTCGAAGATCATGTCGTTGGTCTTGAACCGCAGGCTGTCCTTGCCGTTCACCCGCACGATCGTCTGCATCGCATCGATATCGACGTCGGTGTCGATCCACGGTCCCATCGGCTTGAACGTGTCGGCGTTCTTGCCGCGCCAGAAGGTGCGGTCGCCGCGCTGCCAGGTGCGCTCGCTCACGTCGTTGCCGATCGTGTAGCCGAACACGCAGGACATCGCATCGGCCTTCGACAGGTGCTTCACCTGCTTGCCGATGATGACGACGAGTTCGCCCTCGTAGTTGATCTTCTCGGTGGCGTCCTTCGGGATCACCACATCCCCATCGTGCGCGATCAACGCGTTGTTGGCGCGATAGCCGATGTCCGCCTTCTCCGGGAACACCGGCTGCACGCCGCGTTTTTCCGCCATCTCGCGGATATGCGCCGCATAGTTGATGCCCGCCGCATAGAAGGTGCGCGGGATCACCGGCACCTCCAGCGTCACATCGGACAGTTTGTACGACTTGCCGGTCGCGGAATGCGCGCCCCAGGGCTCGCCGCTGATTTCGCTCACGGTGTCGCCGTTCAGCGAGCCGTAGGTCGTGCGTCCATCGGTGGTAAATCTGATCCAGCGCATTACACTGTCTCCGCCCTAAGTTAGCCACCGGAGTTCGCGCACCGGGCGCAGGAATTCGGGATCGAACACCTTTGTCGCCATCACCTGGCAGCGCCGCATCAGCCGGATCTCGTCAGGTCCGTAGTCGGCGATGGCGCGATGGATCGTGCCGAGGTGATCCCAGACCAGCAGGTCGTTCTCGGTCCAGCTGTGGGTGTAGCGGAAGCGCGGCTCGAGCTGGAAGTCGAACAGGTATTCCAGCATCGCGTCGCTCTCGCGCTCCGGCAGTTCGTTGATCCGCATCGTGTAGCCCGGGTTGCAGTACAGCACCTTCCTCCCGGTGATCGGATGCGTGAGGAACAGCGGATGCACCACCGGCGGTCGCCGCCTGCGCTGCTCGTCCGTCATCGGCGGGCGCGTGCTCGCCTTGTCCTCGCGCATATGCTCCCAGAATTTCTCGAAGTTGTGCGTCGCGGTCGCATCGGCGAGCCGCGTCCGGATGTCGGCCGGCAGCGCGTCGTAGACCATGTGCATGTTGGAGAACTCGGTGCCGCCGAGTGCGATCCCGTTGCGGCGCGGAATGCGGATGCCGTACAGCACGTTCACGAACCCCATCACGTCGCGATACGACATGTCGGTGTGCCAGTCCTGTCCCGCATCGGGCAGGCCGACATACCGGCCGCTCTCCTTCAGGTTCGACAGCGTTCCGACATGCGCAACGTCCGGCGAACCCGCACTCGGACCCTGGATCTCGCCGAAGCGTTCCGAGAAGCGCCGCAGATCGTCCGCATCGAGCTGCTGATCCGGAAACCGCAGCACGCCGTGGCGGCCGAGCGCCGCGAGGATCTGCGCGAACACCAGTTCACCGATCGGTCGCGCTGCGTCTACGCCGTGCACGGTCGCGCCAAGCACCGCGCCGGTCGGTTCAATGCTGACCATCGACACCCCTCCGACACCCCTCTCTGGGCTGCTTGACAACACTGTAGGTCCGGTCCGCCTACTTGGCCAGTTCATGAGGGGAGAACGCAATGCCAAAGGTCGCGGTCATCACCGGCAGCAACGGCCTGATCGGCCAGGCAACCTGCCGCCGCCTCGCGCAGTCGGGCCATCTTGCCGTCGGCATCGATGTCGGCGCGGACGGCGCCGGCAACTGGCCGCACTACCAGTGCGACCTCGACCGATCTCGCGCGCATGGAGGCGACGCTCGCGGCGATCGAGCGCGACCACGGACTGATCCGCGTGCTGTTCAACAACGCGGGCATCTATCATCCCGAGAACGACTTTCTCGACGTGCCGCCGGACCAGTTCGACGGCACCATGTCGGTGAATGTGCGGGTGCCGTTCTTTGCCACGCAATTTGTGGCGAAGCGGCTGATCGCGGCCGGTCAGTCCGGCGCCATCGTCAACACCGCCTCGTCCGCCGGGCAGCGCGGCAGCACCGTCGTCGAGTACGGCGCCTCCAAGGCCGCCGTCATCAACCTGACCAGGAGCCTCGGCGCGCGGCTCGGCCAGCACGGCATTCGGGTGAACGCGATCGCCCCGGGGCTGATCAACACGGCGATGGGCGCACGCACGCCGCAGGTTGCGAAGGAACGCGCGAAGGCCAGCGCGTTGGGTCGCGCCGGAGAACCGGAAGAGATCGCCGCGGTGGTGGATTTCCTGGTCAGCGACGCCGCGTCGTTCATCACCTGCGCGACGATCGACGTGAACGGCGGGGCGTGATCGCTCAGAACGTCAGCGTCGAGCGCAGCCCCAGCACCAGGGCATCCTTGCGCGTCGAGCCGTCGGCGTTCAGCACATTCCCGCCCGGATGGAAGATGCGCTGCAGGTCCGGCTGCAAGGTCATCCAGGGCGTGACCTGGGCCTGGTAGCTGATCTCCAGCACGGCCTCATGGTCGCGCACGGGAAAGAACGGATTGGCGGTGAACACCTGCACGTCCTGATCGAGCCCGCGCGCATTGTTGCCGACCCGCACATAGGCGAACGCGATGCCCGCGGTATCGTCGGGACGCCCGGGGATCGCGCCCTTATAGGTCAGGCCGGCATCGGCATAGAAATTGACCAGGTTGCGGTCGTTCGGCGAGCCGGCGCCGATCCGGGCGAACCCCGACAGCGCGCCGGCGATGGTGCCGTCGGCGATCGCATAGACGCCCCAGTCGCCCTGGTGGTTGAACGGCGCACCGTTCGACAGCGGACTTGCCAGCGAGATCCCCTGCGTGTCGAAGCGCTGGTCCTGGAAATGCGTGCTGGTGTGGTACCAGCCGCCCAGCTTGAGGGCCAGCGGCGGACCCTTCGCGTCCTTGTCCTGGTTCACCGCGTAGCCCGCCTCGGCGATGAAGAAGGCGCCGCCGGTGAAGCTGACGAGCGTGCCGTTCGGGATGCTGGTCGACGGGCTGTTCGATCCGCTGTGCCCGGTGGGATCGCCGCTGAACACCGCGGCCTGCAGGTAGAGCCCCTGCGACGCCGGCTGCAGCTTCACGCGGATCCCCGGAGCCGACAGCGGATAGGCCGGGCCCGCCGCCAGGCAGGTCGGCCGCCGTCCACTCCGGCCAGCCGAACGAGCCGTTCATGAACAGCGCGCCGGTCAGCGTGGTGATGAACTCGGCATCGACGTTCATCATGCCGGCGCGCACCGAAAGGACGTCGTCGAACAGGTTCTGCTGCAGCCAGAGATTGTACAGCCGCGTCGCCGGCGGGATCGCCACGTCGTTCGACACGTTGAGCAGGTTGCCGACCCAGCCCTGCGACAGCGCCGGACCATGGCCCTGGACCATCGAGACGCTGAAGCTGGCGCCGTGCCAGCCGATCAGCTTCTCGAGGTCGACATCGAGTTCCGGCAGGAACAGGCCGTCATACGTGGCGCCGCGTTTGATGCCGCCCTGGACATTGGCAAAGACCTCGCCGGTGTATTTCACGGTGAACGCGATGCCTTGCGCCTCCAGCGCCGTGCGCAGGCCGCCCCAGTCGCCGGTCAGCGTGTCGCGCTGCCAGAAGCCGGGCGGCTCCTCGGTGGGCGGCGGCTCGGCCTCCTGCCGTTGCGCGAACGCCGGCGCACCGCCAAGGGCGAATGCCGCCAGCAAGACCCGCGAGCGCTGTCAGACAGGTGCGCGCCGCCATTACGCGGCCTGCGCTCGCAGGCCGTCGCGCAACCGGCCCATGGCGCGTTCGATCAGTTCCGCCGACTGGGCGAAACAGATGCGCAGATAGCCCTCGCCGGCTGTACCGAACGCCATGCCTGGTGCCACGGCGACATGGTGATCGGTCACCAGCCGCTTCGCAAGAGCCAGACTGTCGGTCAGACCCTCCACGCCGACGAACGCATAGAACGCTCCGTCCGGCGCGGTATAGCGCACGCCGTTGAGACCGGAGAGCGCGTCGCCGGTCAGCGCCCGGCCGGTGGCGCAGTGCGCGCGGAACCGCTCCACGGCCGTCGGTGTCGTGCACCGCGGCAACGCCGGCGTGCTGGATGAACGGCGCAACGCCGGAGTGCGTCACCTCCACCAGTTCGGTGATGGCATCGCGCGTGCCCTCGGGCACCACCAGCCAGCCGAGGCGCCAGCCGGTCATCATCCAGGTCTTGGAGAAGCTGTTGCAGACCAGGACCCTGTCGTCCGGTGCCGCCACATCCAGGATCGACGGCGCGGCGGCGGTGCCGTCGTAGACCAGGCGCGAATAGACTTCGTCGGAGATGAGCCAGACATGGCGCCGGCGCGCGATCTCCAGGATGGTGGCCAGTTCGTCGTGCGTGGCGGTCCATCCGGTCGGGTTGTTCGGGCTGTTCAGGATGAAGGCGCGCGCGCCTTGCAGCATCGCGTCCAGCCGGTCGAAGTCCATGCGGAAGCCGCCTTCGGGCGCAGCGGTCAGATCGAGTTCGTCCACCTCGGCGCCACGCAGCCGCGCGGCGTTGCCGACATTCGGCCAGGACGGGCTGTGCAGCACCACGCGGTCGCCGGCGCGCACCGTCGCCGCCAGCGCGACCGAAACCGCGGTCATGCCGGACGCGGTGATCTGGATGCGGTCCTCCGACACCGGGCGCGCGTGCAGCGCGGTCAGATAATCCGCCAGGGCGGAGCGCAGTTCCTGCAGGCCGCGCACATCCGAATACCGCGTGTCGCCCGCGTCGAGCGCCGCGACGGCGGCAGCGTGCGCGGAGGCGGGGCTTGGCTGGTCCGACTCGCCGAAGCAGAGCAGATCGACGTCGGGCGTCGCGAATGCAACGCGGCTGATTTCGATGATGCGCGAACCGGGAATGCTGATGATGTCCATCCGCAACATTTAGGGTCGGCGACCCCTCCCCCCAACCCCCTCCCGCAAGGGGAGGGGGAGCTGTGCGCCCGCCTTGCGAGATCGGAGGCGGCATGCCGTACACCGCCGTTGCGTTGTCCCGGAAGATCTGGCGCCGCTGCGTCTCGGTCATCCGGATCGGCAGCGCCTGGGCGGGATCGTCGAAGTCCCAGTGCGGATAGTCGGTCGCGAACAGCACGCGATCCCAGCCCATCCACTCGATCGCATCCGCCAGGTGCTCGCGCGGCTCCGGCTCCTCCACCGGCTGGGTGGTGAACCAGACGTTGCTCCGCATGTACTCCGACGGCAGGCGCTTCAGATGCGGCACCTCGCGGCGCAGCTTGGCGAACTGCCGGTCCATCCGCCAGGCATGCGCGGGCGCCCAGGCGAAGCCGGCCTCGACCAGCACCACCTTCAGCGTCGGGAAGCGCTCGAACACGCCCTCGAAGATCAGGCTGGTCAGCACCGCCTGCTGGCACTGCGCGTGACCGACCATCTCCTCGATGTAGAAGGACGGCCAGCCGCCGGAGGTCATCGCGCTGCCGCCATAGCCGAAGGCGTGGATGCCGATCGGCAGGTTGGCCTCGACCGCCGCCTGATAGATCGGCCAGTAGCGCCGCTGGCCGAGCGGCTCGGCGGTGCGGGTCAGCAGCAGCACCTGGGCGAAATTCGCGTCGCCGGCGCGCGCCTCGATCATCCTGGCCGAGGTCGGGCCGTCCTCGAACGGCACCACGACGGAGGCCTTCAGCCGCGCATCGCGGGAGGTCCACTCGGCGACCTGCCACTCGTTGGTGGCGTGCGTCAGGGCAGCGGACAGATCGCCGTCCTGCGCGCCCTGTCCGCTGGTCAGCGGATTGAGGATGCCGAGCGCCACGTTGTTCGGATCGAGGTGCTGCTCGGCCATGAAGCCCAGATCGCTGCCGGGATTCTCGCCGTTCGGCCAGGCGTCGCGGCGGCACGCCTGCGGCTGGCCCTTCGGATAGGCGGACCCCTTCTCCCAGGGCTGGCGATAGCGGACGCCGAACGTCTCCACATGCTCCTGCCAGCGCTTCGACAGGTAGGGATAGAGCGACTTGCTGACCCCGCCGATGCCGACGCCGGCCGGGCGCGGATGCACGTCGCAGTCGGCGATCGCGAGCTTCGACTGCGCCGGCCGGCTGCAGGCCGGAGCGGTTCAGGACGTCAACGTTCATGTCACTGTCTCCCCAGGGGCTAAGCCAGGCGAGCATACGTCCGCAGCGGGTTGTCGACCATGATCTTTCGCGCGAGGCCCGGGTCGAGCCCGTCCGGAATGGCGTCCGTGCCCTCGAACTGCCAGTGCGGGTAGTCGGTCGAGAACAGCAGCAGTTCGTCCGAACCCATATGCTCCATGAACCGGCTGATCGTGGCCGGATCCGGCGGCCCGTCGAACGGCTGCAGCGTCAGGCGCACCCGCTCGCGCACGATCGTGGCGGGCGGATCGGCGACCCAGGGCACCTCGCTGCGCAGCCCCTTCCAGAATTTCGTCAGCCGCCAGAGATAGCCGGGCAGCCAGGTCACGCCGGATTCCATCAGCACCACGGTCAGGTCGGGGAACTTGGCGAACACCCCCTCGGTGATCAGGCTGGTGAGCTGGGTCTGAAACGCGCCGGCCTGGTTGATGTATTCCTCGCTGTAATAGCTGGACCAGCCGACCGGCGTGTTCGGATGGCGGTAGGTGCTGCCGGCATGGATGCCGATCGTCAGTCCATGCCGCTCGGCGGCGGCGTAGATCGGCCAGTTCTGCCGCCGCCCCAGCGGCAGTTCGCCGGACACCAGCAGCAGCACCTGGACGAAGCGCCGGTCGGCGGCGCAGCGCTCGATCTCCGCCACCGCCAGTTCGGCGTTCTGCTGCGGCACCACGATCGAGGCGCGCAGCCTGGGGTCGCGATCCAGCCACTCGCGCGCGATCCAGTCGTTCACCGCGCGCGCCATGGCGGCGCCGAGGTCCTCGCTGAACGTCGCCTGCACGCCGTAGAGGCAGTTGCAGATGGCGATGCCCGGTGCCGAACGGATCCAGCGCCTCGGTGCCCAGCCGCTCGGCCGTGGTCGCGGGCTTGCCCGCCCGCGTCCCGCCAGTCGGACCGCACGGTGAGCGGGCTGTTGGACGGATAGGCGATGGTGTTCAGCTCATCGATGCCGCGCCGCACCACCGTCTCGCGCCATACCTCGTCGAGATAGGGCATGAGCGCCGACATCGCCGGCACCGTCGGGTGCAGGTCGCAGTCGATCGCCTGGCCGTCCGTAGCGCCCGTGGGCATGGTCAGCCCGGCATTTTCACCAGCAGATCGTCGCCCTCGACCTTGACCTCGAACACATCGAGGTCGTGCTCGGCCGGCGCGCACAGCGCCTTGCCGGTCTTCACGTCGAAGCGCGCGGCGTGCAGCGGGCACTCGATGGCAGCCATTCTCCAGCCAGCCGTCGGAAAGCTGCGCATACTCATGCGAGCAGATGTTGTCGGTGGCGCGATAGTCGCCGCCCGGCAGGTGATACAGCGCAATCTCCCGTCCGCCCACGCGCACCCCGCGGACCTGGCCCTCGGCCACATCCGCTACCGCCGCCACCCGCACCCAACCCGCATCCGCCATGTCGCTCTCCAGTATTTTCCGCCGCTAGCATGCCAGCCATGGGAGAGATGGCCAAGACTGTGGTTGCCGGTCACGGCGGCAGGTACCTAGACTGCACGCATCGTTGCGTGTTGGGGGAATTGTCATGCTGGCGTTGCGTCCCTGGTGGAGCGTCCTGATCCCTCTCGTCCTGGCCTGTGTTGCGCTGCCGGCGGCGGCGCAGGTGATGCTCGACGCCCCGGGCTTCCTGCCGAAGAAGACGGCGCCGCCACCGCCGCCACGACGCGGCGCCGCCGCTGGTGTGGCCACGGCTGGATCCCGGCGCGGTGCTCTGCCGCACCGAGGACGATCTCGACCGCCACGCCTCGAACATGACGGCGCGGGTCAGCGGCAGCGCCACGCAGTCGACCGATTGCCGCATCATCGCGCGGCCGACCGGGATCCAGATCCTCAGCCGGCAAGGTCCGGGACGCACGCAGGTCAAGCTGAGCGCCCGGGCAACGAGACCGGCTGGACCGATGTCTGGCTGCCGGACAAGGCGCCGACCGGGCGATAGCGTCACCCCTGCATGACCGAAACCCACATCATCGTCGGAGCCGGCCAGGCCGGCGGCTGGGCGGCGATCGCCATGCGCCAGGCCGGCTTCACCGGGCGGATCCTGCTGATCGGCGAGGAACCGTGGCGACCGTACGAGCGCCCGCCGCTCTCCAAGGCGGTGCTGACGGACGAACCGGAGCCACCGATCGCCTATTTCCACGCCGCGGAACGCTACGCCGAGCAGGCCATCGAACTGCTGCTGGGCAGCACGGTCACCGGCGTGGACAGCGCGGCGCACCGGGTCGCGCTGCGCGACGGGGCAAGCCTGCCGTACGACCGGCTGCTGCTGACGGTGGGCGGCCGGGCCAGGCACCTGCCCATCCCCGGCGGCGACAAGGCGCTCTATCTGCGCACCATCGAGGACGCACGGCTGATCCGTGCACGGCTTGCATCGGCACGGCGCGTGGTGTGCATCGGGGCGGGCGTCATCGGGCTGGAAATCGCCTCGTCGGCGCGCGCACGCGGCGCCGATGTGACGGTGCTGGAGGGGCTGCCGGGCGCGATGGGCCGCAGCGTCTCGCCCGAGGGTGCGCGGTTCGTCGAGAGCCTGCACCGCAACGCGGGTGTGGCGCTGCATTTCGGCGTCATCGTCGATGCGATCGAGGATGATCCGGCAGGCAGCCTGCGCGTCGTCTGCCGTGACGGCGGAGACATTCGCCGGCGACGTGGTGATCGCCGGCGTCGGCATGCAGCGCAATCTGCCGTTGGCCGACACCGCCGGGCTGTCGCTGGAGGGCGGCATCGTGGTGGACGAGTGGGGCCGGACCAGTGCAGCCCGACATCTACGCCGCCGGCGACGTGACCGCCTTCCATCATCCGCTGTTCGATCGGCGGCTGCGCCTGGAGTCGTGGCGGCACGCGCAGAACCACGGCATCGCGGTCGGCAAGGCGATGTGCGGCGACCCGGCGCCCTACGACGACATTCCCTGGTTCTGGACCGACCAGCACGGGGTCAACCTCCAGGTCGCCGGTCTGCCGGCCGATGCGGCGGAGACCATCGTCCGGGCGAATGCGCCGCCGAATGTGTTCACTGCGGTGCACCTCGCCGCGGATGGCAGCGTGATCGGCGTCACCGCCGCCAACAATCCGCGCGAGATCCGTGCCGGCCAGGCGCTGATCAAGTCGCGCCAGCCGGTGGATCGCGCGGCGCTGGCCGATCCCGCGGTGCCGCTGCAGCGGCTGATCCCGCGGTAGGGACCTGCGGGTCAGCGCATGCCGGTCATCTTGTCCCACTCGCGCACGAACTGGGTGTGCGTCTTCAGGAACGTGTCCCAGTCGGTCGGGGCGAGAACCTTGAAGTCGGTGATCGGGATGCCGCCCGGCCGGCGGCGGCACGTCCGCCCGCGGCGAATAGAGCGCGGTCGCATCGGCGAGCGCCTTCTGCCCGGGCACACCGAGAATCCAGTCGGTGAACAGCTTCGCCGCTTCCGGGTGTGGCGGGTTTTCCAGAATGCCATAGACGCCGGGCGTCGCCGTCAGACCCTCCGGCGCGTTGACGAACGCGATCGGCGCGCCCTTCGCCTTGAATTGCAGATAGCCGGAGTACTGTGCCGTGGAGATCACCTTGTCCTGGCCGTTCACCGTGCGGTCGAACTGCTGCACGTAGGAATCGAATGCGCGCGGGTTCAGCTCGGCGAACTTCTTCCAGTAGTCGTCGCCGTAGATCTGCCGGATCATGTACCAGGTCACGTGCTGCAGGCCGGAGGTGGACACCTTGACGTTGATGGCATCCTTCCACTTCGGGTCGAGCAGGTCCTTCCAGCTCGTCGGCGCCTGATCGGCCGGCACGAGGTCCGGATTGTAGGCAATGCCGGCGACGATGATCACGCCCCAGGTCCACAGGCCCTCGGGATTGCTCTTGTACTCCGGCTTGTAGGCGCCCAACTCCGGCGAGACGTACGGCACGTAGCCTTTGCGCTTCTGGAAATCGAGCACGAAGCTCATGTCGGTGATCTGCATCACGTCGGCCAGGTACTGATGCGCCTGGCGTTCGGCGAGCACCTTGGCATAGAGCGCACCCGCCTGCAGGCGGACATAGTTGGTGGCGATCTTCGGGAACATCTTGTGAAACGCTCCCAGATACTGCGCCATGTTGGTTTCCGGGTCGGTGCTGTAGAGGACGAACTGTCCCTCTTTCTCGGCCTGCTCGACATCGGCGCAGGTCTGGAACCCGTCCATCTGATGCGGATGCTCGCACACGCCGGCGGCCCATGCGGCCGGCGCAAGGAGCAGCGCGGTCGCAGCCGCAAGCGTCGCACGGAGCCGGTTCATCGGGTTTCCTCCCCATTCAGCATGCCGAATTCCACTCCTCCTCCCCTTGCGGGAGGGGGTTGGGGGAGGGGTCCGGCATGACACAACAGTTTCAGTCGTGCAATATCGCCACCGCCCGCGTCCATCCCGCCGACGCGCGATGCACCTTGACCGGGAAGCACACGACATCGAAGCCGTCCGCCGGCAGCATCTCCAGATTGTGCAGCTTCTCGAGATGCGAATAGCCGATCTCACGCCCGGCGCGATGGCCTTCCCAGATCAGTCCGGCATCGCCGGTCTCCGCCACCTTGCGCCGCGTATGCGAGAACGGCGCGTCCCAGCTCCAGCCATCGGTGCCGACCAGACGCACGCCGCGCTCCAGCAGCCACAGGGTCGCCGCCTTGCCCATGCCGCATCCCGAATCCACGTAATCGTCCTCGCCGTATTTGGCGCCGGCCGCGGTGTTCACCACCACGATCTCCAGCGGCTTCAGCGTGTGGCCGATGCGCTTCAGTTCCGCCTCCACGTCGCCGGGCGTGGCGACATAGCCGTCGGGGAAATGCCGGAAATCGAGTTTCACGCCCGGCTGGAAGCACCATTCCAGCGGCACCTCGTCGATCCGCCAGGACGGCTCGCCACCCGGCTTGAAGCGATGGTTCATCGTCGAGAAATAATGGTACGGCGCGTCGAGATGCGTGCCGTTGTGCGTGCTGATGGTGGCACGCTCCACCGCGGCATATTCGCCGTCCGGCAGCTGATCGATCCGCACCCCCATATACTCCGCCATCGCCGGCGCGGTCATGTGGTGGTCCATGTAGTCGATCTTCGGCAGCGAATGCGGCGGATCGCTTTTGATCCCCGCCTTCAACGCCACCGAGATATCGATCAGCCGGCGCGGCATGTCGCAGCCTCCCCTATTCCGCGGCCTTCATCAGCTTCGACGGATCGGCGCCGACGCGCCCAGTGTCGCCGGGCTGCGCATGCGCGAGACGGAAATCGTAGTGCACCGCCTGCCTGCCGGGGATCGGCGAGGCCGGATCGTCCTTCGCCGCCACCACCAGCGAGCCGGAAACCCCGAACACCGTATCGGAATCGATGTGCTCGTCGTCGCCGAAATACAGCGCAGTGACCAACTCGCGAAAACCGTCGCCGCCGATCAGGAAGTGGATGTGCGACGGGCGGAACCCGTGGCGTTTCTGCGCGTGCACCATGTCGCCGACCGGCCCGTCCATCGGGATCGAGTAGCCGAGCGGACGCACCGTGCGGAAGTGATATTTTCCGTCCGCGTCGGTGCGGAAATTCGCCCGCAGGTCCATCATGTCGGCGGCGTTCTCCGCCTGCAGGTCATACAAACCGTGCTCGCTGGTCTGCCACACCTGCACCAGCGCGCCCGGGATCGGCTTCCCGTCATTGTCGGTCACCTGGCCGTACACCACGATCTCGGGCGCCGTCGGGTGCGCCGCGATGATGGCGCCGAGCGGCAACTCGGGCGCGCCCTCGCGATAGAACGGACCCAGCAGGCTGCTCTGCGAGCCAAGCTCGCGCGCCTTCTTGTCGTGCATGGCGTTGACCAGCGCGCTGACACCCAGCACGTCCGCGAGCAGGATGAACTCCTGGCGGAACGGCGTGCACGCCTGGCCCACCGCGGTGAGGAACTGGATGCCGGAGAGCCACTCGGCCGGCGTCAGCTTCACCTCGCGGGCGAACGCGTGCAGGTGGCGCACGGCGGCGTCCATGATCTCCTTGAGGCGCGGATCCGGCGTGTTCGCCATCTGCGCCAGGGCGGCTTCGGTGACGGTATTTTCGTCCAGGTCCTGCATCGGATGCTCCTCTGCTTTCGGGAACCCGAGCATAGCGCATCCCCCCTGGCGTGCCACTGCGGGGCACCATAGGATGCGCACAAGCAATCAACCGGGAGGCATTTCGAATGCTGCCAAGGCGCTCTGTCGTTCGATCGTTCGTCCTCGCAGCAGTCGCAGTCTTCGCTTGGCTCACGCCGGCAGGTGCCGAGAGCCCCATCACGATCGGCTTCGGCATGGCATTGACCGGCGGCCTCGCGCCGAACGGCAAGGCCGCGCTGCTCGCCATGCAGATCTGGGAAGCCGACATCAATGCCAAGGGCGGCTTGCTCGGCCGGCCGGTGAAGTTGGTGTTCTATGACGACCAGTCCAACCCGGCGACGATCCCCGGCATCTATACCAAGCTGCTGGACGTGGACAAGGTGGACCTGGTGGTCAGCGGCTACGCCACCAACATGATCGCGCCCGCCATGCCGATCATCATGCAGCACAACCGGACCTTCCTCAGCCTGCTCGGGCTGGCGGTGAACTCCGAGTTCCACTACCCGAAATATTTCTCCTTCACGCCGACCGGCGGACCGGAGCCGAAGCAGAGTTTTGCCGCTGGTTTCTTTGCCACCGCCATGGCGCAGAACCCCAAGCCGCAGACACTCGCGATGGTCGGTGCCGACGCCGAGTTCCCGCACAACGCGATGGACGGCGCGCGGGAGTTGGCGAAGGCGGCCGGGCTGAAGGTTGTCTACGACAAGACCTATCCGCCGACCACGACCGACTACACGCCGATCGTGCGCGCGATCCAGGCGACCAATCCCGATCTCGTGCTGGTGTGTTCCTATCCGCCCGACACCGTCGGCATGATCCGCGCCGCGAACGAGGTGGGGCTGAAGGCGAAGCTGTTCGGCGGCGGCATGGTCGGGCTGCAGAGCACCGCCATCAAGGCACAGCTCGGCCCGCTGCTGAACGGCATTGTCGATTACGATTTCTGGCTGCCGTGGTCGGGCCTTGCGTCCCCGGAAGCCAAGGCGTTCCTGGAGCAGTATCAGGCCAAGGCATCATCGGCCGGCGTCGATCCGCTGGGCTATTACCTGCCGCCCTTCGCGTATGGCTACATGCAGGTGCTGCAGCAGGCCGTCGAGGGAGTCAAAGGCCTCGACCAGGACAAGCTCGCCGACTGTCTGCGGTCGCACACGTTCAAGACCGTCGTCGGCGATGTGAAATTCGGGCCCGACGGCGAATGGGCGGAGGCGCGCGTGCTGGAGGTGCAGTTCCAGCAACGTCAAGGCGAACGACGTGGAGCAGTTCAAGGACCCGAAGACCGAGGTGATCCTGTGGCCGACGCCGCTGAAGACGGGCGATGTGGTCTATCCATACGGCGACGCAAAGAAGTAAGGCGCCACGGCATCGCGAATACAGCGAAAATACTCCCCCTCCCCTTGCGGGAGGGGGTTGGGGGGAGGGGGCCGAACGGATAGTGCCGGGGGTGCGCACCCCTCCCCCTACCCCCTCCCGCAAGGGGAGGGGGAAGAAAAACTGGATTGGTACCTCCACTTCTCACGCCCCGAGATAGAACTGCCGGATCAGCTCGTTGTTGTTGAGTTCCGCTGCCGAGCCGCCCTCGAACTCGATCCGTCCGTGCACGATCACATATCCCCGGTCGGCAATCCGGATCGCCTGAGTAAAATTCTGCTCGGCCATCAGCACGGTAAGCTGAAATCCGTCCTTCAGCTCCTTGATCTTGTCGATCGTGCGCGCGACCAGCAGCGGCGCCAGACCGACCGAGGGCTCATCGATCAGCAGGATGCGCGGCGCCGACATCAGCGCGCGCGCCAGCGCCAGCATCTGCTGCTCGCCGCCGCTCATGCTGCCGGCCATCTGGCGGCTCCGCTCCTTCAAGCGCGGAAACGTCTCGAAGCAGAATTCGAGATTGCGCGCGATCGCCGGACGCGCCTTCCGGCGGAACGCGCCCAGCAGCAGGTTCTCGGTGACCGAAAGCTTCGGGAACAGCCGGCGTCCTTCCGGCACGAAGCCGATGCCGAGATCGACGATCGCCTCGGTCGCCATGCCGATCAGCTCATGCCGCGCGCCATCGATCTCGGCGGTGATGTTGCCGGCGGATGGCTGCACGATGCCCATCACGCTTTTCAAAAGCGTGCTTTTGCCGTTGCCGTTGGTGCCGAGCAGCGCCACGGTCTCGCCGGCGCCGACCGACAGCGATACATCGTGCAGCACGCTCACCGCGCCGTAGCCGGCATCGAGGCCGGAAATGGCCAGGCTACTCGCCAAGATACGCCCGCACCACGTCCGGGTCGCGCACCACATCGGCCGGGTCGCCGTCAGCGATCTTGCGTCCCGCTACCAGCACGACGAGGCGCTGGGAGAAATGCATCACGGCGCGCATGATGTGCTCGATCAGGATCACCGTCACACCCTGTTCGTTCAGCCGGATCAGCAGCGCGAGGATATCGTCCACCTCGCCGTGCGACAGTCCGGCCATCGCCTCGTCCGCGATCAAAAGGCGCGGCGCCGACGCCATCGCGCGCGCCAGTTCCAGCTTGCGCATTTCGATCTGCGTCAAATCGCGCGGCAGGTGCGCGGCCTTGTCGGCGAGCCCGACCATGTGCAGCAGCTCGCCGCAACGTTCGTCGATGGCATGCGCGCCAAGCGTCGGTCCGGGGCGTGCATTCACAGCATAGAGCAGCGGGATCCGCAAATTCTCGGCGAGCGACAGCGTGTTGAACGGCCGCGGCAACTGAAAGGTTCGCGCCACGCCCAGCCGCGTGCGTTCATGCGCGGACAGGCCGTCGAGCATATGGCCGGCAAAGCGGACGCTGCCCATTTCGTGCCGCAACGTGCCGCACATGCAGTTGACCAGTGTGCTCTTGCCTGAGCCGTTGGGACCGATCAACCCGACGCGCTCGCCCTCGCGGACCGCAAGCTCGATTGCTTCCAGCGCGACAAATCCGCCGAAGCGCTTGCCGAGGTTGGCGACTTCGAGAAGTGCCTCGCTGGTCACACCGGCCACTTGGCAAGAAGAAGATTCAACACGGAGGAAGAGCGAGGACCACGGACGGCCACAGAGGCAGAATGAACGCGCTCCGCGCGAAGCGTATTTTCTGCCTGCTCCGTGGCCCTCCGTGGTCCTCCTTCTACCTCCGTGTTAAAAATTTGCGTCAAACCCGCCTGCTCCGGAACCGCAGCAATCCCAAAATGCCATTCGGTGCGACGATGACGAAGCCCACCAGCATCAACCCGACAATCAGCAGGTTCAGCGCCGATGAGATCGTCACCGTGGCCACCTGCTGCAGCGTGCCCAGCAGGATCGCCCCGATCACCGGACCAAGCCAGCTTGATGTCCCGCCCACCAGCGGCATCGCCACGCCGTTCACCGCATAGGCCAGGCTGAACCCGGATGCCGGATCGAGATACGTCACGTAGTACGGCAGCGGCGCACCGGCCATCCCCATGAAGGCGCCGGACAACGTCGTCGCCAGCAGCTTCAACCGCAGCGTCGGCACCCCCGAGGCCTCGGCCGCCACTTCATCGTCGCGGATGGTGGCGAAGCCGTAGCCCAGACGCGAGCGTTCGATGGCGCGTGCGGTGGCCAATACGATCACCACCAGCGCCAGCATGATCAGGAACAGATATTCGATGTAGTCGATGCCGAACAGCGGGGTCTTCGCCGGCCGCACGATATAGGCACCGCGCGAGCCGCCGACAAAATTCCAGTTCGTGACCAGGGTCTGCGCAACGACGGCGAGCGCCAGTGTGGCGATGGAAAAGAACGCGCCACGCAGCCGCAGCGTCAAATACCCGGTGCCGAGCCCGATGATGCCGGAGACGATGCCGCCGATCGGCATCATGAGCGGCAGCGGCAGCGAGGTCAGCTTGTGCAGTGCGACGGTCGTGTAGGCTCCCAGCGCGAAGAATGCCGCGGTGCCGAAGTTCACGTAGCCGGTGTAGCCACCCAGAATGTTCCACGCCGTCGCCAGCGCGATGTACTGCAGCACGACATACCCGGCGAAGAACACGTAGGCATTGTCGATCAGCCGCGCGACGCCGAACACGATCGCAGCGGCGATCAGCAGCCACAGGAAGAACTTCGTCCCGTTCACCGGCTAGCGGCCGAAAATGCCGGCCGGCCGCACGGCAAGCGTGACCAGCAGAAATCCAAATGCGACCGCCGGCGACCACGACGGGCCATAGAATGTGGACGTCAGGCTCTCGACGATCCCCAACGTCATCGCCGCGACCACCGTGCCTGCGAAACTTCCCATGCCGCCCAACACGCAGATCGCGAACACGCGGCCGATATAGTCGCGCCCGATCGACGGCTCGACCGGCTGGATGACGATCAGCACCGCGCCCGCGATCGAGGCGGTGGCGATCGACAGGCCGAACGCGATGCGCTTGATCCGGGTCGGGTTCGCCGCCATCAGCCGCAATGCGAACTGATCCTGCGCCACGGCGAGGATCGCGCGACCCAGAAAGGTGCGCGACATGAAAAGCTGCAACCCGCCGATCATGACCAGCGCGACCAGACAGGGCACCAGCAGCCGCAGCGGCAGGTCGACAATGCCGAGATGCAGGCTGGGTCCGATATACGGCGCCTCGACCAGGCGATAGTCCACGCCGAACACCAGCACGAGCGTGACCTCGGTGATGAACAGCAGGCCGAAGAAGAACGCGAGCCCGCGCAGCGCTTCGTCGCCGCGGCGTTCGAAGGCGACGTAGTAAACCTGATAGACGGCTGCCCCCAGCAGATAGAAGGCCGGCAGCGCGATCACGCTCGCCAGGATCGGATCCAGCCCCAGGGTCGTGTTGGCGATGTAGGCGATGTACGAGCCGAGGATGATGAAGGCGGGGTGCGCGATGTTGACGATGTCGAGCATGCCGAACGAGATCGACACGCCGATCGTCACCGCCGCGTAGAAGCCGCCAAGCAACAGCCCGGACACGACCGCGTTGCCCAGGAGATCAAGGGACATTTCCATATTGGCCGGCACTTTGGCCGAAGCATCACGACTTGGCTAGGCCGTTGCGCGTGAAACGGTCGGCGTGTTCAGGCGCGACGGGCTGACTCCAATGGGATGACATTGGCCGCCGTCCCCGCCAGTGCCTTGGCAATCTGCGCAGCCAGCTCCGACTGTAGATACGGCTTGGCAAGTCGCGGCAATCCGGGGTCCTCGCCGTTCGGCAGTTCGGCATAGCCGGTGGCCAGGATGATCGGCAGGCTTGGCCAATGCTGCCTGATCTGACGCGCCAGTTCGCTGCCGGTCATGCCGGGCATGGCGTGATCGGTCACCACCACATCCACCTTCGCGCCGAGCCGCAGCATGTCCAGCGCGCGCGCACCCGACATCGCCTCGGTCACCAGATGCCCAAGGTCCTCCAGCATCGCCGTCGTGCTGGAGACCAGCAACGGATCGTCGTCGACCACCATGACGCGGTACGGGCCGGGCGCGTCGTCAAACGACGAACCAGGCGGTGACGACACTGCCACAGCGGCAGCCTCGCCGACAGGCAGCCAAATCTCCACCCTGGTGCCCACGCTTGGCCGGCTGGTGACACGCATCGCGCCGCCCGATTGAGCGGCCACACCATCCACCATCGACAAGCCAAGCCCCGTCCCTTTACCGGAGCCTTTGGTGGTGAAGAACGGTTCCGCCGCGCGCTTCAGCGTCGCCTCATCCATGCCGTCGCCGGTATCGGACACGAACAGGCAGACATAGTGCCCTTGCGGCAGTCCCTGCGGACTGTCCGGTCCGCTCGCCGCGCAATAGCCGCCGATGACAAGCCGCCCGCCATGCGGCATCGCGTCGCGCGCATTCAGCGCAAGGTTCAGCAGCGCCAGCTCGAGCTGGCTTGGATCGACGCGGATCGGCGGCAGCTCCGGGCGATATTCGGTGGCGATCTGGATGCTTGGTCCCAGCGTGCGCCGCAGCATCTCTTCCATGCCATCGACCAGCCGACGCACGTCCACCGACTCGGGCCGCAGCTCCTGGCGACGCGCGAAGGCGAGCATGCGCTTGGTCAACGTGGCGCCGCGATCGGCGCCCTGCATCGCGCCGTCGACCAGACGCAATAGCCGCTGATCGTCCGGCAGGCGCTTGCGCAGCAGCTGCAGATTCCCCAGAACCACCATGAGCAGGTTGTTGAAGTCGTGCGCCACGCCGCCGGTGAGCTGGCCGAGACTCTCCAGCTTCTGCATTTCATGCACCTGCGCGAGTGCCGCCTCGCGTTCGCGCGTGCGCTCCTCGACGCGACACTCCAGGTCGGCGTTGGCCTGCGCCAGTTCCGCCGTGCGCTCCTCCACACGCCGCTCCAGCTCGCTGTTCAGCTGCTCGAGCTGGCGGGTCTTGCGATACAGGTCGGCAAACACCCGCACCTTGGCACGCAGGAGTTCCGGCACCACGGGAACCGGCAGGTAGTCCACCGCGCCCGCCTCGTAGCCGCGCAGCAGATCGAACTCGCTCATGTGGATGGCCGAGACGAAGATGATCGCGATGTGCTGGAAGCGCGGATGTTCGCGGATCAGCGCCGCCAGTTCAAAACCGTCGAGGTCCGGCATGACCACGTCGATCAGAATGACCGCGATCTCGGTTTTCAAAAGATGCTGCAGCGCTTCGTTGGCGGAGTTGGCCTTGATCAGGTTCTCGCCAAGCTCGGAGAGGATCACCTCGTAGCTCAGCAGTTTTGCCGGCTGGTCATCGACCAGCAGGATGTTGACCTTGTCGCCTGGACTCACGGACGTGTCTCCACCCTTAGCGATGCAGCCAGATGCGCAACGCCGACAGCAGCTGCTCGGTGTTGACCGGCTTTGCCAGATAATCCGACGCACCGGCCTCCAGGCATTTCTCGCGATCGCCCTTCATCGCCTTGGCGGTCAGCGCGATGATCGGCAGGCGGCGGAACGCAGGATTGGCACGGATCACCTCCATCGTCTGATAGCCGTCCATCTCCGGCATCATGATGTCCATCAGACAAATGGCAATGCCGGGCGTCGACTGCACCAGTTCGATCGCCTCGCTGCCGGTCGTTGCGGTGAGCACCTGCATGCCGCGCCGCTCCAGCACCGAACTCAGCGCGAAGATGTTGCGCGCATCATCGTCGACCAGCAGCACCTTCTGTCCGACAAGGTTCTCGTCGGAGCTGTGAAGACGCTCCAGCATGCGCTGCTTTTCCACCGGCAGGTCGGATACCAGGCGGTGCAGGAACAGCGCCGTCTCGTCGAGCAGGCGCTCCGGCGATTCAACACCCTTCACCACGACGCTGCGCGCCATGGTGTGAAGCTGCGCGTCTTCCTCCGGCGACAGCTCGCGCCCGGTGAACACCACGACCGGCACATTCACCAACGCCTCGTCGTCGCGGATTTTCTCCAGTACCTCGAAACCCGACATATCGGGCAGGCGCAGATCGAGCACGACGCAATCGGACGGAACATCGCGCAATGCCGCGATTGCCGCGCCACCGGTCTCCACGGTCGCGATGTCGATGTCGTCGTGGCCGAGCAGTTCGGTGATGGACAGCCGTTCGGCGGCATTGTCCTCCACCACCAGCAGGCGCTTGCGGCGCGGCTTCACATATTCGGTGATCTTGGTCAGCGCCTCCTGCAGGCCCTCGGTGGTTGTCGGTTTGGTCATGAACGAGAATGCGCCGCGCGCCAGGCCGTGCTGGCGGTCTTCGTCGAGTGTGACGATCTGCACCGGGATGTGCCGCGTCGCGGGGTTCTGCTTGAGCTGGCTCAGCACGGTCCAGCCAAGCATGTCGGGCAGGAACACGTCCAGCGACACCGCCGCGGGCTGGTAGTCGCGCGCCAGGGTCAGCGCATCGGCGCCACGCATGGCGACCAGCACTTTCAAACCGTGGTCGTGCGCGAGATCGACCAGCACGCGCGCATAGTGCGGATCATCTTCGACGATCAGCAGCACGGTATCGCCTGGCGCGATGCTCTGTCTGTCATCGGCGACCTGCTCCGACGGACGTTCGACCAGCCGGACCGGGCCGGGAGGCGCGATGTCCGCCAGCGTCGCGGACTCGACGCCGATCGAACGATTGGCCGTCGCAGGGCCGATATAGACGAGCGGCAGATAGAGCGTGAACGTGCTGCCCACGCCGGGCTTGCTGCGCAGCTGGATCTCGCCGCCAAGCAAATTTGACAGCTCGCGGCTGATCGCAAGCCCGAGCCCCGTCCCGCCGTATTTGCGGCTGGTGGAGGCATCCGCCTGCTGGAACGCCTCGAAGATGATGCGCTGCTTTTCCGCCTGGATGCCGATGCCGGTGTCGGCGACCTCGAATGCCACCACGGTCGGCGCATGCCCCAGCACCGGATGATCCGCGGACCAGCCGCCCGTCACCGCGGAAATGCTCAGTCGCACCCCGCCATGTTCGGTGAATTTGAATGCATTTGACAACAGGTTCTTCAGCACCTGCTGCAGGCGCTTGCTGTCGGTGGTGATGCTGCGCAGCACGGGATCCACCTGCACGTCGAACGACAGGCCGCGGCTTTCCGCTTCATGGCGGAACGGCCGCGTCACGGTGTCCTGCAGGTTCGGCAGGAACAGCTCCTCCGCATCCACCGACATCGTTCCGGACTCGATCTTCGACAGGTCGAGAATGTCGCTGATCAGGTTGAGCAGGTCGGTCCCCGCGCCGTGGATGGTTCGGGCAAATTCGACCTGGCGCGGCGTCAGATTGCCGTCCGGATTGTCGCCCAGCTGCTGACCGAGGATCAAAATCGAGTTCAGCGGCGTGCGCAGCTCGTGCGACATGTTGGCAAGGAATTCGGACTTGTACTTGGATGTCAGCGCGAGTTCCGCCGCCTTTTCCTCCACTGCGCGCCGCGCCTGCTCGATCTCCTGGTTCTTGCGCTCCACCTCGACATTTTGTTCGGCCAACTGCTGCGCCTTCTGCTCCAACTGCTCGTTGGTCTGCTGCAGCTCGCGCTGGCGGGTCTGCAGCTCGGTGGCGAGCTGTTGGGACTGCTTCAACAGGCCCTCGGTCTGCATCGTGGCTTCGATCGAATTCAACACGATGCCGATGCCGGCGGTAAGCTGCTCGAGGAACGAAATCTGCAGATCGGTGAACGAGCCGACCGATGCAAGTTCGATCACCGCCTTCACCTGGCCCTCGTACAGCACCGGCAGCACGACCACGTTGTTCGGCGCTACCTGGAACAATCCCGACCGGATCGGCACCGCATGTGACGGAAGGTTGGTGATCAACAGACGCCTGCCGTCCATCGCGCACTGGCCGATCAGCCCCTGTCCCATATCCAGATGCTGAAGATGGCCTGCATTGCCATCGTCCGCATAGGCGGCGAGCAGTTGCAGGTGCGGCGTGTCCTCCTGGTCGACCAGGTAGATGACCCCGTTATGCGCATCGACCAGCGGCGCCAGTTCCGACAGCAGCATGCGTCCGACGGTCGCCAGGTCGCGCTGGCCCTGCAGCATGTTGGTGAACCGCGCGAGATTGGTCTTCAGCCAGTCCTGCTCGGTATTGCGGTCCGTCGTGAGCCGCAGATTGTCGATCATCGTGTTGAGGTTGTCCTTCAGCTCGGCAACCTCGCCGAGCGCCTCGACCTGGATCGATCGAGTCAAATCGCCCTTGGTGACGGCGGTCGCCACCTCGGCGATGGCGCGCACCTGCGTCGTCAGGTTGGCGGCGAGCAGGTTCACGTTGCCGGTCAGGTCCTTCCAGGTTCCCGTGGCGCCCGGCACGTTTGCCTGCCCGCCAAGGCGACCCTCCACGCCGACCTCGCGCGCCACGGTCGTCACTTCGTCGGCGAACGTGGCGAGCGTGTTGGTCATGTTGTTGATCGTCTCGGCGAGTGCCGCGACCTCGCCCTTTGAAGCCATCGTCAGGTTCTGTTTGAGGTCGCCGTTGGCGACGGCAGTAACGACCTTGACGATGCCGCGCACCTGCTCGGTGAGATTGGCCGCCATGACGTTTACGGTATCGGTCAGATCCTTCCAGGTGCCCGCAACGCCCGGCACGAGCGCCTGGCCACCGAGCTTCCCTTCGGTTCCCACCTCGCGCGCCACGCGCGTCACTTCGCCGGCGAACGCGTTCAGCTGATCCACCATCGTGTTGATCGTGTTCTTCAGCTCGAGGATTTCGCCTGACACATTCACCGTGATCTTGCGCGACAGATCGCCGCGCGCCACCGCCGTGGTGACCTCGGCAATATTGCGCACCTGCGTGCTGAGGTTCGCCGCAAGCAGATTGACGTTGTCGGTCAGGTCCTTCCACGTGCCGCCGACGCCGGGCACCACCGCCTGCCCGCCGAGCCGCCCTTCGGTGCCCACCTCGCGCGCCACGCGCGTCACCTCGCCGGCGAACGAGCGCAACTGCTCCACCATCGTGTTCAGCGTCTCCTTCAGCAGCAGGATCTCGCCGCGCACGTCCACCGTGATCTTCTTTGACAAATCGCCGTTGGCAATTGCAGTCGCCACCTCAGCGATGTTGCGCACCTGGCCCGTCAAATTCGACGCCATGAAGTTGACGTTGTCGGTCAGGTCCTTCCACGTGCCAGCCACGCCCGGCACCGCCGCCTGGCCGCCAAGCTTTCCCTTCGGTTCCAACCTCGCGCGCAACACGCGTCACTTCGGACGCAAACGCATTGAGCTGATCGACCATCGTGTTGATGGTGTTCTTCAGCTCCAGGATTTCGCCTTTCACATCGACCGTGATCTTGCGCCCGAGATCGCCGCGCGCCACCGCCGTTGTGACCTCGGCAATATTACGCACCTGCGCCGTCAGGTTCGACGCCATCGAGTTCACGTTGTCCGTCAAATCCTTCCACGTGCCGGCAACACCCGGCACCTGCGCCTGACCGCCCAGCCGCCCTTCCGTGCCGACCTCGCGTGCCACGCGCGTCACCTCACCGGCGAACCGGTTGAGCTGATCCACCATCGTGTTCAGCGTTTCCTTCAACTGCAGGATTTCGCCGCGCACATCGACGGTGATCTTGCGCGACAGATCGCCGTTGGCGATTGCCGTCGCGACTTCGGCGATGTTGCGCACCTGGCCCGTCAGGTTCGACGCCATCGAATTCACGCTGTCCGTCAAATCCTTCCAAGTGCCGGCAACACCCGGCACGTTCGCCTGCCCGCCGAGCCGTCCGTCGGTGCCGACCTCGCGCGCCACGCGCGTCACCTCACCGGCAAACGCGTTGAGCTGATCGACCATCGTGTTGATGGTCTCCTTCAACTGCAGGATCTCGCCCGACACGTTCACCGTGATCTTCTTGGAAAGGTCGCCCTGCGCCACCGCGGTCGCGACCTCGGCGATGTTGCGCACCTGTCCCGTCAGATTGGACGCCATCGAGTTCACGCTGTCGGTCAGGTCCTTCCACGTGCCCGCGACACCCGACACCTGCGCCTGGCCGCCAAGCCGCCCTTCCGTGCCCACCTCGCGCGCCACGCGCGTCACCTCGCCGGCGAAGCGGTTGAGCTGATCGACCATCGTGTTGATGGTTTCCTTCAACTGCAGTATTTCGCCCGACACGTTCACCGTGATCTTCTTCGACAGATCGCCGTTGGCAATCGCGGTGGACACCTCGGCGATGTTGCGCACCTGCGCCGTCAGGTTGGACGCCATAGAATTCACGCTCTCGGTAAGGTCCTTCCACGTGCCGGCCACGCCGAGCACGTTCGCCTGACCGCCCAGCCGCCCTTCCGTGCCGACCTCGCGCGCCACGCGCGTTACTTCGCCGGCGAACGCGTTGAGCTGATCGACCATCGTGTTGATGGTCTCCTTCAACTGCAAAATCTCACCCGACACGTTCACCGTGATCTTCTTCGACAAATCGCCGCCGGCAATCGCGGTGGCCACCTCGGCGATGTTGCGCACCTGTGCGGTCAGGTTGCCCGCCATCGAGTTCACATTGTCGGTCAGGTCCTTCCACGTCCCGCCGACACCCGGCACCACAGCCTGTCCGCCAAGCTTTCCGTCGGTGCCGACCTCGCGCGCCACGCGCGTAACCTCGGAGGCAAACGCGTTGAGCTGGTCCACCATCGTGTTGATGGTGTCCTTCAGCTCGAGGATTTCGCCGCGCACATCGACGGTTATCTTGCGCGACAGATCGCCACGCGCGACCGCCGTCGTCACCTGTGCGATGTTGCGCACCTGATCGGTCAGGTTGCCGCACATCGCGTTCACGCTATCGGTCAGGTCCTTCCATGTGCCGGCCACGCCAGGCACCACCGCCTGCCCGCCGAGTTTTCCCTCCGTGCCGACCTCACGCGCCACGCGCGTCACCTCCGAGGCGAACGACCGCAGCTGATCCACCATCGTGTTGATGGCCTCCTTCAGCTGCAAAATCTCCCCCCGGACATCCACCGTGATCTTCTTCGACAGATCGCCGTTGGCCACGGCAATGGTCACCTCGGCGATGTTGCGCACCTGCGCCGTCAGGTTGGACGCCATCGAGTTCACCGAACTCGGTCAAATCCTTCCAAACACCGGTCACCTCGCGCACCTGCGCCTGCCCGCCGAGCTTGCCGTCGGTACCAACCTCGCGCGCCACGCGCGTCACCTCTGACGTGAATACGGACAACTGCTTGATCATCGTGTTGACGATCGTCGCCAGCCGCAGAAACTCACCCTGTAGCGGCCGGCCGTCGACATCGAGGCGCACCGTCTGCAGCAGGTCGCCCTGTGCCACCGCCGTGATCGCGTGCGTCACCGCCGTGGTCGGCCACAGCAGATCGTCGATCAAATTGTTGACCGAGGTCTCCATTTCGCCCCACGAGCCGCTCTGCAGGCCGAACCTGACCCTCGTGCGGGTCTTCCCCTCGCGCCCTACAACCTGGCCGACGTGCTCCAGTTCCAAGGCCATCCGTTCGTTAGCCGCGACGATTTCGTTGAACGTATCGGCGATCTTGCCTTCGAGCCCGGTCTGGTCGCTCGGCAGGCGAACCGAAAAGTCGCCGATCCGCATGGCCTGCAACGCGTGCAGCAACTCGTGCATGCCAAACCCATGGCCGTCGAGATGGCCGTTGGTCCCGCCGTTCATGTGGCCCTGAGCATCGCCAACGACTACGGCCTCGGCCTGGACAGCACTCGCGATGGTTGCATCGCTGCTGACGGCACTGTTGTCGTTCAGGTCCATGGGCTTCCTCCGGACAGGCTTTCCGCTCGCGCCAGCACACTGACGCGAGCGTCCGCACCACGCTCGTTGCAATCAGTGTAACAGTGCACGGTTGAGCGACATCTGCTCATAGACGCTTCGTGAGCAGACTGCAGCGCAACCTGTCCGCCCCCCCGCCGGTCATCGCCTGCGGGAGACCTGAATGTGCCCAACGGTTGGCGCGCCAGTCAAGAAATAACCAGACTAGTTCGGCAGAATTCCGAACTGGTCTGGTTATTTTTAACACAAAACGTTATTCTTCAACTTGAATATCGAGAAGACTTTGTAACGATCCAGGCTCCGCAGCTCACCGATTGTTGACCCGCTGCGCCGGCAACCGCCCGGCCGGCCGACGGCACCGGGCGGGCGGCCACCCCGGGCCTGGATTCAGCGAATGAAGCCTTCCAGTTCGTTCTTCGCCCAGGCGATCACCTCCTTGTTCGACTGCCCGGAGTGGATCCTCGCCAGCATCGAGGGATGGATTGCGCGCGCGTACATCTGTGCGGCAATGTCCGGCGGCGCCGGGTAGGCTGTTATGTTCTCGTGTGCGTCATGCCAAGGGCGCATCGGGTAATTGTAGACCGTGCCCTTCGGTGGCTCGACCTCCGACCAGATTTCGAAGTCGGACATGCTGATCAGTGGCGGCAGGTCGTATCCATTCGCGGCAGTATCGCGTTCCTGCACCTGCGGGCGCTCCTGCAGGTACTGCGCCAGTTCCTTGGCGGCGGTCTTGTTGTTGCCGAACTCCCAGACGCCGAAGAAGCAGTAGTTGTACGGGTTGAACCGCCCCTTCGGTCCCGCCGGACACGGGAAGGTCCAGCAATCCTCGGCAACCTTGGGCGCGTCACGCTTGGCGACGGACCACGCCGATGGCGGGTTCATGATCAATGCGCTCTGGCCGGAGATGAGCGCCCGATTGTTCGATGCATCATCGTAGCTCACCGTATCGGGCGGCAGGAACGTGGCGAGCTTGCGGGCGTAGTCCAGCAACTGGTTCATCGCATCGGAATCAACGGTGATCTCACCCTTGGCATTCACCAGTTCGGCACCGAACGCGGAATAGATGATGCCGGTGTTGTTGACGAAGTCACCGGTCTGCCCCAACCCCAGCCCAAATGCGAACCCTGCCTTTTGGCACGCCTCCGCCGCTTTCAGGAACGTGTCGTAGGTCCAGTTGGCCGCAGCCGATGGGTCCGACTTGTGCGCGGGATACATCGCCAGGATGTCGATGCCGGCATGCTGCTTCAACAGGCTGATCCGTCCGCAACAGTTCAGGTTCAGCGTGCCGGTGCTGGACGGCAGTGCCCGCCAATGCCCTTTGATCTTCGAGAGGTACTCGTGGATCGGGCTGTACTGACCGTACTGCCCGGTCATCGCCTTCACCACGTCGTCCATCGGCTCAAGCTGATCGGCGTAGGTGTTCACCTCCCAGTTGTAAAACGGCAGGAAGTCATGCCCCGTGCGCGCCTGTGCCTCTGCTGCCTGCGTGATCTGGATCTTGTAGCCGTTCGAGGTGATGAAATCGATCGTCACATCGACTTTGTTCTTGTCGGCCCACGCCTGGACCTGCTTTTTCATCATATCATTGGCCGGCGGCACCCAATGATCCCAGAAGCCGACCGTCAGCTTGCCGGCAGCGCCGGCGGTGCGGATATGCACGAGCGGCAATGCGGCTGCCGCAGCCCCCAACTGCAAGGCATTGCGACGCGTCACACGGCGCGATTTGTTCATGTCGGACACTCCCTGTGCGGCCGCGGCGATGTCCGAGACCGTCATTGATTTCGCCTGGGTCTTCGCGGGCCGAAGCCCGCGGAAATTATTACCCCAACCGGGCCGGCAGGCGAGCGATTTTTGTGCGGAAGCGCTCGGGGTTTCACCCCGAACCCCACCAGAGGCTCTGCCTCTGGACTCCGCCAAGGGCGGGGCCCTTGGAACCCATCACTTCAGTATCGGATCCCAAAGGCTACGCCTTTGGTGGGGGTTTCGGGGGCAAAGCCCTCGGGCGGGTTTCAGGGCAGAGCCCTGAGCGCTGCGGCTTCACTCGATTGCCCCGTGATCAGATTGACGCCGGACGTTCCTGCTCCATAAGCTACGGCCCAAGGGAGCAATTCACAGGCGAACAGCCTGACGGGGGAACGCAAATGCTTCGACACGGACTGGCGCGCCTTGTGCGCGGCCTTGCGGCTGGCGTTTTATTCCTGGCTGCGGCGGCAACCGCACAGGCAGACGACGCCAGCAAGACGATCAAGATCGGCGTGGTCTATGACCTGACCGGTCCGTTCGCCGGCGGCGGCTCCGAGCTGCACTATCTCGGCGCGAAGATCATGATCGACTGGTTCAACGCGCACGGCGGCGTCGACGGCTATAAGGTCGAGGCGATCTATGCCGATGCCCAGAGCAAGCCTGATGTCGCGATCAACGAGGCCGTCCGCCTGATCGAGCAGGAAAAGGTGGACATGCTGCTGGGCTTCTACTCCTCCGCCGAATGCGTGCCTGCGGCGGCGCGGATCGAGGAATTCAAGAAGTTCATGTGGATCACCACCTGCATCGCCTCGCCGGTGCTGCGCGACCGCCACCTCAAATACGTGTTCCGCGCGCAGCCTTACGGCGTGCAGTGGGGCCTGGCCTCGACCGAGATGGTCGCGGCCTATGCCAAGGCGCAACTCGGCAAGGATCCCAAGGACCTCCGCATCGCCATCATCCACGAGGATGGCGCGTATGGTGTCGACGTGGCCAAGGGCAACGAGGAGGGCGCCAAGGAGTCCGGCCTCAACGTGGTGCTGGACGAGGGATATTCGATTACCTCGCCCGACCTGTCGTCGCTGGTGACCAAGTTGAAGCGGGCGCGGCCGGACGTGATCTTCCATACCGGCTACAACCCCGACATCAGCCTGTTCCTGCGCCAGGCACGCGAACTTGGCCTGCGCTTCGACGCGCTGATCGGCCATGGCGCCGGCTATACCGACTACACGCGGATCAAGCAGGCGGTCGGTAGCGACGCCAATTACTTCTTCGACGTCGATCCGATCTCGATCTGGGAAACCAACCCCAAGGCGCTGAAGCCGGAGTTGCCGCCGCTGATCAAGATGGTCGGCGAGGCCTACATGAAGGCAAAGCCCGACACCATCCTGTTGTCGCCGCATCTCGGCATGGCGGCATCCAACACCTACCTGTTCCTGTCCGACGTACTGCCGCGCGCGATCGAGAAATACGGCGGCATCAACGCCGAAGCTCTGCGCAAGGCGGCGCTGGATACCGACGTCCCGTCCGGCGGAACGATGCTAGGCTTCGGCGCCAAGTTCGCGGGCGAGGCGTCGGACATGGCAGGGCAGAACGAACGCGCCTTCCCCGTGGTCATCCAGTACATCGATGACAAGAGCTACGTGGTGTGGCCGAAGTCGCTGCAGCAGCGCGAGCCCGTGCTGAAGTTGCCGGCCGCCTCGCCGTACGCCGCAAAGTGACCGCGAAGCGGTCATGGTCGGCGAAGGCCGGCCATCCACGTCTTGTTGTCGACAAGGTACACTAAGCGGTGCTGGAGGTCGCCGGGCTGATCAAGCGCTTCGGCGGCTTCACCGCCGTCGGCAACGTGGCGTTCAAGGTCGAGCAGGGCGAGATACTCGGCCTGATCGGCCCGAACGGCTCCGGCAAGAGCACGATCTTCAACATGCTCTCCGGCACGTTCCCGCCGACGGCGGGCTCGATCCGCTTTCAGGGCCGCGAGATCGCCGGCATGCCGCCGCACCGCATCATCCATCAGGGCATCGGCCGGACGTTCCAGATCCCGCGCCCGTTCCGCCGCCTGTCGATCTTCGAGAACGTGGTGCTCGCCGGCTTCTACGGCAGCGACGGCACCACCAAGGCCGGCGCATTCGAAGCGGCCGAACGCGCGCTGCAGGTCGTCGGCCTGCCGAGCGACCGCGCCGCACCGGTCAGCGGCCTCGGCGCGGCGGGGCTGAAGAAGCTGGAGCTGGCCAAGGCGCTGGCAACCGGACCGAAGCTGCTGCTGGCCGATGAGAGCCTGGGCGGCCTCGACGAGACCGAGATGGAGCAGGCCGCCGACATGCTGCGCCGCATCCGCGACGAGCGCGGCGTCACCATCATCTGGGTCGAGCACATCATGGGCGTGCTGATGCGCGTGGTGGATCGCGTGATGGTGCTCGACCATGGCGAGAAGATCGCCGAGGGATTGCCGGGCGAGGTCGCTGCGGATCCGCGGGTGATCGAGGTGTATCTCGGGACCGATGCCGCCGACGCCCAGGCCTCCGCGGCGGAGCGGGTGTAGTTGCCGACAGGCAGCACCCGCACCCCGACCCTCTCCCTCCCCTGCGAAGTGGGAGACGGTCAGGGTGAGGGCGACGCGTGCTGACCCTCCGCTCGTCGACGCCGGCTACGGCAGCTTCCAGGCGCTGTTCGGCATCTCGCTCGAGGTGAACGCCGGCGAGGCAGTCGCAGTGATCGGCCCCAATGGCGCCGGCAAGACCACGCTCATGCGGGTGATCTCCGGCCTGATCCGCCCCACCGGCGGCAGCATGCGGATGGAGAGCACCGATCTTCTCGCCACGCCGGCGCATCGCGTCGTCGAACTCGGCATCGCGCACGTGCCGGAGAACCGCCGCCTGTTCGCGCGCATGACGGTCGAGGACAACCTGCGCATGGGCGCCTTCATCCCGGCGGCGCGGCCGAAGTTCCGCGAGCGCCTGGATTTCGTCTACCACCTGTTCCCGCGTCTGCTCGAGCGCCGCAGCCAGATGGCCGGAACCCTTTCGGGCGGCGAGCAGCAGATGTGCGCGATCGGCCGCGCCCTGATGTCGGAACCGAAGTTGCTGCTGCTCGACGAGCCATCGGCCGGGCTGGCGCCGGTGATCGTCCAGCAGGTGTTCGGCCTGGTGGAGCGCATCCGCGCCAGCGGACTGACGGTGCTCATCGTCGAGCAGAATGTTCGCCAGGTGCTGCGCGTGGTGGACCGCGCCTACGTGCTGGAAGCCGGCACCCTGCGCGCATCCGGGGCCGCCGGCGAACTGCTGGAAAGTGCCACAATTCGCGAAGCCTATCTCGGCATATGAGACCTGATCCGGGCTTATCGATGCAGCACCACGGCTTATATAGGGGGAATGCGGGTCCGACAGAACGGCGCCCATTTTCGCGCCGTCGGAACAAGGAGCCCCGGGATGCATGGCAATCTGTTTCGCGGCGCAGCGGTGATCGCGGCCCTGTCGCTGGTCGCGCCGTCACCATCGTCTGCCCAGACGACGGAACCGACCGAGCAATCCGACCAGCAGCCCGGGCAGCCCGATCAGCCGGGGCAGCCCGAAGCGGCCCAGTTCAGTGCCGAACAGCTCGATGCGCTGCTGGCGCCGGTTGCCCTGTATCCGGACGCACTGCTGGTTCAGGTCCTGATGGCCTCGACGTTCCCCTTGCAGGTGGTCGAGGCGTCGCGCTGGCGCAACGGACTGGGCCACGACACCCTGCAGGGCGATGCGCTGGCGCAGGCGCTGGAAAAACTTCCCTGGGATCCGAGCGTGAAATCGCTCGTGCCGTTCCCGCAGGTGCTCGCGATGCTGAACAGCGAGCTGGATTGGATGCAGCAGCTTGGCTACGCGTTCGCCACGCAGCAGGCCGACGTGATGGGCTCCGTCCAGCGGTTGCGGCACGAGGCGCAGGCGAGCGGCTCGCTGAAGACGACCGACCAGCAGCGCGTGGTCGAGGAGAACGACACGATCGCCATCGAACCGGTGAACCCGCAGGTGGTCTACGTGCCGGTCTACAATCCAAATGTCGTTTATGGCGTCTGGCCGTATCCAATGTATCAGCCCGTGTATATTCCGCCGCCGTTCGGCTACGTGCCGGACAGCGCGTACCTGGGAGGATTTGGTTTCGCGACCGGTGTGGTCGTCGTGGGCTCGCTGTTTGCATTTGCCAAGCCGCGGTGGCGTCATCGCGAGGTCTTCATCGACAAGGACCGCTTCAACCGTATCAACGTGAACCGGACCGCGATGCAGTCCGAGGTCTGGCGCCCGCCGCCCGCCGGCGTGGTCGGCCGTCCGGTAAGTCCGCCCATGGGGCCGGTTGTCTTTGGTCCCCGTCCGACGCCTCCGCCGGTGGGCACATTCGCCCGGCCGAACGCCCAGGTGCCGAGCTTTCCCGGGTATGCGCCGATGCAGCCGAACTTCCGTCCCCCGGCCTTTCCGGTGAACCGGCCAATGCAGCCGATGGGCCATCCACCGGTGAGCCAGTGGAACCGGCCAATGCAGCAGCCGGTCCCGCATCCGCCTGCTGCCGTTCAGCGGCCCGCGGTTCCCCAGCACGGCGGTTTTCAGCCGCACCCATGAAATTCAACCGGATGGCGCGCCTGGCGATGCGCGCGTCCACGCGGTGAACTGAGAATGCGACACACCGGGGGGAAGCGGGTTCCGGATGTTTGATATCTTTGACATCTATCTGCTCGAGGCGCTGATCAACGGCGTGCTGTTGGGCGGCGTGCTGGCGCTGCTGGCGCTCGGGCTCAACCTGATCTTCGGCGTCATCGACGTGGTGTGGATCTGCTACGCCGAACTGATCATGCTGGGCATGTACGGCATGTACTATCTGTTTGCCGTCTACCACGTGCCGTTCCTGATTGCGGCAGTGATCTGCATCGCCGGCGTCGGCGGGCTTGGCGTCGCGCTGCATCTGCTGGTGATCGCACCGCTGCTCGGCGCCGCTCCGATCAATCAGCTGCTGGCCACCGGCGGCGTGCTGTTCCTGCTGCAAAGTGCGGCGACGGTGATGTTCGGCATCGATTTCCGCAATCTCGGCATCAGGCTGCCGGTGCTGCAAATATCGGAAATGTTCATCAGCTACGCGCGGCTGCTGGCATTTGGCGCCGCGCTCGCCGGCATGATCGTGCTGTACCTGTTCCTGTCGCGCACCTATACCGGCACGGCCATCCGCGCCATCGCGCAGGATCGCCAGATCATGCCGTTGATGGGCGTCGACGCACGGCGCATCTACGTCATCACATCGGCGATCGGCGGCGCGCTGGCCGGCCTCGCCGCGACCTTGCTGGTGCTGCAATACGATGTGCACCCCTTCCTCGGCCTGACGTTCGGACCGACCACGTTCATGATCTGCGTGCTCGGCGGGCTGGGCAACATGATCGGCGGCTTCGTCGCCTCGTTCGTGTTCGCCGAGATCATCTCGGTGAGCGGGCTCTACCTGGACCTTGAATGGGGCTACGTGTTCGCCTTCGCGTTCTTCATCGCGATGATGTTCGCCAAGCCGCAAGGCCTGCTGGCACGCCGCGCATGAAGCGCAAGCTGCCGTGGGTCGTGGGCGCGGGACTGGTGGCGCTGCCGTTCGTGTATCACGCGCCGTATCCGCTGCACATCCTGGTCATCGTGCTGATCTGGTCGTCGATGTACACGTCGTGGTCGGTGATGGGGCGCTTCGGCCTGGTGTCGCTCGGCCATGGCGGGTTCATGGGGATCGGCGCCTATGTCACCGCATTGCTGTGGAACCACTTTCATCTTACTCCATGGCTCGGCATCCCGGTGGCGATGCTCGTCGTCTGCGCCGTCGCGCTGCTGATCGCGTATCCCTGCTTCCGCTTCCGCATCATCGGCCACTACTTCGCCCTGGTGACCTTGGCGCTGAGTGCGATCGTGCTGCAGGTGATCACCGCCACGCGCGACATCACCGGCGGTTCGCTCGGCTACACGCCGCAGCGCTACAACGGAGGAAACTCGGTCTATGCGCTGCAGTTCACCGACAAGACGACGTGGTACCTGATCGCGCTGGGCGTGTGGGCGGTCGCGCTGTTCATCCGCTGGCGCGTCGAGGGCAGCATGCTGCGCTACGCGCTGGAGGCGATCGCCGAGGACGAGGACGCTGCGGCGGCGGCGGGCGTGCACGTGACGCGGGAGAAGCTGAAGATAACACTGCTGAGCGCCGCGATGACCGCGTTCGCCGGAGCGCTTTATTGCCAGTATCAGATGTTCATCTCGCCTGACACGGTCAGCGGAATTTCCGTGTCGCTGCAGATGGTGTTTGCCGCGGTGGTGGGCGGGATCTACGTGCTGCTGGGTCCGACGGTAGGGGCGTTCATCACCATCCTGCTGGCGGAGGGACTGCGGATCGGCTTCGGTGTCGGCGCGGTGGGATGGGACAATATCATTTACGGCACGCTGCTGGTGGTGTTCATCATCTTCTTGCCGCAGGGGCTTGTGGGGTCGTTGCAGGCACGGTTTGCGCGGGTGCGGGCTGCATAGAAAAGCCGAACCATTCGGTCGTCGGCGACCCGACGAACGAATAGCACCAGCGCAGCTTCTAAGCTTCTATCCGGCCTTCGTGCACCAGCGCGTCAAACGCCTCCCCCGCGATTGGGCGACCGTACAGATACCCTTGAGCCTCGGAACAACCGTGCGCGCGCAATACCTCGGCCTGCGCGCTTGTTTCCACACCCTCGGCAATGGCGCTGACGCCAAGGGCTTCGGTCATGCCGACGACGGCACGCACGATTGCGTCTGCGTTGGGGTCCTCTCCCAGCCGGGAAACGAAGCTGCGGTCGATCTTGATTTTATCGAAACGGAATTTCTGCAGGTATCCCAGGCTGGAATAGCCCGTGCCGAAATCATCCATCGCCAGTCTGGCGCCCAATTTGTGCAGCCGCTGCAAGATGGCCAGGATTTCCGCAGTGTCCTGCATCAGCACGCATTCGGTGATTTCCAGTTCGATGCGCGATGGCGCGATTCCGGTCTCGCGGATGGTATCGATCACGGCCTCGCAGAAGCCGGCATGGCGAAGCTGCACGGGCGATACGTTGACCGCGATCCCGATGTGCTCCGGCCAGGTGGTTGCGCGCCGACATGCCTCGCGCAGCACCCAGATGCCGATCGGCACGATCAGGCCGGTATCCTCTGCCACGCCGATAAAGCGGTCGGGCGGCACCATGCCGTGCCCCGGCCGGTTCCAACGCAGGAGTGCCTCCGCGCCAAGCACGCGGCCGGTCAGCAGGTCCACCTGAGGCTGGTAATGCAGCGTGAGGCTGTGTTCGGCGATCGCGGTGCGAAGGTCGGTCTCCATCGCGTGACGCTCCCGCAGCTTCACGTTCATGTCGGATGCAAAGAAGCAGACGCGGCCACGTCCCTCCTCCTTCGCGTGGTAGAGCGCCATGTCAGCCTGCTTCATCAGCCGGTCGAGCTGGTTTGACGCGCCGATGTTCGACAACGCGATGCCGATGCTTATGCCGATATGCTGCAGTTCTCCATCGAGATCGATCGATGGGGCAAGTGCGGCCAACATGCGCTGCCCGAGCGCATCGGCATCCTCGGCTCGTCGAAGCATGGGCTGGATTACCGCGAACTCGTCACCGCCAAGGCGCGCCAACGTGTCGGTGGCACGCAGGCAGGGGCGCAGTCTGTCCGCTACCGTTCGTAGCACCATATCGCCGGCAGGGTGGCCAAGGAGATCATTGATCGTCTTGAAATGATCGAGGTCCATGTAGAATACGGCGACCTGGCCCCCATTGCGGCGTGTCTGGATCAGCGCCTGCGCCAACCTGTCGTGGAACAACCGGCGGTTCGGCAGACCCGTCAGCAGGTCGTGTGCGGAAAGGAACGAGGCGTGTTCGATAGCCGCGCTCAGCATCCGCAAGGGGACGACACGCAGCAGCAGGAACAACAGCAGACCGAGACAGCCGGACGCCGCGGCAATGGCCGCGGTGATTTTCAACGCCGGACGCAGCGAGCGTGCGATATCCACCTCGCCGAGACGCGTGGGACCATCCATCACCGGCAGACGGGCGACGAGCAGTGGCCAGGCCGGTCCGGCGGATCGCGCGAGCGATGTGGAGTCGATAAGAATTCGCCCGGCCCCGGAAAACACGCGTCGCCGTTCAACGGCAGCATTTGATTCGACTGTGCCAGGCAGGCGCCCGATCGCAAGACCATCCAGGCCGAGCTCGATAGCACTGCCTGCAAGGGCATTCCAGAAGACCGGGTTCTGGCGGGCTTCCGCAGCCACCTGGCCGGCGTAAAGCTGGGTATGGATTTCAACCTCGCCACGCAGGCGTGCCTGAACAGCGAGGAAGTAACAGACTGGCGGGATCGCCGCGATCATCACAGTCGCCAACGCGGCGAGCAGGGTGATCATGCGCACCATGCTGGCGTTCGGCGTGGCTGGGTTTGTGGTTCGCGGCAGGCGCTTGGATATACGTTCGTATGCAATGCGGACGAAGCCCCACCGCGTCTGATCCGACACCGGAACGTGATCCGGCGCCGCAATTTCGGCGGCAGCGATCATGCCTTATATTGCTCCTTGGTGGACGCGGGCCACAAATGCCGAACGCCGCGATGATAAGCGTCCGGCGTTCGCAAATTGCTAAAATTTGGCAGGTAAAGTGCACGGATCGGCTGAGATGCCATCCGCTCGTCACCCCGGCGGGCAGATCACATTCAGCCAGCAGTGCGAGGTACCGGCTTGGCCAACCTTAGGGAGTTGCTGCGAGATGCGATGGATTGTCAGCTTCATGGCCGCGGCATTGCTGAGCGCGGCGACGGTGGCGTCGGCCGAAACGGTGGGGTTTTCACAGGTCGGAGCCGAGAGCGACTGGCGCACCGCGTTCACGGCCGATATGAAGGCGGAGGCGAAGGCCCGTGGCATCGATCTACGTTTCGACGATGCGCAGGGCAGCGTCGACCGGCAATTCGCAGCGGTTCGGCGCTTCATCGCGGAACGGGTCGATGCGATCGTCATTGCACCGGTTGTCGTCGATGGCTGGACGCCGGTGCTGAAGGAGGCGCAGGCCGCGCATATTCCCGTGTTCATCGCCGACCGATCGGTCGACGCCGACCCGTCGCTGTTCGTCGCGCGCATCGGCAACGATACCAATCTGGAGGGCCGACTGGCAGGGTCGTGGCTGGCGCAGGCAAGCCGCGGACAATGTGCCATCGTCGAGTTGCGGGGTTCCGCCGGCGCGGCCCCGACGATCGGGCGAAAGGACGGCTTCGCAGCGATTATCGCACAGTTCCCCGGCATGCGGATCATTCGCTCGGAGGGCGGCGACTTCACCGAGCAAGGCGGCCGGCGGGTGATGACCGAGTTCATCAAATCCACCGACGGGCTGAAGGGCGTTTGCGCGGTTTGGGCGCATAACGACGATATGCTGCTGGGTGCGATCGAGGCGATGAAGGCTGCCGGTCTGCGTCCCGGCAAAGATATGCTGACGCTCTCGGTCGACGGCGTGCCTGGCATCTACCGCGCCATGTTGGCCGGCGAGGCGAGCGCGTCAGTCGAGGTCAAGTCGGACATCGGCAAGTATATATTCGATGTCGTGCAGGGTTACCTTCGCGGCAAGCATGACTACCCGAAATGGGTGCTGATCCCCACCGACCTCCATACGCCGGATGACGCGGCGAAGATGCTGCTTCAGCGACAGGGTGGCACCTGATCGTCGGCACCGCGGCCGCTGACCGCTGCAGCGGCCACGGCTTCCCATGGAGCCCGCTGGCGGGGAGCAGGCCAGCAAAGCGGAAGCGCTTACTCGGCCGCCCGCAGCGCATCCTCCGGCGCCAGCTTCGCCGCCGTCTCGCGCACGCACAGCGCGGCGACGATCGCGCCCATCAGCCCCCACGCCGCCAGCAAATAGAGCCCGCCCTCGAAGCTGCCGGTGACATCCTTGATCCAGCCGATCGCCGGTGGCGTGATGCCGCCGGCCAGAATGCCGAGCGAATTCGCCCACGCGATCCCGCTGGCCGCCGCGGCACCGGTCAGGAACATCGACGGCAGCGGCCACAGATGCGCGTTCGACGCATAAAGCCCGACCACCCCGAGCGATATCCCCGCGATCGACCAGTAGGTGCCGACCGTCAGGCCCGCCGCAGTGAAGCCCACCGCCATGCAGAAACACGAAGCGGCAAGGTTCCAGCGCCGCTCGTTCATCCGGTCGGAGATGTGGCCCCACACCAGGATGCCGATCGTCCCCAGCACATACGGAATGGCTGTCATGAAGCCGGTCTGCATGATGGTGAAGCCAAGCTGCTTGATGATCAGCGCGGTGAACACCGCGATGCCCACGCTCACGCCGGCCTGTGCGAAATGGATCGCCGCGATCGCCAGCACCTGCGGATTGACCAGTGTCTTCAGCACCGAGATCCGGCCGATCGCCTCCACCACGCGGCGTTCCTTGTCCATCACCGCGGTCAGCCAGCCCTTCTCCTCGGCGTTCAGCCAGCGCGCCTCCGCGGGCCGGTCGGTCATCCAGAACCACACGACAACGCCCATGATCACCGCCGGCGCCGCCTCGCACAGGAACAGCCATCGCCAGCCCGCGATGCCGAACAGCCCGTTCAGCTCCAGCAGGCCGGTCGAGATCGGTGCGCCGATGCCGATCGATACCGGGATCGCCGCCATGAAGCCGGCGACGATGCGGGCGCGGTGGAACGGCGGGAACCAGTAGGTGAAATAGAAGATCATGCCGGGGAAGAAACCGGCTTCGGCGAGCCCCAGCAGGAAGCGGAGGATGAAAAAGCTGATCGGCCCCTGCACGAAGGCGAAGCCGGCGGAAACCAAGCCCCAGCTGACCATGATGCGCGCGATCCAGCGGCGCGCGCCGACCCGCTCCAGGATCAGGTTGGAGGGGACCTCGAGCAGGAAGTAGCCCCAGAAGAAGGCACCGGCGCCGAGCCCGTAGACGTACGCGCTGAGCCCCAGATCCTGGTTCATCGTCAGCGCCGCGAAGCCGATGTTCACGCGATCGAGATAACATATCAGATACAGAATGAATGTGAACGGCAGGATCCGCCAGTAGACCTTGCGCATGGTCTGCCGCTCGATCGGGATCGCCATCGGGCGCCTCCTCCCTTGTGTCGTTGCACAGGATGAGGCGGTCGGCCGGACTTACAGTGACGTCAAGGCTTTGCGTTCCGCGGTAGGCCCGGTCGATCGCCTGGTCGATGCACGTCTGCCATATCGGGGGAACGTAGCGCGGTTTGCGGCGCCAGGCGATACGGCCGGAACGGACCGCGCAACGCGGCCGGCAGCAGCGGCAGCGCATGTGCGGCGGCAAGCAGCGCCAGCGCGCTTCGGGGTGGGCGCCGCCCGGACCGAGCGGCGCAGCCAGGCCCTGCCCTCGGCGTGCCTGCCGTGGCGGATCAGTTCGCGGCCGATGATCCAGTGGTTCTCGGCGTCGGTGCGGCGGCGGATGGCCGCGAGCCGTCGCGGTCCGAAGCGCGCGAGCAGGTCGGGATTGCCGAAGATCGCGTCCATGCAAGGGACGAATGCGGCCGGGTCGGAGGCGAGGCGCTGGTAGGCGCCTCCCGGATGCTGCCGCACGAACAGCACCGGCTGCCGGCTCGCGTGTCGCGACGAAGGGACCCAGAAGCGCGATGCGAATGCAGAATTCCCAGTCCTCGCCGTAGGCGAGACCGGGGAGGAATCCGCCGGCTGCCTGCACGGCCGCTCGGCGGAGCAGCAGATGCCCGCCATTGGCGAACAGGTTGCGCACCAGCAGTCGTTCCAGAATGTCGCCGGACGGTGGCCGAGCGTAGTCGCCCGATCCGACGAATGCGCAGGCGCCGGCGGCCGCAACAGCGTCGGGCGATGCGTCGAGTGCAGCGGCGAGGCGGGACAGCGCATCCGGTGCCAGCCAGTCGTCGGCGTCGAGGAAGAGCAGGGCGTCGCCCCGCCCCCCAACCCCCTCCCCATAGGGGAGGGGGAGTGACGTTGACGCCGCATCGACTCCCCCTCCCCTGTGGGGAGGGGGTTGGGGGGCGGGGTCCGATCCCACGCAACTCAGCCATCCCGCGGTTCCGCGCCGCCGACACCCCGGCATTCGCCTGACGCACCAGCCGTATCCGCGGATCGGCAAAGCCCCCGACGACGCTGCGCCGTCCCATCCGTCGAGCCATCGTCCACCACGACCAGCATCCAGTCGCGGTGCGTCTGCGCGATCACCGACGCAATCGCATCCCCGATCCAGGGAGCAGCGTTGTAGGCCGGAACCACGATCCCGATGCGCATGGCGCCAGCCTGCGCATCGGTCGCAAAGAATGGATTAAGACGCTACGCGTCGGTCTTGTGCTCGACGCCCTTCTCGGCCAGCAGCGTCTCCAGCTCGCCCGACTGGAACATCTCGGTGACGATGTCGCAGCCGCCGACCAGCTCGCCCTTCACGTAGAGCTGCGGGATCGTCGGCCACTGCGAGAACTGCTTGATCCCCTCGCGCAGCTCCGCGTCCTCCAGCACGTTCGCCGTCTTGAACGGCACCTCCAGGTGGGTCAGGATCTGCACCACCCGCGCCGAGAACCCGCATTGCGGGAACATCGCGTTGCCCTTCATGTAGAGCATCACCGGGTTTTCGGTGATCTCGCCCTGAATGCGGTCGAAGACTTCGTTGGCCATCGGCGGAAACTCCTCGGGGAAACTATGGTTCTGGGGCTGACGTTTGCAACGCGAGGGCGTGCAGTTCGCCCCCCATTCGGCCGCGCAGTGCGGCATAGACGATCTGGTGCTGCTTCACGCGCGTGACGCCGCGGAACGCCTCGGACACCACGGTCGCGGCGTAGTGGTCGCCGTCGCCGGCAAGGTCCTCCACGGTGACGCGCGCGTCGGGGATCGCCGCCTTGATCAGCGCCTCGATCTCGCTCGCCGCCATCGCCATGCAGGTCCCTCCCCGGGTTCAGCTGCCGTCCATCCAGGACGGAAAGAAGCGCTCGTGCGCCGCGCGCAACGCTCGGACTGATATTGTGCCCCCATCGGGCAGTGTCAAATCCTGTCCGCCGGAGGTGCCGATGCGCACCGCCGACAGGCCGGCCGCCTCCGCGGTCCGGATGAACGAGGCGGCATCCGGCACGGCGAGCAGATAGCGGCCCTGGTCCTCGCCGTACCAGTAGGCATGGCTGGGGATCTCCCGCGGTCCGGTGGACAGCCGGACGCCGGTCAGGCCCGCCATCGCCATCTCGGCGACCGCGACCAGCAATCCGCCGTCGGACACGTCGTGGCAGGCGCGGACATGGCCGGCCAGGATGTGGGTCCGCACGAAGTCGCCGGTCGCGCGTTCGGCGGCCAGGTCCACCGGCGGCGGCGCGCCCTCCTCGCGGCCGGCGATCTCGCGCAGCCAGAGCGACTGGCCGAGCCAGCCCTTCGTGACGCCGATCAGCACGACATCGAGCCACGGCGCGAGCGCGATGCCGACCGCCTGTGCCGCATCGTCCAGCACGCCGAGGCCGCCGATCACCGGCGTCGGCAGGATGGCGCGCACGGTGCCGGCGGCGTCGCGGGTTTCGTTGTACAGGCTGACATTGCCGGACACGACCGGGAAGTCGAGCGCCTCGCAGGCCGCCGCCATGCCGCGGATCGCGGCGGCGAACTGGCCCATGACCTCCGGCCGCTCGGGATTGCCGAAATTCATGTTGTCGGTCAGCGCCAGCGGCCTGGCACCGACCGCAGTCAGATTGCGCCAGGCCTCGGCCACCGCCTGCATGCCGCCGGCCTCGGGATCGGCGGCGCAGTAGCGCGGCGTGCAGTCGGTGGTGAGCGCAAGCGCGCGCGACAGACCCTCCAGCTTCACCACGGCGGCGTCCGCGGCGCCCGGCCGCTTCACCGTCTGGCCGCCGACCGTGCTGTCGTACTGGTCCCACACCCAGGCGCGCGACGCGAGGTCGGGGCAGGCGATCAGCTTCCACAGCGCGGCGGTCAGCCCGACGCGGTCCTCCACCTTGGCCGGATTGATCTGCGGCAGCTTCCGCGTCTCGGTGGTCGGGCGGTGATACAGCGGCGCCTGGTCGTTCAGCGGCGCGAGCGGAATGTCGGCCTCGACCTGCCCGTGATGGCGCACGGTGATGCGGCCGGTGTCGGTGATCCGGCCGATGACGGCGAAGTCCAGTTCCCACTTGTCGAAGATCGCCCGCGCATCGGCCTCGCGGTCCGGGCGCAGCACCATCAGCATGCGCTCCTGGCTTTCCGACAGCATGAACTCGTAGGCGGTCATGCCGGTCTCGCGCGCGGGCACCTGATCGAGGTCGAGCTCGATGCCGACGCCGCCCTTGGCCGCCATCTCGACCGAGGACGACGTCAGGCCCGCCGCGCCCATGTCCTGGATCGCCACGATGGCGTCGGTCGCCATCAGTTCCAGGCAGGCCTCGATCAGCAGCTTCTCGGTGAACGGATCGCCGACCTGGACGGTGGGCCGTTTCTCCTCGGCGTCCGCGCCGAACTCGGCCGAGGCCATGGTGGCGCCGTGGATGCCGTCGCGCCCGGTCTTGGAGCCGACATACACCACCGGATTGCCGACGCCCGGCCGCGGCCGACAGGAAGATGCGGTCCTTGCGGCGCAATCCCGACGGTCATCGCGTTGACCAGCGGATTGCCGTCATAGGCGGGATGAAAATTGATCTCGCCGCCGACCGTGGGGACGCCGACGCAGTTGCCGTAGCCGCCGATGCCGCGCACCACGCCGTCGACGATGCGCTTCGTCATCGGATCCTCGGGCCGGCCGAAGCGCAGCGCGTTCAGGTTGGCGATCGGCCGCGCGCCCATGGTGAACACGTCGCGGAGGATGCCGCCGACGCCGGTCGCCGCGCCCTGGTAGGGCTCGATGAAGCTGGGGTGGTTGTGCGACTCCATCTTGAACACGGCGGCCAGGTCGTCGCCGATATCGACCACGCCGGCGTTCTCGCCGGGGCCGTGGATCACCCAGGACGCCTTGGTCGGCAACTGGCGCAGCCAGACGCGCGAGGACTTGTAGCTGCAATGCTCCGACCACATGACGCTGAACACGCCAAGCTCGGTCAGTGTCGGCGTCCGGCCCATGACCTCGAGGACGCGGGCGTACTCATCGGCGGAGAGGCCGAATTCGCGCGCCAGCTCCTGGTTGACCTCACGCTGCATCACGCCGCGGCCAGCGCGTCGAACAGCGGCTTGCCGTCGGTGCCGCCCATCAGCGGATCGACCAGATCCTCGGGGTGCGGCATCAGGCCGAGCACGCGCAGGTTGGGGCTCAGGATGCCGGCGATGGCGCGGGCGCTGCCGTTGCGGTTGGCTTCCGGCGTGATCTCGCCGGTTTGCGTCGCATAGCGCAGCGCCACCAGGCCCTCGGCTTCCAGGCGATCCAGTGTCGCGTCGTCGGCGAAGTAGTTGCCGTCGCCGTGCGCCATCACCGCGCGGAACATTTCGCCCCGCTGGTAGCGGTTGGTGAACACGGTGTCGGCTGCGTTCGACGCGGAGAAAGCAATCCATCGACAGGAAGCGCAGCGAGGCGTTGCGCAGCAGGGCGCCCGGCAGAATGCCGGCCTCGGTCAGGATCTGGAACCCGTTGCACACGCCGAGCACGTAGCCGCCGCGTGCCACGTGCTCGCGCACGGCGCCCATGACCGGCGAATGCGCCGCCATCGCGCCGCAGCGCAGATAGTCGCCGTGGGAAAAACCGCCGGGGATCACGATCAGGTCGAGGCCGGCGAGATCGGTCTCCTTGTGCCAGATCATGCGCGGCGTCGCGCCCGAGCGGGTCAGCGCGATCGCCATGTCGCGCTCGCGGTTGATGCCGGGAAAGACGACGACGCCCGTCTTCATTTGCGCGGCTCGTTGCAGGGGAAGAAGCGGACGATGGCCTGGCCGATGGCGGCCGGGGCCGGGCCGTCCTCGTGGGTATCCAGATAGGCGGTGACCACCTCGGTGAGCAGGTCCGGGCTGAAATCCTGCGGCGGGCAGACGCCGCGCGGCGGTGTGGGGGCGAACTGCAGGTCGTAGATGCCGCTGACATAGCCCACGCACGTGGCGTGCTGGGCGGCATCCGCCGAATGGCATGCGGTGGCGAGCTGCTTTGCCGTCATCGGCTTCCAGCCTGGGGCGGGCTGGGCGTGGGCCGCGGCGGTCGCCAGGATCAGCGCGGCAGCGGCGATAAAGTGGGCAATGAAGATAGCGACAAAGCTCCCCCTCCCCTTGCGGGAGGGGGTTGGGGGGAGGGGGCCGTGGGACATTGGCGCGGCCCCCTCCCCCCAACCCCCTCCCGCAAGGGGAGGGGGAGAAAACCGCGGGACCCAGTGCCGCCGCTATGCATCCACGGAAACCCGGTAGCTTTCGATCACGGTGTTGGCCAGCAGCTTGCGCGCCATCTCCTCGGCGGCGGCGCGCGCGCGCTCGGGGTCGGTCTCGGCCAGTTCCAGCTCGATCACCTTGCCGGCCCGCACCTCGCCGACCGCGGAAAAACCCAGCGTGTGCAGGGCGTGGCCGATCGCCTTGCCCTGCGGATCCAGCACACCCGACTTCAGCATCACCGTGACGGTCGCCTTCACTGCATCAGCTCCGGACCCTTCAGGTCGCGCACGCCAGCCTCCGGCAGGATGCCGAGGCGCTTGGCGACCTCCTGGTAGGCCTCCTCCACCTTGCCGAGATCGCGGCGGAAGCGGTCCTTGTCCATCTTCTCATTGGTCTTGGAGTCCCACAGCCGGCAGTTGTCCGGGCTGATCTCGTCGGCGAGGACGATGCGCATCTCCTCGTTCTCCCACAGCCGGCCGAATTCCAGCTTGAAGTCCACCAGCGTGATGCCGACCCCGAGGAACAGCCCGGTGAGGAAGTCGTTGATGCGCAACGTGAGCGCGACCATGTCGTCGAGATCGGCGGTGTTGGCCCAGCCGAAGCAGGTGATGTGCTCCTCGGAGACCATCGGGTCCTCGAGCGCGTCGTTCTTGTAGTAGTACTCGATGATCGAGCGCGGCAGGCGGGTGCCCTCCGGAATGCCAAGCCGCTTCGACAGGCTGCCGGCGGCCACGTTGCGGACGACGACCTCCAGCGGGATGATCTCCACCTCGCGGATAAGCTGCTCGCGCATGTTCAGCCGGCGGACGAAATGCGTCGGCACGCCGATCTCGGCCAGCCGCAGCATCAGATACTCGCTGATGCGGTTGTTCAGCACGCCCTTGCCGGTGATCACGCCCTTCTTCTGGGCGTTGAACGCGGTCGCATCGTCCTTGAAATACTGCACCAGGGTGCCGGGTTCCGGTCCCTCGAACAGTATCTTGGCTTTCCCCTCGTAGAGCTGGCGGCGGCGGGCCATCGCGATCCCCTCTTCGGCGGTTCACCTTCCCGGCCGGCCGGGCGGGGTTGGCCTGTCGGATATAGCAGCGCGCGGCGGCCGCCGCCACGCCCCGGCGGCGATCAATGGCCGAGCGGCGAGGGGCACGGGCTGGAATGGCGCCGCATGCGGCGGCCCGCCGGCGAACAGCCAGACCGGCAGCCCCTGGCGCGGCAGCATCAGCAGCGAGGAACAGACCGTTCCGAAGCCGGCGCGTGGGACGACATTGATCTGCTCGCCCGATGGGCCGCTGCGATCGGACAGGATCTCCTGCCAGTCACGCCAATCGTCCGGGTCGGGAGCCTCGGCAGCCCGGAAACGCGCCAGATGGCGGGCGACGCGCGGGCTGTCCGGATCGTCCGGGTCGTGCGCCGTCACCATGTGCAGGCCCGGCGCGAGAGGCATGGCGCGCGGATGACCATGGCCGAGGCCGCGGACGAACACCGCGCCGTCCCGGTCGGCCAGCACCAGGTTGAAGCTCCGCCAGCCGCCGGCGTCCATGGCCGCAATGGCAGCGGCGGCCTCGCCGGCCGAGCCGTGCGCCAGGGCCATCAGCGGCAGTTCGCCGCGGCTTCGCTTGCCGGCTGCCGGGCCGAGGCTGCCCTGCCGGTTCAGCACCGCCGCCGTCACGCCGTGGCGGTTCACCCCCATCCAGGTGCCGCCGCCCGAGCGGTCGCGGCCGGCGACCACGCCCGGTCGATCGGGCCAGTGCGCGGCGGGCGGGTCCCAGAGCCGGTCCAGCCGCTCGTCGCGGTTGGCGGCGAGGATCAGCGGCCAGTCGTGGCCGGGGCGGATCAGCAGGACGACGGTGCACACGGGTCCCCCAGTGGAGCCTGGAATGGCATTGGCGCCTTCGCGTACGGGCACTACAGTGTTGGCGCCTACACACAGGCGAAACCCATGCCACTGAACATTCGCAGCGAGGAAGTAAATCAACTCGCGGAAAAGCTGGCAGCCCGCAAACAAGTCAGCAAGACCGCCGCCGTGAAGCTGGCCTTGGAGCATGAACTTCGCCGCATCGAAGAGGTTCTGCCCCTGAGGGAGAGGCTTCGGCCGTTGCAGGATCGCGTATTGGCCCGGCCGGCGACTGGTCGGGAGGCGGACAAGGCGTTCTATGACGCTCTCAGCGCCGATCCATGATGTTCGTCGATGCGTCGGCGATCGTAGCCATCCTGACGCGTGAACCGGAGGCCGACGCGCTCGCCGATGCACTCGACGCGGCCCGTTCGCCGATCACCTCACCGATCAGCGTGTTCGAAGCAGTCCTGGGCGTCTGCCGCAAGCGGCACGCGAGCGTGGCGGAGGCCGCAACGGATGTCAGCGAATTCCTGGAAATCGCCAGGATCCGGACGGTCCCGATCACGGAAAAGGACGCAGAATCGGCTCTGGATGCCTTCTCGCGGTATGGCAAAGGGCGAGACCACCCTGCCCAGCTCAATCTGGGGGATTGTTTTGCCTACGCCATTGCGAGGCAGTACCGCACGTCCCTCTTGTTCAAAGGCGACGAATTCGCCAAGACCGATATTCAGGCTGCGATTACGCTTGGCTGATGAATGAGGCGGCCGAACCGATCTGGCCCACAACCAACGAACCCAAAGGGAGAACCGTCGATGATCAGCCCCAAAAGCGTGCCGCGGCGCGCAGTGCTCGCGGGCGCGACTGCCAGTGTCGCAGGGCTGGCCGCGCCGTGGGCGATCGGCACTGCGCGTGCTGCCGGGGCCATAAAGATCGGGCACCTGACCGATGTCTCCGGCCCGTACAGCGCCAACTCGGGTGCCGTGTCGATCGCCTGCGCGCGCCAGGCCATCGAGGACTTCAATCCGGCGGCCAAGGGCATGGCCGTTGAGTATCTGGTCGGTGATCACCAGAACAACACCGACATCGCGCTCAACATCGTGCGCGAATGGTTCGACCGCGGCGACGTGGACGCCGTGCTGGAGGTGAACAACAGCGCCATCGCGCTGGCGCTGAACAATCTGTGCACGCAGAAGGACAAGGTGCACCTGAATTCCGGCGCGGTAACGGCGGACCTGACCGGCAAATCGTGCTCGCCGAACATGGTGCACTGGACCTACGACAGCTGGATGCTCACGCACCCCTCGTCCACCGCACTGACCAAGGCCGGCTTCAAGACCTGGTTCTATGTCGCGCCGGATTACGCGTTCGGCGTGTCGCTGACGCGGGATTCGACCGCCGCCGTCGAGGCCGCGGGCGGCAAGGTGCTGGGCATCGCCAGGCATCCATTCCCCGGGGTGACGGATTTTTCCTCCTTCCTGCTGACCGCAAAAGCCAGCGGCGCGCAGGTCGTCGCATTCGCCAACGGCGGAGCGGACATCGTCAACTGCATGAAGCAGGCGCGCGAATTCGGGCTGCCGCAGAGCGGCATCAAGATGGTGGCGCTGGCCGCACAGACGACCGACCTGCACGGCATGGGCCTGGAGGTCGGCCAGGGAATGATGATGTGCCTGCCGTTCTACTGGGACCTCAACGAGCGCACGCGCGCGTTCACCCGGCGCGTGCTGCCGAAGACGCCGACCGCCTATCCCAGCGTCACGCATGCCGGGGCCTATTCGTGTCTCCTGCATTACCTGAAGGCCGTCGAGGCAGTGGGCGGGCCGGACAAGGCGAAGGCGTCGGGCCGGGCGACGGTGGACATGATGAAGCAGTTGCCGACCGACGATGACGTGCTGGGCAAGGGGCTGGTGCGGCCGGACGGGCGGAAGATCCACACGACCTATCTGTTCGAGGCGAAGACGCCGGCGGACAGCAAGAAGCCGTGGGACTATCAGTTTGTCACCGAGACGATCCCGGCGGAGCAGTCGTTCCGTCCGCTCGCCGATGGCGGCTGTCCGTTCGTCAAGGTGTAGCGGGTAGCCGGGACAGGCTCGCCGAGCGGAACTGGATCATGGACGACAGCGAGATTGCGCAGACCACGGCGTGGCTGATCGAGAGCGGGCTGCGCGGCATGGCGGAAACCGAACTGCTGCAGCAGTTCTGCGAACGCTCGGTGCGAGCCGGACTTGCTCTCTCGCGGGCCACTGTCGCCATCGATACGCTCCACCCGATCTACGAGGGTCGTGCCTTCCGTTGGCGTAATGACGGCGTCGAAGAGAGTACGCTGTTCGAATACGGTCGCACCAACGAGGGTCAGGCTGCGGCGAATTGGCAGCAGACCCCATACTACCATCTTGTGATCACCGGCAGCGACGAACTGCGCCGGAGGATCGGATTGGGTGAGCCCGCCGACTTCCCCATGCTGCAACAGATGAAGGCCGAGGGTCTGACCGATTACCTCGCTCTGGTCCACCGCTTTTCGGGCGAGGGCGCGATCGGCGAGATGGATTGCCTCTACTCAAGCTGGGCCACGCGGCATCCGGACGGGTTTCGCGATCGCGAGATTGAGGCTCTGCGCCGGCTCGTGCCGGCCGCGGCGCTGGCAATCAAATGCGCCTCGCTCGCGCGCATCGCCGGCACCTTGGTCGAAGTTTACCTTGGCCGTGATGCAGGACGGCGCGTTCTGAGCGGCCGGATCCTGCGCGGGGCAGCCGAGCGGATCAGTGCCGTGTTGTGGTTTTCAGATTTGAAAGGCTTCACGACGATCGCCGACAGCGTCGCTCCCGAGCAGGTCATTCCCTTGCTCAACGACTATGCGGAGGTTGTCATCTCTGCCGTGCATGAAGCCGGAGGGAATGTTCTCAAGCTGATCGGCGACGGCGTGCTGGCGATCTTCGAAGCCACCGATCCGGTCCAGGCATGCCGCGCCGCGCTCTATGCCGAGGCGCGACTGCGATGCGGATTGCGAACGTTGAACCAGCGTCGTGCCGCGGCGGGCGATCCGGTGACATCGGCATATCTCGCGCTGCACATCGGCGAGGTGTTTTTCGGCAACATCGGCAGCGAGCAGCGCCTCGACTTCACTGTTATCGGGCCGGCGGTGAACGAGGTCAGCCGGATCGCCGCGATGTGCCGTTCCGCCGAACGCAGCATGCTGGCTTCTTCCGCATTTGCGGCGGCGCTGCCGGCGGCGGAGCGCGACATGCTCGTTTCGGTCGGGCGCTATGCGCTGCGGGGCGTCGGCCGCGCGCAGGAGTTGTTCACGCTGGACCCGGCCGTGCTGCTGCCGCCCTCCGGCTGATCGATGCAAAAATCCACATTACACTCCCGGGGCTTCCGGCCTCAGATAAACGATCAGGCAACAACAACAAATTCCCAGTCCGACCAAAGGGTATTTCAGCGCTACCGCCGCGGCCGCAGCGAAAAGACACAGGGTGGCGACCGATCGGACCCGCATGATCCTGCGCATCCTTTGCGCGACGTCATCAACTGGACTGCGATCGATCAGTTCCCAGATCAGGAATATGTAGGTCGCATTCACCAGGAAGAAAACCGCCGCATAAAAGGCAACCGGCTGTGGTGCCAATTCGCTGACGGCCATCCAAGCAGTGGCGAGGGGAAGCAGCGAGACGGAAAAGAGATGCGCGAAATTGGACCACATCAAACCAGGCGTGGTCTCCGTCGCGTAGCGCAGGAGGTGATGGTGATTGGCCCAAACGATGGCAATGAAGAGGTAGCTCACCGCGTAGCTTAACCATGTCGGCCAGAGCGCCAGGAGTGCCCGAAAGGTAGGAAGCTCCGGCGGGCGCAGTTCCAAGACCAACACTGTGATAAGGACGGCGAACACGCCATCGGAGAACATGCTCAGCCGCTCCGGGGTTGCTCGACGGTGGAGCACGGCCGTTGCCCTTTGCGTTGCCGCCGTTATCACCGAGGCGAGCGGGGCGAAGGTGACCTGGCGCGGCGGTTTTCAGGGTATGTTTTTTGTTCAGAATTTGCGATCGGCTCGCCATCGGTCAGGGGTCAGGGCTCGCGGCCGCTGACGCATTTCGGACGGGATGCGGCCCCGGCTACGCCGACCCCGGCGAGCCGGACGCGCGCGCCAGGACCGCCCCGACGGACGGTCCTTTTGAGGCTTTATCCGCGATCGTTCAGGCGGCGGTCATGCGACACAGCGCACACAGTTTGTTGCCGTCAGGATCACGCAGGTAAGCAAGATACATTGGACCGGCACCGCCCTGGCGAACGCCGGGCGGGTCCTCGATCGCCGTCCCGCCATTCGCGCATCCGGCCTTGTGCCAGGCGTCGGCCTGTTCCGGGCCTGCCATCGTGAAGCCGACCGTGCCGCCGTTGGCGTGCGTGGCAGCGTTGCCATCGATGGGCTTGCTCACCAGGAACACCCCGCCGTTATGCGCATAGATCAGCCGACCCTTGGCGTCCTCCACCGCGGGCTTGCCGCCCATCGCGCCAAACACGGCGTCGTAGAATTTCTTCGATCGCGCGATATCGTCGCTCCCGACCATGACATGACTAAACATGCTGTTCTCTCCCCACGAAAGTCACACGAGACCACTGCCTCGGCGCCATGAGCAGAACACGGTTTGCAGGCCGCGAAAAGAGCCACCGATCCTTCCTCGTCCGTCGGCCACCTGCATCACCACCTCGTCCGTCGGCCGAGTTTCGCGCCATGGCGTTGGCTGCGACCACCGCGGCAACGGTTAAGGCGCTCAATCGGTTGGCGGACCGTTTTGCGGCGATGTCGATGAGGCGGCAACTTGTCTGACACAGGGGGCAGGCATGACGGAACCACGCCGTTGCATCAATGTTGATCCGAACTGAGTATAAGGACGCTTGCCTCGCCACCATTCGTGGCTGGCACTGCACCATCACCGACTGCCACGGACGGGAGTGAGCGCCGCCTCACGATGGGCGAAGAGACGCCGCCCTTCCTCACACCACCTGGTTGCGCAGCGCCGTCTCGCCGCGCCACATCCGCTCGAGATTCTCCACCAGGATATCGTTGACGTTCGCCTCGTATTTGCGGGTCTCGCCGCCGGTGTGCGGCGTGATGAACACGTTCGGCATCGCCCACAACGGCGAGGACTCCTCCGCCGGCTCGGGGTCGGTCACATCGAGCGCCGCCCCGGCGATCCGACCGGCCCGCAGCGCGTCGATCAGCGCGGACTCCACCACGCACCCGCCGCGCGCCGCGTTGACCACGAAAGCCGAGGGCCGCAGCAGCGCGAGCGCGTCCGCGTCGATCACGCCGCGGGTCTCCGGCACCAGCGGACAGGTCAGCACGACGAAGTCGGCCTGGGGCAGGAACGCCGGCAGTTCGGCAATTCGATGAACGGAGTCCGCGGCCCCAGCCCCCGCCGCCGGGTCGCGGCGGAAGCCCACCACGTGCATGTCGAACGCCTTGGCCAGTTGTGCCAGCCGGCCGCCGATACGCCCGAGCCCGATGATCAGTACCGTCTTGCCGGTCAGCTCGTCCTCACGCTGCGTCAGGTCGCCGATCATGCCGCGCCAGACGCGCCGCGCCTGGTTGTCGCGTGCCTCGGGCAGCCGTCGCGCCAGAGCCAGCATCAGCGACATCGCATGCTCTGCCACCGCGCGCGCATTCACCCCGGCCGCACTCGCCAGCCGAATGCCGCGCGCCGCAAGCGCCGCCTTGTCGAACTGGTCAGTGCCCGAGCCGATCGACTGGATGAACCGCAGCTTGCCCGCCAGCGGGATCAGCCCGTTGTGCCACAGGCCGGAAACCACGATCACATCGGCCTCGGCGGCGCGGCGTTCGAACGCGTCGCGTTCGCGCACCTCGAAACTCGCGATTCCCGTGTTCAGCGCGTCGAAGCACGCCTTCATCTGATACGCAGCATGCGCAAAGCAGATGACGAGCTGGTCCTTGGGCGGGATCATGCGGTGTTGACCTTGCCGACCGCGCGAGGCACGAAGCCCCGGCAGACCAGCCTGGGGGCGGTCAGCCCTGGCGGGCCTTCATCCTCGGGTTCTTCTTGTTGATCACGTAGACGCGCCCGCGCCGACGCACCACGCGGCAGTTCTTGTCGCGGGCCTTTGCGGCCTTCAGGCTGTTGCGAACTCGCATGGCGGCGCCTCGTGAAGAGCGGCGCTGGATACGGGCCGTGGGCGGGGCTGTCAACCCGGAGGCGGCTCGATTCCGCCGCTGCCGATCGCATGCCAGCGCACCAGGCGCAGCCTGCCGGCCCGCATCAGGCGATAGCGCGCCAGCCACAGCTCCGCCTCGCGCACCACCAACCCCAGCTCGCGCAGTGTCGGACGTGTGTCGTCCATGGCCTGGACCGCCGTGTTCCACCCCGCCACCGACTGCTGCATGTGGCGACGGGTGATGTCCTCGACGATCCGCACGTCGAAGCCGAGCCGTCCGAGAACCCTGGTGACCGTCAGCTCGCCCGGCACAGTGGGGAGGCGGTGCTCGAGGCGTGCCCAGGCGGCAACCATCGGATCGGCCGCATCGAGCTTCAGGTCCGCCACGAGTTCCACCAGCACAAGCTGCCCGCCAGGCTTCAGCGCGCGCGCGAGTGCGGCGAGCATCGGTTCCGGCTTGTCGCCGTGCAAAGGCTCCAGCGCCAGGCCGTGGTGGTAGTAGTGCGGCGGGAACTTCGGCGCGAGCGGATCCCAGGTTTCGATATGGGCGCGCCGCCCGAGCCCGGCACGCACACTGCGCTCGTTGGCCAATGAGGCGAGCCGCGGATTGGCCTCGAAACCGCTGACCCAGACGCCGAGGCTGGTCGCGATGCTGCGGACCGGCCCACCGCTGCCGGCGCCCAGCAGAATGAGGCTCGACGCGGCTGACAGTCCCATCGGCTTGGCGAGGCGCAAGGTTTCCGCCGCGCCGCCCGGACATAGAAATCCTTCGCCCCACAGCGCTTCGGCAATCCCGATGCGTGCGCTGGGCCACACCGGATCGTCGTCTTCACCGAGGTCCAACTCCGGTGCCAGCAATGTCGGCGGCACGACGAACGGCGCCTCGGTTGCCGCCGCATGCCATCCGAGCAGTTTTCGCACGGTGTCGAGCAGCATCCCGCCACACCTCCGCGCGCCACGGTATGGCCAAACGATTGAGGAAGCGTTGAGGCGCGGGCAACGGACAGGCGCCCGCCACATCGGATTACTCTCCGTCTGGCGGGCACTTTCCGTCTGGCTGCAGCGCCACCGAGGCGAGCGCCTCGCCGCAGCTCTCCGACAGCACCGGCCCGAGCGCGCGGGTCCTCGGATGCGCGCGGTGCGTTGGGACGCCAGGCGAGCCCGAGCGTGCGCCAGGCACCGGCGCCGGCCACCGGCCGCAGCTCGATCCCGGTTCCGGCTATCACGCCCGCGGCGATCGCGAGCCGCGGCAGCAGGGTCACCCCGAGACCGCCGGCCACCATCTGCACCAGCGTGTGCAGGCTGGTGGCGGCAAATCCTTCCTGGGCCTCGCGGTCGCCTGCCAGCAGGCCACAGACCGCGAGCGCCTGGTCACGCAGGCAGTGGCCATCCTCCAGCGCATTTGCCGACATCACCGGCGCGTCCGACCCCGGCATGTGGAAGGTCGTGTTCTTCTGGCCGAAGGATTTCACCTTCGTCTGCCCGACCGAGATCGTCGCGTTCGGCAGGCTGGCGCGCGATTTCGCGGACCGCGATGCCGTGGTCTATGGCGTTTCGATCGACAGCGAGTTCGTGCACCTCAACTGGCGCCTGAACCATGACGACCTGCGCAACCTGCCGATCCCGATGCTCGCCGATGTGAAGCGGGAACTGACGGCCGCGTGCGGGGTGCTGGACAGGAACGAGGGCGTGGCGCTGCGGGCGACCTACGTGGTCGATCCGGACGGCATCATCCGGTTCGCCGCGGTGAACGACCTGTCGGTCGGGCGCAATCCAGCCGAGGTGCTGCGGGTGCTGGATGCGCTGCAGACCGACGAACTGTGCCCATGCAACTGGAACCGCGGCGAGCAGGTCCTGCGGCCGGCGGCGTAAGGGAGCAGCACCATGTCGATTGAAGCCCTGAAGAACCGGCTGCCGGACTACGCCAAGGACATCCGGCTGAACCTGGGCTCGCTCGCCGGCGAGCCGAGCCTGACGGCCGAGCAGCGTGCCGGAACCTTCATCGCGGCGGCCCTGGCGTCCCGCAACGCCGAGGTGGCAGCGGCGGTCCTTGGCGAATTTGCGCCGTTGCTGTCGGCCGGAGCGCTGGACGCAGCGAAGTCGGCCGCCGCGATCATGGCGATGAACAACGTGTATTACCGGTTCACGCACCTGGTGGGCGGCGATTATCCCACCATGCCGGCGAAGCTCCGGATGAACGTCCTGGCGCGCCCGGGCGTGGACAAGGCGACGTTCGAACTGTGGTCGCTGGCCGTCTCCGCGGTGAACGGCTGCGGCATGTGCATGGAGAGCCACGAACGCGCGGTGCGCCAGCACGGGCTGACCGCCGAGCAGGTTCAGGCGGCGGTGCGCATAGCGGCAGTGGTGCATGCCGCCGCTGCGGTCTTGGACGGCGAGGCGGCCGGTGGGATGGAGATGCCGCAGGCCGCCTGACAGCCTGGCGTTCAGCGCGCGTCGATGGCGTGCGCCGCCTCCGCCGCGACCCAGGGATCGATGCATCCCGTCGCGGCGCGGCGGTACACCTCGAGACCATCGAACGCGGCAATCTGCCGGTAGCGCGACCAGGCGCGGGCGAAGGCCGGGTCCGACGCGCTGAGTATGCCGACATAGTTGACCACCCCCTCGCGCGTATCGACCACCGCGATGTCCGGGCAGCCCATGATGAAGTCGTGCGCCACCCAGCGGCGGATCGGCCATTCCTTGGCGGCCGATGCATCGAAGCGCGCGCGCCAGAGTTCGCCCTTCAGCGCCCACATCGAATCGAACCGCGAGGCCCAGGCCACGCCGGTGTTGTTCACCACCGGAAAGCCGAGCGCGATCCATTCGGAAAAGGCGATGTAGGTGCGCGCCTTCTGTTGTCGGATGAGGCGCTCGAGCTTGACCACGGTCATCTGGTCCGGCTCCACCGCCAGGACCACCTGCGGCTCCAGGCGCTGAAAGGCCGCAACCAGGAACACGACGACGCCGACGCCGGCGAGCACCACTGGCAGAAATGCAGCCCGAGCGGAGGCGCGCCGGTGCAACAGCACGGAGGCCGCCCAGCACAGCAGTGCCAGCACGGTCGCGATCGTCGCCGGCAACCGGTGGTAGAACCAATCCTTGCCATCCATGAAGCAGATCGCCGTGCTGGTGATGGCGAACACGACGAGGGTCAGCATCAGGTTGGCCTCGGGCATGCGCCGGCGGCGGCTCCACCACAGCAGCAGCGCGACCGCCTGGCCGAACATCAGGCGCAGGCTGTCGATCAGCAGATGGCGGAACGGCGCATCGCTCGCGCCGTACAGGGCCAGTGCGAGCGGCACCGCGCGGCGCAGGTAGGCGGGGCAGAACAGCGCGATCAGTCCGGCATAGGCCAGCAATGCAGCCCCGGCGGCGATCGACTGGGCTCGGACCGGACTGAGACCGCGCAGCAGCGCCAGCCCCTCCAGCACGACAAACACACCGACGTAGCGTGGCTTGAGTGCGCAGCCGAGACCGGCCAACACGCCCGCGATCAGCGATGTGCGCAAGGCCGGCCGCTCGCCATCGAGCGAACGGGCGAACAGCACCAGATAGGGCAGGATCGCGGCGACCAGCAGGTGTTCGCGCTGGCCGAGATCGCCGGCCGGAACCACCAGCAGCACGGTCCCTATGGCAGCGAACACCGGCACGCGGTCCTCGAACAGCCTGCCGCTGCCTTGCAGCAGCGCGGCGGTCCACCAGGCGCAGCCCAGCACGGCGGCAACGAAGAACGGGATGGCGGTGTACTGGGCGTCGATCCCCAACACGCCCGCGATGCGGATCGGGATCGCGGAGATCCATACGATCAGTGGCGGGTTGACCTCCACCACGTCGACATAGAGTTCCCGACCGGCCAGCCACCGCCGCGCGACGTAGAGCAGCCAGGCGATGTCGTCCTTCAGCGGCGTGCGCAGCATGACGAACAGGACGACGGCGAGCACCGTCAGCAGCAGGAGCATGCTGGCGGCGCCGACAACAGGGCGGACGAGTGACTGTGCCGGGCGGATGGCCCGGACGTTGGGATTGGTCATGGACGCTCGGTCAGATGGTCGCTTCGCTACCCTGGACGCGGTGCAGAGAGCATGCCCTGCAACCCTTTATGTGTCTTTTATATGATTATCCTCATCGATGGCCATCGAGGCCAACGCTATGTGGCGGTCGGTGGCGGCTGTATGCAACCTCAGTTGAAGAACCGAGCCGGCCGGAAATCGGCCAGTTCCGGGCATTGGCGGCCATGCACGATCTCGTCGGCCACCGCTGCACCCAGGAACGGCGACATCGTGACGCCGCTGTGCGTGATCGCGAGGTAGTAGCCCTCGACCCGCGGCACCGGGCCGACGGCCGAGAAGGAATCGCCGGGAATGGGGCGGATCGCCATGCGCACGGCCTCCGGCTCCACGTCGCCGATCCACGGCAGCAGCCTGCGTGCGCGCTGCACGAGATCGCGGGCTTCCGGCATCGCGGCACTCGGCCGCGGATCGAAGGCGAGCGTCGCGTCCGTTGCATTCCAGTGCAGCACCAGGCGCCCGGCACCGTCCGGCCTGGCCTGGATGATCGGCGCGTGCACGACGCGCCGGACGCGGGCGGCAACCGGCGGGGTGAACACGAGGAACCCGACGGTCGGCGCCAACGGCAGATGCAGGCCGGCATCCGACACCGGATCGTTTGCCCAGCGGCCGGCGCAGTTCACCACCATGTCGGCTTCGAACAGCCTGCCGTCCGCCGTTTTCACGCCTGTGACCCGGCCACCGCGCATGATCGTTTCGGACACGCGGACACCGCAGTGCACCGACGCGCCGCGCGAGCGCGCCGCACCCAGCATCGCAGCCGCATACACCACCGGATCGAGCCAACCCTCCTCGGGGAAATACGCGATCGGCGCATCGCCGATCTGTGCGGGATCGATGTCGGGCTCGAGTTCCAGCAGTTGCGCCGGCGTGATCCATTCGGCCGCATAGCCCCAGGATTGCAGGCGCTCGACCTTCGCCTGCTGCGCCGCGCGGTCCTCCGGCGCGGTCCATTCGACGTTGCCGCCGCCATGCCACCACGGCGTCGCGCCGAACTCCTCGGCCAGCGCCGCATGCGCCTTCATGCCCGCGACGTTCAGATCGTGGTAGGCGCGCGGCGTCTTGCCGTTGGAGTTGGTCCACGCGAAGCTGATGCCCGAAGTGCCGCCGCCGATGCGACCCGCCTCCAGCACGGTAACCGAGGCACCGCCCGCCGCCGCGCGATACGCAACCGAGGCGCCCATCACACCGGCGCCGATGACGATGATCCGCATCAGTTCCTCACCCATACGTTGTACATGCGCGGATTGTAGAATGGCACGTAGTGTTCGACATTGGCGCGCACCGCCTGCACCTTCGGCATCACGCCCATCGGGATCACCATCACGTCGTCCAGCGCGATCTTCTGCGCGCGCACGAAGGCTGCCTGGCGCGCTTCCAGGGTCGCCCCATTGGCCACCTCATCGAATGCCTTCATGAAGTCCGGATCGGTCTTGCCGCCGGGCGGCGTGTAAACCGGATTTGGCTCGGCCATCGGGCGCAGCGTCTGCACGCCGCCGACCGCCACATAGGTGATCCAGCCGGTGAAGAAGAAATTCCAGTCCGGCGTTCCGTTCATCGCCTTCTGCAATGCGGTCGGCCAGTCGAGCACCAGCAGTTCCGCGTTGATCCCGGCACCTTTCAGCTGCTGCGCCACGACGAGCCCGGTGTTGTAAAGGCTCGGATAGTCCTTGTTGGTCAGCAGCACGACCTTTTCGCCTTTGTAGCCGGCCTCCTTCAAAAGCTGCTTCGCCTTCTCCGGATTGTGCTGATCCAGCAGTTCCTTGCCGACCTCGGTATAGTAGTTGGTACCGGGATACTGGAACGACGGATTGTGCTTGAAATCCCCGTCGCTCGCCGCCTCCATCACCTCGTCGAAATCCAGCGCGGCCAGCACCGCCTGGCGAAACTTCAGATTGTTCGTGGGCGGCGCGGACCAGTTGCCGTAGGTGACGTTCAGCCAGAAGTTCTCCAGCTTCAACAGCCGGATGTCCTTGTTCGCGCCGACCCGCTTCTGCGCGATCGTGGGCACATCCTGCACGCCCTGCAGCTCGCCGGTCTCCAGCCCCGCGACACGCGCACCCGGTTCCGGCACCATGCGGAACGTCACCGTGTTCAGACACGCGACCTTGTAGCCGCCAAAGCCCGACAGATCGTCGTAGCGCGTGTCCGGCGTGTAGCCCTCGAAGCGCTTCAGCTTCACGTACGCATCGGCGACGAACTGATCGAGCTGCCAGGGGCCGGTTCCCATCGAGGGAAGCTGTTGCGGCGGCGCGTCCTTGTTCTCCTCGGGGATGATGATGATCGGCACGGTGATCGACGACATCGCTTCGACGAAGCTCGGCCGCGCGTCCTTCATCGCGATGACGAAGGTGGCGGGATCCGGCGTGTCGTAGTGATCCACCGGCGCCAGGATCGAGCGATCGATGCCGACACGTGCGTAGCGCTCGAACGAGGCACGCGCATCGGCCGATGTAAACGGCTTGCCGTTGTGGAAGTGCACGCCCTGGCGAAGTTTGAAGGTGTACACCTTGCTGTCCTCGCTCACGTCCACCGACTGGGCAAGCTGCAGCAGCGGCTTCATGTTCTCGTCGCGCGTGACCAGCGTCTCGTAGGTGTTCATCGCGATGTCGCGCACCGAGGCGGCGGCGTTTGCCTGCATGTCGAGCCCGGCGACATTCGCCTCGAGCCCATAGGTGAAATCGCCACCCGTTCGGCCGCATTGGAATTTTTCCCCGTGCGCTGCACCGGTCCAGGCGAGCGCCCCGCAGGTCACCAGCATTGCCATGCGCTTCGTGGCCCGATTGTCCATGCGGCTGCCCCCGGTTGCCGACTGCCATGATGGTGGTTCGCCGGATCGGCCGTCAATCGTCAGGTCGTGTACAACCAGCGGCTGACCAGCGTCTCCACGTCATCGCTGAATTCGTCGCGCGGACCTTCCGCGAACAGCGTGCCGGTACGCATGACATAGACGTGGTCGGCGATGCCCAGCGCGCCTTTGATGTTCTGATCCACCAGCAGGATCGCCTTGCCGTCGCGCGCCAGGCCGACGATCAGCGCATAGATCTGTGCGGCGATGCGCGGCTCGATGCTGGCAGTGGGTTCATCGATCAGCATCACGGTGGGGTCGGCCATCAGCGCGCGTGCGATCTCGAGCTGGCGCTGCTGGCCGCCGGACAGCGTGCCGGCAGCCTGGCGCCGGCGCTCCTGCAGGATCGGAAACTGCGCGTAGGCACGCTCGGTCCGCTCGCGCACCAGAGCGCGATTGCGACGGAACTGCCAGGCGCCGAGGCGCAGGTTGACCTCGACTGACAGGAACGGAAACACGCTCGGCCGCTGCGGCAGGTAGGTGATGCCGTGGCGGCCCATGTCGTGCGGGGGAACACCCTTCAGCGATGTCGCGCCCAGATGCATCTCGCCCTGCTGCGCCGGAAGGAAACCAAACAGCACCTTGAGCAACGTCGATTTGCCGGTGCCGTTGGGTCCGAGCACGCAGCGCACCTCGCCGCGCATCACGTCCACCGACATGCCGTTCAGGATGTTGATGCCCGGCAGATAGCCCGCCACCAGATTGCGCGCGGTCAGCACGGGCGCGGTATCAGACACCGGCATAGGCCCGCAGCACCTCCTGGTCGTCCCGCACATCGGCGACCGTGCCGTCGGCGATCTTTTCCCCGCGCGACATCACCACCATGCGGTGCACCAGTCGCTGCAATGCTTCGATGTCGTGGTCCACGATGACGAAGGTGCGGCCGTCGGCGTGGAGTTTCCGCACCAGCACGATGATCTCGTCGCGCAGAAACGGGTTCACGCCGGCGAACGGTTCGTCGAGGAACAGGATCTCCGGGTCCAGCATCAGTGCGCGGCCGAGTTCCAGCAGCTTCTGCTGGCCGCCCGACAGGTTCTTCGCCTGCAGCGATTCCAAAGCGGCAAGGCCGAGGAATTCGAGATGCTGGCGCGCCTCGCGGGTTGCGGTGGTCCTGTGCGAATGCGGGCGTGCGAGGCCTGGCACCAGCATGTTCTCGAGCACGGTCATGCGGCTGAACAGCTGGGTGATCTGGAAGGTGCGGCCGACGCGCCGTGCTGCAAAGTCGCTGGGGGCGAGGCCGTCCGCGCGCCCGCCCCGCAGGTCGATGTGGCCGCTGGCCGGAGTCAGATGTCCGGTCAGCAGGTTGATCGTGGTGGTCTTGCCGGAGCCGTTGGGGCCGATCAGTCCGACGAGTTCGCCGTGCTGAACGGCGAAGTTCAGGCTGCTGACCGCGACGATGCCGCCGAAGCGTTTGGTAAGATCGCGCGCCTCGATCAGTGGGGGCATGGCTATGGGACTCCCCCTCCTCTTGCGGGAGGGGGTTGGGGGGAGGGGAGCGGGAGAATTGCATTGATCTGCTGCCACGCCAATGCCAACAGCCCGTTGCGCGCGAAGCGGATTGTCAACAGCAGCAGCGCGCCGAACAGCACAAGCCGCCACTGGCCATAGCTGCGCAACGCCTCGACCAGGAATTCCAACCCGAGCGCGCCGATCATCGCGGCGACAATGCTTTCGGCGCCGCCGATCACCGCCATGGCAACCACCAGACCCATCTGGTCGACCGAGCCGATGTCGGGCGTCAGGATGCCGATGTAGTGGCCGTAGAAACCGCCGGCCAGTCCGGCGAAACTCGAGGTGATGGCGAACGCGAGAATACGGAACCGCACCACCTTTACGCCGGATGCTGCCGCCGCGTCCTCATTCTCGCGGATCGCCCGGAAGAAGAGGCCCCAGCGCGACGTTACCAGGACCTGCATGATCGCCAGCGATCCGATCAGCAGCGCCAGCCCGAGATAGTAGAACGGCGTATCCGTGCGGCCGTGGAACAGCGGCGTCACCTCGAGCCCGCCGGAGCCGCCGGTGACCTCGGTCTCCGATACGATGACGATGCGCAGGACTTCCGGAGAACGCCACGGTGAACAACGCGAGATAGGGTCCGCGCATGCGCAGGCACACGTAGCCGATGCCGCTGCCGACGAGGGCGCACAGCAGCACGCCGGCCACCATGCCGAGCGGGATCGGAATGTCGAACCACTTGACCAGCAGACCGGAGGTGTAGGCGCCGAGCGAGACGAAGGCCATGTGGCCGAAGGAGAATTGTCCCGCATACCCGGCGAGCAATGCCCAGCTTGCGGTGACGATGGCGTAGAACATCGCCAGCACGCCGACCGACAGCCAGTAGGCGTTCACCAGGAACGGAAACGCCAGCGCGAACACTGCCACGACGAACCATGCACGACCGTCAGTGCCCGCACGCGCTACTCCATCGCGGCATGCGCACGTCCAAACAGGCCAGTGGGTCGGATCAGCAGCACCAGCATCAGAATGAGCAGGCTGAATGCCTGGGCGTAGGTGAGGCTGCGGCTCGGATCGGGGAACAGTGCCACGAACATGGATTCAGACACGCCGATCATCAGCCCCGCGATGATCGAGCCGGCCACCGAGCCCATGCCGCCGAGGATGACGATGGCGAAGGCCTGTGTGTCGGGAAGCAATCCCATCGATGGCGACAGCGAGTAGATCGGTCCCACCAGCGCACCGGCGCCGCCTGCCAGTGCACCGCCGAGGCCGAACGCCAGCATGTAGAAGCGCTGGTCGTTGATGCCGACGATCGCTGCGGATTCGCGCGACTGGCTGACCGCGTTCAGCGCCTCGCCCCAGGCTGTGCGGTTCATGAACAATACCAGGCCGACCAGCATCGCGACGCCCGCGCCGCCGGCGAACACGCGATCCCAGGTCATGATCAGCCCGCCCACTTCGAACACGCCCGGCCAGAACGACGGCGGCCGCAGCGGATACGGGCCGTAGATGATCAGCGCCAGCGCGCGCAGGAAGATCGAGATGCCGAAGGTGATCAGGATGCCGTAATCGCCCTTGCGTTCGGTGGTCGGGCTGTAGAGCGGCGTCAGCAATGTGCGCTCGACCAGTACCGACAGCACGAATGAGAGCGCCATCGCGACCAGCACGGCCGGCAGCGGCGGGATGCCGGCAAGCGAGATGGCGAAATAGCCGAAGTAGCCGCCCATCATATAGACCTCGCCGTGGGCGAAGTTGACGATCTTCAGGATCGAGAAGATCACCGTCAGCCCCGCGGCGATGACCGCGTAGATGACCCCGATGACCAGTCCGTTGAGTGCCTGGATCAGCAGGTAGTCGGTCATTGGCCGGCGTCGCGCATCAGCTCCCCGGCTTCTTGTAGGTGTATGGCACTGTCGCGTATTGCCGCGGCCAGACGATCGGCGCATCCGACTGGCCCTGCTTGACGTCGACGTATTGCAGGATGCTCAGCGGCGCCTCGAGGAACTGGTGATAATGCCAGGCCGGCTCGTGGCTGGTGGAGAAGGAATACTGCCCGCGTGCGCCGACGTACTTGGTGTTCTCCAGCGCGGCGATGATCGCCTTTGACTCAGTGCTGCCCGCGGTCCTGATCGCATCGAACAGCAGCCAGGCGCCATCATAGCTTTCCATCACCGCACCCGACGGATCGGCGCTGTGCTTCTGCTTGTAGGCCGCGACGAACGCCTTGGTCTTGTCGTTCCAGGCGGCCTTCGGCAAACCGACGTTCTCGGTGACCAGGTACTTGCCGGCCTCGCCGACATTCTCCCAGAACGTCGGATCGACCGCCTCGCCGCCGGAATTATAGATCCCGCAATTCGCGGTCGGCGCAAAGCCGAGGTCGTGCGCCTGGCGGATCATGGGGTAGGCGCCTGCCTCGGAGTAGATGCTGAGGAAGAAGTCGTAAGGCGGCGCGTTGCTTTTGAAACGCAGGATCTGTGCGGTGAAGTCGGTCAGGTTGGGATCCGCATCCACCGCGGTGAATTTGACGTTCGCCTTCGTCAGCTCCTGCGCGACCAGCGTGCGCGCGGCCAACCCGACGTCGTTCTTTTCAGCGATGATCGCCACGTTCTTGAAGCCGGCGGCGGCGATCCATTGGCCGATGGTCACGTCGATCAGCGACACGGCAGGCGCGTTGCGGAACACCTCCGGGTAGCCCTTTGCGGTGATCTGATCGGACCACACGTCGCAGGCCATGAAGGGCGTGCCGTATTTGTGGTAAACTTCCATGCCCGCCAACGCGACGGGACTGTGGAACTCGCCGAACACGGCGACCACCTTGTTCTGCTGCACCAGCCGTTCGGCCGCGGTACGGCCTTCCGCGGGCATGCCGCGCGTGTCGGCGTAGGTGATCTCGACCGGCCGCCCGAGCAGCCCGCCCTGCGCATTGATCTCCGCCTCGGCGATCACCGCGGCGTTCTTCATGTTGGTACCTTCGGCGTAGCCGCCGGGGGGCGACAGCGGTCCCACCCAGCCGATGGCGATCGGCTCGCCGGCAGCGCGCGCCCTGCGGCCCAACAGCGGCAGCGATGCGGCGGAAGCTGCCGTGGCCAGCACGCTGCGCCGTGTCGGCGCGTTGAGCGTTCCCCGTGTTGTCCTGGTGATCGGCACCGGCGGCTCCTATGGCTCGAATGGAAGGCTTGGCCGCATCCTGTCAAGAAGGTGAGCGCGCGCCAAGGGCACCAGGCCTTGCATCACGTGCTGCGCTGGGCGCTGACGCACAGCGCAGGTGCCCGGATCGTCGCACGGCGGCAGCCGCCGCCGACGCATGGCCCGCACCGATGGCGGTCTGCCAAAAAATTTTTTGAGGATGGTGTTTCTTGGCGCACGCCGATCCTGCGTCGGGTGCTCGACCCGTGACAAGCGCTAATGACGATGCGCGTGCCCGCCGGTTGCATCGCCTGCGATCGGGTGCGCGGCGATTTCGCGAATCGCAGCCGCCAGCGACTGCGGGTCGGTCCAGTCGCCGGGATCGCCGGGTCGCCAGGCAGCACGCAGCCAGGCGCTCTGATCGATCAGAACCTGTGAACCGGCCAACGCATCCGGCGACTGGCCAACGATGATCGCCAGCGCCGTCCAGGTCTCCGGTTCGCTCGCGATGCACGCCGACCGGTTCGGCGCGACGCCCCTGTGTCGCTCCACGATGATTGTCGTTGCATCGGCATCCACCGGAGAGGCCAGCTCATCTCCTGCTGCCGCGACGATGTGCAGCACGCGACCATGCAGGTCGTCGAGATCGATAGTGCTTTCCGTCTGCACACTCGGCATCGAATTGCGGCACCGGCAGCGGATGCAGCCATCGGCCCGACCTGCGCATGCTCTCGCCGGCGTTGTGCGCGTGCAGATAGTCGATCAGGTCCCAGCGGGCGCCACTCGACAGCACGCCAGCGAAGCCGGGCATCGCCATCGTGCCGTCCTCGTGCCCGGAAGCCATTTGAGATGTACCAATAAAGCTCCCCGTCGCTGTGCGCCCAGAAATGCTCGGCGGTCAGATCGGCCGGCCGCAGCGGACCCGACTGCGCGGCCGGCCCGTCGCCTCGGCCGTCCGCGCCGTGACAGGAGACGCAATTCGCGGCGAACAGTTTTGCACCGTGCACGATCGCGGTGGCGGCGAACTCGGTGGGCGAGGTGAAGAAGCTGGTCGGATAGGCCGCAACGAACAACAGATCGAAATGCGGCACGGTGACTGTCAGGATGCACATCGACAGCTGCCAGGGCGGGCCATCGTGCGAAGCGCCAGACAGATGGCGATTGCCGCCATGACGATGGCGCCCATCGATTGCGACCACTGACGACGACCAGCTCGCGCCGCAGGTCGACATCGGCGAATGCGTCCAGACTAGGCCGCCAGGGAAACGGCCAGACCGGCTGTTCATGCACGCCCGGCGTGCTCGATGCGAGAAAGCCTGCCGCAATGACCACGAGTGCACCCAGCACGGTTTCCGCCGCGATCGAGCAACGCATTTGGCGGCGCGCCACAGCCGGCGCCGTCCCGGTGATGCGCTCGGTGAGGACGAAACGATTGAGCGCTGCAAGCAGCAGCAGGAGCCAGCAACAGGCCGACCTTCAGCAGCGCGATGTGTCCGTAGGCAGTGCCGAACAGGCCAGGCATGCCGCCGATGAATTGGACGACCTGCACGACGGCAGTGCCGGCCAGCACGACGACGGCGGACAGACCGATGGGTGTGAAGCCGTGACAGGCGGAGGCCGCTGCCTGCGCCGGCAGGATGCGGATTGCGATGAACAGCGGCAGCAGACCGCCCAGCCACGCGCCGGCAGCAAACAGGTGCAGTGCCTCGGACGCGATCAGTTCAATGCCCAGACTGCCGCCGATCGCACCGGCATGGCCGATCAGCGGCTGCACGGCAAGCGCGGCGCCGGCCAACACGATGGCGCCTGTGCGCGGCAGGCGCTCTGGCCAATGGCAACACCAACACTGCGATCAGCAGGACGAGACGCAGCAGGACCCATCGGCCGAACTGTGTCTGCAGTGCGACCACCGGCAGCGCGTGCAACGTCATTGCGATGCCGCGTGTGCCGGCGATGAGGGCGCCTGCGACGATCAGCCACGCCGCTCCCGGCAAGCAGTGCACATGCCGCGCTGCCGCGCGCCAGGCGCAGCAGGAGAAGCCGCGTGCGGATCGTTTCTCACGGTGTCCGCCGTCATCGCGCCCGGCAGCACGACAGCGAGGAACAGCAGCGTGCCGAACAGCGACATCAGCGCGGCGAGGTGCACGCCGCGCAACAGAGCAACGACGATCTCCAGGCTGTCCATGCGCTACTTCACGATGAACTGGTAGCTCCCTTCAGTCTTGTGCGTGTCGACCGAGGTTGCATGCCAGTTCACGGTGTAGGTCCCGCTGCCAAGCGCCGGCAGTTCGACGACAAGCCGGCGATTGTTCCCGGGTTCCGTCCGCGGCTTGCCTGTCGCGACGACGGTGCCGCGTGCATCGCGCAGCTCGATCGTGCTGAACAGCGGTTCCACGCCCTCGGTGAAGGTCAGCGTGATTTCATGCGGCGGGGCAGGAACCTCGCTGCCGACCAGCGGGCTGGCGCGTTCCAGCATGGCATGCGCGAAGGCCGGCGATGCCGATGACAGCATCGCCAGCGCGAGCAGGGAGATCGTACGCATCAGTGAAACCAATCCACGATCGGTTTGCCGAGGCTGTTGGGGAAGAGATCGTCGAAGTAGAGATGGAATTGCGCGATCACGCCCACGTGCGAGCCGGTCTGCTTGTTGCCGGGGATCAGCGCCTCGACGCCCACTGCCCACCAGTCCGAGGTGTAATTGACACCGACGCCGATCAGGTACTGCGTGCTGTCCTGGTTCGGCTTGCTGGCCGGCGATGACCAGGAGACCTCGACCACCGGGGTCATCTTGTTGACGAACTCCGGAAAGCCGAAATCCTTCACCTGGGATTGCAGGTAGCGCATGCTGTATTGCAGCGACAGTCCACCGGACCACTGGTTCGCGATGCCGTTGTTGAACAGCGGATCGCCGGAATCGGGGTCGGTGCCGGTCACCTTCAGCTTCTTGTCGGCGATCGTGTAGCCCAGCGTCCCGGTGAGCGCGAGCGGGCGGAAAACGCCGATCGGCAGATCGCCGAAGCCCTTGCCCCAGAAGATGGTCGGCGTGGTGGAACTGCTGTCATCGTTGTCGAGCGCCGCGCCATTCGTGCCATTGGCCCCGGTGCGGGCAAACTCCCTGGACACGCCGAGCGACAGCATGAACTCATGCTCCGGGTTGACGTAGACCTTGTACTTGAGCGTGCCTTCCAGGTTTTCCCAGCCATTGGCCGTCTTGGCGCCGGGCGTGCGCAGCCACTGGTAGCCACCGGCGACCGAGAAGCCGAAATTCTCGGTGATGCGTTTGTCGAATTCGAATTCGGCCGCGAAGAGATTTGACGCCAGGCCGCCATCGCTCGGTTGCGGCTGGTAGGAGAATGTCGGCAGGCTGGCTTCATCGGCCACGTTCGGATCGTCGATCAGCAATGTGCTGATGAACATATGGGGACCCGCGAAGCCGTGCGCGAACACGGGCTGAACGGACACCAGGCTCGCGCCGACAAGCGCGGCCAGGAACTTGGAGCAGTGCATCGGAAGACTCCGCTGATATGGGTTACCGGCGCCGATGCGCCGCGGCAAACTCAGATCGGCGGGGGAGGACCACGAGGTTGGGCGGCAAATATCAGGCGAACCGGCGGTGCGCGCGGACGGTAGGCGTCGAGCAGCACGACCGCGGTGAATTGCCGATCGGGCAGCGCCGGAGGCGACGACACCAACGCCGCCTGCGACGCATGGCCGACGCACATGACGCACAGCACGCAGTCGTGGCCGGAGTGATCCTGCTGCTGCGGCGCCGGCGTGCCATCGTCGTCGGCATCGGGATGACACATGCGGGCACAGTCGAGCGCATCGGCGGCTTGCGCCTGCGGCATAGGGGCGAGCGCCACGACGAGCAGGATCTGGCACCATGCGGCGAACATCAGCGCGGCGAAGCCAACGGGGCTTACCCGTCGGTTCGAAGTCCAGCCCGTTTCGGTCAAGCCGTCTCCGCACGGCGCAACATTCAATCTGCCAGGACAGCACTGATAGCTTATTGTGATGCCGGAAACAAGTCGTCCATCAGGATCGCCGCCAGATAGACGCAGCCGCTCAATGCGGTGATCCAAAAGCTGGTCGGCCAGTCGGTGACGTATGCCAGCACGAGCGCGACACCACGCCTCGGTCAACGCCAGCGCCACCGACAACACGATGCCGCACCAGAACCGAGTGGTGAGGCGTTGCGCCGCCGCGGCCGGACCGACCATCAGCGCGAAGACCAGCAGCACGCCGACGATCTGCGCGCACTGCGCCACCGCCAGCGCGACGATCGCCAGGAACAGCACGGATATCAGACGCAGCGATACGCCCTTCGCCTCGGCGAGTTCGGGCTGCAGGCTGGCGAACAGCAACGGCCGCGAGATGGCGGCGAGTGCTGCGGCAGCGGCCGTACCAAGCAGCAGCAGCGTCCAGACCGTCGTCGCGTCGACGCCGAGGATGTTGCCGAACAGCAGTGCGGTCGCCTGGGTGGCGTAGGCAGTGAAGAAATGCAGGAACAGCAGGCCAAGTCCGAGCGACATCGCCAGCACGATGCCGATCGCGACGTCCCGCTGATGCAGCCGCTCGCCGAGCAGGCCCATGCCGATCCCGGCCAGCAATGTCAGCGCCACAAGCCCCCAGAGCGGCGCGATACCCAGCAGCACCGCGCCGGTGGCGCCGGCGAAACCGACATGCGACAGCGCATGGCCGGCGAAGGTCTGCGCGCGCAGCACGAGGAAGAACCCGACCAGCCCGCAGACCACCGCAACGATGCCGGCGGCGGCAAACGCGTTCTGCATGAAGTCATACGTGAACATGGTGCTCGCCGTGGTCGTGCTGATGCGCATCGCGCTCCACGTCGTAGCCGCCCGACATGACGAAGATGCGGCCGTTCACGCGCACCACCTCGATCTTGGAACCGTACAGACGCGACAGCACCGGTCCGCTGATGACCTCGTCCACGGCACCCAGCGCGGCGTGGCCCGAGCCGAGATACAGCACGCGATCGAGCGCGCCGAGCAGCGGGTTGATCTCGTGCGCGCTGAACAGCACCGCGATGCCGAGTTCCTTCTGCAGCGACCGGGTCAGTTCGACCACCGAACGCTGATGATGCGGATCGAGGCTGATCAGCGGTTCATCCAGCAACAGCAGGCGCGGGCGGCCGAGCAGGGCCTGCGCCAGCAGCAGGCGCTGCCGCTCGCCGCCGGAGGTCTCGGCCAGCGGGCGTCGCGCGAGCGCGGTGGCATCGACCATGTCGAGCGCCCACTGCACCTCGCGGCGTGCATTGGCGCGGAGCAGCGGCAGACCCCAGCGATGACCGTTGGCGCCGCTGGCGACGAAATCCCAGCCGCTGAGCCGCAGATTGTTCAAAGCGCCGCGCGTCTGCGGCATGTAGCCGACCGCCGGATTGCCGCGCGCCACCGGCCGGCCCAGCACGCGGATCGTTCCGCTGCGCAGCGGCAGCAGGCCGAGGATCGCGCGCATCAGTGTGGTCTTGCCCGAGCCGTTCGGTCCGAGCACGCCGACGAACTCGTTGTCGCGGATCGCGAGGTCGATGCCGGCAAGCACGGTCCTGGCACCGAAGGCCAAAGTCGCGCCGTTGAGTTCGACGGCACTCACGATGCAGGCTTGGCCAAGGCCTGCGCGACCGCGTCGAGTTGGCGCATCATCCAGTCCTGATACGTCGTGCCCTGCGGTTCGGTCTCGGTGACCCCGACGATGGGGATCTTCGACTGCTGGGCGATCTTCATCAGGCGTTGCGCCGCGGCATTGCTCGCCTGGCTGTTGTAGAACAGCAGTCGGACGGCATGCTTCCTCAGGTCGTTCTCGAACGCGCCAACATCGGACGCCCGCGGCTCGGTGTCGTTCATCACCGCAAGCTGGAACCGCTCGTTGCGCATATCGAATCCGAGTGCGGTGGCCATGTAGCCGAACACCGGCTCGGTGGCGGTGACAGCTGTCCCGGCGAACCTGGAGCGCAGATCGGCGATCTTTGCCTCCATGGGCCGCAGCGACGCGAGGAATGTGCCGAGACGCTGCTGGTAGTCTTGCTTGTGCGCCGGGTCGCGCTCGGCGAGCGTGACGGCCAGCGCCTTGGCATAGGCCGGCATCGTCGGCGGGTCGTACCAGAATGTGCGGATTGTCGCCAGGCTTCCTGTGCACGAGGTTCGCCACGATGATGATCCTGCGGTTCGGCGACCGCGAGGCGGCGAGCAGCTTCGCCATCCAGGGATCGTAGTCGGCGCCGTTGTAGACCACGATCGTTGCGGCCGACAGAAGGCGTGCGACCGACGGGCTCGCCTCGAACAGATGCGGATCCTGGTCGGGATTGCTCAGGATGCTGGTGACAGTGGCATTCGCTGCCGGCAATCTGCTGGGCCACGTCGCCATAGAAGTTCTCCGCCGCCACAATGCTGATCGTGCCGGCCGCACTCTGTGCCGCAGCCGAGCCGACCAGCAGTGCCACGATCGCCATGAACAGCGCCGAGCTTCGCCACCATCGGCACTCCCTGCGACTGTCGACGCGCGTAATGTAATGCTATAACATATTCTCGCGCAACCATCGAGTGGCAGCGCGTGGTAGTCTGTGTCCTGGCGGAGGAGATCCGATGACGGCCGAGTTCTCGCGGCGCACCGAAGGCCTGCTCGATCGCGCCGAGGCGATCTGCGAACGGCGTGGCGCGAACCTGACCGAACTCCGCCGGCACGTGCTCGGCCTTGTACTGGACGCCGCATCGCCGACCGGCGCGTATGAATTGCTGGACCGGCTGCGTCAAACGCGCCGCGGCGCCGCACCGCCGACCGATCTATCGTGCGCTGGATTTCCTGCTGGATCAGGGCCTGATCCACCGGGTCGAGCGGCTATCGGCGTTCGTCGGCTGCGTTGCGGGCTGCACCGCCGACACCGATGGCAAGAGCCATACGCACGCTGCGCAGTTCCTGATCTGCCGCGACTGCGGCAGGGTGATCGAAATGCAGGACCACCACGTCTCTGCGGTCCTTGCGCGTGCTGCGAGAGATGCCGGTTTCAGCATCAGCAGTGCGACGATCGAGGCCGAGGGGCTGTGCAGCACATGCCGTACTTCGGCCACGGCGGGGGTGGATGCTACCGTATAACATTCATGCCGCGTCTGGCCGCTTCGCACTCGCAGCAAAAAGCGCTTTCCGTTCGTCCGCGCATCGCCGTAACATGGAGGCGGGCGGTTCTGGCCAGTGAAGGTGAGCGGCGACCTGATGAATGAGGCGATATCTCGCAGGCGATACAGCTTGGCACGCCTGTCGGCGATGGAGCTGTTTCTGGTGCACTCGTTTGCCCTGACCGCGCGCCCGAGGCTCGCGCGGTCCTCTGCTATTGCGCTCAGCTGGCTGGGGAACGGATGGGTCTATCTGGCACTCGCGATCGGCAGCATTCTTGCGGCTGGCCTGGATGCCATACCCGTCGTGGTCGTGGGCACGCTGAATGTCCTGCTGCTGCATTGCGTGTACCCGGTTATCAAACGCCGCGTGGCGCGTCCACGACCGTATCAGCGCGATGCGACATTGGTGCCGCTTCTGCCGGCTCTCGATCAGCACTCCTTCCCAAGTGGCCACGCGATGACGTTGTCGGCGGCGCTGGTGCCGCTGACCATTCAGTATCCGCAAACCATCGGCCTCGCCTTCGGCACCTGTCTGCTCATGGCGTGGGCGCGCCTGGCATCGGCACACCACTACCCGAGCGATGTGGCGGTCGGTACCGCGCTCGGTGTCTGCGTGTCGTATCCGATATCGGTCTACGCCCTGGCAGTGTCGCGACTGGTCTCCTGATTGGCCCGAGCCCCACGAAATCGAGCGACGCGCGTGGCGCGCCAACCGGCGCGTGCCAGTCCCGTGCGCGTGAAGGGCTATCCCTACGCGTTCCACATCGCGTTGGACGGCAATGGCGTCAACGGCCTGGAAGGCATGGCCGGCGTCTGCCTGTTCCTGTTCGACCCGGCCGACAATCGTTACGCCTACAAGATCGTGTATTACGACGGCATCGCCGGCGGGCATGCGGTATCGGTCAATCCATCCGGAACCGTCGGGTATCTCGGCAATGCCGGACAGCATCTGCTGTTCTATGACGCGCAGACGCTGGCGGAGATCGATCGCATCTCGACCCTGCGATTTGAAACGGCACGAACGTCGCTGCAGGGCAGCACGCATGTCGTCTGGCTGTCGGATGACGAGATCCTGACGCCGATCGGCGAGCATTTCTATGCGTTCAAGCTTGGCGATCTGGAGAAACCGCGACGGTTGATCCGGCACGGCGTGAAGCTGCCGCACGGCATGAAGCAGACGGCATCCGGGCGCTATATCGTATATGGCTCCATGGACAATCCAGCCGATGGCGAGGCCGGCGAGGCGCGGCATGTCGGCATCTGGGATCGCGAAGACAACAAGGTCACAGTGCTGACGTTGCCGGCGACCTGCTGGCATGTGGCGGTCCATCCGAAGGACGACGTATTCTATGCCGTGTCATTCCGTGTCGTGCCGCAGGACTATCGCGACTACCACGAGTGGGGGATGGCATTCCTCAAGGAGTATGCCTTCGAGATCGATGCGAGACAAAAGAGCGTACGGCGTCACTGGGCGGCGGGGCGCGAAATTCCCGCCCATATCAACTCGGACGTGACGCTGTCCGATCGCGAACTGATCTTCTGCAATGGCGGCAGCCAGTCGATCGTCGCCATCGAGCTCGACAATTTTGCCCGGTTTCGCATCATCGACGAGAAGCCCGATCTGGCGGCGCATGTCGCTCGTCCGCGCGAGGTTGCAACCCAGGTCTACGACATATTCGCGCGGGGGACCTTCGCAACGAACAGCCGGCATTTTCTGGGTGCGCTGCGCGTGAGCCGGTTCAGCCTGCTGGATTCGGTCTATGCATGCCAGCTTTCGGCCGATCAGTCGCTGCTGTTCACGGCAAATCGTGGGCTGAACTGGATCACGATCTATGACTATCCGGCAGGAGAAGTTCGCATCCGCATCCCGATGCCGGAACTGCAAAACTATCTGCCATGGCTGTCGCCGCTTGCCGATCCGCGGCTGGGGTTTCACCACAGCGTGCTGATCGGTTAACCGAGACGATACGCATCGAAGCCAGCTACTTCGGCAATTCGAACGCCGCAGCGGCTTCGACGACGCCGCGCAGGTTGCGCGGGATAACCGTGGTGACGATCGATTCCAGAAAGCCCGACACCAGCTTCTCGATCCCGCCAAGCGAGCCGCCGAGCAGTCCCGGCTTGAGATCCAGACCGCCTTCAAACGTGACGCGCGCGCCCTGGCCGGCCATCGCCGATGCGAAAACAGTGTGCCCGGCACAGGCGATATGCTCGGTCAGGAAGTTGGGTTCGATCGTCCAGGAACAGGTGAACGGTTGCCGCATCCCATGTGTTGCGATCGATCCAGCTGAGTTCGCCGGTCTTCAGGAGCGAACGGATCACCGGCGGCACCTGATGGCGAACGTGCCACTGGTTGACGATGTGCACCGTGCCGTCCGCATCGACGCTCCGGTCGAGCTGACGGATCTCCTCGATATCCGCAATGCTGCGGTGCGATGTCGACAAGATGATCGCGCATGATGGTCCAAAGTGCCGCGTGCGGACGTTTGAGAACGACGAGGCTGCGGAATGTCTTCAAATCGGCTTCTCCCTGGGCAGCGGCGCGGAAGCGGTAAATGTCGGCAGCAAGATGCATGCCGGCCCTGACCTCGCGCGAGACGTGCGGTGATGCGGCAAGCCAGGAGATCGCCTCGATCAAAGCGGCGCGCGCCGGAACCGGGGCATAGCCAAGGGCGGCCGCCTTGCGGTGCGAATACCAGTAGTAGCGCCCCACCATCGCCGCCTGCTCGCGCGTCGATAGCGGTGCGCGCCCGTCCGATGCTGGCTCGCAGTTCCTCCGCGGTTGCGGCAAGGAACGTGAGTGTCTGATTGAGTTCCAGACGTGGTGGCGCGACACCGGCCAGTTCGGCAATCGCGGTGTGAATTTGTTGCCAGGTCAGATTCTCTGACCCGAGCAGATAGCTCTCGCCTGGGGCGCCATGTTCGGCGATCAGCGCATGGCCGTTTGCGACATCGCGCGCGGCGACAAGATTGCAGCCGCCCGGATACGTGCAGCCGAACGGATCGGCCAGATAGGCAACAACAAGTCCGTTGCTGGGACCGAGACGCCCGCCGGTCGGGCCGAGTGTCATTGTCGGGCAGGCGAGCCGAACATCGAGCTTCAGTGCCACGCCAAGTTCCAGAGCTCGGCGATGCTGGGCGATCTTCGCCGCGACATAGGGCGGTTCTCCGTCGCCACTCGCCAGCCCGGCCGTCTCGTCGACACATGTCGCGGCATCGCGATGGCCGAACACGACCGACGAGGAGGTCACAACGACGCGTGGCACGCCCATCCGCGCGCAGGCGGCAAGCACGGTCTCGGTGCCGGTGACCGCCGTGGCGTGCAGCGTGGCCGCATCGACGCCCGAATAGGCGAAATGCGCCGCGCCGTGGAAGACCATGTCGCAGCCGGCGCAGGCCAGGTCGAGCTCGCGGCCGGCATTCAGCACATCAGCAATCGCAATTTCCACGGGCAGGCCGGCCAATGAGTCGCGCCGACTGGTTTCGCGCATCAGTGCACGCACCTGCCAGCCACGAGCCAACAGGGTCCGCACCAGATGCGCGCCGATCAGGCCGGCCGCGCCGGTCACGAGGGCTTTCATCCAAATTCGGCTCAATTGCGTCAGATCGCGTTCCGCCGCCTGCTGAAGACCACCGACGAATCGTGCAATTTCCATGATCCAGCGATCGATGTCGGACATGGTCTCTGCTGCGGGCTGCTGTGATTGCGCTGCCGGCCGAACATGGACGAAGCCGTCAGCATCGGTATCGCGATACTCCTTGGCTTGGGACGGCGCGGGCAGGTTTGTCATGTGTTGCAGTAGTGGCGCAGCGATTTCACCAACACGACCCAACAACTGAATGATCTGTTCGGCGGTGACGGTCGCGGGCTCGTCCACCGGCCGGCCGATGCGAATATCGCGCCCCTCCACCAGCGCCTCAAAATTTGCCAGTGTGCGGTCGAAGAACGTGCGGTACGCGTGCGTGACGAGTACCGACTTGATGTCCGGAACCAGGTCCAGGTCGAACACCTGCCAGAACAACGGTAGAGTGAACAGCTGGCGTCCCAGAATACAGATCGATGTTCCTTCGGCAGAACGTTCGAAGGTGGCAATTCCGTCGTCGAACGTGGCCGAGTCGTTCTCGCTGCCGAATCGTCTTCCAGTACAGCCGGTGGCGGTCGGCGCCATATTCGACGACCTCGAGCTTGCGCACGTCGATCGGCTTGCCCTGGTAGAGCACGAGGTAGTTCGGTTGCGGCAGATAGATGTTGCGTTCCGCCTGGCGAACGGGCGGCCAGTTTCGTCATGCGCAAGTGGCACAACGACGCCTCCCAGATAGTCGTTCATGAACTGGATCGTGCGCGACACGTCCACGCTCCGGACAAACGTGTCAAAGTCAACCGGCAGTGTCCTGCCGTAGCGGAACACCACGGCCCCCTCGACATAGCGCCAGCGCAGTCCGTCGGACATTTCCGGCGCACCGGCTGCGATCGGCTCGAGCTGGATCAATTCGCCTACCAGCCTGTCGAATGCAGCATCGTCGATCGAGGTCGTGTCGATGCCCAGCGGAACCGCGCGCCGATGCAAAGCATCCTTGTCAAACATTGTCCGGTAGGATTCGATGACCTGTCCGACCAGGCCGAGCAGCAGGTTCGCCGCGACCAGCAGCCATCGGCTGATCGGGCTCTCGGCGGTGTCCGCGAAGAAATCGGCCAGTGTCGCATTCATCCGCGCGTCCAGCGGGTTCTTCAAGGGAAACAGCGCGGGATCGAGACGCTGCAGCCACGGTTCGACCAGGCGATCGAGCGCCACCGCACCGGCGCGCGCGCGCGCGGATCGCAGCACTGCAACCGGAATATTCTGCCAACCGGCATAGGGTGCGAGCGAGCCCGACACAGTGTAGCGTGTCGGCAGCGGATGGCTTTGCACGACACGCGCAAATATTGGCGATACGACAGGATCGAGACCCATTTTCAGTGCGCCGATGTAGTCCGCGAGGACGATATCGGATGCCGCGATCAGCGTGTTCGTGTCGACGGGATCAGGCGATCGTCGGCCGGCGGCACCATGTGCGCTGGTGACCGCATCGATCAGGACGAAGTCCACCGGCGCCGCCGCGAGCAATGCGGCCACAACGTCGCCAGGGTGCCGTCGCCGCCGGTAGTGCAGACTTTTATCGGCGAGTGGCAGCACGCCGATCAGCGTATCGAGCCCGAGCGCGTATCCGGCCTCCTCGTCCGTACGGTTCTTGGCAAAAACGATGCGTATATCGGCGTCAATCCAGGCGCGCGAAATGCCTGTGCCGTGCAACGCGCTGCCGAGAGGAAAAACGGTTTCGTCCGCTGCATCGGCAAGGTCCACGATGTCGTAGGTGCGGCCCTGCGGTGTGACGAAGCGATAACCCAAAAGGTCGCTCAGCGCATAAAGGTCGCGATTCTCCGCCCAGAGTGCGCTGCTGTCCGCTGCCGCCACGACAGCGACATCGGCAAAGCCACGATCGTGCAACAGATCGATCAGCGCCTCCACCAGTGAAGGGTCGGTAGCCAGCGGCGAGGCTGCCGTGAAGCCCGCGAGTTCGGGCTTGATAACAAGGCGCACCGTATCGGCGGGTCGATCCTGCAGTGACTGTTCAAGGATTTCCCAGAATCCTGCACGACTGAGTGCCGCTGCAAGCCTGTCGGCTCGCGACAACCCCACATCATCGACGATCGCAACCGTCGGAAATTCCAGCCTGGCGTTGCTCAGTCGCGACCCCGCTGTGCTCGCTTGCCTGCCGAAACCCCGTCAGGCGCGGGCTCTGCCTCCGGATGGAGAGGCTTGGCGCCGGCCGCGGCCAGCATCCATGCATAGACATTGGTGTTCGCGCGGATAAGGCTCCATACGACTTGCGCAACTTCCTTGAAGTAGATGTCGCCCGAGGTCTTGAACAGCTCCTTCCAATCGATCTGTTCTTCGCCGTAGCGCTGCAATGCTTCGCCATAGGTGCGGTACGCCAGTCCCTGCTGCAACGAAAGTTCGCGCAGCACCCTGGCTCCTTCGTCGAGCAACGACTTTGTCGGTCCCGGCATCGCCCGGCTCACCCCATCCAGCAGGCGGTCAGCCTAGCAAGTCCCGTGCGCCGCATCCAGCGCCGGCCGCTAAATTGCCGCGGCACTGACCATGCCCTAGAGTGACGCATCTGGCCGACGCCACCATGTGACGCGTCAATCAACAAAGGGTGCTCCGATGAGGAAAGGCTTATGGCAACTGGCGGCCCTGCTTGGCATGGCGCTGCTGCCGATCATGGATGCGGCGATCGCGCGGGCCGACACCGTCAAGATCGCGCACTCCACCTGGGTCGGCTACGGCCCGCTCTACATCGCGCAGGACAAGGGCCTGTTCAAGAAGAACGGCGTCGATGTCGAACTGATCGTCATGGAGGACCCGAAGGAGCGTTTTCCCACGCTGATGGCCGACAAGATCCAGATGATCGCCAGCACGGTGGACACCGCGCTGCTCTATCTGAAGAAGCCGAACGATTTCCAGTATGTCGTGGCGATCGATGATTCCAACGGCGGCGACGGCATTGTCGCGGTCAAGGATATCACGACGATCGCCGGCCTGAAGGGCAGGAAGGTCGCAGTCAACGAAGGCTCGGTGTCGGAATTCTACCTGAACGTGCTGCTTGGCAAGGCGGGCCTGAAGGAATCCGATCTGGATACCGTCAACATGACCGCGGGCGATGCCGGCGGCGCATTTGTCGCCAAACGGGTGGACGCAGCGGTGACCTGGGAACCCTGGCTCACCAAGGGCAAGGCCACCGATTTCGGCCACCTGCTGGTCGACAGCTCGACCACGCCCGGCCTGATCACCGATGTCATCATCGTCAAGACAAGTTGGGCAAATGCGCACCAGAAGGATGTCGCCGGCATCGTCAAATCGTGGAACGAGGCTGTCGCCTACTATCGCAGCAATCCGGACGAATCGATCGCCATCATGGCGAAGGGTGTCGGCGGCTGGCTGAAGGACCCGAAGGAGTTCAAAGCGACGCTGCCTGGCATCAAGTTCTATGGCGCTGACGACAACAAGGCATTCTTCGGCACCGAAGCCAAGCCGGGTCCGCTCGCCACCACCGTCAAGGACGCGATCGACGTGTGGTCGAGCCATGGCAAGCTGCAGGTGAAGGTGACACCGGCGGACCTGATCAGCTACAGCTACGTCGGCGGTTGATGCCGTCATTTCTCGACGCGTATTTCGCGCCGAAGAAAGAGATCCCACGGCGTGCTTACCTGACGGTGAGCACGCTGATGGCGGTCGCCATCCTGACGCTGTGGTGCGCACTGTCGTACGGCGGCGTAGTGCGGGGCGACTTTCTGCCGACGCCCGACGAGGTGGTGAAGGCGGCGATCAGCGGTTTTGCGGACGGCTCGCTGCTGGTCAATACCGGCGTCAGCGTGACCGAGATCATGTCCGGGTTTGTCATTGCCTCGATCCTGGCGGTGCCAATCGGTATTTTGATGGGCAGCTTCAAGATCGTCGAGGCGGCGCTGGAGCCGGTGACGAATTTTGTTCGTTATCTGCCAGTCTCCGCGCTGATCCCGCTGCTGATCCTCTGGGTCGGCATCGGCATCGAGGAGAAGATCACCGTCATCTTCATCGGCACATTCTTCCAGCAGCTGATCCTGATCGCCGATGTCTCGCGTGGCGTATCGCAGGATTTGCTGGACGTGTCCTATACGCTGGGCGCCGACCGCCGTACGGTTGTCGCGCGCGTGCTGATCCCCGCGACGTTGCCAGGCGTGATGGACACGCTGCGGGTCACGCTCGGCTGGGCCTGGACCTATCTCGTGGTGGCCGAACTGGTCGCGGCCAACAAGGGGCTCGGCTACTTCATCCTGAATTCGATGCGCGGGCTGTTCACCGACCAGATCTTTCTCGGCATCATGGTGATCGGGTTGCTGGGTCTGATCACCGACCAGATCTTCAAGCTGATGCGGAACTGGCTGCTGCCGTGGGCGGCAAATCCGTAAGGAGTCAAACATGCTCAGAACCGGCACGCAGTATCGTCAACTCCCTGCGCGACGGCCGTCAGGTCTGGATCAACGGCGAGCGCGTGCCCGATGTCACCACGCATCCGGCATTCCGGCCGATCGTCTCGCTGCGTGCCAGGCTTTACGACATGGCGCACGAGGCGACGCACAGCGCGGCGATGTCGCTATGTGGATGACGCCAGCGGAGAACGTGCAACCTGGCGCTGAAGCTGCCGAAGACGCAGCAGGACTGGCAGGACAAGCGGGCCTATGTCGATGCGCAGTTGAACGAGATTGGCGGCGTCGTCGTGCGGATCGGCGACGAGACGATCGGCGAGTTGTGGTCGCTGTGGGACGGCAAGGCGGTGCTGGACGAAGATCGATCCGCGGTTCGCCAGAATGTCGAGCGCCACATCATGCGTGCGCTGACGGAAGATCCGTTCCATGTGTCGGCGAACACCGATCCGAAGGGCGACCGCTCCAAGCGGCCGCAGGAGCAGGACCCGGACATGCTGCTCCACGCGGTGAAGGAACCGATGCCGGCATCGTGGTGCGCGGCGCCAAGTATGAAACGGCGGCGGCCTATGCCAATCAGGCGTTCGTCAAGCCGACTGATCGCGAACTGGGGCGACGACAAGCTCGTCCGATTACGCGGTCGGGTTCATCGTCGACATGGGGTGGCCGGGCATCAAGTCATCTGCCGCACCGGTTTCGCCGGCCGCGCGCCGGCCGAGGACTATCCGCTGTTCGAACCGCTTCGACGAAATCGACACGCTGATCGTGTTCGACGATGTCGCTGGTGCCGTGGGAAAATGTGCTGTTCTACCGGCACACGCGGGCCGCGACGTTCATCCGCGCGACTTTGCACCGTTACTCGGCGTTTCCCTACACGC
>CAVUBS010000010.1:0-109967 GCA_963739725.1 uncultured Alphaproteobacteria bacterium | reverse complement strand
GAAAGAGCACATGAACAACTGCGCGCGGCTGGCTGAGCCCGGCATCTGGATCTTTCGTGGAAAAGCGATGGTGCTCCTGGTGATCGGCTTCGCTCTTTTCATTCTGATTATGCAATGCCTGCGTGCTGTTCAGCTTGAAATGCCGATCGCAATCGTCATCAGCGCTCTGCCAACGCTGGGGCTAACGGTGTTCGTCAAGTTCTTCGTAAACGATAAACCGCCCAGCTATGCGTTTGACCTGCTCCTGTTCAAGATTTGGTGCTTTAAGACTTGGCTCTTTAAAGCGGGAGTCTTGAGCAGGCCGCCAGGACTCTGGTTTTTGCCGGAGATAGTCAGGCACCCAAAGGAGTTTTAATCCTATGGAAATGCAAGTCCCCACCGGCTATTTTCTCGACGATCATCAGACATGGGGCGACCCCGGCGCAGGCGCTATCATGAGCCGGACGTATGCCGCGGATTTTCCCGATCTGTCGGCGAGCGACGACAGCGCTTTTGATTTACTGGAGAGCAATTGTCGTCTCATGTTGGTTTCGCTACGTCCGGGCGAGCGGTTGCAACTCTATTACTACACAAGCAACCATCTTAACCGGCCCCTGGACCGCTACGCCGCGCAGACCGCAAAATCAAAGATCGAGATTTGCTCGAAGGTCCGCGGGGATATCGAAGCGCGCTTCCGAAAGCTCATGAATACCGAGCGGCTGATTCAGGCCAATGTGCGGATTTCGCTTTCTGCAAAGCTGCCGTCTTTTGTCAAAGATGGCGGGCGCAAAGTCCGCGCTTTCTCGGACGTTTTCAAGATCTTTGCTCGCTCATTCAAGCAACGCGAGCAGCATTTCAAACTGCTGATGGCGAGTCAAGGCGGCGCGATAAAAGCGCTTAACAACCAAGAGCACTATGAAGAGCTGCTCAAGTTTTGGTCCCCCGGTCAAGCACGCCTCCCTATCTTCAAGGATATCGATTGGATGCGAACGGTGGACGACTTGTGCCGCTTCAGCGGGCTCGCTCCGCGGCAAGATCCTGACAGCGGTTTTTACATGGACGGCTACTACTTCGGCATTTTGGTAGCTAAGACGATGCCGCGCATGACCATCGCAAAAACGATGGAGCCGCTCATGGATCTGACGATGCCGAATCTGCGAGTCGTGCTTAACATGGAACCCCTTTCGATCGAGAAAGAGATTCTATTCGAAGAAGATCGCTACGATAAGCTCCAGACCAATCTGGATCAGGCCTCAGCCATTACCGGCAGCGAAGAGCATCTCGAACACTTGAAAGCGCTGATGAGCAATAAGGTGCAGCCTTTCAGAGCGCAACTGATTGTGATCGCGTGCGAGCGAGCACCAGACAAGCTGGACGAACGCATGCAAGCGCTGCAGGCCGCTCTGGGTAAGACCGGCTGCGAGCCGTACAACTCGGCGCTGCCATCCAGCACGATAGCTTTCTATAACTGCGCTACGCCTGGCGTCGGCCCATGGGTTCCGTATCGGGATTTTTGGCACAAGATGAGTGACGCCATCAACGTGGCGAACATGTGGACGGCAGGGTCAACGCCTGCCGGTGATTTAGAAGTGGCAGATTGGATCGCCGATGGGGACAAAGACAACGTTATCGGAGGAAGGTGCTTCCAAGGGGCGCAGGCGCTCCACACGTTGGTTGGGGCAAATACAGCCTCAGGCAAGAGCGTGCTCTTACAAACGCAGGTACTGCAGACTGCGCCGCAATTCGGTTTTATCGTCATAATTGATGATGGGATGAGCTGGATGACGACGGCCCAGAAGTTGGACCCCACATGCCGAACGATTGTCGTGCGCGCCAACGGAAACCAGAGCTTCAATATCTTCGATACCGGCGAGCTCCCGCTCTCGGCTGAGCACTTGAGCGAAGCGACCGCGCTCTGTCATTTGCTGGTCGGGGTAAGCAGCGACAGCGATAAGGACAAGCTGCGGCATGCGGTACTGGCGCGCGCGATCAGCGAAGTTTATGCCAGCGCTTACCGGAAGTGGCGCAACGCTTGCCCTGAGCAGCACTATGACCTTTGCATTGAAACGGCCCAGCTCCTTGCGTACCAGGCCGAGCAAGGTAGTGAGAGCTTTCTGGATGCGTTCTTAGAAGCCCGCGCAACTAAGTGGACGCCGCCGCCTGTCGATGAGGCAGCTGCAGCTGACTTGGATCGCAACCCCGACACTGAGCATTTTGTGCGCAATCTAGCGTTTGCCAAGTGGACGCCGGAAATGTTTCCAACGCTTTCGAAGTTGCACGATGAGCTGCACTCGTCATCGCTTCAGAAGGGGCCTGAGCAGGAGATGCGCGCCGTGCTGGCCAGCTTGCTTACGCCTTGGCTGCGGATGGCTTGCACGGCGCGCTCGTAGACGGCCCGAATAACATCGACCTTGGCACGGTCGAACTACGCCCCGGTGACCCGCTCAAGGTGGTGCATTTCGAGCTGGAGAAAGTTTCAGCGCACGATATCGAGCTACGTGCGGTGGCTGGTTTTTTGATCCTAAATCAGGTGCGCAACCACATCCAAGGAATGGATCGTGGTATCAAAAAGCAGCTGATCATCGAGGAGATGCTTTCGTTTCTCAAGACGCCGGGCGGCGCACAAGCAGCGATCGACTTTTACGAGCGAATGCGCAAATACTCTTGCCAGTGCATCTCGATATTCCAGCAATATTCGACTTTGCTGGAGGCTGGATCCGCGGGTGGCGAAGGCGCTGATCGGCAATTCGTCGGCAAACTCGAAACTCTTGGATCGGCAGGAAATCTCCTTGCTACGGCTCAACACTTCCTTGCCCGGCCCATCCCCTCAGTTATCCAAGATCGGATCAGTCGGTTTCCAGAGCCAGCGGGGATCCGGAACCGGAAGACCGCTACGCGGGGGTCGCGTTCATCACTCTAGACGGCGACGCACCGCGGTACGTCGTAGGCAGAAATTACATCACTGAGGAAGTCGAATTGATCACTAGCTCCAGCGGCGACGCATTTGAGCAAAAGAAAAAGGAACTCAGGAAAAATGCTAAAAACAGAATCGGATCAATGGCGACTCATCGGCAGCCTGCTTTTGCTGGTCAGTTGCACAACGCCGAAGCTTCCGACGGCCAATACCCAGCAGGCCGGTTCGCGAGAAGATGCGGGTTGAGACATTCGGACGCTTTGATCTGCGGTGTGTCTTTAACAAGCTCGGCTACGAGACGCTCAAGAAGATCGGGCAGCTCCACACAGACAAATGCCTTGGTATCATCAACGGCAAAGGACACGAGCTCAGCTATGCCCCGGGCGTAGTCGAGTACATTCAGGAAAAAGGCTATTCTGAGCATTTTGGTGCCCGGCCAATGCTCAACGCTGCCAATGCGCGCGCGAGGCGATCCGGTAGCCGAGCAGATGCTTATTAACGGCGGCCGGCCGGTGTGTGGTAAGGATGGAGCACGACAGGCGCAGCAAGAGATGCTCGCTGGAGGTTGCAGGATGAGCTTCGTGGATCTCTTGCGCGCGCCTAGGCGCGCTCATAGCGCTTTCCGGCCAGTGGCCGCTTGATATGCCGCTGGTAGAAGGTCCAGTTCGCTGGCCGAGGATATCTGGACACTGGAAGATGCCTTTCAAGGCACGGTGATCTTCGGCAGCACAGGCTCTGGCAAAACTAGTGGTTCTGGCCAACTGCTTTGGCGCTGAAGTTTCTAAGGCAGGCTTCGGCGGCCTGGTTCTGTGCGTAGACATTGAAGAAGCGAATCTGTGGCGTCGATCGGATTGCTGGAAAAGCCTGATGGCGGCTCGGTCTTCATCGAGGGCCGCGACGCCGGCGCGTTGGCCGATGCGGCGCGCACGGCAATCCGGCGTGATACGATCGGCTTTGCTACCAGTTCCATCATCTGCTCGGCGAGTTCTCCGCGCTGGAGAACGTCGTGCTGCCGCAGATGATCGCCGGCAAGCCGCGCCGGCTGGCCGCGGAACGCGCGATGGCGCTGCTTGCCTCCTTCGGCCTGGAGCCCCGCGCCGTCACCCGCCCGGCAAGCTGTCCGGCGGCGAGCAGCAGCGCGTCGCAATCGCGCGCGCGCTCGCCAACGCGCCCAGGTGCTGCTCGCCGATGAACCGACCGGCAACCTCGACGTGGCGACGGCGTCGGTGGTGTTCGAGGAATTGCTGGCAATGGTGCGCCGCGAGAATGTCGCCGCGCTGATCGCCACGCACAATCCGGACCTGGCAGCGCGCATGGACCGCACGGTGACGCTTCGCGACGGAAGGGTTGTGCCGCGTTGACCGGCTGCTCGTCACTTGACCGTCGCAACGTCTAAGGCGAGTCTCTGCCCGTGAGGGAGAATGTCCGATGCGACTTTTTGCCGTGCCAGTGATTTGTCTGGTTTGCCTTGCGGGATGCGTCAGCAGCAGCAATCCACCGCCGCCTGCCACAAATACCATTGTTGTGCCGCCAGGCTCGACCGTGGTTTGCTCGAATGGCGGCCCGCCGCCTTGCAGATGACGCCTGGATGGTTACCGACATGGGTTCATCGGTGGCATTGCGGCGAGCAAAGGCGTGGCTGCGACGGTGCACGATAGGCAATAGGAGGCATCGGTGGGTCTGATTTTGATCATCCTGATCGTGTTGTTGCTGTTCGGCGGCGGCGGATACTATGGCTATCGCGGAGGATATTATGGCCGCGCCCATTATGGCGGCGGGCTCGGACTGGTCCTGCTGATTGTCATACTGGTCCTGCTGTTCGGTGGTTTCCGCTGACGACTGTCGCTCAACCAGAAGCATAGGGCGAACACGATGCCGCGATTCAAATCCATTCTCTCGGCCTTCGCTATGAGCGTGGTCGTGTCGGCCTGTGCCAACCAGGTGCAGAACAAGGAGGACATGTTGGCCGCCGCCGGCTTCACGCTGGTGCCGGCCAACACGCCGCAGCGTCAGGCCGCACTGGCGAGCCTGCCGCCGCACAAGTTCGTAAGGCAGGAGCGCAACAACAAGGTTGTCTACACCTACGCCGATCCCACGATCTGCGATTGCCTGTATGTGGGCGATCAGGCCGCCTACGGTCGTTACCGCGAGAACGTGTTTCAGAAGAAGCTGGCCGACGAGCAGCAGATGACCGCGCAGATCTATCAGATGGATTGGGGTCCGTGGGGGCCGGGCTGGTCCTACTAGGCACCGCGGCGCAATCTGGTGAAGCTGAAGCGCTCAGGGCTCTGCCCTGAAACCCGCCCGGTGGCTTTGCCCCCGGGACCCCCACCAAAGGCGTAGCCTTTGGAATCCGAATTCTTAAGTAGCGGGTTCCAAGGGCTCGGCCCTTGGCGGAGTCCAGAGGCGGAGCCTCTGGTGGGGTCCGGGGCGAAGCCCCGGGCGGTTGGCCGGACTCGGCGGCGGGCCTACATACTGCCCGAATGTCCCATGCCGATTTCGTCCACCTCCGCGTCCATTCCGCCTACTCGCTGAGCGAAGGCGCCATCAAGGCCGAGAAGATCCCGGTCGCTTGCGCGCGAGGCGCGGCATGCCGGCGGTGGCGATCACCGATACCGCCAACCTGTTCGGCGCGCTGGAGTTCAGCCAGGCCTGTGCCGCCAAGGGCATCCAGCCGATCATCGGCTGCCAGATCGCGCTGACCCGCGCCGACAATGCGCGCCTGCCGCCCGACCCGATCGTGCTGCTGGCGCAGGACGCCGCCGGGCTCGCCAATCTGCAGCGCCTGTCCTCGAACGGCTTCCTGGACACCGATCCGGGCCTGAAGCCGCAACTCCCGTTGGATGCGCATCGCCGAGCACGCTGCCGGCCTGATCCTGCTGACCGGCGGCGCCACCGGGCCGCTCGCGCGTCTGCTCGCCGAGGGCCAGAAGCCGGAAGCCGAACGCCTGCTCGCGCGCATTGCGGAGGCGTTCCCGGACCGCGTCGGCGATGGAACTGCACCGCCACGGCCTGGCCCACGAGCGCGCCGTCGAGCCGGGTCTGATCGCGCTGGCGGACGCCGCCGGCATTCCGCTGGTCGCGACCAACGACTGCTACTTCGCCACGCCCGACATGCACGAGGCGCACGATGCGCTGCTGGCGATCGCCGAGGGCCGCATGCTGTCGGAACGCGACCGCCGGCGCGTCACGCCGGAGCACTGGTTCAAGCCGGCCGCCGACATGCGCATCCTGTTCGCCGACCTGCCCGAGGCCTGCGACAACACGCTGGCGATCGCGCGGCGCTGCGCGGTGATGATGGAGACGCGCAAGCCGCTGCTGCCGGTCTCGCCCAAGGTGCATGCCGGCAGCACCGAAGACGAAACCGTGCGTGCCATGGCGGTCGAAGGTCTGGACCGCCGCATGGATGCCATGGCCGCCGATGCCGCCGACCCGCGCGCGCTATCGCGAACGGCTCGACTACGAACTGTCCGTCATCGTCTCGATGGGCTTTGCCGGCTATTTCCTGATCGTCGCCGACTTCATCCAGTGGGCGAAGGCGCAGGACATTCCGGTCGGCCCCGGCCGCGGTTCCGGCGCCGGGCTCGGTCGCCGCCTGGGCGCTGACCATCACCGACCTCGATCCGATCCGCTTCGATCTGCTGTTCGAGCGCTTCCTCAATCCCGAGCGCGTGTCGATGCCGGACTTCGACATCGACTTCTGCCAGGAAGGCCGCGACGCGGTGATCGACTATGTGCGCCAGCGAATACGGCGCCGACCGCGTGGCGCAGATCATCACCTTCGGCAAGCTGCAGGCGCGTGCCGCGGTGCGCGACGTGGGCCGCGTGCTCGGCCTGCCGTTCGGCCAGGTGAACAAAGTCGCAGAACTGATCCCGAACAATCCGGCGCAGCCGGTGAACCTGCAGCAGGCGATCGACGGCGAACCGCGGCTGCGTATGCTGCGCGACGAGGACGAAGGCATAGCCCGGCTGCTGGAGATCGCGCTGCAGATCGAGGGCCTGTATCGCCACGCCAGCACGCATGCCGCCGGCGTGGTGATCGGCGACCGGCCGCTGATCGAACTGGTGCCGCTGTACCGCGATCCGCGCTCGGATTTCCTGGTCACGCAATACTCGATGAAGCATGTCGAACAGGCGGGTCTGGTCAAATTCGATTTTCTCGGCTTGACGACACTGACCATCCTGCAGCGCGCCAAGGCCATGCTGTCCGGGCTTGGGCATCGAGGTCGATATCGACCGGCTGCCGCTGGACGATCCGAAGACCTACGAGATGCTGCAGCGCGGCGACGCCGGCGGCGTGTTCCAGATGGAAGGTCAGGGCATGCGCGACGTGCTGCGTCAGATGCGCCCCGACCGCTTCGACGATCTGATCGCGGCGGTGGCGCTGTACCGGCCGGGGCCGATGGCGCACATCCCCGACTACTGCCGGCGCAAGCACGGCGAGACATGGCAGGCGCCGCATCCGGAACTGGCCGAGATCCTGGGCGAGACCTACGGCATCATGGTCTACCAGGAGCAGGTGATGCAGATCGCCCAGAAGATGGGCGGCTACAGCCTGGGCAGCGCCGACCTGCTGCGTCGCGCCATGGGCAAGAAGATCCGCTCGGAGATGGAGGCGCAGCGGGAGACCTTTGTCGCGGGCGCGATGGCGCGCGGCATTCCGCAAGCGAAGGCCACCGAAGTTTTCGAACTCATGGCGAAGTTCGCTGACTACGGCTTCAACAAATCGCACGCCGCGGCCTATGGGCTGGTCGCGTATCAGACGGCATGGATGAAGGCGAACCACCCCGAGGTGTTCATCGCGTCCTGCATGAGCCTGGCGCTCGGCAACACCGATCGGCTTGCGGCGCTGCGCGAGGAGGCGGCGCGATCCGCCATCCGCATCCTGCCGCCGGACATCAACTGCTCGGGTGCTGACTTCACGGTGGAGCGCTTGCCGGAGGGCGGGCTGGCGATCCGCTACGCGTTGGCCGCGGTGAAGCGGGTCGGGTTCTCCGCCATGCAGGCGCTGGTCGATGCGCGCGGCAATCAGGCCTTCACCGATCTGGCCGACCTTGCCGCCCGCGTCGATCCGCGTCAGCTCAACCGCATGCAGCTCGAGAATTTGACTCGTGCCGGCGCCTTCGATGCATTGGAACCAAATCGCGCGCGGCTGTTCGCTGCCGCGGAGGCGATCCTGCGGCGCGCGCAGGCGACAGCCGAGGAGAAGGAAAGCGGCCAGATTGCACTGTTCGGCGCATCGTCCGGCAGCTCCAGGGAAACGTTGCGTCTGCCCGATGTGCCCGACTGGGCACCGATGGACCGTTTGAATTTCGAAGCCGAGGCCATCGGCTTTCATTTGACCGCGCATCCGCTCGATGTGTACGCCAAGGCGCTGCGCCGGATGGGCACGACGCCCTGCGCGCAGGTCGAAGCGGTTGCGCAGGCCGGCGTGACGCGGGTGCGCCTGGCCGGCACCGTGGTTGCGCAGAAGGAGCGCGTGACCCGCACCGGCAATCGAATGGCCTGGGTGCGCATCACCGATGCATCCGGTTCCTGCGAGGTGACGTTGTTCGCCGAGGTCCTGGCGCGTTCACGGGATCTGCTGGCCGGCGGTTCAAATGTACTTGTCGCCGCCGATCTGCGTCAGGATGGCGAGGCGCTGCGGGTCACCGCGCAGGATGTTTCTTCACTCGACCAGGCGGCGGCCGGCGCGGGCGCTGCGATCCGCATCTGGCTGCGCGAGACGGCGGCGGTGGCGCATATTCGTACGCTGCTTGGACGTGAGGGGAGCGGCAAGGGAAGGGTGATCCTTGTGCCGCGCCTCGGCACGACGCAAAGTGTGGAGATTGCATTGCCAGGTGGCTTCAATGTCACGCCGCGGCTCGCCCAGGCGATGAAGTCGCTCCCTGGTGTAGAGCAGGTCGAAGAGCTGTGATACAGCGCTCATCCGCGATCATAGGAGCAACGGTCGATGGCCGATGAACCTGTTGCCCACACCGCGCTTGGTGATCTGCGCGGCGTCAATACCGACGGCATCGCGGCGTTCCGCGGCGTGCCCTTCGCCGCACCGCCGCTTGGCGATCTGCGCTTTGCATCGGCCGCGCCCGTTCGTGCCTGGAACGGACTGCGCGACGCGACGCGGCATGGGCCGATCGCGCCGCAGCTACCCTCGCGGCTGGGTGTGGCGATGGGCAATTTCTCCAGACCCCACAACGAAGATTGCCTGACCCTGACGATCAGCACGCCGGCACCCGATGGCAAGGCACGGCCGGTGCTCGTGTGGCTGCATGGCGGCGCCTGGATCTCCGGCGCCGGCTCGCTCGATTGGTACGATGGATCGCGTCTGGCGCGCGAAGGCGATGTTGTATTTGTCGGCGTGAACTATCGGCTGGGTGCGCTGGGCTGGCTGCACCGGCCGGGCATCGTGGACGTCGAAGCAGGAACCTCCGACATGATTGCCGCACTTGCCTGGGTGCGCGATCACATCGCGAGCTTCGGCGGCGATCCAAACTGCGTGACCGTCATGGGCCAGTCCGCGGGCGCCACCTCGATCGGGCGGCTGCTGACGCTGCCGGAAGCACGCAGCCTGTTTCGGCGCGTCATCATGCAAAGCGGCGGGTTCGGTCGCGGCGCCTACACATCGGCGATGGCATCGGAGCGCGCCGACCAGTTGCTGCGACTGCTCGATATCGATCCGCAGGCGGGCAATGCCTTGACACGTCTACGGTCCGTTGACGTGCCAGCACCTGCTTGTCGCGCAAGGCGAATTGGCGCGTGCGAACACGCGTTTCGCGCAGACGATGCCGATGTTCATGCCGGTGCTGCCATCGTCGATGACGCAGGCGGCGATGCTCGGTGCGATCGCCGATGGCGCCGATGGGAAGGACGTGCTGATCGGCGCGACGGCGGACGAGGTGCATGCGTTCTATGCCGCCGACCCCGGAATGACGAATCCGCCGGCGGCTGCGATGGTCGAGCGCTTCGGCGACGCGGCGGCGCTCGCCCGCTATCGCGCTCGCCGCCCGGGCGCCAGCGCAATGGACCTGCTTGCCGATCTCGGTACGGACGAGACATTTCTGCTGCCGGCAATGCGCCTCGCCGAGGCGGTCGCGTCGCGCGATGGCAATGCCTACGCCTATCTCTTCGACTGGGCGCCGCACGCTTCGCGGTTTCGCTCGTGCCACTGCATCGACCTGCCGTTCGTGTTCGGCACGTTCGACGCCTGGCACGATGCAGCGATGCTGGCGGGCGGCGATGCGGCGCAAATGGCGGACCTGTCGGCTGCGATGCGTCGCGCCTGGATCGCGTTCGTCCGAAGCGGCGATCCGGCGCACGAGGCGTTGCCGGCGTGGCCGCGTCACGACATCAACCGGCGACCCGTGATGCGCATCGGCGCGCGCATCGGCGTGGTGGGCGATCCTGCTTGCATCGGCGCCTGACACATGAATTGATGGCAGGCACCATTTTGCGCCGGAGGTCGGCGGCATGAAGATCCAGGATATCGACCGGGTGAACCACCTCGTCGCCGAACTGAACGGGTTGAAGGAATTGATCGGTCACGCGGAACACGCCGGACCCGCGGACTATGAGCTGTTCATCAAATTGCCGGGCGACGCCTCGATCCGACTGTCCAGCGAGGGCGCCGCCTCGACGCACTATGCCGGATTCTCGGCATCGCCCGAGTTCCTTGTCCGGCTCCAGCATTTGGCTGTCGAGGAACTCGACACCAAACGCCGCGGCATCATCGCGGAACTGGCAACGCTCGGCGTGGAGGCGGACACATGACGGCACAGGCGACGGCAATGAACTGGCTCGAGGTTCCCGATGCGGTGACCGCGCGTGTCGTCGCGCGCTGCGGCGTTGTCCATCCGCATGCCGATCTCGACCCGCGGCACACGGCTCTGATTGTGGTGGACCTGCAGAATGCCTTCATGGACGACGAGGTGGGACACGCGGTGTGTCCGATGGCGCGCGACATCGTGCCGAATGTAAACCGTCTGGCGTCGGTGGTGCGTGCGGCCGGCGGCGGCGTGTTCTGGATCAAGAACACATTTGACGACCGCAGCGCGATCGACTGGAGCAACGCGCATGCCATGCTGACGCCGCATAGCCGCGCGCGCCGTATCGAGGCGATGAGCGAAGGCACCAAGGGTCAGGAACTCTGGCCCGAGCTCGATGTGCGGCCGGAGGATGAAATCGTCCGCAAGTACCGCTTCAGCGCGTTCCTGCCCGGCACCAGCGAACTGCCGTACCGGCTGCGCGCGCGCGGCTTCGATACGGTGCTGATAACCGGGACGGTCACCAATGTCTGCTGCGAATCATCGGCGCGCGATGCGATGATGACCAACTTCAAGACGGTCATGATCAGCGACGCGAATGCAGCGATGACAATGGAGGAACACCAGGCCTCGCTGATCGCCTTCTATGCGATCTTCGGCGACGTGATGGACACCGACTTCGTCATCCAGCGGCTGACGCGCAACGACTGAAGCCAGGTCAGGCGTCCTCGATCCGGTGCACGATGCGGGTCGGCGAGCCGTGTATGCCGAGCAGGCGCAACCGGTTCGGGCCGGCGTTGCGGAACACATGCGGCACGCAGGCGGGCAGCGCGATCATGTCACCGGATTCCAGACGGGCCGGGCGGTCCTCCTCGCCTTCCAGCCAGGCTTCCATTGCGCCCTCGATGATGAACAGGCACTCGACATAGGGGTGCCAGTGCAGCGGCGTCCGATATCCCGGCTCGCAGGTCTGCACACCGGTGAAGAACGGCAGCCCATCGTCGCCCGTGAGCTTGTTGTAGTGCGCCAAAGGACCGAACGAGACAGTCTCGGTTTCGGACAGGCGCGAGATCCTGGCTTCGGCGTGGGGTCGCATTGCGGTACCTCGCTTGATAGTGGGATACACTATGCACCGGCTTTGTGGTGCCTGGCGAGGTGGATGGGATTGTAAGCCGGGTCCAACGGACTGAGGATCGGGTCCGCCAAACTGCCAAACTCTGGGAGACATACAACATGACCACGCAACTCGGCCGCCGGGCCCTCGCCGGCGCAGCCGCGCTGTTGCCCGCCGCCGCCCTGACCGGCGCCGCGCAGGCTCAGTCCACCAATGAAACCACCTTCGACCGCGTGCGCCGCACCAGGACACTGCGCATCGCAGCACTGCCGGGCGAGTTGCCGTATTTCCAGAAGGACATCTCCTCCGGCGAATGGAGCGGCGCCTGCATCGAGATGGCCAAGGACATCGCCAAGGTGTTCGACGCGCAGCTTGGCTATGTCGAATCCACCTACGGCAACTCGGTGCTCGATCTGCAGTCCAACAAGGTCGATCTCGCCTTCGCGCTGAACCCCACGCCGCAGCGCGCGCTGTCGATCGGCTTCACCCATCCGATGATCGTCCACCCGTTCGGCTGCATCGCGCGCAAGGGTCTCGATCCGAGTACTCTGGGACGATATCAACACACCCGAGATCAGGATCGTCTATGACATCGGTTCGCTGCACGAGACGGCCGCCAAGCGCTACTGCCCGAAGGCACAGCTGACCGGCTACAAAACCCGCGACGAATGCACGCTGGCGATGCAGTCCGGCCGCGCCGATGCGCACATCCTGGCGGCGATCCTCGGGCTGTCCACGATCGGCAAGAACGCCTCGCTCGGCAGCTACCATTTGCTGACCGGTCCGCTGGTCGCGCTGCCGAGCTGTCTTGGTTTGCAGCGGGAACCCGATCCGCGCTTCGTCGACGTGATCAACGCCTGGATCGACTTCAACCGCGGCACCGGCCAGATCCGCGAGTGGCTGCTCGACGGCCTGACGAAATTCGGGGTCACGCGCGAGCAGATCCCCTCGACGCTCACCTTCTGATCAAATGCACTACCAGTGGGACTTCGCCTTTCTGCTCCGCTACACGCCGCTGTTCTGGAAGGGCGTGCTGGTCACGCTGGCCTACACCGCCGGCACCATCTTTCTCGGCCTGGTCATCGGTCTGCTGATCGGGCTGGGCCGGCTGTCGCGCTCGAAGCTGGTGAACATCCCGCTGATTGCGTTCATCGAGGCGTTCCGCTGCACGCCGCTGCTGGTGCAGATCGTGTGGTTCTACTACGCGCTGCCGGTGCTTTTGAACATTCAGATCCCCGCCACCGCCGCCGCCGTGATGGTGCTGTCGTGCTACACCGGCGCGTTCTATGCCGAGATCTTCCGCGGCGGCATCGTCTCGATCGAGTTCCGGCCAATGGGATGCGGCGCGTGCACTCGGGCTGCGGCGCTGGGCGATGATGCGCAAGGTGATCCTGCCGCAGGCGGTGAAGCGGATGATCCCGCCGTTCGTCAACCAATCGATCACCCAGCTCAAAAACACGTCGCTGGTCTCCACCATCGCGGTGCCGGACCTGCTGTACCAGGGGACGCTGATCACCGCGGACACCTATCGTCCGCTCGAGGTCTACACCGTCGTCGCGCTGATCTATTTCGCGATGCTGTTTCCCAGCACGCTGCTCGCGCAGGCCTACGAGCGGCGGCTGGCCAGGGGACGGTGACGTGGCAGGCAAGTCAGCAAGGAAGTCAGCAAGCAAGGGTTCACACGGAGAACACTGAGATTCCACAGAGGACCACAGAGATCATAAATGTTGCTCCGCGCGATCCCTATTTTCCTTAGTGGTTCTCTGTGTACTTCCTCGGTGGACTCCGTATGGAACCTTGCCTTCTTAGGACGCGCTGGGAAATAACCGAATCATCCGGAGTGACGCGATTGCCTCTCCGCGTCATGCCGGGCGAAGGCCCGGTATCCACGTCTCGCAGCGCTGGACTTGGCAACGACGTGGATGCCGGGCCTCCGCCCGGCATGACGGTTTGATACGGCTGTGCCAAACTTGAAGCAGTTATTTCCCAGCGAATCCTAGCTGCCTCGCACACCGGCTACGCCGGCCGCGGCAGCAACTGTTCGGCGAGCGTCACCCAGTAGGACGCGCCAATGGGAAGAATCTCGTCGTTGAAGTCGTAAAGCGGATGGTGGACCATGGCATCGTCCTTGCCGCGAGCGGCGCCCAGCATGATGTAGCTGCCCTGCTTGGCGTTCAGCATGAATGAGAAGTCCTCGCCGCCCATGGTTGGCTTCTGCAGGGGTGTCACGCGCGCCTCGCCGGCCACGGTCTCGGCGGCGCGGCGGGTCAGCGTGGTGGCGTCCGGATCGTTCACCGTCGCCGGGTAGGCGCGATCGAACACCACATCTGCCTTGGCGCCGAAGCTTTCCGCGATGCCGGTGGCCAGGCGGCGCACGCCGGATTCCAACTGATCGCCGACGCGCGGCTCGAACCAGCGCGCGGTGCCAAGCATGCGAACGGTCTCGGGGATCACGTTGTAGGTGTGGCCGCCGTTGATGTGTCCGATGGTGACGACGCCGCCTTCCACCGGCTCGATCGTGCGCGCGACGATGGTCTGCAGCGCGGAGACGATCTGCGCGGCGATCACGATCGGATCGACACCAAAATGCGGCAGCGCGCCGTGGGTGCCCTTGCCGGTGATGGTGATCTCGATATTCGCCACCGCCGCCATGATCGGTCCGTTGCGCCAGGCGAAGTTGCCCGCCGGCATCTGCGGCCAGTTGTGCAGGCCGAACACCATCTCCATCGGGCAGCGCTCGAACAGCCCGTCCTTCACCATGATCTGCCCGCCGCCCAGATTCTCCTCGGCCGGTTGGAAGATCACGAACACCGTGCCGTCGAAGTTGCGCGTCTCGGCCAGGTACTTCGCTGCACCGAGCAGCATGGTGGTGTGGCCGTCGTGGCCGCAGGCGTGCATCACGCCCGGGTTCTGCGACGGCATAGGCAGCGCCGGTCTGCTCGAGGATCGGCAGCGCGTCCATGTCGGCGCGCAGGCCGATCGCGCGCGTGCCCTCGCCGCGGCCACGGATCACGCCGACCACGCCGGTGCGCGCCATGCCGGTGATGATCTCGTCGACGCCGAACTCCTTCAGCTTCGTCTGCACCACGCCGCTGGTGCGCGTTTCCTGCAGTGCCAGTTCGGGATGCGCGTGCAGGTCGTGGCGCCACTCCGTCATCTCGCGGTGGAACTCGGCGATGCGGTTTATGATCGGCATGGCGTGTCTCCGGACCTGCGTTACATGTTGTGCTGCGATGCGAGGGTGCGCGCAAGGCCCACCTCCAGCGGGATGGGCCGGATGCCGAGGGTTTGTTGCATCGGATGCACGTCGAATGCCTTGTCTTCCAGCAGGCGGCGGATTTCCTCGGGGCGAATCGGCGGCAGAAATGGAATGTGCCGCAGCACGGACGCCGCGCACATCAACAGGCCAGCCGGCACGGGAATGATGCGCGGTCGGCGCAGGCCTGCAGCGGCTGCAATGGCGCGGACGAAGTCGGCGTAGGGCAGGGGCGTTGGCCCGGCGATCACCAGCGACTGCGGTCCGTTCCATGCGTGGTCCAGCGCGGCGCGGATGGCGCGCGTCACGTCGTCCTGGTGGATCGGCTGCACCAGTGCCTTGCCGCCACCGGGCAGCGGCACGAACGGCACGCGTCGCAGCAGGGCGGCGAGACGCTGCACGTTGTCCTCGCCCTGCGCGCCGTAGATCATCGTCGGATGCAGCATGACGCCGTCGCGGCCCGAGGCGAGGAACGCAGCCTCGCCGCCGAGAACGCCGCTGCCATGTGCGTCCGGCCATCGGGTGAATTTGCGCGTGCTGCCGAGGAAGATCAGGCGTGCGTCGGCTGGTGCGGCGTCGATCACGGCGCCGGCATGGCGCGCATGCGCGCAGCAGACGATGCGTGTCGCGTCTGCGAGTGCAGAGCGAAGCGCGCCGGGATCGGTCAGATCGGCGATGCGTGGTGCCGCGGGCATCGTCCATTTCGTAACGTCGCGCACGACGGGACCGACGGGCACGCCATCCGCCAGCAGCGACGTGAAGAGTGCGGCGCCGGTGCGACCCGACGCGCCGATGATGTGGACCTGGACCGGCCGCGCCATGATGCTACGGTGAATGGTTGACTGCCGCATAGGAGGCCCGTTTGGAGCACGCTGTCGACCCGGTGACCGTCTCGGTCGTGCAGCATCGGCTGCACGCCATCGTCGAGGAGATGGGCGAGGCGATGCTGCGCACCTCCTACTCGCAGATCCTCAATTCCAGCCGCGACTTCTCCACCGCGATCTGCGACATCGACGGCCGCCTGATCGCGCAGGCCGAGCATGTGCCGATCCATGTCGGCGCGCTGCCCTGGGCGGCGAAGTCGGTGCACGATTTCTTCGGCGACGACATCCATCCCGGCGACGTGTTCCTGCTGAACGATCCGTATCATGGCGGCAACCACCTTCCCGACCTGACCGCGTTCGTGCCGATCTTCCAGGGCGATCGGCCGGTGTTCTGGGCGATCAACCGCGCGCACCAGAGCGACATCGGCGGCTCGACGCATGGCGCCTACAATGCCGCAGCGACCGAGATCTGGCAGGAGGGCATCCGCGTCACGCCGCTGCGTCTGTACGACCGCGGCGAGGTGCGGCGCGACGTGCTGGAGATGCTGGTGACGAACGTCCGCCATCCGCACGATTTCCGCGGCGATCTCGCGGCGATGATCGGCTCGGCGCATGTCGGGCAGCGTCGGCTTGCTGGCGCTGGCGAACGAGTTCGGCTGGGACGTGACGAACGCCGCGATCGAGGCGGTGCTGGACGGCGCGGAACGCCAGGCGCGCGCGGTGATCGCGCAGTGGAAGGACGGCGTGTATCACGGCGAGGCATTTCTGGACGACGACGGCCACGGCTACGAGGACATCCATATCCGCGCGACGGTGACCAAGCGCGGCAGCGACCTGACCATCGATCTGTCGGACTCGCATGAGCAGGTCATCGGTTTTGTCAATTCGTCGTATCCGAACATGCGCTCGGCGGTGGTGGTGGCGCTGGCCTATCTGATCGATCCGCACACGCCGAAGAACGACGGCGCGTTCCGGCCGGTGCAGGTGATCGCCAAGCCCGGCACCGTCGTGTGGGCGAACGAAGGCGCGCCGGTGACGCTGTGCACCAACCACTGCTCGCAGGAGATCATCGAGGCGATCATCAAGGCATTGGCGCCCGCGTGTCCCGATCGCGCGATGGCGGGCTGGGGGCGGCGGTTCCGCATCGCGATCCAGGGCCGCGATCCGCGCACGCAGAAGCCGTTCATCTGGCACATGTTCCAGGCGCGACCCGGCGGCGGCGCGTCGCCGGTCGGCGACGGCTGGCCGGCGGGCGGCGAGTGGCAGGCGGCGGGCGGCATCAAATTCGGCAGCCTGGAAGTGACGGAGGTGCGTTTCCCGCTGTTCTTCCGCACGCACGAATTTCGTCCAGGTTCAGGCGGCGACGGGCAGTATCGCGGCGGCCCGGGATGTGTGCTGGAGATGGTGGCCGAGATCGAGGAACCTGCGCGCGGCAACACCGCCGGCGACGGCGTGAAGTACGGCGCATGCGGCATGCTCGGCGGCGAGGACGGATTGCCGCATCGCTACGTGCTGCACTCCGATGGTCGGCAGCAGCGTGTGCTGAAGACCAAGGAGGTCGGCATCGAGATCCGTCCGGGCGACGTGTTCAAGATTGAATCGGGCGGCGGCGGTGGCTGGGGCGATCCGGTGAGGCGCGATCCGAAGGCGCGCGAAAGCGATGAGATCAATGGGTTCGTTTAACGCGTCATGGCCGGTGACGACCGGCCATCCACGTCTTGCCTGTTGCGACGAAAGACGTAGATGGCGGGCCTGCGCCCGCCATGACGGCAACAAGGCTCATTCATGCTGAAGATCGGCATCGACGTCGGCGGCACGTTCACCGACCTTGTCGCGGTGGACGACGCCGGTCGCTCGACATTGGTAAAAGTCGCGTCCACGCCTGAGGATCCCTCGATCGGCGTGATGGCCGGCCTCGATCGTTTGGCGGACATCCTGCAACGGCCGCGCACCGGGCTGCTGGGCGAGACCGAGCGCATCGTGCACGGCACCACCGTCGCCACCAATGCTCTGCTCGAGCACAAGGGGGCCAAGGTCGGGCTGCTGACCACCGAAGGCCATCGCGACGTCATCGAAATGCGCGAGGGACTGAAGGACGACCGCTACAATCTGCGCATGCCGCCGCCGGAGCAACTGGTGCCGCGCGCCCTGCGCTTCGGCGTGACGGAGCGCATGCGCGCCGATGGTCGCATCGAGACGCCGCTCGACCGAAATTCGCTCAATGCCGCGATCGCCGAACTGAAGCGCGCCGGCGTGGAGGCAGTTGCCGTCTGCTACCTGCACGCCTACCGCGATCCGCGCCATGAACGCGAAACCGCCGCCGCGCTCGCCGAGGCGCTGCCGGATGCGTATGTGTCGCTGTCGTCCGATGTGTTCCCGCAGATCAAGGAGTTCGACCGCGTCTCGACGACGGTGGTCAACGCCTATGTCGGTCCGGCGCTGTCGCGCTATCTTCGCAGACTGGAACAGCGTCTTGTCGAGGCGGGCTATCACGGGCCGATCCTGATCATTCAATCGCACGGTGGCGTGGCGCCGATTGACGAAGCGGCGCGCATGGCCGCCGGCGGCGTGCTGTCGGGTCCTGCCGGCGGCGTCGCGGGCAGCCGCTATGCGACGCAGCTGCTGGACAGCGACAACCTGATCCCGTTCGACATGGGTGGCACCAGCACGGATATCTGCCTGATCGTCGCGGGCGAACCCGCACTGGTGAGCGGGCGCGGCATCGGCGGCCACCGTTTGGCACTGAACAGCCTCGACATCGTCAGCCTGGGAGCCGGCGGTGGCTCGATCGGGCGCGTCGATGCCGGCGGTATCCTGCACGTCGGTCCGGAAAGTGCGGGTGCGATGCCGGGGCCGGCATGCTACGGGCGCGGCGGTCGCGAGCCGACGGTGACGGACGCCAACCTCGTGCTCGGCTATCTCGATCCGCACCATTTCCTCGGCGGCGCCAGCACGCTCGATGCAGGCGCAGCGGAGCAGGCGCTGGACCGATTGGCGACGGCGTTGCTGGTGGACCGCATCGCCGCGGCTGAAGGCGTGCATCGCGTGGTCAACACCAACATGGCGGAGGGCATTCGTCTGGTCTCGGTGCGGCGCGGCGTCGACCCGCGTCGTTTCGCGCTGCTGTCGTTTGGTGGCGCCGCCGGACTGCATGTGACGGATGTTGCGCGACAACTCGATCTGACGCGGGTTGTCGTGCCACGCGTCGCAGCGGTGTTGTCGGCGTGGGGCATGCTGGCGACCGATCTGCGCTTTGAAGTGTCGCGCACGCATATCGGCGACACGGCGCGTCTCGACGGCGCCGGCATCAAGCGTCTGTTCGCCGAGATGGAGCAGGAGGGGTTCGCGCGCCTGCGGGCGTCGTTCGACGGTCCGGTGCGCGTGCAGCGCTCGGTGGAGATGCGCTACGGCGAGCAGATCTTCGAGATCAACGTGCCGCTCGACGACATCGACTGGAGGGTCGCCGATCCGCTGCCGCAGATCGTCGAGCGGTTCCACAACCGGCACGAAGAACTTTACACCTACGCCCTGCGCGAACAGGGCGCGGTGCTGGTGAATGCGCGCGCCGCGGTGATCGGTGTGCTGCCCGGCGTGCCGCTGGAGCCGGTGCTGCCGGCGCAGTCCGATGCGCCGCCACGCGGTGAGCGCAGCATCTGGCTGCGCGGCTGGACCAAGGTGCCGGTGTTCGCGTTCGATGGTCTGGCGCCTGGCCAGGCGATCGCCGGTCCGGCGATCGTGGAATCCGCCATGACCACTGTGCTGCTGCGCCCCGGCAACCGTGCGACGATCACACCGCACGGATGGCTGGACATCGACGTGGGCTGACGAGAGGGGAACATCATGACGTTGCAGTTCGGCTGGTGGGATCATTTCGAGCAGCGCGCCGACATGCCGCTGTGGCAGCAATACGACGAGCGCATCGGCCTGATCCGGCGCGCCGAGGAACTCGGGTTCTACGGCTATCATATCGCCGAACATCACTTCACGACGCTGGACATGGCGCCGTCGCCGATCGTGTTTCTGGCCGCGGTTGCGCAGCAGACATCGACAATACGGCTGGGTACCATGGTGCTGTGCCTGCCGCTGTATCATCCGACGCGGCTGATCCAGGAATTCTGCATGATCGACCAGCTTTCGCATGGCCGGTTCATGCCTGGCGTCGGACGCGGCGTGCGAGACCCGGAGCACGAGTTGTTCGGCAGCGACCTCGCGACCATGCGGGAGACCTACGAAGAGGTGCTAGCGATCCTGAAACAAGGGCTCAGCACGGGCCGCATCGATCATCACGGCAAGCGGTTCCAGTATAACGACGAGCCGGTGCACTTCGAGATGGTGCAGAAGCCATATCCGCGTTTCTGGCATGCCGGTATTCTGCCGCGCGCAGCCGAGCAGGGGATGAACGGGCTTGGCCGCGCCACACGCGAGCAGATCGACGATTACTGGCGGATTTGGGAGGCGGCGCGCGCGCGCAACGATCCTCGGTACTTGGGCGATGATCCGCTGGTAGGCTCGACGCGCCACATGGTCATTGCCGAGACCGACGCCGAGGCAGTGTCGCTCGCGCGGCGTGCTTTCGTCGCTTACGCAGAGCATTTCCACTGCACCGATCCTCGGCTGGGCCCACATGCGCCTGCCGCGGCGCTGCCGATGCCGGGAGGCACCAACTTCGAGGCGATGCGCGAGGCCGGGCAGGTACTGGCGGGCTCCGCCGCCACGGTGCGAGACGCGTTGCGGCGCTACATGGCGGCGGTCGGACCGGGACACAACTATCTGTGCGGCGCGTACCAGTGGGGCGATCTGACGACGGAGGAAGCGCGGCGCTCGCTGGATCTGTTCGCGGCGGAAGTGCGGCCGGCGCTGAGCTGAGGAGGCGCGCGATGGCGAATATCGCTCCGGCCTATCAGGCGAGCAAGGGCTCGCCGCTGAATGTCGACAAGGTGTTTTATCGACGGATTGCACAGGAGCTTGGATCGCGCCGGCTGATCGATAAACTGGTGGTGCCGATCCGCTCCGGGCGCGCGTGGCGCGTGCCGGCCGGCCATGTGTTCCGCATCGTCACCGATCGATGGCCCGCAGGTCGGCGACCTGAATATCTGGAATTTACACAATCCGCGGGAGCGCATGTGGGCGTCGCGCTCGCGGCAGCTTCAGGCCTCGCATGTCAGCACGTTCGATCGGCTTTGGTCCAACCTGCCGTATCTGCGGCCGCTGGTGACGATCACCGACGACAGCCTCGCCGGCTACGGCGTCGATGAATTCGGCGGTCGCGTGCACGACCTTCTCGGCACGCGTTGCGATCCGTATGTGAACCGATTGCTCACCGGCGAGGATTTCAATTTTCATTGCCATTCAAATCTGGTGCGCGCCGTGGCGCCCTTCGGATTGACCGAATTCGACGTGCATGACGTGCTGAACGTTTTCCAGGTCACCGGACTGAACTCGGACGACCGGTATTTCATGCGTGCGTGTCCAGCGACGCCGGGCGACCATTTGGAATTCTTCGCCGAGATCGATCTGCTGTGCGCCATCTCGGCATGCCCGGGCGGCGATTTGTCGGTGCCGCTGTGGGGACCGGATGCACGTGACCCGATCGATGTGTGCCGGCCGCTCGGCGTGGAGGTCTACGCGTTGGACAAGGCCTTGCTCGAAGGCTGGAGGTCGCCGGAAGTGGCGGTGTACAACGGCGCGCACGGCATGCGGGTTGAGCAGGGGCCGTGGGAACGGTGACCACCCCTCCCCCAACCCCCTCCCGCGAGGGGAGGGGGAGGCTGGCCCCGCTAGGTCGTCACTTCAACTGATCGGCTACCTTATCGAGCCCGGCCTGGACGCAGGGTTCGTCGACACCCGGCGAGCCCGACACTCCGACCCCGCCGATCACATCGTCACCGACCTTCACCGGCAGCCCGCCCGGAATTGCGATCACGTTCGGCAGCGTGACCTGCTGGCGCACCACCGGATCGTTGTCGGCGTAACGCTTCGCATACGCCGTGGTCGACATGCGGAAGGTGCGCGCCGTGTAGGCCTTGCGACGCGCGTTCTCCATCGTGTGCGGACCGGCGTTGTCGGCACGCATCGCAACGATGATGTCGCCGGCGCGATCCACCACCACCGCCGATACGGCGTAGCCGTTCGCACCGCAGCTTTTGACCGCTTCCTCCGCGATCGTCAGTGCCATCGGATAGGACAGATCGCGATGCGTGAGAAGCTGTGCGTTGGCCGGCAGCGCGATCGCGCCCGCCAGCCCGGTTGCAGCGATCGCCAAACGATACCGCATGTGCGCTACCGGATCGGCGAGAACGCGGCCGGCATCACAAAGGCGTTCTCCTGCTTCACCACCACACCCGGCGGATTGCGCGCCGGCCACTGGCCGGTGGCCGATGCGGCGGCACGCACGCTGGTGCGCTCGTTGGCGTCCTTGTAGGCCCAGATGTGCACCCACTTGTTCAGCGCGCCGAACTCCGAATACATGCCGGCGACCAGCGGCGAGAACTTCTGGCGACCCTCGATCTTCTCGGACCAGCGCTCGATCAGACCGGGGATCGCACCGGGGATCAGCGTGTACTGGCGGATCTCGAACAACGGTCCGATCGCCCGCGGCTCGAGCGGTGGCGAGAACGGCGCCGGGTGAAACACCTCGTTCTGCATCTCGGTGATGAACTCGCCGTTCGGCGGCGGCCACCCGGGCTCCTTCGCGCCGGCGGCGCGCACGGCGGCACGATGTTCGAAACTGTCATAAGGCCAGACATGGATGATCTGGTTCAGCGTCCCGACCTCGGAGTGCCAGAACGCGGCGAGCTTCGAGTGCTTCTGCCGGTTCGGCAGCGCGTCGGCGAAGCGCTTTTCCACCTCGGCCAGGCTGCCCGGCTTCAGCGTATAGGTGCGCACTTCGATGATCATCGTCATTCTCCCCTCTGCTCATGACGTGCGAATGCTAGGATCAAGTGCGGCCCATCGCAAATGGCCGAACCCGCGCTACGCGCCTGCCTTCTGCCAGCCGCGCGCAGACATGCACGCTGTCGCTTTCGCCTCGTCCACCACCACGCGCTCCTGCACGTCGTAACCCTGAATGGTCACCACGGACGAATTCTCGCGGCGGCACTGCGCGAGATCGTTCTTGTACTCGGCGTCGCCAAAACCAGGATGGGTGACGTTCTGATACCGCGCTTGCGTGCAGCCGCAGAGCGCGCCGAGCAGGAGCGACAGGCGTGCCAAAGCACGCGGCAGGCTGCAGCGGCGCATGAATTCCCCCACTTCGGACCACATGATGCTGGCGGACGGCTGATATCGCGCCAACATATACACCATGATCGCCTTCGCGGAACTGCTGGAACGCCTGGTATTCACGCCGTCGCGCAACGCGAAGGTCGCGCTGCTGCGGCGCTATTTCGCCACCCAGCCGGACCCTGACCGCGGCATCGGACTGGCCGCCATCACGGGCGAACTGTCGTTTGCCGCTGCAAAGCCGGGGCTGATCCGAGAACTCGCCGCGACGCGCACCGATCCGGTGCTGTTCGCCTGGTCGTATGACTATGTCGGCGATCTGGCCGAAACGGTCGCGCTGATGTGGCCTGCACGGTCGACCAACGCACCGCACGCCGCGCCTGGCCGAGGTGGTGGACGCGCTGGAGACCGCACCAAAGGCAGCGCTTCCCGACATCGTCGCCGGCTGGCTGGATGCGTCCGATCCGTCGGTGCGTCTGGCGTTGCTCAAGCTGATCACCGGTGGCTTGCGCGTCGGCGCATCGGCGCGACTGGCGAAGATCGCGCTCGCCGAAATCGGCGGCGTGGACGCAGACGATGTGGAGGAGGTGTGGCACGGCCTGGCGCCGCCGTATCTCGCGCTGTTCGCATGGCTGGAAAAGCGTGGCCCGCGGCCCGATCCCGCGCAGGCTCCGGTGTTCCGTCCACCGATGTTGGCGCATCCGCTCGAGGTCGCGGACATTGCCGCGCTCGCACCGCTGGATTGGCGCGCCGAGTGGAAATGGGACGGCATCCGCGTGCAGCTTGTTTCGACGGAAGGTGGCAGGCGGCTCTATTCGCGTGGCGCGGAGGACATCTCCGGTGCGTTCCCGGAAATCCTTGAGGCGATGGATTTTCACGCTGTACTGGATGGCGAACTGCTGGTGATTCGCGACGGCCAGGCGGCACCGTTCGCCGATCTGCAGCAGCGACTTAATCGCAAGGTCGTTAGTGCCAGGATGATGGCGGATTATCCAGTGGGCATCAGGCTTTACGACATGCTGTTCGACGCTGTCGAGGACGTGCGCACTCTGCCGTTCGATGTGCGGCGGGCGCGGCTGGAGGCGTGGTATGCGCGCACGCAACCGGCGCGCATGGATCTGTCGGAGCTGATTCGTTTTGCATCGCTCGATGAATTGATGGTGCTGCGCGACGGCGCGCGCGCGGCCTCGATTGAGGGACTGATGCTGAAGCGCGGCGACAGTGCCTATGTTCCGGGGCGGGTGAAGGGGCTGTGGTGGAAGTGGAAGCGCGATCCGCTGACGGTCGATGCGGTGCTGATGTACGCGCAGCGCGGTCACGGCAAGCGCAGCAGCTATTACTCCGACTATACGTTCGGCCTGTGGCGCGGCGACGAACTCGTGCCAGTGGGGAAGGCGTATTTTGGCTTCACCGACCAGGAGCTGATTTTCCTCGATCGCTGGATCCGCAATCACACGGTGGCGCGCTTCGGTCCGGTGCGCGAGGTCGAAAAGGCGATGGTGCTGGAAGTGGCATTTGACGCGGCGCAGCTTTCCAATCGACACAAATCGGGTGTGGCGATGCGCTTCCCACGGATCGCGCGCATCCGCACCGACAAGCCGGCGGCGGAGGCGGATCGGCTGGAGAGCCTGATGGCACTGGTAGAGAACAAGCGGGTCGACGCGGGCGTCGCCGGATGAGCGACATCGCGCCGGCGTGTTGACCCCATCCGGGCCGCGTGCTGCGCTGTGGCCACCATACATTTGGGGGAACGGACCATGCCGCTGGTGGCGAACAACACCAGGCGCAAGATGCAGGCAGGCGAGGTGGCGCTCGGTTTCGGCGTGCATCATCTGCGCAGCGCGGCCGCACCGGTGATTGCGGCTGCCTCCGGGCATGACTGGCTGTTTCTGGACAACGAGCACGGCGCGTTCTCGGTGAGCGAGATCGCGCAGCTTTGCATCGCGTCGCTGCCCACTGGCGTCACGCCGCTGGTGCGCGTCTGCGCCAATGCGATCGACGAAGCGACGCGCGCGCTCGACAACGGTGCGCTCGGCGTCGTCATGCCGCATGTCGATACCGCGAAGGAGGCGCGGCGCATCGCCGAGGCGTTTCGCTATCCACCGCTTGGCACGCGAAGCTGGGGTGGTCCGCCGGCGGTCTACGGGTATCGTCCGCCCGCGATGGCCGAGGCACAGAAGGCGATCAACAACGAGATCCTGACGGTCGTGATGATCGAAAGCCCGGAGGCGGTGAAGAACGCCGCCGACATCGCCGCGGTGGACGGCATCGACGTGCTGTTCATCGGCACGTCGGATCTCTCGTCGGAGCTTGGCATCGCCGGGCAGATGGGCCATCCGAAGGTAATCGACGCCTACGCAACCGTTGGCGCCGCGTGTCGCAAGCACGGCAAGGTGCTGGGCATGGGCGGTGTCTACGACGAGGAGAATGCCACACGCTATGTCGGCATGGGGGCGCTGTTCGTGCTCACCGGATCGGACCACAGCTACATCGTGACGGGCGCCAATGCGCGCAGCGGCTTCTTCACCGGACTGCCGCGGGCGGAACAGGCTGCGTCGGGCAAGGCGGGCAAGCGCGCCAAGGTTTGATACGCCGACGTCGTCGGTTCCGTCGGGCGGCCAACATCTTATCGTGAAGCCGCAGCGCTGTGCGCTGGAGGCAAGGCAACCAGCGGCAGACCGCGATGCGGATCGCGGGGCCGTGAATTTCGCGGGAACGTGAAGGCAACCTGGCAGCGGCGCGATGCTTGGGGTCAGCGTGAAATGCATCCGACCAAGGAGTGTGCATGTCTACGCTGTCCAGTGCTATCGACAATCTGCATCATACGCTCGACCCCACCGGCAACACGCCAATTACGCCGGATTCGCTGAGCCAGCCTTCGACGTTGAGCTTCATCGCAAACGACGTGGCGGCCGCCGCGGCGGCGGCGGCACCGGTTGCTCCGACGATGGCGCCGCCCGGTGCGCCGTTCACTGCGATCTACGCGTTCGGCGACAGCCTGACGGACGGCGGCAACGATTCGCTCGCCACCGCAGGCCTTGTGCCGGTATCGCCGCCTTATGCCGACCGCAGCTTTACCAACGGTCCGGTATGGGTGAAGGACCTGGCAAAGGATATCGGGCTTCCGGCCGTGAACCCCAGCCTGGCAGGCGGTACCGACTTTCGCGTACGGCGGGGCGGAGACCGGTCAGACGCCGGTGCACACGCTCAATCCCACGGATCTTCCGTCGCAGATCTCGCAGTTTGCCTCGCAGGTGCCGTCGCCGCAGGCTGGTGCGCTGTATGCGGTGTGGATCGGCTCGAACGACGTGCTCGACATCGCCAACAACACGTCGCTGACGCCGGCGCAGCAGCAAGCCGACGTGGCAGCCGCGGTGAACAACGAGGCTGCAGGTCTCGGCGCATTGGCCGCGCGTGGGGCGCAGAACCTGCTCGTGCTGAACGTTCCGGATCTTGGGAAAACGCCTTACGAGATGGCGCGCGGGCCGGCGGTGGCACAGAACGCAACGGCGCTTGCCACGCAGTACAACAGCGAACTGGCAACCGCGGTGCAACAGCTGCAGGCAACGGGTGCGCTCAAGGTCGACCTTGTCGACACGTTCTCGGTGCTCGACCAGGTGATCGCAAATCCTGCGAGCCAGGGCTTCACCAACGTGACCGATCCGGTGTGGACCGGCAACCTTACCGATCCCAACAGCGGCACGCTGCGGGCGACCGGTTCGGCACAGAACCAGTTCCTGTTCTTCGACCCGCTGCACCCGACAGCCCAGACGCATGCGCTGCTGGCATCCGGGATCGCCCAAGGACTGACGGGTGTCGCGTAGTCAGCCGTAAGCGAATTTGACATGCCAGCCGGCTGCACCCTCGGTGAGTGCGACGCGCAGGATGCGATCGCCGTCGCGCTGGGGGGTGCAATTGACGCAGAGCCGTAAACCGGCCAACTGTCAACACATCAGTTGATAGGCAACTTCCATGTGGCGGGTTCGCGGTGGTGGACCCGCGGCCGGTGCTGGCCCTACCATCGCTTCCGTTGTCGCAGGGAACGACGTATGGCCAGCAAGTCGCGGCGCTTCCGTCAGTTGATCGAAGCGGAGGAAATACTGATCCAGCCGGGCATCTACGACGGGTTCAGCGCGCGGCTGGTCATCCTGACCGCAGCGCAGTGATGCAGCGACAGAGCGCGCGCACCAGGCTTGCCGTCGATATCGGCGGCACGTTCACCGATCTTGTGCTCGCACTGCCGGATCGCATGGTGTCCATGAAACTGCTGACGACACATGCGGCGCCGGACGAGGCGGTGATCGCGGGAACAGAGACGATCCTGCGGGAGGCGGGCATCCCGGCGGCGTCGCTCGACCTGGTAATTCACGGCACGACCCTTGCCACCAATGCGCTGATCGAACGCAAGGGCGCGCGGACAGCGCTGATCACGACTGCCGGGTTTCGCGATTCGCTGGAGATCGCCTACGAGCACCGCTTCGAGCAGTACGACCTGTATATGGAACGGCCGGAGCCATTGGTCTCGCGCGATCTGCGCCTGGAGGTGGCCGAGCGCCTTGCAGCGGATGGCTCGGTGCTGCTGGCGCTGGACGAGGCGGCGTTGGAGCATTTGGTGCCATCGTTGCAGGAGCACGGCATCGAGGCGCTGGCGATCAGTTTTCTCCACTCCTACATCAATCCCGCGCATGAAGAGCGGGCGCGGGCGGTGATCGCGCGACTTCTGCCGCGGATGGCTGTCACGATCTCGTCCGAGGTCTGCCGCGAGATCCGCGAATACGAACGGACCTCGACGGTGGTTGCGAATGCCTACGTGCTGCCGATGATGGAGCGCTATCTGGCGCGCATGCAGGATGGCCTGCATCGCATCGGTGCGGCCTGTCCGCTGCTGTTGATGATGTCGTCGGGTGGCATCTGTACGGTGGAGACGGCGCAGCGGTTTCCGGTGCGACTGGTCGAAAGCGGGCCGGCGGGCGGCGCCATCCTGGCACGTCACGTCGCGGCGCGCGGCGGCTATGATCGCGCGATCGCCTTTGACATGGGCGGCACAACAGCGAAGCTCACGCTGATCGACGATTTCACGCCGCAGCAGTCACGGCATTTCGAAGTTGCGAGGACCGCGCGCTTCGCCAAGGGCAGCGGTTTTCCCGTGCGCATCCCGGTGATCGACATGGTGGAGATCGGCGCCGGCGGCGGTTCGATCGCGCGCATCGATGCGCTGCGGCGCATCGTCGTCGGTCCGGACAGTGCAGGCGCCAGCCCCGGCCCCGCCTGCTACGACAGCGGCGGCACCCAACCGACGGTGACGGATGCCGACGTCGTGCTGGGGCGCATCGATCTGACGCGCTTCGCCGGCGGGAAGATCAAACTCGATCCGATGCGGGCGTTGCAGGCGGTGACCGGGACGATCGCATCGCCGTTGGCGATGCCGGTGCAGGAGGCGGCACGCGGCATTGCCGAGATCGTCGATGAGACGATGGCGAGCGCGGCACGCGTGCACGCAGTGGAGAACGGCAAGGAGACATCGGGGCGGACGCTGATTGCATTCGGTGGCGCGGCGCCGCTGCACGCCGCGCGGCTGGCGCAGAAGCTGGGCATTCGTCGCATCGTCGTGCCGGCGGATGCCGGCGTCGGTTCGGCGCTCGGATTTCTCGGCGCACCGATCGCGTATGAGGTGGTGCGCACGCTGCTGGTGCGGCTCGACGCGTTGGAGCAAGCGACGATCGACGCGCTGTTTGCCGAGATGCGCGCCGAGGCCGAGGCCGTGGTGCGGCTTGGCGTGCCACAGGGCGCGCTTGTCGCGGTGCGCACCGGTTTCATGCGCTACCGCGGCCAGGGTCACGAGGTGGCGGTGCCGCTGCCTGACGGCAGGCTGGATCCCGCGGCACTGCGCACGGCGTTCGATGCCACGTATGCACGCGTGTATGGTCGCGTCATTCCGCGCCTGGAGGTCGAGGCCGTGACCTGGACCCTCGCGCTGTCGGAACCGCATGAACTGCCGGCGCAACAGGACCTGCCGCCGGATGCCGGCGTGGCGGTGCCATCCGGCCGGTGTCGCATCATCGAGACCGCAAGCGGCGAGGTGGTCGATGCGTCGGTTTTCGTTCGCGCCGCATTGTCAAAAGGCGCGCGTCTGGTTGGGCCGGCTGTGATCGTTGAAGACGGCACCTCGACTATTCTGCCAAGCGGCTACACCGCGCGCATCGGCGCCGGCGATGACATCGTGATCGAGGAGATCGAGGCGTGACCCGCAGAAACATCGCCGAGATCGAGCTGCAGATCATGTGGAACCGTCTGCTCTCGGTCGTCGAGGAACAGGCGCAGACCCTGGTGCGCACCGCATTCAGTACCTCGGCACGCGAGGCCGGCGACATCTCGGCCGGCGTGTTCGATCTCGAGGGCCGGATGCTCGCGCAGGCCGTCACCGGCACGCCAGGCCACATCAACACGATGGCGCGTTCCGTCGGCCACTTCCTCGACGTGTTCCCGGTTGCGCAGATGAAGGAAGGCGATGTCTACGTCACCAACGATCCGTGGAAGGGCACCGGACACCTCTACGATCTCGTCGTGGTGTCGCCGACCTTCATGGACGGGCGCATCGTCGCGCTGTTCGCCTGCACGACGCATCTGGTGGATATGGGCGGTGTCGGGCAGACGCCGGAAGGGCGGCAGATCTACCACGAGGGCCTGTTCATCCCGCTGCTGCGCCTGGCGCGCGCCGGCGAGATGAACGAGGACCTGCTGGCGATGATCCGCGCCAACGTGCGCGAGCCGGTGCAGGTCATCGGCGACGTTTACGCGCTGATCGCGTGCAACGAGATCGGCAGCCGGCGGCTGGTGGCGATGATGCGCGAGTTCGCACTGCGCGATCTGGACATGCTCGGCGAGGCGATCATCAGCCGCAGTCGCCGCGGCATGGCCGACGCGATCGGCAAGCTGCCGCAGGGCACCTGGACCGCTGCGATGCGCATCGACGGCTATGAGGCGCCGATCGATCTGGTCGGCCGGCTGACCATCGGCCGCGACACGATCCATGTGGACTACACCGGCACGTCGGGCATGTCGTCCTACGCGATCAATTGTCCGCTGTGCTATACGGAAGCCTATACGACGTTCGGCGTGAACTGCGTGGTGGCGCCGCATATTCCGAACAACACCGGCACGCTGGATGCGGTGCGCGTCACGGCGCCGGAGGGCACGATCCTCAGCGCGACGCATCCGGCGGCGGTCTATGCGCGCTCGGTGATGGGGCACATGCTGCCGGACGTGGTGTATGGCTGTCTCGACCAGGCGCTGCCGGGACGCGTGCCGGCGGAAGGCACGTCAAATCTCTGGACTTTGAATTTGATTGCGGGACACGGGCTGACAGGCATCGGCCGCGCGGCCGGCACGCCGTTCATGGTCAACAGCTTTCACTCCGGTGGCGCGGGCGCGCGGCCGTCGCAGGACGGATTGTCGGCGACGCCGTTTCCATCGGGTGTGCGCAATGTGCCAGTCGAGGCGACCGAGGCGATCACGCCGCTGGTCATCTGGCGCAAGGAACTGCGGCAGGATTCCGGCGGTGTTGGGCGTCAGCGCGGCGGGCTCGGTCAGGTGATGGAGATCGCGTCGCGCGAGGATGCGGCGTTTGGTATTTTTGCTCGCTTCGAGCGTGTGAAGTATCCGGCGCGCGGCCGTCACGGCGGCGGCTCAGGTCAGGCCGGGCGGCTGTCGCTGGCGTCCGGTGCGGAGCTGAAGCCGAAGGGGTCTGGCGGTTGTTCCGACCGGCGATCGGCTGGTGGTGGAGATGCCGGGCGGCGGCGGCATGGGACCGGCGAACGAGCGCGACCCGGAAGCAGTGCGACGCGATGTGCGTCTGGGCTACGTGTCACGCGAAGCGGCGCTGCGGGATTATGGCGTGGACGTTTGATCGTCGCGACCGGGACTGGGTCAGACCTCCACTCGCCGCTTCGCCAGTTCCGCCTCGTTCACGCGCAACCCCAGGCCCGGCCCATCCGGCAGATGGAACAGTCCGTCCACCGGCTTCGGCGGGTTCTCGAATACCGCGTGCGTGCGCGTTGACGGATCGTTCCACTCGATCGGCTTGCTCGCCTGCAACTGCGCCGCCACGACATGCATGTTCGCCATATGCCCGATCATCGGCTGCGTCTGGTGCGACACCAGTTCCACCCCATGCGCATGCGCGAGCGCGGCGCAGCGCATCAGCCCGGTGATGCCGCCCATCTTTACAATATCCGGCTGCACCATGCGAACGCCTGCGTCGATCAGGTCGGCGAGCGCCGCCAGCGTGTAGGTCTGTTCGCCCGCGGATACCGTGATGTCCAGCGCGCGCGCGACCTCGCCCATCGCCTTGACATGGTAGTGCTGCACGGGCTCCTCGAACCACCAAAAGCCGAGTTCCTCCAACACCCGGCCGACGCGGATCGCACCCCCGGTGGTGAATCCATTGTTGGCATCGAACGCGAGCGGGAACCCATCGCCCACCAGACTGCGCACCGCGCGTGCCTTCGCAATGTCGCCCGGGATATCGCGGTCCAGTTCGGTGCGCGGATTGTCGAAGCGGATCTTGATCGCGGCCGGCTTGTCCTTCAGCCGCGTCTCGACGACACGCAGCACGTCATCCAGGCTGCGATCGCCGTTGCCGCCGATCGAGGCGTAGAACGGCAGCGCGGTGCGCCAGGCGCCGCCGAGCAGCTTGGTGATCGGCAGTCCGGTCAGCTTGCCCTTGATGTCCCATAGTGCAATGTCGAGCGCCGCCAGCGCGCCGGTCAGTGCACCCTCGGGACCGAGCTTGACGCACGTGTGCAGCAGCGTGTCGAGCAATACTGCGTGGTCCAGCGGATCCTTGCCGATCAGTGCGGGTGCGAGATCGTGTCTGATGATGCCAAGCGAGGCGAGCCCGCCCTGCATCGGTGATGCCTCGCCGATGCCGTCGATCCCATCATCGGTGAACACGCGCACGAAGGCACTGCGCTGGGAGGGCTTGTCGTCGGGCGACCAGCTCACCTGGAAGGCGTCGATGCGGGTGATCTTCATGTCGTGTGCTCCCGGTCGTTCAGTCTTCAATCAACACCGGCAGCACCGACAGGACAAGCAGAACGGCCATGGCAACGTTGAACATCCGCAACTGCACCGGCGATCGCAGCAGCCGGCCGGCGCCGCTGCCCAGCAGCGCCCAGACCAGCACGCACGGCATGCCGACGGCAAGGAAGACGATGAAAATGCGGGTGAGCTGTGCGACGAGAGGTTGATGCGGCGACAGATACTCGCTGGCGGCGCCGACGGCGATCAACCATGCCTTTGGATTGATCCACTGAAATGCCACGGCGCCGGCGAAGCCAAGCACGCGCGCGCGTCCGCCTTCGCCCGGTGACGGCGCGCTCGCGATCTGCCAGGCGAGCCAGACGAGCCACGCCGCACCCGCCCAGCGGAACAGCGGCAGCAGCAGGGGCCAGCTGACCAGCGCCGAGCCGAGGCCGGCGCAGACCAAGGTCAGCATCATCGCAAACCCGACCACGATTCCAAGCATGTGCGGCAAGGTCGCGCGGATGCCGTGATTCGCCGCCGATGCGGCAACCATCACGTTGTTCGGGCCCGGCGTGATGTACATCGCCACCGAGAAGCCGAGCAGCGAGAGCAGCATGCTGTCCATGCGTGATAGGACAGCATGACTGTCATGTTTGGGCAATCCCTTCTGCAATCCCTTGGGCAATGCCGCTGAAGCGTTTGTGCTATGCGATCGGCAGTCACGTTCGCATGTTGGGGTTGTGAAGCCGCAGCGCCCGCAGCAACATCAGTCGTCAGTGCGAAACGGATGGAGTGCGAAAATGGCGGGCGAGGCTCTGCACGAGGAACGGGAAAAACTGGGGCCGGAGATTCTCGACCGACATCGGGCGATCTCGACGATCATGGAGGAACTGGAGGCAATCGACTGGTACGATCAGCGCATCAAGGCGAGTGCCAATGCGGAATTGCAGGCGGTGCTGCTGCACAATCGTAATGAGGAAAAGGAGCATGCATCGATGCTGCTGGAATGGCTTCGCCGGCACGACGACGAGTTCAACACGCATCTCAAAACGTATCTGTTCAGCCAGGGACCGATCCGCGAGGTGACGGCGGCGGCGGATACCGCTGGCGGCGACGGCAGCCTCGCAATCGGCAGTCTGAAGGGCTGAGCGATGGACCATCTATTCAGGGAGCTGGCGCCGATCTCCGACGCGGCGTGGCAGGAGATCGACAAGGAAGCGCGCCGGACGCTCAAGACGACGCTGGCGGCGCGCAAGCTGGTCGATTTCGTTGGCCCGCAAGGGTGGGAGTCGTCGTCCGTCGGCATCGGCCGCATCACGCCTGTCGAACCGCCGTCGTCCGGCAACATCGAGGCGCGGCTGCGCCAGGTGCTGCCGTTGGTCGAATTGCGCGTGCCATTCGATATGCTGCGCAGCGAACTCGATGCGATCGATCGCGGCGCCAAGGATCCGGATACCGATCCGATCATCGAGGCGGCGCGCAGGATCGCCATCGCCGAGGATCGCGCGATCTTCCATGGCTATCCGGCGGCCGGCATCAGCGGGATTTGCGAGCGCCGCGCCGATGCCGCCGTGCAGCTCAGCGACGACTATGCAAGTTATCCCGATTTTGTGGCGACCGCGTTGAACCGGTTGCGCGACGCCGGGGTCGACGGGCCTTTCGCGGTGGCATTGAGTGAGCGCTGCTACACCGGCCTCACCGAAGCGACGGTTGCCGGCTATCCGGTTCTCGAACATGTCCGCCGCCTGATCGATGGGCCTTTGGTATGGGCGCCCGGGCTGCACGGCGCGGTCGTGCTGTCGATGCGCGGCGGGGATTTCGAACTGACCGTCGGGCAGGATTTCTCGATCGGCTATCTCGACCACGATGCCGACCGCGTGCGGCTCTATATCGAGGAGAGCTTCACGTTCTGGCTGCAGTCGCCGCAGGCGGCTGTACCTCTCGTGTATTCGCAGGTCGAAGCCCGTCAGCCCTGATTTGAATCCCCCGGACCTGGTCCGGGGGATCTCGTCATGCTCAGTGGGCCTCGGAGGGCACTGCGGTCGGCAGTTCGGCGGTGTGGTTCGGGATGTGCAGGAAGAACGCGCAGACGAACGAGGACATCAGGCACAGGAATGCCAGCCCGTAGAGACCGCCGGCGAAGCTGCCGGTCATGTCCTTCACCACGCCGACATACCACGGCCCGAAGAATCCTCCGAGGTTGCCGATCGAGTTGATCCACGCGATCGACGCCGCCGCTGCCGTGCCGGTGAGGAACATTGGCGGCATCGACCAGAATGGCCCTTTGGATCCGTAGAATCCAAATGTTGCAATCGACAGGCCGACCATCGCCCACCAGGTGCCCATCGTCATGCCGGCGATGATCAGCCCGACCGTGGAAACCACGCATGCACCGAGCAGGTTCCACCGCCGCTCGTTCATGCGGTCGGAGAACCGGCCCCACAGCACGAGGCCGATGCCGCCGGTGATGTACGGGATCATGGTCAGCCAGCCGACCGTCATGTTGCTCAGATCACCGAGCGATTTGATCATCTGCGGCACGAAGATCAGCACGCCGAGGCTCGCGACGACGATGCCGAAATAGTTCAGCGCCAGCAGCAGCACCTTGGGATCGAACATCCCCTGCAACAGGCTGAACTTGCGCACCGCTTCCTTGGCCCTGCGCTCGGCCAGTAGTTTTGCGCTGAGCCAGGTCTTCTCCTGCGGGGTGAGGAAGGTCGCCTGCTCCGGCCGGTCGGTCAGCACGAAGAACGTGAGGACGCCGACCAGGATGGTCGGCACCCCTTCGGCGATGTACATCCACTGCCATCCGCGCAGGCCCAGGACACCGTCGAGTCCCAGCAATGCAGTCGACACCGGCGAGCCCGCGGCAACGGCAATCGGCAGGCCGATCAGGAAGCCCGAGACGATGCGCGCGTGGTGTCGGGCCGGGAACCAGTATGTGAAATAGAGCACGATGCCCGGGAAGAAGCCGGCCTCGGCGGCACCCAACAGGAATCGCACCAGGGCGAAGCTGTTGGCGCCGACGACCGTCGCGGTGAGGCCGGCGAAGATGCCCCAGGTGATCATGATGCGCGCAATCCAAATACGCGCGCCGACCTTTTCCATGACGATGTTGCTGGGGACCTCGAAGATGAAATAGCCCCAGTAGAACGTGCCCGCCGCGAAGCCGAACGCGGTGGCCGACAGGCCGAGGTCGCCGCGCATGGTCAGCCCGGCAAAGCTCACGTTGATCCGGTCGATGTAGGCAAGGAAGTAGGTGAAGATGGCAAATGGCAGGAGGCGCATGTAGATTTTGCGCATTGCCGATTTTTCGAGGTCTTCAGGCACTTGGCTCTCCCTATGTGGCCGATGGCGTCCGATTCATCGGCGCGCATGGGCTTCTTCTGAATACTTGCGCTGCAACCTTAGAGCGGGTTCACCCTGTCACGCAATTGGAATGTGCGGCTTTTGTTGCGCCGGAAACCGTGTCAGCTGCGCAGTGACCGTGTCAGTTTCTGGTCCACGGTCCCATCGGCGTTGATCGCAACCTTGTAGAGCGCGCGTGCGTTTTCCGCCGAAACGAGACCGTCGCGCACATCGCGCGCTACCAGGACAGGATCGCGTTCCGCCGGCCCGCCCATGCCTGCGCCGCCGGGTAGTTTCAAAATCAACCGGTCGCCGTCGGGTATCACCTGGAATCCCTTGGTGCGCAGCGCCTTGCCGGACTTCAGCGCCACCACGCCGGGTGCGCCGTTCAGCCCGCCCTCGCGTCCCTTCGGCGCATTGGCGATGCGGTCGAAGATGGCATTGACCGCGAATTCCAAATCGCCCTTGGCGCCGATCTCCATGACCTGGCCGGTGCCGCCGCGGGTGCGTCCCGCGCCGCCGGAATCCGCGCGCAGTTCCTTTGTCCAGAAGATGATCGGTGCGACATTCTCGGTTGCTTCCACCGGCATCGTGCGCACGCCGGACGGGAAGGCGGTGGCGTTCAGCCCATCGCTGGTGGGGCGCGCGCCGGTGCCGCCGGAGTTGAAGGTGATGATCTCGAAGTCCGGCACCACGGGGCGATTGCCGCGCGCCTGTCCGGACACCGACGCGCCGCCGCGCAACGGCGGGTTCCACAGTGCGGACGCGCCCTCCGCCGTGACGCGTTCCGGCACCGCCTGGTGCAGGCATCCCATCATCAGGTCCGGCAGCAGATGGCCGATCACGTGGCGCACTGACACGGGGTACGGGTGCGGCGCGTTGAGGATGCAGCCGTCGGGGATCTTCATCCGGAACGGCGCAAGGCTCGCCCAGTTGTTGGGAATATCCGGCGCCACGACGCATTTGATTCCAAAGCATGAATAGGCGCGGCAGTATGCCGGAGGCACGTTGATGCCACGCGAAGAAAGCCCCGAGGTGCCGGCATAGTCCACCTCGATGCCGTCATCGAGGATGGTCATCGCGGCCTTCAGCGTGACCGGTTCCTCGTAGCCGTCGGAGCTGATCTCGGCGCGGTACGTGCCTTTGGGAATGCGCGCGATCTCGGCGAGCGTTGCACGCAGCGAGCTTTCGAACACGAAATCGGCCAACGGGTCGAGGCTGTCCATCCCGAACTCGTCCATCATCTCGGCCAGGCGGTGCGCGCCCGCATCGTTGCAGGCGCACAGCGAGTAGATGTCGCCCTCGAGTTCGACGGGCAGGCGTGATCCGGCACGGATGAAGTCGAAGAAGGTTTCGTTCGGCCGGCCGCGGTCGAAGCATTTGACGATCGGGATATACATGCCTTCTTCGAACACGGAGCGGCCTTCCGGTCCCATGCCGAGCCCGCCGACATCGATCACGTGCGCTGTGTTGGCGAACAGTCCGACGATGTGTGCTTTGTGGAAGGCGGGCGTCACGACGGTAAGGTCGTGCAGATGTCCGGTACCGAGCCATGGATCGTTGGTGATGTAGTGATCACCGGGCTGCATCGTGTCGATGGGGAATTTCCGCAGGAAATGGCCGACGCTTTCCGCCATCGAGTTGACGTGGCCGGGCGTGCCGGTGACCGCCTGCGCCATCATGCGTCCGGCGAGGTCGAAGATCCCGGCGGACAGATCGCCGGCTTCGCGCACGGTCGTCGAGAAGGCGGTGCGGATCATGGTCTGCGCCTGTTCCTCCACGACGGCGATCAGGCGGTTCCACATGATCTGGCGATGGATCTGCGCCAGTGCATTGGTTTCATGCGACATCAGTTGAACTCCTGCGGTGCCGCGTCATTTCGATGTATCCAAGACCGTTCACGGTCGCGCTCCAGTCCTGGCCGACGAGCGTCGAGGTCTCGTCCTCGGCAATGATCGCCGGGCCGATGATTTTCACGCCCGGTGCCAGCGCCGTCCGGTCATACACGGACCATGACGAGGCTTCGCCGGTGGTCGTGTCGCGCACGAGCTGCGTTCGTGGCGCCGTGACGTGCGGGCTGGACACGGCATCATCCGTCGAGGCGACGCCTGGCGCGTCGGCCGGCAACGTCGCGACAACAACGGCATAGCTCATGATCTCCACATCGGAGCCGGGCACCGGACGATCGTAGAACCTGGTGTATTCCGTGTCATATGCGGATCGGATCACCGGCACGTCTTCCTCGTTCAGCGCGCGCGCCGGCAGCGGCACGGGAATTTCGTGGCCCTGGCCGACATAGCGCATATAGGCGACGCGGCTCTGCGCAATTGCCGCACCGAAGCTGCCCTGGGCCACCACCGCCATCGCCTCGGCTTCCATATCGGCCAGCAGCGCGTTCACCGCGACAACGTCGAATGAGGAAAAGCGCTGATACAGACTGCGAACAACCTCATAGCCGACGGGCGCCCGCAGGAATCCAATCGCACTGCCCACGCCGGCGCCCGACGGCACCAGCACGCGCGTGATGCCGACCTTCTCCGCTACGCGGCACGCATGCACCGGGCCGCCGCCACCAAATGCAATCAGCGTGCGTCCCTCATAGGTCTTGCCGGATTCGATCGCATGCACGCGCGCGGCATTGGCCATGTTCTCGTCAACCATTTCGACCACGCCGAGCGCGGCCATCTCGGCGGTCAAACCCAGCCTGCCGCCGACATGGGCCTGCAGCGCATCATGTGCCGCCGCGGTATCCAGCCGCATCGTGCCGCCGGCGAATCGCGCCGGATCGTAGCGGCCGAGCATCAGGTTGGCGTCGGTCACCGCGGGCGCGGTGCCGCCGCGTCCGTAGCACGCCGGGCCGGGATCGGCACCCGCACTTTCCGGTCCCACGGCAATGCGGCCCATCGTGTCCACATGCGCGATCGAGCCGCCGCCGGCGCCGATCTCTACCATCTCGATCACCGGAATCCGCAGCGGCAGACCCGATCCTTTGCGAAACCGCCCCTCCCGCGCGATTTCGAAATTGCGCGCCGTCTGCGGTCTGCCGTCGTCGATCAGGCAGATCTTCGCGGTGGTGCCGCCCATGTCGAACGACAGCACGTTGGCGATGCCGCATTGCCGCGCGATGCTGGCCGAGAAGATCGCGCCGCCGGCGGGCCCGCTTTCCACCAGGCGGATCGGAAAGCGGCACGCCGTCTCGACGGTGGTCAGTCCACCGCCCGACAGCATGAGAAACAACGGACCCGAAATGCCGATCTCGTGCAGACCGGCAGCGAGACCGCGAAGATAGCGCGCCATCGCGGGTTGCACATAGGCATTGGCGACGGTGGTGGAGAAGCGCTCCCACTCGCGCATCTCCGGCGATACCTCGCTGGACAGCGAGACCGGAATATCCGGCAATTCCTCGGCCAGCACATCGCGCACGCGGTGCTCGTGCGCCGGATTGACGAACGCGTGGAGCAGGCCGACCGCAATACTCTCGACCTGTTCGCGCCGCAGCACCGGCACCAGCGTGCGAACCGCGCCGACATCCAGCGGCAGCAGCACGTTGCCCTCGTTGTCCAGCCGTTCGGGAACCGAAAGGCGCAGGTAACGCGGCACCAGTGGCTCCGGCAGCACGATGTTGAGATCGGTACTGGTCGTAGCGGCTCTCGTTGCCCATCGCGATCACGTCGCGAAAGCCCTGCGTGGTGAGCAACGCGGTGCGCGCTCCCTTGCGCTCGATCACCGCGTTTGTTGCCAGTGTGGTGCCGTGGATGACGATGCCGATATCGGCTGCAGTCACCTCGGACGTTTGCAAAATCTCGCGCGCGCCGATCATCACACCCTGCTCGGGCGCCGCCTGCGTGGTGAGGACCTTGATTGTGGTGCACCTGCCGTCATGCTCGAGCGCAAGGTCGGTAAAGGTGCCGCCGATATCGACGGCCAATCGAGCAGAAGGCATCAAGTCCTCGGTCTCATTGGTGGGGACGGCAGTCAAGCCGGTCGGCCGGAGCGTGGCAAGCATATGGTGTGGGCAGTCCGATGACGGCGGGTGAAGCTGAAGCGCTCAGGGCTCTGCCCTGAAACCCGCCCGGTGGCGTTGCCCCCGGGACCCCCACCAAAGGCGAAGCCTTTGGAATCCGATTCTAAAGTAACGGGTTCCAAGGGCTCCGCCCTTGGCGGAGTCCAGAGGCAGCGCCTCTGGTGGGGTTCGGGGTGAAACCCCGCCTCTCGATTTCTCGCGTCCATCCGTGGCAGGCTCGGCCGCGATGATCGGCCCGAACGGGGAGACCTGCCGATGAAGCCACGCCTTGTGCTTGCCGCCTTGATGCCGCGCGACGTGGTGACGCGTGCACAGAGCGAATTCGACGCGCTGGTGGTGGGCGGCAGCGACGACATGACGGCGGCGCAGGTGATCGAGGCAGCCACCACGCATCGCGCGGATGCGATCATGTTCACCAACACGCTGCCGCTGACAGCCGATGCGATCGCCCGTCTGCCCGCCAGTGTGCGCATCGGTGCCACCAGCAGCGTCGGCTACGACCACATCGACGTGGCTGCTGCGAAGGCGCGGGGGCTGTTCGTCACCAACACACCAGACGTTTTGACCGAGTGCACCGCCGACTTCGCCTTCATGATGCTGCTGGGCGCGGCGCGGCGTGCCTACGAATACGACAAGATCATGCGCGCCGGCTGGCGCTACCGCATCGGCCAGGGCGATCTGCTGGGCGTTCGCGTGTCAGGCAAAACGCTCGGCATTCTCGGGATGGGTCGCATCGGGCGAGCAGTGGCGCAGCGGGCACGCGGTTTTGACATGTCGGTGCTGTACCATTCGCGCAACCGGCTGCCCGCGGACCTCGAACGCGGTGCACAGTATTTCGCATCATTCCACGCGATGCTGCCGCACTGCGATTTCCTGTCGCTGCATGCGCCGTCCGGGCCGGCGATCGACCGGATCGTCAATGCGGAGGCTTTAGCGTTGCTGCCGCGGGGCGCGGTGCTGGTGAACGTCTCGCGTGGCGGGCTGGTGGACGAGGATGCGCTATTTGACGCTTTGACGTCGGGGCAGCTGTTTGCGGCTGGGCTCGACGTGTTCCGGTCCGAGCCCGACTATGATCTGCGGTTTGCCGGGCTCGACAACGTGCTGCTGTCGCCGCATATCGGCAGCGGCTCGGTCGAGACCCGCAACGCGATGGGATTTCGAGCGCTGGACAACATTGCGGCGGTGCTGGCGGGGAAGGGACCGATCGATCCGCTGTGGCTGTAGGATTTCCCGGAGACAGGATGACCCGATACATCGGCGCAATCGACCAGGGCACGACCAGCACGCGCTTCATCGTGTTCGATCGATCGGGCGAGATCATCGTCAAGGCGCAGATGGAGCACGAGCAGATCTATCCGCAACCCGGCTGGGTGGAACACGATCCGCTCGAGATCTGGCAGAACACGCAGTTGGTCATCGCCGATGCGCTGCGCCGCGCGGACCTCGGTCCACGCGATCTTGCTGCGGTCGGCATCACCAACCAGCGCGAGACGACGCTGCTGTGGGATCGTGTCACGGGTCGGCCGGTGCACAACGCGATCGTCTGGCAGGACACGCGCGTGGATCCGCTGGTGGCCGAATACGCGCGCGACGGCGGCCAGGACCGGTTCCGCGCACGGACCGGACTGCCGCTTGCCAGCTATTTTTCCGCCCTCAAGCTGCGCTGGATGTTGGACAACGTATCCGACGCGCGCCGGCGTGCGGAGGCCGGCGACCTGCGGTTCGGAACGATCGATACTTGGCTGGTCCACCAGCTTTGCGGGCTGCACGTGACCGACGTCACCAACGCCAGCCGCACGCAGCTGATGGATCTGGCAACGCTGGACTGGGACGATACGCTGCTCGCGGCGTTCAACATACCACGCGCCGTTCTGCCGCGCATCGTACCCTCGTCCATGATCTACGGCATTGCGACCGGCGCGTTGAGCGGCGTTCCCGTCGCCGGCATCCTCGGCGACCAACAGGCTGCGCTGATGGGCCAGGCGTGCTTTGCTCCAGGCGAGGCGAAGAATACCTACGGCACGGGCTGCTTCCTGCTGATGAACACCGGCGAGGCGCCGGTCATTTCGACCAGCGGCCTCGTTACCACCGTTGCCTGGCAGCTCGGCGAACAAAAGGCCTGTTACGCACTGGAAGGTTCGATTGCTGTCACCGGCGCTCTGGTGCAGTGGCTGCGCGACAATCTCGGTGTGATCAGGTCCAGCGACGATATCGAAGCGCTTGCCGCATCGGTTGCCGACAACGGCGATGTCTATTTCGTGCCGGCGTTCTCCGGTCTCTATGCACCGTGGTGGCGCGCCGATGCACGCGGCGTGATTGCCGGTCTGACGCGCTACGCCACTGCCGGCCATATTGCGCGCGCGGCGCTGGAAGCGACGGCGTACCAAACGCTCGACGTGATCGCAGCGATGCAGCGCGATTTAGGTATCCGGATCAGCACGCTGCGCGTCGACGGCGGCATGGTGGTCAACCAACTGCTGATGCAGTTCCAGTCGGACATTCTGGACGTGCCGGTGCTGCGCCCGCGCACGATCGAGACCACTGCGCTTGGCGCTGCTTACGCGGCGGGGCTTGCCGTCGGCTACTGGCAGGATACCGATGATCTTGCGCGCAACTGGGGTGTCACGCACACATGGACGCCCGCAACGACGCAGGATCGCCGCGCCGCGCTCACTGCTTCGTGGCACAAGGCGATCGGACGCTCATTCGACTGGGCGTGACCGCGCTACATGCCAATCGAATAGCCGCCGTCGACCGGGATCGCTGTGCCGGTGACAAAATCCGAAGCCGGGCTCGCGAGAAACGCCGCGATACCCGCCATGTCCGACGGCACGCCCCATCGCGCCGCCGGTGTGCGATTTTCCACGCGCTCGTGCAGCCCGTCCACCTCCCGTCGTGCGCGTCGAGTTCAATCCGTGTCGATCCATCCGGGCAATACCGCGTTCACCTGGATGTTGTCCTTCGCCCACGCTGTCGCCATTGCACGCGTCATCTGCACGATGCCGCCCTTGCTCGACGCGTACGGCGTGGCATACGGCGCGCCGAACAGCGACATCATCGAGCCGATGTTGATCATCTTGCCGCCGCCCACTGCCTTCATCGGCGCGTACGCGGCCTGCGAGCACAGGAACGCGCTGGTCAGGTTGGTATCCAGCACGTGATGCCATTCTTCCTCGGTGTAGTCCTGCGGCATCTTGCGGATCGCCGTCCCGGCATTGTTGACCAGGATATCCAGCCGGCCGAACGCCGCCACCGTGTCCGACACCAGCTTCACGCAGGCCGCCTTCTTCGTCACATCGGCCGCCATGAACGCGCTGCTTGCCCCGAGCTCTTGCAAAGATGCCAGTGCCGACCTCGCTTTTTCCTCGTCGCGTCCCGCAACGACAATCGTCGCACCGCAGGACGCCATCCCCTGTGCCATGCCAAGCCCGATGCCGCCGTTGCCGCCGGTAACGATGGCCACCTTGCCGGTCAGATCGAACAGCTTCATGTATAGTTCCGGGCGTTAGACCGGCCCCCAATCGTCATGGCCGGACTTGATCCGGCTTTCATCGCTACGCGGCCCCGCGCTTCATCTCGGCGCGCGATTCAGCGAGGTGATCGAACCGCTTGCGATAGGTGCCCAGGCCCAGCGTCTGCGACCGCAGATCGATGATCAGATCATGCAGTTCCGCCTCCGGCACCAGTGCCTCCACGTCATCCCAGCCGGGCCAGCCGTCCTTCTCCGCAAATCCGAGGATCTGTCCGCGCCGTCCGGTCAGCAGACGCTGCGCCCGCGGCGTGAACTCGTTCGGCACGCTGATCGTCACGTGGTTGACCGGCTCCAGCAGGATCGGTTCCGCCTTCGCCATCCCTTCCTTCATCGCCAGATTGGTCGCGGTCTTGAACGCCATGTCGGAGCTGTCCACCGAGTGGAATCCGCCGTCCACCAGCGTCACCGAAATATCCACCACCGGAAAACCGAACGGCCCCTTCTTCGCTGACTCCTCAGCCGCCTCGGCGACCGCGGGAATGAAGTTGCGTGGCACCGCGCCGCCGACGATCTTGTCGATGAACGCAAAGCCTTCACCGCGCGCGCGGGGCGCGATGTCGATCTTCACATCGGCGAACTGGCCATGCCCGCCGCTCTGCTTCTTCAACCTGCCATGCTCATGCACCGCACGCCGGATCGTCTCCTTGTAGGCGACCTGCGGCTTATGCGTCGCCACTTTCAGTGCATAGTCCTTCGCCAGCCGATCCACCGTGGCCAGCAGATGCATCTCGCCCTGGCCGTGCAGCACGGTCTCGCTGGTATCCTGCTCGTGCTCGACCGAAAGCGTCGGATCGGCTTCGCGCTGTTTCTGCAACGCTCCGTTGAGCTTCACATCATCCTTGTGATCGGAGGTCACGATCGCCAGCGAATAGACCGGCGGCGGGGGGCGGGGAACGGCAGTTGCTCCGGCGTCGCACCCGGTGAAATCGTGGCGCCTGTCGGCACGCCATCCAGCCGTCCCAACGCAACGACGTCGCCCTCGACGGCATCGGCCACTTTTGAAAGTTCGCCGCCCGGCATGCGATAAATACCGCCGAGCCGCGTCCCGCCCAGTGTGACGCCGTCCTTGATGGTGCCGCGCCAGATGCGCGCATACGACAGTTTGCCGGTGTGCCCGGCATGCACGGTCTTGAACACCTGCGCCAGCGGCGGACCATCGTCCGCCACGCCCTTGCGCGCGGCGGTCTCCTGCGGCATCGGCGTGTCGTGGCGCAGCGCCTTCCACAGCCGACGCACGCCGCCGGCATTTTCCGCCGAACCGACCAGCACCTCGATCACCGCGCCGGCGGCGAGGTCCTTGCGCAGGTCGTTGTAGATCTCCGCAGTGGTCGGCTTGACGTCCTCGAGCACCTTTTCCAGCAATGCGTCGTCGCGATCGGCCAGCACCTCGACCAGCTTGTTCAACGCATCCTGCTCGTCGTCCTGCAACGCCGATGGAATCTGCATGAGCTCCGACGGCTGGCCCTTGCGATACCGATAGGCACGCTCGCTCACCACATCGACGTAGCCGCTCACCGTTTCGCCGTCGATGATCGGCACCTGGCGCAGCACAAGCGGCGAACCGGCGTAGCCTTGCAGCGCCGACAGCGTATCTCCGACACTGCCTTCCAGCGTCTCGATCTTGTTGATGAAGAGCATATGCGGCACGCCCTGGTCCGCCAGCAGCTTCAGCAGCGGCGCCACGGTCAGCACGCGGGCCGGCGTGGGCTCGCACACCACCACCGCGAGATCCACCATCGCCAGCGCGCAACTGGTCTCGTAGGCAAACTCGATCGAGCCGGGACAGTCCAGCACCGACCAGGCATCGCCGAGATAGCTGCAGTGCCCGAGGCGAACCTCGGTGGTGGCCGGTCGGTTCCGCGGGTCGGCCGGCCGCTTGACCGGCGCACCGGCCGCTTCCATCAGCGCCTCGAACAATGTTGACTTGCCGCTGCTGTACGGCCCGACCAGAGCCACCGAGCGGGGACTTCTGCCGTTTTGTGTTCCTGACATGCGGGCGCCTCCCTGATGCTGCGTCGCGGCGCCAGCCGGCATGTTGCCCGCGGCGCATTGCATCCGCCGATCCTAGCGAAGTTTTCGTAACACGCGAGTCCAGTCGGTCGGGCTCTCAATCGACCGATGTGCCGTGATTGCTGCCCTCAAAGCCCTGGGCGTGCGCGCTGAGCTTTTCGAGCGCCTTCAACAGGTTGCTCCATTCCGTGCGGCTCATGCCCTCGGCAAGCTGTTCTTCGAGCTCGCAAGCGAGCGGCACCACGCCTTGGTGCACCGCAGCACCCTTCCGCGTCAGGTGCAGCAGCCGGCCGCGTCCATCGCGCGGGTCGTGCGCCTGGCGCAGCAGTCCGCGCGCCACAAGAGTTGCGGCGGCGCGGGAAACCTTCACCTTGTCCATCGCCGTCCATTCGCCGATCGCGCTCGGCGACAGCGTGCCGAAACGGCCGACCATTGCCAGCACGCGCCATTCCGGGATGCTCAGGCCGTAAGCTTCGGAATAGCGGCGGGCAAACAGTCGCGATACCCGATTGGCGGCCACCGATAGCCGGTAGGGCAGAAAATCCTCGAGCTTGAAAGCCTCCTCGTTCAGCTTCGGCATCGCCGTGCGTCTTCTTGGTTCTGTTAACATTGGAAACCGTTCCCCAGTCGAGCCACCCCTGGTATATCGCGAATGCAGGTAACGGGAAACCGGGCCAGCCGTGCCGAGTTCTAATGCTGCGACCGCAGCATCCGTCCATGCGAAGAACCGGAGCAGGACAGACATGTGTGACACAATCGTAGCTCTGCCCGACGCCACCGCGACGGGAGGCGTGCTGTTCGGCAAGAACAGCGACCGCGAACGCAACGAGGCGCAGGCTGTGGAGTTCTTCGCCCGCGCGCAGCATGCCGACGATGCGCGCGTGAACTGCACATACATCGACATCCCGCAGGTCCGCCGGACATGCGCCGTACTGCTGTGCCGGCCGTTCTGGATCTGGGGCGCCGAGATGGGCGCGAATGAGCATGGCGTGGTCATCGGCAACGAGGCAGTGCACGCGCGCATCCCGCCGCAGCAGGAACCGGCGCTGATCGGCATGGACCTGTTGCGCCTCGCCCTCGAACGCGCGGCCAGCGCCGCACAGGCAGTCGAGGTGATCACGTCATTGCTCGAGCAATATGGCCAGGGCGGCAGCTGCGGCCATCTGACGCCGCGCTTCTACCATAACTCATTCATCGTTGCCGATCCGCGCGAAGCCTATGTGCTGGAGACCGTCGGGCGCATGTGGGCCGTCGAACGTGCGGCGGGCGTCCGTTCGATTTCCAACGCCTACAGCATCGGCCGGGCGGCAATGCGTGCGAGCCCGAGCCTGATCGAGCATGCGCGGACGCAAGGCTGGTGCAGGGACGTTGCCGACCTCGATATCGCCGCAACATTCAGCGACATGAAGCAGGATGCGATCAGCCAGGGTCGCGCTCGGTGCATGCGCTCCACTGCATTGTTGCAGCGCACTGCTGGCCGGTTGCGAGCAGTCGACATGATGGCGATCCTGCGCGACCACGGCGCGACGGCGGAAACCGATCCGGACTGGCATCCGCAGGATGCACCGACCCGCACGATCTGCATGCACGCCGCAGACGGCGAGAGGGGCGGGCAGACCGTCGGCTCGCTGGTGTCCGAGTTGCAGGTTGATCGTATCGTGCATTGGGTGACTGCAACCGCCGCGCCGTGCACGTCGATCTTCAAGCCTGTGCTGCCAGGTGTGGCGTTGCCGGCGTATGGTCCTCGACCGACCGACCGGTTCGATCCGCGCACCCTTTGGTGGCGCCATGAGCAATTGCACCGCGCCATGCTGGAAGAATTCCCGATCCATCTTGCCGCCGTCCGGGCCGAGCGCGACGCATTGGAAGCGGCTTTCCGGGCACGCATCGATGGCGTGCTGACCGACGGCACGGACGCCGATCGCGCGCAGGCCGTCGCCGAATGCTGGACCGACGCCGACATCACCGAGCGCCGCTGGCTCGACGAACTCGGCGCCGTTGAAGAGCGCGTGATGCGGCCCGGCTATCGTGCGAGCTGGCGCGAGATGAACCGGTTTGCTGGTTTGGACGAAGCCGAGGCGGCCGAGTAGCCGTGTGGCCCTCACGTCATGGCCGGGCTTGTCCCCATAAGCATCAGGATAGCCGCTGGCAGGAGCGCGATTATCCCCTCCCCCTTGGGGGAGGGGTAGGGGGCGGGGGTGGCGCCAGCACAAGGCAAAGTATCGGTATCAGTACCAAGGTTGGCATTGTGCCGCTGCCCCTCCCCCAACCCTCTCCCGCAAGGGGAGGGGGAGAACTTTTCTTCAGCGTAACCGTTATCCTGCTTCGTATTGGGCTTGACCCGTCCATCGCCGCCAACACGGTGCTGCAACGGATGGCCGGGACACGCCCGGCCATGACGCTGAAAGGGGTCGTCTCAGACTGGCGCCAGTGCCAGCAGGCCGTAGCCGGTGATCATCGGTGCGTGGTATGTGCGCTGCACGCGCTTCACCGACGGCCCGAGCGCGGAACGCATCGCGAGCCAGTTGATCATCTCGATCCCCTCGGTGCCGCCGCGCTCCATGTAGTCGCGGTGTGACAGGCCGGCGAGCGTCTCCGGCTCGTCCTCGATCTGGTCGAGGAACTGGTTGTCCCACGTCTGGTTGACAAACCCGAAGCGCGCGCCTTGCAACTGGTGCGACAGGCCGCCGGTGCCCATCACCACGACATTGATGTCCTCCGCGTAGCATTCCACCGCGCGCCGCACCGCAGCGCCCAATTTGTAAAGCCGGCGCGCCGTTGGAATCGGATGCTGAATGACGTTGACTGCAATCGGCACCACCGGCGTGGACCAGTTCGTATCGGCGAGCATCGGCATGAACGACATGACGCCATGATCGACCGACATTTCCTGGCAGATGGTCGGATCGAATTCATCTTCGACCAGGCAGCGCGCGAGGTGCCAGGCGAATTGCGGATCGCCGCGCATGTCCGGCAGATTCCGCTTGCCCCAGCCCTCGTCCGCCTGCGGATGCACCTCGCAGGCGCCCAGCGCAAAGGTCGGGTAGGCATCGAAGAAGAATCGATTCATGTGGTCGTTGTAAACGATCACGTAGAGATCCGGCCGCAGCGATTCCAGCCAGGCGCGCACCGGCTCGTAGCCGTCGAACAACGGCGCCCACATCGGGTCCTTCTGCTGGCCCTTGTCGTACACGGTCCCGAACGAGGGCGCGTGCGAAGAGCCGATGCCGCCAACAATCCGACCCATCGTCAGTGCCCCTTCCGTTCCGCCATGAACTGCTCCAGCGTCCGCCCGCTGGTGTGCGCGCCGACCTGCAACAGGGACTGGCCCAGTGAACCGGCGATCTTGATCAGGAGATAGATGCTGCAACCCGCGTCGTTCATGGCCTTCCAGTCGCGCCGCCGCACCATCTCCACCTCGGCATCATCGAGCCCCATCTCGCGCGCGTAGCCCAGCTCGTCCGCAACGAAGCGCCCGCGATTGCCCGCGTCGGTCAGCGACATCGCCATGCGGTTCAGTCGGTAACCGGCATGCGCCCGCTCGCCGGTGAACACCGGCGTGCCGGATATCATCTCTTCCATGGCAGTGCCTCGCTATTTCAGATGACGATCCCACAGCGCGAAGATTTTCGCCCATGTCGTTTCGGATGCAAGCGTGTCGTACACCGCACGCTCCGGAAAGCAGAAACCGTGATGCGTGCCCGGGAATACTTCCACCGTCGCTTTTGCGTCAACCTTGTTCAGCGCCGCCTTCAGATCGGGAATGACATTCGCCGGAACCGACTGGTCGTGTTCCGCGAACGCATAGTAAAGTTCGCCCTTGATCTTGCCGAGCGAAAGATGCGGCGAGTCATCCTTGTCGGTGACGATGCCGACGCCGTACAGTGACGCGGCCGCCGCCATGCGGTGCGGAAATGCCGCCGCCACCGAGGTGATGTAGCGTCCGCTCATGCAGTGCCCGACGCAGCCGACCGGCCCTGGCTTCACGCGGTCGTTCGCGTCGAACCAGGCAAGCATCGCAGCCGTGTCGTCGTTGACGAAAGGAATGCTCAGGCTGTTCATCGACGCGCGTATGACGCCCGACATGCCATCGTCACGACGCGGAATGTCGAAGCGCACGGTGCCGAGGCGGTAATACATGTCGGGCAGCAGGCAGACATAACCGTGCTTGGCGATGCGTCGCGCCATGTTGCGCAGTTCCTCGCGGATGCCTGGCGCGTCCATGTAGAAGATGATGCCTGGAGACTCATCGGGACGATCCGGAGCGGCCATGAATGTCGGCATCTTGCCGTGCTTGGTCGTGACGACGATTTCGCTCTCGATCATCCTGGCGCTCCCTGGGCAGGGTTTCCGTGGAAGGGTCATTGTTGCCCCGCTGGCCAGCCGGTGCAACTCCACGGCATATTGTGGGATCAGGATCGGAGGAACGCGAATGGCTTGGGAAGACATCGATCGGCTGCTGAACGATGCGGCAACGTCCGGAAGCGTGCCCGGCGTTGTCGCACTTGCGGCGGATCGCAACGGCACGTGCTACCAAGGCGCATTCGGCCGCCGAAGTCTTGCCGATGGCACAGCGATGACGCTGGACACCGTGTTCCGGATCGCCTCGATGACCAAGGCGGTCACCGGCGTCGCGGCAATGCAATGCGTCGAGCGCGGGCAGCTTTCGCTCGATCAGCCGGCCGGCGAGATTATTCCCGATCTTGCCGATCCGCAGGTGCTCGATGGGTTCGACGCCGCGGGAAAGCCCCGCCTTCGTCCGGCGCGGCGGAAGATCACGCTGCGAGCACTGCTCACGCACACCGCGGGATTTGTCTACAATGTCTGGAATGCCGCGCTGAACCGCTATGTCGAAACGACCGGCGCGCCCACCGTGATGTCGGGCAAACTCGCCGCACTGAACATGCCGCTTGCATTCGAACCGGGCGAGCGTTGGGAATACGGCATCAACATCGACTGGGCCGGCCGCATGGTCGAGACGGTGAGCGGCCAGGACCTCGACGCCTATATGCGGACGCATATCTTCGCACCGCTCGGCATGCGCGATACCGGCTTCGTGCCGGACGAGGCGCAGACCGCCCGGTTTGTTCAGCCTCATGCGCGCGCTCCCGACGGCTCGCTCGCACTGGTCCCGCCACAGCCGTCGGTGAAGCCCGAGTTCTTTGCCGGTGGCGGCGGGCTTTGCTCTACCGGTCCGGACTATCTGGCATTTCTCCGGATGCTGTTGAACGGCGGAGCGCTCGACGGCGCGCGCATTCTCAAACCCGAGACGATTGCGCTGATGGCGCAGAACCATATCGGCGCGCTGAACGTCGAACTGCTGAAGACGCAGGTCCCGACATTGTCGAACGATGCCGAGTTCTTTCCGGGCATGACGAAGAAGTGGGGCCTGAGCTGGCTGATCAACACCGAGGACGTGCCGGGCAGGCGCAGCGCCGGCAGCCTCGCCTGGGCGGGGCTGTTCAACACCTACTACTGGCTGGACCCGAAGCGGCAGGTGACCGGCGTGCTGCTCACTCAGATTCTGCCGTTCGCCGATCCGACAGTGCTGCGCTTGCTGGATGATTTCGAGACAGCGGTGTACCAAACCGCAACGGAGAGTGTGTCCCATGCCTGAGAGAACCGAGAGCAACGCCGATCCCTACCTTGCACTGGGCGTGCGCCCGTTCATCAACTGCTGCAGCGTGCGAACGATGCATGGCGGCAGCCTGATGTTGCCGCAGGTGCGCGCCGCGATGGACCAGGCGTCGCGTCAGTTCGTCAACCTGGACGAATTGATGGAGGCGGCGGGCCGGCGTTTGGCCGAACTGACCGGCGCGGAGTGGGGCATCGTGACATGCGGCAGCGCGGCCGCAGTGGCACTGGCATCGGCCGCCTGCATCGCCGGCAATGATCCGGTTCGCATGCTGCGCCTGCCGTTCACCGACGGCTGGGTGAATCGCGTGATCCTGCCGCGCAACCAGCGCTTCGCCTATGATCAGGCGATCCGCATGGTCGGCGCGCATATCGTCGAGATCGACTCGATCGCGGATCTGGAATCCGCGCTGGCCGAGCCGGTGGCGATGGTCGCGATCCTCGGCACCAACGAGGAAAACTCGCGTGTACGCCTGGAAGAAATCGCCGCGCGGGTGAAACCGCTTGGCATTCCGATCCTGGTGGACGCCGCGTCGGAGCACCTGCAGCGGCCGAGCCCGTGGCTGCTGCGCGGTGCGGACATGGTGATCTACAGCGGGGGCAAATTCCTGCGCGGGCCGCAGACCAGCGGCCTGCTGCTCGGCAACAAGGATCTGGTGCAGGCGGCTTGGCGCAATGCCTCGCCGCACCAGGCGTTCGGCCGACCGATGAAAGTCTCGAAGGAGGACGTGATCGGCGTGCTGGCCGCGGTCGAATACTGGCTGGAGGAGCGCGACGAGGCTGCCGAGTTGCAGCGCTGGCACGGCGATCTGCAGGAGATTGCCCGGCGGGTTGCGGACGTGCCCGGGGTGAGCAGCGACGTGATCGAGCCCGCCGGTGTCGTGCGCGTTCCGGCACTGCGCGTGCGCTGGGACGGCATCGCGCTGGACGGCATGGGCTTGCGGGCGCGCCTGCTCGACGGCACGCCGCGCATCATGATCGACGACACGGCGGCGACTGCAAATTCGGTGACCATCGATCCGTTCCAGTTCCAGCCTGGCGAATCCGCCGAAGTCGGCAGGGCGATCGCCGTTGCGCTGACCGCGGCGCGGTCGTTGGAACCGCCGCGGGAACAACCGCCGGTGATCGACCTGTCCGGCGAGTGGTCCCTGCACGTGCAATTCCTGCATGGCCAGCGTCTGCACAAATTGCGCCTGCAGCAGCAGGGCAGTCAGCTGACCGGAAGCCAGGAGTCCGAGCAGTTCGCCGGAACGGTGGTCGGCAGGCTCACCGCTCGGAACATCCTCATGGAGTTCGAGGCACGCCATGAGGGCAGCGCAATCGCCTATCGTTTCCAAGGCACGGTCGATGCCGACCGCATGACAGGCGAAGTGCTGCTCGGCAGCGCCACCGACAGCCACCGCGGTCCGGTCAATCTCAGCCAGTTCGGCAAGGGACAATGGCAGGCGGAACGCGCAGTGTAACGGCAGTTCGACAAAGGAACCAGCCATGAATGATCATGCAGCGACCAGTACAAGTCTGCTCGACGCCGACCGGCGCCATCTGATCCATCCGCTGCATCATCCCCAGGATCACGCCCAGGCGCGCGTCTTCGTCGAAGGGCACGGCGCGATGCTGCGCACCGCCGATGGAAGCGAATACATCGACGGGCTGTCCTGCCTGTGGAACGTCAATGTCGGCCATGGCCGCAAGGAACTGGCCGATGCGGCGTCTGCGCAGATGGCGAAGCTGGCGTATGCATCGGCGTACTCGGGCTTCTCCAACGAGCCTGCCATCCGATTGGCGGAACGCATCGTCGGTCTGGCCTATTCCAACATGGCGGCCGCCTACTTCACCACCAGCGGCGCGGAATCAAATGAGAGCGCGTTCAAGATTGCCCGGTACTATTGGAAGCGGATGGGCAAGCCGAACAAGGTGAAGATCATCTCGCGCCAGTATGGCTATCACGGCGTCACGCTGGCGGCGATGAGTGCGACAAGCCTGCCGGGCTACCACAAGATGTTCGGCCCGCTGGTGCCGGAGTTCCTGCAGGTAGCGCCACCCTATCCGTATCGCTGGCCCGGCAACGGCGACGCGGGCATCGAGGCCGCGGACGCCGTGGAGGCTGCGATCGAGGCGCACGGCGCGGATACGATCGCCGCGGTGATCGCCGAACCGGTGATGGGCGCCGGCGGTGTCATCGTGCCGCCGCCGACCTACTTTCCGCGTCTGCGGCAGATCTGCGACCGCCACGACGTGCTGCTGATCGCCGACGAGGTGATCACCGGATTTGGTCGGACCGGGCGCTGGTTCGCGCTGGGACATTGGGACGTGGAACCCGACCTTGTATCGTTCGCCAAGGGCGTCACCAGCGGCTATCTGCCGCTCGGCGGCGTCATCGTGTCAAAGCGCGTGCACAAGGCGATCGAGGACGCGCCAACGGATGAAAAGTTCATGCATGCGGCGACCTATTCGGGCCATCCGGTCTGCTGCGCCGTCGGCCTGCGCAACATCGACATCCTGGAGCAGGAGGGGCTGCCGGAACGCGCGGCCGTGATGGGCACGCGCCTGCTGGCCGGTTTGGAATCGCTGCGCAGCCTCCCCGTGGTCGGCGACGTACGCGGGCTTGGCATGATGTGCGGCGTCGAACTGGTGGAGGATCAGGCGAGCCGCAAGCCGGCGATCGGGCTTGGACCGCGCGTCGTGGCGGAGGCGATGAAGCGCGGCCTTATCATTCGTCAGCGTGGCGGCGGCGGAACGCCGGTGAGCGGCGATTCGCTGTGCATCGCGCCGCCGTTGATGACGCCGGAGGCAACGCTGGATCGCATCGTCAATATCATCGGTGAATCAATCACCGCGGCGACTTAGGGAAGCAGCATCCATGAGCACAACAACGCAGCCCGCAAGCAGCCCTTACATCCCGGTCCGCGACGACTGGCTCGCGCGACGGACCGAGGCGATCCTGGAGCCCGATCTGCCGATCGTCGATCCGCACCATCATCTTTGGGAGCGGCCAGGCTGGCGCTACATGCTCGACGACCTGCTGGCCGACACGAACGCGGGCCACAACATTGTCGCCACCGTGTTCGTGCAGTGCCGCTCGATGCATCGCGCGGGCGGGCCGGAGGAAATGAAGCCGGTCGGCGAGACCGAGTTCGTCAATGGTGTGGCGGCGATGAGCGCGGCGGGCGGCTACGGGCCGACCAAGGTCTGCGCCGGCATTGTCGGGCACGCCGACCTGCGGTTGGGCGCGCGTGTGCAGGCGGTGCTGGAGGCGCATATCCGCGCCGGCGGCGGGCGGTTCCGCGGCATCCGCCACATCACCGCCTGGGACGGCGATCCGACACTGATGAATCCGGCCTATGCGCCGCCGCCCGGACTGCTGGCCGACGCGACGTTCCGCGAGGGTTTTTCCCGACTTGCGCCGCTGAACCTGTCGTTCGACGCGTGGCTGTATCATCCGCAGATCGACGAGTTGACCGCGCTGGCACAGGCGTTTCCCGATACGCGTATCGTGCTGAACCATGTCGGCGGGCCGCTCGGCATCGGCGTCTATGGCGGCAAGCGCGACGAGGTGTTCGGCCGTTGGTCGGCATCGATCCGCGCGCTGGCGAAGTGCCCCAACGTGTTTGTCAAACTCGGCGGCATGGCGATGCGGATCAACGGATTTGACTTTCACGAGAAGGCCGATCCGCCGTCGTCGGAGACGCTGGCCGCGGCGTGGAAGCCATACGTCGAGACCTGCATCGACGCGTTCGGCGCGGCGCGCGGCATGTTCGAGAGCAACTTCCCGGTGGACAAGGGCTCCTACGCCTACGCGCCGTTCTGGAACGCCTGCAAGATCCTGGCGCGCGGGGCGAGTGCCGCGGAAAAGACCGACCTGTTCAGCGGCGCCGCGGCGCGGTTCTATCGGCTGGAACTATAAAGATGCTGCAGATGAACGCGGATTCGTTGATCAGCGTTTATCTGCGGTTCCGTTCCTTCACATGGAACAAATGGCAACAGCGGGGCTGGCCGTAACCGGCCCCGTGCGTGACGCCGCAGCGTTGTGCGTCGGGATCAGGGCGGGCCGGCGCCGGACGCTGCCGGGGATTGCAGCGGCACCGAGGGCCAGACGGAAACGGGACGTTCGAAGGCGTTGCTGAGGATGTCCTTCACCAGTCTGGCCAGGCTGCCGCCATGGCGGATGATGACCAGTTGCAGTTCCCGCCACAGCGGATGGTTCGGCATGATGCCGAGATCGCGACAGATGTCGGCGATGACGGCGCCGATCGGTCGGCGGCGGACCTCGGCTGCGATCTGCTCGGGCGTGGGCAGGCGGGCGAGGACGGATTCGGTGGCGTCGGTGGGCCGGGCGGCGGCTCGGGCGGGCGGCGAACGGCGGTGGGAGGGAGCGTGCGGCGGTGCGGGCGCGGCGTCCGGCCGGGCGGCGCTGCGGATCAGCCTGGCTTCGAGTGCCTCGGCGCGGAGCAGGCCGCGGGTGATGCGCGCGAGGATTTCCGCGATGTCGCCGGCGCCGAGCGGGTGCGGGTTGCCGCGGAGTGTGGTGGCGAGGTGTCTGCCGTAGTCGATGAGCTGGCGGACGAGGGCGAGGAGGCCGCTGAGGCGGTTGGGTTTGGTGGCGGTGGCGGTCTCGGTGGCGGACATAGCGGGCAGATGAGCGCGGGAGGGGAGTCCGCGTCAAGGAAATTATTCCTTTGGGCCGCGCAGCTCAAAACGAAATACGTGGAGACTGTAGGCCCTGGTCGCAGCACATCTTCCCTGGTGCCTTCCCCGACCATTACAATCTCACTCGCACCAGTTCTGTATTCAAACAAGCGGCTGGGACACCGACGAAGCCAGAGAGGATTGCGGTTGCAGTTTACAGAATAGCGCCGAGCGCATTGAAGATGATGAAACAGACAGCCATGATCAGCACGGTGCCGCCGCTAGTGGTCGGCTGGAGCCAAAAGACGGCGGCGATACCAACGAGAGTCGCTACAGCCGTCAGAATTGCGTGCTTTCTTATTGACCGCATTCCCAAGGACCCACAACCCTCGCTGGAAGGCTGATCTTATCCTACTCGAGCTTCACAACTTTCAGAATATCTGTTCCGTAGCGGTCAGCAAAGTCCCGCAGGGCAAGGCGGATCCCTTGGACAGAGAACCCCGATGTCCAAAGCCCCGGGTCTTCGACGATCTTCCGTTGCCAAAAAAGCATGGATTCGTCGAAGCTGGCCTGAGTTTCGAAATTAGACATATCGATCACAAGGACCACTGCATCGGGAATATGACGGCTGTTCGAAGGCGACCAGCCGATTAGAAACGGCCCGCGCCCAGACAAATTCTTGTGCTGGTGTATGGCATCCACGATAGCCGATTGGCCGCCATAGAGATCGTAGTGGTCGAGCAGGACGTCGCAGTCTTCCTTTCCCGGCCGTGCTAATTGCGGATTATCAAGCGGCCAAATTGTGATCATTTGTTGTGATTTTAGAATGCTCGGAGGGAGACTGTCCTCTCGCGGCAGTGTCGCGAGAAACGAATGGCAAAGCATGCCGAGCCGCGCCCTGCTCGCCGGCGTCGCCTTCGCCTGCAGAGCAACCACGCCATAGGCCCCGACCTCAGACGGGGGAATGTCGCTGGCGGGAAGGAATGCGCGGGCAGGTGTAAGTTGCGGTCCGGGAGGAGGCGGGGGAGCCGCGCCACTCGAGGCGGCACATAGAACTGCACGGTGATGCCCTGACATTCGAGATTCTTCCCTTTGACGTTGGCGGTGAGCCAACCGTCGGACCGGAGCACCCCGGTGATCGTGGCCGTTCGTCCCGCTCCACCGACCTCCTTCCCGGACATCGTGAAGGTCCGGTTGGGCGCAATCGTCCCGGTGACGTTGGCCATGCTCTTCATGTCGTTCCAGGCAACCATCCCTCCCAGGGTGTTGTTGTCGCCCACCACCACGTGCCAATCGAGTGCGGGACACTGGCCGGCTGGCCTCGAATGGAACACGTAAACCCTGCCCTCAGGCGCAATCTGCTGCGGGAGTGCCATGTTGCATGTGGCGGCCATTACCACGGCACCAGCCGCGACTGCACCCATCAGCCTACCCCAAGTCATGCGGGTCGCCTTTCCATTGGTTGGTCTAGGGAGTGAGTTCTGGCGCAGTCGCGAGATTATGGAAATGGAGGTAATCGTAGATCTGCAGTAACTGCTATTGCTCAGCCGTGCTTGCCTAATCGCGATGCGCAGACTGGATCCTCGGCACGAAGATCACAATTTGGCCAGAGAGGCGTACGAGTCCGAGCTCCCGCTTGACACTTTCGTTCATATCTTGACCGGTGGTGTTAAGTATTAGGCTCATTAAACTTCGGCGCCTGGCGATAGCCAATATCATTATTAGGATTGTGCTTGGGTGCGGTTTGGGCTGGTCGCCCCTCGGCCCTGAATGTCTTGCATTGGCGCACAACGGTCTGCGTCGGTCCCATCGCTGACACGCACCCATGCCCGACGCGCCGCCCAGCCATGACGATTGCCGGCCGTTCCCAGCGACGACCCCGGAGGGCAGACGGCGGCGGCCAATGCGATTACCCTGACCACCGCCCGCCGGGACGGAGCTGTCGCGGGGACGACGCGAGGGAAGGGGAACGCCATGCGCAGCCTGAAGATCGGCGACGTCACCATCACCAGCATCATCGAGCGGGACGGCCCGTGGCGGCGGCCGGCCGACATGTTCCCGGCGTACGATCCCGATGTCGGACAGCGCCATCTCGCGGCGATGGACCCCGAGGTCTACGACGCCGCGTCCGACCGCATGGTGATCACCTACCAGACCTTCGTGGTGCGCACGCCGCACCACACGATCCTGGTGGACACCTGCACCGGCGAGGACAAGGGCTACCCGGCGCCGATGGATTTCCCGAAGCAGCCCTGGCTCGACGGGTTCCGCGCCGAGGGGCTGACGTTCGAGGCCATCGACTACGTGTTCTGCACGCATCTGCACATCGACCACTGCGGCTGGAACACCGTGCTGCGCGACGGTCGCTGGGTGCCGACGTTCCCGCGGGCAAAATACATCTTCCACAAGAAGGAATACGCCGCGTGGGAGGCAGCGACGCAGCGCGGCGATCAGCCGCCCGGCGATGTCTGGCGGTTCAACTGCGAGCCGATCGTCGCGGCCGGCCAGGCGCTGCTGGTCGATGACGACTATACGCTCGACGATACGGTGTCGCTGACGCCGACGCCGGGGCATTCGCCGTGCCATTGCTGCGTCAACATCCGCTCGGGCGGGCAGCGCGCCTCGGTGACCGGCGACATGATGCACCACGCGCTGCAATGCCGCGAGCCGGAGTGGTCCACGATCTTCGACTGGGACGCGAAGGAGGCCGCGGCGTCGCGGCGGAAGTTCCTGAGCGAGGTGGCGGACACCGGCACGCTGATCCTGCCGATCCATTTCCCGTCACCCACGGTGGGGCGGGTGACGGCGGATGGCGAGCGTTTCCGCTACGCGTTCGTGCGATAGGGAGAAGCAAATGCGCGATTATCAGTACGACCACATCCATCTGCGCAGCCCCGATCCGGATGCGACCGGGCGGTTCTTCGAGACGATGTTCGGCGCCGAGGTGACGCGCAGCATCTATCCGCCGGGCACGCTGTATCCCGGGCAGATGCGCGTGACGATGAAGGTGGGCGGGCAGAAGGTGCTGATCGCGCCGACGCATCCGCACGACCCGACGGCGACGGCGCCGCAGTTTCCGTATTATGGCCTCGAGCATATCGGCCTGACGGTCGATGATGTGGACGCCGCATGCGAGGAACTGCGCGCCAAGGGCGCCGACGTCGCCATCGGTCCGCTGACCCGCGATCCCGGCACGCGGCTCGCGTTCATCCGCGGACCGGAGGGCATCATGGTAGAGCTGGTGCAGCGCAGGTAGCCGTCCGACGGCCGTACGCATCGTCATGGCCGGGTTTAGGTCCTCCCCTCCCCTTGCGGAAGGGGTGTGGGGGAGGGGTGATGCCAACAACGGCCGCGGTCGCGGCGCCCCTCCCCCAACCCCCTCCCGCAAGGGGAGGGGAAAACTTTTCGCCAAGTGCACCATGCGCTGTTCGGCTCGACCACCCCGGGGGGTGATGTTAGGCTGGCGCGCAGCGGGAGGAAGCCATGCTGAGCAGGACCCAGATCGAGCAGTACAACGAGACCGGCGCCATCGTCGTCCCCGACATACTCGCAGCGGACGAAGTGCAGCGCCTGCGCCGCGTGACCGACGAATTCGTCGAACGCGCGCGCGACGTCACGGCGCACAACGAGATCTACGACCTCGAGGACAGCCACACACCGGAGAACCCGCGCGTGCGGCGCATCAAGACGGCGCACCTGCATCATCCGGAATATGCGCGCCTGGTGCGCCATCCGAAGATCCTCGCCGTGCTGCAGGCGCTGTGGGGGCCGGACATCCGCTTCGACACTGCCAAGCTGAACCTGAAGTCCGCGGGCTTCGGTGCGCCGGTGGAGTGGCACCAGGACTGGGCATTCTATCCGCACACCAACGACGACCTGGCCGCGGTCGGCGTGATGTTCGACGACATGGAACTGGCGAACGGCCCGCTGATGATTATCCCCGGCAGTCATCGCGGCCCGATCCACGACCACCACACCGATGGCGTGTTCTGCGGCGCGATCAATCCGGAAAATCGGGACGTGGATTACAGCAGGGCGATTCCGCTCACCGGCAAGGCCGGTTCGATCACCGTGCATCACGTGCGCGCGATTCACGGCTCGGCGCCGAACGTCTCCGACAACGACCGCCGCCTGCTGCTGTTCCAGTTCCGCACCGCCGATGCCTGGCCGCTGCTCGGTTACCCGGGCGGGATCGAGAAGTTCAAAGACCTGATGGTCACCGGCGTTCACCGCGAGCCTCGGCTGGCGAGCGCGCCGGTGCGCCTGCCGCTGCCGCCGGCGAAACTGCAAGGCTCGCTCTACGAAAATCAGAAGGGCATGCGCAGCCGTTACTTCGCGCTGCCGGTCGAGGCGCGCCAACCCGAGGCGGTGAAGTAACCAACAGGGGAAACGGCATGCCAACCATTCGCAATGTCGCGCGTGAGAAGCTGGAGCAGGGCGAACTGTCGCTCGGCACGGGCGTGCGCATGACGCGCAGCGTCGAGATCGCCATCGCGATGAAGACCGCCGGCTTCGACTGGCTGTTCCTCGATCTCGAACACGGCACGATGACCATCGAGGCCGCCGCGCAGATCGCGGTTGCCGCGCTGGATGCCGGCATCGCGCCGCTCGTGCGCGTGCCGAACGGCGAATACTCCATTGCGACGCGCGTGCTGGACAACGGCGCGCTCGGCATCGTGATGCCGCATGTCGATACCGCGGCGGAAGCGCGCGAGGTGGTGCAGAAGCTGAAATATCCGCCGGTCGGGCATCGCTCGATGGGCGGCATCGGGCCGCATTACAGCCTGCGCTCGGTCAGCACCGGCGAGGCGGCGCAAGGCGCTGAATGCGGCCAACCTCACCGTCGTGATGCTGGAGACGCCGACAGCGATCGCCAATGCGGACGAGATTGCCGCCGTGCCCGGCGTCGACGTGCTGTTGATCGGCACCAACGATCTCTGCGCCGAGATGGGCATCCCCGGCGATTTCGGCAACGATCGCGTGGCGGACGCCTACCAAAAGATGATCGCCGCCAGCAAGAAGCACGGAAAATTCCCCGGCATGGCCGGCATCTACAACGAGCCGATCATGCAGCGCTACATCGAGATGGGTGCGCGCTTCATCCTGTCGGGTGCGGACGCCGCATTCCTGATGGCGAGCGCCACCCAACGCACCGGCTTCCTGCGCAAGACGCTGCAACGCTGACAGCCGAAGCGCACTGTGGAGGTTTGATCAGCCATCAATTGGTTGTGTAACGCCGGAACCGGGGATGTGATGGCAGGCTGATATCCTATGGCCAGCACAAGCACCGCACGCGACACCTCCATCCGCACCTACCGGGCGAAGCGCAATTTCGGCGTCACCAGCGAGCCGGCGCCACAGGCACGTCCCCGGGCACACGCCAAACCGACCGCCAAGCCGATGTTCGTGGTGCAGAAGCACGCCGCGCATCGTGCCGGTCTGCACTGGGATTTCCGGCTCGAGCACGGCGGCGTGCTGTGGAGTTGGGCGGTGCGCAAAGGTCCCTCGCTGGATCCCGCGGACAAGCGGATTGCGGTTCATGTCGAGGATCATCCGCTCGACTACGCGGATTTTCAGGGCACGATTCCGGACGGACAGTACGGCGCCGGCAATGTGGAGACCTGGGATCGCGGCACCTGGGAAGCGCTCGATGATCCCGCAGCGGGGATGCGCGAGGGCGAGATCAAATTTGTGCTGCACGGCAAGCGGCTGAACGGTCGCTTCACGCTGGTGCGACTGAAGCCGCGTCCGGGGCAGCGCGGCCGGCAGGACAACTGGCTGCTGATCAAGGGCCACGACGACGCGGAACGCGCCGGTGCGGATGCGACGGCGCTGGAGCAGGCAGCGCCGCCGCCGAAGCCTGCGCGCAAGGCCGCGGCAAAGCGGCGCGAAGAGCCGCCGGCCGAGGGTGCCGCGCGCGCGAAGCTGCCGCAGCGCCAGGCGCCGCAGCTCGCCTCGGCGGCGGAGGAAGCGCCGAAAGGCGAAGGCTGGGTCAGCGAAATCAAGTTCGACGGTTATCGCCTGCTGTGCTGGATCGATCACGGCAAGGTGCGCCTCGTGACCCGCAACGGGCTGGACTGGACGGACCGGCTGCCCGCAGTGGCGCGCGAGGTCGGCAGGCTCGGCGTGGACACGGCGCTGTTGGACGGCGAACTCGTCGCGCTGGACCAGAATGGCGCGTCGAGTTTTCCGGCGTTGCAAACAGCGCTGTCCGCAGGCAAGGACGCGCGGCTGCATCTCTACTTGTTCGATCTGCTGCACCTCGATGGATGGGACCTGCGAGCCTGCCGGTTGGTCGATCGGAAGCGCGTGCTGACCGGCCTTGCCGACTGGCACGGCATGCTGCGCTACAGCGACCACCACGCGGGCGATACGGTCGGCATGCGTCGCGAGGCGTGCCGCATGGGTTTGGAAGGCATCGTCTGCAAGCAGGCGGATGCGCCGTATCGCGCGGGCCGCGGACACGGCTGGGTCAAAGTGAAATGCCTGGGTCGCGAAGAGTTCATCGTGCTGGGCTGGACGTCGCCCGGCGGCAGCCGCACCGGCCTCGGCTCGCTGCATCTCGGCTACTACGACCCGCACGGCGCACTGCACTACGCCGGCGGCGTTGGGTCCGGGTTCTCCGAAAACGAGTTGACGCGGTTGAGCAAGCGGCTTGCCGCCCTCGCATCCGATCCGCCAAAAGCGCTGTTCGTCGCCGGTGATCCGCTGCCGCAGGGCATCCACTGGGTAACGCCCGAATTGGTCGCAGAGGTGCAGTTCACGGCGTGGTCCGGGTCGGGCCGTGTGCGCCATGCAGTCTATCTCGGCCAGCGGGAGGACAAGTCGGCGGCCGAGGTCGTGCGTGAGGCGGCCGATCCCAAGGCGGAGCGAAAGATGGCCAGTTCACGACGGGTGCCCGACGATGCAGCCCCTGCGAAGCGCAGCGACCATACCACGCCGCGCGGCAGCAAAATTGTAACGGCGCGCGCACCGAAGCAGCGTGGCGTCACGGTCGCCGGTGTCGCGCTGACGCATCCCGACCGGGCGCTGTGGCCCGGAATCACCAAGCAGGACCTGGCGGAATACTGGCTCGCCGTCGCGGACCACGCGCTGCCGGGATTGGCGCGCCGGCCGCTCGCCGTTGTTCGTTGTCCGACCGGCATTGCGGGCGAACATTTCTTTCAAAAGCACGGTCACGGTGCGCTGCCGTCGGCAATTCGCACGGGTGAGGCTGCAGGCTCGCCGTACCTCGCGATCGATGATGCCGAGGGGCTGGTTGCCATGGCGCAGATGTCGGCGATCGAGCTCCACGCCTGGGGTGCAACGGAAGCCGATGCGCTGCATCCCGACCTGGTCGTGTTCGACCTCGATCCCGGCGAGGGCGTCCCGTTCACCAGCGTGGTCGACGCCGCAAACGACGTGCGCGAACAATTGCAGCGCCTCGGACTCACGTCGTTCTGCCGCACAACGGGAGGCAAGGGCCTGCACGTGGTCGTTCCGCTCGAGCCGGTCGCGCATTGGGATGATGTCAAACCATTCTGCCGTGCCTTCGCCGAGACGATGAGCCAGCAAAAGCCTGATCTTTACCTGCCGACGATGAAGAAGGCGGATCGGCGCGGCAGGATTCTGATCGACTGGCTGCGCAACGGCATGGGCGCCACGGCCATCGCGTCGTTCTGTCCGCGCGCGCGGCCGGGCGCCAATGTGGCCACGCCGGTGACATGGGACGAGGTGAATCGCAAGCTGGACCCGGCGAAGTTTACATTGCGGAACACCCCCGACCGGCTCGCACGATTGCGCACCGATCCATGGGAAGGTTTTTCGTCGATGCGGCAACGCCTGCCGGATCTTGCCACCGACGCCACTGCGCCAAAGCGAAGTCCGGCGCGCGCGGGCAAGGCCGTCATCGTGCAGGCAGCGAAGCCCCGGCGTCGCAGCTGACGGCGGCAAATTATCTTTTCATTGTCGCGACGGCGCGCCTGAACCTGGCCATCGATGCGGTCGGCGGCCGCCACTGATCGCCGTGAACATTACAACGCCGTCATCGCAGCGCAAGCTGGGAGTCATGCGCCGCTGTCATTTAGAATTCGATTTGCGCAAATTTAACGAAATCGACAGACAGCGCGCGGAACTGTGAGCTTGACATGGTTCGACGACGACCAATGTCTGGGGCGCGGCGGTCGCCATATGGCTCCGCTGCGTGACGTTTCCCCCCCAAACTTGGCGGCTCCCTTCCGGGTGTCGCCATTTTTTTACGTCTGCACAGGCACGACAGGCCGGCCGGGGCGGAGGGCTGGTTTGCCGGACCCCGCCGCAATACCATCGTCGCAGAAATGGAACACGCAGATCAAACCCAGGGGGCAACGCCATGGCCGTGACACTGCCGGTGCCGACGCTCGATCACGTGGTGGTCAACGTGCGCGACCGGATTGATGCCGGATTAGAGACCTTTCAACGCCTCGGCTTCACCATGACGCCGCGCGGCTACCACACATTGGGGTCGATGAACCATCTGGCGATTTTCGGAACCGAGTATCTGGAATTAATCGCGGCGCCTGCGGGCGATACAAGGCGCGGCGAGATCCTGGCGGCGCCGTTCGGTCTCAACGGCCTCGTGTTCGGCACCGAGGATTCCGCTTCGGTGTATGCCGCGTTGCACGATGCCGGTGTGCCGGTGGAACCGCCGCTCGAATTCTCGCGTCCGGTCGAACTGACGGACGGTCCCAGGAATGCGACATTTCGTACCGTGCGCCTGACGCCAGGGACCGCATCGGCGGGGCGCATTTATTTCTGCCATCACTTTAATCGTGATCTTGTGTGGCGCGACGAATGGCGGCACCACCCGAACGGTGCCGTCGGCGTGGTGCGCGCGGTGATCGCGGCGCGCGATCCGACAGTGCTGGGGCGGCTTTTCAAGCGCATGTTCGGCGAGGACGCCGTGCAGCCGAGTGCAACCGGCTGTTCGCTCGTCATCGGATTGTCACATTTCGACATTGTCACACCAGCAGGGCTCGCGCATCAATTCGGCGACGCCGCGCCCGCCAGCGATGGCCGCGAAGAGTATATGGCGGCGCTGACCATCCGGACGCGATCGCTGGACGGCACGGCCGCGGCATTGGCGAAGGGGCAGGTCGCGGGTGTTTTCCGCGGCCGCGAACGCATCGTCGTGCCGGCGAGCGAGGCCTTTGGCGTGACGCTCGAGTTCCGCGCCTGACGATGGCGGCGGCAAACCTGGGCAGCGCCGTCGCGGCGTGGGTCGATCCCGCGGCCACTGCGCTGATCGACATCGGCCATGGCACGCCGCGTTGGTTTTCCTACGCCGACATCGAGCGGCTGAGCGATGCGTTTGCGCGCGGCCTGCTGCGGCGCGGATTGCGGCGCGGCGAACGCGTTGCGATCCTGGCGGCGAACAGCGCCGAGTATCTCGTCGCATATCTGGGCACCATGCGTGCCGGGCTCGTGTCCGTTCCGGTGAATTACAAACTGCCGGCGGCGACGGTGAACTTCGTCGTGGAGGATGCCGACGCCAGGCTCGTGCTGTGCGATGCAGCGCGGCGCCCGTTGCTGCGTCCGGATGTGCCGCACGTCGTGCTGGACGCAGCGTTTGACTCACTGCTGGACGATGGCGCCTTTGACACGGTGAAGGCCGAGACCGGCGAACCGGCGATGTTCCTTTACACATCGGGTTCGACCGGGACGGCCGAAGGGCGTGGTGCTGTCGCATCAGAGCCATCTGTGGGTGCTGGAGCAGCGGGCCCAGCCATCGCCGCCCCCCGGCCAGCGCGTTCTGGTCGCCGCGCCGCTGTATCACATGAACGCGCTGTCGGTCTGCCAGTCCACGCTGAACACCGGCGGCACCATCGTGCTGCTGCCGTCGTTCACCGCTCGCTCCTACATCGATGCCGCGTCGCGCTATCGGGTGCACGCGCTCACCGCGGTTCCGACCATGATCGCGATGATGCTGCGCGAGCACGCCGCGATGGCGTCGACCGATCTGTCATCGGTGCAAAGCCTGCGCGTCGGATCGGCGCCACTCTCCGAACGACTGATCGAACAGATGCGGCAGGCTTTCCCGCGGGCGCGGATCGTCCATGGCTACGGCACGACGGAAGCGGGACCGATCGTGTTCGGCCCGCATCCGGACGGGCTGGAACGGACGCCGCTGTCGGTGGGCGTCGCGCATCGGGCGGTCGAACTGCGCCTGCGGCACGAGGGCGTGGTGGTGGCGGACGAGGGCGTGCTCGAGATGCGCTGTCCCGCGGTGATGAATGGTTATCACAAATTGCCGGACGCCACGCGCATGGCACTGACGGCGGACGGCTTCTACATCACGGGCGACGTATTTCGCCGCGACGCCGATGGGTTCTTCTTCTTTGTCGGACGCGCCGACGACATGTTCGTCTGCGGCGGCGAGAACATCTATCCCGGCGAAGTGGAAAAGATGCTGGAACGGCACCCCGCCGTGCACCAGGTGTGCGTCGTGCCGGTAGCCGACGAACTGAAGGCGCACAAGCCGGTCGCCTTCGTCGTGCCGCACGCCGGCGCATCGGTCAGCGAGGACGACATCAGGCAATTCGCACTCGCCAACGCACCGGCCTATCAGCATCCGCGCCGCATCTGGTTCCTGAACGAACTGCCGCTCGCGGGGACCAACAAAATCGATCGCAAAAGCCTGGCAGAGCAGGCCGCGATGCAGGCGTAGCAGGAGGCCCGATGAAAGCGATGATCGTCCGCCGGCATGGCGGATCCGATGTGATGGAATTCGTGTCCGACTTCCCCGATCCCGCCATCGGCGCAGGCGACGTGCTGATCCGCGTCCGTGCCTCGTCGCTGAATTACCACGACGTGTTCACGCGCCGCGGCATGCCGGGAATCAGAATTCCGATGCCGCTGATCATGGGCCTCGACGTCGCCGGCGAGATCGCCGATGTCGGTCCCGGTATCGAAGGCTGGTCGGTCGGCGACAGGGTGCTGGTCGATCCGATCAACCGCGTCGAGGGCGGGCTGATCGGCGAGACCGTGCACGGCGGGCTTGCGGAACTGTGCCGCGTGCCGGCGCATCAGCTGGTGCGCATTCCGGATGCCGTGAGCTACGTCGATGCGGCGGCACTCCCGGTCGCCTATGGCACGGCGCACCGCATGCTGGTCTCCAAGGGCAACGTGCGCGCCGGGCGACAAGGTGATGATCCTTGGCGCCAGCGGGGGCGTCGGCGTTTGCTGCGTGCAGCTTGCGAAGCAGGCCGGCGCGGAAGTGGTGGCCTGCGCCAGCACGGGAGAAAAACTGGATCGCCTGCAGGCGCTCGGCGCCGATCATCTGGTCAACTATGCCGAGCGCGACTTCGTGCAGGCGATCTTTGACCTGTACGGCAAGCCGTCGCGGCGCGGGGCGAATGTCGGCAACGGGCTCGACGTGGTGGTGAACTTTACCGGCGGCGACACATGGATAAAATCGATGCGCTGTCTGAAGGTCGGCGGCCGGCTGCTCACCTGCGGGGCCACGGCGGGTTACGATCCGCAGGAGGACATCCGCTTCATCTGGACATTCGAGCTGGAAATCCGCGGATCGAACGGCTGGCAGCGCAGCGATATCGTGGCACTGCTCGAGATGGTGCAGCAGCGCCGGCTGAACACGCTGGTGGAGCGCACCTATCAGCTTGCCGACGCAGCAGAGGCGCTGCGGGTGATCGAGGATCGCGAGGTGTTCGGCAAGATCGTGGTGACGCCATGAGCGAGGCTTTGACGGCCGCGCAGCTTCAGGGCCTGCTGGCGCTTTCGCCGTTCATCCGCTTCCTCGGTCTTACTGTCATCGAGGCCGATCCGTCGCGACAGGTTGTGACGATGACACTGCCGATGCGCCCTGAATTCGAGCGCATCGCCGGGAGCGGGCAATGGCATGGTGGTCCGATCGCCGCGGTGATCGACACGGTCGGAGATTACGCACTGGTGATGAGCCTCGGGCGACCGCTGCCGACGATCAACTTCCGTGTCGACTATCTGCGACCTGCGGTGAATACCGCGCTGACCGCGACCGCGCGCGTGCGGCGTGCCGGCAGGAGCGTCGGTGTTGTGGACGTCGATGTGTTCGATGCAAAGGGCAACCTGCTCGCGATCGGCCGCGCCAGCTATTCGACCCAGAATGGGGCAACCCAAGGCGGGGCGATCCAAAGCGGGGCGACCCAGAGCGGCTGATGCCATCGCTCAATCCGACGTCATGGCCGGGACACGCCCCATAGGCGTCAGGATATGCGCTGGCAGAAGCAACATTCTCCCCCTCCCCTTGCGGGAGGGGGCTGGGGGAGGGGCGGCACCAGCACAAGTCGCGGTCGCGGCATTGGTGACCTCGGGGCGCCTTCCCCCTCCCCCGACCCCCTCCCGCAAGGGGAGGGGGAGGACTTTTCTCCGTCTGGCTCTTGTCCTGACACGCCCGACCCATATCGGTGAACGGGCAGACCGTCAGCCCATCTGCGTCGCGCGCATCAGCGGCACCCAGCGGTCGAGGATCGGCAGCACCTCGTCCGCCTTTGCCGATGGCAGCGTGATCACCACGCGTGCGATGCCGATGTCGCGGTAGTGGCGCAGTCGATCCAACGCCTCCACGACGCGGAACATGGTGAGCGGCAATGACGCCGGATCGCGGCCGGCCTCGGCGGCCATCCGGCGGAACTGCGGCAGGAAGTCGCTGACATCGCCGTATTCCGGCCGGCTGGCATGCGGCACCCAGCCGTCGCCGTAGCGGATCGCTCGCCTCGCGCCGTAGGGGAATGCGCCTCCGACGATGACCGGCGGATGGGGCTTCTGCACCGGCTTGGGCCAGGCCATCATCGGATCGAAGTTGACGAACTCGCCGTGGTACTCCGCCGTGCTCTCGGTCCAGATCGCCTTCATCGCCTCGATGCGTTCGCGCGCGACCTTGTGGCGCGATTTGAACGCGGTGCCGTGGTCCGCCATTTCCTCGGCGTTCCAGCCGGAGCCGACGCCGAACAGGAACCGCCCCGCCGACACCTGATCGATCGAGGCCACCAGCTTGGCGGTCTGGATCGGGTCGCGCTGCTGCACCAGGCACACCCCGGTGCCGACCTTCAGCGCCGTCGTCGCGGCCGCGGCGGCGCTCAGCGTGACGAACGGATCCATGACATCGTAGTACTGCTTCGGCAGATCGCCGCCGTTCGGGAACGGCGAGGCACGCGAGAGCGGAATATGCGAATGCTCCGGCGCCCACAGCGACTCGAACCCGCGCGCCTCGAGCGCCCGGGCAAGGTCGCCGGGCGCCATCGAATAGTCGGTGAAGAACATCGCCGCGCCGAAGTCCATGCCGTTTGTCTCCCGTTGGGTGGGTGAAGTGTAGCTGGTCAGCGTTCTGTTCGCCTATTGAGTATTTAATTCTCCGGACCGCAACGCAGGGATGCCCCTGCAGAAAATTTCTGCTACATGACACCATGATCACCTTGGACAAGGACCTGGACCGGCTGGACCGGGAGATACTGCGCCTCCTTGCCGCGGACGCGTCGCTCTCGCTTGCCGACATCGCCTCGCGCGTCGGGCTCACCTCGACACCCTGCTGGAAGCGCATCCGCCGCATGGAGCAGGCGGGCGTGATCCTCGGCCGCGTCGCGACGATCGATCCGGCGAAGGTCGGCCTGCCGGTCTCGGTGTTCGTCGAGGTCGAGGCCGCCGACCACTCGAGCGAATGGCTGCAGCGCTTTGCCGCCGCGGTGGCCGACCTGCCGGAAATCGTCGATGCCTGGCGGATGAGCGGCGATGTGGACTACCTGCTGCACGTCGTGGTGGCGGACATCGCTGCCTACGACGACTTCTACCGCCGCATGATCGCGACCGTGCCGCTGCGCAACGTCACGAGCCGCTTCTCCATGGAGCGGCTGAAGGCCGCGCCCTTGCCCATCTGATGGCGTCCGGCTGGCGGAGAGGCTACTGATCGGTATACTCCGCCCGGTTGACCGGATCAGCGCGACGTTCGCAAGGGAGAGAAACGGATGAGTTTGAAAGGCGCGGGCTACATCGTCGGGGCATACGAGCACCCGACGCGCAAGGCACCAGACAAGTCGGTGACGCTGCTGCATGCCGAGTGTGCCAAGGGCGCGCTGGAGGATGCCGGCCTGACCAAGGACGACATCGACGGCTACTTCTGCGCCGGCGACGCACCGGGCCTCGGCCCGCTGTCGATGGTCGACTACATGAACCTGAAGTGCCGGCACGTGGATTCGCACCGATGTCGGCGGCTCGTCCTATCAGGTGGCGGTCGGCCACGCGCTGGAATCGATCGCCGCCGGGCGTTGCAGCATCGCGCTGATCACGCTTGCCGGCCGGCCGCGCAGCGAGGGCATGGCGACCGGCACCGCGCCGCGCGCCGGCAGCCCCGCGCAGCCCGAGATGCAGTTCGAGTTCCCGTATGGTCCGGCGACCGCGAACATGTACGCGATGTGCGCCACGCGCCACATGCACGAATACGGCACGACCAGCGAACAGCTCGCCTGGATCAAGGTCGCCGCGTCGCATCACGCGCAACACAATCCGCACGCCATGCTGCGCGACGTCGTCACGGTGGAGGACGTGGTCAAATCGCCGATGGTCGCCACGCCGCTGCACCGGCTGGATTGCTGCGTGATCAGCGACGGCGGCGGTGCGCTGATCGTCACCAAGCCGGAGATCGCGAAGAGCCTCAAGCGGCCGAAGGTGAAGGTGATCGGTGTCGGCGAATCGCCGAAGCACCAGGCGGGCGGCAACATCGACCTGACGTTCTCGGCGGCGCGCTGGTCGGGACCGCCGGCGTGGGAAATGGCGGGGATCAAGCCGTCCGACATCAAGTACGCGTCGATCTACGACAGCTTCACCATCACCGTGCTGATGCAGATCGAGGATCTCGGCTTCTGCGAGAAGGGGCAGGGCGGACAATTCGTGTCCGACGGCAATCTGATCTCCGGCGTCGGCAAGCTGCCGTTCAACACCGACGGCGGCGGGTTGTGCAGCAACCATCCGGCGAACCGCGGCGGCATCACCAAGATCATCGAGGCGGTGCGTCAGTTGCGCGGCGAGGCGCATCCGGCGGTGCAGGTGAAGAACTGCGACCTCGCGATCGCGCATGGCACGGGCGGCTCGCTCGGCACGCGGCATTGCGGCAGCACTGTCATTCTGGAGCGGGAGTGATCGACATGGCCTATGTACAGCGCAAGATTTCCTTTGTTGGCACGCCCGACACCAATCCGGAGACCAAGCCGTACTGGGACGGCTGCGCGGCGGGAAAGTTTCTGATCCGCCGGTGCGTCGCGTGCAAGAAGGCGCATTGGTATCCGCGCTCGCTCTGCCCGTTCTGCTTCGGCGACTGCGAATGGGTGGAGGGTTCCGGCAAGGGCAAGATCTACACGCTCAGCATCATGGCGCGCGCCGAGGTGCCGTACGCGATTGCGTATGTGACGCTGGAGGAGGGGCCGTCGATGATGACCAACATCGTCGATTGCGACTTTGGTGCGCTGAAGATCGGCCAGGATGTGAAGCTGAAATTCGTGCCGAGCGAAGGCGGGCCGCCGATACCGATGTTTGCTCCGGTGTAGCGGGACTGGCGCCGACCCCTCCCCCCGCCCCCTCCCGCAAGGGGAGGGGGAGGATATTCAAATCAGATCAAAATATCAAATCCAAATACTCCCCCTCCCCTTGCGGGAGGGGGCCGGGGGGAGGGGTTCCAACAACACCGGAAGGACAACCACACATGCGCCTGACCCGACGCACATTACTCGGCGCCACGGCAGCCACTGCCGCCGTTCCCCGCTTCGCCCGCGCGCAGACGCCGACGATCCGCATCGGCGTGCTCAACGACCAGTCGGGACAGTACCGCGACGATGGCGGACCGACGGGCGTGGTCTGTGCGCGGCAGGCGCTGGTGGATTTCGGCATCTCCGGCAAGGGCTTCAACGTCGAGATCATCGCCGCCGACCACCAGAACAAGCCCGACGTCGGCGCCTCGATCGCGCGGCAGTGGTTCGATCAGAACGGCGTCGATGCCATCGTCGATGTGCCGACATCCTCGGTCGGGCTCGCGGTCAACACCGTGTGCCGCGAGAAGAACAAGGTGATGCTGAATTCCGGCACCGGCACGTCCGACCTGACCGGTCCGCAATGCAGCCCGAACACGATCCACTGGACCTACGACACCTACATGCTGGGCCGCTCGACCGGCGGTTCGATCGTGAAGGAGGGCGGCGACAGCTGGTTCTTCATCACCGCCGATTACGCATTCGGCCAGGCATTGGAACGCGACACCACGCAGGTGATCAGCAAGATGGGTGCGAAGGTGCTGGGCAGCATCCGCTACCCGTTCCCCGACACCACCGATTTCTCCGCGATGCTGGTGCGCGCGCAGGCGTCGGGCGCGAAGGTTTTGGGACTTGGCGAACGCCGGCGGCGACACGCAGAACTGCATCAAGCAGGCGCAGGAATTCGGTCTGATGAAGACCATGAAGGTGGCGGCGCTGCTGATCCAGAGCACCGGCGTGCATTCGCTGGGGCTCGCGACGTCGCAGGGGCTGCGCTGGAGCGAGTCATATTACTGGGACCTGAACGATCGGACGCGCGCGTTCAACGACCGGGTCAAGGGCAAGACGCCGAACGGCATTTTTCCCAATATGACGCAGGTCGGCGACTACGCGGTGACGCTGCATTATCTGAAGGCGGTGGCCGACATGGGCGTGGCGGCGGCCAAGGCCGATGGCCGCGCGGTGGTGGCGCGCATGAAGGCGATGCCGACGGATGACGACTGCTTCGGTCCCGGCCGCATCCGCGAGGACGGGCGGGCGCTGCATCCCTGTTACCTGTTCGAGGCGAAGACGCCGTCCGAGAGCAAACACGAGTGGGATGTTGCGAAGCTGCTGGCGACGACGCCGATGGATGAGGCGTTCCGGCCGCTCGGCGAGGGCGGCTGCCCGCTGGTGAAGGCGTAGGGCGGACGGCTCGTATGCGTGTGAGGCCGAAGGTGCGTATGTGAATTAGAAAGTAAGACTAACACGGATTACACGGAAAAGAACAGAGTGGCGCTTCGCGCGAAGCGCATGATTATAGCAAGCGCCCATGCCAGTGACCTTTGGACGCCGGCCATGACGGTAGGGCCACGGTGGGAAAGTCAACTGCAACGGCCCCTGGTATTACTCTCCGTGCAATCCGTGGCTTTATCTTAAATCCGTGTAATCCGTGTTGTTCTGACTTACTGTCTGGCATTACTCCGTGTAATCGTTGCTTTATCTTAAATCTGCGTAATCGGTGTTCTTCTGACTTACTGTTTTCCAGGCTGCGGACAGCGCGACGGCGCGGCCGGAAATACGCACGCCAACAGACCCGAAGAGCCCTACCAGCGCGCCGCGGCAGCGTCGTCGGCCTCGCGCGCCTCCACCCAGGCTCCGCCGCCGTCGGCGAACTCTTCCCGCTTCCAGAACGGCGCCTTCGTCTTCAGCCAGTCGATCAGGAACGCCGTGGCGTCCAGCGCCGCCTGCCGATGCGCCGCCGCGGCCAGCACCAGCACGATGTTGTCGCCGGCCACCAGCCGCCCGACCCGGTGGATCACCGTGCAGCCGAGCAGCCCCCAGCGCCGCTCCGCCTCCTCGGTGATGCGTGCGATGGCGCGCTCGGTCATCGCCGGGTAGTGCTCCAACGTCATCGCGGCGACGCGCTGGTCCAGCGCGTTGTTGCGCACCGTGCCGACGAAGCAGCCGATGCCGCCGATGTCGGTGCGCCCGGCGCTCAGCGCGGCGAACTCGGCGCCGATGTCGAAATCCGCTGCCTGCACCTTGATCCGCGCCATCGCGTCAGCCGCCCGTCACCGGCGGAAAGAACGCCACCTCGTCGCCCGGATGCAGCAGCGTGGCGGCATCGGAAAAATCCTGGTTCACCGCGCACCGCACCGTGCGCCGGTTGGCGAAGGCGCGGGCATGGCCGGGGCTTCGCTCCGTCAGCCAGTCGATCAGATCACCGACCGTGCTGACGCGCGCGGGCGGAGTCACATGCTCCTCCGACGTGCCCGTCCGCTCGCGCAGCCAGGCGAAATACAGGACGGTCAGCGGTGTCTCGGCGTCTGCCATGGCTGTTCAGCGTGGTGTGGGCACCGTCTCGATCGTGCCGTTGGAATGTATGATCGTGCTGGTGCCATTGCCATTGGGCACGACGATGGCGGATCCGCCGCCGGGCGTCGTGGTGGTCTGGTAGCCGGTGGTGCCGCCATTGGTCACCGCCGGGCCGTTCAGCGTCGGGTACACCTGTCCCGCCGGATTGCGGCCAGGCGGCGTCGGATTGGTCGCCTGCGGCGGCCGCGGGGTCGGCAGCGGCAACAGACCCTGCTGGTTGTTGGCGGGCGGGGTGGAACTGCCGCGCTTTGCCGGCGGCGGCGGAAGGTTGGGCGGCGGCTGCTGGTTCTGGAATTCCGGCGAACCCGGAACGGGCCGCTCCGGCTGGGTCTGCAGACCCTGCCTCTCGATGTCCTCCAGCGTCGGCGTGGGCGCCATGGTGCCCGGCCAGACGTCGCCCGGCTCCGTGGTCAGAGGCTGCACCTCCACCACCTCGCCCATGGCGCGGCGCATGTTCTCGCTGCTGCCGACCGGCATGTTGGGATTGGTCCCGGTCGAGAAGGGCAAGTCGGCCCAGGTGTTGTAGCCGCAGCCTGATAGCGCCAGGCACAGGCAGGTTTGGACTATGCGGCGCATACGGGAAGGCTCCCACCGGATCGAATCGTCGGCTCGACGGGCCGGACGACGCCAGCCGAAGCGGAATGTGGGCCGGTCACGCGCCATGCTCAAGGACTTATGGCGGCAATCGACTGTACGGCCGCAAAGCCGCGGATCCAGGCGGCGACCGTGGCGGGATCGTTCAGCGGCAGGACGGGCCGGTCGGCGTCGATCGGCGCATCGGTCGCGATCGCCACGATGTCGGGCTGTTCCGGCCAGATCGGCGGCTTGCCGAGCGCGGGGCGATGCACCTCGATCTTCGGAAACGGGTGGCTCTTGAAGCCTTCCACCAGGACCAGGTCCACCGGATCCAGCCGGGTGAGCAGGTCCGGCAGGCCGGGCTCGGCTCCCACGACCTCATGCAGCAGCGCCCAGCGCGTGCCGGCCGCGACCAGCACCTCGTGCGCGCCGGCCTCGCGATGCCGATAGGTGTCCTTGCCGGGCCGATCCATGTCGAAGCCATGATGCGTGTGCTTCACGGTCGAGACGGTGAGGCCCGCGGCGCGCAGCACCGGGATCAGCTTGGTCAGCAGCGTGGTCTTGCCGCTGCCGGACCAGCCGACGATGCCGATAATCTTCACGCGGGGGAATTCACGAAGACGGCATCTGGCGCTCGGGCAGGCCGCCGGTGCGTGGGCCGTAGGCGTGGCGGAGGCCGGCGGTCAGGTAGTCCCAACCGGTCCACAGGGTCAGCACGGCGGCGATCCACAGCATTGCCTCGCCGATGATGCCGATCGGCAGGAACGACAGATGCAGCAGCCGGGCCGATGTATCGCCTGCCAGCAGGGTCCCGAGGGCGCCCATCTGGAAGCCGGTCTTCCACTTGGCCAGCCGCGTGACCGGCAGCCCGATGCGGATCGCGGCGAGGTACTCGCGCAGCCCGCTCACCAGGATCTCGCGCAGCATGATGACGATCGCGGGGTAGAGACCCCACGCGGACAGCCGCGACTGGCCGACCAGCATCATCAGCGCCGCGCCGACCAGCAGCTTGTCGGCGATCGGGTCGAGCATGCGGCCGAGGTCGGATTGCTGCCGGCGGTTGCGGGCGATCCTGCCGTCGAAATAGTCGGTCAGCGCGGCGACGCTGAACAGCACGCAGGCGGCGAGGTCGGCCACCGGGTGGCGCAGCGCGACCAGCACGACCAGCAGCGGGATCGCAGCGATGCGCGACAGGGTCAGCAGGTTCGGCAGGTCGGTGAGCATTGCGCGCACCCTAGCCGCTCGGAAGGGGTAGCGGGAGGGGGCAGGCAAGCGCCGCGACGCAAAGCCGTGTCACTCATGTGCCCGGCTTAGAAGCCCGAACCCCACCAGAGGCTCCGCCTCTGGACTCCGCCAAGGGCAGAGCCCTTGGAACCCATTACTTTAGAATCGGATCCCAAAGGCTATGCCTTTGGTGGGGGTCCCGGGGGCAACGCCACCGGGCGGGTTTCAGGGCAGAGCCCTGAGCGCCTCAGAGAAGCAGTTTCCATCCTTACTCCCGGGTGGAAATGCGCATAGACGCGCCGTGCCGTCTCCCGGCTGATGCCGGGGGCCGCCTCGAGGTCGGCGAGACCTGCCATCTTCACCCCGCGGGCCGAACCGAAATGGTTCAGCAGCGCGCGCTTGCGGGCCGCGCCGATGCCTGGAGATCTCATCCAGCTCGCTCTGCCGGATGTTCTTCGAGCGTCCCGCGCGGTGAGTGGTGATCGCAAAGCGATGCGCCTCGTCGCGCAGGCGTTGCAGGAAATACAGCACCGGGTCGCGCGGCGGAAGCTGGAACGGCTCCGCGATCCCTGGCCGTCGGTATGGAACCACTCGCGGCCTGCGTCGCGATCCGGGCCCTTCGCGATGGCGACCAGCTTCACGTCGTTCACGCCGAGGTCCTGCAAGCGTCTGGCGCGCCGCCGAGAGTTGGCCGGCGCCGCCGTCGATCAGCACCAGGTCCGGCCAGTCGGTCGGCGGCGCGCCCTCGGCCTGCTCCTTCAGCGCGCGGGTGAAGCGGCGCTGCAGCACCTCGCGCATCATCGCGAAGTCGTCGCCCGGCGTGATCGGCCCGCGGATGGCGAATTTGCGATACGCCGCCTTGGTGAAGCCGTCCGCCCCGGCGACGATCATCACGCCATACGGGTTGGTGCCCATGATGTGGCTGTTGTCGTAGACCTCGATCCGCTCGGGCGGTGCGGGAAGGTTGAACAACTGGGCGACGGCTTCCAGCAGCTTCGCCTGGCCGGCCAACTCCGCCAGCCTGCGTTCCAGCGCCTCGCGGGCGTTGATTTCGGCGTGCTGCACCACGGCGCGCTTTTCCCCGCGCTGCGGCGCCAGGATCTCCACCTTGCGGTCGGCCTTCAGGCTCAGCGCCTCGGCGACCAGCGCCTGTTCGGGCAGCGGATGGTTGACCAGCACGCAGGGCGGCGGCGGCTTGTCGTCGTAGAACTGCGCGATGAACGCGGCGAGCACATCGGCTGCCTCCTCGGTCTTCGCGTGCGAGGGAAAGAACGCGCGGTTGCCGTTGTTGCGTCCGCCGCGGAAGAAGAACACCTGCACGCAGGTCTGGCCGGCGATCTGCCAGGCGGCGATCACGTCGGCGTCCTGCAGGCTGGCGGCGTTCACCACGTCGCTGCCCTGCACGAAGGTCAGCGCGCGGATGCGGTCGCGCGCCGCGGCGGCATGCTCGAACTCGAGCGCCGCGGCGGCGTGTTCCATCTCGGCCGCAAGCTCCTGCTGCACCGAGGCCGACTTGCCGGCCAGGAACGCCTTCGCCTGGCCGACCAGGCGGCCATAGTCCGCCTCGCTGATCCGCCCGACGCAGGGCGCCGAGCAGCGGCGGATCTGATACAGCAGGCAGGGCCGCGTGCGGTTGGCGAACACCGTGTCGGCGCAGGAGCGCAGCAGGAACACGCGCTGCATGGCGGTGACGGTCTGGTTCACCGCCCAGGCCGAGGCGAACGGCCCCCAGTAGCTGCCCTTGCGCACATGCGCGCCACGGTGCTTGGCGATCTGCGGGAACGGATGATCCTCGGTCAGCATCAGCCAGGGGTACGATTTGTCGTCCCGCAGCACGATGTTGAAGCGCGGCTTGAGGCGCTTGATGAGGTTCGCTTCGAGCAGCAGCGCCTCGGCCTCGGTATGCGTGGTGATCACCTCCATCGCGACGGTCTCGTTGACCATGCGGCGCAGGCGCTCATCGAGGCGGCCCAACTGGGTGTAGGCGGTGACCCGCTTCTTCAGGTTGCGCGCCTTGCCGACATATAGCGCGTCCCCCTTGGCATCGAGCATCCGATAGACGCCAGGGTTGAACGGCATCGTCACAAGCGCCTGCTCGATTGCGGCGACGCCCTTGATGCCAGCAGACGGATTGGTATCGCTCATGTCAGACAATCTATGCCGTTGCCGACGATCCACCGAACCTGTGGACAAGTCTGTGGGCAGATCTGCTCGCTGTCACGTGAAAGCCGCGGATTCCGTGGCTTTCAATCGCCTTGCCTATTTTCCAGGCAACAGTTACTTCGTTGATTTTCAACGATTTTCTCTGTCAATCGCATTACAATACCGACACATTCCGCCATCCCGCTGTTGTGATGGGGCATGGCCTAGCGCGTGGACAAGTCGCCCTGCCGGCGCTCGATCTCCACCCCGGCGGACGTCGCGTCGGCGAAAATATCAAGCTTCTCCACGCGGACCCGCGCCAGATGAATGCGCCGGTCGGCCAGGCATGCCTCGGCGATGCGCTCGGCCAGCGTCTCCACCAGCCTGACATGGCCCGCACCGACGATCGCGCGCACCGTCGCGGCCACCTTTTCGTAGTCCACCACGCGGGAGAGTTCGTCGCGCCCGACCGGCTTGCGCGAGAGCAGTCGCGCGCCATCGTCCTCCACGCCGAGATCGACGTTGATGCGCACCCGCTGCGGCGCCGCATGTTCATGCGGATGCACGCCGATGCTGGCGGCCAGCACGAGGTCGCGCAGGAACACGTGGCGGAGGGCCCTGGCGCTGCTGGCGATCGGAGGCGTGTCCATGCTTGTATCTCCTCGGGCTTGTCACTCCTCGCGGCGTGTCACTCCTCGGGCGGCGGCGTGTGGCGGGCAGGCTGCCATTGCAGGTGCTGGCCGCCGTCGAGTGCCAGCATCTGGCCCGTCATCGCCGGCAGGGCAAGGATGGCAAGCACGGCGCGGGCAATCTCGTCGGGACCGGTGCCGTGGCCGAGCGGCACCGAGGCGGACTGTCGGGCGAACTGCTGCTCGCGTCTGGCGGGTGTTCGGCAGCGCCGGACCGGGGCCGATGCCGTTCACCCGGATGCGCGGCGCGAGCGCCAGCGCCATCGACTGGGTCAGCGCCCACAGCCCGGCCTTGGCGACGGTGTAGGAAACGAAGTGCGGCGTGATGGACCAGACCCGCTGGTCCAGCATGTTGATCACCGCGCCTTCCGCATCGGCGGGCAGCGCGCGGGCGAAGTGCTGCATCAGCACGAAGGGCGCCCGCAGGCCGGGCTCGATGTGGGCGTCCCAGGAGGCGCGGGTCGCATCGTGCCATTCGTCGCGCTCGAACGGACTGGCGTTGTTCACCAGCACGCCGATCGGGCCGAGCGCGGCGATGGCCTGCGGCAGGAGGCGGACGACCTCGGCCTCGTTCGCCAGGTCGGCGCGCAGCACGACGCAACGGCCGCCGGTGTTGCGTATGTCGGCGCTGGTGGTTTCGGCGGCCGCGACACTCGTGTGGCAATGCAGCGCGACGGCGAAGCCGGCCTCGGCGAGCGCGAGCGCGATCGCGCGGCCGATCCGCTGGGCGCCGCCGGTGACGAGGGCAGCACGCGGTAGCGTGGCGGGGATGCGATCGGAAAGGGTCATGGCGGCGGCGAAATCTGGACCCGCCTGCGTGGGCGATCAAGCGAGGTCCAATATCGGGGTTTCACCCCGAACCCCGACCAGAGGCGCTGCCTCTGGACTCCGCCAAGGGCAGAGCCCTTGGAACCCGTTACTTTAGAATCGGATTCCAAAGGCTATGCCTTTGGTGGGGGTCCCGGGGGCAACGCCCCCGGGCGGGTTTCAGGGCAGAGCCCTGCGACTTTGGCCTTGACCGGCGCGCGGCGGCGCAACGTACTCGACGCATGTCGCGCCCGAGTCTCCGCCTAACGCCGCATGGCCACCTCGTGCTCGAACTGTCCGCGGACGCGCCGGAGATCGACGCGCGCGTTGCCGAACGCCTGAACGACGCGTTCGCGCGCGGCGGCGGCCACGGATTGCTGCAGCTTGGCGCCGGCGAGGTGGGGCAGACCCTGCCGCCGGCCTTCCTGTGGTGGCGCGGATTTGCCGCACGCTACGTGGCAGCGCTGTGCCTGCAATCGCCCGGCACGGACGGCGGTGCCGCATCGTCGTCCGGCGTTCCGGACATTGCGGCGCCGACCGAGGCCGAACTTGCGTCGCTGGTGCTGACGGCGCCGATGATGGCGGGCGCCGAATATCTTACGCCGGACGTGCTGCGCGCGCTGTGGCAGGAAACCGCGACGGCGCTGACACAGTCGCTGGCCGCGGCGAAAACGGATCTTCAGAGTTTTCTGAAGGGGCTGAATCCGGCGTGGAACCTGGTCGGGCGCGTGCACTTCAATCTGGCGGAAAACCGCCGCGACGAGGACGCGCCGTTCGCGTTCATGGCGACCTACACGACGCGGCTGTCGGCGCAGGCCAAGGCGCAGCATCTGCCGCTCGGTCAGGCCTTGCGCGAATACGCCGGGCGCGGCAAACCGGCAGAAGCTGCTGTCGCTGCTGGTGCCGGTGCAGCGCGCTGCCGAGACATGCGCCTGGCTCAGGCCGATCATCGATGCCGGTGAGATCTTTCATCCGCTGCGCTGGACGCCGCAGGAAGCCTCGCGCCTGCTGGCCAGCGCGCCTGACCTGGAGAATGCCGGCGTCGTCGTGCGCATGCCCGCCGACGTGGCGGGCCAGCCGTCCGCCGCGCCCGCAGGTGACCGGGACGGTCGGCGCACGCGCGCCATCGGCCGTCGGCCTCGATGGGCTGCTGGATTTCCGCATGGACATCACGCTGGACGGGGAGACGCTCAGCAAGCGGGAAATCGCGACGCTGCTTGCCGGCACCGACTCCCTGGTGCTGCTGCGCGGTCAATGGGTCGAGGTCGATCGCGAACGGCTCGAGCGTGCGATGCGGCAATTCCGCGAGGCCGAGGAATTGGCCGCGCGCGATGGTCTGACGTTCGCCGAGGCGATGCGGATGCTGGCGGGTGCGGCGGTCGCGGACGATGCGGCGGAGGTGGCCACCGCCGACTGGTCGCACGTTACGGCAGGACCGTGGCTGGCGGAAACGTTGCAGAAACTTCGCGCACCGAACGGTGCGGGCGGCGATCCCGGCCCGGCGCTGCATGGCGTATTGCGGCCGTATCAACAGGCCGGTGTGCAGTGGCTGCATCTGCTGTCCGGGCTGGGGCTCGGGGCATGCCTGGCCGACGACATGGGGCTCGGCAAGACGATCCAGGTTCTGGCGCTGCTGCTCGCGCAACGCCGGCACAATGGCGATGCGCGGCACCAGCCGAGCCTGCTGGTGGCGCCGGCATCGCTGCTGGCGAACTGGGCGGCGGAGATCGACAAATTCGCCCCGGAACTGAAGGCGGCGATCGTGCATCCCTCGGCGATGACCGCGGAGCAGATCAAGGCAGTTCACGCCGGCACGGGCGGCGGAGTTGGATCTGGCGATCACCAGCTACGGATCGCTGCTGCGCATGCCGGTTCTGGCCGAGACCGAGTGGCGCTTCGCCATCCTGGACGAGGCGCAGGCGATCAAGAATCCAAATGCCAAACAGACGCGTGCGGCCAAGGCGCTGAAGGCAACCGCGCGCATCGCCCTGACCGGAACGCCGGTCGAGAACCACCTCGGCGACCTGTGGTCGATCTTCGATTTCATCAATCCCGGACTGCTGGGATCGGCCGGGCAGTTCAAGCGCTATGCCAAGGGCCTGGCCGAACGCGAGGTCAATCCCTATGGCCCGCTGCGCGAACTGGTGCGGCCGTACATCCTGCGCCGCATGAAGACCGACAAGGCGATCATCAGCGATCTGCCGGACAAGACCGAGGTGAAGGCGTATTGCGGTCTCAGCCGCAGACAGGCGGCGCTGTATGCCAAGGCGGTGGACGAACTCGGCAACGCGCTGGAAGCCAGCGACGGCATCCAGCGCAAGGGCATCGTGCTGGCGATGCTGATGCGGTTCAAACAGATCTGCAATCATCCCTCGCAGTGGCTGCACGACAGCGCCTGGGCCGAGGAGGACAGCGGCAAGCTGGCACGGCTGCGCGAGATTGCCGAAGTCGTGGCCTCGCGGCAGGAAAAGATGCTGGTGTTCACCCAGTTCCGCGAGATGACGGCGCCGCTGGCGACATTCCTGGGCGGCATCTTCGGGCGTCCCGGCCTTGTGCTGCACGGCGAGACGGACGTTCGCAAGCGGCGCGCGCTGGTGCAGACGTTCCAGGACGATGAGACCGTGCCGTTCTTCGTCCTGTCGCTGAAGGCCGGCGGTTCGGGGCTGACGCTGACGGCGGCGTCACACGTCGTGCATTTCGATCGCTGGTGGAACCCGGCGGTGGAGAACCAGGCAACCGATCGCGCATTCCGCATTGGACAAAAGCGGAACGTGCTGGTGCACAAATTTGTCTGCCGCGGCACGGTCGAGGAAAAGATCGATGCCTTGATCGAACTCGAAGCAGAATGTATCTGATGAACTGCTGTCGGGTGCCGGCGAGATCAACCTGACCGAGATGAAGAACGACGACCTGCTGAAGCTGGTCGCACTTGACCTGAATGCCGCGATGAAGGACTGACGGCCATGTCGCGCTATTACGGAGGTTGGGCTCCCTACGTTCCGGTCGCCGAGCGCCGTCGCAAAGCCGCTGCGCGCGATGGAGAAGCTGCGCAAGAAGGGGCATCCCGTGGCGCCGGTGGTCATCGACGGGCGCGCCATCGCCGCCACCTTCTGGGGCAAGGCCTGGTGCGACAACCTGGAGGGCTACCACGACTACGAGAACCGCCTGCCGCGCGGCCGCACCTATGTGCGCAACGGCTCGGTGGTGGACCTGCAGATCGGGCCGCGCGAGATCAAGGCGATGGTCAGCGGATCATCGATCTATCATGTCACGGTCAGCATCGGCGCGGTCGTGAAGGCGCAATGGCAGTCGATCTGCAAGGACTGCACGGGCGGGATCAATTCGCTGGTCGAGCTGCTGCAGGGCCGCTTCTCCAAGGGCGTCATGGAGCGCATCTGCCGGCAGGACAACGGGCTGTTTCCGCGGCCGTCCGACATCCGGTTCTCGTGCAGCTGCCCGGACTACGCCTCGATGTGCAAGCACGTCGCCGCGGTGCTGTACGGTGTCGGGGCGCGGCTCGACAAGCAGCCGGAGCTGCTGTTCCGATTGCGCGCGGTGAATGAGAACGAACTGGTGGCCCAGATCGATCGGGCGCTGCCGATGTCTAAGTCGGGTCCCGCCGCCGGCAAGGTGCTGGATGCCGACGACCTGTCGTCGATGTTCGGTCTGGACATGGCCGGCGCCGACACGCCGCCCGAAATCGCCGGCAAAACCAAATCGCGGCGTGCCGGCCGGCAGGTTGCGGCAAGCCCGGTCGGTCGCCCGCAAACGAAACCCGCCGCCGTCAAGCAGGCCGCGTCGGGCAGGCGGGTGCAGATCGAAGCCGGTGACGGCGGCGAAGCGTCGGCGGCTGCAGGCTGTGGGGGACTGAGGGCGCGCTGCGGAATCAGTGCCAGGAGTGACGCAACGGTCGCAGCTGCATCGTCATGGCTGGGCTGGAGAAAAGTGCTCCCCTCCCGTGGCGGGAGGAGTTGGGGCAAGGCAATCGCGTGAAGCAGTTGCGCTCGGGGTTTCACCCCGAACCCCACCAGAGGCTCGGCCTCTGGACTCCGCCAAGGGCGGAGCCCTTGGAACCCATTACTTTAGAATCGGATTCCAAAGGCTATGCCTTTGGTGGGGGTCCCGGGGGCAAAGCCCTCGGGCGGGTTTCAGGGCAGAGCCCTGAACGCTTCAGCTTCATACGATTGCCCTTCGGGTTAGGGGAGGGAACGGGGCACGAATGCGAATGTCGTATTTATCCAATCGCATTGTCTTGCGATGGTGCGACCCCTCCCCCCAGCCCCCTCCCGCAAGGGGAGGGGGAGGATCACACCTCGGCGTGTCCGGAACCTGGCGCGCGCGAGGCTCTCAGCCGAGGGCTGCCTTGCGGCGTTCCAGGCTTGCCGCCGGCCACAGCTTCCTTGAATCGTAGTACGCCTCGAAGGCGGGAACGTCCTCGGGCAGCGTGATCCACGGCAGCTTCGAGCGGACATAGATGTGCACGTCGGGCGGCAGCGTCCGCGGCTCGTCGAGCGTGCCGACGCGGACGAAGCGCAGCACCGTGAGGCCGCCATATTCGCTCCACACCGCGGTGCCGCAGTCGGGGCAGCGGAACACCGTATGCGGCCGGCCGCTGTCGGTCGGCATCGCGAAGGGCCTGGGTTCGCCGGACAGCACGTCCACCCGGTCGGCCTCGATCAGTGCGTTCAGCACGAACCCGGTGCCGGTCTGGCGCTGGCAGTCCTTGCAGTGGCAGCAATGCACGAACATCGGGGCGGAGCGCATACGATAGCGCAGCCTCCCGCAGGCGCAGCCGCCTTCCAGCATGTCGGTCATGGCATCCCTCCGGCTGTGCGGCGAGTTTAGCCCGTTCCGGCGCGATCTGCGACCCGGTGGTCAGGGCTGCTCATCGGGGCTGCTCATCGGGGTTGCTCATAGGGATTGCGGGGGCACATTTGCGTTTGGCCGCCTTCGATTGCCGGCTCGCGCCTGATATATTCGTTGGCAGCGTTCGACCGGACGTTCCACCACAAGGGACAGCAGGGACTTGGCACAGCTGATCGCAGAAATTGCCCGCGAGATGGCGACGAATCCATTGGAGGTAGGGATCAGGCTATGGAGCAAATTCAGGGAACGACCGGAGCAGAAGAAGAAGCGGTGCAACTACGTCGCCGATGCTGCATTGGGAACACGCGCTGCACGACGCCGTTGGCGCGGCTTGTCCGTGCGCAATTTCAAGCGAGCTCGAGCCAATCTGGCCAGTCGTGCTGGAACGCCTGACCAGCAGAGGTGTCATCCCGGGACCAGCCAGCTATCTGGGACATAATGACGGCGATCAGGCGTTCATCCGCGCCATCTGGTGCCTGGTGCGGCACCTGAACGCTACCAAAGTGATAGAGACCGGCGTCGCACACGGCGTGACCAGCCGCTTCGTGCTCGAGGGACTGGCCCGCAACGGCGGTGGCCATCTGTGGAGCATCGATCTTCCGCCCCAGACGATTTCGGCAGTGCACAGTGAGATCGGCGTGGCCGTCGATGGCAGCATGGCCGACGGGTGGACCTATATCCGGGGGTCGAGCCGCCGGCATCTGCGGCGTCTGCTGCAGGACACCGGCATGATCGATCTGTTCATTCACGACAGCTGGCATAGCGAATACAACATGCTGTTTGAAATGCACGCAGCCTGGCCGCGGATCCGGCCGGGAGGTGCGATGGTCGTGGATGACATCGACCTGAACTGGGCGTTCCATCAGTTCGCTGAATCAATGCCCCAGCATCTGGCGCTGGTGTGCGAGGCCGAGCCGATCCGACCTGATCCGCTCCGTGCGCGGCTGCAGCAGAAGGGTCTGTTCGGCATTGTCGTCAAGCGCCTTGAAGGGTGACCGGCCGGACCCGCACCGTCAGGCCGCGACTGGCCTCGGCCACGACGCTTGGGCGTCACTGCTGGATCCTCAGCCGGGGATCCAGCACGTCGCGCAAGCCGTCACCCAGCAGGTTCAAACCCAGCACGGTGATCATCAGCGCGGCGCCTGGGATGGTGATGATCCACGGCGCGTCGATCATGTACTGGCGGCCCTCGGCCATGATGTTGCCCCAGGTCGGGGTGGGCGGCACCGCGCCGACACCCAGGAACGACAGCGTCGCCTCGGTCAATACGGCGTAGGCGAACAAAAACGAAAGCTGCACGATCAGCGGCGCCATTGCATTGGGCAGAATGTGCCGGCGCAGAATGCGCCAGTGACCCGCTCCGGCGGCCACCGCCGCCTGCACATACTCCATCTCGCGCAGCACGATCACCGACGAACGCACGATGCGTGCAGTGCGCGGCGTGTAAACCACACCAAGCGCGATGATCACGTCGTTGACCGACGGCCCCAGCACCGCGGTCACGCCGATTGCCAGCAGCACGGCGGGGAACGCCATCAGCGCGTCGTTGATGCGCATCAGCACATTGTCGAGCGCGCGAAAATAGCCCGCCGCCGCACCGACCAGCGTGCCGAACACGGCGTTGATCGCGACCACGGCGGAACCGATGATCATCGAGAGCTGCGCGCCCCACACCACGCGCGACCACAGGCTGCGGCCGAAATTGTCGGTGCCGAACAGATGTTCCGGCGACGGCGGCAGGAATTTCTGCCGCATCGCCAGCTTGTTCGGATCGACCGGCGCAATCCATGGCGCCAACGCGGCCACGATCGCGATGATGGAGAACAGCACCAGCCCGGTGACGAACAGCCGATGGTGCAGCAGCCGGCGCATCGTCGCCCACGCGGGATTATAGCGGCGATCCGACGCCTCGTCGTCGAGGTCGACCGCCGGCAGGGCGAGGGCAGTGTCAGGCGCCATCGTAGCGCACCCGCGGATCGAGCAGCGCGTAGCACACATCGACGCCGATGTTCACCAGCACCAGCAGCGCCGTGGTGATGAACAGGCCGCCCTGCACCATCGGATAGTCGCGGTTGAGCACCGCCTGGGTCAGCAACTGGCCGATGCCCGGGATCGAGAACAGCGTCTCCGTCACCACGGAACCGGAAATCAAAAGACTGACGATGATGCCGACCACGGTGGTGATCGGGATCAGCGCATTCGCCAGCGCGTGCTTGACCACGACAAGGCGCCGCGGCAGGCCCTTGGCGCGTGCGGTGCGGATGTAGTCCTGGCGCAGCACCTCCAGCATGGTGGATCGCGTGATGCGCGCGAGCAGTCCTGCCAGCAGCAGCGCCAGCGACACCGCCGGCATGGTGGATGTTGCGAGCCAGCCGAGCGGGTCGTCGGTGAACGCAATGTAGCCGCCGGTCGGCAGCCAGCGCAGATCGACGGCGAAGAAGATGATCATCAGCAGGCCGAGATAAAAATTCGGCAGCGAGATGCCGATCATCGCGAAGATCATCGCCGCCTGGTCCACCCAGGAGTTCTGCCGCAGCGCCGCGACGATGCCGCTGCCGAGACCGATCAGCAGCGTGATCACCAGCGCATAGGCGGACAGCGCCAAGGTCACCGGCAGACGCAGCATGGTCGCCTGCACCACCGGCTGTCCGAGCAGCAGCGAGCGGCCGAGATTGCCGTGCAGCAGCCCCGCATACCAGCGCCAAAGCTGCGTCAGCAGCGGCTGATCGAGGCCGAGGTCGTGGCGGATGTTGGCGATCTGCTCCTGGGTTGCCGACAGGCCGGCGATGGCGGCGGCGGGATCGCCCGGGATCAGATGGATCATGCCGAAGGTGATCAGGCTGACGATGAACAGGATCGGCAGCGCGCTGCCCAGCCGCCGGATGATGATCCCGCCCATGCCTCCTGCTCAGTTCTCGAACCAGACGTTCGACATGCGCGGAATGCGATACGGCACGTAGCCCTTCACGTTGGAGCGCACCGCCTGCACCTTGGTCAGCGAACCGAGCGGCAGGGTGTAGACCTGCTCCAGGGCGTATTGCTGCATCTTGGCGAACGCGTCCTTGCGTCCCTGCAAGGTCGGCAGGCTGTTCATTTCGTTCCACAGCGTCAGGATTTCCGGGTCGTCGATTTCGCCCTTCGGATGGTACACGGCGCCGGGCTCGACGAAGAACTGCATGGTGGCGAGCGCGCCGAGCGCGGGCTGCGTGCCCCAGCCGGTGTAGAACAGGTTCCAGCCGGTGTCCGATTTCAGTGCCATCTGCGCCGAGGTCGGCCAGTCCACCACCTTCAACTGCGCATTGATGCCGATGGCCTGCATCTGCTGCTGCATCACCAGCGACGAGTTGTACATCGCCGGATAGTCCTTGTCGGTGAGCAGCACGACCGGCTCACCCTTGTAGCCTGACTGCGCCAGGTATTTCTTCGCAAGTTCGGCATTCTTGATGTTGTAGGTCTCCTTGCCGGCATCGGAATAGATGGCCTGATTGGGATATTGGAAGCCGACGTTCAGGCGATAGTTGTCATCCGACGCCGCATCCATGATCTCATCCATGTCGAGCACCGCCTGCACCGCCTTGCGGAACATCAGGTTGTCGGTGGGCGGCACCGACGTGTTCGGCTGGGCGATCTGGATCCACCAGTTCAGCAGCGGGATGATCGTGATGTGCGGATCCGCCTTCAGGTCGGGCAGCGACTTGGTGGGCAGGTCCTCGACGCCTTGCAGTTCACCCGTCTTCAGGCCGGCGACGCGGGCCTGCGGCTCGGTGACGATGCGAAAGGTCACCGTGTTGAAGCACGCCTGCTTGTAGCCGCCGAAGCCGGTCTTCTGCTCGAAGTTGGTGTTCGGCATGTAGCCGTCATAGCGCTTCAGTTTCACGTAGCCGCCGGGGATGGATTCCACCAGCTGCCATGGACCGGTGCCGATCGATTTGAGCTGCATCGGCGGGTCGTCTTTTTCCTCGGCCGGGACGATGACGATCGGCGCGCTGAACGAGCTGAGAATTTCGAGGAAGGTCGGCTGCACCGTCTTCAGCGTGATGACGAACGTGTCCTTGTCGGGCGCGTCCCAGCGCTCGACGTTGCCGAGCGTGCTGCGATAGAGCCCGATCCTGCCGTAGCGATCGAACGAGGCAGCGACATCGGCCGATGTCATTTCCTTGCCGTTGTGGAAGCGGACGCCATGCCGCAGTTTGAACGTGTAGGTCAGGTGGTCCGGCGATTCGGTCATCGCATCGGCCAGTTCGAGGATCGGGCTGAAATTCTCGTCGCGCGTCATCAGCGATTCAAATATGTTCATCGCGATGTTGCGTGTGGAGATCGTGCCCGAGGTCATCTGGTCGAGGCTGTTGATGTTGGCCTCCTGGCCGAAGGTGAAATCGCCACCGACATGCGGGCACTTGAACGGTTCGGCCCGCGCTGCGGCGCTGCCAAGCGCCAGCCCGGACAGCAGACCGCCGGCCAGCAGACCGAGTAATGTCGGATGCGCGCGTCGCATGGAGCCCCCTCTGGCGTGGTCGTCAACCCCGGTTCGCAGACTGATCGCTGCTTTCGTCCGGAACGTGACGATGCGGCCATAGGCCGTCAAGTGATCCGGCCGGACGCTCGGGGTTTCACCCCGAACCCCACCAGAGGCTCCGCCTCTGGACTCCGCCAAGGGCAGAGCCCTTGGAACCCGTTACTTCAGTATGGGATCCCAAAGGCTCCGCCTTTGGTGGGGGTCCCGGGGGCAAAGCCCTCGGGCGGGTTTCAGGGCAGAGCCCTGAGCGCCTCAGTTGCAGCCGATTGCTCTGCGGATGCTGCGCCGTTGCCTTGACACCAGGCGGGCGCGACCGCCAGCCTCTGTGCAAATGACCCAGACCGAACTGCCGATCACCGGCTATCTCGACCGCTTCTCGCACCGTCCGGGCGAAAGTTTCGCGGCTTTCGTCAGTGTTCGCGACGGCGGGACGTATCGCGCCCGATTGGTGCGCGTGCTGAGCGGCGATCCGAACCCCGATGGACCCGGCGTGCGCTTCGAGGATCTTTCGCAGCGCTTCGACCAGTCGCTGGCGGGGCGTCGCCAGCCGATCCATCTCGGTTCCTGCGGCATCGTCGATGCAGGTCCGGCGCGTGACGCGACGGCGGCCTGCACATGGACCGCGCTGGTTCATCCGACACTTTTGAATGCCGGAAAAGTCGTGCTGGCGGAGCAGGGCGGCGGCGGCGGTGTCGCGCTCCTGATCGGCGAGAACGGCGCGACCGTGCGGATCGGGGCTGCGGGCTCGGGCGTCGAGGTCGTCACCGGAACGGCGATGCGCACGGCGCGCTGGTACCGGATCTGGTGCAGCGCGGACCCCGCGACCGGGCGGATCCTCGTGGGGCAGCAGCCGCTCGATGGCGGGGCGGCGGTCGTGGCCGAGGCGCAGTCGCCCGGGCTTGTGCTGCCGTCCGGTGGCGCCGTGGTGTTTGCGGCGCAGAACGCCGCTGCGCCGAGCGATCATTTCACCGGCAAGATCGAGGACCCGGCGATCCTGGCCGGTTTTGTCGCGCTGTGGAACGATCCGCTGGCGGCGCTTGATGCGCCCGGGTCGAAGCTGCTGGCGGGCTGGGATTTCTCGCGCGGGATCGAGAGCCAGTCGATCGTCGACATCGGTCCGCAGGCGTGCCACGGCAGGCTGGTGAATTTGCCGGCGCGCGCGGTGGTCGGCGCGCGGTGGTCGGGGCGCGAACACTGCTGGCGCCACGCGCCGCGCGACTATGGTGCGATCCATTTCCACGACGACGACCTCGGCGATTGCGGATGGCAGTCGGATTTCTCATGGACCGTGCCGGATGATCTGCGCAGCGGTGCGTATGCGCTGCATCTGACATGCGATTCCGGCGAGGACTGGCTGCCGTTCTACGTGCTGCCGCGTCGTGGCGGCCCATTCGCTCCGATCGTGTTCCTGGCTTCAACCTTCACGTATCAGGCCTATGCGAACCACGCGCGCTCCAGTCTCGACCAGGGGTATTACGATCGTGTCGCGGCGTGGGGCGCCTACCCGTACAACCCCGACCAGTACCCGATCTATGGGCGTTCAACCTACAACAAGCACCGCGACGGCAGCGGCATATCGTTTTCATCGCGCCACCGGCCGATCCTGACGATGCGGCCGGGGTTTCTGACCTTCAACGATGCGCGCGGCTCCGGCCTGCGGCATTACCCGGCGGACCTGCATCTGCTCGCCTGGCTGGAGGCGAAGGGGATCACATTCGATATCGTAACAGACGAGGATTTGGATGACGAAGGCGTCGGGCTGATCGCGCCGTATCGCGCGGTGCTGACCGGTTCGCATCCCGAGTATCACACGCCTGGCACGCTCGATGCGCTGAGCGCGTACACGCGGCAAGGCGGCAGTCTGGCATATCTCGGCGGCAACGGATTCTACTGGCGCGTCGCGCGCGATCGCACGAGGCCGTACGCGATTGAACTGCGTCGGGCGGAGGGCGGCATCCGCACCTGGGCGGCCGAGCCTGGCGAGTATTACCACGCGACCGACGGCCAATTGGGCGGGCTGTGGCGGCGCAACCGGCGTCCGCCGCAGATGCTGGCCGGCGTCGGCTTTTCCTGCCAGGCGGCGTTCGAGGGCACGCATTTCCGGCGCCTTCCGGCGTCGCGCGATTCACGGTTCGCCTGGATGTTCACCGGGATCGACGAGGATGTGCTGGGCGATTACGGCCTGTCGGGCGGTGGCGCCGCCGGCTTCGAACTGGATCGTGCCGATCCCATGCTGGGCACGCCGGACGGGACGGTCATCCTGGCGCGCTCGGAGAACCCGCTGCCGTCGTTCCTGCCGGTGCCGGAGGAACTGCTGTCCAACGTCACGACGATCAACGGCGAGAAGGTGGAAGATCTTTCGCGCGGCGAGATCGTGTATTTCGACACGCCGTCCGGCGGCGCGGTGTTCTCCGTCGGATCGATCACCTTCTGCGGCAGCCTGTGGCGCAACGGCTTCGAGGGCCCCGTGTCGCGTCTGCTGGAGAATGTCGTGCGTCGGTTTATGGCAGGCTAGAACAGCGACATCTGCGCTTCCGTGACGCGCGGCCTGCCATCGTCCGGCACGGCGAACCGGCCGCAATCCAGTCCTTCCCGCGCCTCGTCCAACCCCCACTGGCGCGTCGCGCGGGCAAAGCGGCGCAGCAGCAGATCGGCATACACCCCCTGTCCGGCGAAGCGATGATGAAAGCGCGCATCGCTCAGCGCGCCGGACCGCGTCTCGCGGATCAGGTTCAGCACGTGCTTCGCGCGATCCGGGAAATGCGTCGCAAGCCAGTCCTCGAACATCTGGCGCAACTCGTGCGGCAGGCGCAGCAGCACGTATCCGGCATGGCGCGCGCCGGCACGCGCGGCGGCCTCGACGATCTTCTCCATCTCGGCGTCGTTCAGCCCGGGGATCATCGGCGCCACCATCACGCCCGCCGGCACACCGGCCCGCGTCAGTTCGCCGATCGCGTGCAGGCGTCGCTCCGGTGTGGCCGCGCGCGGCTCCATGCGGCGGGCGAGCGCAGCATCCAGTGTCGTGACAGAGACATACACGCGCGCCAGCCTCCGCTTCGCCATCGCGGTCAGTATGTCGAGGTCGCGCAGCACGCCCGCCGACTTGGTCACGATGCCGACCGGATGGTTGAACCGGTCGAGCACCTGCAACACCGCACGCGTCAGCTTCAGCGTGCGCTCGACCGGCTGATACGGATCGGTGTTGGAGCCAAGCGCCAAGGTGCGCGCCGTGTAGCCCGGTTTGCGGAGTTCCTTCTCCAGCAGTTCCGCGACCTCGGGCTTGAAGATCAGCTTGGTCTCGAAGTCGAGGCCGGGCGAATAGCCGAGATAGGCGTGGGTCGGGCGCGCATAGCAATAGATGCAGCCATGCTCGCAGCCGCGATACGGGTTCACCGCGCGGTCGAAGCCGATATCGGGCGAGGTGTTCCAACTGATCGCCGAGCGGGTCGCGTCGCGCGTCAGGGTCGTGTCGAGCTTCGGCAGCTCGGAAAATTCGCCGGAGATCGTGTCCCAGCCGTCATCGAACGGACTTGCCGCCAGCGCGTCGAAGCGCACCGGCGGATTGGTGGTGGCGCCGCGCCCGCGCCGCGCGAGCGAGGGCTTCCGCGCGGGCTGCGGCGGTTCCGCCGGCGCGTCGGCGTCGACCGTCTGCTTGCCAGCGAGGCCACGATCGTTCATGGTTCTGTTCCCCGTCCGTTCGCACTGGAGATTGGCAAATCGGTCGAGGCTGGTCAAGAACATTATGGGAACACTTTTATGGGCAAATGCTGTCCATCGTGATTCCTGCGCTGAACGCGTCACGCTCGCTGCGTGGAACCCTGGCTTCGGTGACGGACGCGGACGAGACGGTGGTGGTGGACGGCGGCAGCACCGACGGAACCGCGGACCTCGCGAGGTCGCTGGGAGCGCTTGTGATGCAGGCGCAACGCGGCCGGGGCAGCCAACTTGCCGCGGGCGTGGCTGCCGCGCGCGGCGACTGGCTGCTGCTGCTGCATGCCGATACGCGGCTGGCCGATGGCTGGCGGACCGCCGCCGGCGCTCACATGGAAGTCGCGCCCGGATGTGCCGGCTATTGCCGCTTCACGCTCGACAGCGACGATCCGGCCGCGCGACGGCTCGAGCGTCTGGTCGCGTGGCGCTGCCGGGTGTTCGCGTTGCCATACGGGGATCAGGGCCTGCTGATCCATCGCGACCTGCTGCGCGCGATCGGTGGCATGCGGCCACTGCCGTTGATGGAGGACGTGGACATCGTGCGCCGCCTGGGGCGCCGACGACTGGCGCTGTTGGACGTTGCCGCGATCACCTCGGCGGAGAAATGGCAACGCCACGGATGGTACCGGCGCTCGCTGCGAAACTTGCTGTGCCTGACGCTGTATTTCGCCGGCGTCCCGCCGCGCTTGATCGCCCGGCTCTACGCATGAGGCACATCGTGGTGGTGTTCGCCCGCGCGCCACGACTGGGCGCGGTGAAGCGGCGGTTGGCACGCGAGATCGGCGCGCGGGCTGCGTTGCGTTTCCACCTGGCAACCTTGACCAGGCTGACGCGCGCGCTGGCCGCCGACCGGCGCTACCGAACGGTGCTGGCGATCACGCCGGATCGCGCGAGGGTGCGTCTGCCGGTGCGGGTGGCGCGCATGCCGCAGGGCAGCGGCCACCTCGGTGTGCGCATGCACCGCGCCTTCCGGCGGTTCCCGCGATGTCGCGTGGCGCTCATCGGCAGCGACATTCCCGATGCGGGGCCAGCCGATGTGTGGGCGGCATTTCGCGCCCTGGGCAGCGCGCAGGCCGCGTTCGGGCCGGCGGCGGATGGCGGTTATTGGCTGGTGGCGATGTCGCCGCGTCGGCCGGCGCGGCCGTTCGCCGCGGTGCGCTGGTCGAGCGAACATGCGCTGGCCGACACGCTGGCGAATTTCGTCGGGCGGCGGGTCGCCATGCTGCGCACGCTGCACGACGTGGACACGGCGGCCGATCTGCGTAGGCTGCGCGCTCGGGAGAACGAACGATGACGACAACCCGCATTGGCATGCTGCTGTTCCCGCGCCTGACGCAGCTCGATCTGACCGGTCCGTTCGAGGTGTTTTCCAAATGGCCGGACGCCTCCGTGCACCTGCTGTGGAAGACGCTCGAGCCGGTGGCGGCGGAGACCGGCATGCGCATCCTGCCCGACACGACGCTGGCCGAATGCAAGCAGTTGGACGTGCTGTGCGTGCCTGGCGGTCCCGGCGTGTCGGCGATGATGGAGGATGCCGACGTGCTGGCGTTCCTGCGCGAGCAGGCGCGCGGCGCACGCTTTGTCACGTCGGTGTGCACCGGCGCGCTTGTGTTGGGTGCGGCCGGACTGCTGCGTGGCAAGCGCGCGACGACGCACTGGGCATCGCATGATCTGCTGAGCGCGTTCGGCGCAATTCCCACCAAGGGACGCGTTGTGCGCGACGGCACTGTTTTCACCGGCGGCGGCGTCACGGCAGGCATCGATTTCGCGCTGACCGTGGTGGCCGAGATCGCGGGTGCGGCTGTGGCGCAGGGGATTCAACTGCAGATCGAATACGCACCGGCGCCGCCGTTCGACGCCGGCAGTCCGGAGACCGCACCGCCCGACGTGCTGGCGGCAGCGCTGCAGCGCAACGCCAGCACGCGTGCGTCGCGCGAGGAACAGGTGGCGCGGATCGGTCGCACCATGGCGTAGTCCGAGCCGCATGAATTCATCGGCGAGCGGGCCGCCGCTTGCCCTGACCGACAATAACGCGCCGGCCAGCGTGGCAACGGCCCATGGCCGGGCTGGTCGCCAAATACGACATTCGCATTCGTGCCCCTTTCCCTCCCCTAACCCGCAGGGCAATCGGATGAAGCGCTCAGGGCTCCGCCCTGAAACCCGCCCGAGGGCTTTGCCCCCGGGACCCCCACCAAAGGCGTAGCCTTTGGAATCCATTACTGAAGTAATGGGTTCCAAGGGCTCCGCCCTTGGCGGAGTCCAGAGGCGGAGCCTCTGGTGGGGTTCGGGGTGAAACCCCGAGCGCTTCAGCTTCAGCCGATTGGCGGCAGGATGGTCTCGATGTTCAGCCTGGCGGCACATGGCCCCAGTAGTGATGCGCGTAGTGCAGCCGGCACGCGGCCTTCAGCGCGTCCTCGGACATCTCGCCTTCGCGTCCCGGCGCGAGCGGCGACAGATCCATCGGTGGCGTGCCGTCGGTGATCCAGGCGGCCAGCGCCTCGCCGATGGCCGGCGCCATCGATAATCCGCCGACGCAGCAGCCGCCGGCCACATAGAGCCCGTGAACCCCTGGCACCGGTCCGACGGTGTGTTCGCCATCGGCCGTCATGGTCGGCAGTCCGCCGCGATGTACACGCACTTTGATCTCGTCGGGCACACGCTGGAATATCGGCAGCTGCTCGCGCACCGAGTCCGCAAAACCGCGCAGCACATCGAGATCGAGCGGCAGGTCGGCAATGTCGAACCGTGCCGGCAGCGCCTGCGCATCGTACTGCAGCGGCGACTGTTCATAGCCGCCCAGCATCAGGCCGCCATCGTCCGGCCGCACATAGACGTTCACATCGATGATGCGGGTGATCGGCTGCGACGCATCGACGCCCTCGATGGGGTCGGTGATCAACAGCTGATGCCGCGTCGGCACGACCTTGACGATGCCGCCGGACAAGGCCGCCACCGCGCGCAGCCAGGCGCCGGCCGCATCCACCACCGTCTCGCAGCGTATCGTCCCATGCTCCGTCTCCACGCCGCTGACCGCACCGTTGCGTGTGACGATCCCGGTCACCAGCGTGTGCGGCAGCATGGTCACGCCAAACCGCGCCGCCGCACGCGCATAGAGGTTGGGGATTTGCGATGGCTCCAGATAGAGATCGGTCGGCGAATAGATCACACCGAGAATGCCCGTCGTGTGCAAAAACGGATTCTTCGCGCGTGCCTCCTCGGGAGAAATCATCTCGATCCCGGTTCCCATGCGCCGCCCGCGCGCGACCTCGTCCCTGAGCTGTTCCACATGGTCCGGCCGCCGCGCGATCTTCAGCGCGCCGGGCTGATGGAACACGATCGCCTCGCCGGTCTCTTGCTTGAATGTCTCGATCTTGCGCACCGCACGTTTGGCAAGCTGCGTCATCAGATCGGTGCTGCGCGCCTGCGACGTGAGCCCCGCCGCCCGCGGCGAGGTCTGCGAGCCAAGTGCGTGCTTGTCGAGCAGCGCGACCTGCCTGCCCGACTTCGCCAGATGGAACGCCACACTGGAGCCCAGCGCGCCCGAGCCGATCACCACACATTCCGCCGCGTCGATCATAGTTGCTGCTCCGTCGCCGACCGCATCTTTTGTGCGTACACGTTGATCACCAGCGCCGCCAGCAGAATGAGCCCGCGGATCAGGATCTTGAGGAAGCTGTCGATATTGATGTGGTCGAGCCCGTTGTTCAGCACGCCCAGCACGAACAGCCCGATGATCGTGTTGCCGATGCCGCCCTGACCGCCGAACAGGCTGGTGCCTCCCACCACGACCGCGGAGATGCTGTCGAGCAGGTAGGTGTCAAACTCGTTCTGCTGCGCGCTGCCGAAATACGCCACCCCGAGCATGCCGGCGACGCCCGAGCACACCGCCGAGATGATCATCACCGCTGACAGAATCATCCGGACATTGACGCCGGAATATTCTGCCGCCTCACGGTTGCCGCCGGTCATGTACACATAGCGGCCGAACCGCGTGTAGGTCAGCACGACGTGGCCCACCAGCAGGAACAGCGCGGCGACGATCACGATCCACGGCACCGGCCCGAGCGAGCGCGAGCCCAGCATCCCGATCAGCGGCGGCACGGCGTAGGCGATCTGCCCGCGCACCAACAATGCGCAAATGCCGGCCGCGATCTGCAACATCGCGAGCGTCATGATAAAGCTCGGAATGCCGATCCGCGTGAGCCCGAACGCGTTCACCGCGCCCAGTGCGAAACATGACGCGAGTGCGATCAGGATCGCCGCCCAGCCCGGCAAGGGGACGTTGGCAAACGTCACACTGGCGTCCTGCACAGTGAAATACGCCACCACGATGCCGGTCGCATTGGCGACGCTTGCCACCGAAAGATCGATCTCGGCGCACAGGATCACGAAGGTAAGCCCGACCGCGATGATCCCCGTCACCGAGACCTGCGTCAAAATATTCTCGAGATTTCCCGCCGTCGCGAACGAATCGCTCGCCGACCCAGAAGAAGACGACCAGCGCGAGCAGCGTCGCGAATGGTGCTATGTTGCGCAGCCGGCCGTGCAGCCAATCCATGATTTTCATGCGGCTGCCAGCAGCCGGTCCTTGCTGACCGGCTCGTCGGCGAATTCGCGCACCACGCGTCCCTTCCGCATCACCAGGATGCGGTCGGCGAGCGAGAGCACCGTCTCCGGCTCGGTCGAGACCACCACGATGCCGATGCCCTGTTCACGCAAACCGCGCACGATCTGCACCACGTCGTCCTTCGCACCGACATCCATGCCGCGTGTCGGTTCGCTCAGCACCAGCACGCGCGGCAGGCGGGTGAGCCATTTTGCCAGCGCCACCTTCTGCTGATTGCCGCCGGACAGCGTGCCGAGCATGCGCCCCACATGGGGCGGGCGAATGCGCAGCCGCTCCACATGACGCTCGGCGATGGTGCGCTCCACGCCTGGTCGCAGCCAAAGGCGATGAATGCGATCCAGAATGGCGATCGTCACATTCTTGAACACCGGTTCGGCAGCGAACAGCATCATCCGGCGGCTCTCCGGCAGGAACGCGATCCCCGCTCGCCGCGCCCGCGTGGTGGAAGACAGCCGCATCGTCCGGCCATCGAGCGCGATGCGTCCGCGCTCCGCGGGCAGCCGGCCGAACAATGTGCGCGCGAGCTCGAGTTGCCCGGAACCGAGGAACCCGTAGATCCCCAGCACCTCGCCCGCGCGCACATGGAGAGAAACGTCACGATACGCGCCCGCGCGGGTCAATGCGCCCGCCTCCAGGATAACGTTCGCATCTGGCCGGCTGTGCAGCGGAATTTCGGCGAGATAGCTTTCCTCCAGACCTTCGTGTCCGGCACCGATCATGCGGTCGATCACCCAGCGCTTGTCGATCGCCCCGCACGGCTCGGTCGCGACCGTCCGCCCGTTGCGGAACACCGTCATGCGATCGCAGATCGTCAGCACATCGTCGAGAAAGTGCGAGATGAACACGATGCTGCGCCCCGCTGCGCGCAACCGGCGCAGCAGCGCGAACAGCCGCTCGACCTCCGGCGGCGAGAGTGCCGATGTCGGCTCGTCCAGGATGATGATGCGCGCGCCGGAGAACAGCACGCGTGCCAACTCCACAAGCTGCTGCAATCCCAGCGGCAATGCGGCCATTCGTGTGCGCGGATCGACGTCGATGCCGAGGCTTTGCAGATGTTCGGCGGCGGTGCGGCGCATGGCTCGCCAGTCGATCAGGCCGAACCGATTGGTCGGCTGCGCGCCCAGGTGCACGTTCTCCGCCACCGAAAGGTCGCGCACGGCGGAGAGTTCCTGATGCACCATGCCGATCCCCGCCGCGCGCGCATCTCTCGGCTTTGCAAAGTGCACACGCTGCCCGTCGAGGCGCATCGCACCCTGATAGTCGGGATAGACGCCGGCGATGATCTTCATCAGTGTGGACTTGCCGGCGCCGTTCTCGCCGACCAGCCCGTGGATCTCGTTGGGCAACAGCGAAAAATCCACGTCGCGCAGCGCCGTGACGCCACCGAATGCCTTGGTGATCCCGGCAAGCTCGAGCAGTGGCGGCGTCACGAACGGGTCAAATGAGGAAATGCTGCTCCATCCACATCATGCCGGGCGCATTCGCCTTTGTGACGACCGGACCATCGGTGATGATGTTCTTCGGAATGCCGCCCGCTCCGGTCTTCTCCCCGCCGACCACGGCCGCAACCCCGGCGACAATCGCGCCACCGTGGATGCGGCAGGACGGGTTGCGCACCGTCGCGTGCATGCGGCCATCGGTCACCGCGGCGAGCGCCGGTGGCATCGCATCGCATCCGCCGATCAGGATCTCGGTGCGGTTATGCGCCTTCATCACGTTGTAGGCGGCGAGCGCCATGTCGTCGTTATGAAAGTAGGCAGCGCTGATCTTCGGGTATTTGGTCAGCAGCGTCTCCCAGATCCGCGCGACCTTGGTCACGTCCCAGTCCGCAGGCTGGGTGTCCAGCACCTGGATCTTCGGATACTTCTTGACCACGGATTCAAATCCGCGCGCGCGGCCCTGCGCGCCGGTGTGGCCGAGCGCGCCCTGGGTCATGATCATCGTCCCCTCGCCATTGATCGCATCGACCAGCGATTGCGTGACGGACGCGCCCATGAACTCGTTGTCGGGAGCAAGGAAACTGTGGACGTTGATCGAATCGAGCGGCGCGATCAGCGTGTCCATGTCGATGACCGGGATGCCGCTGTCGATCATCTTGTTCACCGGCGCAGTCAGCGTGCCGATGCCGAAAGCCTGGATGGCGACAAAATCCCATTTCTGCGAGGCCATGTTGTCGATCGCGGCGCGCTGCTTCTGCGCGGCCAGTTCGCCGTCGAACCAGGTCACGTCCACGTTGAACAGCTTGCCCCAGTACTCCGCTGCCTGCTTGCCCTGCGCGCACCACGTCGCCTGCAGGCCGGCATTGGAGAAAGCCGCCTTCAACGGCTTGTCCGAGCGACCCGCGGTCTGCGCCAGCGCCGGGTTGATGCCGAATGCCGCAAATGCCGCGGCGACGCCGGTCAGCGAGCCCTCCAGGAATTGCCTGCGCTTGGTCATGGCCGTCCCTCTGCGTTTATGGTTGCGCGAAGCTTAGTACAGCGATGCGCCAGCAGGCAACAACCTTGGTATGACGCGTCCGGTCGTGCGCACCCATCAATCTCGGCTCAGGTCGCGCCGGATCGTGCCTTCTGCCATGCTTCGAAATCACGCTTGGCTTCATCGCCGGCCACCGGGAACAAGCCGACCAGGCTGCGCCCCCGCGCAACCTCCTCTTCGGCAAACTCCTCGTAGAGCGTCGTTGCCACCGCCTCCTCGGCCAATTCATCGACGATGTCGGGCGGGATCACCACGACGCCATCGCAGTCGCCGACGATGATATCGCCCGGATACACCGCGACACCGCCGCAGCCGATCGGCAGATTGAGATCGACCGGATGATGCGCGATCGGACTCGGCGGCGAGGCGGCGCGGCGATGATAGGCGGGCAGACCGGTTTTGAAGATGCCCTCGGAATCACGCAGCCCGCCATCGGTGACAATGCCGGCACAGCCGCGCGCCTTCAATCGCCCGACATAGAGATCGCCGGCCGATGCCGCGCGTGCATCGCCACGCGAGTCAACGACAAGTACGTGGCCCGGCGGACAGGTTTCCATTGCCTGGCTCTGGATCGATCCGCGTCCCCGTGCGCCCGGGCCGTCCTTGTCCTCGCGCGATGGGATGAAGCGCATGGTGAACGCGATGCCGACCATTCGCGGCATATCGGTGCGCACCGGCCAAACGTCCTGCATGAACATGCTGCGCAGGCCACGCCGGTTCAGCGCACCGGTCAGCGTCGATGTTCCGACGCGCAGCAGAGCGTCACGGGTCTTCGGCAGCAACTCGGTCATGGCATCGTTCCCCCCGGTGGGCCGGTTTCAGACGCCGACCTGCGCGTCGCGGATCGCGCGCCAGATCCGATCGCTCGTCGCCGGCATGTCGAGTTCGCGCACACCGAGCGGCTCCAGTGCATTCATCACGGCGATCATCACCGCGGGGAGCGCGCCGACCGTGCCGGCCTCGCCCGCACCTTTGACGCCCAGCGGATTGCCCTGCGTCGGCACCGGGTTGCTGACGATCCGGATGCCGCACATGTCCTCGGCGCGCGGCATGCAGTAATCCATGAAACTCGCTGTCAGCAACTGGCCCGATCCCGGCTCGTACACCACCTGCTCCATCAGGATCTGGCCGACGCCCTGCGCCACGCCGCCATGAATCTGGCCGCCAAGCGTCAGCGGATTGATCACGGTGCCGACGTCATCGACCACCAGATACGACAGCAATGCGACATCGGCGGTCGCCGGATCGATTTCCACTTCGCAAACATGGCAGCCATTCGGAAACGTGTCGCGCTTCGGCGCATAGGTCGCATGTTCGTACAGTCCCGGCTCGGTACCCGGCGGCAATCGCGCCGGCTGGAACGCCGCGGTCACCAGCTGCTTCAAGGTCAGGCCGCGGTCGGTGCCGGCGACGCCAAACCTGCCGTCGGCAAATTCGATGTCGGCTTCAGCAGCCTCCAGCAGATGCGCTGCGATCCGTTTGCCCTTGTCGATCACCTTCTGCGCCGCGAGCGTCAGCGCCGTGCCCCCGGTCACCATCGACCGCGATCCGTTCGAGCCCATGCCGAAGGCGACGCGGTCGGTGTCGCCGTCAATGAACTGCACCTCGTTCGGATCGATGCCGAGCTGTCCGCACAGGATCTGTTTGAACGCCGTTTCGTGGCCCTGTCCGTGCGTTTTGGTGCCCATCAGCAGGATGGCGCTGCCGCTCGGGTTGAAGCGGATCTCGGCGTATTCGGGTGTCGGTCCCGCGGCCTGCTCGATCGCGTTCGCCAGGCCGATGCCGCGCAGCATGCCGCGGACGCGCGACGCCTCACGCCGCGTGGCAAAGCCCCCGTGATCGGCGGCCTCCAGCGCGAGTTCCATGTTGCGACGGAACTGGCCGCAATCATAATATGGTCCAAGCGGACTTTTGAACGGAATCTTATCGTCCGGAATGATGTTGCGGCGACGCAATTCGATCGGGTCGATGCGCAATTCGTGAGCCGCTGCCTCCATCGCCCGCTCGACCAGATAGATCGCCTCCGGGCGGCCGGCGCCGCGGTATGGCGCGGTCGGGCTGGTGTTGGACAATACCGCATCGATGCTGACATAGGCAGCCGGTATGTCGTACACCCCGACCACGGTGCCGATCATGCCGAACGGCGTGAGGAACTGCCGGTCCGACCCGACATAGGCGCCGATGCTGGCCAGCATGTGCAGCCGCAGGCCGATGATTTTCCCGCCGTTGTCAAATGCCAGTTCGATCGTGCCGACATTGTCGCGGCCGTGCTCGTCCGCCATCAGAACTTCCGAGCGCTCGCAGCGCCACTTCACCGGGCGACCAAGTTTGCGCGCCGCCCACAGCGTCAGCCGGTGCTCGACATACTGCCAGCCCTTCGCGCCGAAGCCGCCGCCCACGTCGTGGCACACCACGCGGACTTTGCTCTCCGGCACCTTGAACACCATGTTGGCGAGCATGTTGCGCACGCGGTGCGGATAGTTCACGTCGGCGAACAGCGTGTAGCGATCTTCCGCCGGATCGTAGGTGCCGATCGCGCCGCGCGGTTCCATGTATTGCGCATGGACGCGCGTGATCACGTAGCGGCGCTTTACGATTTGTGCCGCCCGTGCGAATGCGGCTTCGGTGGCCTGGCGGTCGCCGCGTTCGTAGGTGTGCGAGATGTTGTCCGGATTTTCGTCCCACACGCGCGGCGCACCCGGTTCCGCGGCCTCCGCGACCGATGTGACCGAGGCCAGAGATTCGTAGTCCACCACGACCAACTCGGCGGCATCCTTGGCCTGCGCCAGCGTCTCGGCGATCACCATCGCCACCGGATCGCCGACATAGCGCACGCGGTCGATCACCAGCGCGGGACGCTGTGGCGCGAACATCGGCGATCCGTCACGCTTCTTGCGCGGCATCGCGGCCTTCGGCATGGCCAGCCCGTCGTTTGCGTAGTCGGTCCCGGTGTACACCGCGAGCACGCCCGGTGCGCGCAATGCATCGTCGGTTTTGACGGACCGGATCCGCGCATGCGCATGTGGCGAGCGAACGAACACGCACCAGGTCTGCCGATGCAGCGTCTGGTCGTCCTGGTAGCGTCCCTTGCCGGTGAGCAGCCGCAGGTCCTCGACGCGGCGCACAGGTTGACCCACGCCGAACTTCATGACGGCGGAGGCTTCCAGAACGTCATCCATGCGCGTTGCCTCGATCGGTTAAGCCAGCGGCGCAGGCCGCGCAGAAAGTTCAGGTGCCGAGGACCGCCACGAAGTCGCAGGTCACCAGTGCGTTGCCGCCGCCGGACGATGGTTGGGTGTGGCGCGCCGGCCGCGACGCCTCGTCGGGAAACATCTTGACCCACTCGTCGTTGATCGCCGCCCGCCCGGTTGGCGGGTCCTGCATCCAGAATGTGATCTTGACGATGTCGTCGACGCTGCCGCCGGCCGCTTCGATGTCGTTGCGGATGTGCTGGAATAGATTTTTCATCTGTTCGGGCAGACCCGGCGGCATGTCGCGCGTGCCGGGGGTGGCGCCGCTGATCACGCTGGACATCACGATATTGCCGACCCGGCTGGCGTTCGGGATCGGATTCTGGTGGCGAGCGCGCGCGCCGTTGATGCTGCGTCGGTTGGACATAGGTTACTCCCTCAGGGGTTCCTCCGTCAGGATGCCACGGTCTCGCGGCGAGCGAACACCGGCACGTCCTCGGTGCGGTCCTCGAGCGCTGCCGCGCCCTCGGTCGGCACCTGTACTGCGAAGTTCAGCGCGCCGTCGATGTCGCCTTCCCACACCTCGCGCGGCAATTCGTACAGCAGTTCAACCCCATAGCCGTTCGGGTCGTGGATGTACAGGCTATGGGTCATGCCATGCTCGACGCGGCGATCGAATTTGACGCCGCGCTCCTGCAGATAGGCCAGCTGCCGCAGCCAAGCCTCGCGGTCCGGCAACGCAATGGCAATGTGGTTGATCGCACACGGCATGCCGAACATGTTCCAATCGGCCGGCGGGGCTGGCAGGCTGGTGTTCTCCACCAGGGCGATGTCGTGATGGCTCAGCGCGCCGCCGCCGTGATCGCCGCTGTAGAAACGCATCTTCGGCGGGTTCGGCCGCTTCGGCGTGGCGTGGATCTCGCCCACCTGCCGGAAGCCGACGATCTCCGTCCAGAACCGGTGCGATTCCTCGATGTCGCGCACGTTGAGCACCAGGTGGTTGAGACCGACCGGGGTGACGGTTGCGCGCTGTGCCTTTGAACCTGCGTCGTCGTGGGCCATTTGGAAGTTCCCTTCGAATAAGACTTCGTCATGTCGGATGCGTCAGCAGAGCCCGGCGCGAGAACCGTCCGAACCGCCCGATCGATATACTCGCCAATTGCCCTGCCGCGCACAAGAGCGCGAGCGCCCTGCTGCCCGCACGCTTCGGATGCGATGAAGTTGCCGCGGGTGGCTTGCGCGAGGGCGTGCGAGCGGTGCTACGATGTCATCGGGCCGCCCGCACAGCCGCCAAGCGGGCGCGTATGGGGAGGTTTGGTCATGCTCGAGCTTCTCGATCGGCAACAGAAGCTGACTGCGAACCAGTGGAAGATCGCCCTCGCCGCGACGATCGGCGACATGCTCGATTTCTTCGACTTCTTCCTGATCGGATTCGTGCTGGCATTCATTGTCGGCGACTGGCAGCTGACCTACGGGCAATCGGGCATGATCCTGCTCGCCTCCGGCATCAGCGCACCCTTCGGTTCGCTGTTCTACGGCTGGCTGGCGGACAAGATCGGCCGCCGCAAGGTCATGATCGCCACCGTGCTCAACTTTTCGCTCGCCACCGGCGCGATGGCACTGACGCCACACGGAGGATGGATCTACCTCGTCATCTGCCGCCTGCTGGTCGGGCTCGGCGTCACCGGCCTTTACTCGGTCGACATCACGCTGGTGCAGGAATACGTGCCGGCCGCCAAGCGCGGCTGGATCACCGGACTGACCACGACGATGCTGCCGGTCGGCGTGCTGCTGGGCGCGTTCCTCGGCGCCTTTGCCACGCCCTATATCGGCTGGCGCGGCATGTTCGCCGTCGGACTGCTGCCCGCGGCGCTGACGCTCTACATCCGCGCGTGGGTTCCGGAATCGCCCTATTGGCTGATGCGAATGGGGCGGACCGAGGAGGCGCGAAGCTCGCTCGCCTGGGCATTGCAGGTCGATCCGGCATCGATCCCGCTGCCGGCGACGCCGCCCGCGGTCGAGCACACCCGTTGGCTCGAACTGTTCAAATATCCGCGCAGCCTCGTCGTCGGATGTCTCACCGGCCTGACGCAAACAGGCGGCGTCGGGCTCACCCTGTGGATGGTGACGCTGTTCGTGATGGTGCTTGGGGTCTCCGCACCCGAGGCATCGAAGCTGGTGATTTGGGTCAGCCTTGCGGCGGTGGCCGGCCGCTTCTTCTGCTCGTGGATTTCCGATGCCATGGGCCGCCGCGCCTCGGGTATGCTGACGTGCCTGTTGGCGGCGGTGTTCATGTCGGCGGCCGGCTATTTGAACAGCGTCTTCATCGGCGGCGTTTCGATGTTCTTCCTGATGATCGTGCTGCAGAACTTCTTCGGCAGCGGCAACTACTCGATCGTCGGGCCGTACATGGGCGAGCTGTGGCCGTCGCGGCTCCGCGGCAGCGGCATGGGCCTGGTCTACGGCGTCGGCAACCTCGGAAAATTCATCGGGCCGGCCGGGCTGGCGCTGATCGCCGGATCGTCAAATTTCGTGGCACCGAAGGCAACGCTCGATGCGGTGATCCCGGCTTTCAATTACTTTGCATTTTGGTACGTGCTCGGCGCCGCAGCCTTCTGGTTCATCGGCTTTGAGACGCGCGGACGCTCGATCGACGAGATCGATGCCGAACTGTCTGCCCCTTCGGCAATGCCCGCGAGGGCATCGGCAGTTCGCGTTTCCCGTTAGTTTGGGGCAAGGCAATCGGGTGAAGCTGAAGCACTCGGGGTTTCACCCCGAACCCCACCAGAGGCTCCGCCTCTGGACTCCGCCAAGGGCGGAGCCCTTGGAACCCTTCACTTTAGGATCGGATTCCAAAGGCTGCGCCTTTGGTGGGGGTCCCGGGGGCAAAGCCACCGGGCGGGTTTCAGGGCAGAGCCCTGAGCGCTTCAGCTTCACCCAATTGCACAACGCAATACGAATGCAAATGTCGTATTTGTCCCCCTCCCCCCAACCCCCTCCCGCACGTACTCAGGGCCGCATCGCACCCTGCGTGTCGACATAGCACGCATAAAGCGAGGTGCTGCCGCAGATATACAGCCGGTTGCGCAGCAGTCCGCCGAACGTGAGGTTGGCCACCGTCTCCGGGATGTGGATCTTGCCCAGCAGATCGCCCTCCGGGGCGTAGCAGCGCACGCCGTCCTCCTTCGGATCGGCCCAGCCCATGCTGCACCAGACGTTGCCCTCGACGTCGCACCGCATACCGTCGGTAATTCCGGGCGCGAACCCCTCGGCGAAGACCTTGCCGTTGCTCACCTTACCGCTGCCGATATCCACGTCGAACACGCGGATATGGGAAGGACCACCATCCGTGAGGCCGCTGTCGATCACATACAGCCGCTTCTCGTCCGGTGAGAACGCGATCCCGTTGGGCTGCACGAAATCGTCCACAACGACAGTGACCGTGCCGGTCGCCACGTCCACACGGTAGACGTTGTGCTTTTCCTGCTCCGGCTCGGCCCGCAGTCCTTCGTAGTTGCCTTTGATCCCGTAGCTCGGATCGGTGAACCAGATCGAGCCGTTGGAGGCCACCACAACGTCGTTTGGCGAGTTCAGTTTCTTTCCGTTGTAGCTGTCGGCGATCACGGTGATCGTGCCGTCATGTTCGGTGCGCGTCACGCGTCGGCCGCTGTGTTCGCAGCTGACGAGCCGTCCCTCCCGATCGACCGTGTTGCCGTTCGAGTTGAATGACGGTGTACGAAATACGCTCAGGTGATTGTCGTCCTCGAGCAGGCGCATCATCCGGTTGTTCGGTATGTCGCTGAAGATCAGGAAGCGTCCTGCGCGGAAATACGCCGGCCCCTCGGCCCAGCGGAAGCCGGTGGCGATACGTTCGACCGCGCCGGTGCCGACACTGCCCTTGAAGCGCTTCTTGTCCAGCGCCTCGATGTGCGGATCGGGATAGCGCGAGCCGGACAGCGGCCCGAGCGGCAGTTGCTCGCCACGCGGCACCATCAAGGGAACGCCGGTCTCGCCGAACGGACCTTCCGTGGCAGCGCGTGCTGCGTTCAGCGCGACAGCGGTTGCACTCGCTGCCGAGGCGGCCAGAAACCGGCGTCTGTTCATGGGATCCTCCCAACCTTTTGTTAGTCGTCACTGTTCAATGCTGCCGCGCGTTCAGCCGCGTGGCACGACGTATCCGTAGGCGAGGTTGCTCCGTTGCTGGCCATCGTCGCGATATGCCGCCTTGATGCGCCCGATCCCATCGCTGTCCAGATTGGCGGCGAGGTCAAGCCGATAGTGGCGCGCAGCGTTATAGCCGAGAATATCGGCCTTCACAGGCCCATCCGCCGCACCAAGCGGCGCAAAACCGAAGCGCTTCTGCATGTCCTCGGGGATTTCGAGCCGGCGGAACGCCTCGATCTGCCATTGCGGCGAGCCGTACCAAACGGAGTCCGTGCCCCAGAAGACGTGTTCGTGCCCGAGCCCTTTGATCAGCGTGCCCATCATCGCTGCGCAGAACCGAGGATTTGTCACTGCCGAGATCGCGAACGACGTGCCGATGTCGCAGTAGACGTTGCTGACCCCGAATTTCTCGGGGATCCGCGCCAGATCGCTGACCCAGTCGATCGTGCCCGTCTGTTCGAATTTGGCAAGTTCGCTCTGCGGATCCTCGAGGAACGCGCGCAGTGCGGAATGGTAGATGACAAAATCGATCTGCGGAAACTGTTTTGCCGCGGGGCCGACGTCGTCCGCATTGGCATAGCGCCAGGCGCCGCCGGGGATCGACGTTTCGTAATCCTTCGGCATCAGGCCCTTGTGGATGCAGACCGTGGTGATGCCCGACTTCGCTATCTTGTCGTAGAACGGACCCATCAGCTCCGCATCGTCCAGACGCCAGGGATATTTTGTCGTCTGCGGCGACAGCGGATCGCCGATCGTGTAGCCTTTCCAACTCGTCGGCCGCACCGATGCGATGCAGCGGTCCACCTCGTCCAGCCACCCCGGCTGCTTCGGCGTGAACAGCGAGTGGAACAGCAGGCGCTGGCGACCGGCGATCGTGTTGACGGTGTCCGCCGCCTGCCTGATCTGATCGTTTGTGAGGAACCAGTTGTCCGGATTGTCAAACGGCGCTCCGCTGAGCAGCCCCACACGCGTGTCGCTGTCGAAGTAAATTTCCTTGAGGAAGTTGTCGAACTTGTAGCGATCGACGCCGAGGCCGACCAGATCGTTGCGCATCGGCGGGTTCCAGTGCGCAGCGGCATATTTGGCGAGATCGGCAATGCCTCCCCATTTGTAGTCGTCGCGCACGAAGTGAAGCTGGTCATCGAAGACGAACTGCTTTGAAAGACCGCTGGCGCGAGAGGCCGCGGCATCCGGCTGTGCGGCCTCCGCGCGATCGACGCTGAACAAGGGACCGAATACGTCGTTCATGGCGACGAAGGCGGTGGCCAGGCCGCAGACGCTGCGCAGGAAACCGCGCCGGTCCATGCCGAGCCTGCGCCCGTTCGCGTCGGCCAGCTCGGTGATCCGCGCTTCGACCCGCCGCTGCTGCGGCGTTTGCGGCAACGGGTTGAACTCGCCATTGGAGATCACCTGGGTCGGCACCGGAGATTCGAATGCCGCCGTTTCGGCCGGCCGCAACTGTCCGCGCTCGCGCTCGCTCAGGTAGCTGCCCATTGCCTGGTTTCCCCCCTTGAACGGGCTCGCGACGACCAGCACTGCTGCGCGGCCGACGCTGCCGCGATTGTTCGAACTGGATTGGCTGGAACAGGCTCGGCAGCATGACGCTGGCGTGTCAAGTAGGGCGGTGCGTCATCCGGTTCAAATTATCGGGGCTCGGTATTCCGACAAATGTGAATTCCGACAAATGTGACGGGCGCGCGGCAACGGTTGGATCGCCGATCTGGTCCACGAGAACCGCCGCTACCACCATACGACGAGCCAGATCAGCAACCCGATCAGGACCCACAACGGCACGGCGAGCAAGACCGCGTTCCTAAAACCGCGGCCCGGCTTCAGATCGTCGTTGGAGTCGGCAAGGGCCGCGTCCTCGATCGGTCCGGGCGTTGGTCGACGCAGCCATGCAATAGCGGCCGTATCGGTATAGTCGACCAGGTCCGGCCTTCGGCGCTCCAACATCGTGGCGGGTTCCGCGGTGCCGGACGGCAAATCGGAGACACGCACAGTGGCCAGCGAAACCCCCGATGCCGGCGACCGAACCGACAAGACCTGATCGTAGCTCGCGTCCTTCGCCATCTGGATGGTCATCCGCATTCGCGCGTTGCGACCAGCCAGACTTGCCGCCTATTGCCCTCCTTTGCATTGATCTGGATCAACTGGCGGTGGTAATTACTCCGCGGCCACTCCCTTGGGCGGGATTTGTTCCAGCCGCCGGTCGTGCCCGAGTGCCAGCAGCACGATCGTGCACATCGCCGGCGCGGCGGCCAGCGCGAGCAACGCGATGAAGTCGTTGCCGCCGGCTGCGTCTTTGATCAGCCCAAACATATAGGGGCCGAGGAACCCGCCCAGGTTTCCCACCGAGTTGATCAGCGCGATGCCGCCGGCCGCGGCGACGCCAGACAGCATCGCTGTCGGCAGCGGCCAGAATGTCGGTGCGATCGACTGCTGCCCCATGATGCCGAGGATCAGCGCCACCATCATCCAGACGGGATTTTCGGTGCCGATGAAGGTGGCCGCCGCCAACCCCGCGGCGCACAGGGCGCAGGCCGCGGCCACGAAGTGCGCGCGATTGCCGCTCTGGTCGGAACGCAGGCCCCAGAAGATCATTGCGGCGGCAGCAAACACGAAGGGGATCGCGCTGACAAAGCCGGTCATCTGCGTCGAAATACCAAACGACTTGACGATTGTCGGCAGGAACAGCAGCAGGCCGTAGTTCGACACGTTCTGGCCGAAGTACACCAAAGTCAGCAGCCAGACGCGCGCATTGCCCATCGTCTCCCAGAATTCGAACCGGTGCACCGACTCACGCTGGAGGTTTTCGCGATCCAGCCGGGTCTGTAGCCAGGTGCGCTGATCCGGGCGCAGCCACAGTGCGTCGCGGGGCCGGTCGGTCAGCCAGAACCAAGTGGCCAAGCACATGATGATGGGCGGCAACGCCTCGATCAGGAACAGCCATTGCCAGCCCTGCAGGCCCAGCATGCCGTCCATCGTCAGGAGCCAGGCGGAAACCGGCGGGCCGACGATCAGCGAGATCACGCTGGCCGACTGGAAGATCCCCATCATGCGCGAGCGGTAATAGGACGGGAACCACCATGTCAGGTACAGCACGATGCCCGGATAGAAGCCTGCCTCGGCCAGGCCGAGCAGAAACCGGACGCCGTAGAAACTCCAATCGTTCCAGACGAATGCGGTAAGGGCGGAGATGATGCCCCAGGTCAGCAGGATGCGCGCGATCCACTTGCGCGCCCCGACCTTGTTCAGGACCAGGTTGCTGGGAATCTCCGCCAGGAAGTAGCCGATGAAGAACACGCCAGCGCCGAAGCCGTACATGGCCTCAGTAAAGCCAAGCGCCTGGTTCATCGTCAGCTTGGCAAAGCCCACATTGACCCGGTCGAGGTAGGCGCAGAAATAGCCGAGCATGAGCAGAGGCATCAGTCGCCAGGCGATCCGCCTGATCGTCTCGCGCTCCAGCGGATCGACGTGAGGCTGTGCAGTGACCGCCGGCTGCTGTGCCATTGGATCGATTCTCCTGTTAAGTCATTCAAGTGGAAATGAAAGCAAAGGTGGCATGGCTGACGGGAGGTTAGTCCTCGTTCCGATAGTTCTGCAACC
>CAVUBS010000009.1:0-194304 GCA_963739725.1 uncultured Alphaproteobacteria bacterium | reverse complement strand
CCATGGCTTTGCCATCGCGGACAAATTCCGGCAGTGAGCCTGGCATGCCGCCGATCCTGTTTCGCGATCAACGTTTCGTGGTGCTCGACAAGCCCGCCGGTTTGGCGGTGCATCCCGGTCCGCGCGGCGGCCCGAGCGTGGAGGACTTTTTCCCGGCGCTGTCGCGGCGGAAGGATGGACCCTGGCTGGTCCATCGCCTGGATGCCGACACGGCCGGCTGCCTGCTGATTGCATTGCGTCGGTCGGCGCTCCATGCGGCACAGGAGGAGTTCGCCGCGGGGCGCGCGCACAAGACCTACTGGGCGGTGGTGCGCGGCGTTCCGGCGACTGCGGCTGGAACGATCGACGCGCCGCTGCTGCGGCTGAACGCGCGCGACGGCTGGCGCATGGTTGTGGACAATGCCGGCAAGCGGGCGGTGACCGACTGGCGCGTGCTGGGACAGGCCGGTGACACGGCCTGGCTGGAACTCACGCCGCACACCGGGCGGACCCATCAGGTGCGCGTGCATTGTGCGGCACTGGGCTTTCCGGTGCGCGGCGATCCTGTGTACGATGGCGGCGCCGGACACTTGCAACTGCTGGCACGTGCCTTGACCCTGCGCCTCGATCCGCCGGTCAGCGCCGTCGCACCGGTACCGGCACACATGCGCGCGGCGCTGCACGACTGTGGCCTGGCGACCGGCTGACTGGAAGGAGACGATCATGTCGTTGCGCGAGAAGGGTGCCATCACCGGTGTCGGCGAGACGCAGTACATGCGTGGCACCGACCGCACGCCGCTGTCGCTGCAGCTCGAGGCATCGCTGAACGCGATTGCCGATGCCGGACTGAAGCCGACCGATATCGACGGCGTGATCCCGTATGGTCACGGCGCCGTGGCCGAGGACTTCATCACGAATTTCGGCATTCCCGACCTGCGGTTTTCGGCAACCACGCCGATGGGCGGCGCCAGCGCGGTCGCCGCCATCCAGTGCGCCGTCGCCGCGATCGCCGCCGGCATCTGCAACCACGTGCTGCTGTCGCTCGGCCGCACCGGCTATTCCGGCGGCCGCATCGGCACGCGCGTGCAGCAGATGCCGCAGTTCCGTCTGATCGGCGAATTCGAGATGCCGTCGGGCGCCATCGCCCCGGCGCAGCTTTATGCCGTGATGGCGCGTCGGCACATGGAGCTGTACGGCACGACGTCGCGGCAGTTCGCCGAGATCGCCGTCACCACGCGGCGTCACGCCTCGCTCAATCCAAACGCCACGATGCGCAATCCGATCACCATCGAGGATCACCAGGCCTCGCGCATGATCTCCGATCCGCTGCGTCTGTTGGATTGCTCGCTGGAGAGCGACGGCGGCACGGCGGTGGTGATCAGCGCCGCCGAGCGCGCCAAGGACATGAAGCAGCGGCCGGTCGTCGTCATGGGCGTGGCCGAGGGCCATCCCGATTCGCCGAGCGCGATCACCCAGCGTCCCGACCTGACCACGCTCGGGATTGCCAAGGCGGCGCCCAAGGCGTTCGCGATGGCGGGTGTGACGCATGACGACATCGATGTGGCGGAAATCTACGACTGCTTCACCTACATCGTGATGTGCCAGCTCGAGGATCTCGGCTTTTGCAAGAAGGGCGAGGGCGGCGGCTTCGTGCAGGACGGTGCGATCGGGCTTGGCGGACGGCTGCCGGTCAACACGCATGGCGGGCTGCTGTCGCAGGCGCACATGGCGGGAATGAACCACATCATCGAACTGACCCACCAGTTGCGCGGCGATGCAGCGGCGCAGGTGGCGGAAGCGGAGATCGGCCTGGTGACCGGCTACGGCGACATGGGCGACGGTTCGCTCGCCATCATGCGGAGGGGGTGAGATGACCGACTACGCCAGGCTCATGCCGCAGCCGACCCCGGATACGCAGCCCTACTGGGATGGCCTGAACGCGCACGTGCTGCGCCTGCAGCGTTGCGCTGCGTGCGGCAAGGTCCGCCACTATCCGCGGCCGGTCTGCGATGCCTGCTACGCGATGCGCATCGAGTGGTTCGACGCCTCCGGGCGCGGCCGCGTGCACAGCTGGACCACGACACACCATGCGTTTCATCCGGGGTTCAAGGCGGACCTGCCCTACACGCTGGTCACCGTCGATCTCGATGAGGGCGTGCGGATGAACGCGCAGCTTCGCGATCTGGATCAGGCGGAGCTGCGGATCGGGCGACCCGTGCGGATCGCGTTCGAACAGGCGACGGATGGACTGACGCTGCCGGTGTTCGTGCCGGCATAGGCAGTCAGTAGAAAGGGTCCACACAGAGGGCCACTGAGCAAGGCGCACGGAGAGCCACCGAGGAACGACAGCATGGCGCTACGCACGACGCGCGCATTCGTCCTCTGCCTCAGTGGTTCTCCGTGTTCCTTGCTCAGTGGCCCTCCGTGTGAACGCTTGCTTTCTTGACGCCCGCCGGCAGGTCGATAGGCTCCCGCATCGACGTCGCCGGACCGCTCCGGCCGCAATCGGACGCTGGAGCACGGCACCATGCCCCTGTGGATTCCCATCACCGTCGCGGCGGCACTGTTCCAGTGCTGGCGCACGGCCATGCAGCAGAAGCTGCGACACCTGCTGTCGGTCAACGGCGCCGGTTTCGTGCGCTATCTGTACGGCGCGCCGACCGCGCTCGTGCTGCTGATCGGCGCGCTGCTGATCACCGGATTGCCGCTGCCGGCGCCCAACCTGCCTTTCCTGCTGCACTGCATCGCCGGCGGGCTGATGCAGATCCTCGCCACCAACCTGCTGATCATGGCGTTCGGCTATCGCAACTTCGCAGTCGGCACCGCCTATTCCAAGACCGAGACGGCGCAGAGCGCGGTCGTGGCGCTGATCGTGCTGCACGAGGTGCTGCGCCCGTTCGCCTGGGCCGGCATCGCGCTCGGGCTGTGCGGCGTCATGACCCTGTCGCTTGCCGGGCGAGGCCTGCGACCCGGCGATCTCGCGCGGGCGACGGTGCAGCCGGCCGCACTCGCCGGCCTCAGCGCCGGGTTTCTGTTCGCGCTGACCACGGTGTTCATCAAGCTTGCCAATCGCGCGCTGAGCGGACCCAGCCTGTTCGTGCGCGCACTGTTCGTGCTTGTGGTTATGAACACGCTGCAGATCCTGATGCAGGGTGCGTTCCTGGCGTGGCGCGAGCCGAACGAATTGCGCAAGGCCATCACCACGTGGCGCAGTTCGGCGTGGGTGGGGACGCTCTCGGCGCTGGGCTCGGCCTGCTGGTTCACCGCCTTCGCGATGGCGGAGGTCGCACTGGTGCGTTCGGTCGGCCAGATCGAGATCGTCTTCACGCTGCTGTTCAGCCGGTTCTATTTGAAAGAGACACTGAAGCCCGGCGACGTCGTCGGACTGGCCCTGGTGGTGTGCGGTGTCCTGGTGATCGTGCTGGGAAGCTGAGTATCAACCGGTGAGCAATTGCCAACGCCCCCCGCGTGTGCGGCATGCGGCGCGTTCGAAGTGGTAGCGGTGCGCGTTGGCCTCGATCGAATTCCTCGAACACCCGGCACCAGCCGCGCCGCGGCGAGCGCATCGTGCTCATCGGCCGCACCGTTCCGCTGATGCCGGACGCTCCGTCGTGCCATGGCATCGCCTCACCGCTCGCGGCAGTCTCCAGCGCGGTCTGCCGCACGGCCGCACGCGCCCGCACCGCATCGGCCGGCAGCGGCGGCTCCGGCGTCGCGTATTCCGTCAGCGTGATCGTCAGGGCTTCACCCGCGGCGGTTCGATCCTCGCGGCGCACGTAGTAATCGATGGCGGGCGCGTAAAAGAATGTGCGTGTCAGCGTCGCGCCCGGCGGCACCGTGTCCAATGTGCACGTCACACGGAACGTGTCGAAGTCGCCGGCCTTCGTCGCAACGTGCGCCGTGTCGTCGACGCGGCACTGCCAGGTCTCCGCGATTTGGGTGACCGCGCCGCCGCGGTTCTCTGCCGTGCGGCGAACGGCACGGAACGCGACGCTGTTGCCGCGCATCAGCGGGAACAGCGCGGCCGGCGCGATCGACATGGTGCGCTCGCCGCGCGCTTCCGAATCGCTCCAGGCGACGCGCGGGAACAGCACGTTGCTGGTCGTCGTGAAGACAAAGCCGTCCGTGCCGCGCCATCGCACGAGGCCTGCCGACAGGCCGGCGACGCGCTCGATGCGGCCGTCGTCGAAAGTGTAGGCGTTGCCCACGGCGAGGCTCGGCAGCGGCGCCGGCGGCAGCGAAGGTCCCGCCGCCTGCTGGCTCGTGCATCCGAGCAGGGTCAATCCGCCGACGACAGCCGGACCCAGCCGAAATGGCGCCTCATTGACGCGCCAGAAGCGACCGCGCACCGGGTGCCAGCGTGTACTCCACACTCCACGTGCCTTCGTCGCTTCGGCAGGCAAGGCCATACGTCGTCCTTTCGTCGGGTTGTGTCCCGCTGACCGCCGTCTCGCGATACTCACGGCAGAATGTGCCGCCGGTGCGGTAGGTTCCCAACGGCTGCACTGTGATGGAATGTCGCGAGACCTTGTCGGTCCATGAAATCGCCTGGCCGCTCAACGTGTTCTCGAGTGCCGCCTGCAACAGCCGCTGTCCCGCCGCATCGGTATTCACGTCGGACGGCCGCGCAGGAAAGTTCATGTAATGGCTGATGCCGATGCCGAGCAGCAGCGCCACGCTCGCAGCCAGCGCATGCGTCCATAAAGGTGTAATGCCGCGTGCAATCCGTCCAATCGGTCGGCTGCGGGTGTTCTCGTTGTCCGCGATCGCGCCAGTTGTCCACGCCGCGTCCCGCGGACCGACATGTGCGGCGCACCACTCACGCAGCGTTGTGCCGACGGCGCGCAGTTCCGTGACCCGCCTGCGCAGCACGAGATCGGTCCTGAGGTCAGCCTCCAGCGCGCTCGCGGTTTCGCGATCCAGTTCGCCGTCGATATACGCGCCCAGCGTCTCATCGTCATAATGGCTCATTGCGCTGTTCCGATGACTGATTCGGTCTGCGGCTCATTGCTGGTCGCGGGTTCATTCAGCAGACGACGGAGGGTTGCACGGCCACGCGCCAATCGGCTCATCACGGTGCCGACCCTGACATCCAGCACCTCTGCTGCCTGTGCGTAGGACAACTCCTCGACACAGACAAGCAGCACGACGATGCGCTGATCCTCGGGCAGGGATTGCAAGGCAGCGTCGACCGACCCGAGCATGACCCTTGCCATTGCGCCATCCTCACCATTACGCTCGGGCAGCGGCCTGCCACGGACCGCGTCCGCATAGTCCAACCGAACGCGCCTCGCCCTTTGCATATCGATCCAGGCATTTCGCATGATGCGGAGCAGCCAGCCGTCGACGTGGGTCAATCCTGTTGCGTTGCTCCACGAGGCCATGGCTCGAACGATGGTGTCCTGCACCAGGTCATCGGCCTGATGCCAATTGCCGGTCAGCGCACGCGCAAATCGGCGGAGGCGTGGCAGGAGCAACACCATACCAGCCCGCATCTGCTCGTCGGCCGAGCGTTTCATGTTGGAAGAGACGTGTGAGGCCGCGATCTATTCCGATGTCTGCGCTTCTGTTGCGCATCGAGGCACCCGGATCGCCACACAATTCGGCGAGGGAATAACCAGCTGTCTCGGCCGTTCTTCTGTCTGTAATGCGCAGGTTGAATGCACGGCGGCACGGGACGATGGCGAGTGCGGGGCGGTCCATGCCCTGTCGGATGTCGCAGGCGGCGCTCGCGTGGGGCGGGCGAACTTTGGAGCATGCGTAGGATGTCACAAATATCCGCTTTGCCTCCCGACGGGCCATCGTCACAGCAACCATTCTTGCCGGTCGGCAACCGGCGGCTGTCCGCGGCGCTGTTCGTTGTCTCGGTGAGCGCGTACGCCCTGGCAATGACCGCGGCGCCTTTGCGCTTCGACGGCGTCTCCCACACCTGGCACTTGCAGTGTGCGATGGCTGACCACGGCGGCAGGCAGTGGTGGAGGTGGTGGCGGCAGTGGTGGCGGTGGCGGCGGCGGCAGTGGCGGTGGCGGCGGCGGCAGTGGGGGCGGTGGTGGCGGCAGTGGTGGAGGTGGCGGCAGCGGTGGCGGCGGCAGTGGTGGAGGTGGCGGCAGCGGCGGCGGCGGCAGTGGCGGCGGCGGCAGTGGCGGTGGCGGCAGTGGGGGTGGCGGCGGCAGCGGCGGCGGTGGCAGCGGTGGCGGCGGCAGTGGTGGCGGCGGCAGTGGTGGCGGCGGCAGTGGTGGCGGCGGCGGCGGTGGCGGCAGCGGTGGTGGTGGTGGCGGCGACCACGGCGGCGGCGGTGGCAGCAGCGGCGGTCGGTGGCGGCGGCGGCGACCACGGCGGCGGCGGTGGCAGCAGCGGCGGTCACGGCGGCGGCGGCGATCACGGTGGCGGCGCTGGCAGCGGCGGCGATCACGGTGGCCAGGGTGCCGGCGGCAATGCGGGCAGCGGTGCGGGCAGCGCCGGCAGCGGCCATTCCGGAAGTTCCAACGACCAAGGCGGCGGCCATGGCGGCACGGGGGGACACGGTGGCCCGACGGGCGACGATGGTCCGGGCGCGAACGCCGGACCGGGCGCGAACGCCGGTCCGGGTGCAAACGCTGGTCCGGGCGGGCACGCCGGCCCGGGTGCGAACGCTGGCCCGGGTGCGAACGCTGGGCCGGGCGGGCACGCCGGTCCCAGTGCGAATGCCGGTCCCGGTGCGAATGCCGGTCCGGGCGGCCAGGCCGGTCGCGGCGGCCATGACGTCAGCGAGACAGGCGGCGACCGCGGTCACGCCGGTCCGGGCAACAACAACGCCGCGGCTGAACACGCGGGCGGTACCGGCGTCGATCGGGCGGCGGCCGCGGCGGCCGCACTGGTCGGCACATTGGGGCCCAGCCTGTCACGCGCCGAGGAAGCGGCTGCGATGGCGCACGGATGGAGCCGGTGATGCGCCGGGCACGCCGATCGTCGCCACGCCATCGGCGTTCGACCGTCGGCAATAGCGGAAACTGAGCGGTAACGCTGCAAACAAAGGGGTACGACGATGTCGGCCAAACGATCCATCCTGATCGTGGAGGATGATGCGGCAGTCCGGGAGATTCTGGCGGACTACCTCACGGGTGAACATGGCTTTGTCATCTTCACCGCAGAAACGCTCGATGAGGCCGAAATCGATCATCGCCGGCGAAGGGCGGACATTCGACGCCGTCATACTCGATATCGGCCTGCCGGACGGCGATGGGCGCGACTTCTGCGCAATGCTCCGGCGGCAAGGGCACAAGATCGCCATCCTCATGCTGACCGGGCGGGACGGCGAGGACGATGTCGTCAGCGGCCTCGATTGCGGCGCCAACGACTACATCGCCAAGCCGTTCCGCTTGAATGAATTGCTCGCGCGGTTGCGCGCCCAGCTGCGCATGTTCGACAGCAGGGACGAAGCCGTCTACTCGGTTGGGCCATACACATTCCATCCCGCCAAGAAGCTGCTGCGAAACCCGGTCAAGAACCGCCGCATCTGGTTGACCGCCAAAGAGGTGGCGATCCTCAAATGCCTTTGTCGCTCGGATGGCCGCCCGGTGGATCGCGAGATCCTCCTGCAGGGCGTGTGGGGCTACAATGCCGCCGCCACGACTCACATGCTGGAGACGCACATCTATCGGCTGCGCAAGAAGATCGAGCCCGATCCGAGGGACCCGGCCCTGCTGCTCACCGTGCAGGGCGCGTATCGCCTCAGTCTGCCTGCCGTGGCGGCCGGTGAAATGTGACGTGGCGGCACCGGCCGCCTCAGGCGTAATCGCCGGCCACCGTCACATCCTTGTGCCGGTCGGACCACACCGCATTCAAAAACAGCGACAGCACCGCGGACAGCGCGACGTTCACCACCAGTGATGCCAGTGCGATGTAGCATGGCACCGTCGTGCCCAGGATGTGCAGCGGATAGACCGGAGCGAAATTGACCGAGGCCGCCATCGACGTGCCCATCACCAGCCCGACCGCCCAGCCGATCAGCAGCGCCCAGCCGTTGAACAGCCTGGTGTAGAGGCCAAGAATGACCGGCGGCATGGTCTGAATGATCCACACCCCGCCGAGCAATTGTAAATAGAGCGCGTATTGCAGCGGGATGAGGAAGATGAACACCAGCGCGCCCGCCTTGATCACCAGCGACACCACCTTCGCCATCTGGCTCTCCTCGGCGTCGGTGCAGGCCGGATGGATGAACTCGCGGTAGATGTTGCGGGTGAAGGTGTTCGCCGTCGCGATCGACATGATGGCAGCCGGCACCAGCGCGCCGATCGCGATGGCGGCGAATGCCACGCCGACGAACCACGACGGAAACATCGCCAGGAACAGCGCGGGGACCGAGAAGTTGTTGCTGTAGCGCTTGAAGCCGTCGGCGAACTCCGGCATCGACTGCACGCCGATCGCGATCGCCATGAAGCCGACCAGCGCGAGCAGTCCCAGCATCAGCGAGTAGGCCGGCAGGATCGCCGCATTGCGCCGCACCACGCGCGCGCTCGATGCGCTCAGGATGCCGGTGATCGAGTGCGGATACAGGAACAGCGCGCAGGCCGAGCCGAGCGCCAGCGTCGCATAGGCGCTGAAGCTGCCGAGCGAACCGGCCGGCGGCGCGGCGAGCAGCAGCTTGGCGGGAGGAATGGCGGCAAACACCTTGTCGTAGCCGCCGAGATGGATCGGCACGGCGATGATGGCGGCGATCACCGTGATGTAGATCAGCAGGTCCTTCACGATGGCGATCATCGCCGGTGCGCGCAGGCCCGAGGTGTAGGTGAACGCGGCCAGGATGACGAACGCGATGATCAGCGGCAGGTCGCCGGCGAAGCCGCTGGTTTCCACGCCCATCGCGCCGATCACCACCTGGATGCCCACAAGCTGCAGCGCGATGTACGGCATGGTCGCCAGGATGCCGGTGAACGCCACGGCGAGCGCCAGCCAGCGGTTGCCGAACCGTCCGCGCACGAAATCAGCCGATGTGATGTAGCCGTGCCTGTGCGCCACCGACCACAGGCGCGGGAACACCAGATAGAGGATCGGATAGATCATCACGGTGTACGGCACCGCGAAGAAGCCGATCGCGCCGGCGCCGAACATCAGCGCGGGCACGGCGATGAACGTGTACGCCGTGTAGAGGTCGCCGCCGATCAGGAACCAGGTCACGATGGTGCCGAAGCGGCGACCGCCCAAACCCCATTCGTGCAGCATCGTCAAATCGCCGCGCCGCCAGCGTGCGGCAAAGAACCCCATCCAGGTGACAAGCCCGAACAGAATGACGAAGACGGTGAGGGCGGTCCAGTTGATCATGCGAATTCCCTGCGCCGGATCAATGCTCGAGCCGATAGACGAGGCCGATGATCACCGCGCCCAGGATGATCCAGAGCAGTTGGTACCAGTAGAAGAACGGCACGCCGTACAGCATGGGCTCGGCGCTGTTGTAGAACGGCACCCAGAGCATGGCGACGAAGGGAATGATCAGCAGGAGCCGTGCCCACGCCATCGGACGCGCGGGCGCATGTTCATCCGGCCGCAAGGACATCGCTATCCCCCAATTCGCAATCCGCTGTTGCCGACACGATGTCAGTTCGCCGCGCGCGCCATGATGGCGTCGATCACGCGCTGCGTTGCCAGGGCTTCCTCGCCGGGGATCGCGGGGTCGCGCCCCTGTTCGATCGCATCGAGGAAGTCGATCAGCACCGCCTTGTGCGCCTCGTGCGAGAAGGCCATGACGTTCGCACCGCCGCCGGACCCCGACGCATCCGTCAGCACCTCCTCGCGGCCATCGAGGAAGGACAGTCGCAGGCTGCCGCCTTCGAGCCGCGCGGTGCCGTTCGAGCCGATGATGTGGATCCATTCGGGACTGCCGGGATACGCCGCGACGGTGGCGACGATCGTGCCGGGCGCGCCGTTGCCCAGACGCACCAGCGCGGCGGCGTAGTCCTCGGATTCCATGCGGTGCAATGCCGTCGTGCGCACCTGCGCCGCTTCGATCCGCTCGATCCCGACCAGCGAGCGAAACAGATCGAGTGCATGGATCGCCTGCGTGATCAGCACGCCGCCGCCGTCGCGCGCCCGCACCCCGCGGCCTGGGTCGTCGTAGTAGGACTGCGGCCGCCACCATGGCACCATGACCGTTGCGGCCTGCACCTCGCCCAGCGCGCCCTCCGCCAGCACCTCGCGGAGCCGCCGGCTGCCGAGGCGGAAGCGATGCTGCAGACAAATGCCGAGGCGCCGGTCCGCACGACGGCCAGCGGCGATCAGTCGTTCGCCGCGCTCGATCGAGACCTCCAGCGGCTTCTCGCAGAACACGTGGCGGCCGGCGGCGAACGCGGCGTCCGCAATCGGCAGGTGCGCGTTGGCCGGCGTCAGCACGATCACCGCATCGACCGCCGGATCCGCGATGGCGCGCGCGACATCGGTGGTGGTCGGGAAGCCGTAGCGCTCGGCGACATCGCGGAGCCGCGTCTCGCTGCTCGCCGCGGCCCACACCACGCGCACCCGGTCGGCCAGTTCCCCCAGCGCGCGCGCATGCGGCTGCAGCGCATTGCCAAGCCCGATGACCGAAACGCCGATCACGGACGCTTCGCCGCGTAGCGGACCGCCTGGGCCTGCGCCCGCAATGCGAGCCGGCACACCGCGAAAGTCTGGCGCTGCGGCATTGCGGTTTCCGTGCGCTCCGCGATGTCGCGCAGGAAGTCGCGGTAATACGTCACCGGCAGCTTGCTGCAATCGAGGTAGCGTGTGGCGGAGCGGTTGGCGATGAACATGTGGTCGGTGCCTGCGCGGCCCTCGATGTCGATGTTCTTCCGAAGTTCCAGCGTGCCTTCGGTACCGACGACAAAGAACCGGCCATCGCCCCAGGTCGGCAATCCGTCCGGCGTGAACCAATCCAGCCGCACGTAGCCGCGCACCGACGGCGTGGCCAGAACCAGTTCGGCAAAATCCTCGAAGCCTTCGGGCTCGGTGCCGAACGCGCCGATGCTGCTCAGCACGATCTCGGCGTCGGACGCATCGGCGAAGGCGAGGAACTGATCGATCGCGTGCACGCCGATGTCGTTGATGATGCCGCCATAGGCCGGCCGGTCGAAGAACCACGCCGGCCGCAGCGCGCGGTTCAGCCGATGCGGCAGCAGCGCCGATGTGTGAACCAGCCGGCCGATCTCGCCGGAGCGCACGATGCGCAGCGCCTCCTGCACCGCAGGCGAGGCAAGCCGCCCCAGGCAGATCGACCAGATGCGCCCGGTCTCGGCGGCCGCACGTTCCACGGCGGCAAGCTGTTCGGCCGTGGTGATGCCAGGCTTGTCGACCATCACGTCCTTGCCGCGCCGCATCGCCGCGATCGCAAGCTCGGCGCGATCGCATGGCCGCGCGGCGATCACCACGAAATCGATCGACGGATCATCCAGCAGCCGCGCGGTCTCCGCCGCCGGCACATGCGGAAAGCGCTTCTGGAACCCGGCACAGCACGCGCGGATCGGTGGTGTCGGGATTGTAGCCGATGCACTCGGCGCCTTCGTCGAGCAGGTCCTGCGTGAGGTCGTAGATGTGGCGATGATCCAGCCCGATCGCGGCAAATCGCGCCATGCCCGTCCTCCCGAAGCGCTTCGTGCGACGGCTCGCACCATCTTCCCCGCTCCGCAACACGGGTCCACACTGCGGCAAGCCAACAGGAACCGAAGGGGAGACACACCATGGCAGACCGCATCGCCGTCATCACCGGCGCGGGCAGCGGCATCGGGCGCGCCACGGCGCTGGCGCTGATGAACGACGGCTGGTCGGTGGCGCTGGCCGGGCGGCGCGGGCCGATGCTGGAGGAGACCGCCGGGATGAAGACCGGCGGTCGTGCACTGGCAGTGCAGACCGACGTGACGGATCCGGCGCAGGTGGACAACCTGTTCGCCCAGGTCAAAGCGAATTTCGGCCGCATCGACATGCTGTTCAACAACGCCGGCGGCGGCACGCCGACCACCAACTTCGGCGATTTCACCTACGAGATGTGGCGGCGCGTCGTCTCGGTGAACCTCGATGCGATGTTCCTGTGCGCCAACGCGGCGTTCCGCATGATGCGCGACCAGTCGCCGCAGGGCGGCCGCATCATCAACAACGGCTCGATTTCGGCGCATGTGCCGCGGGTGGGGTCCGTCGCCTACACCGCGTCCAAGCATGGGGTGACCGGGCTCACCAGGTCGATCTCGCTGGATGGGCGGCAGTTCGACATCTGCGCGGGCCAGATCGACATCGGCAACGCGGCGACGCCGCTGACCGCGCGCTCGACCGCGGGGCAGATGCAGCCGCACGGGCAGATGATGCAGGAGGCGCGCATGGACGTGAACCATGTCGCCCAGCAGGTGCTGTTCATGTCCAAACTGCCGCTGGAATCAAACGTGCAGTTCGTCACCATCATGGCGACGAAGATGCCGTTCATCGGGCGGGGGTGAACGATGTGCCGGCGGCGCGGCGATCGGTTATCGCCCGCCGCCGCGTGGCCTGATCAGCCTTTTGTCAGATGATAGTTGCGCGAGCAGTATTCGCCCTCGACGTGCGCGTCGAGCGCGTTGCCCGAGATATGGCCCGAGGCATTCAATTGCGCCGTGCGCTTGCCGTTCGTGTAGGCCTGGCTGCCGCTGAACGATCCGTCCGTCTGAACCTGGAGATTGATGCCGACGTGGCGTGAGGGGTCCCAGACGATGCTGAATTGCCCGTTCACGAGGGTGACGGACATCGGGTACGAGGCTTTTCCACACGGCGGATCCGCGCCCCTGTCGAGGGTTGTCGCGCCGCGATAGACACCGTCGTATCCCGCGCCCGCACCGGCCGCGACGCCCGCCGAGACCACACAGCCGAAGACCACCGCGGCCAGCACCGCACGGCCGGCAGATTGAAGAGCACTCACCGCAAGACCCTTTCGCAACGTCGGATGCCGTATCGCAAAGATTACGTTACGTAGACGGCACTGGCAATCGGATGATCTGTCAGGGAAGCGCTCGGGGTTTCACCCCGAACCCCGACCAGAGGCTCCGCCTCTGGACTCCGCCAAGGGCGGAGCCCTTGGAACCCTTCACTTTAGTAACGGATTCCAAAGGCTATGCCTTTGGTGGGGGTCCCGGGGGCAAAGCCCCTGGGCGGATTTCAGGGCGGAGCCCTGAGCGCTAACCACCGAAACCAGACCGCCAGCTTCGCTCCTCGATCGCGTCGAACAATGCGTCGATCGCGAAGCCCGGCAGCCGTCGCAGCAGGCCGCGCCTCCGGGGACGGAATACGCGGGTCTTCATGCGCTCGCCGCCGAGCCTGCGCACCAGGCTGTCGATATCGGCGAACCCATCGATCAGGCCGCGTTCCAGCGCGCGCTCGCCCAGCATGAAGCTGCCGTCGAACAGCGTCGCTTCGTCGCCCTTCAGCCGGCCAGCGCGTCGCGAGCGCACCCAGGCCTTGAAGCGCTCGTGCAGCGCATCGAGCAGGTCCTGGACGAAGGCGACATCCTCGGGCTTCTCGGGCGTGAACGGATCGAGCCGCGCCTTGTTGGCGCCCGCGGTGTAAAGCCGGCGTTCGACGCCGAAGCGCGCGAGCATGTCGGGGAAGCCGAAGCCGCCGCCGCGCACGCCGATGGAACCGACGATGCTCATCGGGTTGGCGTGGATCTCATCGGCGGCGCAGGCGAGCCAGTATCCGCCGGAAGCGCCGACCTCGCGGATCACCGCGTGCACCCGCACCCCATGCTCATCGGCACGGCGGCGCACCAGTGCGGCGATCAGGTCCGACTGCACCGGCGAGCCGCCCGGGCTCTCGATGTCGAGGATGACCGGCTGGCCGCGCGCTGTGCGGAACGCGCGGTCGATCAGCGGCGCCATGCTCCCCGCATTGAGCGCGCCGGCGCGCGGTGCGATCAGCCCGTGCATCTCGACCAGGTTGATGCGCGGGCGGCGCCAGGGCAGGGACCAGGTCAGCATCGGACGCGCTTGCCCGATGCTGCGCCCGCGGTCATCCCGATCAGGTGGCCACCGCCACAGTGCGTGGCTGGTGGCGGCCGATCACCAGCACGCAGACCGTGCCGACAGCGGCCGTGGCGGCGATCGGCATCAGCGCCAGCGGGAAGCTGCCGGTCTCCGCCTGGATCCAGCCGATCAGGTAATTGAACACGAAGCCGGACAGATTGCCGAGCGCGTTGATCTGCGCCAGGCCGACCGCGGCGGACCCTGCGCCGAGCCATTCCGACGACAGCGCCCAGAACGGCCCCTTGCTGGCGTAGGTGCCCGCCGCAATCAGCGTCAGCAGCGGGATCATGGCCCAGAGACTGCCGATCGCGAAGAACGTGGCGACCATGGCGAGCACCATCCAGGCCAGGGGCAGGGCGTTGTGCCACACCCGCTCGCCGGTGCGGTCGGAACTGCGGCCCCAGAGGACCATCCACACCGCGGCGATGCCGAACGGGACGGCGTTCAGCAGGCCGGTCTGCCAGTTGGTCAGGCCGAACGATTTCACCAGTTGCGGCATCCACAGCGCCAGGGACGAAGAAGCACCGGCGGCGCCGGCATAGACCAGCGCCATGATCAGCACGTACTTGTTCGTCATCACCCGCCAGACCGAATCATGCGAGATGCGCGGCGCACGGCGGCGTTCGGTCTCCAGCTTGGCGATCAGCCACTGCTGCTGCTGTGGCGCCAGCCACGATGCGTGCTCGGGGCGGTCGGTCAGCCAGACGAACGACGCCACGCCCAGCAGCACGGCCGGCGCTGCCTCGAGGATGAAGATCCACTGCCAGCCGCCGAGCCCGAGAACGCCGTCCATGTAGAGGATCGCGCCCGAGATCGGCGAGCCGATCAGGCCGGCCACCGGGATTGCCACCATGAAGATGCCGACGATGATCGCGCGGTAGTGCGCCGGGTACCAGTAGGTGATGTAGAGGATCACGCCCGGGAAGAATCCGGCCTCCGCGGCGCCGAGCAGAAAGCGCAGGAACAGGAACATGTAAGGCCCGCCGATCAGCGCGAAGGCCGCCGAGACGATGCCCCAGCTGATCATGATGCGGGCGATCCAGGTACGCGCGCCGAACCGCTCCAGCGCCATGTTGCTCGGCACTTCGAGCAGGAAATAGCCGATGAAGAAGATGCCGGCGCCGAGACCGTAGATCTTCGGGTCGATGCCGACCGCCTTGTTCATCTGCAGCGCGGCGAAGCCGACGTTCACCCGGTCGATGTAGCAGATCAGATAGGCGAGCAGCAGGAACGGCATGAGACGCCACGACACGCGGCGCATCGTTGTGGCTTCAAGGCTCTGGTCGGCACTCAGCGTCGGCATGGTCGAACGTCCCTGTCATGTCGCGGAGCACCGTAGCGTCCGCGACAGCAGGGGACCAGGGGCCGGCCAGCCCTGTTCTTGCCTTCACGCGCGCGACAGCGGCACCAGATGCGACAGGAACACCTCCGCGCAGGCGCGCCAGGAATAGCGTTCGGCGTGTGCCCGGCAGGCCGCGCGGTCGGCGCCCAGAGCCTCCAGTGCGGCCACGCGCAGGTCGGCATTCACCGCGCCGATCATGCCGTCCGCATCGGCGAGCACGTCGATCGGCCCGGTCACCGGGAAGGCCGCCACCGGCGTGCCGCTGGCGAGCGCTTCCAGCAGCACCAGCCCGAACGTGTCGGTCAGGCTCGGGAACACGAACACGTCCGCCCCGGCATAGGCACGCGCCAGTGCGTCGTCGCGGAGCGGGCCGGTGAACAGCACGTTCGGATGCTCGTGCCGCAGACGCGGCAGGATCGGTCCGCCGCCGACCACGATCTTGGATCCGGGCAGGTCCAGATCCGAGGAACGCGCCGATGTTCTTCTCCACCGCCACGCGCCCGACATGGAGGAAGATCGGCCGCGGCAGGTTCCATTGCTCGCGCGGCTCGGGCTTGAACAGGGCCAGGTCCACCCCGCGCGACCAGGCCCGCAGATTGCGAAAGCCGCGCGCCGCCAGATCGTCGCGCAACGACTGCGTCGCCACCATCGTGCCCTGCGCCGCGCCATGGAAGCGGCGCATCCAGGCGTAGACCGGGCGAAGCGGAAATCCCGTCCGCGCGTTGAGGTATTCGGCGAAGCGGGTATGGAACGCCGTGGTGAAGGCGAAGCCGGTCCGCCGGGCCCAGCCTCGCGCCGCCATGCCGAGCGGGCCTTCCGTCGCGATGTGCAGCGCGTCCGGACCGAACGCCTCGATCAGGCGGACCATCCGCCGGCGCGGCAGCAGCGCGAGCGGGATGTCGCTGTAGGTCGGACACGGGATGGTGCGGAACCGGTCCGGCCCGATCACCTCCACCACGTGGCCCATGGCGCGCAGTTCAGCCACCACGGTGGTCAGCGTGCGCACCACGCCGTTGGTCTGCGGCAGCCAGGCGTCGGTGACGATCAGCAGCCGGTGCGAGGGCGCGGGCGGCAGCATCGCGTCGCGGCCGGCCGGATCGTCGAGGGTCAGCGTGTCAGGCAGTTGCGCGCAACGGGGTTCGGCGCGGCGCGAAGAACGACAGCTGGTTTTTGGCCGCCCAGTCGATCAGTTCGAGCCGCCCGTCGTGATGTTCCACCAGAGCGGTGCAGCTTTCCACCCAATCGCCGTCGTTGATGTACAGCACGCCCTGCACCTCGCGCATTTCGGCATGGTGGATGTGGCCGCACACGACGCCGTCGAAGCCGCGTCGGCGGGCCTCGTTGGCGAGCGCGGTCTCGAACCGGTCAACCGCCTTGACCGCCCCCTTCACCTGGCGTTTGAGCCAGGCGGACAGCGACCAATAGGGATAGCCGAGACGGCGACGCAGTGAATTGAACCAGCGGTTGAATACCAGCGCCACGGAGTAGGCCCTGTCGCCCAGCAGTGCGAGAAACTTGGCGTAGCGCACCACGCTGTCGAATTCGTCGCCGTGCATCACCAGCAGACGCTTGCCGGCGGCGGTGACGTGCACGGCTTCCTGACGCAGGCGGATGCCGCCGATCTCGAGGCCGCCGAGGGCGATCGGATCGAGCCAGGCGCGGAACATCTCGTCGTGGTTGCCGGGGATGTAGGTGACCTCGGTGCCGCCGCGCGCGTGACGCAGAATCTGGCGCAGCACCTCGTCGTGGCATTCGTCCCAGTACCAGGACTTGCGCAGGCGCCAGCCGTCGATGATGTCGCCGACCAGGAACAGATACTGGCAACTGGTGCGGCGGAGGAAGTCCGCGAGGAAGTCGCAGCGCGCGCCACGGGTGCCGAGATGCGTATCCGAAACAAATACGCTGCGGTAGAGCGGTCGCGCACCGGGAACGATGGGGGCGTTCATGTGGGGACGGGAGATACTCCCGAATCGCTGTGGATAAAATTAAGTTTGCGTGACGAAACTGCATGTTTCCGCGCGTTGTAAAAGTCACGCTTTAGAAACCTGATCGTCATTCTTCTGCAACCGAAGCAGCCGATGGTCAGTTCGCTTTGCTTCGTTGTTGGCCCAATGCGCATTGTGCAATGATCGTCGTGTTCAATCCTGTCGCCGGACGGCGACGCACCGGCCTGTTGTGGCGCGTGCTCGATGTCCTTGTGGCGAACGGCGTCCGTGTCGAATTGGCGGAGACGCATTCGCCCGGACATGCACGGTCCCTGGCGCGTGAGGCAGCGTGTGCCGGCGCCTCGATGGTGGTTGCTGCCGGCGGCGACGGCACGATTGCCGAAGTGGCGAACGGACTGCTGGGATCGCCGGCGCGGCTCGGCGTGATTCCGCTCGGCACCGCCAACGTGCTGGCGCACGAGCTTGCGCTGCCGTTTGCGCCGCGCGCCGTGGCGGCAGCGCTGGCATTTGGCCGGACGCGTCCGATATGGCCTGGCCTGGCAAGCGGTGCCGGAGAGTCGCGGCTGTTCGTGCAGATGCTCGGCGTCGGGTTCGATGCCGATGTCGTGCACCATCTGTCGGCGCCGTTGAAGCGCGCGCTCGGCCGCGGCGCCTACGGGCTGCAGATATTGCGCGAACTGGTGCGCTATCGGTTCATGCCGATCCGCTTGCGCCTCGACGGCCAGGAGACGCAGGCGGGCAGCGTGATCGTCTGCAAGGGGCGGCTGTATGGCGGGCGCTTCCTGCTTGCGCCGGAGGCATGTGCGGAACGGCCGGGATTTTCCGTCGTGCTGTTCGATCGCATCGGGCCTGGTGCCGCATTGCTGTATGGCGCAGCGTTGCCGCTGGATCTGCTGGGTCGCGCGCCCGGTGTGCGACACGTGCGTGCGCTGCAGATCGATTTCGTTGGCAATGAAACAGTACCGGCCCAGGCGGACGGCGAAGCTGCCGGTTACACGCCGCTGTCGGTGACGGATGCACCGGCGCCGATCCAGGTGGTGGTCGGGTGATCTCCTGGCTCATTTGACACACTCAAAGCCGGTTCACTAAGCTCCGCTGCATGGCTTACGTCACATCTGATCCAGTCGCTCTCTCCGCGCCGATCCCGCTGCGCGAGCTGTTGCCCTGGGCCGTGTTCGGCGGATTGCTGGCGCTGCTGGCGATCTACTTCATCGGTGCCGAGCAGGGCGCGCTGTCGGTGTTCTCCGGCCACTATGTGCACGAGTTCGTGCACGACGGACGGCACCTGCTGGGCTTCCCCTGCCACTGAGCGGACCGGCGTGGCCAGGACCCTGCTGCTGCGCGGCATGCTGGCGGGGATCCTGGCCGGACTCCTGGCCGTTGGTTTCGCCACGCTGTTCGGTGAACCGCAGATCGAACTGGCGATCGGTTTTGAATCCCTGATGGAGCATGCGGCCGGCCATGCGCCGGAACCGGAACTTGTCAGCCGCACGGTGCAGCGCAGCGCGGGTCTGCTTACCGCCGGCGCGACCTGGGGCGCGGCGCTCGGCGGGATTGTCGCGCTGGTGTTCGCGTTCGCCTATCAGCGCATCGGACGGTTCGGCCCGCGGGCGCTCGCGGCGCTGCTGGCCGGTGCCGGGTTCGTCGCCGTGGTGCTGGTACCGCAACTGAAGTATCCGGCCAATCCGCCGTCCATCGGCGAGCCGGAAACCATCGGCCTGCGCACCGCGCTCTATTTCGAGATGATGTTGATTGCGGTCGCTGCGCTGGTGCTGGCTGTGCTGCTCGGACGTCGCCTGCTGGCACGGTTCGGCGGGTGGAACGCCTCGCTGATCGCAGCGGTCGCATTCATCTGCATCGTTGCCGCGGTCCAGTTCGTTCTGCCCGACGTCAACGAGGTGCCGGACGGCTTCCCGGCCGTCGTCCTGTGGCGCTTCAGGATTGCCTCGCTCGGCACGCAGTTCGTGCTCTGGGCGTCGTTCGGCGTGATCTTCGGCGTGCTGGCCGAGCGCGCGTTTTTCGGCCGCATCCGTCCGGCCGGCTGAATCGGCTGCTGTCCGTCTGGTCAGGCCTCCGCCAACTCCAGCGCCTGATCGAGATCGGCAATCAGATCCTCCGCCGTCTCCAGCCCGATCGACAGCCGTATCACGTCCGGCCCCGCACCCGCGGCAAGCCGCTGCTCGTCGCTCAGCTGTCGATGCGTGGTCGACGCCGGATGCAGGATCAGGCTTCGCGTGTCGCCGATATTCGCAAGATGCGAGAACAGCCGCACGCCTTCCACCAGCTTGATGCCGGCCTCGTAACCGCCGCGCACGCCGAAGGTGAACACCGCCCCGGCGCCGCGCGGCATGTACTTGCGGGCGAGCGCCTTGTAGGGGCTCGACTCCAGCCCGGCATACGACACCCACGCCACCCGCGGATGCCGCTCGAGGAATTCCGCCACCTTCTGCGCATTCGCGACGTGCCGTTCCATGCGCACGTGCAGCGTCTCGATCCCGGTGATCGTCAGGAACGCATTCATCGGCGCCAAGGTCGGACCGTAGTCGCGCAAAGCCACCGCACGCGCCTTGGTGGTGAAGGCAAAATCGCCAAAATTCTCGTAGAAGCGGAGGCCGTGATAGGCGGGTTCGGGCTCCGTCAGCGCCGGGAATTTTCCGCCGCTCGACCAGTCGAATTTCCCCGAACTCCACCACCACGCCGCCCAGCGAATTGCCATGACCGTCGAGGAACTTGGTGGTCGAGTGCACGATCAGATCGGCACCCCACTCGAACGGCCGGCACAGATATGGCGTGGCCAGCGTGTTGTCGACGATGAGCGGAATGCCCGCCTCGTGCGCGATGTTCGCCACCGCTTCGAGATCGACGATGGTGCCGCCGGGATTGGCCAGGCACTCCAGAAAGATCGCCTTGCAGCGCGGCGTCAGCGCCCGGCGAAAATTCTCCGGATCGCTCGGATCGACAAAATGGCAGGTCCAGCCAAGCTTTTTGAACGACAGTCCGAACTGCGTCAGCGAACCGCCGTACAGGTTGCGCGAGGCGACGAACTCGTCGCCCTGTTCCATCATGGTGGCGAAGATCAGGAACTGCGCGGCGTGGCCCGACGCCGCGGCCACCGCGGCACGGCCACCCTCCAGGCTGGCAACGCGTTCCTCCAGCACCGCGACCGTGGGATTGGTCAGGCGCGCATAGATGTAGCCGAAATTGTGCAAATTGAAGAGCGACGCCGCATGGTCGACATCGTCGAAAACATAAGCCGTGGTCTGGAAGATCGGCGTGATGCGCGCGCCGGTGGTGGGATCGGGTGAGGCACCCGCATGGATCGCGCGCGTCTCGAAGCCGTAGCTGACATTCGCCGACGGTTCCGTGCGCGGCTTCGCCTTGCGCTCGATCGGCGGCTCTGCCGCGCGATTGCGGATGATGCCGGAATTCACGCCGCTCCATGACAGTTCGCCGCCCAGTCGGCCGAATTCGATCTTCGGGCAGCGGTTCATGATCACCTCGATCCCCGCCGCCTCGGCACGCGCCGCCGCCTCGTCGTTGCGGATGCCAAGCTGCATCCACACCACCTTGGCGCCGATGGCGATGGCGTCCTCGACGATCGGCGGCACCGCTTCGGACGGGCGGAAGATGTCGACCATGTCGACCGGGTCGGGGATGTCGCGCAGCGAGGCATACACGTGCTCGCCCTGCAGTTCCTGACCCGCGGCGGACGGATTGACCGGGATGACGCGATAGCCTTTGCCCTGAAGGTACTTCATCACGAAGTAGCTGGGCCGGTTCCAGTTGGTCGAGGCGCCGACCATGGCGATCGTGCGCACCGTCGCCAGGATGCGGCGTATCTTGGCGTCGGTGTAGGCAATCGGTTCGATCGCGGCCATCGTGGGTGCTCCTTGCTGCGCGTAGCGCAGCTAAGGCCCGGCAGGCCGTGATGACAATCGGGGTTTCACCCCGAACCCCACCAGAGGCTCTGCCTCTGGACTCCGCCAAGGGCAGAGCCCTTGGAACCCGTTACTTAAGAATCGGATTCCAAAGGCTCTGCCTTTGGTGGGGGTCCCGGGGGCAAAGCCCCCGGGCGGGTTTCAGGGCAGAGCCCTGAACACTCAGCAGCACCCGCGAAACCGACCCTTGCCGATCGCGTACCGTGCGTCCTGGCGTTCGCGGAAGAACTCCTCGTAGTTCATCACCGGCTGGTCGGGATGCACGCTCTGCCGGTGTGCGACATAGGTCGGATAGTCGGGCACGCCGACCATCAGGCGTGCGGTCTGCACCACCATCTCGCAGACGAACCGCACCCGTCCCGTCGGCGCCTCAGTCATCGCCGGCTCCCGCGAGCATCCCGCCGACACCGATCTCGTGCGTCGTGCTGGTCGGCGTGCCGAGGGCCTTGCGGCAATGGATCACGCCGTAGACCACCATGGTGACAACCACGGCCGCGAACACCCCGGCGAGCGTCGCATCGACGTAATCGTTGAACACGATCCGGCCCATCTCGGCCAGTGTCTTGGCCGGCGCGAGGACCTTCCCGTCCGCCATGGCGTCGCCGAACCTGCGCGCATGGGCCACGAAGCCCACCGCCGGATTTGGGCTGAACACCTTCTCCAGCCCCGCCGTCACGGTGCAGGCCACCAGCCAGACCGTGGGCACGATGGTGACCCAGGCGTAGCGCTGGCGCTTCATCTTGAACAGCACCACGGTGCACATCGTCAGCGCGATCGCCGCCAGCATCTGGTTGGCGGTGCCGAACAGCGGCCACAGGGTCCAGATGCCGCCGAGCGGATCGATCACGCCCTGGTAGAGGAAGTAGCCCCAGAACAGGCAGGCCAGCGCGGAGCCGATGATGTTGTTGGCCCACGAGTCGGTCGCCTTGAACGCGGGCACGACGCTGCCGACGAGGTCCTGGATCATGAAGCGGCAGACCCGTGTGCCGGCATCGACCGTGGTGAGGATGAACAGTGCCTCGAACAGGATGGCGAAATGGTACCAGATGCCCGCCAGCGCCTTGCCGCCGAGCAGGCCCGACAGGATGCTGGCCATGCCCACGGCCAATGTCGGTGCGCCGCCGGTGCGCGACATGATCGTCGATTCGCCCACCTCGCGCGCCACCTGGGTCAGCATGTCGGGGGTGACCGTGAAGCCCCAGGAGGTGATCACCTGCGCCGCCTGCACCGGATCCGTGCCGATGATCCCCGCTCCGCTGTTCATGGCGAAATAGACGCCGGGATGGATCACGGTGGCGGCGATCATCGCCATGATGGCGACGAACGACTCCATGAGCATGGCGCCGTAGCCGATCATGCGGATCTGCAACTCGTTCTCGAGCATCTTCGGCGTGGTGCCGGAAGCGATCAGCGCGTGCCAGCCGGACACCGCGCCGCAGGCGATGGTGATGAACAGGAACGGGAACAGGCTGCCCGCCCAGACCGGGCCGGTGCCGTCCACGAACTTCGTGACCGCCGCCATCTGCAGGTCGGGGCGCACGACGATGATGGCGATCGCCAGCAGCAGGACGGTGCCGACCTTCATGAAGGTGGACAGGTAGTCGCGCGGCGCCAGCAGCAGCCAGACCGGCAGCACGGAGGCCACGAAGCCGTAGCCGATGATGATCAGCGCCAGCGTGCCGCCGGGCAGGTTGAACCACGCGGCCAGTTCTGGGGTCTCGGAGACGGTCTTGCCGTAGACCAGCGCCGTCATCAGCAGGATGGCGCCGAGCAGCGACATCTCGCCGATGCGGCCGGGCCGGATGAAGCGGCTGTAGACGCCCATGAGCAGGGCGATCGGGATGGTGCAGAACACGGTGAATGCGCCCCATGGGCTGCCCTTCAGGGCATTCACCACGACCAGCGCCAGCACGGCGAGGACGATGATGCAGATCAGCAGCACGCCGACGCCGGCGATGGCGCCGGGGACCGGGCCAAGCTCGGAGCGGATCATGTCGCCCAGCGAGCGCCCGTCGCGCCGAGTGGACAGGAACAGGACCGTCATGTCCTGCACCGCGCCGGCGAACACGACGCCGGCCAGGATCCACAGCGTGCCCGGCAGGTAGCCCATCTGCGCGGCCAGCACGGGTCCGACCAGCGGGCCGGCGCCGGCGATGGCGGCGAAATGGTGGCCGAACAGCACGTAACGGTTGGTCGGCACGTAGTCGAGGCCGTCGTTGTGCCGATACGCCGGCGTCGCCCGGTTCACGTCCACGCCGAGCACCTTGTTGGTGATGAACAGCGCGTAGAAGCGATAGGCGATGAAGTAGATGCACACCGAGGCGACGACGAGCCAGGCGGCATTGACCGGCTCCCCGCGCGTCAGGGCCACGACGGCAAGCGAGATCGCGCCGAGCACGGCCACTCCCGCCCACAACAGTTTTGCCTGGATCGTCATCGCTTCGCTCCCGTGTATCGGCTTGGCCTGATGGCGCCGGCCAGGGACAGGTTCCCCGGCCGGCGCCATCGAGGCGTTCAAGTTTTCCCGATTACATGGAAGCGTCTTCGCCGCATTGACCTGGATCAATTCGGCGAAGAAATCAGCGAATGGAGGCGCTTATCGGGCTTGCTGGATCGCCGACAGGATCCACCGTCCGCCCGGCGAACGAATGAAGGTCCACAGTTCGGTGGCCGTGACGTGCTCGGTGGGGCTGCCGTCGACGATGCGGCCGGATCCGTCGCGCGTCACGTCGATCATCGAGAACCGCATCGCCACCGTCGCATACTCGCGATCGCCCTCACGCCAGGCCTGCGACAGGTCGCCCTGCAGCAGGTGCACGTCGGTGACCTCGTTGCGGACGCCCTGACTGGTCTGCCCGGCCAGTTGTTCGCCGAAGTAGCTCAGCATCTCGGGCGTCGCGAGTGAGCGCAGCGCGTTCAGGTCCTGCCGGCTCCAGGCGGCCTGGATGTTCTGCAGCAGCCGCTCGTACTCCTGGTAGTCCTGCGGGCCGATCTGGATCGGTGGCGGTCCGGCGGGGCCGCCGGCTCCTCTGATCGGACCCGGGCCCGGCGCGCCGCCACGGGCAAAGATGTTTGGCCCACCGGCGAGGGCGGGTGTGGAGCGGCGGAACCACCGGATCACGAACCGCACCAGCAGCACGAGCAGGAAGACCTGCAGCAGGAAGCCCAGGAAGCCGCCGAAGCCCAGCCCGCCGCCGAAGAAGCCATGGCCGAACAACAGACCGCCGATGCCGGCGCCGATCAGGCCGCCCATCAGCCCGGACATGAAGCCGGAACTCCGCCCGAAACCGGAGCCGAAGCCGGGCGACGGCGAGGCGAAGCCAGGCGAAGGACTGTTCGGCGTCATGCTGCGCTGCATCGGCTGGGCCGAATAGGGCGCGGTATTGGTGGAGGGCGGCGCCGACCAGGTCATGCTGCCGCGGCTGCCGAACGAGCCTCCGCTGCCGGCGCGTGCGTCAGCCAGTCCGGGCGCGAGCGCGAGGCTCAGCGCGGCGACGGCGGCAAGCAGACGCGGTGTGCGACGCATGGTGGTGTCCCGCTGTGTTATGAGCATGCCGGCAATATGGGGATGCGGCCGATCAGCCGCCAGCCATGGTCATGCCTTCGACGCGGACCGTCGGCGAGTCGGTTCCGCGGCGGAAGCGCAGGTCGTTGGCAGGCGTCAGGCTGGCAAACATCTCCAGCAGGTTGCCCGCAATGGTGATCTCGGCGACGGGCTCGGCAATCGCGCCGTCGCGGATCATGAAACCCGCGGCGCCGCGGCTGTAGTCGCCGGTCAGTCCGTTCACCCCCATGCCGATCAACTCGGTCACGTAGAGCCCGAGCTTGATGTCCGCCATCAGTTCGGCCGGCGTGAGGCTGCCGGCGTCGAGGTAGAGGTTGGTCGGTGAGGGCGACGGCGGACCCCCGGTGCCGCGCGCGGCGTGGCCGGTGGAGCGCAGCCCGAGTTGGCGCGCCGAACGGCTGTCCAGCAGCCAGGTGGTCAGCACGCCATCGTCGATCAGCGCACAGCCGGCGGTTGGCGTGCCCTCGCCGTCGAACGGGCGCGAACGCAGGCCGCGCACGCGCCGCGGATCGTCGCGTATGGCGATGCCGGGCGCGAAGATGCGCTGGCCGAGCCTGTCCTTCAGGAACGTCGTGCCGCGGGCCACCGAGGCGCCGTTGATCGCGCCGGCCAGATGACCCGGCAGCCCGCCGGCGACGCGCGGGTCGTAGATCACCGGCAGCTTCGCGGTGGCTGGACGGGCGGGGTTCAGTCTGGCGATCGCGCGTTCCGCGGCGCTGCGCCCGATCGCCGCGGGGTCGTCCAGATCCGCGAGGTGGACGGTCGAATGGTAGTCGTAGTCGCGCTGCATCCCCGTGCCGGCGCCGGCGATCGCCGAGGCGGACACCGAATGGCTGGTGCGGACCAGGCTGCCGGCGAAGCCCGCCGATGTGATCAGGAACACCTCGCTCCTGCCGAAGCCGGCCTCGGCGCCCTCGGAATTCGTGATGCCGGGAACCGCGAGCGCCGCATCTTCGGCCGCGGCCGCGCGCGCTACCAGCGCCTCGGTTGCCGGCTCGCTCGCGTCGGCCAGGTCCAGCGCGACGGGCTCCGGCGGCGCGGCGGTGTCGGCCAGGCCGGCATACGGGTCCTCCGGCACCACGCGGGCCATCGCGACGGCGCGTTCGGCCAGTTCCTTGAAGCTGGACGGTGCCACGGTGCTGGAGGAGACGATGGCGGCGTGGCGGCCCAGGAAAACCCGCAAGCCAAGGTCCTGGCCTTCCGAGCGCTCGACGTGCTCGGTCTTGCCGAGCCGGCGCTGCACCGACAGCGACGTGCCGGACACCAGCACGGCATCGGCCGCATCCGCCCCCGCGGCGCGCGCGCGGGCGATGAGGTCGGCGAGAAGGTCAAGCGAGTTGGCGGCCATGGCTGGGCTCCAATGGTGCGTTGCGCAGCTGTGCTTTTCAGGCCAGCACCACAAGCGACGAATAAGGTGTGAGCTTCCGATCCACCGTGTAGAGGTGGACAGGCTCCGTGATGGCCTGCGCCAGAAGTATGCGATCGAATGGATCACGGTGATGCATGGGTAAATCCGACACTATCGAGGCGGATTGCCAACGGATCAGCAGTTCGGCAAAGCCGCGTGCCAGTGCCTCCTTGGCGATGGTCTCCGCTCGGACTGCGAAGTCAGAACGTCCAAGCCGCGTCTTGATCGCAACCTCCCAGATGCTTGCCGTGCTGAACAGGACGTCATTGCCTGGGTCCTCGATCGCGTCGCGCGTTGCGGTGCTCAACCGCTCCGGGTCAATGAGCGCCCAAAGGAGTAGGTGGGTATCCAACAGGAAACGCATCAACGCCCTTCGAAGGCATCCAGGATCTCGTCCGGCAGTGGATCGTCGAAGTTGTCGGGGACACGGAACTGCCCGGCCAGCGTCCCAAGCTTGCGTCGCTCCTGCTTCCTCTCGATCGGCACCAGCCGTGCGATGGGCTTCCCGGCCTTCGCGATAATGACCTCTTCACCCGCCACAGCAGCGTCGAGCAGACGGGACAATTGGCTCTTCGCAGCATGGATATTGACCGTAGGCATGGTAGCACCCTTGCAGGACTTAGCTAAGCTGGCCCTCGCTGCGATACATTATCAAGCCGCCAGCTTCTCCACGATATCGGCCAGCCCTGGCACCCGCTCGGCCGGCCCCAGCACCGCCAGCGTCGGCGTCGCCCGGAACAGGCGGGCGGCGGCGCGGCATACATCCGCGGTGGTCACCGCGTTGAGCTTGCCCACGGTTTCCTCGATCGGCACCACCCGGCCGAACACCTGAAGCTGCCGGGCCAGCTGTTCGCAGCGGCTGCCGGTGCTCTCGAGCGACATCAGCAGGCTGGCCTTCACCTGCGCCCGCGCCCGCGCCAGCTCCTGCTCGGTCACCCCTGTCTGCACCTTGCGCAGCTCCTCGAGTGTCACCGGGATCAGCTCCTCGGCTTCGCTCTCGCCGGTGCCGGCGTAGATGCCGAACAGGCCGCCATCCAGGAACGGCGAGCTGAACGAGTAGATCGAATAGACCAGCCCACGCTTCTCCCGCACCTCCTGGAACAGCCGCGACGACATGCCGCCGCCGAGCAGGGTGGAGAGCAGCAGGATCGGATAGTAGTCGCGCTCGCCGTAGCCGACCGAGGGGAACCCCAGCACGATGTGCACCTGGTCGAGGTCGCGCGCCTCGCGGAACTCGCCGCCGCCATAGCTGGCCGGCAGCATCGCAGGCAGCTTGTCGTTCGTCAGGTCGGTGAAGTGGGTATTGACCAGATCGAGCACCTGCCCGTGGGTCAGCGCCCCGGCGGCGGCCACCACCACATTGGAAGACGCATAGTGGCGGCGCATGTAGCCGGTCAGCATGGTCCGCGGCATCGAGCGGATGCTTTCCTCCGAGCCGAGCACCGGCCGGCCGATCGGCTGCGCGGGATAGGCGCATTCCTGGAAGCGGTCGAAGATAATGTCGTCCGGCGTGTCGTTCGCCTGGCCGATCTCCTGCAGGATCACGCCGCGCTCGCGCTCCAGTTCCTCGGGCTCGAAGGTGGAGTGGGTCAGGATGTCGCCGATGATGTCGGCGGCGAGCGCGGTATCCTCCTTCAGCACCTTGACGTAGTAGGCGGTCTGCTCGCGCGCCGTGTAGGCGTTGATATGGCCGCCGACGGCTTCGATCTCCTCGGCGATCTGGGCGGCCGTGCGGCGATCGGTGCCCTTGAAGGCCATGTGCTCGAGGAAGTGGGAAACGCCGTTCTCCGTCTCCTGTTCGTGGCGCGAGCCGGTCGCGACATAGGCGCCGAGCGAGACGGTCTCCACGCGCTCCATCCGTTCGGTGACGACGGTCAGGCCGGATGGCAGGCGGGTCAGCTGAATGGCTTCGTTCACGGGGATGGCGTTCCTTGGTTGAGCGCGGAGTGTATCGGCTACCGATATGGGGCCGCCAGAGGCCCGCCACAGTCCCCCGGGGCGCCAATTCGCCGCACAACAAAAAAGCGGCGGGGAATGACCCCGCCGCCGGTCGTCGCCGCGAGCCGCGATGGGCTCAGAAGTTGACCACGTCGCCGATCAGGAAGGTCTGCCCACGGATGTTGTTGTTCAGGTTCGAACCGGCCGCCGTGCCGATTGCGCCGCTGATGAAGTTACGCGCGCCCTGGTACTGGTCCATGTAGAGATATTCGGCAAACGCCGTGAAGCCCGGCGCAAGGGTGTAGCTGAGGCCGGTGCTGAGCCCTCGGGCACGCAACTGGCTGATGCCGCTAAGATTGACGTTGCCCTGTTCCCAGTACTCCTCGCCGACGATGCCGACCGTGAGCGGCCCGGCCACGTACTTCACGCCGGCCAGAACGCCCAACAGCGGCGCACCGCCCTTCGGCTGCAAGCCCATCTGGCCGTTCATCTGGCCGCCGATGACGTTGCCGCCGACGGTGAAGCCGGCGAAGGTCGCTGCGATGCCGGCGCTGCCGATGGCGAGGTCGTTGAAGCTGCCGTTGAACTTGCTGCCGGCCGCCGTCGTGTTGCCGAGGACGGCCGTCGAGGTCGCGCCGGTGTAGGTGGCGTGCTGGCTGCCCTCACCCACGACATAGGCCAGCAGGCCGGTCGGGCCGAACTGACCCTGATAGCGCGCGCCGATCGCCGCCTGGTTGATCGAGCGGGAGCCGTCTTGGATGCCCGGGCCGGACGACAGCGTCGGACAGCCGGTGTTCGCCACCGTGCATCCCAGGCCGGTGCCGGTGCCGCTGCCGGTGATCGAGGCGTTCAACGGATTGTTGGAGCCGCCGAGGCCGTTGCCGTTCGAGGTGTTCGGCGCGTACTGGATGCCGAAGTCGAAGCCGGCGATTTGCGGCGACATGTAGACGATCTTGGCGTTGTCGTATTCGTTGCCGGCCTGGGCCATGAACACGAAGGCCGCCGAGGCGTTCTGCGCGAAGTTCGTCGCGTCGCCGCCGTTCAGGTTGCCGGTCGGCAGGAACTGGAACGTCGTCACGCCGTTGTCGAAGATGCTGATCAGGCCGTCGGCCTGGCCGACGCGCACGATACCCCACTGCTCGCCGGCGACGTAGGTGAAGGCGCGCCGCACGAACAGCGTCTCGAGCGAGGAGTAGCCGGACGCACCCGAACTGCCGGTGTTGCTGATCTGGCCGGTGAAGTTCTGCCGAATCTCGAACGCGGCGCCGTAGCGCAGGCCGTTCGTCGCCATGGCATCGGCGCCCATGTAGATGCGCGCGAAGCTGTCGACCGCCAGCGGTTCCAGCTTTACGCTGCCCGCGCCGTTGTTGCCGAGCACCGCACCGAGGCTGCCCGCGGCGGGCGCCGCCGCAACACGCTGGTCCGCGCTGGTCCATGCGGCCTGGAAGTCCACCTGCACCTTGCCATTGATGTGGACGACCATGGTGCCCGGCGTCGGGTTGGCGAGTGCGCCCGGAAGCGCCGGCGCCTGGTAGTTATTGTTGTTGTTCGCAAACGAGGGCGGGCTGGCCGCCGGTGGATAGGCTGTCTGGCCCTGCGTGGGCACGCCGACGACCGGCGTCTGCGCCAAAGCCGTTCCGATCAGTCCCCCGGTCCCCAGCGTGGCTACGCTCGCCAGCAGAAACTTGCGCATCTTATCCTCCTTGTTGCGCCGGTAGACCGGCGGCGTCTCTGGGCTCTGCTGAACGCGGGCGGCGCCAGCCGGGCTCGGGGCGGATTATGTCCCTCCGCTTGCGGCGCACGCAACGCCGTAGCAGGCCTTATCGGGGCATTTCCGAGACAGTGTTGCTTCTATGCCACAAGCGATATCCGTCAGGAAAACTGGCGAGCGGGGTCAGGCTAATCTGCTGAGTTACGACTGACGCAATTCCGGGCCCCTCATGCGCCATCGTTATGGGCGGTCATGTGTCATCGTCATGGCCGGACGCGTCCCGGCCATCCCTCCAGCACTGGTGCCACGACGGATGGCCGGGACACGCCCGGGCATGACGATGAAGTTGCGCTGGTCGGAGCGCCTGTTCCGCAGACCCGGCGAACCGATTTGCCGCACAACAAAAAAGCGGCGGGGAATGACCCCGCCGCCGGTTGTCGCCGCGAGCCGCGATGGGCTCAGAAGTTGATCACATTGCCGATCAGGAAGGTTTGCCCTGTGGTGCTGTTGTTTGCACCCGATCCGATTGCGCCGGTGAGGAAGTTCCGGTCGCCCTGGTGTTGGTCCATGTAGAGATATTCGGCAAACGTCGTGAAGCCGGGCGCTACGGTAAAGCTGAGGCCGGTGCTGAGCCCTCGGGCACGCAACTGGCTTATGCCGGTGAGGTTGATGTTGCCCTGCTCCCAGTATTCCTCACCCACGATACCGATCGTGAACGGCCCGGCCACGTACTTCACGCCGGCCAGAACGCCCAACAGCGGCGCACCGCCCTTCGGCTGCAAGCCCATCTGGCCGTTCATCTGGCCGCCGATGACGTTGCCGCCGACGGTGAAGCCGGCGAAGGTCGCCGCGATGCCGGCGCTGCCGATGGCGAGGTCGTTGAAGCTGCCGTTGAACTTGCTGCCAGCCACCGTCGTTGCCGAGGATGGCCGCCGTGGTCGAGCCGGTGTAGGTGGCGTGCTGGCTGCCCTCGCCCACGACGTAGGCCAACAGGCCGGTGGGACCGAACTGACCCTGGTAGCGCACGCCGATCGCCGCCTGGTTGATCGACCGTGAGCCGTCCTGCACGCCGGGGCCGGACGACAGGTTCGGACAGCCGGTGTTGGCGATCGTGCACCCGAGACCGGTGCCGGTGCCGGTGCCGGTGATCGAGGCATTCAACGGGTTGTTGGAGCCGCCGATGCCGTTGCCGTTCGAGGTGTTCGGCGCGTACTGGATGCCGAAGTCGAAGCCGGCGATCTGCGGCGACATGTAGACGATCTTGGCGTTGTCGTATTCGTTGCCGGCCTGGGCCAGGAACACGAAGGTCGCCGAGGCGTTCTGCGCGAAGTTCGTCGCGTCGCCGCCGTTCAGGTTGCCGGTCGGCAGGAACTGGAACGTCGTCACGCCGTTGTCGAAGATGCTGATCAGGCCGTCGGCCTGGCCGGCGCGCACGATGCCCCACTGCTCGCCGGCGACGTAGGTGAAGGCACGCCGCACGAACAGCGTCTCGAGCGAGGAGTAGCCGGACGCGCCCGAACTGCCGGTGTTGCTGATCTGGCCGGTGAAGTTCTGCCGTATCTCGAACGCCGCGCCGTAGCGCAGGCCGTTCGTCGCCATGGCATCGGCGCCCATGTAGATGCGCGCGAAGCTGTCAACCACCAGCGGGTTCAACTTGGCGCTGCCAATGCCGTTGTTGCCAAGCACGGTGGCGAGCGGCGTGGCAGCCCCGGCGGCAATGGCTGCGGGCCGCCAGGCGAGCCGGCGGGCGCGGTCGTCGCATTGCCGATCGTCGGCCTGGCCACCGCCGTCACCAAATGATTGTCAAGCGCTGGTCCAGGAAGCCTGAACGTCCACCTGCACCTTGCCGTTGATGTGGACGACCATGGTGCCCGGCGTCGGGTTGGCGAGTGCACCCGGAAGTGCCGGTGCCTGGTAGTTGTTGTTGTTGTTCGCAAACGAGGGCGGGCTGGCCGCCGGTGGATAGGCTGTCTGGCCCTGCGTGGGCACGCCGACGACCGGCGTCTGCGCCAAAGCCGATCCGATCAGTCCCCCGGTCCCCAGCGTGGCTACGCTCGCCAGCAGAAACTTGCGCATACTATCCTCCTTGTTGCGCCGGTAGACCGGCGAAGTTTCCAGATCCTGTCCCGATGTTCCCGCGGATCGGTGTTGTTGCAGCCGACGGGTCGACACGCTCGGACGAGAGGCATCCAGATCGGAGAGACCATATCGCCCGCCACATGCCCTGCAAATAACGTTTCGCGCCATCTCGCGACATTACTGAGACACCGTGGCAAAACAGCAACATGCACTCGTCAATCATTGTATCGAATTGGTAATATTATAATACAAAGTACCACGACCGCAGCACATTTACTTCGCACGTACTGCGTCGCGGCACTCCTTCAGCCTTGTTCGCCTCTGCCAGCCTCGGCTGCGGCCGGCATGCCGTGGTCCGCCCTGTCTGCTAGATCCCTGCGCTCCCAGCCTGTGAATGAGCCGGATACGCGCCGGCCACGCCCTCGCGCGGCAACTCGGCGGACTTCCAGCCCGGTTTGATGACCTGCGCTGCCGGCCACGCCCCGCTGTCGACCAGCGCAGTCATGGCCGCGCGCGCGATGTCGGCGAATTCGGCGACGACCGCGCTCGTCGCCTGACGGCGGAACGCCAGCGCGCATGTGTAGGTCAGCGGTGGATGGCTGATCGGCCGGAACGCCAAAGCGCCGCGGGCGACCTCGTCGTGCACGGCCGTCAACGGCAGGATCGTGCAGCCGATTCCGTTGCGGACCATGACCTTGGTCGACGCGACGCTGCTCACCTGCATCGCCGGAACCAGCCGAATCGCGTGCTGCTGTGCCGCGCTGTCCACGCGGCGGCGAATCCAATGCTGCGGGCCCGGCAGGATCAGCGACTCGCCGATCAGGTCGCGCAGCCGCAGCGGCCTGTGGTCGTCCGCCATGCGGGAGTGCACCGGCGCGACAAGGCCAAGGCTCTCCGTCAGGATCGGCGATACCTCGAGGTCGGGGAGAACCGGCGGGTCCTGGACCACCGCGATGTCGACGCGCCGGTGCAGCACCCATTCCTCGAGCTCGCCGCCGCTGCCCTCGCGGATGTCCAGCGCGATATCCGGCCAACGGGCGCGGAATTCCCTGGCGAGCGGGGCTGCGAGCAATGGCCCCGCCTCGGCGGGCACCGCGAGGCACACGGCTCCCGGAACCGTTCCGGCCGCGGCCTCCCCGTCCAGCGGCGAGGCCAGCAGCTGCATGATCGTTTCCAGACGATCGCGCAGGCACGCGCCGGCAGGGGTCAGCATCACGCCGCGCCCGTGGCGCACCAGAAGCTGCGTCCGCAGAGCCTTCTTCGAGCTTGCGCATCTGATGCGAGATGGCGGGCTGGCTGATGTTCAGCTCACGTGCGGAGCGCCCGAGGTTCCCGGTGCGCGCCACGCTATGGAAGTAGCGGAGCTCCCGAAGGTCGAACGGCCTTTCCCTGGCGTCGCTGTGCAGCAGAGCGCCCGACGTCCGCGCAGGGAAGTTGAAGGCGTTCATCCGGACGCGGTCCCCCGTCGTCGCCTGTGCTACGGACGACCGGAGCGCTCGCGCCACTGCCCGCGCGACCCGGTCGATCGATGCTGTGGAGGGAGCGTCAGTTCGGCTTTGCAAGAAAGCCGGAAAGGTCGGCGGGACGCTGTCGGTTTATTCCCGTCGTGGCGTCAGGATTACCCTGACACTGATAGGGGCAAGAATACTTTTCTGACGATGGAGAGCCAGCCCTCGATCAGTGCTGGTCCAGCCAGCCCTGATCGGCGGCGTAGCGCACGAGTTCGACACGGCTGCGATAACCCAGCTTGTCCATCGCGCGCGCCTTGTAGGTCTCGACGGTCTTCACGCTGATGGCGAGCCGCGCCGAGATCTCCTTGTTGCTGTGACCGCCGGCGACCAGGCGGAGGACGTCGGTCTCCCGCTCGCTCAGTTCGGCCGCCTGGCCCGGCTGCGGGTGGGCGCCGCCGCGTGCCGCCCGGCCCACCACCTTCCCGGCAATCGCGGGGTCCAGGTACATGCCCCCGGACACCACCGCGTGCAGCGCGCGGATCAGCTCGTCCGACGCCGAGCGCTTCAGCAGGTAGCCGCACACGCCGGCTTCCACGAGCTGGCGCAGATACGCCCGGTCCTCATGCACGGTGAGCACCAGCACGCGACATTCCGGCCGCTCGGCCAGCAGCGCGGTGGCGACCTCGATCCCGTTCATCTCGGGCATCGAAATGTCGAGCACCACGACATCCGGCAGCAACTGCTTCGCCAGCCGCAGTGCGGTCCGGCCGTCGCGCGCATTGCCGACGACCGTGAAATCCGCATCGGCCTCGACCAGCGCCTTGAGGCCGGCAAGCACGACCGGGTGGTCGTCGACCATCAGGACGCGCGACGGCGCGGGCGTCATGGCGCCACAGTCTCCCCGATCGGCACGCAGGCATAGACGGTGGTGCCGCCGTGCGGTGACGATTCGACCTCGAGGCTGCCATTGACCAGCAGCAGGCGCTCGCGAACCCCGAGCAGGCCGAGATGCGTCCTGCCCAGCGCGATGTCGGCGCCTTCGTCGTCCATCCGGAACCCGCGGCCATTGTCCTCGACGATCAGCCGCACCTCGGTCTTCGTGGCCTCCAGCACGACGCCGACCTGATCGGCGCCGGCGTGCTTGATCACGTTGGTGATCGCCTCCTGCAGCACGCGGAACAGCCCGGTCTCGACCGCTGCCGGCAGCCGCCGGTCACCCAGCGTGATCTCCAGGTCGATGCGCAGGCCCGAGCGCTCGGCCCATTCCTCGAGATACTGCGTGATCGCGTTGCGCAGGCCGAGATCGTCCAGCGCCATCGGCCGCAGCTCCCACGCCATGCGGCTGAAGTCGCGGCCGAGTTCGGCGGTCAGATCCTTGAGTTCCGCGATCCGCCGCCGCGCGGTCTCGTCGGTCGCGCAGATCGGTGCAATGGCATCGAAGCCGAGACGCAGCGCGGTCAGGTACTGGCCAAGGCTGTCGTGCAGTTCGCGTGCGATCCGCTTGCGCTCGGCCTCCTGCGTCAGGACGGTCCGATGCAGCAGCTCCCGGCGCTCTTCATTCGCGGCTGCCAGGTCCTCGGCCAGGGCACGATAGTTCTGCTCGCTCTCGCGCAGCTCCTGCGCCGCCTGCTCGCGCGCCTCGCCGCTGCGGTGAAGCTGCTCGCCCGCCAGATGCAGCGACTGTGCAACCGCATCGGTTTCCTTGATCCCCGTCGGGTGCACTGGCAGCCGTTCGCCGCGGCCCACGCGCTTCGGCGTAGTGCACGAGCGCACGGATCGGCCGCGCGATGCGACGCCCGATCAGGCTCGCCGTGACCAGCGCGATGGCCACCGTCAACAGGCCGACCAGCATGAGGATCATGGTGGAGCGGCGGACCGGGGCAAACAGGATGTCGTCGGGAATGCCGATCGCCACCGCCCATCCGGCGAGCTTCACATGGGTGAATGAATTGTAGACCGGAATGCCGTCGCGCGAGGTGGTGGGAAACCAGCCATCGTTCGACGCACGGTAATGGTCCATGATCGCCGGACGAATGATCTGACCGATGTAGCGGTCGGCATCGCGGCTTCTGCCGATCGTGAAGCCTTCGCGGTCGGAGATCGCGACGATCCAGTCCGGCGGCAGGTCCAGCCGTGCCAGGACCTTCGGCAGACGCGACGCGATGTTGAAGCTGAGCACATAGGCCAGGCGGTCGTCGCGAAGCACCGGAACGCTGATCGCGATCACCGGCTGGCCGCTGACGGCGCCGGTGGTGACGACCCGATATGTCCGGCTGGCCGGTCGCGACGACCCGCCGTATGGCATCGAGCGCCGTGGTCACCGGCAGCTTGTCGCCGAACGGCAGACGCGTATTGACGATCTGCTGGCCGTCGAGATCGCACAGCACGACATTCAGGCCATGGTGCTTCACGGCCTCGCGTCGCCTGTGCATGAAACGCCGCGAAGTCGCCGGTCTGCAGATATTTGGATGCCGGCGATGACGAACAGGCTGCGATCGCAGCAGGCTGAGTTCATGATCGATCGTGGCCGCCACCGCCTGCGTGCGCTCGCGCACGGTGTTCGCCATGATCTCCTGCTCATGTTCGGCGGAGCGAAGAACGAGGAACGCGCTGAATGCCATCAGCGGCACGACGACCACGAGGATCAGTCCGACCATGCAGGTGCGGACCGACAGGGGCGCAGACATGCGGTCGCGCAGCCACCGCGCGCGCGGCCGAAGCGCGATGTGGTCGACGCCGGCCCCCGATATTCCCCCCATAAGCAAGGTGTAGCAGTAAGCCTGTGCACCTGCCAGCGCTCAGGGCTCTGCCCTGAAACCCGCCCGGTGGCGTTGCCCCCGGGACCCCCACCAAAGGCAAGCCTTTGGGATCCATTACTAAAGTAACGGGTTCCAAGGGCTCCGCCCTTGGCGGAGTCCAGAGGCAGCGCCTCTGGTCGGGGTTCGGGGTGAAACCCCGGCCGCGTTCTGGCATCATGCTCCGGGGGAGGGCGCCATGAGCGATCAACTACCGACGGCGACCCGCGTATCGGATCCCGGCATCCGGGCATTGTATCGCCTGGAGAACCGCTGGCAGGCCTGGCTCGATGTCGAGGTCGCACTCGCCCGCGCGCAGGCGGAGCTGGGCATCATCCCGCGCGACGCCGCCGAGGCCATTGCGAAGGCGGCACGGCTTGAGCTGCTCGATCGCGCGCGCATCGACGAAGGCTTCGCGCGCACCGGGCACACGATCGTGCCGCTGGTCTGGGAACTGTCCCGCGTGGTCGGCGAGCCGCATGGCGGCTGGGTGCACTGGGGTGCGACGACGCAGAACATCACGCAGACCGGCGACCTGCTGGTGCTGCGCCAGGCGCATGGCGTTTTCCTGCGGCTGATCGGCGAGGCGCTGGCGGCGATGGCCGATCTCGCGGAACGCGGCGCCGAGATGCCGATCGCCGGCCGCACGCACGGCCAGCACGCGGTGCCGGCGACGTTCGGCTACAAGGTCGCGGTGTGGATCGACGAACTGCTGCGCCATGTCGAGCGGCTGCGCCAGGCGGCGCCGCGCATCTTCGTCGCCATGCTGGGCGGCGGCGCGGGCACGTATGCCTCGCTCGGCAAGCAGGGGCCGCCGGTGCAGGCGGGCATCGCGCGGCAGCTTGGTTTCGGCACGATGACCGTGCCGTCGCGGGCGCTCGGCGACCATCTGGCGGAGAACATCTGTCTGCTGGGGATGCTGGCCGCCACCTGCGGCAAGATCGGCCGCGAGATCTACACGCTGATGAAGACCGAATTCGGCGAGGTGGAGGAGCCGGTGCCGCCCGGCACCGTCGGCAGTTCCACCATGCCGCAGAAGCGCAATCCGAAGCTGTGCCAGGACATCATCGCAGCGTCAGCCGAGGTGCGCGCGATGGTGCCGCTGGCGCTGGAGGCGATGCAGACCGAGCACGAGGCGGACCGCACCACCAGCCTGATCATGGATTCGGCCGAGGCGCGCGCCTGCATCGAGACCGGCGACATGCTCGCCAGGCTTGGCGAGGTCATGCGCGGGCTGCGGCTCGATCCCGCGCGCATGCGGCGCAACCTGGACCTTGGTGGCGGGCTGATCATGGCCGAGGCGGTGATGCTCCAGCTCGGCGCGGCGATCGGGCGGCAGCATGCGCACGACGTGGTTTACGATGCGGCGCAGGCGACCGTCGTCGAGGGTCGGTCGTTCGCGGATTTGCTGGCGGCGGACCGGCGCGTGGCCGAGCATCTCGACGCCGCGGCGATCGAGGCGTTGCTCGATCCGACCGCCTATACCGGCCTGTGCGCCGAGATGGCACATGATGCGGCGAAGCGCGCGCGGAAGGTGGCCGACGGGATCGCGGCGCGACCCGCCTCATCCCAAGCCGCACCCCTCCCGGCCGAGAGCCCCCTCCCCGCAAGGGGAGGGGGAGTAGTTTTCAATTCACGCGGCTTCCTGCATCGCCATCGCAGGGCGGCGTTTGCGCGTCGCGACCGCCGTCTCATAAGCATGCGCCGCCTTGAACAGCAGCGGTTCCGCGAACGGTTTTGCCACGAGCTGCACGCACACCGGCAAGCCGCCCGCACCGAAGCCGCTGCACACGCTCATCGCCGGATAGCCGGTGAGGTTGAACGGGATGGTCAGCGACGGCTTTTCCAGCGTGGCCCATTTCGGCACCTCGGTGATGCGCGCCGCCTCGGTGGGCTGCGAGGCCGACACCAGGATGTCGATCCCCGCCATCGCCGCCTTCAGCTCCAGGCACAGTTCGCGGCGTCGGCGCAGCGCCTGCACATAGTCGGTGGCGCGGATGAAGCCGCCCAACGCCAGCCGGTCGCGGAACAACTCGCCATAGTCGTTGAAGCGCGTCTTCATCCAGGGCTCGTGGATCGCGTAGGCCTCGGACGTCAGGATCAGCCAGCCGCACGCGTGATAGTCGTCGAGCGGCGACAGCTTCACCTCGCCGAACTTCGGCACCGAGATGCTCGAAGACTTCGAGCGAATGATTGATCCCCGCGAGCGTGGCGGGGCTGACCGGAGTGTCGGTCTCGAAGAAATGCCGCACCACGCCGACGCGCAGCCCCTTCACGCCCTTGCCGAGATCGGCCGTGAAGTCGGGGACCGGACGATCGGCGCTCGCGGGATCGGTCGGATCGTGGCCGGCCATCGCCTGCAGCAGCAGCGCGCAGTCCTCCACCGTCCAGGCCAACGGCCCGGCGTGGTCCATCGAGAACGACAGCGGCAGCACGCCGGCGCGGCTGACCAGGCCGTAGGTGGGCTTGATGCCGGCGATGCCGCACAGCGCCGCGGGCCCGCGGATCGAGCCGCCGGTGTCCGAGCCGGTGCCGCCGAGGATCATGCCGGACGCCACCGCTGCGCCGGTGCCGGACGATGAGCCGCCGGTGAAGTGCTCCGGGTTCCAGGGATTGCGCGGCGGCGGCCAGGGCACGTCGAACGACGGGCCGCCCATGGCGAACTCGTGCGTCGCGAGCTTGCCCATCATCACGGTGCCCGCCTCGGCCCATTTGCGCACCACCGTGGCGTCGCGTTCCGGCACGTTGTGCTCGAGCAGGCGGGAATGCCCGGTCGTGCGGATGCCGGCGGTGTTGTAAATGTCCTTGTGGCCGATCGGAATGCCGTCGAGCGGGCCGCGCGACAGCCCCGCCATGATGCGCGCTTCGGCCGCCCGCGCATCGGCCATGGCGCGTTCCTGCGTCGGCAGGATGAAGGCGTGCAGCGTGTCGTCCAGCTGTTTGACACGATCGAGGCACGCCTGGGTCAGTTCGACCGGGGAAAGCTGCTTCGCCGCGATCTGCCGCGACGCTTCGGCAATGGTCAGGATCGGGTCCATCACCGTACCTCCGGGATGAAGATGTGCGCAGGCTCGGCCGCCAGCGGCATCGGCTTGTTCACCCGCGCGATCATGGCTTCCAACATCCAGTAGGCGTCGTAAATCGTGCGCTTCTGCTCCGCGCTGAGCGGCAGACCGGTCTGCGCCACCATGACGTCGAATTCCGCTTCACTGATGCTGGTCTTCATGCGGATACCTCATTGTTTGCCTGGATCGGGATTGCGTGGGTCGGGATTTGAGCGACGGCGCGCACGCAACGGACCATGGCGCCGGTCGGCGACACAGCCTCCGGTATCTCGCCGCGCGTGCAGGTCTCGGTGACGTAGCGGCAGCGCGGGGCGAAGGCGCAGCCCGGCGGAACCTGCGCCAGGTTCGGCGGCGCTCCCGGGATGGTCTCGAGCACGCGCCCGCGCTGGCCGCCATGCACGGTCGAGGCGAGCAATCCCTGCGTGTAGGGATGCCGCGGCGTGCGCATGATCTCGCGCGCGGTGCCGGTTTCGACGAAGCGTCCGGCATACATCACGGCGATGCGGTCGGAGATTTCCGCCGCCGCGCCGACATCGTGCGTGACGAACACGATCGCCATGCCGAGTTCCTGCTGCAACTGGCGCAGCAGCAGCAGGATTTGGATCTGCACCGTCACATCGAGCGCGGTGGTCGGTTCGTCGGCCAGCAGCACGCTGGGCGAGCAGGCAAGCGCGAGCGCGATCATCGCGCGCTGGCGCATGCCGCCGGACAGTTCGTGCGGATAGTTCTTCAATCGCCGCGCCGCCGAAGGGATCTTCACGTGGTCGAGCAGGTCCAGCGCACGACGCATCGCCGCGCGCCGGCCGAGGCCTTCGTGCTGGACGATGGTCTCGGCGATCTGGGCGCCGATCGTATAGACGGGGTCGAGTGCGGCCATCGGCTCCTGGAAGATCATGGAGATCTCCCCGCCGCGCAGCTTCGCCAGCTCCGCGGCAGGCAGGCCGAGTATTTCCCGCCCGTCCAGCCAGACGCCGCCTTCGATGCCGGCATAGGGCGGCAGCAGACCCATCAGGGCCTTGAGGCTGACGCTCTTGCCGGAGCCCGATTCTCCCAGAATCGTCAACGTCTCGCCGCGCGCCAAGGCGAATGAAACGCCGTTCACCGCGGCCACGTCGATGCCGCGGCGACGGAACCGCACCGTCAGGTCCTCGACCCGCAGCGCCGGCGGCGCCGGTGGCATGATGTCAGGCATGGAGCACCGCCCGCGCCTGCTGCGCCTCCGGCAGATGGCAGGCGACGAGATGCTCTGTCGTGTCGTCCGCGGCCGCGTCCAGCGGCGCGGCGAGCTGTCGGCACCGCCTCCGCGCAGATCGCCTGGGCAAATGCGCAGCGCGTGCGGAAGCGGCAACCGGATGGCGGATTGATCGGATTGGGCGGATCGCCGGTCAGCGGCATCTCGGTGGTGCGCCGATCCGGATCGAGCGTCGGCTTCGAGGCAAACAGGGCGCGTGTGTAAGGATGGCGCGGTCGCGCGTAGATCGCCTCGACTGGTCCGGTCTCGACGACGCGCCCCAGATACATCACCAGGATGCGGTCGCTGACATATTCGACCACGTTCAGATCGTGGCTGATGAACAGATAGGTCAGGCTGAACCGCTCCTTCAGTTCGGACAGCAGGTTCAGCACCTGCGCCTCGATCGACTTGTCGAGCGCCGACACCGCCTCGTCCAGGATCACCATGCGCGGCTCCAGTGCGAGCGCGCGCGCGATGTTCACCCGCTGGCGCTGGCCGCCGGACAATTCGTGCGGATAGCGCCGCGCATATTGCCGCGGGTTCAGCCCGACCTGCGCCAGCAGTCCGTCGGCGCGCTCGCTCGCCTCGTTGGCGGGGAGGCCGTGCATGCGCGGCGCGTAGGCGATGCTCTCCGCCATGGTCATGCGCGGGTTCAGCGAGGAATAGCTGTCCTGGAACACCATCTGCATCTGCCGGCGCATGGCGTTCACCGTGATGCCGTGCCGCTCGCCGACGGGATCGCCGTCGAACACCACGGCGCCGGCGTCCGGCTCGATCAGGCGCATCAGCAGCCGCGCGGTGGTGGATTTGCCGCAGCCGGATTCGCCGACGATGCCGAGGGTCTCGCCCTTGCGGACCGAGAACGACACGTCGTCCACGGCCTGCACGGTGGCGACCTGGCGGTTCAGCAATCCGCCGCGCACCGGGAAATGCTTGCGCAGGCCTTCGACAAGCAGCAGGGGCTGTGCCGGGCCGCCACGGTCGCGGGAGTCGAACAGGCATCGCGTGCGTGCCCGGTACAGGTTCGCCGCGAAGGCCCGCCAGACACGTCAGGCTGCGCCACGAAAGTCGCGATTCGCGCGGTTCTTCGCTGACCATGATGTCTTTGTGGTGATACTTTTCACTTGTTCAGCCTCACATCCATCGCGCTGCGGAACCCGTCGCTCATCAGGTTGAAGCACATCGAGGTGATGAAGATCATCGCACCGGGCAGCGCCGCGACGTAGGGCTGCACGTAGATCGCCTGGCGCAGCGAGTTCAGCATCAACCCCCATTCCGCCTGCGGCGGCGTCACGCCAAGCCCAAGAAAGCTCAACCCGGCCGACAGGATGATGGACACGCTGATCAGGCTGGTGGCGTAGACCATGATGGGTCCGAGCACATTGGCCAGCACATGGTGACGGATGATCTGCATCGTCGTGGTGCCCGACGCGCGCGCCGCCTCGACGAAATCCAGTTGCCGCGCCTGCGTCGTCACGGTTTCCGAAATGCGCACCATCGGCGGGATGAACACCACCGACAGCGCCAAAATCGAATTTGACAGCCCGTTGCCGAGCAGCCCGCAGATCGCGATCGCCAGCAGGATGGAGGGGAAGGCGTAGAACACGTCCATCGTGCGCATGATCAGCGTGCCGACGAGCCCGCCCGCATAGCCCGCCAGGATGCCGAGGAAGCCGCCGATGGTCAGCGAAATCGTCACCGGCAGGATGCCGGCGAGCAGCGACAGCCGGCCGCCGTAGCAGAGCCGCGCCCACAGATCGCGGCCGGTCTCGTCGGTGCCGAGCCAGTGGCCCGGCGTGCCGATCGGCTTCAGCCGCGCCAGCACGTTGCCGGCGTATGGATCGGCGCCCGCCACCAGCGGCGCGCCGAGCGAGATGAAGATGATGCCGAGCAGAACCAGCGTGACCGCGATGGTGACCGGATCGCGCGCCAGGCGCTGCGCGACCGACTTCCAGTAGCCCGGCGTCGGCGCCGCCAGCGGCGTGTCGATCGAAACATCCAGTTCCCGCCTGACGAGATCGATGGTGGCCTGCGACATTGCGCGCTCGCTCCCGTTCAGCGGCGGATGCGCGGATCGATCGCCGCCTGGGCGATGTCGACCAGCAGGTTGAGCACGACGAAGAAGGCGGCGAGCACCAGGATGGTCGCCTGCAGCACCGGAATGTCGCGGCGGAAGATCGCCAGGTTCAGCAGATTGCCGGAGCCCGGCCAGTTGAACACGGTCTCCACCAGGATCGAGCCGCCGAGCAGATAGCCGAACTGCAGGCCCATCAGCGCCAGCACCGGCGGGGCGGCGTTCTTGCAGACGTGGCGGATCACCGGCCAGCGCGGCAGGCCCTTGGCGGTGAGCGCGCCGACGAATTCCTGGCCCAGGATCTCCAGCACGGTGGCGCGTACCAAACGGGCGATGACGCCCATCGGGATGAGCGAGAGCGTGACCACCGGCAGCACGAGATATTCCAGCCGGTCGTAGAGCGGCAGCGAGTCGTCGCCCATGCCCTGCGCCGGCAGCCAGTCATGCAGCACGGCACAGGCAAGCACGAGCACGATGGCGCACCAGTAATGCGGCAGGCTGACGCCGGTGGTGGCGATGGCGGAGAACAGCTTGTCCGGCCAGCGTCCGTGAAACGTCGCGGCGAGCAGGCCGCAGCCGATGCCGAGCGAGAAGCCGAGCATGGCGGCGAGGATCGCGAGAATGAAGGTGTTGCCGAGTGCGGCGACAAGCTGGCCCCACACCGGCGTCGCGTTGAACACCGACAGGCCGAAGTCGCCGCGCAGCGCCCGGCCGAGCCAGAGCAGGTACTGCACGTAGAGCGGCTTGTCGAAGCCGAACGCGGCCTTCATCTGCGCGATCACGTCGGGCGAGGCCTCCGGCGGCATCAGCATGTCGATCGGATTGCCGGGGACGATGTGGACCAGGCCGAAGACGACCAGCGACACGCCGAGCAGGATCGGGATGGCCTGGATGATGCGGCGGGCGGCGAATATGAGCATGGTCAGAGGCTCCCGGCGCGGCGGCTGGCATCTATGCTGCATCGCAGCATTATTGCCTATCGTCTACGCAGCGTGTCAACCCGTTCCCGGCCTGTGAGCCCAAAATACAGGCATTTGCGTTGCCGTGGTGCCTCGGGTTACATTGCTGCGACGCACCATGGCGAGGACGCGAGCACAGCGAGGCAGATCATGCACAAGCCGGCAATCCATCCCGATGTTATTCGCCGCGCCACCGAACGCCGCGGCGGGTTGCGCGTGTTCGACAGCCTTACGCCCAAACGCACAGCCCATATTGTGGTCGATCTGCAGAACGGCTTCATGGCGCCCGGCCAGGTCGCCGAGATCGCCGCCGCGCGCGAGATCGTCCCGAACGTCAACCGCATCAGTGCGGCGGTGCGCAGGACCGGCGGGCTCGTCGTCTACATCCAGAACACGTTCGACGCGGTCGCCGTCGCGACGTGGTCGACCTTCTTCGAACATTTCTGCAGTCCGGAACGCCGGGAGCGCATGATCGACACCTTCTGGCCGGGTACATTCGGACACGCGATCTGGCCGGGGCTCGACGTGCTGCCGCAGGACCTCATGGTGCAGAAGCGCCGCTTCGGTGCCTTCGCGCCCGGCGCGTCCGACCTGCACGCGATCCTGCAGCAGCGCGGCATCGACACGCTGATCGTCACCGGCACCGCGACGCAGGTCTGCTGCGAGTCGACCGCGCGCGACGCGATGATGCTGAACTACAAGGTGTTCTTCATCGCCGACGGCAACGCGACATTCAACGACGACGAGCACAACGGCACCCTCTCGGCGATGGCGCATGCGTTCTGCGACGTGATCGATACCGATACCATGGTCGGGATGATCGATCGCGCCGGCGCAACGGCGAGGACCGACGACGGCGATGGCAATCGCGGTCGCTGTTTTCGCCGAGAACTGATCCCGACGCAGGCCAACGCACACCTCCATCCACAACCCCACAAAACCATGAATGGACAGCTCGATGTTCACCAGGCGAGGCTTCATCGCGGCGGCCGGCGCCGCGGCACTTCCCGGACTGCCGGCGGCCGCCGCCGGCTCCGCAGATCCTGCGCATCGGCATGACCGCGGCGGATCTTCCGACCACCCACGGCATTCCCAACAACGGCGGCGAGGGGTTCCGCTTCCTCGGCTATCCCGCCTACGATTCGATCGTCAACTGGGACTTCACCCACACCGACAACCTGGCCGACATCGCGCCCGGACTGTTCACCGCCTGGCATGCCGACGAGACCAATCCGCTGCGCTGGGTCTGCGACGTTCGCCAGGGCGTGAAGTTCCATGACGGCTCGGAGTTCAACGCCGATGCGGTGATCTGGAACCTGCGACGTATCTACGACGACAAATCGCCGCAGTACGACGCGCCGGCCGCGCCGATCGTGCGCGCCACCGTCTCGATGGTGGATGCGTTCGAGAAGGCGGACGACAAGACCGTCGTGATCTCCACCAAATATCCGTTCAGCTTCCTGCCGTATCTGCTGACCCGCGTGCTGATCGCCAGCCCGACGCAGTGGGAGAAGGTCAAAAGCTGGGCGGAGTTCGCGAAGCAGCCGTCGGGCACCGGGCCGTTCAAGATCACCAAGGTCGTCGCCGGACAGTACGCCGAGATGTCGCGCAACGAGGAGTACTGGGACAAGGCGCGCATCCCGAAGCTCGACAAGATGATCGTGTATCCGATGCCGGAATCCACCACGCGCGTCGCGGCGCTGCGCTCGGGCCAGGTGGACTGGATCGAGGTGCCGCCGCCGGATTCGATCCCGTCGTTGAAGCAGGCGGGATTGCAGATCAGCCTGTGGCCGTATCCGCACACCTATCCCTATGCGCTGAGCTGCCTGGACGGCTCGCCGTTCAAGGACGTGCGCGTGCGCCAGGCGATCAACTACGCCGTCGACCGCGAGGGCATGTGCAAGATGCTGAACGGTTCCGCCAAGCCGGCGATGGGACTGTATCCGCCGGACAACCCGATCTTCGGCACGCCGAAGAACCGCTATGGCTACGATCCCGAGCGCGCCAAGGCGCTGCTGAAGGAGGCCGGCTACGGTCCCGGCAATCCGGTGAAGGCGAAGATCATGATCTCCACGTCGGGGTCGGGCCAGATGATGCCGATCCCGATGAACGAGTTCATGCAGCAGGGCTTCAAGGCCGTCGGCATGGACATCGAATTCGACGTGGTCGAGTGGGGCACGATGCTGGTCGCCGTGCGCAATGCGCCGACCGCGCCGCAGTCGCACGGCGATCATGGGATCAACATCAGTCTGAGCTTCACCGATCCATCGTCGATGTTCCGCTACTACGCGATCGATAGTTTCTCGCCCACCAACTACAACTGGGGGCATTGGAGCAATCAGGCGTTCACCGATCTGGTGAAGCAGGCGCAGGCGACGTTCGATCCGGCGGAGCAGACGAAGCTGCTGGCGCAGGCGCACGCGATCGTGGTGGACGAGGCGCCGTGGCTGTTCATCGTGCACGATCTGAACCCGCGCGCGATGTCGAAGAAGGTGACCGGGTTCCGTCCGGCGCAGAGTTGGTATCAGGACTTCACGCAGATCAGCATGACGTAGCGCGTCGCCTCATTGATCCGTTACGGCCGGGTGCGTCGCTGTGCGCGTTGAATTATCCGTGCGTGCTTGCGAAATGTCGCTCCCCCCCTCCGCAAGGGGAGGGGGACAAGTTACAGCTCGGGCCTGCGTTTATCCTGGTGGCCATGATGCGTGGTCCCACGCATGCTGGTCTGGTGAACTACAGCCGTCCCATGAACTCCCGCAGCACCGGTGCCCATTTCGCCGCGTCCGCGCCGGAGGCCAGATGGCCCTTGTCGCTGTCGATCTCGAAATACGTTGCATCGACGCCGGCCTTGCGCAGGCTGTCCATCACGCCGGGCGCAAGGCTCGGCGGGAACAGCGCGTCGGTGCGCGACAGCACGTACAGCACCGGCACGCGGATCCGCGACAGGTCCGGTGTCACGTCGTACGACTCCATCGCCCGGCCGAGGATCAAAAGCGAATTCGCGTCGAACTCGTTGGCCCATACAGTCGCCACGCGGGTGATTTCGGCCTCACGGTCGGCGCTCATGCCGTAGCCCTTCAAGGTCTCGATGCGCAACGCCAGCATGGTCGCGCCCATGCCTGGCGTGTCGTAGTAGTCGCCGCCATTCCAGTTCGGATCGAGCTCGAAGCGGGCGAGCAGCCTTGCCACGCGATCTTGGCTTTGCGCGCGCGGCGACGACACCACGGGCACGATCGCATCCATGGCGTTCGGGAAAGTCACCGCCCACTGAAAGGCCTGGAACCCGCCGTAGGAGGGACCCACCACCGCGCGCAGATGGCGCACGCCGAGATGCTCCAGCAGCCGGTGCTGTGCGGTGACGATGTCGGTCAGGGTGATGTGCGGGAAGCGCGAGCCGTACGGCCGGCCGGTGCGCGGATCGCGCGAAGCGGCGTTGGTCGATCCGTAGCTGGAACCCAGCATGTTCGAGCACACGACAAAACAGCGGTCGGTGTCGATCGGCGCGCCCGGGCCGACCAGCGTGCTCCATGCGCCCTCTGACTGAACCTGCGCCCGATTCGATCATCCGCTGGCCGCTGGTGTAGCCGTGCGTCACCAGGACCGCGTTGCGCCCGTCCGGTGCCAGTTGGCCGCGCGTGCACGTAGGCGATGCGTGACCTCGGGCATCACCTCGCCGCTCTGCAGCCGGAAGTCGGTGAAGGTGAAGCTGCCGTGCTGGGTTTCGCTCATGCTGGTCCTCCTCGCGGATGGTCTGTTAGGCTAGCGCAAAACCCGAGGGAGAGAAGTCCGCCCCCCGGCACGCCACCGAAGGGGAGACAGCCATGGCAATCATCGTCGGCTCAGGCGAGTATCGCTACGAGGTCATCGAGAACTGGGGCAAGCTGCCGGACGGCTGGCACTACGGCGAAGTCGCCGCGGTCGGTGTGGACAGCAAGGACAACGTCTACGTGTTCGCGCGCAGCGAGCACCCGATGATCGTGTTCGATCGCGACGGCAATTTTCTGCGGTCCTGGGGCGAGGGGCTGTTCCGGCGGCCGCACGGCGTGCACATCGCGCCGGACGATACGATCTACTGCACCGATGACGGCGACCACACGGTGCGGCGGATGACGCTCGAGGGGAAGATGCTGCTGGAGATCGGCGTGCCGGGCGAGCCGGCGCCGTATATGGGCGGCGATCCGTTCAACCGCTGCACGCACACCGCGCTGTCGCCGGACGGCGACATCTACGTGTCCGACGGCTACGGCAACGCGCGCGTGCACAAGTATTCGCCGAACGGCAAGCTGCAGTTCTCCTGGGGCGAGCCCGGCACCGATCCGGGCGCGTTCAACATCGTGCACAACATCTGCTGCGACGAGGACGGCTGGGTGTACGTCGCCGACCGCGAGAACCATCGCGTGCAGGTGTTCGACGGCAAGGGCAAATACCACGCGCAGTGGAACAACATGCACCGTCCGTGCGGGCTCTGCATGACGCGCGGGCGCAATCCGCTCGCCTATGTCGGCGAGAGCGGGCCCGGCATGGCGGTGAACGCGAAGTCGCCCGGCATCGGCCCGCGCGTCAGCATCATGACGCACGAGGGCAAGCCGCTGGCGCGACTCGGCGATGCGACGCGCGAGCGGGCAAGCCAGTTCATCGCACCGCATGGCGTGGCGATCGACTCGCGCGGCGACATCTATGTGGGCGAGGTGTCGCGGACGGCGATGCGCAACCGCGGCACGCCGATCGCGCCGGAGCAGGACATCCGCTGCATGCAGAAGCTGGTGAAGCTCGCCTGATGCTGAGCGAGGAACGCAACCGGACGCTGACCGAGGTCGGGCCCGGCACGCAGATGGGCGCGCTGCTGCGCCGCTACTGGCAGCCGATCGCCGCGGTCGCCGAACTGGACGACGCCGCCACCAAGCCGGTGCGGCTGTTCGGCGAAGACCTTGTGCTGTACAAGGATCTTTCCGGCCGCTATGGATTGCTGGAACGGCACTGTCCGCATCGCAGCGCCGATCTGAGCTATGGCATCGTCGAGCAGTGCGGGCTGCGCTGCAACTACCACGGCTGGATGTTCGACGCGACCGGCGCCTGCCTCGAACAGCCGTTCGAGGACGTCGCTGCACCGGAGATCCGCTTCCGCGACCAGGTCCGCATCCGCGCCTATCCGGTCGAGGCGAAGGCGGGTCTGCTGTGGGCGTATCTCGGACCGGACCCCGCGCCGCTGGTGCCGAACTGGGAGCCGTTCTGCTGGGACAACGGGTTCGTGCAGATCGTGTTCTCGACCGTGCCGTGCAACTGGTTCCAGTGCCAGGAGAACTCGATCGATCCGGTGCATTTCGAGTGGATGCACGACAACTGGGGTCGGCGGCTGGCGGGGCACAACGGGCCGTACGCGCCGCGCCATCTCAAGCTGGCGTTCGACGAATTCGAGTACGGCCTGACCTATCGCCGGGTGCGCGAGGATTCCGACGAGACGAGCCCGCTCTGGACGATCGGCCGCGTCTGCCTGTGGCCGAACGCGCTGTTCACCGGCAATCACTTCGAATGGCGCGTGCCGATCGACGACACCAACACGCTGAGCGTCGGCTGGTTCTTCACCCGCGTGCCGAAGGATCGCGAACCGTTCGTGCAGGACAGCATCCCGTACTGGCACGCGCCGATCGTCGACGAGAAGACCGGCCGCTGGATCACCAGCCACATCATGAACCAGGATTTCGTCGGCTGGGTCGGTCAGGGCGCGATCACCGACCGACGGCGCGAGCATCTCGGCCGCAGCGATCGCGGCATCATCATGATGCGGCAGCGCTTCTTCAAGGATCTCGACACGATTGCGGCCGGCGGCGAACCCAAGGCGATCGTGCGCGACCCGGAGGTGAACCGGCGCATCGCGCTGCCGATCATCGGACGCCAGCAGTTCATCGACGGCCTGACGCGCGACGAGGCCGAAGCGGGCCGTCGCGAGTTTCCGTTTCTCGTCGGCGAACCCGATTCGGTGCGGAACGCCTATCGGGAGGCGATGGGTTTCGCCGACTGATCGACCGCGATGCCCAGCAGCCGCGCCGCGTTCAATCCAAGGATCGCCGCGCGCTCCTCGGCGTTCAATCCGGTCGCGCCTTCGATGAAGCCGATCGGATCGACCTCGCCCATATCGGCGGGATAGTCCGTGCCCATCAGCACATGGTCGGCGCCGTATTGCCGCACGAGATATTCCAACTGCGGATGCGTATAGACCAGCGCATCGAAATAGAGCCGCTTCAGGTAGTCGGTCGGCATCGCGCGGATCTGCTCGCAGCAATCGGGACGCGCGCTGGCGGCATGGTCGATGCGGCCCGCATAGGCGGGCAGGTAGCCGCCGCCATGCGCGAGCACCAGCTTCAGGTTCGGGCATTGCTCCAGCACGCCGCCGAAGATCAGGTGATGCACGGCAACCGTGGTATCGAGCGGATTGCCGATCACGTTGGTGAAGTAGTGATCGGCGAAGCGGCGCGCCTCGGTGAAGCCGGTGGGGTGCATGAAGATCGTCAGCCCAAGCTCTTCAGCCTTGGCGAAGATCGGCCGGAATCTGTCCGGCTGACAGATCCTCGCCGGCGACGTTGGTCGCGATCTCGATGCCGCGCAGCCCGAGCGATCGGTGCAGCCGCTCGAGTTCGGCCACCGCCGGTTCGGGCGCCTGGAACGGCACCGTGCCCAGACCGACAAAACGATCCGGATGGCGGGCAACGATGTCGGCGATGTTGTCGTTGATCGCGCGCGCGGTGGCGATGCCGAGGTCGGGCGGCGTGTCGTAATAGGTCTGGTTGGGCGCGGGCGTCAGCGCCTGGATGTCGATCCCCATCACGTCCATGTCGGCGAGCCGCTTCTCCACCGAGGTGAACTGCACGCGCGTCCGCCGCGCCTGCTCCCGGTTGACCTCGCGCGTGCGCGGATTGGCGAACACGTCGCGCGGACGGTGTTCCACCTGACCGGCGCTGCGGAACATCGCCTCGGCTGCTTCGGTCAGCACGTGGCAATGGATATCGACGGTGAAGTGCTTGCCGCGCGGATGCGGAGGGCCCGGGAAGCGACCGGGGATGCGCGCGTCGGCGGGCAGGCAGCTGAACAGCATCTATGCAAATCCTGTTTCTACAACGCGCCTGATCTGCGACGCGTCCATGCCGGCAAGGCCCATGCGTTCCAGCGTGCGCGCCTCGGCGGCGAAGTCGCGGCCGGTCATCGCGCGCACCAGCGTGATCAGCGCATCGATCGCCGGCGTCGCGACACCGGCAGCGGCACCGAGCGCGCTCATCGGCATCAATCCGACCGGCACGTCCTCGGTGATGTATTTGTGGTCGAACGACCGCGGCGTTCCGGTGGCCTGATACGGCCCGTCGCTGTTGGTGGTCAAAAGCTGGCACGATTTCGACCAGTGTCGCGCCGCGCACGCCGTAGACGCGCTCGAACCAGTCCTCCAGCGTCGGCACCGACGCGCCCAGCGCCGCCGCGACCGCCACGCGCTCGGCGTTGATCGCCTGGTACAGCCGCGCGACCGACGGCGTCACACCCTCGGCATAGAATTTGTAGGCCTCGCCGCGATCGATCTTGCCCGCGTTGGCGACGCAGTTGGCCACATGCAGCATCGCATTCGCGTTGGTGAAGCCGGTGTGCACGACGGTCGGCGCGGCGACCGCATGCGGGAACAGCGACGACAGGCGCGGAAAGATCGCCGTGATGCGCCGGCCGGGAAATGCCGCGATCTGCAGCCAGCGCTTCGCCACGATGGGACGTATCCGCGTCGGCGCCAGCCGCCAGCAGGAATACGGATAGTTGTCCATCTCGGCGACATCGACATTCGCCCGGCAACCCGCATCGTCCAGCGCGCGACGCACGATCAGCGATCCGCCGGTGTTGCCCTGGATCAGCAGGATGATCTGGCCGTCGCGCAGCATCGGTGCAAGCGACCGCGCGACCGTCGCCTGCGCATTGCCGCCGGTCACGATGATAACGACATCGGCGCCGTCCACCGCGGTGCGCAGATCCGTCGTCGCATGCTCGACCGCGGCGAACCCGCCGGGCTCGCCTTCCACGTCGAGCCCGCCATGCGCGCGGATATCGGCAAGCCGCGCATCGTCGATGTCGTGCAGCCGCAGCCTGTGTCCGGCCATTCCCAACTCGGCGACAAGATAGACGCCGCCGATGCCCGCACCGATGATCGCAACGGTTTCGCTCATGCGATCGCGCCGGCCTGGCGAAGCTGGCCGAGCGTATCGGCGTCGTAGCCCAGCAGCCGCCCGAGCACTTCGTCGGTGTGCTGTCCCGGCGTGGGCACCGGCCCCACCCGGCCTGGCGTCTGCGACATCTTCACGGTCACGCCGGGCACGTAGAGTTCGCCGGCGACTGCGTCCTCCATCTTCACCAGCATCTCGCGCTCCCACAGATGCGGGTCCTTCGCGACCTCGGGGATCGTGCGCACCGGTGCCACCGGCACGCCGATCTCCATCAGCGCCGAGCAGATCGTTTCCACCGGCCGATCGGCGCACCACGCTTCGAGTGCCTTGCGGGCATCGCTGCCGCTCTGGCCTGCGGTGATCGGTTCGCCGCTGCTGGACGTTCCACCTGAAACAAGTTGGGACAGTCGGGCTGCCATCTCGCGTCCCCCTGCCGAGATCACCACGTATCCGTCCTTCGCGCGGTAAGGCGGCCGGCCGCCTTCACCACCTTCCTCGCCGGTTGCGAGATAGTACGATGTCGGGATCTCCACCATGGTCAGGGCCGAATCCAAAAGACAGACATCGACCATCTGACCTTCGCCGGTACGGTCGCGGTGACGCAGTGCCGCGAGCGCGCCGATCGTCGCGTGCAGCGCGGTATAGCGGTCGACGACCGACGACGCGGTGCCGAGCGGCTGGCCGACCGGCTTCCCGGTCAGCGACATCAGCCCGCTCATCGCCTGGCCGAGCGGATCGAACGCCGGGCGATCGATATAGGGACCGTACTGGCCGAAGCCCGATACCGAGACCAGGATGATGCCGCGATTCAATTCGCGCAGCCGCTCGTAGTCGAAGCCCATCGCCTTCATCGTGCCCTGGCGAAAATTCTCCAGCACGATGTCCGCGGTTTTGACAAGTTCGGCAAAAATCTCCTTGCCGCGCGGATTCCGCAGATCCAGGCAGATGCTTTTCTTGCCGCGGTTGTAAACCGTGAAATAGATGCTCTGGCCGCGCACCATCGGCGCATGCTTGCGCGTCTCCTCGCCGCCCGGCCGTTCGATCTTGATGACCTCTGCGCCCAGATCGGACAGGATCATCCCGCCGCGCGGACCCGCCTGGTAGCGCGCCAACTCGAGCACGCGCACGCCGTCGAGACTGAGGCTCATGGCGATCCTCCCTTGATTGCTGCAACACGCGAAGCCGCAAACGCTAGGACCCGGCCTCGCAAGGTGTCAAACGTTGCGTCGCGCCAGCGCGCGCACCTGCGCCTCCACCGCGGCGAGGTCGTTCGGCAGCACGGTGAAGCGTTCCTGCCGGTCGAACAGGTCGGCAAGCCGCGGCGGCAGAGCGGGGCGCATGCCGGTGGCGCGCTCGATCGCCTCGGGGAATTTCGCCGGATGCGCGGTCGCCATCGCGACTGTCGCCACGCCATGCCCGGGCGGATTGGCGTGCGCCGCTGCAATGCCGATGGCGGTGTGCGGGTCCGCGAGATAGCCCGTCGTCGCATGCAGCCGGGCGATCGCCTCGACCGTTCCGGCGTCATCCAGCCTGAAGCCGTGGAATACCGTGCGGCATCGGTGCCAGACGCGTTTCCGGCATCGCCATTCTCCCGGACGTGCGGAAATCCGTCATGGCCGCTTCGGTCGCGGCACCATCGCGATCCAGCAGTTCGAACAGCAGGCGCTCGAAATTTGAACTGACCTGGATGTCCATGCTCGGCGACAGGCTCGGCTCCACCGCTGCGATCGACATGTCGTTCGACGCGAGGAAGCGCGCCAGAATGTCGTTGCGATTGGAACCGGCGATCAGCCGCGCCACCGGCAGCCCGATGCGCCGCGCGCCCCAGGCCGCGAAAATGTTGCCGAAGTTGCCGGTCGGCACGCTGAACGCCACCTCGCGATCCGGCGCACCGAGCGCAAGCGCGGCGGCGATGTAATACGGGAATCTGCGCCGCGATGCGCGCCCAGTTGATCGAGTTCACCGCCGACAGGTGCATCTCCTGGCGGAACGGCGCATCGGCGAACATCGCCTTCACCAGATCCTGGCAGTCGTCGAACGTTCCCTCGATTGCGACGTTGCCGACATTCGGCGGCGTGAACCGTCGTCATCTGGCGCCGCTGCACCTCGCTGGTGCGGCCGTGCGGGTGAAGGATCATGATGTCGACGCGGTCGCGACCGGCGAATGCCTCGATCGCGGCGGAGCCGGTGTCGCCCGAGGTGGCCCCGACAATCGTCACGCGCGCGTCGCGCGTCGTCAGCACATGGTCGAACAGGCGGCCAAGCAGTTGCAGCGCCATGTCCTTGAAGGCAAGCGTCGGCCCGTGGAACAGCTCCTGCACGAACAGGCCGGTGTCGAGCTGGACCAGCGGCACGACGGCGGGATGGCCGAAGCCGGCATAGGCTGTCGCGGCACAGCGCCTGCAGCGTCGCGGACGGGATCGCATCGCCGACGAAGGGCTGCATCACCCGTGCGGCGAGCGCCGGATACGCCAGGCCACGCAGCGCGCGCCAATCCGCCGCCGTGAAGTGCGGCCAGGCTTCCGGCACATAGAGCCCGCCATCCTCGGCGAGGCCGGCCAGCAGCACGCCGGCGAAGTCGCGCACGGGCGCCTGCCCGCGGGTGGAGATGTAGCGCATGGCGGACAAGCTAGATCAGAACCTGCGGCTGTCGTAGGCCCAGTGCAGCAGAGCCTGCCGCTGCCGGCGCCGGCAGTTCAGGTCACCGGGCTCGCAGTTCCGTTCGATCTGGCTGATGTGGCGGCGCATCGCCCGCCAGCGGCGGATCTGTCGGCGGTCTTCCTCGGGCATTCGGCGACCCATGTAATAGCGGCAATACCACTGGAACCAGCCGCGCGGGTCATCGGGGTGGATCCATCCCTTCGCGCGCCAGACCGACAGCGGCTGGCTGGCATCGACGCCGAACAGGTTGAGCGAGCAGTCGCGACGATCGGGCGCAAGCCTGGCGCCGACGAACCAGCTTTTCGGAAACTCGTCGCGCCCATCGGTCATGTACTTGCCGCAGAACACCCCGAGACGCAGCATCTGCGCGCGGGGTCAGCTCGGGCGCGAAGTCCGGATCGAAATCGCGGCCGACGCGCGCGACAAGTTCATAGCCGTAGCCCTGCTGCATCGTATCGTTCACCGTCACGATCCGTCCGCGCATTATGACAATGGCCCGAATTGATGATCGTCCGGCTTGTCACGGCCATCCGTCGCGGCACTGAAGCGCTCAGGGCTCTGCCCTGAAACCCGCCCGGTGGCGTTGCCCCCGGGACCCCCACCAAAGGCGAAGCCTTTGGAATCCGATACCGAAGTGAAGGGTTCCAAGGGCTAGGCCCTTGGCGGAGTCCAGAGGCAGCGCCTCTGGTGGGGTTCGGGGTGAAACCCCGAGCGCTTCTGTTTTCTCACTGAGCAACGCCGCCGGCGCCACTCGCGGCAGGGCGAGTGACCGTGAAGTGCAGGCCGCAATCGCCGTCGGTGACATCGCCCTCGATCTTTGCCCCGGCCTGCTTGCCGACCAGAGTGATGCGTTCGGCATTGCCGGTCACCGTGCCGTCGGGCGCAATCGCCGCATCGACCCAGGTCGCGCCATCCCAGCGGAACTGGAACTGGCTGTCGTGCACGTCGAATCGCACCAGGCCAGGATGCGGGCAGGCGCGGGTCTGCGCCTGAAAGCGCGTGCTGGTGCCGCGATATTCGCCGTCGATCGTCTCCGGCGGCTTGGGAGGCGGTGCCGGCGGCGGCGGTGGCGTCGGTGGCGCAGCGCAGGCCGAGAGGGCAGCGCACAGGGCCGCAAGCAGGCCCGCACGGATCGTGTTCATAATTCTCCCGAGGCTCTACTGGCCGGCTACTGCAGATACCGCGCCGTCAGATGGCGCTCGAAATACGACGGATCCAGCGGCTTGCCGGTCGCCTGCTGCAGCAGAGGATTGAACTCCAGCAGGCTGCCCTTGCCATGGACCTTCGCGCGCAGCCAGCCGAGCAGCGGCGACAGGTCGCCCTCGGCCAGTGCGGCGTCCACGCCCGGAACATCGTCGCGGGACGCTGCCATCAATTGCGCGGCCGCCATCGCGCCGAGCGTGTAGCTCGGGAAGTAGCCGAAGGCGCCGTCATACCAATGGATGTCCTGCAGGCAGCCGCGCGCATCGTCCGGCGGGACCATGCCGAGCAGTGCGTGGAACCCGTCGTTCCATGCGCCCGGCAGGTCAGCCACCGCCAGGGTGCCCGCGATCAGCGCCTGCTCGAGCCGGAAGCGCAGAATGACATGCGCCGGATAGGTCATCTCATCGGCGTCCACGCGGATGAAGCCGCGCTCGATCCGCCGCCAGAGCCGAGCGAGGTTGTCCGGCCGGTACGGCGCGGGATCGCCGCCGAACGCCGCGTGCAGCTGCGGGCCGAGCCACGTCAGGAACGCATCCGACCGGCAGGCCTGCATCTCGACGATCAGCGACTGGCTTTCATGCGCTGCCATGCCGGACGCCTCGCCGACCGGCTGGCGCACGTGCGAGGCGGGCAGGCCCCGCTCGTACAGCGCGTGTCCGGTCTCGTGCACCACCGCGAGCACTGCCGAGGCGAAGTCGGCCGCGTCGTAGCGCGTGGTGATGCGCACGTCGGTCTGCGTGCCGCCGGAGAACGGATGGGCCGATCGATCGAGCCTGGCATGGGTGAAGTCCAGACCCAGGCGTTCGGCGAGACGCCGGCACAACGCCTCCTGCACCGCGACAGGGAAAGGGCCCGGAGGCCGCACCGGTGCCGGGCCGCTCGCCTGCCGCTCCTCCGCCTGCGGCAGCGCCTGGCGCAGGAACGCCTCGTAGTCGGCGAAGACCTGCACGATGTCGGCCGCGCGCATGCCGCGCTGGAAGCCGTCCATGAGCGCGTCGTACGGGCTGAGGCCCACGGCCGGCGCCAGCGCCGCCGCCGCCTCGCGCACCAGGCGCACCACCTCCTCGAGATACGGCCGCACCAGCGCGAAATCCGACTGACGCCGCGCCTCGCGCCACACCTTCTCGCAGGCCGAATTGGCGCGTGCCTGCGCCTCGACCAGATCGGGCGGCATCGCGGTCGCACGGGTATAGGCGTGGCGCATCAGCCGGAGGTTGGCGGCCGACCAGGCATCGGGCTCCGCCGACGCCTCCGCTGCGGCTTCCGCTGCGGCAAGATCGTCGCCCACCACGGGCGCGACGAGCAGCGAATGCGACATCCCGGCCAGCACGGCAAGCTGGTCGCCGCGCGCCGCGCCCCCGCCGGGCGGCATCATCGTCGCGGCATCCCAGCCCAGTACCGAGGACGCCTCGCCGATCGTCGCGATGCGGGCGAAGCGGGTAGCCAGCCGGTCGTAGGCGGTCATGCGGTCAGCACCTTTCTAGCCCAGAGAACGAAGATCACCACGAGCGCGACGGCCAGGCCATACCAGGTGATCGCGTAGGACAGATGGTTGTTCGGCGGCTGCGGCAAATGCCGGGCCGGATCGGGAAAGCGCTCCGGCGGCGCCGGCCCCATCGCCACCAGAATGAACGGAGCCACCCGTTGAAGACCGAGCGCCGCACCGATGGCTGCCGGATCGAGCGTGTAGAACTGCCGGGTCGCGGGATTGTCCGTCGCGCTGAACAGCCCCGCCGTGTCGCCGGGCCGCACATAGCCCTCCACCGTCACCTCGCCGCCCGGCAGTGCGATTGCGCGCGGGCGCGACTGCGGCACCCAGCCACGGTCGACCAGAACGGCATCGCTGTCCGCGCGCTCCAGCGGGACGATCAGCTGCGTGCCAAGCTGCGGGCCGGCCGATGTGTCGCGCACCTCGGCGCCGTACGAGGCCGCCAGATCGTCGCGCAGCCGGCCGGTCAGCTGCACCTTGGTGAACGGCTCCGGCTCGGCGGGCATCGGCACCGCCGGCGCCGCCTCGGCACGCGCGATCTGCGCCAGCAGTCCGCGCTTCCAGTGCAGACGCTGCACCTGCCAGGTGCCAAGCCCGAGCAGCACTGCCAGCATCGCCGCCGCCATCAGGCCGGGCCACAGCAGCGGACGCAGCCTTCCGGTCACAACCCCATCTCGGAGGACCGATGGCGGAACTGCAGCGCCACCAGCGCCGCCTTCGCCGGACGCATCATCAGGACGGCGAGCGGCACCGTCACCACCGGCCAGATGATGACGTGCAGCCAGAGCGGCGGCGCGAAGCGGAACTCCACCCAGAAGGCCAGGCCGACCACGATGGCGCCGAGCAGCAGGATCACGCCGACGGCGGCGCCATCGCCGGCATCGTGCTCGCGCAGGTCGAGGCCGCACACTTCGCACGTGGCGCGCACTTCCAGCAGGTTGCGGAACAGCCGGCCTTGTCCGCACCGAGGGCAACGGCAGGCCAGTGCGACATACAGGATCGAAGCTGCAGGCTGCGCCAACGGCTGCGACGTCAGCGCGTCGCGACCACCGAACTCGCACCCCACCAGTAGATGCAGGTGAACAGGAACAGCCACACCACGTCGACGAAATGCCAGTACCAGGCGGCGGCCTCGAAGCCGAAATGCCGCTCCGGCGAGAACTGGCCGGCGCGCGCGCGGAACCAGCAGACGATCAGGAAGCAGGTGCCGACGATGACGTGGAAGCCGTGGAATCCGGTGGCGAGAAAGAATGTGGACGGATAGATGCCGCCGCCGACGAACTTGAACGGCGCGTCGGAATACTCGATCGCCTGGCACATCGTGAAGCTGAGGCCGAGCAGGATGGTGAGGCCGAGCCCGGTCACCAGCGTCTTCCGGTCGTTCTCCAGCAGGCCGTGATGCGCCCAGGTGATCGTGGTGCCCGACAGCAGCAGGATCATCGTGTTGAGGAACGGGATGTGGAACGGATCGAAGGTATGGATGGTGGACGGCGGCCACACCGTCTCGCCGTTGCCCTGCACGTCGGGGAACAGGGCGAAGTTGAAGAATGCCCAGAAGAAGCCGACGAAGAACATCACCTCGCTGGTGATGAAGAACAGCATGCCGTAGCGCAGTCCGAGCCGCACGACCGGCGTGTGCAGGCCCGGCGTGCGGCTCTCGCGGATCACGTCGCGCCACCAGAAGAACATCGTGCCGAGCACGACCACCGCGCCGGCGATCAGCGTGATGTAGCTGCCGAAATGCGCGGCGAAGATGATGCCGAGGACGGTCAGCAGGCCGCCGAGCGCGCCGATGATCGGCCAGGGACTTGGATCGACCAGATGATAAGGCTGTCGGAGGCCGGAGCTCTCGACGATCGTGGTGCCGTGCGCGTGTTCGCTCATGCCCAACCCATTCCAGTTCTGCCGAGAAGTCCGTCAGGAAACGGCCGTCGCATCATCCCGAATTCGCTCACCGGTTCAAGGGGTCTGCCGCGCGACTGGCCGGCAGGCGGGCCTGCAAGCGGGCCGACATGCGGACCGGCCTCGGCCAGTGCGCCGGCCTTCGCCGCGTCGTCGAGCGTGCGGAAGAACGTGTAGGAAAGCGTGATCGTTTGAATATCCGCGGTGTTCGGGTCCTTGGCGATCGCCGGATCGACCCAGAAGCTCAGCGGGAATTCCTTTGACTCGCCTGCCGCCAGGGTCTGCTGGTTGAAGCAGAAGCAGGCCGTCTTGTGGAAATATTTTCCCACCGTATCGGGCGTGACGTTGTACAGCGCCACGCCGGTGACCGGCGTGCCGGCGAGGTTGCGCGCGGTGTAGAAGGCAAGCTGCTCCTCGCCGAGCGGCAGGCGGATTTCCTCCTGCACCGGGGCAAAATCCCAGGGCAGGTTGGGGTTGGTGTTGGCATCGAAGCGGACGGTGATGCGCTGATGCGCCGCGCCGGGGGCGACCGCGGCGCCGATCTGCGGTGTCCCGTCATAGCCGGTGACGGCGCAGAACACGCGATACAGCGGTATGGCGGCGAACGACACGCCGACCATGACCACGGCAACTGCGGCAAGCGTGATGCCGAATGTGCGGTTGTTCATGGGCATGGCGGGACGTGCCCTGTTGTGGCCGGGGACGGTTGCATGACTACGACTTCGTCATCTTGACGATGGTGATGGCGTAGAACAGCGCACACAGTGCGACCAGCACCACCAGCATCGCCCAGTTGCGCACCCGCCGCCGGCGCACCTCATCGGGGTCGAGCGGCACGCCGGGCTCACCCCGCCAGCCGATCGACAGCCAGCGCGGCGAACAGGGCAAACAGGTAGAGAATCGAATATTTGAACGCCGCCCGCGCCGGCGCATCATTGGTGAGGCTGACGCCCGATGCATCCTGGCGGTCGATCGCGACGCGCCACACGCTCACCAGGAACCCGATGCCGAGCACAGCGGCCGCCACGCCGTACACGGCGTGCGAAAAACCGATCAGCCATGGTGCCAGCGACAGCGGCAGCAGCAGCAGCGTGTAGACGACGATCTGCCGCCGTGTCTCCCGCGCGCCCGCCACCACCGGAAGCATCGGCACGCCGGCGCGCTGGTAGTCGGCGTTGGCAAACAGCGCCAGCGACCAGAAATGCGGTGGCGTCCAGATGAACACGATGGCGAACAGCATCAGCGGCACGAGATCGACCGAACCGGTCACCGCGGCCCAGCCGATCACCGGGGGAAATGCGCCCGGCCGCGCCGCCGATGACGATGTTCTGCGGCGTGCGCCGTTTCAGCCACATCGTATAGATGAACACATAGAAGGCGATCGACAGCGCCAGGATCGAGGCGGCGGCGAGGTTCACCGCAAGCCCCATCACGATGATCGAACCCGCCGCCAGCGTGACGCCGTAGCCGAGCGCCGCCCCCGCCTCGATGCGCCCGGCCGGGATCGGCCGATTGCGCGTGCGCCGCATCACCGCGTCGATGTCGCGGTCGTACCACATGTTGATCGCGCCGCACGCACCCGCCGCGACCGCGATGCACAGCACGGCGGTGAAGCCCAGCACGGGATGCAGATGGCCCGGCGCGATCAACAGGCCGATCAGCCCGGTGAACACCACCAGCGCCATCACCCGCGGCTTGAGCAGCGCGATCCAGTCGCTGAGTTCGGCCGCCCGAGGTGTGACCGCCTCGCTCATCGGTCAGCGGATGCGCGGCAGTTCCGCATAGGTATGGAACGGCGGCGGCGAGGACAGGGTCCATTCCAGCGTCGTCGCGCCCTCGCCCCAGTAGTTGTCCGCCACATGCTCCTTCGATGTGAAGGTGCGGTAGAGCACGTAGAAGAACACCAGCAGCGCAATGCCGCCGATATAGGCACCGATCGAGGAGACGAAGTTCCATCCGGCGAACGCCGCGGGATAGTCGGGATAGCGGCGCGGCATGCCCGACAGGCCGAGGAAGTGCTGCGGGAAGAAGGCGAGATTGGCGCCGATGAAGGTGAGCCAGAAATGCACCTTGCCCCAGAACTCCGGGTACTGGTGGCCCGACATCTTGCCGATCCAGTAGTAGAAGCCGGCGAAGATGGTGAACACCGCGGCCAGCGACAGCACGTAGTGGAAGTGCGCCACCACGTAATAGGTGTTGTGCACGATCTGGTCGATGCCGGCATTCGCCAGCACCACGCCGGTGACGCCGCCGATCGTGAACAGGAAGATGAAGCCGATCGCAAACAGCATCGGCGTCTTCAATTCGATCGAGCCGCCCCACATCGTGGCGATCCAGGAGAAGATCTTGATCCCCGTCGGCACCGCGATGACCATCGTCGCCGCCATGAAATAGGCGCGCGTATCGACGTCCATTCCCGAGACGAACATGTGGTGCGCCCACACCACGAAGCCGATCACGCCGATCGCCACCATCGCGTATGCCATGCCGAGATAACCGAAGATCGGCTTGCGGCTGAAGGTCGAGATCACGTGGCTGATGATGCCGAAGCCCGGCACGATCATGATGTAGACCTCGGGGTGGCCGAAGAACCAGAACAGGTGCTGGAACAGCACCGGATCGCCGCCGCCTGCCGGGTCGAAGAACGAGGTGCCGAAATTGCGGTCGCAGATCACCATGGTGATCGCGCCGGCCAGCACCGGGATCGCCAGCAGCAGCAGGAACGCCGTGATCAGTTCGCCCCACACGAACAGCGGCATCTTGTGCAGTGTCATCCCGGGCGCGCGCATGTTGAAGATGGTGGTGATGAAGTTGATGGCGCCGAGCAGCGAGCTGATGCCGGCCAGGTGCAGTGCGAACAGCGTGCAGTCCATGCCGATGCCCGGCTCGTAGGTGCTGTTCGCGAGCGGCGGATAGAGTGTCCAGCCGGTGCCCGACTCGCCCAGGAACAGGCCGGTGACGATCAGCAGGAATGCCGGCGGCAGCAGCCAGAAGCTGATGTTGTTCAGGCGCGGGAACGCCATGTCCGGCGCGCCGATCATCAACGGCACGAACCAGTTCCCGAAGCCGCCGAACGTCGCCGGCATGACCGAGAAGAAGATCATCAGCAGCCCGTGCGACGTGACGATCGTGTTCCACACCTGCCCGTTGGTGACGATGGTGTTGCCCGGGACGTTGAGCTGCGCGCGCATGATCTCCGACAGGATGCCGCCGACCACGCCGCCGAACACCGCGAAGCACAGATAGAGCGTGCCGATGTCCTTGTGGTTGGTGCTGCACAGCCAGCGAACGAAGAAGCTGGGCTTGTGGTCATGATGCCCATGGCCGTGGGCATCGTCGTGGGTGGTTGCCGACATCGTCCGTCTCCTTCACGCACCGACCTGTCGGGTCAGCGCTGAACTCCTGCCGCGGCCAGAAGGCGCGGTTCGCCATTCGCCTGCGCCGGTTGCGTCGCCGGCGCCGCATCCGAGAATTTGGTCTTCGCCTCGGTCAGCCAGGCGTCGAACTCCTCCGGCGTCACGGCGCGCACGACGATCGGCATGCGACTGTGGTTGGTGCCGCAGATCTGGTTGCACTGGCCGTAGAACACGCCGGGCTTGTCGGCGCGGAACCAGGTCTCGATCGTCCGCCCGGGGATCGCATAGCGCTGGGCGCCGAGCGAGGGGATGAACCAGCTATGGATCACATCCGTGCTGGTCTGCAGCACGCGGATGGTCTTGCCGGCCGGCACGACAAGCTGGTTGTCCACCTCCAGCAGGCGAAGCTGGCCGGGCTTCAGCTGATCATCCGGGATGATGTAGCTCGAGAAGTCGATGTTGTTCTTGTCCGGGTAGGAATATTCCCAGTACCACTGGTGCCCGGTCACCTTGACCGTGAGGTCGGCGTCGCGCGGCTTGTCCTCGTAGTAGATCAGACGGAACGACGGGATAGCGATGATCACCAGGATCAGCACCGGGATCACCGTCCAGGCGATCTCCAGCATCGTGTGGTGCGCGGTGCGGCTCGGCACGGGGTTCCGCGCGGCGGCGTAGCGCCACATCACCCAGCCCAGCAGTCCGGCGACGAACAGCGTGATCAGCGTGATGATCACCAGCACCAGATCGTGCAGATCGATCTGCTGCTGCTTGAGCGGCCCCGCCGCCGCCTGCATGCCCATCTCCCACGGCCGCGGCTGCGCCGATCGCCTGGGCCAGCGCAGCCGCGCCGGGCACGCCCATCATCGCCGTGAACGCGGCGAGCAGCCGCCGGTATCGCAACATCGGCCAATCCATCCCGCTTCGGTCCCCCATCCGGACCCGCCCCGGGCCGGCTCTCAGGAATGTCGGCCTACCGGACCGCGTGCGCGAGATCAAGGTCCGCGTCTCTACAACTCGTCGGCGCCGCGAGCAGCGGCCGGCTCGGCTGCGCGGTGCGTCAGTTCCTGAGGCGCACCAGCGTGAACAGGCCGAACGGGAACACCGGGGTGGACGAGGCTGCGAACCAGGTCCTCCGGCGCGAACAACTCGTCCATGGCAAAATCCGGATGCCAGCCGATCGCGCGCGACGCCGAGGCCATGGCGCGCTCGACCCACCAGCGTGGCCCCTTCTCGGCACGGAAGTGGCTGACGAACAGGATGTTGCCGCCCGGGCGCACCACCCGACGCATCTCGGCGAGCAGGGCGCGCGGATGCGGCACCACCGAGGCCACGAACATCGCCACCGCGATATCGAACGCGCCGTCCTCGAAATCGGTCGCCTCGGCGTCCATCTCGTGCAGCGCCTCGACGTTGGCGAGGCCCAGCTCCGCGACGCGCTTGCGGGCCTGGGCCAGCATCTCGGCGGAGAGGTCGATGCCGGTGATCCGCTTCATCGGCAGGTAGTGCGGCAGCGCCAGGCCGGTCCCCACGCCCACCTCGAGCACCCGGCTGCCCGGCATGCGGTTGGCCAGTTCGACGGCGCGGCGGCGGCCGATCGCGGAGACGCCGCCGAACACGATGTCGTAGATCCCGGCCCATCGCCTGTAGGCGGCACGGACATCATCGGCATCCAGGGCGGCCCGCGGAGCGGCGTTGCGGCGAGTCAACTCCTGCGTGTGGCTCATGGGTGCCGGTTCCTTCCAGTCGTTGCCTAGACGCCGCAGGCGAGCCGCGCAAGTCTGGATCGGTGGTCAAGGCGGGACTGTCAAGCGCCAGGCCAGGCGCAATGTGGTGAACGGCGCGCGCACGTGCACCATCACAGCGCAGTTGTTGAACCGCGCGGCACCCGTGATCGGCCCGTCAGACGGTCGGCTGGTTCCGGATCGCCGTCGCCAGCCGCCGCCCGCCGGCTGTCGGACCGGAGACCTAGTCCGACTGGCTGAGGTTCACCGCAGCGGAACGGCCGTTCTGCTGCTGCTCGACCTCGAAGCCGACCTTCTGACCTTCGTTCAGGCTTCTCAATCCCGCCTTCTGCACGGCGCTGATATGCACGAACACATCCTTTCCGCCGGTATCCGGAGCGATAAAGCCGTAGCCTTTGGTCGGATTGAACCACTTAACGGTGCCCTGGGGCATCGACGCGCTGCCTTTCTGCCTGTGGACGGACGCCTCGGGTGAGACGGCCGCCCAATTTCATGGGAGCGCATATGGACCAGGCCGCAACGCTCCCACCCCTGCGGCAGGAGTCCGTCATTTGTTGCTACCGAGTGGACGGTATTGCCTGCCGAACAGCGACGATACCTGCCGCCGGACTTGCTCGCAATCAATCCTGTGGGGGACCGGCAAGAAACCTTGTGTGCGGGTCTCCGGGCAGCCATGAGCGGCATGGCGGCGGAAAGCGCTTGCATCCAACTCGCGACCGCGCCATGTCGTTGTCACGCGGGCGCGAGGACAGGCGATTGGCGTCCGCTTGGAGGACTTATGGGTAGCTTCAGCATTTGGCACTGGATGGTCGTCCTGCTGGTCGTGCTGCTCCTGTTCGGGAGCGGCAAGGTCAGCAGCCTGATGGGTGACTTCGCGAAGGGCATCAAGTCCTTCAAGAAGAACATGGCGGAGGACGGTGACGCGTCCATGGAGGCCAGCGCCGACAAGCCGACCGGGACGATCGCGGCTCCGACCGCGCAGCCGACGCCGGCCGCGCGCGAGCATACGGCGTCGCACTAGGCATACATCCCCCGGTTCCTGGCGTCGGATCACTTCGCGGCGACGCCCGCGAGGACGCAATCGTGTGTGTGTCTGCAGCGCGCGCCGCCGTGGGTGGCGGGCGCTATCCGTCGGCCCGCGGCACCCAGGGGATCCGCGAAACTTCGATCCCCTCATCGGCCAGCGCTTCGGCCTGCTCGGGGCTCGCCTCGCCGTAGATGCCGCGCTTGTCGCTCTCGCCGCGGTGGATCTTCCGGGCCTCCTCGGCGAATTGCGGGCCGACATAGTCGCAGTGCTTCTCCACCTCGGCGCGCATCTTCTGCAGCATCGCCCGCATGTGCGCCGGCAGCCTGCCGCCGGCCACTTCCGCGGGCGGCCCCGCGGGCTGCGTTGCGGGCTGCGCCGCGGGCTCGGGCAGCGGCGCCGGCAGGGACTCGCGCTTCGCGACCGCCGGCCGCATCAGGGCACGCTCCACCTTGACGTCGCCGCAATGCGGGCATTCCACCAGCCGGCGCTTGGCCAGCCGCTCGAATGCGGTGCTGTCCTTGAACCAGCCGTCGAACGTGTGGTCCTGGCTGCATCTCAAATCGTAGTGGATCATGCTCCCGCCTTGCCGAACCCGAACGCCATCGACCCACACGACTGCGTTAACAATAAACGCCATTGACCAGACGTCCGGGCCGAATTACCAGATGGAGAATTCTGGCACTCATCGCAAGGGAGTGCCACGCTTCGACGGCAACAATGTTACGGCGCGATCACTGGCCGGCACGCAGCAACGGGTCGAGCTTGCCTGCCCGATCCAGTGCCACCAGATCGTCGCAGCCGCCGATATGCCTGCCGTCGATGAAGATCTGCGGCATGGTGGTCCGTCCCCCGGAGCGGCGCGTCGCTTCCGCCCGCTCGGCCGACCCGTGCGGGGCGTCGATCTCGCGGAACGCCACGCCCTTGTCGCTCAGCAGGCCGATCGCGCGCGAGCAGTAGGGACACCAGGGCTGGGTGTAGATCTCGATCTCCATGTCGGACTCCTTCGCAGCGAAGAATTCGGGCCCTGCGAGGGAGCCGTCGCAAGAGCGGCCCTCGGCCGGGGCGGCCGATCGGTGCGCCGACGCGCGCCCTACAGCGGGATCGCGACGAGCGTGTCGAAGCGCGAGCTGTCGCAGACCACGACGCGCTCGGCGAAGCGCAGCCTGCCGTCCGCGTCGTCGCGCACGCGGTCGAGATAGACGCCGGCCGCGAACAGGTCCATGCGCCCGTCGCGCATCGTGCGCACCACCAGGAACGGCGTTTCGGCGGCGATGTCGCCCGCATCGGCGGGGCGCAGCGCGGGCATGCCCACGATGTGGCGATAGCTCTGCCGCTCGTAGATGTTCGCCTCGCGCAGCGCGGCGACGCGATCCGTCAGCATCGCGCGTGAAGTCGGCATAGATGATGCCGGCCGCATAGCCGCGCCGCTGATTGTCGGCCGTGGTGACCCGGTAGCGCCCGTCCTCCAGGAACAGGCCGGGCCATTCCTCCAGCCGGTCGGCATCGATGCAGCCCGCATAGTCCGTGTTCAGCGCGGCGAGGCGGAACAGCGTCTCGGCGTCGGTCATCGCCGTCACAGCGCCATGTGCATGCGATAGGCCTTCCAGAAGCCGCGCACCGAGGCCTCGGTCGCGCGCGTCTCCTGCGTCTCGGCGCCGGCGCCGCCCATCTCGATACGGACAGCTCGTCCTGCGGCCGCGGCGATGCCGCGCTGCACGAAGCCGCCGACCGCGCCGTCCTCCATCGAGACGTAGCCGGCCGGGCCGACCAGGTTGTTCTGCTTCAGCCGGTGCGCGCGCAGTTCCGGCGTATCGTCGGCGAAGCCGAGATAGGTCCAGTTGAGGTCGGTCGCATCGACGCCGCGCGGCACGATCTGCCGCACCGCCAGCGCGTTGTGCACCTGCTGCAGGACGAAGCCGGGGAAGATCGACAGGATCTGCAGCTGGATGTCGTCGTGGAACTCGTCGTGCATGCCGAGCAGGCTCGGATCGGCGAGGCGGAAACTCTCCTTGTCGGAGCGCAGACCCTGGTAGCTTGTGTCCTCGCCGCGCGGCGGCGCGAGCGTCGCCGATGCGTGGTGTTCGCCGGTCTCGCTCACCAGCACGCCGCCGCCGGAACTCAGGCGGGTGATGCGGAAGGTGGCGAAGAACAGGTGCAGCAGGCTGGCGTGATAGGTGTCGCGCACGTTCTCGAAATAGAGCTTCCAGTTGTTCGGCAGCGCCTGGGTGAAGCGGCCGATGATCTCCAGCCGGCGGTTGCCGCAGCACGCGGCGGACGCGGCCGACGATCTCCGGGCCGAGCCAGGCTTCGAACTCGGGCGCGTCGGGTGACAGCGTGCCGAACACCATGCCGCAGAACGTCGTGACGCGCAGCTTGCGCGGGCCGTGGCACGACATGTCGAAGTCGGCCGGCATGCCGCCGCGGCCGTTGACGCCGCGGCTGAACGCGATCGAGCGCAGATTGCCGCGCAGGTCGTAGCGCCAGGAGTGATAGACGCACTGGAAGTCCTTCGCGCTGCCGCCGTCCTCCAGGCAGATCAGCGCGCCGCGATGCGCGCAGCGGTTCTCGAACGCCGCAGAGCTCGCCGTCCTCGGCGCGCACCACGACGACGGGCATGCGGCCGATAAACGTCGTGCGGTAGTCGCCGATGTTCGGCAGCTCGGTCTCGAGGCAGAGAAAGTTCCAGACCGGGCCTTCGAAGATGCGCTTCTGCTCCGCGGCCAGCACATCCTGGTCGGTGTAGACCCAGTAGGGCACGCGGGTCAGTCCTTCCGGCCAGAGGCGGCTCGACATCCGGTCCGTCATTGCGTCCATCGGAATCCTCCCTTGCTAGACCTCGTTATGGCCGGGCGCGTCCCCAGGGCAATCGGGTGAGGCTGAAGCGCTCAGGGCTCTGCCCTGAAACCCGCCCGGTGGCGTTGCCCCCGGGACCCCCACCAAAGGCGTAGCCTTTGGAATCCATTACCAAAGTAACGGGTTCCAAGGGCTCCGCCCTTGGCGGAGTCCAGAGGCGGAGCCTCTGGTGGGGTTCGGGGTGAAACCCCGAGCACGTTTCTCTCTCCGGCCGCACCGTTATCCTGACGGCCACGACGATAGCCAGCGGAGGAGAGCCGCGCATCATCAATTCAGCCGCGGGTCCGGCACGCGCGCTGCCACCAGCACATCGACCGACGCGGCGCGCGCGGCAAGCAATGCCGCCGCGCAGGCGTTCGCCGTGGCGCCGGACGTCATCACGTCGTCGATCAGCAGCACCCGCCTGCCCGCCAGCCGGCCCGCACGCGACGGCCGCACCAGGAACGCCCCCGCCACCTCCGCCGCGCGCTCCGCCGCCGATTTCTCGCCGAGCGAGGCGGTGGCCCGCCGGCGCACCAAGCGCATCCAGCAGGCACGGGCGACCCGCGATGCGGCCCGACCGCCGAGGCCAGCAGGCCGGCCTGATTGTAGCGGCGACGGAACAGCCGCGCGCGATGCAGCGGGACCGGCACCAGCAGGTCCGCCTCGTGCAGCAGAACGGCGCCGGCGCGCGCCATGTGCGGCGCCAGCGCGGACGCGATCTCGGTGCGGTCGGCGTGCTTGAACGGCAGGATCAGCCGCCGCCCCTGCGCGTCATAGCGCAATGCGGCGCGGGCACGATGGAACACCGGCGGGACCGCGCGGCACCCCGGGCACAGATGGTCCGCGCCGCCCAGCCCGGCTGCGGCGAACGGCACGCCGCACCGTGCGCAGAACGGCTCGGTGATGAAGCCGGTCCGGCGGAAGCACTCGGCGCAGAGCAGGCCCGGCGCGCTCACCGGCGCATCGCAGGCCACGCAGTGCGGCGGCAGCAGCAGGTCGAGCAGCGCGCGCGCCGACCCAGCGCGCTCCGTCCGCCAGGAAGCGGAGCGCTGCCAGGGAATGCGGTTTCAATGGGTAGCGGATGCCTCGCCAACACCGAATGTCACCGTGTCGTCCCGCCTGATCTGGTTCGCCAGCTCGATCTCCCAGGTGAGGTAGGCCTGCATGGCCTCCTCCACGCCGGAGTTGCGATCATAGGCACGCAGATATGAATCAATGCATGCATCGTCGGGCGGCGTGGTGCGGTCCTTCACCATGGGCCGGCCGAACGCGCGCCAGGCGTCCGTGCCGCCCGCCAGAATCCGCACATCGCCGCGTGTCAGGCTCTTCGCCTCGTCCACGGCCAGTCGCGCGACCACGCCATCGGGGGAGGTGATCACCACATGCTTTGCACCTGACAAGCTGCGGCGCCAGCGCCGCCAGGCGCGTGCGCACGCCCCAGAGCGCGCCGGGAATGTGGCCCTCGCGGAAGTCGATGCTGCGGGCGAGATCGACCACCACCGTGCCGTCCCCGCTGTCCAGCAGGGCGACCAGACCGGTGACATCGATCGTCGGCACCTGCGCGCCGAGTTCCGGCACCGGCAGGCGCTCCCGCGCCGTGGTGTTGAGCGCGTCCAGCCCGCCTTCCACCACGAAGACGTCGGGATAGCCCATCTGGCGCAGCCAGGCGCCGGCCATGCGGGCGCGGACGCCGGTATCGTCGATCAGCACGATCCGGGCATTGCGCACGCCCACCCACTGGTCGGTCGCCTGCACCAGCTGCCCGCCCGGCGCGCTGACGCTGCCCGGCCAGTGACCGGCGCGGTATTCGGCGGGATCGCGCACATCGAGGACATACAGCGTGCGGTTCGCCTCGTCCGCGAAGCGGGCGAGGTCGATGGCGCCGATCACGCCGACGCCCGAGCTTTCGGCGAACGCCTGGGCGCGCTGCCGCGCGGTCGCCAGCGTCTTCGGCGTGCCGGGGGCGAACCGGTCGGTGCGGCCGCGGTCGCAGCGAAACCCCGCCAGTTCCCAGCCCATCGTGCCGTTGCGCAGCGCCACCACCTTGTTGGGAATGCCGGCGCGGCGCAGGCTCTCGGCGCCCATGATGCTGCGGGTCCGCCCGGCGCAGTTCACCACCACCAGCGTGTTCGGATCGGGTGCGATGTCGCCGATCCGGTAGACCAGTTCGCCGCCGGGAACGCTCATCCCGGTCGGGATCGACATGCGCACGAACTCCTCGTGCGTGCGGCTGTCGAGCACCACCATGTTGCGGCCGGACGCGATCCACGATTGCAGCTCGGCGGCATCGACGCTCTCGGTGCCGTAGTGGTGCTCCACCCATTCGCCGAACGCCTTCGACGGGCACGTTGATGCCGGAGAACAGCTCGTAGCCGGCAGCGGCCCACGCCTTCGTGCCGCCGTCCAGCACGGCGACATCGGTGCAGCCGATGCCTTCCAGCCACGCGGCAAGCTGCTCGGCGAGGCCGCTTCCGTCATCGACGCAGCAGATGCGCACGGCGAGCCGGGGCAGCAGCGAGCGGGCACGGATCTCGCGGCGCGACAGCGGGCAGGGCACCGCCCAGAACAGGTGCGAGGCGCCGAATTCGCCCTCCTCGCGGGCGTCCAGCAGGGCGAGTTCGTGGCCATCCAGCAGCCACGAATGCAGCGTGTTCGCGGTGATGCGTTTCATGTGGCTGGTCCTCGCGCGACGGCCCGATGGGACGATGTCGTGCCGCGAACCTAGGCACGCCGGCCAATGCTTGGCAACGCCGGCTTGGCAACGCCGGGGCGCGGGAGCACATGGCTGTGATGGACCCGGGCATGGAGGTATTCGACCGCCGTGCGGTGCGCCGGCACCGCGACCGTGCCGCGCCGCACCATCGGCAGCGTTGCGGACGTGCTGCGCGACGCGGCGGAGCGCCTGCTCGACCGGCTGGATGACGTGACGCGCCGTTTCGCCCGCGCGCTGGATGTCGGCGGCCGGGGCGTGGTGGCGCCGCTGCTGCGCGCGCGCGGCATCGACGTGGTGAGCTGCGATCTGTCGCCGGCGATGGCGGCGCTGAACGGCGGGATGGCGGTTGCGGCGGACGAGGAGTTCCTGCCGTTCGCGGGGGAGACCTTCGATCTGGTGGTGGCGAGCCTGTCGCTGCATTGGATCAACGACCTGCCGGGCGCGCTGATCCAGTTGCGCCGGGCGCTGCGTCCGGGGGGATTGCTGCTGGCGAGCCTGCCGGCGCTCGGCACGCTGGACGAGCTGCGGCACGCCTTGACCGAGGCCGAGGCGGTGCTGACCGGCGGCGCCGCGCCGCGCGTTTCGCCGTTCGCCGACCTGCGCGACTGCGCCGCGCTGCTGCAGCGGGCCGGGTTCGCGCTGCCGGTGGCCGATGTCGAGGATGCTGCGGCTGCTCTACGCCGATCCGTTCGCCCTGCTGCGCGACCTGCGTGCGGCCGGCGAGACCAACGCACTGCGCGAGCGCGACCGGCGCGTGCCGCCGCGCGCGCTGTTTCCCGCCGCACTGGCCGCGCTGCCGGAGGAGCAAGGCCGCGTGCGCGGCGACCCTGCGGCTGGCGGTGATGACGGGGTGGGCGGGCGATGCGCCGCGCGCGGTGCCGTGCTGAGCGGCGTGCCCATTGGCATGGCCGGGCGTGTCACGGCCATCGCCATCGGTCCCGGTGCCGCTGCGGATGGCCGGGACCGTCCCGGACACGACGGATCAACCTGCTCCGGCATTCGACCATGAACAGGAAACCGCCGATCATCGTCGGACGCCGGCCATGATCATCGGCACCGCCGGCCACGTCGATCACGGCAAGACGGCGCTGGTGAAGGCGCTGACCGGCATCGACGCCGATCGCCTGGCCGAGGAGAAGCGGCGCGGCATCACCATCGACCTTGGCTACGCCTATACCGACACGCCCAACGGCACGCTGGGCTTCGTCGACGTCCCGGGCCACGAACGCTTCGTGCACACGATGCTGGCCGGCGCCAGCGGCATCGATGCCGCGCTGTTCGTGGTGGCGCTGCGACGATGGCGTCATGCCGCAGACGCGCGAGCACGCGCATATCCTGCAACTGCTCGGCATCGACCGCGGCGTCGTGGCGCTGACCAAGGCCGACCTCGCGCCCGGTCGCGTGGCGGAGGTCGGCGCGCAGGTACGTGCGTTGCTGGCGGAGACCGGGCTCGGCGCGATGCCGCTGCTGGCGGTGTCCGCGCTGACCGGGGAGGGCATCGAGGCGCTGCGTGCCGCGCTGCTCGCCCTCGGTCCTCGGCCGCGCGACAGCGAGGGTTATCCGCGCCTGGCGGTGGACCGCGCCTTCACGCTGGCCGGCGCCGGGCTCGTGGTCACCGGCACGCTGGTCGCCGGTCGCGTGCGCGTGGACGATCGGCTGATGCTGTCGCCGCCTGGCCTCGAGCTCCGCGTGCGCGGCCTGCATGCGCAGAACCGGCCGGCCGGCGAGGCGGTGGCCGGCCAGCGCGTCGCGCTGAATATCGTCGGCCCGAGGCTGTCGAAGGACGCCGTGACGCGCGGCGACTGGGTGCTGCATCCGGACGTGCATGCGCCGACCTTCCGGCTCGACGCGCGGCTGCGGCTGCTGGCGAGACGAGGCGCGGGCGCTGCGGGCCGATGCGCCGGTGCATCTCCATCTGGGCGCGGCGCATGTGATGGCGCGGGTCGCACCGCTGGACGTCGAGCGGATCGGCCCGGGCGATGTGGCATTGGTGCGGTTGACCCTCGATCAACCGATCGGCGCCCTTGCGCGGGACCGGGTGGTGCTGCGCGACGCGACCGCCACGCGCACCATCGGCGGCGGCGTGGTGATCGACCCGTTTCCGCCGCGCCGCGGCCGGCGCACGGCCGAGCGGCTCACCCAGCTTGCGGCGCTCGACGATGCGGATGCCGCGACGGCGCTGCGCGGATTGCTGGATCTGCCGCCCCAATGGGCGGACGGCGCGACGTTCTGCGCGATCGCGCAATCTGCCGCCGGCGGGGCAGGCCGCCGCGATGGTGGCCGCTCCGGCGGTGGCCGTGGCGGAACTGCTGATGGCGCCGGCGGCGCTGGAGGCATTGCGGACCGATGCGCTGCATCGTCTGGCGGCGCATCACGCGGCGGCGCCCGACCAGCCGGGCCTGCAGCCCGAGCGCCTGCGCTTGGCGACGCCGGGGCGGCCATCGCAGGCGGCCTTCCGCGCCATCATCGAATCGCTGGTGCGCCGCGGCTCGGTCGAGCAGGACGGGCCATGGCTGCGTCTGCCGACGCACCGCGCCGTCCTGTCGCCGCAGGACGAGCGGATCTGGCAGCGCGCGCAGGGACTGATTGCCGCGGAGCGCTTCCGCCCGCCGCGCACGCGCGACCTGGCGCAGGCGCTGTCCGTGCCGGAGCCGGCGATGCGCGCCACGCTGAAGCGGCTGCAGCGCATGGGCAGGCTGATCGAGGTCGCGCCGGATCATTTTTTCCTGAGCGAGACGGTGGCGGAACTGGCGGCCATCGCCGCCGCGATCGCGGAGGCCGATGCGGCGGGAACGTCTCACTGCCGCGGAGTTCCGCGACCGGCTGTCGAACGGCAGGAAGGTCGCGATCCAGATCCTGGAGTTCTTCGACCGCGCCGGGCGTGACCGTGCGCGTCGGCGATGAGCGGCGGGTGCGCGCCGATCGGTTGGGGTTGTTCGGCGTGGCGACGCAGGCCAATGGCGTTCTCTAAAAGGAACAAAGCCGCACCAGGCGAAGCTTCGCCTGTAACTTGCGTGAGGGCGCGAACGCAGTGCAACATGACAGGACTTTAACGAGGCGCGGTGCGAACAACTTTCCGCCAGTATGGCAGCGCTTCGCGCCTTTTATTGACCGGAATTACATAATTCGAACCTCCTCGAATGCGCTGCCTGCCTGGTTGCTCGCATCGCGCAGCGCTGACACCCATTGGAGGTATAATTTAGAATGTGGCAGATGGTCTAGAAACATATTGGGTAGGGAATTGGCCGGTCGCGTTCGAACACCGATCCAAACGAGGTGTCACCATCCGCGTGGGTCAGCTATTTCGGATAGGATGACGGCGCTGCTCTGCAGTTGTGCCAAGGGTCATCGGGTTGGACGCCTCCGAACACTCAAGGGTTGCAGTGCTTTCATCGAGAGCCTGCCGGACATGCAGCCGCGTCCTTTGACGCGCCGCTATACCTTTTGTGACGACCGTTGCGTCTTCCATCTGCTGTTGCGTGAGTGCATTATTCGGGCGGGCGGAGGTGTCCGCATTCGTAATTGCAATTAGGAGATAGGACTGTATGGCGACGTTCACTTGGGTTGGTGGAACGAAGTGTTTTCTGGGCCACCGGCGTCCAATTGGCTGGGTGGCGTCGTGCCAACCCCCACCGATGCGGTCATCGTCAATGGGGTGAATAGCGCGGATATCCTCAATGGTACGTCCGTCACCGTCGCCAGCCTGAGCATCGACGGGTGTCGGGGCTGCAGGCGGGACGGTCATCGTCGGGGGCAGTCAGGAAATTCTGCCGGCCGCCAACTTCCCCGGCGTTTTCACGAAGAACGGCGGCACGTTGAACGTGACCGGGGTGCTCACCGTCAACTCGACCATAAACTCCGGCGGCCTGGTCGGCGGCATCGGTGGCGTGATCAGCGCGGGGACGCTGAACGTCGGGGCCAATGTGGCCATTGGCGGCGGCGGCACCTTCGATGTCGCCGGTACCATCACCAACCTGGGCTGATCGTGGCCGACGGCAGCAAACCGGGCCTGGGCCTGGGTCCGGTGGTCGTGAACGCCACCAGCGTCGTCGGAACGGGAATCTTCGAGGTCGCCGGTCCCTCGACCTTGGAACTCAACGCGGCGACGGCTGCAGAACATCGTGGTGGACCCAGTTCGACCGCGACCGTCCAATTGGACAGCCCGACCACCTTCAAGGGTGGGCTTTCCCTCGGTGCAGGCGCCCACCTGAATCTGTTCCTGAACGGACAGACGCCCACCGCGGCCACGATCTCGGTCGCCAACCAGACCCTGACCATCACGGGGGCAGCCGGCACGATCGAGACGATTCCGTTCGTGAGCGACACCGCGGCGACCGTGACGACGCCGGTATCGACGATTGCCGGTTTCGGCGAGGTTTCCCTGACGGCGGCGGCGGCGGTCCAGCCGCCGCCCACCACGACACCGCCCACCGTGACACCGCCCACCGTGACACCGCCCACCGTGACACCGCCCAGCGTGACACCGCCCACCGCGACGCCGCCGGATCCGGCGACAGTTCTCGGCGCCTTCGACACCACCACCAACACGGCCATGGTCGCGATCGGCGATCCCTATCCCGGGCCTGTCGCCGGCCTCCAGCATCAGTACATCAACACCACCAGCGACAACATCAACCTCACGGCGTCGAGTCCCAACTGGTTCATCCACTCGGGAAGCGGCGAAGATGCCATCGCCGCCAACAGCGGCACCAACGTGCTGGACGGCGGTACCGGCTCCAACTTTCTCACCGGCGGCAGCGGGACGGACACGTTCTTCGTCGACAACCGCGGCGCGACCGCCGACATCTGGAGCACGGTCGTGGGCTTCCACGCGGCGATTCCGCCACGGTCTGGGGCGTCACGCCGCAGGACTTCGCCCTCAACTTCGTTGACGGCCAGGGGGCTGGCGGCTTCACCGGCCTGACCCTGCACGCAACCGCCGCCGGCAAACCGACCGCGTCACTGACACTGGCCGGCTTCACCCAGGCTGATATGAGCAACGGACGTCTCTCGGTCCAGTTCGGCACCGACCCTGCCAGCGGCAGCGCTTTCATGTTCATCCACGGAAACAGCTGAACTCCCACGTCGTGCTGCTGGCGCTCAGGCGAACGCCAGCAGCACGACGCCGCAGCAGATCAACGCGATCGCGCCGAGATGCATGACGCCCAGCGGTTCGGCGAATGCGTAGTGGCCGATCAGCGCCGCGGCGACATAGGAAATGGCAGTGCAGGGCAGCGCGCGCGACATCGGGATGCGGCGCAGTGCCACGATGTACAGCACGGCCGCGCCGCCGTACAGGCAGAACCCGATCAGCGTTCGCCAGTCGAGCAGTTGCGTGACGAAAGCGCCCGCGCCCGCACCCGCCTTGAGCAGGCTCTGCCCCGCCATGCTGATGCCGATCGCGACGAACAGGGCAGTCCAATAAAAGGTCAAATGTCTGCTCGCCCGGCCGCGGCATTGCGCTCGATCGCGCGCACCGTGCCCTGTGGCTTGCCGTTCGCCGACAGGAAGGTGCGCCCGACATATTCGCCCAGGACGCCCAGGATCATCGACTGCACGCCGGCGACCAGCAGGATCACCGTCATCGTCGAGGCCCAGCCGGATGGCGTATCACGCAGCAGCAGCGCTTCCGCAATCGTTCCCACTGCGCCGATCGCGCCGAGCAGCGCCATGAACACGCCGGCGTAGATCGCAAGCCGCAGCGGGGCGAGCGAGAAGCTGGTCGCCAGGTTGAGCCAAAGCCGCACCAGCCGTCGGAGATTGTAATTGGAGTTGCCTTCCGCGCGCGGCAGATGGCGCACCTCGATGCTGTCGATGCGCTGCGTCACCTCCATGATCAGGCCGTCCACATACGGGTATGGACCGCTGTAGTGCGTGACGGACCGCACCACGAACGCCGACATGCAGCGGAACGACGAAAGATAGAGGCCCTTCGGCTTGTCGAGCAGCCGGTCGGCGACCGCATTGGCAAATCGGCTTCCCAGATTGCGCCAGCCTGCGTGCTGCTTGGCCGCATAGCGCGCGTAGACGACGTCCCAGCCGCCGATGCGCGCGTGGTCGTACAGCCGGATCACCTCCTCCGGCGGGTTCTGCAGGTCGTCATCCATCGTGATGACGTAGGCACCGCGGGCATGCCGCAATCCGGTCATGACCGCGTTGTGCTCGCCGTAGTTGCGCGCGTGTTCGACGTAGGTGAGCGGCACGGATGCGGTTTGAACAAGCTCCTGGCACACCGCACCGGAATTGTCGGGGCTGCCGTCGTTGACCAGCACGATCTCCAGGCCGCCGACCGGGTGCAGGTCCGACAGGGCATCGACCAGGCGCCCGATGGTGGCGGCACCGCGATACACCGGAACGACGATGGACAACCCGACGCCCGGTGTCGGCGCCGGTTCCGTCTGAACGTCCGGCGACTGCGCCACGAGGGTGCTGTTGTGGTTCATGGCTCGCTCCGCGGTCGCCAGCACCGACCCACCCGCCGGGAGGGCGAATGGCAGGCGGCGCTCGATCTCTGTCATGCCATGCAGCATCGCATCCTGCCATGGCGGAAACGCGGCGACGTCCGAGGCGGCGCTGTCGCGGGCCAGCAGCCTGCGCTGCACCACCATGAGCGGCAGCAGCAGTCCGTTCCAGTAGCGCGCGCGCACCTGGCGAAATCCTGCCGCGCGCAGCATGGCGGCAAGCTGGCCCGCGGTCTGGCGGCGGACATTGTGCACCTGCCGGTCGTGCGCCGAGAGCAGCCACGCATAGGCCGGCATGTTGACGATCAGCCGGCCGCCCGGACGCAGGACCCGGCTGAGCTCCGGCAATGCGCGATCGGGGTCCACCGCGCGGTGGCACAGCATGTCGGCGGCGATCACCGCATCGAACCCTGCATCGGCAAACGGCAGCGCATTGGCACTGCCGCGGACGATCGGCGCGCCGGACTTGGCGGCGGCGCGCCGGCACGCCGCCTCGGCCCAGTCCAGGCCGATCAGGCCAAGGTCGGGCCGCGCCGCGCGCAGCCGGGCGAGCAGGCCGCCGGTGCCGCAGCCGGCGTCCAGCACGCTGCCATGCACGTCCGCCAACGCCGCGATCAGGCGCGTGTGCAGCGCGCGGTACCACCACATGCGGTCCTCGGCCGCGTCCATCAGGTCGTATTCCGCCGGCTCCATGCAGACCGTCCGAATTGTCGATGCTGCTTGCCTTGCCGCCGCCGCAGTCGCAAGGCATCGACGCGCCGCCATGCGCATGACTCCCCTGGATCGGCGGCGAATCGAGGCGGCCGTCGGCCTGACGCAGCGCCGGCGCTCCTGGACGCTTCGTGTCGAATATCTGTGGCGCGCGCTGTGGCACCGGTTGCCCGCCCTGCTCCCGGTGCTGCTGTTCGTGCCGGTCGTGCTGGCGCCGCCGCTCAACCAGGACGTTGCAGCGATCCTGCAGTTCAGTCAGCGGTGGCTGGCCGGCGAGCATCTGTATTCCGACCTGATCGACGTCAATCCGCCGCTGATCTTTGTGCTGAACCTGATTCCGGCGGCGATCGCGGCGATCACACCGCTGGACGCGGTCGCGGCGCTGCAACTGTGCCTGTTCGCCTATGGCGGGTTCTGCTGGTGGCTCGCAATGCGGGTGCGCGACCGAGGCGCGGAAGGACCCATCGAGCGCGCCTTCGTCGATGTGCTGCCGGGACTGTTCCTGTTCACCGCCGGCTATGACTTCGGCCAGCGCGAGCACCTGATGGTCGTCGCCGCACTGCCGTACCTGCTGGCGGCGGTGCGACGCGCCGCAGGGGAGAAGCCGCGCGGACGCGTCGCCGTTGGCCTGCTCGCCGGCGTGGCGTTCGCGCTGAAGCCGCACTTTATCGGCGTCCCCGCGCTGGTCGAACTCTACGTGCTGCTGGCCCGGCGTCCGCAGGGCGCAGCATTCGTGCCGGGATTGGGCCTGGCACTGCGGCGCAGCCTGCGCGATCCGGTGCCCTGGCTGATGGTCGGGGTCTGGGTGGCCTATCTCGCGTCGCTGCCGCTGCTGTTTCCCGACTATATCGCGACCGTGGTGCCTTTGGTGTGGGGCTTCTATCTCGGCGGCCTCACGGTCTGGCAGTTGCTGGTGACGCCGAGTATCGGCGCGGTGGTCTGCCTGCTGCTGCCACTGCTGTTCCCACTGGTGCTTCCCGCGTTCCGACCCCGGTCGGTCCCGCCGCATCGGTTCGCCGGAGCCCTGCCGCGCCTGCTCGCACTGGCCGCCGTCGCGGCGCTCGCTGCGATGTTCATGCAGCACAAGGGCTGGTCGTACCACATCCTGCCGGTCCAGCTGTTCACCTGCGGCCTGGCCGGCGTTTTGGCGGCGGGCTGGCTCGACCGGAGGTGCGGCAGCGCGGCAACGCCGGCGCCCTACGCGGTTGCCGCGGTACTCGGCTGGCTGTTCGCCCTGTTCATGGTGTCCAACGGCCCCGCGCCCTGGCGGGAACTGTCCTATCCGAACGACCCGGCCGCCGGGCTCACCGCGCTGCTCGAGCGCGAGGTCGCAGGCGAGCGGATGCTGGTGCTGTCGCCCGACGTCTACCCGGTCTATCCGGCGCTGAACTACGCCGGCGTGCAGTCCACCTCGCGTGCCATGGACATGTGGCTGCTGCGCGGGGCCTACCAGACATGTCCCGCCGGCGGCCGCCGTTACCGCGAGGTGTGGGAGATGGGGCGGCCGGAGTTCTTCGTCTATCGCACCGTGGCGGAGGACTTCGCCCGGTCGCCGCCGGCCGCGGTGCTGATCGATACGGTGTCCGGCGTCAACTGGTGCGGCAGCGAATTCGACTTCGTGGCGTATTTCAAGCGCCATCCGCTGTTCGCTGAGGTATGGTCGCATTACCAGTTGGCTGCGGAGTGGGGCCGCTGGCGCCTCTACACGCCGAAGGACTGAGCGCGGTGCACCAGAGGGGGACGTGCCGTTGGCTGACGTCGTGCCGCAAGCCGTCGTGGTGCCGTCACCACGGGTACTGACCGACAATGCCTCCGACACGGTGCGCGGCATCGCGCTGGCGGTGCTCGCCTATCTGATCTGGACGCTGGGCGACGCCACGGCGAAGTGGACCATCCCGACCGCCGGCGTTGCAGGGGCGATGCTGTGGCGCGGCGTGTTCGGCATGGCGACGGTGCTCGCCGTGACCGTGGGACGGCCGGGCGGGGCGGGCTGGCGGCGCCTTCGTGCCGGTGCGCTGGCGCATGGTGCTGTGCCGCAGCGCGCTCTCGTCCTTTGTTTCGGTGACCTGGTACCTGTCGTGGGAGTCGATGAGCCTGGCCGACACCTACGCGGTCGGCTTCACCGCGCCGCTGATCATGACCGTGCTGGCGGTGCCGATGCTGGGCGAGCGCATCCGCTGGCGCCGGGCGCTGTCCACGCTGGTGGGTTTTGGCGGCGTGCTGATCATGCTGCGCCCGGGCGGCGATCTGTGGACGCCGGTGGTCGCGCTGCTGCTTGTCGGCACGGTCGTGATGTCGCTGACGCGCATCATGACGCGACAGCTCACCACAACCGAGACGCCGGAATGCCAGGCGTTCTGGCTGCTGATCTGCCACGCGGTGACCGGTCTGCTGATGCTGCCGGCGTTTCCGATGCCCGGACATATCGCGCCGGTCGGGTGGCTGGCCCTGGGTTTTCTCGGGCTGTCGAGCGGGCTGGCGCATTGCGTCTATGCGCGCGCCTATGCACTGGCGCCGGTCTCCGCGCTGGCGCCCTACGAATACACGGTGCTGCCGTGGGGCGTGGCGGCAGGGTTCCTCGTGTTCGGTGATCTGCCGTCATGGAACACGCTGGCCGGTGCCGTCGTGGTCGCGGCGGCTGGCACCTACAACGTCTATCGCGAACGGGTGCGCCGGGCGGAGGAGCGCGCGGCAGTGCGAACGTAGAACTGTTCTCCCCCGCCCCTTGCGGGAGGGGGGTTAGGGGGAGGGGGCGATCCGGCCAACGGTTCAGCGCTTGCTCGCACCCCTCCCCCTGACCCCCTCCCGCAAGGGGAGGGGGAAAATGGTGTTGCGTTACTTCCCTCGCTGATACCGCTTGCAGCGCAGCACCAGCAGGTCGCGGAAATGCGGGCGCATGCGGCGGGTCCATTCCGTGTCGGCCGCCTTGTTCCACGCATCGGAGCGCGCCACCTCCGGGCCGGTCATGTGGTACAGCGCGAGATACTGCCGCTCCCGGTCGGCCGCCGTCGAACCGTAGCGACGCGCGCACAGCACGCCGGGCACCGCGGCAAGCTGCGGCAGGTGCTCGGTGTTGTACCACTCGTTGAATTCGTGCTCGGCTGCCGGATCAACGTTCATCGACGCGACCAGCAATCCGCCCGCACCCGCCGGCGCCGAGGCATCGCCCGGAAGAAGCTGCTCGCCCTCGTAGCGCAGGATGCGCTGGGCGATCGCCGTGATGCGCTTCGTCCAGACCGATCCGTTCGCCCCGCCGATCGCATCGTAGGGCGCGCTGTGCAGCACGCCGACCGTGTCGAGGTCATAGGTCGCGACGGCGATCTTCGGGTTCTCGTCGCCGATCCAGCGCTCGGCATTGATGAAGCCCGGCACGCGCAGCCGCTCCGGGATGTGCTCCAGGTCGTACCAGTCGTGGAACTCGTCGGCGTGGGCGGGCGAAAAATCGAACGATGCGAACAGCAGTCCCTTATTGTTCCCTTGGGCCATGACGTTCTCCCGTGTGGTTCCGGCTTTCGCCGATCCTGGCATGCGCGGGCACTGCGTTGCCAGCCCCGCCGCTTTGCGGCATGTACGCGCGCGAAGTGTTAACGAGGACGCGATGCCCTTCCTGACCGAACCCGAGCCCGAACGCGGCGCGGTCCTGCCGGTGATGCCCGGCATTTCCCGGATCGTCGCCGCCAATCCCGGTCCGATGACCTATTACGGCACCAACACCTATCTGATCGACACGCCGGACGGCCTGGTGGTGCTGGATCCCGGCCCGGAGGATCATCCGGAGCACGTCGAGGCGATCCTGCGCGCGACCGGGTCCAACGTCGCGCTGATCCTGGTGAGCCACACGCATCACGACCATGTCGGCGCGGTGCCGGCGCTGCGGGAGGCGACCGGCGCGCCGACCGTGGGCTTCCATCGCAGCGGCCTCGAGAGCTTCGAGGCCGATATCAAACTGGCCGATGGCGATGCGGTGGCCGGCATGACGGCGATCCACACGCCGGGCCATGCCTCGGACCATCTGTGCTTCGCGTTGGCGGCGAGCGACGGCACGGCGGTGCTGTTCAGCGCCGACCATGTGATGTCGTGGTCGACCAGCGTGGTGAGCCCGCCGGGTGGCGACATGATGGATTACTTCGCCAGTCTGCGGCTGCTGCTCGACCGGGCCGATGACGTGTTCCTGCCTGGCCACGGCCCGCCGCTTCCCGAACCGCGCACGCTGGTGCGCGAGTTTCTGACCCATCGCATGGCGCGCGAGCGGGCGATCGAGACGGCGCTGGCGGGCGGGGCGTCCGGGACCTACGCGCTGATGGACGCGCTCTATTCGCAGGTGCATCCGCGGCTGCGCCGTGCCGCCGAACGCAACGTGCTGGCGCATCTGTTGAAGCTGGAGGCGGAGGGCAAGGTGATGCGCGACGGGGAGCAGTGGCGCGCGGCGTGAACACCTACAGCGCGCGACCGTCCATTCCCGATGCCGGAACGCCGAGGTGGCGCAAGATGGTGGGCGCGAGATCGGTGACGTGAACCGGCTCGGTGCGTGTGCCGCCCGCGGCGAATCCCGGACCGTCGATCAGCAGCACGGGTGACTGCTCGAACCGGCCGAGGCCGCCGTGCTGGCCGCAGCCGAGCCGGTCCGGCTTGCCCCAGCGCGGTTTTGCGGCAAGCGAGCGGCCGGGCACGCCGAATTCGTTCTCCGATGCATCGGCCCTGAGCGAGACGGCAAACGCGAGGCCGTTGTGCGGCGCCTGTCCGATCGTCGCGAGGTTCGCCGCAGCGATCACGCTGCCGGCCCAGGGCTGCGCTCCGAGGAAATCGCCAAGCCGGTCGCGGTGACGCTCCGCATCGCGATGCAGGTAGATCAGCGTGGATGTGCCGCTGGACATGGCGACGATGTCGTTTGAATCCGGATCCGATTTCAGGCCGGCGGCGATCAGTTCGGCCTCGATGTCCACGACGCCGGAGACCGTCTCGTGTCCATGGTCGGAACCGACGATCAGCAGGATGTCGTCGCCGGCCCGGCGTCGCCGGTCCACGGCATCGATCACCAGCGCGGCGTTGCGATCCGCCTCGCGCAGTACGGCGAGGTGTTCCGGCGAGCCGAGCGGGGCGTTGTGCTGGATATGGTCGGGCTCGCCCAGCCACAGCACGGCAAGTGCCGGATGGCGAGCGCCCAGCGCATCGGCGACGAAGCGCTCGGTCATGGTCCGGTCGCCGGCTGCATCGAGCGCGACATTCAGCGGTTCGGCGGCGACGCGTCCGGGGGCGAATGATCCGGCGCGATGGTAGACATGTCCGAAGCCATCCGGGTCATGTGCATAGGCCGCGCCCGGCGAGACGTTGTTGTAAACGATCGCGCCGCCATGCGGTGCCAGGCGCTCGGCCAGTGTCGGCACGGCGAGCGCATAGCCGTTGACGGTGCGCTTGTGCTGCAGGAAGTCGGGCGAGCCGGCGTCGTGCGGGACCAGCACGCCGTCCTCCAGCAGCGCCATCGAGTTGCCTTGCAGCGTGTGGCGGGCGGGATGGCAGCCGGTGGCGAACGTCGCCGTCACGACGCGGGTGGCCGACGGGAAGGCGGTGCGATACGCGGGGAATTGCTCGGCCCGACGCGCGAACTCGGCAAGATGCGGCGTGCGCGTCGCGTCGACGAAATCGCGCCGCAGCCCATCGAGGATGACAACAACGGCTCGCTGCATGTGTTCACCCCACCGGCTTGCGCGACGTGGCATCGGCGCCGGCAGCATGCAGGACCGATCGGATGAAGTCACCTTTGGCATCGGTATAGGCGTCGCGGTCAGTCCGATGCTGCACGGCAAGCCTGTCCTTGAGTGCGGCATAGGCCTCCCGCACGCCCAAGTCGCTGCGCAGGACATCGCGAAACGCAAGCTCGGCGCGAGCGGCAGGGTGTTCGTGCTGCATGACATGCAGGTGGTGGGTCCGCGCCTCCGGCTTCGGCCGCAGGAACCACATGCGGTAGCTGCGGTTGGGATCGTCCGGCCAGAACAGCCAGCCATCCGCGGTCAGCACGGCGATCGCCGCCTGCGCCTGCGCCAGGGACACGACCGGCGCCAGGATATCCACGACAGGCTTGGCGCGCAGGCCGGGGACCGCGGTCGACCCCACATGCTCGACCGGCGCCGCGAGCCACGGCTGCAGGATCGCCGTCAGCGCCGCGGCCTGCTCGAGAAAGCGATCCCGCCAGGCAGGATCGTAATCGACCAGGATGACGGGTTCGTCGCTCATGGCTCGCCGGTGATGCGCCGCATCAGTTCGGGCGACAGGCCGCTGGCCGGTTTGGCGCGCGGCCTGGCAAAGCTGCCGCGCTCGGCTGGGCGTGGGTGCAGAGCCGACCAGCGCCTCGGCCATGCGGACGGCACAGGCAACGCCGTCCAGGCAGGGGACCGGCACATCGTCGCGCACCTCGCGCGCCAGGCCGGCGATCGGGCCGCCGCCGAAGATGATGACCTCGGCTGCATCCTGTTCGATGGCCTGCAGGCACGCCGCCAGCAGATGCTCGCGCAACTGCATCGCGCGCGTGATGTCAGGGATCGGCATGTCGAGCGCGCGGACGCTGGCCAGCCTGCCCGCCAGTCCGTGCTCATGCGCGCATTCGATGTACCAGGTGCGCAGCCGCGGCGTCAGGCAGATGATCGAATAGCGCCGGCCGAGCATCCAGGCCGTCAGCATCGCGGACTCCTGGATGCCCACCACCGGGATGTCGGCGAACTCGCGCGCGGCCGCGAGCCCGGGATCGCCGAATGCCGAAATCATGGCGGCGTCGCAGCCGGCGGCGTGCTTTGCCAGCGCATCGAGCACGGCGTGCGACGCGATCGCCGCCTCGACGCGGTTCTCGACATACTGCGTGCCGAATTCGGCGGTGACGGCGACGATCTCGGTCGATGATGACGCGTAACGGCGTGCCTCGGCGGCCATCGCCTCGGTCATCGCGGCGGTGATGTTCGGATTGATGAGAAGGAGCTTCACGGCCGGTGCATGATCCTCCCCCTCCCCTTGCGGGAGGGGGCTGGGGGGAGGGGGAAACGGCGCGAAACCGCCTTGATCTGTGCTGGTGCCAACCCCTCCCCCACCCCCTCCCGCAAGGGGAGGGGGAGACTTTGGTTCCCGTCAGCGTCCCGTCAGGATGCGCTCGACAAGCTGCTTCACCGTCGGGATGAAGCCGTTCGAATAGAACGGGTCCTTGGCGAACCGGAATGCGTTGTGGCCGCTGAACATCAGGTTCCGCTCCAGCGACGCCGGCTCGTCGCTCTCATGCACGATGTTCTGCAGCGTCTTCTGGATGCAGAAACTGCGCGGGTCCGCCTTCTTGCCGGTGCTGTGGTCCGGCTCCTGCTGGCTCCAGTTCGAGAAACGACACTGGCTCAGGCAGCCCATGCAGGCGACCTGATCGGCGTGGATCTCCATCGCCTTCTCCGGCGTGACGAAGATCAGCGTGCTGTCCGGCGTGCGCAGCGCCTCGGTGAAGCCTTGCGCCTCCCAGGCGCACGCTCGCTCGTGGTCCGCGGGCGTCAGATACACGAGACGCTTGCGCGGCCCGACGCCGTAGCCGGCCACGTGGTCGCCGATGGGCTCGATCGTGAACGCGGCCTGCCGCTCGTTCCGTCCGCGCAACTCCTGGATGAAGCCGTTGTTCACCGCACTGGAATAGAAGCCCGTCGGACTGAAGTGGTTGAGGAAAACGTCGCCTTCCCGCAGCGAGCGCAGCCGTTCCTTCCACGCGCTGCCGATCGGGCTTTCCTTGGTGAGCAGCGGGCGGGTGCCGAACTGGAATGCCACCGGGCCGAGGTCCGGATTGTCGATCCAGTCCTCCCATTCCTCCAGCCACCACACGCCGCCGGCCATGATGATCGGCGTCTCGTGCAGGCCGAACTCGCGCATCAGCTTGCGCAGCGCCAGCACGCGGGGGAACGGATCTTCCGGCTTCGTCGGATCCTCGCCGTTGGAGAGGCCGTTATGGCCGCCGGCGAGCCAGGGATCCTCGTAGACCACGCCGCCGAGCAGCGACGCCGCCTTCGAGTAGGCGCGCTTCCACAGCGCGTTGAACGCGCGCGCCGAGGAAACGATCGGGTAGTAATAGACGTTGAACCGCGCGGCGATGTCGGACAGCCGGTACGGCATGCCCGCCCCGCAGGTGATGCCGTGGATCAGGCCCTTCGCCTGCTCCAGCACGTCGGTGATGATGCGCTCGGCCGCACCCATCTCCCACAGGATGTTGGCATGCAGACGCCCCATGCCGCTGGCCAGGTCATAGGCGCGGCGCGCCTGCGTCAGCGCGCCCTGCACGGCGTAGGCCACCAGCTCCTCGTGCCGCTCGCGCCGGGTGCGGCCGCGATAGTCCTGTGGAATGCGCTGCCCCTGAGCATCGAAGCTGTCGGCGTTGACGGCGCTGAACGTGCCGACGCCGCCGGCGAACGCCCAGTTGCCGGACGATACGCCGTTGGAGATGGAGATGCCCTTGCCGCCCTCGACGAGCGGCAGGACGTCAATGCCTCCCATGCGGATCGCGTTGATCGCCTTCATGGCCTTCGCCCCCCAGGCCGTCCGGTAGAAGACCCCGCCCCACCCCCTCCACACAGGGGGAGGGGAGCATCGAACTGCTTCCCCTTCCCCTGTGGGGAGGACGTGGGGGCGGGGCTCTGCGTTATTCGCCGACCGCCGGCTGTTCGGTGCCTTCGGCCGGCGCGGCGGTTTCCTGCCGCTCAAACCGATCGCCGCGATCCCGATCGCCGCGGTCGCCCCGATCCCGGTCGCCGCGGCCCGGCTTGGAACCGACCTTCTCGGTGATGTCTTCGCCCGTGGCCTGGTCGACCACGCGCATCGACAGCTTCACCTTGCCGCGCTCGTCGAAGCCGATGACCTTGACCTTCACCGGATCGCCCATGTTCACCACGTCGGTGGTCTTGCCGACCCGGCCCTGCTGCAGCTCGCTGATATGCACCAGCCCGTCGCGCGAGCCGAGGAAGTTCACGAACGCGCCGAAGTCGGCGGTCTTCACCACCTTGCCGTTGTAGATCACGCCGATCTCCGGTTCGGCGACGATGCCCCGGATCCAGTCGATCGCCTGCTGCGCCTGCGCGGTGTCGGTGGCGGCGATCTTGATCGTGCCGTCGTCGTCGATGTCGATCTTGCAGCCGGTCTGCTCGACGATCTCGCGGATCACCTTGCCCCCGGTGCCGATCACCTCGCGGATCTTCTCCTTCGGCACGCTCATCATGGTGATGCGCGGCGCCGTGGCGGCCACGTCGTCGCGCGCGCCGGTGATCGCCTTCGACATCTCGCCCAGGATGTGCAGCCGCCCGTCGCGCGCCTGCTCCAGCGCGATCCGCATGATCTCGGGCGTGATCGAGGTGATCTTGATGTCCATCTGCAGCGCGGTGATGCCGGCCTCGGTGCCGGCCACCTTGAAGTCCATGTCGCCGAGATGGTCCTCGTCGCCCAGGATGTCGGACAGCACGGCGAAGCCGCGGTCCTCCTTGATCAGCCCCATCGCGATGCCGGCGACCGGACGCTTCAGCGGCACGCCGGCGTCCATCAGCGCCAGCGAACTGCCGCAGACCGTCGCCATCGAGGACGAGCCGTTGCTCTCGGTGATCTCCGAGACGACGCGCAGCGTGTAGGGGAATCGCTCCTTCTCCGGCAGCAGCGGGTGGACCGCCCGCCAGGCCAGCTTGCCGTGGCCGACCTCGCGCCGCCCGGGCGAGCCCATGCGTCCGGCCTCGCCCACCGAATACGGCGGGAAATTGTAGTGCAGCATGAAGTGCTCGCGGTACTCGCCCTCGAGCGCATCGATGATCTGCTCGTCCTGCCCGGTGCCGAGCGTGGCGACGCACAGCGCCTGGGTCTCGCCGCGGGTGAACAGCGCCGAGCCATGCGCGCGCGGCAGCACGCCGACCTCGGCGATGATGGGGCGCACCGTCCTGGTGTCGCGCCCGTCGATCCGCAGGCCGGTATCGAGGATGGCGTTGCGGACGATGTCCGCCTCCAGGTCCTCGAACAGATGCTTCGCCTTTTCGACGTCCAGCCCCTCGGCGGCGAGCGCCTCCACAGCCTGTTTCTTGGCCGCGTCGATCCGGTCGTGCCGCGCCTGCTTGTCCGGTTCGCGATAGGCGGCGGCCATCCCGGTGCGGGCCAGCGCATCGATCCGCGCCTTCAGCGCCTGCTCCTCGGCGGACGGCTCCGGCAGCGCCCAGGGCTCCTTCGCGGCATGTTCCGCCAGTTCGATGATCGCCTGGATCACCGGCTGGAAGCTCTGGTGGCCGAAGTTGACCGCGCCGAGCATCACGTCCTCGGACAGTTCCCGGGCCTCGGATTCCACCATCAGCACGCCCTCGGCGGTGCCGGCGACCACCAGCTCGAGCTGCGTCCCCTTCATCCGGTCCGGGGTCGGGTTGAGGATGTACTGCCCGTTCTCGTAGCCGACGCGCGCGGCGGCCACCGGGCCGAAGAACGGAATGCCGGACAGCGTCAGCGCCGCCGAGCAGCCGATCATGGCGACGATGTCGGGATCGTTCTCCAGGTCGTGGCTCAGCACCGTGGCGACGATCTGGACCTCGTTGCGGAAACCCTCGGGGAACAGCGGGCGGATCGGCCGGTCGATCAGGCGGCTCTTCAGCACCTCGGCCTCGCTCGGCCGACCCTCGCGCTTGAAGAACCCGCCGGGGATCTTCCCTGCGGCGAACGCCTTCTCCTGGTAGTTCACGGTCAGCGGGAAGAAATCCTGGCCCGGCCGGGAGCGTTTTCACCCCGACGGCGGTGCACAGCACGATCGTGTCGCCGTAGCGGACCAGCACCGCGCCATCGGCCTGGCGGGCGATCTTGCCGGTCTCGAGGATCAGCTTGCGGCCGCCCCAGTCGAGTTCCTTGCGGAAGTAGTTGAACATTCACACGTCCTTCAGATGCGCGGCATCGGCGGACGGCAAGCCGGACGCTCCCTGGGCCCAACTGGGCGGGAGGCGGCGTCTCGGGTCGCATGGATGGCGCGGGCTGCGTTTGCGGTGAGTGCGGGCGCAGCCGCGGGCCATGTGGCCGGAAACGCCGTCGCGGATCCCGCACCTCGGGTCGCCGGAACGGCGGTCTGTCGGTCCGCCGCGTGTCGCGGCGTTCGAGGGCAATCGATGCCCTCACGGCGTTGCCCCGCACCACCATGGTCCGGGGGTAGGCGCCGCTCCGCCCCATATGGGGGCGGCCAGCGGCGAAACCAGCTAGCGGCGAAGGTTCAGCCGGCCGATCAGCGCCTGGTAGCGGGCATTGTTCTTCGCCTTCAGGTAGTCGAGCAGCCGGCGGCGGCGGCCGACCAGCATCAGCAGGCCGCGGCGGCTGTGGAAATCCTTGGCATGGGTCTTCAGGTGTTCGGTCAGATTGCCGATCCGCTCCGAGAGCAGCGCGACCTGGACCTCCGGGCTGCCGGTGTCGGCCGGCGCGTTCGCATATTCGCCAATGAGCACCGTGCGGCGCTCCGCAGTGATCGACATCGGATCTGCTCCTGTTGCCCTCGGGGTTTGACCCCCGGGAGTGGTTGGCGGGACGCGCCGGAGCCCGTTCAGAGCATCCGTTCGGGTCTCATCCAGCCGTCTTCCAGCCGGGCCAGCCCGATCACGCGGCCCCCCGCCATGGCGCGGACCAATCCCCCATCGGGATCGGCCGAACCTGGAATGCGGCCCATCAGCGTGACCAGGCTGATCGCCTGGCCGTGCCTGAAGCCGTTGGCCTCCGCCTCGGTCAAGGCCAGCGCCGGGATGTCGGCCAGCGCGGTCACGACCGGGAGCAGAAGGTCCGGGGAAGCCGGCGCGGTATCGTCCGAAGCGCGGAGTTTGTCCAGGGGAATTGCCTGCGCCTCGGTGAACGGGCCCACCCGCAGGCGGCGCAGCGCGGCGATGTGGCCCAGCGTGCCGCAGGCGACGGCGAGGTCGCGGCCCAGGCTGCGCATGTAGACGCCCTTGCCGGAGGCGACCTCGAACACCGCGGTGTCCGGGTCGGGCCGTTCGCATCAGTTCGAACGAGTCGACGCGCGCGGGGCGCGGTTCCAGGACGGGCGCGCGGCCCTCGCGGGCCATGTCGTAGGCGCGCTCGCCGGCGATCTTCACCGCCGAGAAGGTCGGCGGGACCTGCATGATGTCGCCGCGGAAGCGGGGCAGGGCGGCGGTGATCTCGGCGTCGGTGGGGCGGACGGCCGATGTGGCGGTGACCTGGCCGTCGGCGTCGTCGGTGTCGCGCGCCTCGCCGAAGCGCAGGGTGAAGCGATACAGCTTGGTGCCGTCCATCACGTAGGGCACGGTCTTGGTCGCCGCCCCGAAGGCGATCGGCAGCACCCCGGTGGCCAGCGGGTCGAGCGTGCCGCCGTGGCCGGCCTTCTGCGCGTCGAACGCCCGGCGCACGCGGTTGACCACGTCGGTGCTGGTGAGCCCCGGCGGCTTGTCGATGATCAGCCACCCGTCGAGCGGGCGGCCGCGGAGCTTGCGGCGGGGCATGGAGGCCTTTCCTGGCCGGCGGGAGGCGCCCTATGCCGCCCAGGGATCGACCGCGTCAACGCCGCAGTCGGCGAAGTCCGCGACGGTGCGGGTGACAAGCGTCAGGTTGTGCACGCGCGCAGTCGCCGCGATCAGGGCGTCGACCACCCGGCGTGTGCGCTGCGCCATCGACCGGCCCCACGCGACGGCAACCGCCTGGTCGATCGCCAGGATGCACTCGGCATGGCTTGTCCCCAGCGCAGCCGTGTCGCGTGAGCAGTCGCTGGTCACGACCGACGCGATGACACAAGCTCTGGCGCTACTCCTCCAACAGGAGTTCCGGCGCGCCCGGAAGGCAGTCGGGATCCGCATTGGCGAACCGTTCCTCGAACGCCTCCAGCCGGCGAAGGATCTGCCTCGGTGATCCGGATGGGCCCGGCATGTAGACGGGCTTGCCGTCGCGGCCGAACCGGAATTTTTCCCGGCATTCCTCGGCATTCACGCTGCCGAACAACCGCTCCACCGTGGTGAAGTCACGGTGCGGCGAAAAGCCGACCGACGTCGCCCAGGCGGCGAGATCACGCAGCAGCTTTCGGGCGTAGGCGGGATCCACCGGCGACAGCGGCGCAGCACCGTCCATCGCGTCATGAAGAGCGTTGAATTCATCGCCATCGATCGCGCGGAACAGAACATCCTTGATCCCAAGGCAGAACGTGTCCAGCAGGAACGAGCCCATGACGAGGTGGCTGGTACTGACGCCGCGGGTCAGGACGAGCGTGGCCATGCCGGATTCCTCCCACCCGTCGGAGATCAGGCAATCGCGAAGCGGGGCGCGGGCTGCCTCGTGTACCCGCGCGCCGAGCGTGCCGGCCTGCAACTCGACTTTGCGTCGGTCCGCCAGCACGGCCTTGCGGCGGTTTGCCTTGGCGGCGCGGCGTGCAGCGATATTCGATGCCATCGGCGACTCCATGAGGATTATGGGTCGCCCACTGTATGTGCGGATTAATGGGTACGTCCACCGCTGGATGTAGTGGCAATGCCTTGAACGCCGGCGCTGCGGCGGCCAACCGGCAAGCGCCGGCTCGCGCGGGTTGACGCCACGTTCTGACTATCCCAAGCCCGGCGCCGCGCGGGGCGACCCACGGGGATCGGACCTCGCCGCGGTGCCGGTGGCGACCGCCCTGCTGGCCGGCCTGGCGATCCTTGGCGTCCGCCTGCGGTCGCGTCGCGTGCCGGGCCTGCGCATCGGCATTCACGCCACGATCGGCGTCAGCGGCGTCGTGGTGCCTGCCGCCGATGTGCTGCCGGGCTGGCCCGTCCGCTCGGATCGCGCTTGCAAACGCTGCCGCACACCGCTATCTGGGGGCTATAAATCATTCTCCGCTGAGTTACGGAGGGTGGCCTTAACGGGCCGCCTTTTTTGCATTGGACAAGCCGCACCTGCATGAATCGGACGACCGCCGCCACGCCAGCCTGGAAGCCAGGCTGGCCGCCATCGTCGCACCCACGCTCGAATCCATGGGCTTCGAACTCGTGCGCGTCGCCGTGCTCGGCCGCGACCGCCCCACCGTGCAGGTGATGGCCGACCGCGCCGACGGCGCCCAGATCGCCGTGCATGACTGCGAGGCGATCAGCCACGCGCTCGGCGCCGTGCTGGACGTGGAAGACCCGCTGCCCGGCGCCTGGTCGCTGGAGGTCAGCTCGGCCGGCATCGACCGCCCGCTGACGCGGCGTGAAGGACTGGAACCGCTACGCCGGCCACCTTGCGCGCGCCGAGACCACGTCCCCGATCGACGGGCGCCGGCGATTTTCCGGGTATCGTGCTGGGCGCACGATGACGACGCCGCACGGCTCCGGCTCGACGATGGCACCGAAATCGCGCTGCCGCTCCCTGCCATTCGGCGCGCGAAGCTGGTACTGACCGACGCCCTGATCGCCGCCACCGCAACCTCGCCCCCGACCAACTAACCAAGAGGTCGACATGGACACCGCCATTGCCCGCCCCGAACTGCTCCTGGTCGCCGACGCCGTCGCGCGGGAGAAGTCGATCGACCGCGAGGAGGTGCTCGAGGCGATGGAGCAGGCCATCCAGAAGGCCGGCCGCGCCAAGTACGGGCACGAGAAGGACATCCGCGCCACGATCGACCGCAAGACCGGCGACGTCCGCCTGTCGCGCTGGACCGAGGCGGTCGAGACCGTCGAGAACGAGGAAACCCAGATCCCCGTCCACATCGCGCGGAAGTTCCAGCCGGAGATCAAGCTCGGCGAGCACCTGATCGATCCGCTGCCGCCGATCGATTTCGGCCGGATCGCGGCGCAGACCGCCAAGCAGGTGATCGTCCAGCGCGTGCGCGAATACGAGCGCAAGCGGCAGTACGACGAATACAAGGACCGCGTCGGCGAGATCATCAACGGCGTGGTCAAGCGCACCGAGTACGGCAACCTGATGGTGGAACTCGGCCGCGCCGAGGCGCTGCTGCGGCGCGACGAGCTGATCCCGCGCGAGAGCTTCCGCAACGGCGACCGCGTGCGCGCCTACATCTACGACGTGCGCGAGGAACCGCGCGGGCCGCAGATCTTCCTGTCGCGCACGCATCCCGGCTTCCTGGCCAAGCTGTTCGCCCAGGAGGTGCCGGAAATCTACGACGGCATCATCGAGATCAAGGCGGTGGCGCGCGATCCCGGCAGCCGCGCCAAGATGGCGGTGATCAGCCGCGATTCCTCGATCGACCCGGTCGGCGCCTGCGTCGGCATGCGCGGATCGCGCGTGCAGGCGGTGGTGCAGGAACTGCAGGGCGAGAAGATCGACATCATTCCGTGGTCGCCGCAGGCCGCCACCTTCGTGGTGAACGCGCTGGCGCCCGCCGAGGTGACCAAGGTGGTGATGGACGAGGAGGCCGGGCGCGTCGAGGTCGTGGTGCCCGACGAGCAGCTCAGCCTCGCGATCGGCCGCCGCGGGCAGAACGTGCGGCTGGCCTCGCAGCTGACCCGCTGGGACATCGACATCCTGACCGAGGCCGAGGAAAGCGAGCGGCGCCAGGAGGAATTCCGCCGGCGCAGCGCGCTGTTCGTCGACGCGCTGGACGTCGACGACGTGATCGCCGGCCTGCTGGTGACCGAGGATTTCTCCACCGTCGAGGAGCTGGCGTTCACGCCGGAGGAGGAACTCGCCGACATCGAGGGCTTCGACGAGAACATCGCCGCCGAACTGATCCGCCGCGCCGAGGCGTTCATCACCCGCCGCGACACCGAACTGAGCGAGAAGCGCGTCGAACTGGGCGTCAGCGACGAGATCGCCGCGATCGAGGTGCTGACCCCGGCGATGCTGGTGGCGCTGGGCGAGAAGGACGTGAAGACGCTGGACGATCTGGCGGACCTCGCCTCGGACGAGCTGATCGAGATCGTCGGCGCGGCCAGCATGGACGAGGCCACTGCCAACGACGTGATCATGGCGGCGCGCGCCCATTGGTTCGCCGATGAAGGCGCCCCCTTGAAGCTGCCCCTGCCGCGGCGGGCGAGGAGGCGCATCACGACTGAGGCGGCAGCCCAGGGAAACGCAGGACCGGCGGATGACGAAGCGGCGGACGATGAAGCGGAAACCGGCCCGCTGCGCCGCTGCGTGGTCACGCGTGAGCGCCAGCCCAAGGAGCAGATGATCCGCTTCGTCGTCGGTCCGGATCGGACCGTGGTGCCTGACTTGGCCGCAACCCTGCCCGGACGGGGAATCTGGTTGAGTGCGCGTGGGGATGTGTTAGAAACCGCCCGCGCCCAGGGAGGCCTGGGGCGTGTCTTCGCCAGGGCCGCGCGTGGTCCTGTCATGGTGCCCCCCGATCTCCCTGCCGTGCTCGAGGCGGCTCTGGTCCGGCGGATCGGTGAGTTGCTGGGGCTGGCACGCCGCGCCGGGCAGGCGGTCGCCGGGTTCGACAAGGCGCGTGAGTGGCTGCGGACTGGTCGGGGAAGGCTGATCCTGCAGGCGTCGGATGGCAGTGCCGCGGAACGCGCACGCTTTTTGTCCGGCGCCGGGGATTCGGTGACGGTGTTGGATCCTCTCCCGGCCGCCGCGCTTGGCCGGGTCTTCGGCCGTGACCATGTGGTGCACGTTGCGATTGCACCCGGACGGCTGGGTGAGAGGCTCGCCCTCGAGGCGACCCGGCTGAGTGGGTTGAGACGGACTGCCGCCGATGGCGGAAACAGGCTGAACGATGACCGACGGGTTTCCCGGGCTCCATCCGGGGGCGGTCACACAATGGACGGGACCAGCGGGTAATACATGAGCGAAGGCAACGATCAGGACGCCGGCAAGGGTCGGCTCTCACTACGGCCGGCGGGACGCCTGGAGCTCGGCCGTACGGTCGATGCCGGCTCCGTACGGCAAAGCTTCAGCCACGGCCGGTCGAAGGTCGTGCAGGTCGAGGTGCGCAAGAAGCGCGCCGGCGTCGCGCGCACCCGGTGCACCGGCAGGCGGTGCCGTGCCCGGCCTTGCCGCGCCCGGTGCTGCGGCTCCGGCAGCGCGCGGGCCTGCCACCAGCGGACGCGGTGCAACAACGGCGGCGCCCCGCGCGCTGACGGCGACCGAGCTGGCGGCCCGCCAGCGCGCGCTGGTCGAACAGCAGCGCGAGGCGGCCAAGCGCGAGGCGGAGCGCCGCGAGCAGGAGACGATCTCGATCCTGTCGGCGGCCGAGGAGGCGCGCCGGCGCGAGGAGGAAGCGCGCAAGGCTGCGGAAGAGGACGCCCGCCGCGAGGCCGAAGAGGCGGCGCAGCTGGCCGCCGAGGAGGCCGCGCGCAAGGCGGCCGAGGCCACGGTCACGGCGCAGGCAGCCGATCCCGCGGCACGCGGCGTCGAGGAGCCCAGACGCCGGGCAGCCACACCGGTGCCCTCGCCGACGGCGCCGACCGAGACCCTGCGTCTGCGGCCCGGCACGCGCGGCGGCGAGGAAGAGGACGAGGCACGGCCGGTCCGCCGGCCGGGCGGCGTGCTGGTGCCGCGCAAGCCGCAGGTCGCGGTCGCGAAGAAGGGCACCGACAGCGGACGCCGCGCCGGCCGCATCGACGTGCAGGCCGCGATCGAGGGCGAGGACGAACGCGTCCGCTCGCTGGCCTCGGTGCGCCGTCAGCGTGAGCGCGAGCGCCGCCAGGCGGAGCTGGAACTGCTGCGATCGGATCAGGTGAAAGTGGTGCGAGACGTTATTCTGCCGGATACGATCACGGTGCAGGAACTGGCCAACCGGATGGCCGCGCGCACCGGCGAGGTGGTCAAGGCGCTGATGAAGCTCGGCGTGATGGCGACCATCACGCAGACGCTGGATGCCGATACCGCCGAACTGGTGGTGCAGGAATTCGGCCATCGCGCGCGCCGCGTCTCGGAATCCGATGTCGAGATGGGCCTCGAGGGCGTCGCCGACACCGATGCGGAACTCATGCCTCGGCCGCCGGTGGTCACCATCATGGGCCACGTCGACCACGGCAAGACGTCGCTGCTCGACGCGCTGCGCTCGACCGATGTCGCGGCCGGCGAGGCGGGCGGCATCACCCAGCATATCGGCGCCTATCAGGTCGAGATGCCGGGCGGCGAGAAGATCACCTTCATCGACACGCCGGGCCACGAGGCGTTCACCGCCATGCGGGCCCGCGGCGCCAGCGTGACCGACATCGTCGTGCTGGTGGTGGCGGCCGATGACGGCGTCATGCCGCAGACCATCGAGGCGATCCGCCACGCCAAGGCGGCCGGCGCGCCGCTGATCGTCGCCATCAACAAGATGGACCGGCCGGACGCCAACCCGACCCGCGTGCGGCAGGAACTGCTCAGCTACGAGGTCGTGGTCGAGGACATGGGCGGCGAGACGCAGGACGTGGAAGTCTCGGCGACCAAGAAGACCGGCCTCGACAAGCTGACCGAGGCGATCGCGCTGCAGGCCGAAATCCTCGATCTGAAGGCCAATCCCGACCGTGCCGCAGAGGGCGCGGTGATCGAAAGCCGGCTCGATCGCGGTCGCGGTCCGATCGCGACCGTGCTGGTGCAGAAGGGCACGCTGCGGCAGGGCGACATCGTGGTCGCCGGCGCCGAGTGGGGCCGCGTGCGCGCGATGCTGGACGACAAGGCCCGCAACGTGACCGCGGCCGGACCGTCGATGCCGGTCGAGATCCTCGGCCTGGCCGGCGTGCCATCGGCGGGCGAGCCGTTCGTCGCGGTGGAGAACGAAAGCCGCGCCCGCGAGATCGCCGAGTTCCGCACGCGCAAGCTGCGCGACAAGGCGGCCGGTGCGACTGCCGGTGCGCGCGGCACGCTCGACCAGATGCTGGCCCGCATCCAGGCCGGCGAGCAGAAGGAAGTCGCGGTGCTGATCAAGGCCGATGTGCAGGGCAGCGCAGAGGCGATCCAGGCAACCGTGCTCAAGCTGGCGCATGAGGAGGTCAAGGTCCGCGTGCTGCACGCCGCCGTCGGCCAGATCACCGAAAGCGACATCCAGCTGGCCAATGCGTCCGACGCGGTGATCCTGGCGTTCAACGTGCGCGCCACGTCGCAGGCACGCGACCTGGCACAGCGCGAGGGCGTGGACATCCGCTACTACTCGATCATCTACGAGGTCGCGGACGACATCGAGAAGCTGGTGCGCGGCAAGGTCGCGCCGAAGGAGCGCGAGCGCTTCCTGGGCTACGCCGAGGTCCGGAAGGTGTTCAGCATCACCAAGGTCGGCAAGGTGGCCGGCTGCATGGTCACCGACGGCGTGGTCAAGCGCGGCGCCGGCGTGCGCGTGCTGCGCGACAACGTGGTGATCCACAACGGCGAGCTGTCGCAGCTCAAGCGCTTCAAGGACGATGTGCGCGAGGTGGCGCGCGGCTACGAATGCGGCCTGTCGTTCGCCAACTTCCACGAGCTGCAGGAAGGCGACGTGGTCGAGTGCTTCGAGACGGAGATGGTCCCGGCTTGAGGAAGCAGGCGGCCGGGCCGTCGCAGAAGCTGCGCGGGGAACCATCGCAGCGCCAGTTGCGCGTGGCGGAGGAGATCCGTCACGTGCTCGCCGGCGTGTTCGCGCGGCACGAGCTGCGTGATCCGGAACTGGCGGATGCGCAGATCACGGTGACCGAGGTGCGCATCGGCCCCGATCTGAAGCACGCGATCGCGTTCGTCGCGCGGCTTGGCCGTTCGGATGTGGATGCGCTGCTGCCGGCGCTGAAGCGCGCCGCGCCGTTCCTGCGTGGCCAGGTGGCGCACTCGCTGCGGCTGAAGTTCGCGCCCGATCTGACGTTCCAGCCCGATACGGCGCTCGAGTACGCCACCAAGATCGATCGCCTGCTGCACGCCCCCGAAGTGGCGCGCGACCTCGGCGGAGAGAACTGAGCCCGCTACGGATCGGCCCGACTACGGATCGGCAACATCGGCGGCAGGCGGCCAGAGATAGACCTCGGTGTGCCGCGCACCGCAGGCGGCGAGGCCCAGGCCTATCGCCAGCAGGGTAAGCAGGACCGGAACGCGCTTTCTCATCGCAGGCAACCTCGTGCCGCCGGCGGTTATTGCAAGATCGCTGCAACCGCCTGGCGGATCGGATGCAGGCAAAGGCAACGTCTTTCGCAGCTTGTTAAGCGGCATCGGCGATCCTGTCAGCGGAGGTTGCCTCATGCGGCGGCTGGTCTGCCTGGACGGGCTGCGCGGCGTGCTGGCGTTCTACGTGATGCTCAGCCACACGCTGCCGTTTGCGCCGATGCCCGGCTGGCTCGTCTGGGTGTTCTCGCATGGCGGCGCCGGGGTGGACGTGTTCTTCATCCTGAGCGGCCTGGTGATCGTCCAGTCGCTCGCCAGTTTCAACTATCGGTCGCGGCCGTTCCTGACCGCCCGGGTGGCGCGCATCTATCCGGTGTTCCTGGTGGTGTTCGTCGCCGCCGTCGCGGTGCAGCCGTTGGCGACCGGCTTCGAGCGCATGGCGTGGATCGGGCCGGACAGCCCGGCGCGCTTCATCTGGTCGGGCGGCTGGCCGAACGACTGGGGGCTGTTCATCGCCGCGCACCTGACGATGACGCACGGATTGTTCCCGGATGGCGTGCTGCCGGATGTGTGGGTCGGGTTCCTCGGCGCGGCGTGGAGCCTGTCGACCGAGTGGCAGTTCTACCTGCTGGCGCTGCTGATCGGTCGCCGTCTGGGTCTGCGCTCGCTTGCCTGGCTGTTCCTGGCGATCGCCGCGACCGCGGTCGCCTGGCATGCGGTGGCGCCCGATGCGTGGCAGTTCAGCCGCGCCTTCCTGCCGAACAAGGCGCAATATTTCGCCCTCGGCATCGCCAGCGCGATCGTCGTGCGGCAAGGGAACGAGGGGCTGGGCGCCTACCTGGCCGTGCTGGTCGCAACACTGGTCGCTGTGTGTCGTGCAGGGCGGCGTGGACAAGATGCTTCCGCCGCTGGTCTGGTCCGGATGTCTGGCGGCGCAGTTTTCCATCCCATCGACGGGGGCGCTCGCCGCGGTACTGCGATCGCGCGCGCTGGTCTGGCTGGGAGCAGTCTCGTACTGCCTCTATCTCGTCAACGAACCCGTGCAAAAGCTGCTGGGCGTGACGCTCGCCGTCGTGGTCCACGGCAACGCGGCCCTGTTCACCGCGCTTTGGCTGCCCGGGGCCGTGGCTCTGCCGATTCTCGCGGCGTGGCTGCTGCACGATTGGATCGAGGCGCCCACGCTGCGCTGGGGCCGAGCCCTGGCGCGACGTGGAATGCCGGCCGCGGCTGCTCCGGTCAGCGCCGGATGAAGGTCCAGTAGAGCGGCGTGCGGCCTTCCCGAAGTGCCTTGGCCTCGTAGCGCGTGGGCGGCCAATCCGGCGGCCGTTCGGTGGCGGGGGACGGCGCATCGAACAGCGACTGTCCGGCCATCACCTCGTTCACCCAGGCCTGATACGTCGGATCGTCGCTTGCCACGCGCCACTCGGCGCCCGGCTGCATCACGCGGCCCAGCAAGGGCAGCAGCGCCGGATGGACGAAGCGGCGCTTCGCATGACGCGACTTAGGCCAGGGGTCGGGGAACAGCAGGAACAGCCGATCGAGGCAGGCGTCCGGCAGCAGCCGCACCAGCGTCCGCGCATCGTCGGTCCACAGCCGCAGATTGGCCGGCAGCGGCGCTGTGGCCTCGGCGGCTTCCGGGACCAGGCGCGACAGCAGCGAGCAGATGCCGTTGTCGAACACCTCGCAGGCGATCAGCGCCGCCTTGGGATGTGCGGCGATCTGCGCCAGCGCGTGCTCGCCGCCGCCGAACCCGATCTCCAGCCAGAGCGAGGACATTTCGGGCGCGAAGGCTGCCAGCGGATCGGACGCCTGGCCCTCGGTGAACGCGAGGCGCGGCAGAGTGACATCCAGCAGCCGAAGCTGCCGCGGGCGCAGCCGGTGGCCGCGGGCCCTGCCGTACAGCCGGTCCGGCGGCGGCTTCAGCGCCCGAAGGCTGCCTTCAGTCCCGGCACCAGATCCGTCTTCTCCCACGTGAAGGTGCCCTTGTCCTCATCCGGCTCGCGGCCGAAATGGCCGTACGCCGAGGTGGGCACATAGATCGGCCGGTTCAAATGCAGATGCTCGCGAATGCCGCGCGGCGAGAGGTTCATCAGATCCTGCAGGATCTTCTGCAGACGCGCCTCGTCGACGTCCTTCCCGGTGCGCTGCAGGTCGACATAGACCGACAGCGGCCGCGAGATGCCGATCGCGTAGCTGATCTGGATCGTGCAGCGATCCGCCAGATCCGCCGCCACGACGTTCTTCGCGAGATAGCGGCAGGCATAGGCGGCCGATCGATCGACCTTGGTCGGATCCTTGCCGCTGAATGCCCCGCCGCCGTGCGGGGCCGCGCCGCCATAGGTATCCACGATGATCTTCCGCCCGGTCAGGCCGCAGTCGCCGTCCGGGCCGCCGGTGACGAACTTGCCGGTCGGGTTCACATGGAATTCGGCCTCGGGGCACATCCAGCCATCCGGCAGCGTGCTCTCCACCAGCGGCCAGAGCATCCGCTTGATCTCGGCCTGCTCGAGGTCCTCGACATGCTGGGTGGACACGACGACGCTGGTCGCTCCGACCGGCATGCCGTCGACATAGCGCAGCGTCACCTGGCTCTTGGCATCGGGCCGCAGCCCTTCCACCGAGGGGTCCTGGATGACGCGAAGGTCGCGCATCCGGTGCAGGATGGCGTGCGCATAGTGGATCGCCGCGGGCATCAGCGCCTCGGTCTCGCGACAGGCGTAGCCGAACATCATGCCCTGGTCGCCGGCGCCCTCGTCCTTGTTGCCGGCGGCATCCACCCCCAGCGCGATGTCCGAGGACTGCGCGTGCAGGTGGCAGTCGATCTGCGCCTTGTTCCAGCTGAAGCCGTCCTGGTCGTAGCCGATCTCCTGGATCGCCATGCGGGCCAGATGCGTGAGCAGGTCGGGCGTGACGCTGCTCGGTCCGCGGGTTTCGCCGGCGAACACGACGCGGTTGGTGGTCACCAGGGTCTCGCAGGCGACGCGCGAGTAGGGATCTGCGGCGAGATAGGCGTCCAGCACCGTGTCGCTGAGCCGGTCGGCGACCTTGTCGGGGTGGCCTTCGGAGACCGACTCGGAGGTAAACAGGAATTCGCCCGTATCGCGCATGAATGATTTCTCTCGCGTCGCGGAGGGTTGAGGACCCGAAATTGGCCGTGCCCGGACCGGATGGCGGGCGGCCGGTGTGTGGCGGAAACCCCCCGGGGTCAAGTCAGGGTCAAGTGTCGCGGCGGCTCCGCTCAGACCATCCCCAGCACATCCATCATGGAATAAAGGCCCGGCTTCCGGCCGACCACCCAGAGCGCGGCCCGCACGGCACCGGTGGCGAAGGCCCGGCGGTCGAACGCACGATGCGTCAGCGCGATGTGCTCGGTGGCTGCGGCGAAGATCAGGGTATGCTCGCCCACCACCTGGCCGCCGCGCAGGGCCGCGAAGCCGATGGCGCCGGTCTTGCCGCGCGCCGGTATGACCGTCCCGGCCGCTCTGCATCACGTCGGACAGCGCCACGCCGCGGCCCTTGGCGACCGCACGGCCCATGCCGATCGCGGTGCCGGACGGCGCGTCCACCTTCTGGCGGTGGTGCATTTCCATGATTTCGGCGTCGTAGCCATCGGCCGGGAGTGCCGCGCCCATCCGCTCGGCCAGCGCCAGGACAAGGTTCACGCCGGCGGAGAAGTTCGACGCGTAGACCACGGGGATGCGGCGCGCGGCGTCCGCGACGGCGGCTTCATCGGCGTCGGACAATCCCGAGGTGCCGAGGACCCAGGCCTTGCCGGAGGCGGCCATCGCGGCGGCGTAGGGCTGCGCGGTGGCGGCATTGGTGAAGTCGACCACCACATCCGAGGCCGCGGCGAGCGCGGCGATATCGGTGAACAGTTCCGCGCCGGACGGAGCCGACTTTGCGGAACCGGGGCGCCCGATGCCGCCGGCCAGGTCAGCGCCGGCGGCCCGGACCTCCTCGACCAGCAGATGCCCCATCCGCCCGGTTATGCCGGCGATACCGATGAGCGTGCCCATGACGGCCTCCCGCGCTGTCTGGCCCCGATCCTGTCCGGACGATGGGCAGCGCGCAATCCATTCGGATGAGCGATGGCGTGCCCCGGCAACCGAGGCTGGTCACTGACCTGCGGCGCGCCTACGCTTTGGTCTGAAACGCCGCCAAGACGCACGTCACGGAGGTATCCATGACAATCGAGATTGCGGGCGAGATTGCGGGGCTCGTTGACACCGAGCACGGAATGATCAGCCGCCGGATCTTCATCGAGCCGGAGATTTACCAAACGGAGCTGCAAGCAGATCTTCGCACGGTGCTGGCTGTTCCTGTGTCACGACAGCCAGATCCCGCGGCCGGGCGATTTCCTCACAACGTATATGGGCGAGGATCCGGTACTGGTGGTGCGTGACGGCGCCGGATCCGTTGGCGCGTTTCTCAATGTCTGTCGCCATCGCGGCAACCGGCTGTGTCGTGCCGACGACGGCAACGCCGCGAGCTTCATCTGCGCCTATCATGGCTGGACGTTCGGCAATGACGGACGGCTGACCGGTGTGCCGAACATGCGCGAGGCCTATCACGGCGATCTGGACCGCGAGACTTTGGGCCTGATCCGCGTGGCGCAATTGGAAAGTTACAAAGGTCTGTGGTTCGCCACCTTCGATCCCGACGCGCCATCGCTGCGCGCGTATCTCGGCGAGATGGCCTGGTATATCGATACCTTTGTCGATCGCTGCGAGGGCGGCATCGAGATCGTCGCGACCCACAAATGGATCATGCCCTGCAACTGGAAGTTCCCCGCCGAGAATTTCGGCGGCGACGCATACCATGTGCAGTGGAACCATCTGTCCGCCGTCAAGATCGGCTTCAGTCGCGGCGTCACGGCGAATGCGCAGAGCGCGCAGAGGATGGTCTCGCCGGGCAACGGCCATGCGCTGATCTGCGTCGGTCCCGATGATGTCGGCGATCCGCCGATGCCCGAGATCGAGGCCTATGAGCGCGAGGTTGCCGCGGAGGTTCGCGAGCGCCTTGGGCCTCGCGCCAACCTGATCAACCCGATCGTCGGCACGGTGTTTCCGAATTTCTCGCTGCTGCGCGGCACCTCACGCGGCATTCGCGTTTGGCAACCGCGCGGTCCGGAAAAAACCGAGGTCCGGTCGTTCGTTTTCATGGACAAGGCAGCGCCGCCCGAGGTCAAGCGCGCGATCCGGCAGGCGGGGATTCGTGGGTTCAGTCCGTCCGGAACATTCGAGCAGGACGACATGGACAACTGGCAGGAATGCACCCAGACGTGTCGCGGCGTGGTGTCACGGCGCATGCCGCTCAACAACCGGATGGGGCTCGGGCACGACCGATTTGATCCGGCGCTTGGCGCCTGGGTCAGCGACTATCGGTTCAGTGAAAGCAACCATCGTCAATTCTATCGGCGCTGGGCCGACTTGATGGCGGCTGCCGACTGGGGTGCGCTGGAATGCTCGGCCGCGAGGGAAGCGGAACATGCCTGACGCGGCGACGATCCAAAGCGTCGAGCAGTTCCTGTATCGCGAGGCCCGCCTGCTCGACGAGCGGCGGTTCCACGAATGGCTGAGCCTGTTCACCGAGGATGTGCATTACACGATGTTCGCGCGGACCAACCGCTATCCGCGCTCGAGCAAGGCGATCGCGATCCTCGACGCGGATCGTTACGCCGAGGAAGACCTGGCCGGCGCGGACGAATTTGGTCTTTTTGACGAGGACATCAGGACGCTCACTGCGCGTGTCGCACGCCTCGATACCGGGATGGCCTGGGCGGAAGACCCGCCGTCGCGGACACGGCACCTGATCACCAACCTCGAAGTCGCGGCCGGCGCGTCGGCGCTGGAACTGTCCGTGCACTGCAACTTCATTGTGTACCGCAGTCGGGGTGAGACCGAGCAGGATTTCTATGTCGGCGCTCGCCAGGACACGCTGCGCCGCGTCGACGGCGTGTGGAAGATCGCCGATCGTCGGATGATCCTTGATCAGAACGTCCTGACCGCCAAGAACCTGAGCATCTTCTTCTGACGCCGGGGCCTAGACAAAGCCGACAACCGCATGGGGGACGTAAGGTTCCTCCAGCGCGGCGATCTCGTCGGCCGACAGCTTCACGTCCACCGATGCAAGCGCGTCGTCGAGATGCTGCAGCTTGGTGGCGCCGACGATCGGCGCGGTGATGACCGGCTTGGCCAGCAGCCAGGCGAGCGCCACCTGCGCACGAGGTACCCCGCGCGCCGCCGCAACCTGCGCGACGCGATCGACAACTTTCCTGTCGGCGTCTTCAGTCTTCGCGAACAGCCGTCCGAACGCTTCGTCCGTCTCGGTGCGGACGCTGGTGTAGTCCCAATCGCGGGTCAAACGGCCGCGCGCCTGCGGGCTCCATGGAATGACCGCGATGCCTTCCGCGGCACAGAGCGGCAGCATCTCGCGTTCCTCCTCGCGATACAGCAGATTGACCAGGTTCTGCATGCTGACGAAGCGCGTCCAGCCGTGGCGCTCGGCGATGCCGAGGGCGCGGGCGAACTGCCAGGCGTGCATCGAGGACGCGCCGATGTAGCGGGCCTTGCCGGCCTTCACGACGTCGTGCAGCGCCTCGAGCGTTTCCTCGATCGGCGTGTCGTGGTCCCAGCGATGGATCTGGTACAGATCGACGTAATCCGTGCCGAGGCGCTGCAGGCTGGCATCGATCTCGGCCATGATCGCCTTGCGCGACAGGCCGGCGCCATTCGGGCCGGGGCGCATCCGGCCATAGACCTTGGTGGCGATCACCACCTCGTCGCGGCGGGCGAAATCCTTGATCGCGCGGCCAAGGATCTCCTCGCTGCTGCCGAGCGAATAGCGGTTCGCCGTATCGAAGAAGTTGATGCCGGATTCAAGCGCGCGCCGGATGAACGGGCGGCTCGATTCCTCGTCGAGCGACCACGCATGGTTGCCGCGATTGGACCCGCCATAGCTCATGCAGCCGAGGCAGATGCGCGAGACATCGAGGCCGGTGCGGCCCAGCTTCACGTATTCCATGGCGGATCCCCTGTCACGGCGGAGAGGCTAGTGAACGGGGTCCAACACAACGACGGGGATCTCGCGCTCCGTCTTGAGCTGGTAATCGGCATAGGGCGGCCAGAACTTCAGCGCCGTCGCCCACAGCCGCGTGCGCTCCTCACCGGTCGCGGTCCTGGCATGCGCCTTGATCTTCGCGGTCCCGACCTGAACCTCGACGTCCGGATTGGCGAGGAGGTTGCGATACCAGCCGGGATGCTCCGGCGCGCCGCCTTTCGAGGCGACCACGATGTAGCTGTCGCCGGTCTTCCCATAGAACAGCGGGAACATGTACTTCTCGCCGGATTTCCGGCCGGTCGTCGTCAACAGCAGCGACGGAACGATCATCTCGGCGTGGCCAGGCGGCGTCACGGTGTACATGTGCCCCTCGGTGCCGCCGCTGGACAGATAGCGGTTGGCGTGGTCGACCATCCATCCCGGCAGGTTGGGCGCAAGCTTTGCGTCGGCCATCTTTCGGTCTCCCTCTGAAGTCACCGAGCCTATCACCGATGCTCAACCCGGCAAACGCAGCAGCCGGTCCGCATTGCCGTGGGCGATCTTCGCGCGATCCGCTGGCGAAACGGGCAACGCGTCCAGGAACGCCCGGGCGCGCGCGTTCGATGCGAACGGGTAGTCGACCGAGAACATGATGCGGTCCACGCCGAACGACATCAGCGCCGCGATAAACGGCACCGTGGTGAAGAACCCGCTGGTCGTGATCCACACCTGATCGAGGATGGTCTGCCGCACCGAGCGCCGCAGCCGTGCCTTCGCCTCGGCGGTCGTGGTTTCGTCGATGCGGTCCAGCATGAACGGCAGCGCCTCGCCCATATGGCCGACGACGATCTTCAACCCGGGATGGCGGTCCAGCGCGCCGCTGAGCGCAAGGCGCAGCACATGGATCGCGGTGTCGGCGTGCCAGCCCCAGGCGGACAGCGCGAGGGTGAAACTGAAATTGCCCGGCAGCCCGTCGTAATAGGCGCTGCGCACCGCCTCGGTACGGGAATGCCGGGATGCAGGTAGATCGGCACGTCGAGCGCCGCGGCGCGCGCCAGGATCGGCTCGAACGCCGGATCGTCGAGGAAGCGTCCGTCGGTGGCGCCGTTCACGAGCGCGCCGTGGAAGCCGAGTTGCTTGACCGTGCGCTCCAGTTCGTCGGCCGCCGCCTCGGGGGCGAGCATCGGCAGGTGCGCGAAGCCGCGGTAGCGGGTGGGATGGCGGTCACACGCCTCGGCCAGCGCGTCGTTGTAGGCGCGCGCAAGGTCGATGCCCGGCTGGCCCGGCACGAGGTCGGCGCCGGGGCCGGCGACCGAGAGCACCTGCACGGTGATCCCGCTGGCGTCCATGTCGGCAAGGCGCGCGGGGCCGAGATCGGCGAGTTCGTTGCGCTTGGTGGTCTGCGCCCAGACGAAGTCCGGTCCGGGAAAGCCGCGGCGGGCGATCGCGCCCGGGTCGATGCCGGCGACGATGCGGGGGACTGTGTAGTGCTCTTCCAGGGCGACGATGCGCATGTGGTTTCCTCCCATGGGTTGCGCGGGTCAGGGCGCGGATCGACTTCTTCGTCGGATTTTAACCACTGGTTGGCGCAAATGGCCTCCTAGTCGCGAGGTCACGCACGCATGAAGCAAAGCAAGGAATTTCAACCGCAGATGCACGCAGATGCACGCAGATGAGGCCGGGGTCAACCGACTGTCGGAGCGTGTGATCGGGTGCGCCTTCCAGGTCATAAACACGCTTGGCGCAGGGTTCCTCGAAAAGGTCTACGAAAACGCATTGGCTCACGAGCTGCGCAAAGCCGGACTGACCGTCGCTCAACAGCACGGGATCACCGTCGAGTACGATGGCATAATTGTCGGGGAGTATGCAGTCGATCTGCTGGTCGAGGGCACAATCATAGTCGAGCTGAAAGCGATCAAGGCGCTGGACGGTGCACATACGGCGCAATGCCTCAACTACCTGAAGGGGACGGGTCTGCGCCTTTGCCTGTTGCTCAACTTTGGCAAGCCCCGGCTTGAAATCCAGCGCGTTGCCCACCGACTTTGAAGTCGCCTCGGTATATCTGCGTGTATCTGCGTGTATCTGCGTGCATCTGCGGTTGAAATTCCTTCCTTCCTTGTCGGGCGGCGCCAAGAGGGCGTCTCACCGACGTCGGCAGCCATGCTCTCGCAAGGGCGCTGGCTTGCGTGCTCCCCGGCCCCGGTCACAAACTACCCCGCACACACCGGGACGCGCTGCACGACAACGGCGCCCCCGCATGCGGGAGAGAGTTCATGGACCTACGCGGCGCGGTCGCACTGGTGACGGGCGGCAACGGCGGGCTCGGGCAGCGCATCTGCCACGCGCTGGCGCGAGAGGGTGCGCACATCGCCGTCATGTATGCCCAGAGCCGCGACCAGGCGGAAGGCGTCGTGCGCACGCTCACCACCAGCTACCAGATCAACGCCGCGGCGTTCGCCTGCGACATCACCGACGACGCGGCCGTGCAGCGGCTGATCGGCGACGTGGCCGCGCGGCTCGGGCGGATCGATATCCTGGTGAACGACGCCGCCTACAACAAGGCGATCCCGTTCACCGACCTCGACAATCTCACGCTCGAAGTGTGGGACAAGATCATGGCCGTCAACCTGACGGGGCCGATGCGCCTGACCAAGGCGGTGGCGCCGGTCATGAAGGCGCAAGGGCGCGGCCGCATCGTCAACATCGCGTCCGTGGCGGGGCTCGGGCCGACCGGTTCGTCCATCGCCTATGCGGTGTCGAAGGCCGGCCTTATTCACCTGACGCGCTGCATGGCGGTGGCACTGGCGCCGGAGACGCTGGTCAACTGCGTCGCACCCGGACTGCTGGAGGGCACGCGCGCGACTGCCAATCTGCTGCCGGAGATGGTTACGCGCAACGCGGCCGGCTCGCTCTTGAAGAAGGCCGCCGACAAGGACGACTGCGCCGACATGGTGGTCACCATGTGCCGCACCGAGACCATGACCGGCCAGACCATCGTCATCGACTCCGGGCGCTACTTTCATTGAGGCACGAGGAAAGCGCGCGCGTGCGCGGAACATGATCCGCGCTGCGTCCACCAACACGGACAGATCGCCGAGGGTTGGATGAAAGTCCTGCTGACGGGTGGTGCTGGGGACCTCGGCCAGACCCTGGTGCCGCGTTTGCGCGGCAACGGCGATACGCCGGTCATTCTGGATGTTCGTGCGCCAGAGGATCAGGGAGCCCTGTTCATTCAAGGGTCGGTCCTGGATCGGCCCAGGTTGCAGGACTATCTCCGCGGCATCGATTGCATCGTTCACATCGCGGCCTGGCACGGCATCCACGAGGACCGCGGCGAGCGCGATGCCTATGACTTCTTCGACCTGAACGTGCGTGGCACGTTCGAGGTTTTCGAGGCGGCGGCGTTGGCCGGTATCGACAAGGTCATATACATTTCCACGACAAGCGTTCGCAGACCGGACACGTTGTACGGGCGCAGCAAGATCCTGGCCGAGCGGATTGCCGAGGATTATGCGACGTACCGCAATATGAACGTGATCACGCTCCGCCCGCGCGGTTTCATTCCGTATTGGAACCGTGACGTTTACACGAAATACAGCGACTGGGCGCGATGGTTCTGGCGAGGCGCCGTGCACATCGATGATGTCGCCGCGGCGGTCATGCTGGCCACGGATTTCGTGTCGCGGCAGTCAAATCGGACAGCATCTCACGCTTACGCTTGACAGTGCATATGAATACACGGACGCCGATCTGGATCGGTGGGATGCCGATGGTGCGGGCTCTACGTTCAGGAAACATTACCCTGAATATTACGACCTTGCGCTATCGTTCGGACTCGATCCGGCGGTGAAACCGAACAAGCTGGACATTTCCGAGACGGTTCGCTGGCTGGGCTACAAACCGTCGTACAGCCTGGCGTGCCTGCTGTCGGAACTGGCGGCCTACGGCGACAGCGGACCACCGCGATTGCACCAGCCCAGGTGACAAGTCCGGCGCGTTCGGCACACGAGCAGCGCTCAAAACGCCGCATCGAGCAGCCGCATTGCGTCCTCGATCTGCTCCGCCGGAGAGCGCTCACCCGCGTTGGCGTTGAAGTTCTTCACCGTGTCGTTGGCGATGGCCCGGAGGTCCTCGCGCGGGATTTGCAACTGGCGCAACCGTGTCGGGACCCCGACGCGCGCATACAGCGCCTCGAGCGTGTCGGCCACGGCGAGTGCCGCCTGTCGTGCGTCCATCCCGTCGCGCCAGACCTCGAGCGCCTCCGCGACCTGCCGCGCCGATTGCGCATCGACCGCTTCGGAGAGCCGGATTTTCGCGGCATGCACGACCGAGGTCGACTCTCCCTGGCCGACATGCGGATAGCGCACATGCAGCGCCGTCGAGACCGCGTAGTTGCCGGAGAACGCGCCGCCACGGTCGCGGCGGGCGCCGTCGTCCTCGGCGCGGTCCTGCAAAAAGGCGGCAATGCAGAGATCGGTGCGCAGCGACGGGTTGTCGCGTTCGTCGACCAGCCGCGGATAGGCGCGGTATGCCAGCCGGAACGCATGGTTCCGATCGCCCTCCGCCAATGGGTTCATGTCCGTCTGTGCCATCGCGCCGACAAGGCTCGCGAACACCGTCGTCGCCGTGGAACGGATCAGATCAGGCGGCGCGCTGAGCAATGCGTCCTCGTCGAGGAATATGGAATTGGGGCGCGTCTTTGGATCGAAATACTCCATGCGGTGATCGAGGTCCGGGTTCTTCAGGCCCGTGCCGGCGCGGTTCATGGCACTGGTCGGCGTGGTCGGAATGTTGATGATCGGCGGCTTCGGCGCGAGCAGCCGAGGACTGTAGGCGGGCTTGCCCTCCGGGTACTGGGTCATGATCTGGAACGGGTCGCCCGGTTCCGCCATGAAGATCGCCACCGCGCGTGTCGCGACGATGACGCTGCCGCCGCCGACCGCGATCAGCAGATCGGCTGCGGCCGCGTTTGCCGCTTCTTTGGCGGCGCGCACCGAGGCGTACGTCGAGTCTTTCTCGATGCCGTCAAAGACGCCGGCGCAGCGTTCGCCAAGGACCGCTTCGATGCGTCGGACGATGTCGGTGCGTTGATTGACCGATGGGGAGCAGACCACGAAGGCGCGTTTGGCGCCCGCTCGATCCACGGCCTGCTGCAGCCCTTGTTCGATGACGCGCCGGCCGCAGTGAAGACGCCACGCATAGCCCGCCGCCCTGAATGCATGTCCGCTCATCGTCGCCCCCGGTCGCCACTCGTCACAGTCTTTCCTATCCTGGCGCAAAATCGACCAAGGACCGAATTGCAATGACCGAACCGACCGGACCGCTCAAGGGCTTGCGCATTCTCGATCTGACCACGGTGCTGTTCGGCCCGTTCGGCACGCAGACGCTCGGCGACTGGGGCGCCGAGATCATCAAGGTGGAGAGCCTCGACCGGCGACACCTGGCGCACCTCCGGCCAGTTCCGCAACCGCGGCATGAGCGGCCAGTTCATGGCGACGAACCGCAACAAGCGCAGCATCGCGCTGGACCTGAAGCATCCCGACGGCAAGGCGGTGCTGCGCCGGCTGATCCCGACCGTGGATGCGCTGGTCAGCAACATCCGCCCCGCCGGGCTCGCCCGGCTGGGCTTCAGCTACGAGACGTGCACGGCGCTCAATCCGCGGCTCGTCTATGCGGTGGCCACCGGCTTCGGCCAGGACGGGCCGTGGCGCGCACGGCCGGCGTTCGACGAGATCATTCAGGCGGCGTCCGGTTTCGCATCGGCCATGGGCACCGACGACGAACCCGCCTTCGTCCCCAGCCTGATCGGCGACAAGATCTGCGGCATGGCACTGACCTCCGCCGTCACCGCGGCGCTGCTGCACCGCGAGCGCACCGGCGAGGGCCAGATGGTGGAGGTGCCGATGCTGGAGACGCTGGCGGCGTTCAACAGCATCGAGATGTTCGGCGGCCAGGCATTCGTGCCGTCGATCGGGCCGTCGGGCTACAAGCGCATGAAGGCGCGGCGGCCGGTGCGGACCAAGGATGGCTGGCTGACCATGCTGCCCTACTCGGGCGCCAACTGGTGCGCGTTCTTCGAGGCGGTGGGGCATCCCGAGTGCATCGAGGAGTTCTCCGTGCGCGATCCGGTGGCGCGGGCGCGTAATATCGATCGCATCTACGACCGCATGCGCGACATCGCACCGAGCCGGACCACGGCGGAATGGGAGGAACTGCTGCTGCGGATCGACGTGCCGCACACGGGATTTGCCAAGCTGAGCGAGGTGATGGAGCAGCCGCATTTGAAGGCGGTGGGGTTGTTTCAGGAACTGGACCATCCGAGCGAGGGGAAGATCCGCCAGGCGCGGCCGCCGGCGCGGTTTTCCGGCAGTCCGGCGGGGGTGCGACGGCTGGCGCCGCGGCTGGGGGAGCACACGCGGGAGGTGCTGCGCGAGGTGGGATACGGGGAGGCGCGAGATCGATGGGCTGGTCGATGGGAAGGCGGTTGGGGTGGGGTGAGGGGTGTCGTCCCTCAGCCAACTCCAATTTCGAATGGAAAAAAGTCGCGCCAACCACGATGGGCGGATGACAACACAGATCACTGATCTTGACAGCGGGTAGTAGTAGTGCCGGAATTCGACGCATTCGCTGGACTGACAGCGGGGGGCGTCTGACATTTAGATAATGTCAGATCAACCCTATCATCTGACCAAGCTGGTGAAGGCGGCTCACGACTCCAGGCGCTCGAATTGCTAAGTCTCCAGGCTTGTTTAATAGGTCAAACGCTTTGGCAATCCGTCCGAACGGCACACGGCCTTCTCGAAGCTCGCGCTCTGCCTGCGAAAGGTCCGTTGCGGCATTGGTTACCATTCCATCCATCGGACCCACCGTCTGAATTGCCTCAAGCAGCGATGCAATTGCGTCTGCAATTTGCTGTGGCGTTGCCGATGAGTTTGTCTCTGATACGCCATGAATCACATTGCTACCGTGAGCGACCGACGCCACAGGGCCATGGTGGATGTTCGTCACAGATATGCTTTGCGCAGCCGTTGTCTCCTCTGGTGTAAAAGTGAGACCATCGCCGCGGATTCCAGCCTGCTCGAGCTTCAGCGTCCATTCAAGCACGTTATTTCTGACTGTCTCAACAATGCTGCTGGCCACCGCTGTGCTGATATGCACTTTTACGTCGCATTGGAACTCCAGCTCATTGCAAACCAATTCTCTGAACTCTTCCGCGACGGGCATAGTGAGATATCCAGAATCCGTTTTGGACAACGTAAGGACGCTATCGATCGGCTGGTAGATTTTGGTCGTCTCTCCAACTGTCCCAAAGACCGGCAACCAACCCCGGTAGGGGTTCAAAAACTTGATTGTGTATGGTACCTGACGATAAGCAGGGATCAAGTCGGTCGCCTTGTATCCATGCATTCCCAAGTCTACCCATACCGAGAACTCGCTGGCTTTTAACTTCACTGCGGCGAGTTTTGCTCGCCTCAAAAGATCAGTTATAGGCGCAGACCCGTCGACTGCGACGAGTTGCGATTGTTCGATCAGGGAATAAGCCATCCGCGTCTCCGGAAGCTGATCTTTGCCGGGGAACCGTAGCCGCCGACTCGGGAGGATTCTTCAGATTTCCAGGAGACTGGTCTTTATGAGGGGACGGCTGCTACCGCGACATTGGCCCCCTGACCAACCCATAAGCGGTGACGGGTGGCTTCGACAGCCGCAGGATCAGCCGAATCGGCACAGTTCAGCGATTCTCCGAAGTTTCATGCATAGAGTTTGCGTCGGGCTCAGCCAACTTCAGTAAGGCTCCCCCACGAAAATAAACGTCGTCCCCGTCACGATCGGCGCGCTCGCCCCGACGAACGACACGTTGGCGTCCTTCACCTGCCGCGACCCCGCCCGCCCCGACGCCTGCAGCGCGCCCTCGATGATGTGCCACAGCCCGTGGATGCGTCCCGTGCCGAGGCTGCCGCCGAACGTGTTGAGCGGCAGTTCGCCATCGAGCTCGATGCGCCCGTCCTGGATGAAGTCCAGCGCCTCGCCTTCCTTGCAGAACCCGTAGGACTCCAGCCCGTAGATCACCGACGCCGAGAACCCGTCGTAGATCTGCGCCACATCGACATCCTTCGGCCCGAACCCGGACCGCTCCCAGGTCAGCTTCGCCGAACTGCTGCCGCCCTCCATGTAGCTGCTGAGACTGCCGATCCGCCCTGCCACCTCGAAGTGCAGCCGCTGCCCATAACCGGCCAAATATGCCGGCTTCGGCTTCAGATCCCGCGCCCGGTCCGCCGTCGTCAGCACGATGGCGACCGCGCCTTGCACCGGGATGTCGCAATCGAACAGGCAGAACGGATACGCCACCATCCGCGACGCGAAGTAGTCCTCGCGCGTCAGCTCCGTGCCGTAGAAATACGCGTGCGGATTGTGCTGCGTATGCTTGCGCTGCGTCACCGCGAGCGTCGCCATCTTCTCGCGGCTCTGCCCATTCCGTTCGAGCCAGCGTGTATACGCGACCGCCATGCCCTGTCCCGGACCGCCGAAGCCGTAGGGTGCGGTGAACTGCGCCGCCCCAGCCGCGTGCGCGCCCGGCAGGTTCTGGTACGTGCCGCGCGGATTGTGCATCGCCCGCCACACCACCGCGTATTTGCACACGCCCGCCAGCAGCGCGTTCACCGCCTGCTGCACCGCGCCGCCGATGTTGGTCGTTCCCACCTGGATGTGCCACGTCAACGTCGGCAGCTTCAGCATCGCCATCATGCAGTTGACCGACACGACGGAGATGCCGTCTACCTCCGCGTGCCCGGTCGCCGGCAGTTCCGGATAGGTCGCCAGCCCGTCGATGTCGGACATCGCCAGCCCCGAAGTCCGCGACCGCCTCCTTCACCGCCGTCAGTGCATGGGCCGCGAGCGGAATCTCGGCGGTCCGGGAAACCTTGGAATAGCCCACGCCGCTGACGGCCACCTTGCATCGGTTATCCCACATGCGTTTGATTCCCTTCAGCGCGCGAGACGAAACTGCGGCAGCGTGATGTCGTCGTTCAGCTTCTCGAAGATGACCTCGACGCGGCGGCCGACCTTCGCCTCGGTGTACGGCGCCTCCAGCAGGTTGCCGGCGAGCAGCGCGCCGGGCGCATCATCGAGCTCCACGATGATGCTGGCGTAGGGCACGGCGGAGGCGAAACGTTTGTCGCCGGTGTGATACATGATTGTGTAGGCGTAGATCGCGCCGGCGCCGCGCACGGGTTCGAACTTCAGCTCCGTCGCGATGCATTGGACGCAGGTCGCATACGGCGGGTGCTGGAAATGTCCGCAGCTCTGGCAGCGTTGCAGCTCCAGTTCGCCTCGCTTGGCCGCATCCCAGAATGGCTTCGTCCACTCGTTCGGCACCGGGATCGGCCGGGTCACCTTGCTCCAGTCGCTCATTCCATTCGCCCTCAGATCACCCGATTTTCCGCAAGCACGGAAAGCTCACCGCGCGACAGTCCCAGTTCGTCGCAGAAGATTTCCGCGTTGTGCTCGCCGATCAGCGGTGCCCGTCTGGCGATCCGCCAGGGCGAGCCGTTGTAGATGGCCGCCTCGCCCGGGTAGACGAAGCTGCGACCGAGCTCCTCGTGCTCCACCTGCTTCCAGAAGCCGCGGTCATGCAGGTGGGCGTCGTCCAGCAGCGCCTCCGGGGCGCGCACCGCTCCCCAGGTGAAGCCGCGTTCCTGGGCGGCGTGGTAAACCTCCTCCGCCGGCAGGCTGGCGATGAAGTCGGCGACGAGATCGTCGATGATGTGCGATGTGTTCGCCGTGATGACCGCCTGGTCCTGGTATTTGGGATCCTTGAGATCGCCGGCCATGCCGTAGCTGTCCAGCAGGTCCGCCAGGTCCCTGACGAATTTGGGGTTCAGCCGACCCCCCACCAGCGCGCAGACATACGTGCCGTCCTTGGCGCGGAACTGGGTACGGGGCGTAGGACCGGCGGCATGATGGCGGCCGGTCTGGCGTCGCAGCACCTCGCCGCGGTAGATGTAGTTGGCGATCGCCGCCTCGGTCGTCAGCGCACAGGCCTCGTGTATGGACGCGTCGATATACTGCCCTTGCCCGGACACCGTGCGATAGACCAAAGCCGCCATGATGGCCATGTAAGCGAAATGACAGCCCATGTGCCAGGCATTGCCGCCACCGGGCGCGATCGGCGGTGCATTCGGCACGTCCGCCTCGTCGTACCCGCAGGAGGCCATCTCGCCGCCCGCCGCCATGTGCAGCAGGTCGCTCGAGGCGTAATCGCGCCACGGGCCGGTCTGGCCGAACGGCGTCAGCGAGCACATGATCAGCCGCGAATTCTGCGCGCGGAGAGCCTCATAATCGAGCCCCAGCGATGCCAGGAAGCTCGGCCGGAAAGTCTCCAGAATGACGTCTGCCGTCGCCGCCAGACGCGCGAAAAGCTGACGCCCGTCTGCGGTTTCCAGATTGAGGGTGATGCCGCGTTTGGACGTGTTGTAGTACCAGAAAGACAGGCTGCGCTCCGGGTGAGGAATGTCGTCGAGGAATGGCCCGACGTGCCGGCAGTGCTCGCCGCCGGGTGGTTCGATCTTCACCACATCGGCCCCGAGGTCGCCGAGCAGCTTGCCGCAGAACTGGCCCTTTTCATCCGCGAGTTCGAGAACGCGCAGCCCAGACAGCGGACCCTGGGCATCGGTCACTGGAGCATTTCCTCCATGTAGGGAAACCGTGGCCGCCTTGTCGGCCAGAACGTGCCGTCGGCAAATCCCGCGCGCAGATCTTCGCGGCTATAGCCCAGCAAGTCTTCGACAATCTCCCGTGTGTGTTGACCGATCAGCGGTGCCGGCAGGTGATTCGACGCCGGTGTTTCCGAAAGTTTGAACGGACGCATTCTGCACCTTGTGTCGTCCGAGCGCCGGATGCTCCATCGGCAGATACATCTGCCGGTGGCGCAACTGCGGGTCATGCTCGACCCGGTCTTCGGCACTCTGCACGGGAAGGGCGCGAACACCGGCAGCCTGACAGCGCTCGGTCAGATCGTATTTGTCCCACCGTCATGCTCCACGCCTCGATCCGCTCGTCCAGTTCCTCCTGGTGCTGCAGGCGCCCTGCAACGGTGGCGAATTTCTCCGACGCGGCCCACGACGGCGTCTCCATCACCTGCACGAACCGCCGCCATTCCTCGTCCGAGTGGCAGACGATCACGCACCAGTCGTTGTATCCGCCCGGATGCGTGCGATAGGCATTGTGCGGCGCAACCGTCGGACCGCGGTAGTTGTTGACCAAAGGCGTGCCGGGCCAGTGCGCACGATTGCCCGGAGGAAAGCCCGGCCGTCGCGACCCGCGGCCGTTCACCGTGAAATCCAAAAGCGCCGGACCGTTGAGCGGAACGCTCGACACCATCTGCGACAGGTCGATGTGCTGGCCGCGTCCCGTCATGTTGCGATGGTAGAGGCCGGTAAGCGCACACATCGCCCCGTACATGCCGCCGGTATCATCCATGTACGACCAGCCCCAGCCGGCCGGCGGCTTGTCGGGCAAGCCGGAAAGATACGTCAACCCGGACACCGCCTGCGCGACCGGACCGAATGTCGTGTAATGGTGGTTGCGACCGGTATGGCCGTAGCCCGACATCGACACATAGACGATATCGGGCTTGATCCGGCACAGCTCATCATAGCCGAGACCCCAGTTGCGCAGCACGCGCGAGGAAAAATTTTCGATCACGATGTCGGAGATGGCGATCAGCCGCTTCACGATCTCCAGGCCTTTGGCACTTCGCACGTTCAGGCTGAGGCTCTTCTTGTTGACGTTCGTGTCGGCGAAGTTTCCCGAGGTGTTCAAATTGACCTCGAGATTTTGCGGCGTGGTGGTACTCGGCAGCCTGCCGCGCTCACTCTCCGGCCACTCGATCTTTATGATCTCGGCCCCAAACGCCCCCAGCCACCGCGTGGCCCATGGGCCGGCCCGCACCCAGCTGAAGTCCACCACGCGAATGTTTTCGAGCGCTCGGGGTCGAGGCATCCAGGCTATCCCCAGGTGGCCTGGCCGCCGACGGCCGTTATGGTGATATGACCCATCGTTGTATCCGCCTTGGCGCCATGCCAATGGCGTTCGCCGGCCTTGATATGCACGACATCGCCCACATTGATCTCATGCTGCTCATGCTCCGTCGCCACCATGCCGGAGCCCGACGTCACGACCAGGATCTGGTCGCAGGTGTGCGTATGCCAACCCGTCGTGCAGCCTTGGCTGAAGTTCACCACACTGCAGTTGTAGTTCGCGGAATCCCCGGGCTCGATGATGGTCTGGCGTGACCGGGAAACCGGCCCGGTCCACCCTTCGATCCGATCGGCGCCTTCCACCGGGACGTTCGGAATGTCTCGCAGCGTGACCACCTTCATGGCGTTTCCCTCCTCCTGTCGACGGAGTCCAGGTATCCGAAATCCGATCGTCGGCAATGCACGTTCCTTCCAGCGCGTGGCATGCGTTCGTGATCGCAGAGGGTCGGAGTGGACGACAATCAACAGATCTGCGACACCTGCCTGGGATCATCATTGGGAGCTGCATGATGCTTGAAACCCGCGAAGGTGGCTGTCACTGCGGCCGAGTACGGTTCCGTGCCCGGGTCGATCTGGACCTCCTGTCGCAGTGCAGCTGCAGCGTTTGCACGAAGAAGGGAATTCTCCATCTGCCGACCCTGCCTGCCGATTTCGAGTTGCTGCGCGGCAAGAACGCGTTGACCGTCTACACCTTCGGCACCGGCGTGGCGCAGCACACATTCTGCACGCATTGCGGCATGCACGCCTTTTACGTGCCGCGCTCCCAACCGGACAGGATCACCGTGAACGCGCGGTGTCTCGACGACATCGACGGGCCGGCGCTCAAACCGACACGGTTCTTCGACGGCCGCCACTGGGAAGATGCCCAGCGCAAGCGGATCTCCGACGGCGGACACGTCGCGGCGGCAGGACTGAATGGCGCCGTTACGCTGCAGAGCATCCTGGACCGCGCCCCGGACGACGGATCGTAACGCGCGATCGTCATCGCCGCTCATTCGAAGCGGCGAGCCAGCTGTTCCAGTGACAATCGCGTTCCGGTCTCGTGGTCCTCGGCACGCAAGCCCGGCGGCAGGTTCCTGCACAGCAAGGCAACGTCCGTTCCACCGGACACGTCTTCGAACGTCACGACGATCGTCATCTCACCGTGGAAAGCCGGATCGGCGCTGACAAAGTTGACGGCTTCCACGATCCTGCGCGGCGGCAGCAGCTCCACGAACCGCACGTCGACCATGTCCTCACGGTCGGATCGTCTTGCCACGGAACGACGCCTCGTTCGGTGGGTAGAACAGCGACATTCGATACCCGCCGCCGACCCGCGCGTCGAACGCGTGGATCTGGCCGGTCATCTCTGCCGGCGGCAGCCACTCGACGAGTGCAGCCGGGTCCATGAAGGCCTGGTACAGCGCCTCCGGCGGGGCCTCGATGATCCGCGACGTGCGGGTCAGGGATGTGGCCCCCACGGCGCGGCCTGCAGCAGCTTCACCTCCTGCGTCATCACCAGCGGGCGGAACTTGCTCGCGAAACCGACGGCGAAATCGGTGTTCGCGAACACCGCTGCCCAGTGCGCGCGGCGATCCGCGTCGTCGTCGAACTTCCAGAGATGCACGAGCTGGTTGATCATGCCGGTATCGCCCTGGAAATACCCGACGAGCTTCTTGTCGTGGCCACCCTTTTGCAGCGCCGGAAAGCCGAGCTCCTGGTAGAGCTTCACCGCTTCCGCCATCTTTCCCACATAGAGCGTGTAGGTCCGCATTTCGTAGAGTGCCATCGTCGACTGCCTCCATCGTCATGGCCGGCCCTGTGCCGGCCATCCGTCGCGCCACAGTACCCGCTGGCGATGGCCGGGACAAGCCCGGCCATGACGATTAGAGTGACCGTCCGACGACACAGGAGCACCCACCGCATGCCACGCCTACGCTTCGGCGCCTTCCTCGCCCCGCACCACCCGGTCGGCGAGCATCCGATGTTGCAGTTCCGCCGCGATCTCGATCTCGTCGAGCTGCTGGACAAACTGGGCTACGACGAATTCTGGTGCGGCGAGCACCACTCCAGCGGCTGGGAAATGATTGCGTCGCCCGAGATGTTCCTCGCCGCCGCGGGCGAGCGCACAAGGCGCATCATGCTGGCGACCGGCGTGGTCTCGCTGCCCTATCACCATCCGTTCAACGTCGCCCAGCGCATGGTGCAGCTCGATCACATGACGGGCGGACGCGCGATCTTCGGCTCGGGACCCGGCGCACTGGCGTCCGACGCGCACACGCTCGGCGTCGATCCGATGGTGCTGCGCGACCGCCAGGACGAGGCGATCGGCATCATTCGCCGGCTGTTCAACGGCGAGCGCGTCACCGCCAAGATCCGAATGGTTCACGCTGCAGGATGCGGCGTTGCAGTTGCTGCCGTTGCAGGAGGAGATGCCGTTCGCCGTTGCCTCGCAGATCAGCCCGTCCGGCATGACGCTGGCCGGCAAGCACGGGATCGGCATCATCTCGATCGGATCGCTGTCGGAGGAAGGGCTGAACGCGCTGCCGACGCAATGGGGTTTTGCCGAGGCCGCCGCCGCCAAGCATGGCAAGATCGTGGACCGCAAGAACTGGCGCGTGCTGCTGAGCTGGCACATCGCCGAGACGCGCGAGAAGGCGCGCGCCGAGGCCCGTGATGGCCTGATGCGGCATCACAACGAATACATCACCGGCACGTTGCAGCGCCCTGGCGCGCGGCCGTTCAAAACGCCCGATGAGGCGGTGGACAAGACCGCGTTCTCGCAGGGCGCCGTGTCGACGATCGGCACACCGGACGATCTGGTCGAACGGATCAAGTCGGTGCTCGAGATGAGCGGCGGGTTCGGCACCGTCGTCGGCTTCGTGCACGATTGGGCCAACCCGGAAAACACCATGCGAAGCTGGGACATGGTGGCGCGCTATGTCGTGCCGGAGATCAACGGATATCTGGCGGGACTGCGGAAGTCGCAGGACTTCGTCACCAACAACCGCGCCGTGTTCGAGCGCGTCGCGCGAAGCGATCATGGCCAAGATCAACGAGAACGAGGCCGCCGTCGCCGCGTTGGCGGTCACGCGGTCGCCGATGCTGAGCGCATCGGCCAGCAATGTGCCCGACCTGAGCAAATTCCGGACGGGAACGTAACACATGGCCGGACCGCTCGCCGGCATTCGTGTGCTCGATCTGACCACGGTGCAGATGGGACCCTGGTGCACCCGCATCCTTGCCGACTTATGGCGCCGACATGATCAAGGTCGAGGCGCCGGAGGGTGACTCGTCGCGCTACACCGGCGTGCCGCGCCATCGCGGCATGAGCGGCAGCTTTCAGCACAACGCGCGTGGCAAGCGCAGCATCGCCATGGACCTCAAGCAGCCGGCGGCGCGTGAGGCGCTGCTTGCGCCTGGTGCCGACTGTCGACGCCTTTGCCTCGAACATCCGTCCGCAGGCGCTCGCCCGCCTCGGGCTCGACTATGAGCAGGTGAAGCAGCGCAATGCGTCCATCGTCTATCTCAGCATGGTCGGCTACGGCAGCGATGGGCGTTATGCGGGGCGCCCTGCCTACGATGACCTGATCCAGGCGGCCTCGGGCATTCCGATGCTGCTGCAACGCTCCACCGGCCAGCCGCGCTTCATTCCGATGGCCGCGATCGACCGCATCGTCGGTTCCGCGGCGGCCAATGCGCTGCTCGCCGGATTGCTGGCACGCGCGCGCACCGGCATCGGCCAGCGGATCGAGGTGCCGATGTTCGAGACGATGGCGCAGTTCGTGCTGGCCGAACACATGCAGGGCGCCACCTTCGATCCGCCGACCGGCCCGGCCGGTTACGCGCGCACGCTGTCGCAGCATCGCCGCCCGTATCAGACCAAGGACGGCTTCATCGCCGTGCTTCCCTACAACGACGGCCAGTGGCGCCGCTTCTTCGAGGCCATCGGCAAGGCGCATGTTGTCGAGAGCGACCAAGCGTTTCGCCGACATCGCCGCCCGCACGGCGAACATCGATGCGCTGTACGAGATGCTCGGCGACGAACTGAAGCACCGCACGACCGACGAGTGGCTCGATCTGCTGCAGCAGAACGACATTCCGTGCATCCGTCCGCATACGCTGGAGAGCCTGCTGGACGACCCTCATTTGGCCGATGTCGAATTCTTCCGGTTCGAGGAGCATCCGTCCGAAGGCCGCATCCGCACCATGCGCGAGCCCAGCACCTGGTCGGAAACCGTGCCGCCCACCGGCCGCTTCGCCCCCGTCTGGGCCAGCACACGCGAGAGATCCTCGCCGAGGCGGGCTACACGCCAAATGAGATCGACGCGCTGCTGGCCCAGCGCGCGGTGATGACGGACGGCGAACGCGGCTGACGACAATCAAGACGTGCGAATGCGGATCATCCGATCTTCAGCGTTGCCAGCGCGCGGTCCAGCGTGTCGACGATGCGGTCGCATTCCGCGCGGGTGATCACCAGCGGCGGCGACAGAGTGATCGTGTTGCCGTAGCGACGGCCGCCGCCGCCGCGGCCAACCAGCAACCCGTTGGCGCGGCAGAAATCGACGACAGCGGTGATCTGCGCCGCGTCCACCGGCTCCTTGGTCGTGCGGTCCTTCACCAGTTCCACACCAATCAGCAAGCCCTTGCCGCGCACATCACCGACGATCTTGTGCCGCATCAGGCCGGTCAGACCGTCGAGCAGATATCTGCCCGTCTCCGCCGCGCGGTCGGCGAGCCGTTCGGCTTCCATGATCTCGATGTTGCGCAACGCGACCGCGGCCGCGACCGGATGCCCGCCATACGTGTTGACCTGGCCGACCTGGCGGTTCTCCGCGGGATCGCCGTAGAAACTGTCAAACACGCTGTTCTTCACGACCGTCGCCGCGATCGGCATATAGGCGCTGGAGATGCCCTTGGCGATCGCCATGATGTCCGGCGAGACGCCGTAATGCTGATGCGCGAACATCTTGCCGGTGCGGCCGAAGCCGTTGATCACCTCATCGACGTGCAGCAGGATGCCGTACTTGCGGCACAGGCTTTCGACCTCGGGCAGGTATTCATCGGGCGGCACGGCGACGCCGACGCCGCTCATGATCGGCTCCACGAGCACTTCGGCCACCGTCTCCGGCCCCTCGCCGAGGATCGCTGTCTCCATGTTCTTGACGCAGGCCAGGCCGCAGCTTGGGTAGCTCAGGCCGAACGGGCAGCGATAGCAGTACGGCGGCGCGACATGCACGAAATCGCCTGAGAACGGCTCGAACTTCGCCTTGCGCTCGCCCATGCCGCCGGCGTCCAGTGTGGCGAGCGTGGTGCCGTGATAGGCGAAATACCGGCTCACGGTTTTGAAACGATATTCGCCGGGATATTCGTGTTTCATATATTGCCGGGCGATCTTGAACGCGGCCTCGTTTGCCTCGGAACCCGAATTGACGAAGTAGGTATGGTAGCCGCCACCCATCAGCCCGTTGATCTTGTCGGCCAGCGCCGCGGCCGGCGCGTTCATCGCGGTGTGCGGAAAGTACGACAATTGCCGCATCTGCTCGGCGGCCACGTCGGCGAGTTCGACACGGCCATAGCCGATGTTCACGCACCACAGCCCGGCCATGGCGTCGAGGTAGCTCGTGCCGTCCGCATCGAACACCGTGGAGCCTTGCCCGCCGGTGACGACCATCTGTTTGGATTCCAGCGTCTTGTGCTGCACGATCGGGTGCAGGACGTTTTGCAGGTCCTGTCGCACAACGGCTTCGCGGATCGCGGGGTCGGGGCTGTTGGTGAGCGACATATCTTCCTCTTGCATTGATCGGCCCGTCGCGACACTGCGCCCGGCCGATCGCCTTGTCGAGCGGGCGGGTTGTTTCAGAACAGCGCCCACAGATCTTCCTTGCGTTCCAGTTCACCGCTTGGGCCGTCGAAGATGATGCGGCCCGATTTCAGCACAATGGCGCGTGATACGATTTTCAAAGTGGCGGGAATGTTCTGCTCGACGATCACCACCGTGGTTCCCGCCTCGCGATTGACCGCGGCCAGGCTCGCCATCACGTCGCGCACGATCACCGGGCGCAAGGCCGGTGGACGGCTCGTCGAGCAGCAGGATCGTGGGTTTCGTCATCAGCGCCATGCCCAGCGCCAGGATCTGCTGCTGCCCGCCCGACAGCGAACCAGCGATCTGCCCGCCCGCGTTCGGCGAAGGATCGGGAACAGACGATACACCTGCTCGAGCGCGCCACCACCATGCTCCAGTCCGGCGATCGACAGGTTCTGGCGCACGCTCAGGTGACGGAACACGTTGTGTCCCTGCGGCACCAGGCCAATGCCCCGCCGGACGTTGAGGAACACCGCACCGGGCGATGATCGCGCGCGCCGCGATAGCTGCACGCTGCCTGTCATGCCGTCGACGTCGCCGACGCAGCATTTCAACAGCGTGGTCTTGCCGGCGCCGTTGTGGCCGAAGATCGCCACCGCCTCGCCCTCGTGCACCGTGAACGAGATGTCCCTGAGCACCGGCAGCCCGCCGTAGCCGGCCTCGACGTTGCTGATAGGTCAGCAACCGCTACACCCCGAAATAGAGTTCGGTCAGCACCTTGCTGGCCAGCAGTTCATCGACCGAGCCGGTCTGCAGAATGCGACCCTGCGCCATGAACACCGCGCGCGTGCACAGGTCCTTGATGAACGACACGTTGTGTTCGACCACGCACACCGCGCGGCCGGCGGCGGCCTCCTCGCGCACGATGCGCTGCATCGTTTCATAGGCGGCACCTTCGACGCCCGCCATCGGTTCATCGAGCAGCAGCAATGCGCCGTCGTTCATCAGGGTGCGCGCCAGTCCGACGAGTTTCTGATGACCGAACGGCAGATCGGTCACCATGGCGTCCGCCGCGTGCGTCAGCGCCATGCGTGCCAGGATCGCCTGACCGCGGGCGCGCATTGCCGTCCTCCGATCGGCGGATCTCCGCACGGCGGAAAGTCAGACGGATTACCGACTCGCCCGGATAGGATCCGAGGCGCGATCAGCAGATTCTCCATCACGCTCATCGAGTTGAACAGGAGCATGTTCTGCCAGGTGCGGGCGATGCCGGCGCGCGCGCGGCGATACAGCGGCATGCTGTCGATCGGTTGGCCCTGCAGCACGATCCGCCCGGCATCGGGCCGCACCACGCCGGAGATCAGATTGAACAGCGATGTCTTCCCAGCGCCGTTCGGGCCGATCAGACCAAGCACCTCGCCGGCAGCGATCGACAGGTTGATCCTGTCGGCAACCACGATCCCGCCGTACGCCTTGCACACGTCGGAAAGGCGCAGAACCTCCGTCATGCGCCTTCGCCGCTATGGTCGTGCACAGCCAGCGCCGGTGGCAGTTTGCCGCGGCCTGTCGCACCGATCAGTCCCGCGGGACGCAGGAACAGGAACAGCAGCACCAGGCCGGTGAAGATGATGCCCTGCATCGGCGCCATGATGCTCGGCGGCAGGTCCAGAAAGGTGATCGCCTGCGGCACCGCGAGCAGCAGTGCCGCACCGACCACCGGACCCCAGGTGGTGCCCATGCCGCCCAAGACCACCATCGTCAGGATCGCCGCCGATTGCAGCACGTCGAACTGCTCGGGACTGAGGTACTGGAAATAGAACGCATAGAGGCCGCCCGCGACGCCGGCGATGCCGCAACCGACGGCGAACAGCGCGATCTTCATGCTCATCGCATTGCGGCCAAGTGCGGTGAACGCCAGTTCCTCGTCGCGCATGGCGGTGATGGCGCGGCCATACGGACCACGGACGATCCATGCGATGAAGACCACGGTGGCCGCGGCCAGAACGCCGCAGATCACCAGATAAACCGGCGTGCGCGCGGCGCCGGTAATGGTGGAAGGAATGTCGGTCAGTCCGCCGGGGCCGCCGGTGAATTCAAAATTGCGGATCACCTGCAGCAGGCCAAGCTGAAAGCCGAGGCTGGCGATCAGCAGATAATCGCCCGACACGCGCAATGAGGACGCGGCGAGCAAGACCGAGGCGATGATCGCCGCCACGGCGCCGGCAAGAACGCAGAGCGGCGCAGTGAGACCCGTGTGGATCGACAGCAGAGCAGCGGTGTATGCGCCGAGCGCGAAGAAGATCGGATGCGCGACGGTGGCAAGACCGCCGTAGCCGATCACCAGATTGTAGCTCGATGCCAGTATGATGAAGATCGCGATCATCACGGCGACGGACAGGAAGTATTCCATGGTGCTGGCCCGTCAGCCTTCCTGCGCTGCCGCGTGCACCGGCGTCGTCGGCACGGGTGCGCGGATGCGCCGACGCGGCAGGTGGATGCCGTGCGGAAACACGACGATGGTGACGAACAAGAAGCCGTAGATCAGCAGATTCTGCCATCGCGAACCGATCACGAGCACCGAGTAGCTCTGGATCAGCGCCAGTACCAGCGACGCAACGCCGCCCATGAACACGCGTCCCATGCCGCCGAGCAATGTACCGATCACCGCAGTCAGGATCAGCTCCATCGGAGAATTGGGTGTGATGCCGCTGCGCGCGCCGGCGAGATACATCGCCAGCGTGATCAGGATGCCGGCAATCGCCGCGGTGACGCAGTAGGCCCGTCGTGCGCTGATGCCGTACAGCTCCGCCAGCTTGGCGTTGTCGGCGACTGCGATCAGAAACTGGCCTTGCTTGCCGAAGCGCAGGAAGAGCTGCAACGCAACCAGCGCGGCGACAGTGACGCCGACCGCGCGCAGGTCCCAATCGCTGACCGCGATGCCGCCGACGATATGCACCGGCGACAGGATGGTCGCAAACAGCGTCTGCGGCTCGGTGCCGAACAGCAGCGTGAGAATGTAGATCACCAACTCGGCCAGGATCAGCGTGAAGATGAAGAACGTCAGGTTGCCGGAGCGGCGTGCGCGCAGCACGTCGAGACCCCATGCCTCGGTTGCAATGCCGAAGGCCGCCGCGCAGACGGCGCCGACCGGCAGAGCGACAAACAGCGGCAGGCCGGGATCGTTCAGCACGAAGAACATCGCATAGAACGCGATACCCATGGTGCCGGCCTGGGCGAAATTCCACAGGCCGGTGACCTTCTGCGTCAGCGAGAATGCCACTGTCAAAAGCACGTAGGACGACGCGGTGACGGCCCCGGTCCACAGGATCTGCAGCAGGACGATCGGGTCGGTCATCGCATCACTTGCCCGACCCGCCGCGTCTAGTCGATCGTCGCCATCGGCACGAATTTGCCGTTCTCGACGGTCAGCAGATACACCGGCTTGATGACGTGGTGACCATCGACCACCGTTTTGCCGGTCAGCGGTCCGTCGAATTCCCGTATCGCCAGCAGCGCCTCGCGCAGCGTATCCCCGGTCGGCGTCTGATTTTTGTCCAGAACGTGCTTGTAAAGTTTCGCAGCGATCAGGACGGAATCGTAGTTGTACTGGATATAGGGCAGCCCGTTCGGCGGCCGCTTCATCTCGGCGTTCCACCGTTCCAGGAAGGCCGGCAGGTTCTTGTTGTCATCCAGTCCCGGCGCAAGCGAGGTAACGATGAAGCCTTCCGCCGCCGGACCAAGCTGGGCGAGCAACTTGGGATTGTAACCGGCGGAGTAGGAGGAGACCCGCTGCGTCAGGCCCAGCTGTCGCATCTGCGCGATGATCAGCGGCGTATCGATGAGCAGCCCGTGGATATGCACCATGTCGGGGTTCGCGGCGCGCAGCTTCAGCAGCATGCCGGAGAACTCGGTTGCCTTGGGATCGTAGGCCTCGAACAGGACGATCTGGCCGCCGGCGCCCTCGAACGTCGCCTTGTAGAGTTTCGCGGCGTCGATCCCGGTCTCGTTGTTGATGAACAGCACCGCGGCGCGGCGTTTGGCGAGCTTGTCGTAGGTGTATTTCGCCAGTGCCGTGATATCGACCTCGGCGAGCGGGAACAGCGTATAGACGTAGTCGCCGAGCTTCGCGATGTCGGGCGCATTGGCGCCGACCGAAAGCTCCAGCACGTTTTCGCGGTTGGCCACCGGTGCCTGCGCCTTCACCACCGCGCTCCAGGCGGTGATGAACATCGGGATCTTGTCGATGGTCGCGAGCCGGTTGGCTGCGTTGATGCCAAGTTGCGGCGAGGCCTGGGTATCGATCACCACGAGTTCCAGCGGACGGCCGTTGATGCCGCCGGCGTCGTTCACGTCCTTTGCCGCCATGCGCATGACGGTGACGAAGTCGGCGCCGTAGCCGGCTTCGGAGCCGGTCAGCGGCTCGGTGATGCCGAGTTTGAGCGGCTCCTTGCCCTGCGCGCGCGCACGGTCGGCGAATGCGCCGGCCACTCCCAGCCCTCCGGCGCCCTGCAGCGAGCGCACGGCGCGCGATGACGTGTGATGCCATTCCCGTTCCCCTTGACGGCCGATGCGCCATGCCGCGTCAGCCTGTTTCTTGGTCGTTGATTATCCCGGTGCGGAGCGCGCGTCTACCGGCGCCGGCGGTCCACGATTGACGCACGGTTACCCGTGGGTATTATTTATGCACCGGCTGGTATGACTTGCCAAGCCAACCAGCCAACGAAAGGAAAAAACATGCTCAAACCCATTATGATCATGTATCCGGTCATTCCGGCTCATGACGAGGAGGAGCGGGCAGCGCTGCGTCCGATCGGACGCAACCGCGAGCGCTACCAGGCCGCCATCTCGGGCATGACCGAGATCATCCAGGCAGCGGACGAGATGGGTTTCTGGGGCGCCGCCACGCCGGAGCATCACTTCTGGTCGGAAGGCTACGAGGTCGCGCCCTCGCCCGGTGCCACCAACGCGTATTGGCTGGCGAAGACGAAGAACATCCATATCGGCCCCTTGGGCTATGTCATGAGCACGCACAACCCGATCCGCGTGGCCGAGGAGGTCGCGGTCATCGACCATCTGTCGAAAGGCCGCACCTTCGTGGGCTTCGCCCGCGGCTATCAGTCGCGCTGGACCAACACCTTTGGTCAGCATTTCGGCACGCGCGCGACCAAATCGCCAAACGCCGCGGTCTACAATGCGCAGACCGTGCTGGCCGGCTTCTCGCAGGAGACGCAGCTTCAGAAGGACCGCGACGACGATGAGCACAACCGCCGGATCTTCGAGGACAATGTCGAACTCGTCGTGAAGGCCTGGACGCAGGAGAGCTTCACCCACAACGGCCCGGCGTGGCAGGTGCCCTATCCTTACGAGGCCGGCATCGAGGACTGGCCGCTCGCCCGCGCCGGCGTCACGCAGAAGCTCGGCGCGCCGGGCGAGGTCGATGCACAGGGTGTGTGGCGCCGCGCCTCGGTGGCGCCCGCGCCCTATACGCGGCCGCATCCGAAGGTGTTCGTCGCCGGTTCCGGCAGCCCCGAGACGATCGAGTTCTGCGGCAGGCACGGTTTCGTGCCGACCTATTTCGCCTCGATCGCGGCCGCCGGTCCGCTGTCGGAGCGCTATCGTACGGTCGCCGCGCAGCACGGGCGCAGCTTCGCGCCCGGTCAGAACCAGTGCCTGGTGCGCTGGATTCAGATCGGCAAGACCGAGGAGGACGCGCTGGAGAAGATCCGCGCCTATGATCTGGATATCTGGAAGAACTTCTATGCCGCGATGGGTCGGCGCAAGGTCGACGGCGACGACATCTTCGGCTCGCTGGTCAATTCCGGACTGTTCGTGTTCGGCACGGTGGACAGCGTGCGCCGCGCAGCTTGTCGAGCAATGGAAGGTGCTGCCGGGCGAGCATATCGCGCTGGTCAATCACTACGCGCAGATGCCGAAGGACGCGGTGATCGAGACGATCGACATCTTCCAGCGCCAGATCAAACCGGCGCTCGACGAGGTGATCGACAACGCGTTCCAGGTCGCAGCCGAATAGCGCCGCTTGCCGATCGCGGCATCCGGCGTGACACTGCTGCCAACCAACGAAGGGATCCAGGACATGGCCAGCGAATTCGACATCGTCATCCGCGGCGGCACCATCATGGACGGCAACGGTGGAACGCCCTTCCTCGGCGACGTCGCGGTCAAGGACGGCAACATCGCCGCAGTCGGCAAGGTGTCGGGTCGCGGCGGCGAAGAGATCGATGCCGACGGGCTTTCCGTGACGCCGGGCTTCGTCGACATCCACACCCATTACGACGGCCAGGCGATGTGGGACTCGTGTCTCGCGCCGTCGTCCTGGCACGGCGTCACCACGGTGGTGATGGGCAACTGCGGCGTGGGCTTCGCCCCGGTCCGCAAGAACACGCAGGACGCGGTCATCGCGCTGATGGAAGGCGTCGAGGACATTCCCGGCCCCTGCCTGCATGAAGGCCTCGACTGGACGCTGGGAAAGTTTCTCCGAGTACCTCACCGCGCTGGAGCGCCGCAGCCACGACATCGATTTCTGCGCGCTGCTGCCGCACGCGCCGATGCGGGTCTACGTCATGGGCGACCGGGCGCTGACTTTGGAGGACGCGAACCAGGCCGACATCCAGCAGATGCGCGAGATCACCGCCGATGCGGTGCGCGCCGGCGCCTTTGGTTTCTCCACCTCGCGCACCATCGCGCACAAGACGCTGGCGGGCGATCACACCCCGACGCTGCGCGCCCAGGAGGCCGAGTTGATGGGCATCGCGATGGGGCTGAAGGATGCCGGGAAGGGGTTCATCGAGATGACCTCGGACTGGAACACCCCGGACCCGGCGACCGAATTCGCCATGGTGCGCCGCGTGATGCAGGCCTGCGGCCGGCCGTTGGTGTTCTCGCTGAACCAGCGGCATGACCGGACCGAGGCGTGGAAGGACCTGCTGGACCTGTCCACCCAGGCCGCCGCCGATGGCCTGCCCATCCGCTGCGTCGCGCCGCCGCGGCCGATCGGCGCGCTGCTCGGACTGAGCGGCAGTCAGAACCCGTTCGCCGGCACGCGCACCTACAAATCCATCGCCCATCTGCCGCTCGCGCAGCGTGTCGCCGCGATGCGCGATCCGGACGTGCGGCGAAAGATCACCACCGAGGACCCGGCCGAATTCAACACCTGGTCGCTGCTGACGCGCATCGGCTACGAGCGGATGTTCCGCTTCACCGATCCGCTGAACTACACGCCGGCGCGCGAGGACTTCGGTCGCCGCGATCGCCGCACGCGAGGGCCGCACGCCGCAGGAAGTCGCCTACGACATGCTGATCGACGATGACGGCCGCGGCTTCATCTTCGCCTGCATCGTCAACTATGCGAACTACGATCTGGAACCGGTGAAGGCGATGTACGCCCGCCAGCATGTCATCCCGGGCCTCAGCGATGGCGGCGCCCATGTCGCGTTCATCTCGGACGCGTCGTTCCCGACGTTCCTGTTCAGCTACTGGGGTCGCGACCGCGGCGCGGACCGCATGGACATCCCCGACCTGGTGCGCCGCCAGACGCGCGAGCCGGCGCGCTTTGCCGGGCTGCAGGATCGCGGCGTGCTCGCGCCGGGCATGAAGGCGGACATCAACGTCATCGACTTTGCCAACCTCGGCGTTGGAGCGGCCGGAGATGGTCGTCGACCTGCCCGCCGGCGGACGGCGCCTGTTGCAGAAGGCGCGCGGCTATGCGGCGACGGTGAAGGCCGGGCAGATCACGTATCGCAACGGTGTGGCGACCGGCGCGCTGCCGGGCGGTCTGGTGCGCAGCCAGGCGGCGTCATAGCGTCCGTTTCGATGCGCCCTCCAGCCTGGCGATGAAGCCCGCCAGGCTGGGGCCGATCAGCAGCACCAGAACAAGCCGTGTGGTCTGCATCGCCATGACGAACGCCACATCGACGTTGCTTGCCATCGCGATGATCGCCGCCGAGTCGGCGCCGCCGGGGCTGGTCGCGAGGTAGGCGGTCATCGGGTCGATGCCGGCCACCGCGACGAGCAGCGCCGCAAGCAACGCCGCACACTGCCAGCAGCACGACGATCGACAGCAGGACGCGCGGCAGCGACCGCGCGGCGTGACGCAGGATCGCGCGGTTGAAGCCCAGCCCGGTGCTCCAGCCGATGATCGCGTAGCTGGCGGCAAGCAGCCACGGCGGCAGTTGGATCGTCAGCAGTCCGGCATCCTGCAGCGCGATGCCGAGGCCGAGCGGCAGCAGCAATGGTGCGGCCGGAATGCGGCGAAGGCGTGCGGCGAGCGTGCCGAAGCCGATCAGCGCCAGCGTCTCGGCAAACGGCAGCCACGCGATCGCGGGAAACCAAATCGACGCGCGGGCGGAGCGGCGGCGCCCGCCGTCCACAGCCTGGCGACAATGGTTGCCACCAGCGCGACGAGCAGCACCCGCAGATACTGCATGAACGCGACGAGGCGGATGTCGGCGCCGTAGGCCGCGGCCATCAGCATCATCGCCGATGCCGCGCCGGGCGAGGAACCCCACACGGCGGTGGTGCCCGGCAGCACGCGCCAGCGCGTGAGCAGCCAGCCGAGCGTGCTGCTCGCCGCGATCACCGCGATGACGACAGCGACGAACAGCGGCCAATTTCGCGAAGATCTCGCCGACGATCGTGGGCGGGATGCTGCGCGCGATCATGCAGCCGATCACCGCCTGTGCGATCAGGACGGGCTGATGCGGGACGCGAATTTCGCCGCCGGTCAGCGCCACCAGAATTGCCGCGATCATCGGCCCGAGCAGCAGCGCGGCGGGCAGCCGGATGGCCTCGAGACCCAGCGCGAACAGGCAGGAGAGAGCGACAAGGATCGCCCATTGCCAGCCGCCCGCACGACGGCCGAAGCCAATGTTGACCACCTGTCGGCGTTCTTTCAAAACGTGGCACGTGTGGAGCGTTCGGCAGCTACGGACGCGGCACGACGCGCATCCCCGACGCTATAGAGGTGAACACCCATGCTGACAATTTACGGCGTCTGCCGCTCGCGCGCATCGCGCAACATCTGGCTGGCGCATGAAATCGGACTGCCGTTCAGGCATGTGCCGGTGATGCAGGCCTACCGGCTCGCCGATCCGGACGCGCCGGAGGCACCGTTGAACACGCGTTCGCCGGCCTTCCTCGAGGTCAATCCAAACGGCCACATCCCGTCGCTCGACGATGACGGGCTGGTGCTGCACGAGTCGCTGGCGATCAATCTCTATCTGGCCAAGCGATATGGCGGCGCGCTCGGCCCGGCGGATATCGCCGAAGACGGCCAGATGGGCATGTGGGCGCTGTGGGCCGCAACGGAGGTCGAGCCCCACTCGATCCGGATCCTGTACCACCGCGTCAGCTATCCGCCCGCCGAACGCGAACCGGCTGCAGCCCAGGCAGCGATCGATGCGTTGCGGGCGCCGCTCGCCGCACTCGACGGGGCGCTGGCCGAGACAGGCTTCCTGGTCGGCGGGCGTTTCACGGTGGCGGATGTGAACGTGGCCGAGGTTGTGCGCTACGCTCTGCCTGCGCCGGAATTGTTCGAGGCTACGCCTGCGCTTCGGCGCTGGATCGAGGCTTGCCATGCAAGGCCGGCCTACCAGCGGATGATGGCGGATCGGGAACGCGAGCCGGCGTAATCATGGCCTCCAGCATGTCGTGTCCATCAGGGGTCAGCTCGTACGGTGCCCGTCGCAGATCACTCGCGGTGCGAACCGCGTTCTTCCGTTTGAGATACTGCATGAGCGCGTTGATCGACTGCTGCGGGATCCCCAGGTGCAACCCGACGTCGCACGTGCGTTTCGGCCCCTGGCTTTTCAAATGCGACAGCACGTCGCGGACGCGGTCGGACCGGAACGGCGGCGGCGGAATATCGGCATGACGTGCAGTCGCCGATCGTTGCCAATGCGTCGATCCCAGCGCCGTCAACCGATACAGGTCGCCGAAGGTCGCGGTTCCGGTCTTCGCAATGAGGCCTGCATCGCGCAGGGATGCCGCGATCGCGGCAGTCCTGGCGGCAGACATGTTCGTCGCGTGGGTGATCTTCGACAGCGTCGTTGCCTGGGTTTCCGGAAATGTCGACAGCACGCGTTCCTGATCCGGCCGGAGCAGCGTCGATGGATCGTCCTTCAGCGCGATCACGAAGGTGGGGTGATTGGGGTCGGCTGACCGTATGAGGCCGCGTGCGGACAGTGCAACGACAAGCTGGTGGACACGTTGGCGCGTCACGCCAAGCAGCGCGGTCAATTGTGGCCCGCGTCGCGGCCGGTCGAGCAATGCCAGCAGACGCATTGCAGTTGTGCCAGGGACCAACTGCAGGCCGTGCGGCCGGCCGCGCCTGCGGACCGCCGGAGCAATCGATGCACGTGCGGTCTTCCCCCGTGGGGTGAGATGCCAGGTGCGATTGCCGTTGACAGCGGCAAGGTCCAACGAGGCGAGCGTCCCGAGCGCGCGCTCGGTCTGCGGCAGATTCAATCTCGCCCGCAGGGCAATCAGCGCCTTTCGCTTGGCGCCGGCGCGAAGAGCCTCCAGGCAGGCTGCCTCCGGCGCTTTCAGGGAGATGGGTTTTGGCATCGCGGCTCGATCAGTAGAGTGAGAACGGCAACGTCACCTGCTAGCGCGTGTGTTGGCGATTCGCTATCGCGGCGCGGTGGCTGGGTATTGACCTTGCCGGTGTGATCGGGAGGACTCGTGCGATCGCACTGCCCGTGGCTCAGCCGAAATGGGAGGACACATCATGACCCTTGCCGCCGCCCGCCAGGTCGCAGTTCGCGCCGGCGCCGCCTTTGCGATGAGCCTTGCGATCCTTGCTGCAACCGGGGCGGCGCCCATCCGCGCGCAGGATTACGCGGCCATCGTCGCGGACCCAGGCCGCAGCGACGCCGATCGCCAGACCGACAAACGGCGGGATCCGGTGAACCTGCTGACCTTCACCGGAGCGAAGGCCGGATGGACGGTGCTCGACATGGGTGCGGGCGCCGGTTACAGCACCGAGCTCATGGCTCGTTCCGTCGGCCCGACAGGCAAGGTCTACGGCCAGAACGACAAGGAATCCGCGCCGTTCCAGACCAGGATGGCAACGCCGGCCATGCACAACGTCGTGGCGCTGGTGCGACCGTCGGACGATCCTGTGCCCGCGGATCTGCATGACCTCGATCTGATCACATTCTACTTTGCCTATCACGACACGACGTACATGGAGATCGATCGCGCCAAGATGGACAAAGCCATGTTCGCCGCGCTGAAGCCCGGCGGCTTCCTGGTGATCGCGGACCATTCGGCCCGGCCCGAAGACGGCGCCACTGTGGGCAAGACCTATCACCGGATCGCCGAGCAGACGCTGCGCGCAGAGATCGAGGCGGCGGGGTTCAGGTTCGTCGCCGACGCGCAGTTCCTGCGGCACCCGGAGGACGCGCGCACCGGCATCGTCTTCCGCAATCCCACGCCGGTGGACGAGTTCGTGCTGAAGTTCCAAAAGCCGATGTGAGGCCATCCGTCACGACATCGCACCGCCATGGCCGGGGCCTGTCCCGGCAATCCGTTTCAGCACTGGTGGCGCGACGGATGGCCGCGACGACAGCCCGGCCATGACGGAAGGAATGGGCGGTGACGGCAGGTCATTGATCTGGCCGGTCGGCATAAGGCGGCGTGTCGCCCGGCAATCCTGACCGGTGCGATCCCGCCAACCGCGATGCCTCTCGAAGCCACGAATCTGGGATCCTATATGGCACAGCCGCTGGACGACCTGATGGCCATAAGCAGGAACATACGTGCCCGTGCGAAAGTGCTGGGAGCTGCGAACGGTCCGCAAAAAGCCATCCTATTGGCCATAGAAGACGAGTTGGAGATTGCCGATCAAGAGGCGTCGGATTCGATCGCCGACGCAAATCGCTATGAAGCCGGGTATCATCAGGGGTGGGCCGATGCAATCCGAGTGATCCTTGCCACAATGCAGGCAGATGCCAACGACCCCTGATGGCAATCACCATGATCCTCCACGTGGTCCGCCGCACCATCAGGCGGCGTCGGCAAGCCGATCGGTGCGCGCCGCGGCAACGGCGACCTCCGGCCACCCGGCCGGCCCTGCCGCCGGCGTGCGCGTCGCACGGGAAGCGCACCGTGGCGCTGGTTCCCATGCCGGTGCGCTCTCGAAGCGCAGTTCTGCCCCGATCGCGTCCGCCAGCCGCCGGGTCAGCGCCAGCCCGGCACCCATGCCCTCGAACTGGCCGGGAGTGCTGCCGTCCGCCTCGGCAGAACGGCCGCCCGACGAGCGACAGCACATCGTCCGGCATTCCCTCGCCGGTATCCGTCACGGTCACCGCGACCGCGCCATCCGAAGGCATCACCGCAACCTTCACGGAACCACCCGGCGGCGTGAATTTCACCGCATTGTCGAGCAGGTTCTCCACAATGCGACGCGCCGCCCAGGCATCGCCTGTCAGCGGCAGCAACCCCTCCGCGATGTCGGTGACGACGGTGACCTGCCCTTCGTCGGCCTGGTCGCGGACCTCCTCGACCGCGCGCCGCAGCACCGCGCCGAGATCGACCGGCTCCGAGCGCGGGACGTGTTCCTCGAACCTGGTCAGATCGACCAGGTTGCTGATCGTCGCCAACAGTCGCCGGCTCGCAATCTGCACGACGCCGAGCGGCTCCCGCTGGTTCGGACGGCAATCCGCGCTCATGAGCTGCGTCAGCCCGATGATCGCGTGCAGCGGCGCCCGCAGATCGTAGCCGAGATTGGTGAAGATCTCGGTCTTCAGCCGCTCGGCCGTTTCGGCCCGCCTGGTCTGCTCGGCAAGGCTTTCCCGCACCTGCCACGCATGGCTGACCAGGCCGGCCGTAATCAGGATGGCGACCACCGACAGCATGCGGTTGCCGATCAGGTCGTAGAGGCTCGGATGAAGGTCGGGGATGAAGGTTCCCACCACCACCATGAGGATTGCGAGGCCGGCCAGCCACCAGACGCTGCGGCGGCTGCGATGCAGCACGGCGGTGCAGACCATGGGAATGTAGAACACCCCGAACGCCAGCGTGTCGAGATGCGTCAGGTCGGCCACGAAGGCCAGCGCCGCAGGCGAGATAGATCAGCGGGCTCAGCCGCCGGAGCCACTCGCCGGTCGGAGACCTTGGGGGCCGTGCGCCCAGCAGGGTCGGCATGTCGACGCCGGCTCATCGGCGCTCACCGATCGCCTATACGCCGGCTCCGGCCCCGCCGAGAAGGCGAATTCCTGCAGTCGCGGAATATCGTGCAGTATCACCAGCTTACCGTGCGTCTCCACGCCGATCTCGCGCAGGCTGGCAAACGCACGGGAGATATTCTCAGGCCGGCAGCCGAGCTGGGCGGCGAGCAACTGCTTGCCGATCGGCAGGCGCATCGGGCCGCCGCGGGCGTACTGCTGCTGCGACAGTTCGAGCAGATAGCTGCCGAGCCGCTGCGCCGCCGTGCGCAGCTTGAGATCGCAGACCTGGCGCACCATGGCGCGGAAATCCAGCGCCTGCCCGCGCATCAGAGCGTCCGCGAGCGCGGCGTTCTCGTGCAGCAGCGCGTGCAGACCGTCGGCCTCGATCACCAGAAGGCGCGACGCGGCGATCGTCTCGCGCGGTCACCGCATAGGGCAGCCTCGCCAGAACGGTGGCCAGCACGACGTGGCGGGTCGGCCGGATCACCTCGACCACCGCCTTGCTGCCGTTCGCCGCCTCGGCGCTGAGGGTGACCATGCCCTCCAGCAGGATGTGCAGCGAGCTGGCCGGGTCGCCCTCGCGGCACAGCGCCGTTCCCTCGTCAACAGTGGCGTATTCGGTTACCGTGCCGAGACGGGTGAGCACGTCATCGTCGAGCTGGTCGAACATCGGCACATCGCGCAGCAGTGCCGGGCTCGGCCGGTCCGGCTCGGCACAGGCGAGCGTCCAGGTCCAGTATGACGGTGGGCATCGCGGCACTTTCGTGTTAGGAACGTTCTCAATTAACGGCAATCGTTCGGTACACAACGGATTTAGCGCCACCGTCCCATGCGCTGAGGCGATAGCACCGGTCCTGAAACCGCTTGCAAAGCGACGATCCAGCGCGCATGGGTTAACTCATTCAGAACAGCAGGGCAATGTTCCGTGGAATGTCGCTCCAGAATATCGCTCCAGATTATCGCTTTGGGGCCGCGGGCAGGCGGCGTCCCCGCCGTCCCGCGGGGACCTGCTCCACGAGGCCGGCGACGGCGCGGCGTCACTCAGCGCGTCTCTCAGCCGCGCGCCGGCTGGTGCGGCGCCGTGCGCCGAAGCTCACAGATCGCGGCGTGGACCTGCTGCCACTGGTCATGGCCGGCCGGATCGTGCTGCTGGCGCAATTCCGCCGCGCGCTCCAGCGCCACCGCCTGCGCGCGCAGGCCGTGCAGTCGGATCATCTTCAGGGCGGTCTCCTGCGCGTCGCGCTGAACGTTCTGTGCCGTCATGGAACGTCTCCTTCGAACAGTTGCCACGTCGGGATGCATATGCGGAGCCGCGGATAGCGGCGCCAATCGCACGCCAGTCAACCGGATGAAATTCCGGTCATCGGCATCCGCGACGGCGCGGTCAGCGGCGGCTGGTGTCGAACCCGAGGAAACCCGCGTTCGGGATCGGCGTCCCGCCGTCGCCGCCGAACAGCCGCGCGGTCTGCTGCGTCGCCGCGGCCGGCCTGCTTGCCTCGCCGCGGGCGGCCTCGGTCGCCCCGGTGCGGCCCTCCGGTCTTCGCCGGCGGACCGCGCCGCCTGCTTCGTCGGCGGCGGCCGGTTCCGGCTTCGCGGCGGTGGCCGTCGGCGGCGGCTGGCGCCCGCGTCCGTCGTCGCTGCCGCGCATCGACAGCAGCAGGAACGAGATATCGTTGCGGCCAAGATCGACCGACAGCTCCATCGGCGTCATGCCCAGGATGTTGTGCCCGTTCAAGTCGGCGCCGCGGCTGATCGCATCCCGTGCCGCAGCCGATGTCGCCGCGGTTGATCGCGTCGAACAGCGCGTCGGTCGGCTCCAGGTCGTTGGCCGGCCGGACCGACGGGCACGACACGGTTGGCGTTCGGGGCGGCTCCCGGCAGGGCGGGCGGCGGCGTCACCTTGCGGCGCCACCTGTCGCCGGCGCCTTGCTGCCGATGGCGTTGAACGCCTGGGCCTGTGCCAGCGATGGGCCGGCCGCGAGCCAGGACGGCGGCGACGAACGCGCGCGAGATGGCGATTCCCATGTGGATAATTTAGCTCAGGTCGGGTTGAGCCACCAGAAGCCGGCGGTCAGATAGGTCGCGTAGCCGGCCCAGACGAAATAGGGCGCCAGCAGCAAGGCCGCCGATCCGTCGCACCCGGCAGGAAGGCCCGCGCCGTCAGCGCGATCAGCACGAGCAGCACCAGGTTCACCGCCAGCGCCAGCGGCGGGCTGTGCATGGCGAAGAAGGCCGGCGCCCAGAACGCGTTGGCCGCGAGCTGCCAGCCCCAGAGGCGGAGCGGCCGCGTCGAGGTCGAACGCCGCCAGACGAGCCAGCCGGCGACCCCGATCATCACGTAGAGTACCGGTCCAGACCGGTCCGAACAGCCAGTCCGGCGGCGTGCCGGGCGGTCGGGTCAGCGACAGGTACCAGCCGCGCGCCGGGCCGGCGACGATCGCCCCGTCGGCCGCGCCGACCAGCAGGCACAGCCCGACGAAACCCACCAGCGCCAGTGTCGGTGAGACCGGCGTCGACGATCCGGGGTAAGATCCCCATTCGTTGGGATCGACGTTCTGGAAGACACCACCCCTTCAGAAAAGCTCCAACCGGCCAGTGTTTGATTTAGGCCCCCGGGCGGCGTTGCGAAAGGGCTTTCCGTGACACGCCTACCAACCATTCACCCGCGACCAGATCGCGACCACCTCGTCGCCGCCCTCCACGACGCAATAGCGGTCATGCGCCGCGGCCGTCATGCAGGTGTGGTTGGGCGCGATGCGCAGCTTGGCCCCGATCGGCAGGTCGAGCGGATGAGCCGGATCAGGCTGGACGACCCCGTGCTCCTGATAGGCGCGGCGCACGATCGCCTCGCCGAGGCTGCGGCGGCCGTCGATATCGAGCACGAGGCCGAAGCCGTAATCCTTCGGCGCCGCCTCGGTGCTGCGGTCCTTGGACAGCGCCAGGCCGCCGGCGTCCACCAGCAACTGCCCCGGTCGGCGGCCGATCACGCTGGTGAGCACGGTCAGCGCGATGTCGTCGAGGCGCGTGGGTGCCGATCTCGGCCTGGAACAGGTCGCCGAACATGTAGACGCCCGCGCGCACCTCGGTCACGCCGGCGAGGCTCTGCGCATGCAGCGCGGTGGGCGAGCTGCCCATCGAGACGATCGGCGCGGCGTGGCCGGCCGCGCGCAGCCGTTCGGCGGCGCGCACCACGCCGGCGCGCTCCGCCTCGGCGATCCGCTGCCATGTCGTCCTGGCTGCGACCGGCGTAGGAGTGACCGGCATGCGTCATCACGCCGGCGAGACATGGCCCGAGGCGCGCCGCGATCTCCAGCAGCATGTCGTCGTCCGGGTGCGACGCCGCCGCGTGATTCGCCGGTATCGATCTCGATCAGCGTGCGTGGCGGCCTGGGCGTGGGCGGCGATCGCGTCGGCGGCATCGAGATCGTCGGTCAGCACGATGACGGCGGCGCCGACGCTGTTCAGCTTGGCGACCTGATCGAGCTTCTGCGGCGTGATGCCGACCGCATAGAGGATGTCGGCGATGCCGTGGCCGGCGAAATACTCCGCCTCCGCCAGCGTGGAGACGGCGATGCCGCCGGGCTGGCCCGCGGTCGCCAGGCGCGCCACCTCGATCGACTTCGCCGTCTTCATGTGCGGGCGCAGCGGCACGCCGTGGCGCGCGAGCGCCCGCGCCATGGTGCCGATGTTGCGCAGCAGGATGGCGCGGTCGAGCACCAGGCACGGCGTCGGCAGGTCGGCGAGCTTCATGCGTCCTCCGGCGACCAGTTTGCCGCCGCGTCGATCGGCAGGACCGGACGCGGCAGGTGTTGCCACGGGAAGCGCGACAGGATCGGGCTGGTCAGGCCGGGCGCGTCGACCTCGATCACCTGCTCGTGGCGGAAGAATTCGTCGAAGCCGCCGCGGAAATGGCCGCGCGATTTCACCACCACGACGCGCGCCGCGCCGATGTCGAGGCCGAATGCCTCGAAGAACATCGGATCGGCGCACTGGAAGCGGTTGGAGATCACCACGACCGTGATGCCGTCGATCTGCAGCGCGGCGGACGGGCCGATGTCGAGCGTGTTGTCGGCGTAGATCCCGCGGCGGCCGCGCACGGTCGCGTCGCGCAGCCCGCGCACGGTGGCCGGCGCGCTGAACGGCTTGGAGAACTCGTCGCCGCCCGACGCGGTTGAAGCGCGCGGTGAAGCGGGCGCCTTCGCCGAGCGCGGTGCGCCTCGGCGGCCAGCGCCGGGTCGTGGATCACGCCCACCAGGGCGTCCTTCACGCCGGCGTTGTGGAACGCTTCGAGGATCCACATCGTGTTGCCGCGCCCGCCGCCGCCCGGATTGTCGGCGACATCGGCGAAGATCAGCGCGGGCCTGGTGCGGTCCGCCGTGCCGGTCGGCGAACGCGCACGGCGTCATCGAGCGACGTGAGCGCGGCGCGGAACCGGTCGCGCCGGGCCCAGCCGGCCTCGGCGATCTCGCGTGCCAGCGCCTTCGCCGCGGCCGGGTCGGTCGCGGTGACCACGACGGTCAGGCCGTTGAACGGCGTGTCGGCGTAGGCGAAACCGCCCATCACGGAGACGTTCAGCACACGGCCGGCATAGGGCGGCTCCCGCATGCGCTGCTGGCCGAGGTCGATCAGCTCGCCGTACGGGCGTTCGTGGGCATCCTTGCCGGTCAGCATGCTGACGGTGGGCGGCACGATCGGCAGCCGGACGTTCACGACGCAGGTCTTCGTGCCCGCCAGCAGCCTGCGCATCATCTGTGCCGATTCGGCGCCGCGCTCGCGCATGTCGAGATGCGGGTTGGTGCGGTAGCCGATATAGGCGTTCACCAGATCGACATTGGCGTCCGAGACGTTGGCGTGCAGGTCGTAGCTGGCGACCACCGGCACGTCGGGTCCGACGATGCGGCGGACCAGGGCGAGGATGGTGCCCTCGGGGTCGTGGTCCTCGGTGGCGAGCCCGGCGCCGTGCAGCACGCAGTAGACGCCGTCGAGCCGCCCCGCGTGCCGCGCAGCCGGCTGCGCTCCCATTCCGCGAGCATGCGGTCGAAGAACGCCTGCTCCACCGGGCCGTTCGGTTCCGCCATCGCCAGCAGGATCGGCACCGGCTCCCAGGGGCCGGCGGCGTCCATGTCGGCGATGAAGCCCGGCAGTTCGCCGAGCATGTGCGGGGCGGCGGAGCGTGCGTCGGTCACCATCGCATCGCCGCGCAACAGGTGCGGCCGGCGAAGTCGGCCTCGGTGGCGACCGGCGCGAAGCGGTTGCATTCGATGGAGAAGCCGAGCAGCGCGATGCGGGGGCCGGTCATGCTCGATGCATCTCCCCCTCCCCTTGCGGCAGGGGGCTGGGGGAGGGGGACTGGCGGTGCACCGCCGCTGCCGCCGAAAGTGCCGGTCCCATCGACCCCTCCCCCTGCCCCCTCGCCGCGAGGGGAGGAACTGATCCCGCTCGTAACCCCCTCCCAGCAGTTCGGCGATCCTGGGCGTCGCCTTCAGGCCGCTGCCGGTCAGCACCAGCACCGTGGTCTGCTCCGCCGTGATCGTGCCGGCGGCGAGCAGCTTGGCGAACGCGGCGACGGCCTGGGCCGCGGTCGGCTCGACATAGATGCCGATGCGCGCGAGGTCGAGCGTGGCGGTGCCGATCTCCGCCTCGCTCAGCATCACCGCCCCGCCGCGCGTCTGGCGCAGCGCGCCGAGCACCTCGGTCAGGCGGATCGGCTGCGCGATCGCGGTGCCCTCGGCGATGGTCGGCAGGATCTCGGTGGCGACCGGCGTGTCGCTGCCGGCCATGAAGGCCGCGGCGATGGGTGCGCAATTTGCCGGCTGCGCGGCGAAGATGCGCGGCATGGCGTCGATCTCGCCGGCGCGCAGCAGTTCGGAAAAACCGATCTCGCAGCCCAGCACGTTCGATCCGGCGCCGCATGGCGTGATGACGTTGTCGGGCGCGCGGAAGCCGAGGTCCTCCCACAGTTCGTAGGCCAGGGTCTTGGTGCCGTGCAGGAAGAACGGGTGCCAGTTGTGGCTGGCGTAGAAGACGGTCTCGGAGCGCCGGACGGCGGCATCGGCGGTGTCCTGCCGCGTGCCGGGGATCAGTTCCACCGTGGCGCCGTGCGCGCGCATCTGCACCGTCTTCGCCGGGCTGGTGGAGGCGGGCGCCATGATCGTGGCATCGAGCCCGCCGGCCGCGGCGTAGGCGGACACCGCGGCGCCGCCGTTGCCGGAGCTGTCCTCCAGCACGTCGCGGATGCCCTGCGCGCGCAGCAGCGACAGCATGACGCTGGCGCCGCGGTCCTTGAAGCTGCCGGTCGGCATGAACCACTCGCATTTCAGCAGCGCCGGCGCGCCGTGCAGCGTGCGGCGGATCAGCGGCGTGCAGCCCTCGCCCATGGTGATCGGGTCGTCGACCTGCAGCGGGAACGCGGCGCGGTAGCGCCACAGGCTGCGCGTGGCGGTGTCGATCTGGGTCCGGGTGAGGCCGGGCAGCGGCGTCAGCAGCAGCGGCGCGTGGTCGGGGCCGCTCCAGCGCGGCTGGTCGAGCGGGAAGGTCTGGCCGGTGCGCGGGTCGAGGTAGGCGGTGAGCATGGGGGTATTGTGCGCGGGGGGATCGCCGGTCTCAAGAGTGGTTTGCCTCGCCCTGCCAGTCGTGCAAGCGGGTGGTGTGCGAAGGGCAATTCGACTACCCTCTGCAGTATGCGACGTGACGAAGTCCTTGCCACGCTGCGTGCACACGAAGCGGAACTTCGTGGCGCAGGCGTGCTTGCGCTCTCGGTATTCGGCTCGGTAGCCCGTGACGATGCCGGCGTGGCATCGGACGTCGATGTGCTGGTGCGTCTCGACGAGGCCGTGCGACGCAGCGGCTTTCGATATTTCGGCCAGCTTGCCACGCTTGGCGAGCGGCTGCGCGACATGCTCGGCGCCGAGGTCGATGTTGTGGCCGAGCCGGTGCGCAAGGAGCGCCTCCGGCGTGCGATAGCCAGGGACAGGGTTGTTGCCTTCTGAGCACCCGGCGCGCCGCTTCGCCGATATCATCGACAATATCGAACGCATCGAACAATTCACGGCCGGTATGGACCTTGCAACGTTCGTCACACAGGGCGCTGTGGTCTATGGCGTCCAGTACGCCCTTCTGATCGTCAGTGAAGCCGCTCGCAAGCTCGGACCTCACGCCGAGCGTCTCGCACCGGATCAACCTTGGGCCGACATCCGCAGCATCGGCAACGTGCTGCGCCATCAATATGACGATGTCGATCCCGAGGTGATCTGGTGGATTGTCAATCGAGATCTCGCGACGCTGAAGGCTGCAGCGCAGCGGGCGCTGGCAGCTCTGTCGGCGGATCGGGCGGAGTAGGAGCCACCGTAACACATGCCCACCTCACTCTCGACCCGCCTCGACCGTACCGTCGAAGCCCTGCCCCGCGCCTATCCCGGACCGGGCGGCGCGATCGCCGCGCTGCGCGACGGCGAGGTCCTGGTGCGCCACGCCTGGGGCTGGGCGAATGCCGAACGGCGCATTCCGTTCACGCCGCGCACGCTGTTCCGCATGTGCTCCATCACCAAGCAGTTCACCTGCGCCGTGGTGCTGGACGCCTTCCCCGATCCGTCGGTGCTGGACGGCGACGTGCGCGCCCGCCTGCCGCTGCTGGAGCAGGCGGCGCCGAGCGCGCTGCACCTGTGTCACAACCAGTCCGGCCTGCGCGACTACTGGGCGGTGGCGATGCTGCACGGCTCGCCGGCCGAGGCCCCGTTCGGCGACACCGAGGCCGCCCGCGTGATCGCCGGCACACGCACGCTGCACTTCGCGCCAGGCACCCGCCACTCCTACGTCAACCAGAATTTCCGCATGCTTGTCCGACATCCTGCAGGAGCGCACCGGCCGCGGTTTCGCCGAACTGCTGCGCACCCGCGTCTTCGAGCCCGCCGGCATGGAGACCGCGCTGCTGGCCGCCGACACGCGCGCCATGCCCGACGGCACCGAGGGCTACGAAGGCACCCCGGCCGGCGGCTTCCGCGCCGCGGAGAACCGCATCCTGTGGACCGGCGACGCCGGCCTCGGCGCCAGCCTCGACGACATGATCGCCTGGGAGCGCCACATCGACGCGACGCGCGACGACGCGCACGCGCTGTACTCCCGCCTCGTCCGCCCCGGTGAGCTTCGCCGACGGCGCGCCGGCGGTGTACGGCTTCGGCCTGAACCGGGCCACCGAACTGGGCCGCGCGGTCACCGGCCATGGCGGCGCGCTGCGCGGCTGGCGCAGCCACCGGATGTACGTGCCCTCGGAACGCGTCTCCGTCGTCGTCATGTTCAACCACCTGTCGGACGCCCACGACGCCGCGGTGGATCTGCTCGCCGCCGTGCTGGGCGAGGACCGGCCGCCGCGCGCCGCCGCAGCATCCCGACGCCGGACTGGCTCGGCGCCTACACCGAGCCGGAGACCGGACTTGCGGTGCGCATCGACGCAGCACCGACGGGCAGGTGCGCCTGCGCTACGGCCATTTTCCCGATCTGCTCGACCTGCAGGCCGACGGCACGGCGCGCGATCCACCGGCGCTGCGGCTGCGGCCTGGCGATGGCGGCCTGTGGATGGACCGGCCGTTCGAGAACCAAAGCTCGCGTCTGCGTCCCTGCGACGGCGCGCCAGCCAGGGATGTCGCCGGCCGCTACCGCTGCGAGGAACTGGACGCCGAGCTGACCGTCGTCGATGCCGGCGGCGTGCTGTACGGCGGCTTCTCCGGCTTCCTCGGACAGGGACGCATGGAACTGCTCGGCCCGGTCGGCGCGCGATGTCTGGGTGCTGCCCTGTCCGCGTGCGCTGGACCACACGCCGCCCGGCGACTGGACGCTGGCCTTCCGCCGCGACGGATCGGGCCGGGTCGCCGGCGTCGAGGTCGGCTGCTGGCTGGCCCGCCGCCTGAGCTACGCGCGCATCGGCTGACGTGAGGATCGCACTGCGATGTCCGACTTCGACAACGCCGTCATCGCCCTGGCCCGCGACCTCGTATCGCTCGACAGCCGCAGCTTCGTCTCCAACCTGCCGGTGGCCGACCGCGTGGAAGCGGCGCTGCCCGGCTTCGACATCGAGCGCCTCGACTACACCGACGCCGCCGGCGTGGCGAAGCGCGCGCTGGTGGCGCATCGCGGCCCGGCCGGCGGCATCGCGCTGTCCGGCCATATGGACACGGTGCCCGACACCGGCTGGCAGGAGGACCCGTGGTCGGCGCGCCTCGACGCCGATGGCGTGCTGCACGGTCTCGGCTCCACCGACATGAAGGGCCCGGTCGCCGCCGCCATCGTCGCGGCGCGCGCGCTGCCCGCGAGCGTGCCGATCACGCTGCTGATCACCACCGACGAGGAAACCACCAAGCAGGGCGCGCGGCTGATCGCGCAGTCGTCCGAGCTGGTGCGCCGGGTGAAGCCGCACGGCATCGTCGTGGTCGAACCCACCGGCATGGCGCCGGTGCGCGGCCATCGCAGCCACATCGCCTTCACCTGCGTCGCCACCGGCGTGCAGGCGCACAGCAGCACCGGGCGCGGGCGCAACGCCAACTGGGAGCTGATCCCGTTCCTGATGGAGATGAAGTCGGTGTTCGAGCGGCTGCGCACCGACACCAGCCTGCAGGACGCCGACTACGCGCCGCCGTTCAGCGACTTCAACGTGGTGATCGACAACCACGGCGCCGCGATGAACGTGACCGTGCCGAAGGCCACCGCGCGGATCAAGTTCCGCTACTCGGCCAAGGTCGATCCGGCGCCGGTGCTGGCAGGCGGTGCACGACGCGGCCGGCCGCTTCGGCATCGCGGTGACCGAGGCGCGCGAGGGGTTTCCGCCGGAACTGCCGGCGGATCATCCGCTCGTGCGCGCTGTGCGCCGATCTGGTCGGCAAGCCGCCCGCCACCGCGCCGTACGGCACCGACGCCTCGGAACTGCAGGCGATCGCGCCCTGCGTCGTGCTCGGACCGGGCGACATCGCGCGAGGCGCACACGCCGACCGAGAAGGTGCGCGTGGCCGATCTCGTCGCCGCCGTGCCGGTGCTCATGGCGCTGGCGCAGCGCTCAGCGGCGGGCTGATTCCATGCCCTCCGGCGACAGCACGCGGTAGTCCGCCGACGCCTCGCCGCGATCGGCGGCGGCCAGGTCGCGCGCGATCCGGTCGGCGATCGCGATGCGGTAGTGCAGCGCATCCCAGTAATTGTCGTCAGCGTCGGTGATCGGGCTCGGCAGCATGAAATCGACGGCGAGCGCGTTCGGCACCTGCGCGGCCAGCCGGGCCACGCGCCGCTTGCACTCGTTCCAGACCAGCGCGCCCGGCGTACCCGGGCGCCGACATCAGCACATGGTTGTACGGGACGAAGAACAGAATCTTTCGCGTGCTGTCCGCGAGCAGCGCGAAGGTCCGACCCAAGCTGATCGATCGCCGGATACCGCCATGTCGTCGGAGCGCCGCTTCGCTCGCCCGGCGGGATCTCCGGTTCGGTCGCGCGCAGATGCATCGCCACGCGCGCCGGATCGTACTCGCTGTCGGGCGGGACGAAGCTGGTATAGCCGTCGCGGCCGTAGCGCCGGCGCTTGAGGCCGATCAGGATGCCGAACTGCTGGCCGGCCTCCTGCACCGCGAACAGGTTGAACATCTCGCCGATAGCCGCGCCAGCGATTGGCGTCGTACATCCACTCGGGGAATGGCGCGGCAGGTCAGCCTTTCGTAGTCGTCGCCGGTGACGCAGCGGCGCACGTCGAGCCCGACCAGCACGAGGCGCGCCGCGGGATGCGCGCGGGCGAACACCGACAGCATGCGCGACTGCTCATAGACGGTCGCGTCGTTCATCGCGAGGTTGGCGAAGCGCGCGCCGAATTCCGCATCGAGCACCGCGGGGCGCAGCAGCCGGCTGGTCGACGTGCCGAAGATCGCGCTGTCGAATTTGTCCGAGCGCGCCAGCGCGGGAAACGAGAACCGCGCGTTGGTCGCGACCGGCGCGCGATCGGCGGGCGGCGACAGCGGCAGGGTGTCGAACGGGTCCACCAGCACGACGAACGCATAGATCACCGCGACCGCCAGCACCGCCGTGCCGACCGCGAGGCGCAGGAAGCGGCGCCAAGGGGAGGTGGCGTCAGAACTGGAAGTAGATGAAGACATTCGGCAACCGGCCGCCGACCAGCAGCAGCAGATAGGCAAGTGCGAGGCCCGCCGGCATCGCCAGCCACGGCTTCGGCTGGAGTTTTGTCAGTGCCGCCTCCTGGCTGGTCGGACCCAGCAATGCCACCGCCGCGCCGCCGATCAGTGCGACGACGAACTCGCGATCGAGCGACAGGTGGCCCAGACCGTGCGCTCCGACCATCGACACCAGGATGTCGCCCGCGGTGGAGAAATCGGCCGAGCGGAACAGCACCCAGCATGCCATGACGAACAGCAGCGTCAGCGCCCACGCGGCGGCGCGCGGCAGGCGCAGTCCGCTGCCCTGCCAGACGTGGTTCACCGCCAGTGCCACGCCGTGCAGCCCGCCCCAGGCGACGAAGGTCCAGTTCGCGCCGTGCCACAGGCCGCCCAGCAGCATCGTGGCGACGACGTTCACCGCCTGGCGCACCGCGCCGCACCGGTTGCCGCCGAGCGGGATGTAGAGATAGTCGCGCAGGAAGCGCGACAGCGTCATGTGCCAGCGCCGCCAGAAGTCGCGGATCGACACGGCGCGATACGGCGCGTTGAAGTTCATCGGCAGGCGCAGGCCGAACATCAGCGCCAGGCCGATCGCCATGTCGGAATAGCCGGAGAAGTCGAAGTAGATCTGCAGCGTGTAGGCGCCGGTCGCCACCCATGCCTCGGCCGCCGACAGCGACGTGCCCGCCGCCTTGGCGAACAGCGGATCGGCGACCATCGCCAGCGTGTCGGCCAGCGCGACCTTTTTCGCCACCCCGATCACGAACAGCACGAAGCCGCGCGACAGATTCTCCCACATCTCCGGCCGGCGCGGATCGAGCGCGAACTGGTGGATGATCTCGTTGTGGCGCACCAGCGGGCCGGCGATGAGCTGCGGAAAGAACGTGACGAACATGCAGAAGTCGAGGAAGCCGTAGATGTGCCGGTCGCCGCGGCGCAGATCGATCAGATAGGAGATCTTCTGGAACACGAAGAAGCTGATGCCGAGCGGCAGGATGAGGTTGCCACGGATGGAACGTGCTCGCCGAGCAGCGCGTCGGCGGTGCCGCGGAAGAAGTCGGCGTATTTGAACAGGCCCAGCACCGCGAGGTTGAGCACCACGCCGAGGACCGGAATCCACCTGGCGCGGCGGCACGCCGAACCACTGCGCGATCAGCCAGTTGGCGACGGTGAGGCCGGCGAGCAGCGGCACGAAGCGGATGTCCCACCAGCCGTAGAACGCCAGCGAGGCGAGCACGACCACCGCCTGGCGCGCCGCGCGGTGCGACGCGACGGCGTAGTAGAGCCCCAGCACGATCGGCAGGAAGCCGGTGATGAAGACCTGCGAGTTGAACAGCATGCGTGAGGCTCAGTGCGTGCTCGGATACCCCCTCCCCGACCCTCCCCCGCTTCGCAGGGGAGGGAGAGACCGTTCAGCCGTCGCCCGTCCGGCCTGGGCCTGGCCCCTCCGCCCCGCTCGCAGGGGTGGGGAGAATTCCGCGCCTCCCGCGGGCACGACGGGGGAGTGAGGAAGTCACTCCCTCTCCCGCGAAGCGGGGGAGGGCCGGGGAAGGCGGTCGGGTCACGACGCACCGCTATTCCAGCGTCTCCAGCAGTCCCGCCATCAGCGCGGCGCGCGGCGCCAGGTGCTGCCACAGGATGTGCTCGTGGCTGGCGTGCGCGCCGGAGCCGGGACAGCCGAGGCCGTCCAGCGTCGGCACGCCCATCGCCGCGGTGAAATTGCCGTCCGAGCCGCCGCCGCGATGCTGGCGCGGCAGCGCGATCCCCACCTGCTCGGCGATGCCGCGCGCCTTGTCGTACAGCGCCAGGATGCCGGCGTCCTCGGCGAACGGCGGGCGGTTCATGCCGCCCTCCACCACCACGCGGCACCCGGGCGTCAGCGCCGTGCTCTCCAGCAGCGTGCGCTCCATGCGCGCGCCGTCCTCGACCGAGTTCACCCGCAGGTCGATCTCGCATCCGGCATCCGGCGAGATCACGTTGGGCCGCGAGCCGCCCCACACCGGCGCGGCGTTCAGCGTGATGCCGTGATCGAGGTCGACCATCCCGTGCATCCGCACGATCTGCCGCGCCAGTTCCACCACCGCCGATGCGCCCTCCTGGAAGCCGCCGCCGGAATGCGCGCCGCGGCCCTCCACCCGCATGACGAACCGCCCGACGCCCTTGCGCGCGGTGACGCAGGCGCCGCCCTGGCCGGCGGGCTCCGGGATCAGCACGCAGGCGGCCTGGCCGGCCTCGCGCTCGATCCATTCGCGCGAGGTCGGGCTGCCGACCTCCTCGTCCGGCGTCAGCAGCAGCACGATCGGCCGCCGCGTCGGAACCTTCTGGCGCAGGATCGAGCGCACCGCGTGGAACGCCAGGAAACTGCCCGCCTTCATGTCGTAGATGCCCGGCCCGTGCGCCTTCTCGCCGTTCACCTGATACGGCATGCCGTCCAGCGTGCCGTGCGACCACACCGTGTCGAGATGGCCCGCCACCAGCACCGGCTTCCTGCCCCATTCGCCCGGGCGTGCGCGCGATCAGGTTGTCGCCGAAGCCGTCGCGGCCGGGGATGCGGGTGAGCGCGGCGCCGGCCGGGCCAGTTCCGCGCTCGGCGAGGTCCATCAGGCGGTTGACCGCGGCGGGGTCCGTGGTGGGCGTTTCCAGCGTCACCCAGTTGGCCAGTTCGGCCAGAAGCTCCTCGGAGCGTCCCACGTCGGTGTGCGGCATCGGTTGGTCCTGCGCGGTTGGGGAGTGGCGGCTGTTTGCGCTTTCTCGCCCGACCTTGTCCACGGCCGCGGGAGCCGATGCGGCCTGACCCGGCGACGTGAAGCAACCTTGCCCTGCGGCCCTCGTTCGGGTCTGGCTTGAACGGAGGAGGGACAGATGCGACGTGAATTGCTTTACGCTGCCGCCTTTGCGCTCGCAGCCACGGTGGCGCAGGCCGCAACGGACAAGGACAAGGACGCCAGCACACGGGCGGGACTGCCAAGGGTGCGGCGGTCGGCGCACTGGCAGGCCACGAGGTCGGCAGCGGACACGCGGTCGCAGGTGCCGCGACGGGTGCCGCGATCGGTCACCACGACAAGGCAAAGGCCGAGAAGGAGCAGGGGAAGCAGTAGCCCCGGAAACAGGATCGATACCGCGGCCCTGAACCGTGCCAAAGCCGGCGTGACGTGCCCCTCGGGTTGATTCCCGGGGGCGCTTCCCCCAGAAGAAGCCCGCACAACCGCGGGACCCGCACCATGACAACCGGCCATTTCTTCGAGGACCTCCAGATCGGCCAGACGGCCAGCCTGGGCAAGACCATCACCGAGGCCGACATCCTGCTGTATGCCGCGGTCAGCACCGACACCAATCCGGTCCACATCGACGCCGAGGCGGCGAAGCAGTCGGTGTTCGGCGAGCGCATCGCGCACGGCATGCTGTCCGCCGGCCTGATCAGCGCCGTGCTCGGCACGCGGCTGCCCGGGCACGGCACGCTCTACATGCGCCAGTCGCTGCGCTTTGCCGCGCCGGTGAAGATCGGCGACACGGTGAAGGCCACGGTCACCATCACGGCGCTCAACCCCGAGAAGAAGCGGGCCACGCTGAGCACGGTCTGCACCGTCGGCGACGAGGTCGTGATCGACGGCGAGGCCTACGTTCAGGTGCCGTCGCGGTCGTGATCCGGATCTTCCACGACTGGCGGGAACTGCCCGCCGATGCGCAGGGGCGCCACCGTGGCGCTGGGCAATTTCGACGGCATGCACCGGGGTCATGCGCAGGTGATCCGGGCCGCGCATGCCGCGCGTCCCAAGGTGCCGCTCGCGCGTGCTGACGTTCGAGCCGCATCCGCGCGAGCATTTCCGCCCGGACGATCCGCCGTTCCGCCTGACGCTGCTCGGCGGAGCGGGCCGAAGCGCTCGCCGGCGCTGGGGGTGACGCCTGCTCTACGAGCTGCCGTTCAACCACGCGTTCAGCCTGATGTCGGCGGAGGCATTCGTGGCCGAGGTGCTGCACGACGGGCTGGGCGCCAGGCACCTGGTGTGCGGCCCGGACTTTGCGTTCGGCCATCGGCGCGGCGGCGACACGATCTTCCTCGCCCGGCGTGCCGAGGAACTGGGCATGGGGCTCACGCTGGTGCCGCTGCTGGCCGACGGCGGCGGCCCGATCTCCGCGACGCGCATCCGGCGCGTGCTGCAGGACGGCTATCCGGAGCGGGCGACCGCCGATCTGGGGCGGCCGTGGACGATCCGCGGCGAGGTGGTGCACGGCGATGCGCGCGGGCGGACGATCGGCTTTCCGACCGCCAACATCGCGCTGGGCCGGCATCTGGAGCCGGCGCGCGGCGTCTATGCGGTGACGGCGCGCCTGCCGGACGGCAAATGGCATCGCGGCGTGGCCAATATCGGCCGCCGGCCGACGGTGCAGTGAAGGGCCGGAGAGCCGGCTCGAGGTCAACATCTTCGACTTCGACGCGGACATCTACGGCGTGGAGCTTGCGGTGGCGCTGCATGCGTATATCCGCGAGGAACGGCGGTTCTCCGGCCTCGATGCGCTGAAGGCGCAGATCGGCATGGATGCGGCGGAGGCACGGCGGCTGCTGGCGGCGGTTTAGGATCCGCTGCAGAACACGTGCTGCAAGTGGCGTTACGGACGTATCTACATCGCGGGCAACGCTAGGCAGCTACGGGGATTCGCTTCAGCAGCTCACCCACATGTGCAGCCAGCTGTGCATGGCCGAACGGCTTGGCCAGCATGGGCACGCCCGGAATTGCGGCCTGAACTGCGTCAAGATCGGCATTGCCGGTGATCAGCAGGATCGGCAGTTCGGGATAAAGCGGGCGAACCTTGCGCTGCCAGTGCTGCTCCGTTCATTTCCGGCATGGCAAAGTCGACAACAAGCAGCCGGATCGACGTATCGGCCTGCAGCGCAGCGAGCGCGGATCGCCCGCTTTGCACATCGACCGTACGATAACCTGCTCCCCGCAGCGCATCGCACAGGAATTCAAGCACTGCCGGATTGTCGTCACATACAAGGATCGTTTCACCGCCCTGGGCCGCGCTGCTCATCCGGGCGCGGCTCACGGTCGCCTTCGCAGGTATCTTCGTGCGCGGCAACCACATCTCGACCGCGGTACCCCGGCCAGGCTTGCTCCGCAGCAGTGTTGCGCCGCCCGATTGGGCAACCACGCCCTCCATCATGGACAGTCCAAGACCCGTGCCCTTGCTCTGGCCCTTGGTCGTAAAGAAGGGGTCCGTGGCTTGTGCGAGGGTCGCCTCGTCCATGCCAATTCCGGTATCGGCAACAGTCAGGACGACGTAATCCGCCGGCGGCAGGTCGTGCGGCGCATCCCGGCATGCCTCCCTGTTTGACAGCGTGATTGTCAGTGTTCCGCCATCCGGCATCGCGTCGCGCGCGTTGATCGCAAGATTGAGGATGACCAGCTCCATCTGGTTCGGATCGACCAGTGTCGGCCAGGGTGCACTGTCCTCATCGATGACCAGTCGAACATTGTCGCCGATTGTCCGGAGCAGCAAACCGCGCATCCCGTCGACAAGATAGAGCAAGTCGACCGACTGAAGCTGAAGATCCTGCTTGCGCGCAAACGCCAGCAGCCGCTGCGTCAGCGACACGGCGCTCTCGCCGGCCTTCAGGGCGTTCCGCAACTGCCGTTTGCCGTCGGGATTTTCGACGAAGTGCTCGATCATGCTGACATTGCCGACAATCACGGTGAGCAGATTGTTGAAATCGTGCGCGATGCCGCCGGTCAGCTTGCCAAGGCTCTCCATCTTCTGGCTTTGAAGAAGCTGATCCTGCGCCCGCTCCCGTTCGCGCATCTCCGCCTGCCATCGGGCGACAGCGCGATGCTCGGTCCGCGCCCGCCGCAGCGCGGTTCCCAGCGCCAGCACGATGCCCATCGTCGAACCGATGGTGACGAGCGCATAGATGACGACATCGCGGTACCAGGTTGCGAGAATGGCAGGGCGGTCAAGGCCAAGCGTGATATAGGCCGGATAGCCCGCGATCCTCTTGGCGACCGTAATTCGATCATCGCCGCCGACAGCCGCGCCGGCTTTGATGACACCGCCGTCAGTCTTTTTGATGTCATTGATCAGCGATGTCGCGACAGCGGCCAGGCCAGGCCCGCTCATGGCCTGATGGGTGGGTTGCGCGAGAATGACGCCGTCCGAACGCAAAATCGAGATCGTATCGGTGGCGCGCGGCAACGCCGACGCCCAAAGGTTCATGATGAAGTCCGCGGATATTGCGACCTGGGCCATGCCGCTGAATGTCCCGTTCTTCTCCAGGCGACGCGTGAGCGAGAACAGGTGCGACCCTGACGCGACTTCGACGTAGGGTTCGCTGACACAGGTCGCCAGGTCGCCGCGCTGCAATGCAAGAAAACAGGTCATATCGCCGGGCGGCATCGGTTCATTGTCGGACGAATGCAAGGTGGTCGCGCGCGTCTTTCCTGCAGCGTCGACCACGAGTATCGCGGACGTATCGTCGAGCATCATGTCCACGGTCTCAAGCTCGTGCAGGAGGCCGGGCGTAAGTTCTATTTTGTCCCAATCCTGGTCCTTCAGGCGCGCCACGACGAGATCGAGGATCAGGTTGTGGCCTTTGAACAGGTTCTCGGCCTGCCCTTGGAAGACGGCAATCAGTTTGAGCGCCTCTTCTTCGGCATCGCGCAGGATGATCGACCGATCCCACGACACGGCGGCGACGAACAGGAGCGCCGGGATGATCAGGGCAGCAAAGATGAGGCGTCGCAGCGCTTTGACCGTGCCGCTTGCGCTGATGCTGATATCGTCTTCGTTCATCAGTCCTCTCGGGTCGGGTGGACGCGCTCGCGTGGTCGGAACGGCCTTGGCACAATGTCGCCGACGGACAACGGCTGTCAGGCCGATGTCGGCCGCGAAGCTGGGTTTTAGCAGCAGGTGCGTAATGGTTGGCCCCCGAACCTTACGCTCACGCGTTCTTGAAATGCAAGCTCGGCAGCGAGTGGCGGGCCACTTTGCAATCAGGTGGTGGCAGGGTCGGTTTCGTCGGATTTTCGTGCCGTTTCTCAGCGGAGCGAAACCGCCGGCGCAGCGAGATTTATCAAATGGATGGACGACTTAACGGCGGCTCACGCGCCGTGCCTGGAGAAACCTGCGAACCGCCGGATCCGATTCCAACCCGATCGCCCGCTGATACGCTGCATCGGCTGCCCCCGCCTCGCCAGTGCGCGCAAGCAGTTCGGCACGTGCGGCCCAGTACGGCTGATACTCGCCCACCTGGCGATCCGTTGCGAGCGCATCGAGCGACGCGAGGGCCGCCTCCGCGCCGAGCGTTTCGGCAATGGCGATGGCGCGATTGATCGTCACGACCGGCGACGCGGTGATCGCCGCCAGCGCATTGTAGAGCCCGACGATCGCGGCCCAGTCGGATTGGCCGGTCAGGCGACGCACGGCGTGGGCGGACTGCACCGCTGCCTCGAGCTGATAGCGGGCGATCCTGCCCATGCCGCCGGCACGTCGCAGCAGCGCTTCGGCCTCCTCGATCAGATGCCCATCCCACTGGGAAACATCCTGGTCCGCCAGCGGGACATAGTCGCCATCTGCATTCCGCCGCGCGGCTCGCCGGGCTTCGGCATGCAGCATCAGGGCGAGCAGCCCGAGCGCCTCGGGTTCCTCCGGCAGCAGCGAGACGACCAGCCGGCCAAGCCAGATCGCCTCGTCGGCCAGGTTTCCCCGTCGGTCCGCGGCGCCGGCAGGATCCGACCAGCCCGCCGCAAAGGCGGCGTAGATCGCGGCCAGCACGGCATCCAGCCGCTCGGGCAGATCGTCGCGCTCCGGCACGCGGAATGGAACGCCGGCCTGCCGGATCTTGTGTTTCGCGCGCACCAGGCGCTGGCCCATGGTGGCAGGCGAGACCAGGAAGGCGGATGCGATGGCGACGGCGTCGAAGCCGAGGACGGTCTGCAGGATCAGCGGCGCGCGGATGGCGGGATCGATCGCCGGATGGGCACAGGCGAACATCAGGGCCAGGCGGCTGTCCTGGATCGGCGCATCGGCTGCCATCGCTTCCTGCAGTTCTTCGGCGACCAGTTGCAGCGGACCAGCGGCGGCCTCGGCGCTGCGCCGCCGCCGCGCGGCATCGATCAGCTTCCGCCTGGCGACGGCCATCAGCCATGCCTCCGGGTTGCGTGGCACGCCACGCACCGGCCAGTCGGCCAGGGCGGCGGCGAATGCCTCGGACAGCGCGTCCTCGGCCGCGGCCACGTCCCTGGTGCGTGCCGCGAGGAAGGCCACCAGTTTGCCGTAGCTGCGCCGCGCCGCGAATTCTGCGGCGCGGGCAGCAGGCTGGTCGCGTCTCCGGTGGCATTACATGGCCCAGATCGGGCGGACCTCGATCGCGCCATAGCTGGCGCCTGGACAACGCGCCGCCCAGGACAGCGCGGCATCCAGGTCGGGCACGTCGATCAGGTAGTAGCCGGCGATCTGCTCCTTTGTCTCGGCATACGGGCCGTCGAGCACCTGCGTCCGGCCGTCGGCGACGCGGACGGTGGTCGCGGCGGCGCTCGGCCGCAGGCGATTGCTCGAGACCATGATCCCGGCCTGATTGACCGCCTCGGTGTAGGCGCCGTAGGCGGCGACCATCCGGCCGATGTCCTCCTGGGAGGTGGCCCGCATCGCCGCTTCGTTGGAATGGATCAGCAGCAAGTACTGCATGGTGGTTCTCCTTCACCGGTTATTGCCGGGCATCATGCTCCGACAAGCCAGTGACGTTCGAGCCGGGCGGATTTCGACAGGTGCGGCACCAGCGAACCAGGGCAATCGGGAGAAGTCGAAGCGCTCGGGGTTTCACCCCGCACCCCACCAGAGGCGCTGCCTCTGGACTCCGCCAAGGGCCGAGCCCTTGGAACCCGTTACTTTAGTAATGGATCCCAAAGGCTACGCCTTTGGTGGGGGTCCCGGGGGCAACGCCACCGGGCGGGTTTCAGGGCAGAGCCCTGAGCACTTCAACTTCATCCGATAGCCCTGCGGCGGGCGACGATTGCTTGACCCTGCCCCACCCCGTCCCCATAGTCCGCGGCATGGCCCAGGTGTATAGGCAGGCGCGAATTACCGGCCCGGCGGCTCGCTAAGCCCCGGGACCATCCACGCCCCCCGACCACTCCAAAGCGGCATCAGCCGCCCGGACCGCCCCATGAACGACGCCCCTTCCGACCCGCAACGCGACTATCGCGACACGGTGTTTCTGCCACAGACCGGCTTCCCGATGCGCGGCGACCTGCCGAAGCGGGAGCCGCAGATCCTCGCCCGCTGGGAGAAGATGGACCTGTGGTCGCAGCCTGCGCGCGGCCTCGCTGGGACGGGAAAAGTTCATCCTGCATGACGGCCCGCCCTATGCGAACGGCAACATCCACATCGGCACGGCGCTGAACAAGATCCACAAGGACGTGGTCAACCGCTCGCGTCAGATGGCCGGCTACGACGCCGACTACATCCCCGGCTGGGACTGCCACGGCCTGCCGATCGAGTGGAAGATCGAGGAACAGTACCGCGAGGCGAAGAAGGACAAGGACGCCGTCCCGGTGCTCGACTTCCGTGCCGAATGCCGTGCCTACGCGCAGCACTGGATGGCGGTGCAGGCGGCCGAGTTCCGCCGCCTCGGCGTCGAGGGCAACTGGCGCGGGCGCTATGCGACGCTGGACCATCCCTCGGAAGCGGCGATCGCCAGCGAGATCTGCAAGTTCCTGCTGAACGGCGCGCTGTATCGCGGCCTGCGTCCGGTGATGTGGTCGCCGGTCGAGAAGACCGCGCTCGCCGAGGCCGAGATCGAGTACCACGACCACACCTCGACGACGATCTGGGTGCGCTTTCCGGTCTTGTCGGCGCCTGCACAGGACCTGGTCGGCGCGTCGGTGGTGATCTGGACCACGACGCCCTGGACGATGCCCGGCAACCGCGCCATCGCCGCCGGCGCCGACTTCGACTACGCGCTGGTCCATGTCGACGGCATCGAGGCGAATTCGCTTGCCCGGGTCGGCGAGAAGCTGCTGGTGGCACTCGATCTGCTGCCGCAGTTCTGCAAGGACGTCGGCATCGCGACGCACCATGTGGACCGCGTGCTGAAGGGCGCCGAGCTTGCCGGCGCGGTGACCGCCCATCCGCTGCGCGGCCGCGGCTACGACCAGGATACGCCCGTCCTGCTCGGCGATCATGTCACGACCGAGGCCGGCACCGGCTTCGTGCATATCGCGCCAGGCCACGGCGAGGAGGACTTCGACCTCGGCCGCCGGCACGATCTGGAAGTTCCGGACACAGTGGGAGGCGACGGCACGTTCAACCCGTGGGTGCCGCTGTTCGCCGGCGTGCACGTCTACAAGGCCGCCGATCCGGTCTGCGCCGCGCTGACCGATGCCGGCGGCCTGCTGGCGCGCGGCAAACTGGTGCACTCCTATCCGCATTCGTGGCGCTCCAAGGCGCCGCTGATCTTCCGCGCCACGCCGCAATGGTTCATCCGTCTGGACGGGCCGGAGCGCATCCGCGAGAAGGCGCTCGACGCGATCGCGCAGACGCATTTCGTGCCGGAACAGGGACGCAACCGCCTGGGCTCGATGGTCGCCGACCGTCCCGACTGGTGCATCAGCCGCCAGCGCGCCTGGGGCGTGCCGATCACGGTGTTCGTCGACCGGCGCACCGGCGAGCCGCTGCGCGATCCGGCGGTCGTGGCCCGCATCGTCGAGGCGTTCATGGTGGAGGGCGCGGATAGCTGGTACTCCTCGCCGCCGTCGCGCTTCCTCGGCAACGACCGCAGTCCGGAAGACTTCGAACAGGTGATGGACATCGTCGACGTGTGGTTCGAGTTCGGGCTCGACCCATGCGTTCACCCTGGAGGCGCGCGGCCTGCCATGGCCGGCGGACCTTTATCTGGAAGGCTCCGACCAGCATCGCGGCTGGTTCCAGTCGTCGTTGCTCGAGGCTGTCGGCACACGCGGCGTCGCGCCGTTCAAGGCGGTGCTGACGGACGGCTTCGTGATGGACGAGCAGGGACGCAAGATGTCGAAGTCCCTCGGCAACACGACGGCGCCGCAGGAGGTCAACGACAAATTCGGTGCCGATATTCTCCGCCTCTGGGTGATGATGTCGGACACCACCGAGGATCTGCGCATCGGCCCGGAAATCCTGAAGCAGCAGGCGGAACTGTACCGCCGGCTGCGCAACACGCTGCGCTGGCTGCTCGGCAGCCTGGCCGGTTTCACCGAGGCGGAGCGTGTGCCGTACGACGACATGCCCGAGCTGGAGAAATGGGTGCTGCATCGGCTGACGGAGCTGGATGCGCGCATCCGTGCCTCGGTGCAGAGCTATGACTGGACCGGCGTCTATCCCGAGCTGCACAATTTCTGCGCCACCGATCTCTCGGCGTTCTATTTCGACGTGCGCAAGGACGCGATCTACTGCGACCGGCCCGACAGTCTGCGTCGCCGCGCCGCGCGCACGGTGCTGGATCATCTGCATCGCTGCCTGACCACGTGGCTGGCGCCGGTGCTGTGCTTCACGGCGGAGGAGGCGTGGTGCGCGCGGTTCGGCGAAAGCGACAGTGTGCACCTGCAACTTTTCCCGGAGATGCCGGCGCGGTGGCGGGATGTGGGGCTGGCGCGAAAGTGGGATGCGATACGCGCCGTCCGCCGGCGGATAACCACCGCGATCGAAAATGAACGTGCGGCGGGCAACATAAAATCATCCCTGCAGGCGGCTGTGGCAGTGCCTCTGATGACTGGTGAGGACGGATTGCTGGATGCCGCTGGGTGGGCTGAGGTCGCCATCGTCTCCGCGGTGCAGCTTGATCCGCCATCCGGCGGTTCGTCTGTTCAGGTCACGCAGGCGCCCGGCGACAAATGCGTACGTTGCTGGCGCGTGCTGACCGAGGTCGGCCAGCAACCCGACCATCCGACGCTGTGCGCGCGCTGCGCCGATGCGGTGGAGTTGGGGTTGGTCTGCCGAGGGTGATGGCGCGGAACCCTCCCCCCAGCCCCCTCCCGCAAGGGGAGGGGGAGCAGGCCGCGCACCACCACTCCCCCTTCCCTCGCGGGAGGGGGCTGGGGGGAGGGGGTCCCTCTGCATGAGCCGCAATGGCCTCACCCTTCTCGGCCTGCTCGCCGCTGCCGTGGTCCTGGTGGCGGACCAGGCCAGCAAATGGTGGGTCCTCGAAGTGATCCACCTGCCGGAGGTCGGCCAGATCGTCCTGGCGCCGGTGCTGAACTTCACCATGGTGTGGAACCGCGGCGTCACCTTCGGGCTGCTCAACGGCTTCGGCCAGTGGAGTTCCGTGGCGCTCGCCGGCGTCGCGCTCGCGGTGGTCGCGGCCCTCGGCGTCTGGCTGCGCCGCGCCGAGTCGCCGCTGGTCGCGGTGGCGCTCGGGACCATCGCGGGCGGCGCGGTGTCCAACGTGATCGACCGGCTGCGCTTCGGCGCGGTGGTGGACTTCATCCACGCCCATGTCGGCGGCTGGTCCTGGTATGTGTTCAACCTGGCGGATGCGGCCATCGTGTGCGGCGTCGCGGCGCTGGTGCTGGAAAGCCTGCTGCCGCGCGCGCGAAAGTCCCGCTCGCCGGAGGACGCCCCAAAGGACGCATCGGCTGGCTGACGATCTTGCGAAACGCCCCCTTCAGCGATTATGAAAGTGGCGTGATGCTGACATCGAACAGACATTGCGGAACGATCGGCCTGCTGGCCGTTTGCACGCTGGCGCTCGGCGGCTGCAACACCGACAAGCTTGGCCGCACCTTCGGCTTTGTGCGCGACGCACCGGACGAGTTCACCGTGACGACGCGGGCGCCGCTGGCCATGCCGCCGACGTTCGCGCTGGAGCCGCCGCGTCCCGGCGCGGTCCGGCCGCAGGAGCAATCCGAGCGGGAGAAGGCCGAGCAGGCGCTGGTGCCGCAGATGGCGCTGGGCGCGCCGCCCGCGGGCCCCAGCCCAGGCCAGCAGGCGCTGGTCCAGGCCGCCGGTCCGCCGGCATCGCCCGGCATACGGGCGACAGTCGATCAGGATGCCTTGCTGGCCAAACCCTCCGAAGGCTTCGTCGACAAGCTGATGTTCTGGCGCAAGCCGCCACCGCCCGGGATCGTGGTCGATCCGCAGAAGGAAGGCCAGCGCCTGCGCGAGAACGCGGCACTGGGCCAGAGCCAGGAAACCGGCGATACCCCGATCATCCAGCCAAAGCAGCAGGGGTGGCTGGAGGGGATCTTCTAGGGGCCGCACCTGCTTGGACGCCCTGCATTTCATCCAGGTCGGCGATGTGCCGGCGTTCATCGGCGCAGGCAGTTCGGACCTGGGTTGCCGCTGCGGGCAGTCGATCCTGATCAAAGGCTATCTGCCCGCAAACTTCCTGGCGATCCGCATCAAGTGCTTCCGCTGCGGCGCGATCACGGCCACGCCCGGTCTGCCCGAGGGCGAGATCCTGCCGCGCTCGGCCGTCGGCATCGAGCGAAACGAAGTGCCGGCGGTCGTGTCGACCAGTGTGCGGCGTGACGCGGTGCTCGTTTGTCATGACGAGTTTTCTCGCTTTGCGCTGACCCGGCCGCGCGAAGCCTCCGCCGAGGCGATCCTGCTGTCGCGCGCGATGCTGGAGTCGACCGCGCAGGAATACGACAGGCTGACCGGTGGCCATCTTGTTGCGCACATGCAGGCCTCGCCGCCGGCGATGGGATCGGCGGCGGGCGACTACCCGTTCGCGTGGGCGGTATCGCGGCTGCGCCAGCAGATCGATCGGCCCGGGTGGAGTTGGCTCCGACACAACGACGATGCACTCGCGGCGATGTATGTCGTGGCGCTGCACGATTTTCTGCACTGCTGGGGGCAGCATCCGTCGCTGGTACGGCTCGCCCTTCCACTGGCCGAGCAGGGGCGGTTCCTGCGCACCATGAGCGGTTTCGCGACGGCGAAGCTGCTGTTCGATGCCGGCAATCGTGTGGGATTCACGCCCCCAGCGCCCGGTCGAACCGATGTGCAACTGCACTTCAGCACGCCTGCCGGTGAGCCGCTGTCGCTGGCGATGCTTGCGCCGGACGCGCTGCAATGGAAGGCACGCGACGGCCGCAGTCCACAGGTCATCCGTGCCGCCGTCGTGGATGCCCTGGCATCAGCTCAGGGTCGGGTGAACAATCGCAACCCGGGCATCGTGGTGCTGTCCGTTTCCATCCTGCAGCCGGATTTCGACCAGGCGCTGGTGGACGGCATTCATGCGGCCTCTCGCACGGTCGGGCGGAGGCACCGCGGCGTGGCGGCGGTCAGCGCCATCATGCCGAAGGTCCTGCCGGCGGGACAGCCCGATCGGGTCGGGTTCGGCTATGCCTTCTACCCGATCCGCAATCCGCATTTTGCCGGGGAGAACCCGATCAAGCTTGGGTCGGAGCAGGATTTCAAAATGGATCGCGGCGCACCGTGACGGCGAAACAGTGTCACGTCCGCCGGCGCAGGAACCTGCCGAATGCCGCGAGGCTTGCATCGGACACATGGTGCTCGATCCCCTCGGCGTCCTGTTCGGCCGTCTCGGCCGGAACGCCGACGGCGACCAGCAGATCCACCACCAGCCGGTGCCGCGTCCGCACCCGCTCGGCGAGTTTTTCGCCCAATTCGGTGAGAAACACGCCGCGATAGGGCTTGGCGACCGCCAGCCCCTCGCGTTTCAGCCGGCCGATCGTCTTGATGGCGGTGGCATGGGAAACGCCGAGGCGGCGCGCCATGTCGGTCGGGCGTGCCTCGCCGCCGCTGGCGAGCAGGTCGGAAATCAGCTCGACGTAATCTTCCGACAGGGCGCCGGACTGCGCCGTGCGCGCCTTGCCGAACCGCTGCGCCTGGGTTGGCTCGGTCGGCAGGTCGGCACGCCGCGCGCTCAGCGCCGGAATTGCCACAGCGACCCCCATTTCGCCGTCAATTCGAACCGAGGAAGGATACCGGTATGCCGGCGGTCTGCAAGAGCAGAACCAAATTCAGCGCCAGCACCACGGCTGCCGCGACCACCGCGGCAATCTGGGTCGTGCGGCGAGCGACAAACGCGCCCATAACGTCGCGCCGGCCCGACAGCACCAGCAGGGCGATCATCGGCACCGGCAGCACGAGGCTCAGCACGACCTGGCTCAGCACCAGCGCCTGCGTCGAGTCCGCGCCCATCGCGACCACGATGATGGCCGGCACCATGGTCGCCAGGCGCCGCACGGACAGCGGGATGCGGAAGCGGACGAAGTCCTGCATGATCGTCTGGCCGGCCATCGTGCCGACCACCGAACTCGACAATCCCGACGCCAGCAGCGAGGTCATGAACACCGCCGCGGCGCCGATGCCGAGCAGCGGCACCAGCGTGTGATAGGCCGTCTCGATTGCAGCGACCTCGGCGTGGCCCTCGTGGAACACCGTGGCCGCCATCGCCATCATCGCCATGTTGACCAGTCCGGCGATGCCGAGGGCGACCAGCACCTCGCGGTTGGAGTAGCCGATGATCCGGCGCCGCTCGGCGTCGTTGCGGGCGGGCACGCGGGACTGGGTCAGGCTGGAATGCAGGTAGATCGCGTGCGGCATCACGGTCGCGCCGATGATGCCGACCGCCAGCGTGACGCTCTCGGGACCGGCGAGGCCGGGCACCACGGCGTGGAAGCCGAAGGCGCGCCAGTCGGGCGGGGCGATGAACAGCTCGATCAGATAGCAGACGGCGATCACGCCGATGAACGCCGCGATCACCATCTCGATCGGCCGGAAGCCGCGGCCCTGGAGCAGCAGGAGAATGTAGGTCGCGGCGAAGGTGACCAGCAGGCCGGTGAGCAGCGGCAGGCCGAACAGCAGGCTCAGACCGATGGCGGCGCCGAGCGATTCGGCGAGGTCGGTCGCCATCGCCGCCACCTCGCTGGCGATCCACATGGCGTAGACCAGGGGGCGGGGGAAATGCGTGCGGCAGAGCTGTGCCAGGCTCTGGCCGGTGACGATGCCAAGCTTGGCCGAGAGCGCCTGGAACAGCATCGCCACCAGGTTGGCCAGCACGACGACCCAGAGCAGCAGATAGCCGAACCGGGCGCCACCCTGGATGTTGGTGGCGAAGTTGCCGGGGTCCATGTAGGCGATCGAGGCGATCACGGCGGGGCCGGCGAACGGCAGGAAGGCGCGCATGCCGCGGCGGCGGCCGGCCAGCACCTCGCGCCCGGCTGCGACCGTCCGGTCGGACAGGGTTCCCCGATGTACCAGGCTTTGGCTCATGCAGCCGTGACCATACTATGAACCAGCTCCCACATAGTGTAGCATAGGCTACACTTCCGGGAATAGATAGCACGGGATGGCGGCGGGTCAACGGGCGGTCGCCGATTTGATGGCCGGAGCGGTGGCGACGGAGGTTGATCGACTACCGACAGCGGGCGGTTGACACGTTGCTGCCCGTCCTGCGCGCCGCCGCAAGGTGGCCCGCTTGTCGTCCGCTACTTCAAGTGCAAGATAGCGGTGTCGAAGCCCAGTCTGAGACGCAGATTAGACTATGCATGTCTGGTGTCCCCGTAGCTCAGCAGGATAGAGCACAGGATTCCTAATCCTGGGGCCGTGAGTTCGAATCTCGCCGGGGACGCCACTCCGCAATCGCTTCAATATCTCCCCACTATATCAATGCTTTAGCTAGCGGGCTTGACTGGACTTGCGCTGCATTCCTACGTATCTTTCTACGTAAGCACAGGATGCTCCTGCCGTGCCGCGCATCGCACGCTATCCGCACATGGAGAAGCAGGGGCGCATCTGGTACGCGCGCCTCGATGTGCCACGCGATCTCCGCCACCACTTCGCCGACGAACAGCACCCGAATGGTCGCCGCGTCCTGTCGAAGAGCACAGGTCGAGACGGCAGTCGCGGCAGCATATGATATCGCCAAACCGATCATCGACGGCTGGAAGGCGCGGTTCGTCGCATTGCGGCAGCGAAGGCAAGACCGCCACGCAGGTGAGGGCCGAGCAACTCGCGAAGAAATACGCGACGGCGCGCAAGCTCGATCCGACTGAGGCCGAATACATCCGACTGATCGAGGTGTTCGATTTCGCGGCCCGTGAACTGGTCGGAGTTTCGGCGCGGGTATGGCACGAGCGGCTCGCTACCATCCGACCTCGATCCGGCCGAGGCCCTGCGCTCAATGCCGGGGGGCGATGACGCCTTGGAACAGGTCGAGGTCATCACCGGCCAGTCGAACGCCTTTCTTGGCCAAACTCGCTGATCACCAAGCGGCGATTGCCAATGCGCTGGACGGCAAGACCGCCTATGAATACGGCCAAGACGCGCACCATTTCGCCGCGATGTTTCCCGGTCTCACCATTGAGGGGTTTTCACGGCAGCACGTGCAAGATTTCATCAACAGGCGCATGATCGATCAGGGCAGGGCGAGGGCCACCGTTACCAAACAGGTCAGTGGCATCCGAAGCTACTGGACCTACCTCTGCTCACAGGACGAGACACTTCGAGAGCGACGACCATTTGCCGATCTGATTTGGCCGACGGCGAAATCGAACCGTCGCAAGCCGACCGATCCCGATTTCCATATCGGAGAAGATGATGACGGACCGCGCTTCGATCCGGCCTTGGTCCCTCGCCTCTGGGACGAGGCGCACCGCCGCGAGCAGCTAGACCTGCGCGATGTCATCATCATCGCCGCCTATACCGGCGGCCGCCGCGAAGCCATCGCATCGCTCCATCGCAAGACCGTATTCCTGGACGCCCCCATCCCCTATCTCGTCTTCCATGACGACAAGACGGAGGCTGGACGACGGCGACTCCCTATTCACCCGGCGATCATGCCGATCCTCCGGGATCGCTACGCAAATGCCCTGGAGGACGGCTACCTCTTTCGTGGCGGGAAAAACAAAATAGGCGACAAGCGCAGCCCACGGCTGGCGCGGCCGTTCCGAGACGTACTGAACGACCTCCAGGTGCCGGCAGGATACGGCTTCCATTCGTTCAGACGTACCTTTGTTGACCTACTCGCGAATGCAGACATCAGCGAACTCCACGCTGCGAAGCTCGTCGGCCACAGCATTCGGACATTGACCTACGGGCTGTATGCCTCGAACCGACTGCCGCTCGACCATGCGTATCGAATCATGGTCGGCTGCATCAACTATCCCAGCGTTCCCCTGTTCGACGTGGGCGGTTCCGACACGAACTGAAGCACGACGATCCGCTGCATGACCGGGATGATACCCACATGGCTACGCATGGGCTGAAGCTCGGCTTCAACGCGGAGGACGGAACCGACCGCAGGCTGCACAATCACTTGCAGCCCTTGCGAATTGACGACGCGCGGTGCCTGCATCGAAACAAACCGAATCAACCAGCGACCGTCCTCAAGGTCGGTCAACGGGAGTACCGCTCGCCGGCCGATGGAACCATATTCCGCTTCGAGTGTGCTCCGCAGCATCTCACGCATCCCACCGACGGCGTTCTTGTCGAATGTCACCGCGAGCACAAAGAATCCCCATACCGGCCGGGCGAGGCTGGCGGCAAACAGCGAACAGGGGGGTGTGGTGATTGCTGCCATATACGCCAACAGCAATCGGCACGGAGATCGGCCAATCCCCGATTGGGGCGATGTAGGAGTGGTGCACAGTGCGGCCGAACCATACGGACCGTATCAGCACATAGGCGGAAAAAATTCAACGTGCGGGCGAGCAGCAACAGAGACCACGCTTGTTGCGAGTAGATCATGTAAGCAACCTGTTACATCACCGGTGCATCGCTTCCGTACTGAAATCGCATAGCTATCGCTGGCGCGACTGCGCCCGGCAGGTCCACGAGGCTGGGTATGACGCGCATGCCGCTCTGCGGCTGCTGCCAGACGGTGAGCAATGGCGAACACCGCCGATCGCATCATCGGCCACGCAATATCTCTCTTCACCATCCGCGACACCCTGGCCCGATCCACGATGTTTTTGCTCAACCGAATGCGGCCGATCAGGCGATTTTTTCATTCCGCGTACGCAAGTCATTGAATTTGCGAAGAGATATTTCTTTATAACACCCCCTTACGCGCGCGCTTTTTGTGTTTAGTAGAGACGACCGATCTGGAGATCGGTGACCATGTCTGTCACCCACCCCGCCATAGACGGCAGCATCCGACGCGCCTTTCAAGTTACGCGGCAGATTGTCGCCAACCCATTCGCGACATTGTCAACATGACGCTGCCAGCCCGCAAACAGCGGCGACGAGAAGCGCGTCGTCGCGCCGATCCGCCGCCGTCGTCCCTCATCACCTTCAGTGAACCGCTCCCGGCCGGCGATGATCGCGTGGTTCGCATCGTCTTCGATGATCGACCGGGGCGACTCGATCGGCCACGGCGGTGGGGATTTTACCCGTCACACGCGACGGCCGGTGATGAGGTGCCCGATGATGTGGAGTATCGCTTCAACACGGTCGAGGCGGCCACCATGGCGGCATTGCAATATCTAGAGCCATACTGGAATGACGGATCGCTCATCGCGATCCATGGTGGCGTCGCGGTGCCGGATATGCCGGCCAACGTCGTAATCACTGGTGGGCCAGGTTATCGTGCCCGGATTGACGCCGGCCTCTATGACCTTGATCAGGAGCAACTCCAGGCGGCCTGCGCCGACACGCTGAAGAACAGCGGCGAAAGAGCGCGTAAGACGGCCATCGCCTGCGACATCCCGATTGGCCAGCAGGTCCACAGTTTCTACTTGCTCCACGACAAACTGCCCCGCCGCGACCGGCCTAAGCTGCACGATTACCTCGATCAGATGATGCCGTCGGTGGCCAAGCGGACGCCGCCAACGTCACCTCAAGACCTTTCTGATCGTCTCATCTGACGATTGGCCGGCCATCCAGGCGCACGCCAAAGAAGTCGGGATCGAGATCACCGGGATGGACTCGATCTTGACAGTGGCAAGATCGTTCAGCCCGCCAAGCCGACGCCACAAGAAAGTCAGGACGCCCCTCAAGGAACGCTACGCGCAACTGCGCATCGCTGTGCTCACCCGACGCTATGAGGAAGCCCGGCGGCTCGTCCTTCAGTTTGACGAAGAGGATGACGACGATGCACCGCCGGGGTCTTATGTCGCCGACGATGAAGCACCGGAGGCGCCAAACCGGTCTGGAGACGGAATGAACGTCAATGTCGCCCATACCGGACCCGGAACGGCATCCACTGACCGCCTGGGACCTGGGGGGCAAAGCACTCCGGCAACAGCCAGAGTATAAGCACGATGAGGACATTGTAACCCGGTAACGACGCCAGCAGACTGCCGCAGGAGGCGTGATGGCGGGCCAGGAAAACCCAAAATACCCCTGGGTTCTAAGAGGCCACCACGATCCGTCTATTGAACAGGGAACCGTTCGAGATGCCCGACATCGCGCCAGCTACTGAACCTGTCAACCTGCAAGCAAATGATCCCAACTCAACCCCACTAAAGAAAGGCCGGTGGAGTGATCCACCGGACTTTCTTCTCCGCTACGTCAGGACAACGTGTTGTCCCAGAGGTTTACCACACTCTGCGTCCGCCCAAGCCTTCCGCCGCACTACATCGGTCAACGCATCTAGCCGTTGCTGCATTTTGCTGACACGCTTGATCGTCGGCTTGTTCGGATCGGCGGCAGCCTTGATGATGCCTTCGATACCGCCCGTTCCATCCCAACAGCTTTCATCCCAATTGCGCGAAGTGACGATGATGTAAGCCTTGTAGCAACGGCGGCACCAACTGGCAGACTTACCCGCGTGAGTCTCAAGGAAGTCGGACACGGTCGGGGCATTGCTGCTGCGCTTGCGCTTGCCGAACAACACGGTGTGACGCTGATACAGTGCCTCAGTTAACTGGCCGACCACGAGATCAATCTGACCAGCGATGTTGTGCTGCCGCCGTTCACGTTCACAAAACAGCGTCTGCATCTTCTCACCAATCTGCTCTGGTGATAGCTTATCTAAAGTCTCCCGTGACAGCAGACCACCCAACAGGTCAACACGCTCACTAGGATCGGGTTTAGCCTTAGCCGCTCGCGCCTTGTCCAGTTGCTCGCGCAGCTTGGCATTCTCTCTGTCAGCGTTGTCGCGTGCCCTGCGCTCGTTCGCTGCGGCGGCTTCGGCATGCTTGCGCTTACCTTCTTCGAACTGACGCATAAACTCGGCTATTCGCGCGTCGTTCTCTGCCCTGCGTAGCTTGGCGTCGAGAGGGTTTGCGCCAATGCCCTTCTTGTGGATTTCCCAGTCGTCAGGGTGTCCGCCGTCCCGCTTGAAGCTCTCATAAAGCTTGTTCGCGGCAACCATGCGCTCTGCTTCATTGTCACTGCGGAGACGTTTGAAAATAAGTTGGGGATCAATCAATGATAATCGTCCTTCTGAAATATATCCCGGCGGAAGGACGAACGTTGTCGTCCGTCCTTCCGTAAAGACAATGGCTAGTGGATGATCGAACCGGCATCATGCTTGCGAGCGAGCTTCGCAGCATTTGCGGCGATGTCATCAGGGGTCATGCCGAACACCGTCACCAGTACGTCGCTGACGTAGTGGAGGATTGCAACGGCGTATGCTTCGGTGGAGATACCCAAATCGACGGCATCTTCCAATGCCGCGTCCAACTTCTGCGCTACCAGTTCCGCAGCCAGTCGCAACTCGTTCTCTTGGGACTTCATATCGTTCTAATCACTTCCTAAAATTATCACCAGCAGGTCAATTCCTGTTGAATACCTATAGTCTCATACTGGATGACCTAAATGCAATATCTTTTGTATCTACGATATATACGGTAGTTGTGACATCGGCACCCAAGGGTAAGTTCCAAGGGCATGGGCAACCGACCTACCAGCTATAGTCCCGTACCCTATCCCCCGGATGCAATATAAACCGGACATGGCATAGAAACGGTTGTTATTGTATTCGGCCTATAGAGTATGAGACACTGATAGTGATATTTCACCGGAGGATTCTAACAATGCGTGCTAGCAAACGCGCTCGCAATCAGCGAGCGGATACCGTTCGACCACTGCCGACCGTCACCGACTTGCCAGACGATCTGAAGGCCGACATCGCGAAGGCGGCACGGGGTTTCACCTACACGCAGATCATGGGTGGAACCTGCGTGGCGCGGGCATTAGTCGGCCATAAGCTGCTGCGTGAGATCGGTTTGGATGCGAAGCTGACCTACGGAGCGATGCTGTATCGCACGGGCTATGATCGCATGACCGATGTGGTAGCCTACTGCGGCAAGTACAATACAGGCTATCTCGACGGCTTTATGATCGGCCACCTGTGGAATGAGCTAGGCGATGACCTGATCGACTTCTCCTGCGGCGATTGGCAGAGGGAAAGCGAGTGGCAGTTGCAGATACAGCCTGACGGTCTGCCGCCGATCACTTGGCATGTCGAACCGCCGCAGTATATGTGGCAGAAGGCCGCACCACTCAAGAAGGCATGGGGCAAGATCGGGCAGCCTGCCTTGGGTGAGTTCTGGTACGGTCCGTGGACAGGCAAGCTGCCGGATCACACGGAGATGTTGTGGATCGTTGACACTGCTCGTGGTGCCGTGATGCACATGGCGGAAGAGATGCGCTTGCGCGAGCGTGTATCCGAGTTAACCGAGTGACTGAGAGAGAGGAGTGGGAGGGCAACGCCCTCCCACTCACCTCAGACCTGAACGATGATGCTCGTGGCTGCACGGGTCAAACCCGTGTAGAGCCAACGGCGTCGCTCGTGCTTGTGGTTTTCATCAATCAGCAACACCCGGTTCCATTCACTGCCTTGGCTCTTGTGAACGGTGAGGCAGTAGCCGAAGTCGAATGCGCTGACGAAATCGTCATCGTCATAATCGTCAAGGCTGCCGCCCTTCTCGACAAACACGCACTGCGGCACCTCGACCTCGACGCCATCCATCATCAGATGGATCGATTCGTCATCAGGCTCGAAATTCCGCGCAAGCTCATAGGTGACGCCATTGAAGATGCCATAGCGATGCGCGTTCTTCAAGCACAGCACGGGTTCGCCAGCTTGCGGATACGGCAGATTGTAGCCAAGCAGAGATCGCATCCGTGCGTTGACCTTGTGCCGCGTCACGTTGCGCCAGCACAGGATCGTGTCGGCTGCCATCATCTGTTGGTCACTCGCCTTGCGAACGATCTGAAAGTCTGCGGTGTCGGGCTGATAAGCGCCCCCATCGCGCACGGCATGAGCCTGACGGATGATCGGGCTTTCGAGTGCCTGACGATGTATCTGGATCAGGGCGATGTCAGGGCGGTTGAAGAACGTCGTACCATGAACAGGCGGCAACTGCCCCGGATCGCCGCTGGCGACGATCTTCGCGCCGCTTTGGATCAGGTCATTGGCAGTTTTGGCGTCGATCATGCTGCACTCATCCAACAAGATGATCGTTCCGCGCATCGCACCTTCGACATGAACACGCTTAAAGTACAGGATTCGCCTGCCCGTCTTCTCATCGATGACTTTGTCCACCAGCCTGTAGAACAGGCTGTGGACGGTACAGGCGTTAAGCCCGCTCTTGGCATGCAGCACGGATGCCGCTTTGCCCGTGTAGGCGCAGAGCTTGGCATCGGGATATTCGTCGGCAATCGCCGTCAACACGGTCGTCTTGCCGGTTCCTGCCAGACCATGCAGCACAAGGGTCTGGTCATCGTCAGTGATAAAGCGGCGGATGGTCTCAGCCGCCCGCTCTTGTTCGAGGGTCAAAATCATTTGCTTAAATGCTTTCGTCGCAGTCGGGATGGAGTAATTTCCGATCCCGATAGGTAATATACCGCAGAAAGCGGACGTAAAGCAATATAGAACCGCAGTCATGCTAAATAGACTTCGGCTGACACAAATGATATTGCGTCGAACGTATACAGTTAGGTATAAGTAGAGGGTGATTTGAGAAAAGGCATTAGGAGATAATCAGATGAGCAAATGGATTGACACACCGAAAGCGGCGGCGATGCTTGACATGGACGAAGCGCCGTTCCGCCGGATCGTAAAAAGCAGCAAGAACCCGCCGCCATTCGTGCGACCGTCAGAACGTAGCATGTTGTTCGATGTGGACGCCTTGATGAAGTGGCGTGAAAGCTGGACAGTCTGCGGTAGGCAGACCTAAACGAAAACCCACCAACAGGCATTGATGGGCTTCCGAAGAACGATGGTTTTCTGCGACGAAGACAACGTATCTTAGCAAATATTTGTGCAGCCTGTCAATACCTGTGCATTTTACACGAGTATTGAACATGAGTTTATTCACCGACTATATTACTGTCCTGAGCGTCCGCTATCCGCGCGACGCTGTGATGACCAAACGCCTGCATCGTGCCACGAATGGCGTAATCGACAAGAGCAACTATGACAACGCAACCAAGTTCGACGTGCAGAAGATCGGGATCAATGACCTAGCTGACCTGTGCGGCGTGCTGTTCGATGTGAGCAAGCAGCCGAACAAGGTCGCCATACGCGGTCTGCCGATCACCCGACACTATGATGTCTATCGCAGACTGCATGGCGATCAGGCGGCATTTGCTGCCGATCCTGGCGGACATCATTGGCTGTTCGCGGACTTCGACGAGGTGCCGTTGCCGATCTTTCTCGATCCCGATGATGATCCCGAGATCATCCTTGGCTACCTCGTGCGTCTATTGCCGCCTGCGTTCCACAACGCGAGCTTCTATTGGCAATGGTCATGCGGTCATGGATTGGATCGCAGGTCGCTTCGCGCTCATCTGTTCTTTTGGTGCAGCGAGAAGCACACCGATCGGGAATACGAGAACTGGGCGAAGTGGATCAACGGCGACGCCGGATGGAAGATACTAGACCCCGCCGTGTGCCGCACTGTGCAACCGAACTACGTGGCTGCACCGATCCTTGGTGAAGGCGTCGATGATCCGGTTCCGACTGGGCGCAACGGCATCCATGTCGGCGAAACGCGAGAGGTGTCGGTGGACATACCGACATTGGATTGGGATGATCATGTACGCCAGCAAGAGCGCGATGAGTACGCAGAACTGGTCGATTACGGCCTGCGACAGCCATACGACCCTTCGGAGCTACCGGATAGCAGCGAAAGGTATCTGGACTACCTGAGGCGGATCGGCGACGACCTAGACGGCTTCCATGACCCGATGACGAAAGCGATCTGGCATTGGGCGCGCACATTTCCGGCGGCTTTGGACGAGGATTTCAAGCAAGCTGTGCGGTGTGTGGTACGATCGGCCAAATGCACCAAGCAGAGAGATTTGGACAGCTATCTATCTGACTACCGGCTAGACACCAGCCTTCGCGGCGCACGAGCGAAGCAACCAACGCGGATCAAGATCGACGCATTAGCGCGGTATCGGAACAAGATTAGATTTGGACTATCGCATTCAAGAAAGGACTGATTTGATGAGCGATGAAGACAATGTACATGATCTCGGCGCGTATCGCGCAAGCGAAGCGCCGCAAGACCCAAAGTGAGACGGAGCAGGATCACGAAGACCTGCTCGAAGCGGCGGATGAGTTTCTCAACCAGAACCCCATGTGGGAGGTTCTGAAGCTGGGTTGCTACTACAAGCGGCGAATGGACGGCACCGCGATCCCGGTGAAAGCCGACTATCTCAAGCGGCATCATACCGTTTGGAACGCCAAGTTTGAGAAGGCTATCACCTGCAAGCTGGAAGAACGCGGATGGACGTACAACGATGCCACCTATTCCTTTCGTACCGATCTGCCGTCTGACATGCTCAACCTGCTGGATAGGTCGCGTTGGATCGAGCCACGGGCGGGCAAATACGATCCGATCTTCGACACCCTATGCTGGAGCATCGGCGGTGGTAAGGATGAGAACGTAGAACATCTGCGCCATTGCATCGCCCACAAGTATCTGCACCCTGAAAACTACACCATCCCTAACCTTGTCATTCATGGCGAGGGCGGAGCGGGCAAGAACCTGATGGTGAACGTGGTACTCAAGCGGCTGTTCGATGGCGGCACATTTTCGGCTGAAAGCGAAAACGTCGTGGGGCAGTTTAACAATCTGATCGCTGGCATGGCTCTGGTGATGATTGACGAGTCAATGGCGAGCAAGACATCTGCAAGCAAGATGAAGCTGATCGCTGGCAATCCGTACATCACTGTCAATCCGAAGAACATATCGCCTTTCGAGGCCGACAACACAGCTTGGTACTGGATCGGCTCCAATGACAAGGAGTCGGGCGGTATTTGGCTGGACAGGAGCAATGCGGACCGGCGATACTCGGTGTTTCATGTGGAGGATGGTCATACCTTGGCCTATTGGATTGCATTGAGCAAGGACTGGATCACGCCGGACTACACTGACGATCAATATGAAGAGGCATCCGAGAAGGCAAAGCATTGGCTCGACAACGAAGGCTTGAAGCACCTGCAAGACCGCACACAGATCGCAGCGTGGCTTCATGCGCTGATCGAAAAATACGGAAACATGGTCTCGCCAATGGCGTTGCATGGTGCCGACTACAAGCGGCTGATGGGTGTGCAGGAACGGGTCAGCGAACGTATCCTTAGGGCAGTGTTCAAGGATGAGGACTTCACCCATATCTGCAAGACCACGCTGTACGATGGCTATAAGCTCTGCTCTGCGGCGGCTGGTGAGCAGGGCAAGGTACTCGACCGCGTGCTGTATCAGAAGGCAAGCGATTGGCTCAAGAAGCAGCGCCTGGAGCATATCGTCGAGGATCGGGAGCGACAGGATACCGGACGGAATACCATCTGGTATGACTCGCGCAAATCCGCGCACATCCGCAAGATTGACAACACTGACAAGTACATCAGGAAGAACCTCGATAGTGGCCGAAAGGCGTGGATCGGTCCAGAGGTCTGATCCACACAGAGGGGCGGCAGAAATGCCGCCCTTTCTACTTGCCGGTATCGAAGCGGCTGGGGTGATAGTGGTGGACAAGGTGGACAGGCATTGGACAGGCAGAATGGGGTGTGCCTGTCCAATAAAAGTGCAGACATACACTGCATCTTTTGGAAAAAATGGGGTTTTGGACAGGTGGACAGGGTATTTTCGAGTTTTCCCAAAAAAATGTAAATCTGCCTCAAATCATCCAATGTACACTTTTCCCCAAGAATTCTCAAAATACCCTGTCCACCTGTCCAAATGCTCTGAACGCCTAGAGAAACCTAGCTTTTTTGTGGACAGGCACGCTCATTTTGCCTGTCCATCTGCCTGTCAGCCTGTCCAATCGAGGCAAATTCCCTAGCCGTTCCGACAGCGCAAAGACGGACGTTGCGTGCGCCGTCAAGACGCTACCCCCGAAAATAACCGCAGGACACTCAGGCCGCTCTGATGGGGTGGAGGTGGTTCCCGCTTCAACCGCTCTATCCTCGCCCATAGGACTACCGCACGGCGGTACAGCCATCCGAGAGTCTCCAGGTCGGTGGTGATGCCAATCATTCCGACTGATCCCCTGCAATTTCGGCAAGCCTACGCGATAGGGAAATGCGGGCCGCTGTCGCGGCGTTCTGTATCGGAGGTCACCTTTACCGAAAGGTGGGGAGAAGAGTGGCCGGCGTTATCTCTCGTTGCCGGGCAGCCCGTGCGCCTCTAGTCGCTCCCCCAGCAGTTCGACCAGCATCGCAGCCGTCTCAGCCTGTCGCTCGGCAGGGATTTGTCGAATGAGCGTCTGAACCGCACCTTCGACCAGAATGCCCAGGACTACGTACGGGTCCATGCCGATCGTACCGGTCATGCTGATCGTCTGAGCAAGAATGTGCGCTGGGTCGGGTCGGTTGGCGGCGACGCGCTGAACTCTGCGTACGAGTGCCTCGACGGCTGGAAACGAACGGTCTGGCATGTCGTCAGGATGGCGGACCGGGTGGCGGTGAGCGCAAGACGCCTCTCTGATGTTCTTGATCCGTTCCAGGACTGGTCTAGCCTCCCCGCATGACCGATGACGCTGCCAACTTGTCCCCCGCCGATCCCGACGAGCTTCGTCTCGCGCTGAGCCTTGCGCTTCAGCATGACGGGCGCCGTCGGTTCAGACACGGCGACGATATCATGGCGAAGCTCGTGGCCGATCACCTCGTCCGATACCTGGAGGAGAGGAACTACGTCGTCATGCGGAAGCCGCCGAGACCGGGGCACTCAACATCGGCTGGGAGGCCGGTTGATCGGAGCAATCCTCAATCGAGGTGACATCGTTCATGTTGTTCGCTGAGCCACATGAGGAGCTTTCTGACGAGGAGATCGTGGACGTTTTGCGCCAGTCGATTGTCAATGCTGGACGATTGCCCCGCCACGCTGACCTGTACCTTGCTGGCGTCTGCGCTGAACATCTGGTCGATGGACTTCGCGCGGCGGGATTGCTGGTGATACGTCCCGCGACAGTGGCGTCTGCATCAATGACAGAGGCCGACGGTGTGGGCGGAGTTGGGCAGCGTACTAAAAGATCATCCGACCCCCTACCACCAACAGCGTTGTCGCGAAGATTGGCCGGAGCACCGCATCCGGCACGTGCGCGGCGATGTTAGCTGCCGAGGATTATGCCCGGCACCGATCCGGTCAACAGCGAAGTCAGCAGTGGCCAATCCACCGATCCAAGAATCCAATGGCCGGCACCAGCCACCAGGGTCAGCAGAACCGCATGCGCGATGTCGGACCCGACGATGATCGCCATCGGCAATCGTGGATAGAGCAACAGCAGCGCCGTGACACCGAGCGCACCGGCACCGACCGAGGAGATCGTCACTAGGACACCGAGGACCGCACCTGTCGCCACGGTCAGCAATGTCGTCTGCCTCGGTCGGATTGCAAACAGCCGGGCGCCGGCAAGGGCGAGGAACTGTCTTAATAATGCCAGACGATAGCTGGCGGTGGGCGACACAGTACTACGCAGCTAAAGGTGGGGATGATCGCTCACGCAGATATCGTCTTATAAAGGGGTTGGACGCGATTACCCTATCGACCGATTCGAAGCCAGCGTAGACGATCTCCCGGTGGTCCACCGTCAATTCTGGCTCTGCGTCAAGCTGCACCTCGAAAATCGACCGTTTGCCGAACTTGCCGTACGTCTCCCTGAGCAGAACCATATCAGCCTCTGCGACGATCACGCCGGTCTCTTCGTGAAGCTCCCGGCTCGCCGCCAGCCGATGATCCTCGCCAGCCTTCACGCCGCCGCCGGGCAGTCGCAATCCTGGCTTATACGAATGGCGGACCACCAGCACGCGGTCTCCGACCCACACGGCGATGGCAGTGGCGTTGTGCCCACGCCATGCCCACCACCGCCTTGCGAGCGGGTAGGCCAGCCGATAGGCGCTGCGGAAGCAGGCATTGATCACGTTCATCGGGTAGCCTACCTCGACCACGCCGTCTAGCAGTCCTTGCCTCCGGCCACATACCATTGTCACATGTGAACACGGCGAGCCTCCGCTCTCCAGGTTGGGAGCGTCCACAGGATCGGAGTGTGGTTCGGCGGTTGGTCAGGCCGCCTTTGTCTCCTGATCGTGATTTTATTCCTTTCCAACAGACGGGTAATTTTTGCTTGTTCCTCCGGCACGGAGAACGCCATGCCGTTCGACAATCCGCATCACACGCCCTCCGGCGATGCCGAACTTCTGCGGGATGCACGCAGCCGCGTTTCCAGCGGAAGCGATTGGGTGCAGGGCCGTTTCCAGGACGGGAATCGCTTATGTATCATCGGTGCATTATCGCTCGTATCCGGCAGCCGCAGCTTCAATACACCGAACCAAGTGGAACGATGGCTTGCTCGCGTCCTTGTTTCTCAGCTTCCATCAGAGAGACCTGTGTGGATGCGGTTCAGGTTCATCGCCGCGCGGCAGCGACTCATGTGGTTCAACGATGCCCACCGCACGAACCATGCCGACGTGATGGCCCTGTTTGACAAAGCTATCGATCGTTCGACGGCGCAAGTTCTCATATCGGTGTGACTGGCTCCCCTGCAAGCATATCTCCGGGCTAGGAGCCAGCACCGGGCGGCATTGCGGTATTCTTTCCATAAGTGGGGGGAGATTATCTTCTCTGGCGTCAATATCCGGCCGTGCCACCCGCGCCCTGGTTCCCTGCCGCGAAAGGACGCTTTTTGCGCTTCCGCCCGATAAAGTGCTCCGCGCATACCAGCAGAGAAGGAGGCGATGGTGACACGCGAAAAAATGGTGCTTTGCGTCGCCTTATCTGGATTGACCGCGACAGCTATGGCTCAAACCGTGACCGCGCCAGAGAACTGGACGCCGATCGGCCGCCCGGCCCAGACAGTTACTGGCCGGGTGACGTTCACGACAGAGCGAAATCACCTTCCAGAACGGGAAGTCGCTACCGCTGGCCCCAGGTGGCCAAATGCTATTCAGGCCCGAAGCAAAGAAGAAGAAGGTCGTGGCAGACCTGTACCGGGTCACATCACCGGACGACCCGGTGCTTGAGAACGGAAACAAGCTGTGCAAAGGGAAGACCATCGCTCATCTGGTCGTGTGGAAATCCGAACCGGTCGGCAAGGAGGCGGACCCGCGAACTCTGGCACCATTCTCAGGGCCGAAGCTCAGCGCTGGCTCGCCCGACGACTGCGGGCGCTACAGCTATGATGCCGGGCCGCATTGAAACGAAACGGTCCTTGGGTCTGACTGATGACAGCAGAGCAGTCGAAGCCGATCACCTGACAGTTGCGCTCCGTCTGGCCGGTGTGCTTGGCGACGCAAACGTTCGCAAGTCGTGGCGGAAAGTTCGCGGGCCACGATCGCCTCCCGGATCATCGGGCTTCGTCTGACCTACGATCACCAAGGAGTTGGAGCGCCTGCTTCGCTGATCCTCAGGACCGATCTCCCCGAGCCCAACAGCCACGGATGCGACGCTATGGCGGATCACGAGACCGGTCTGGCACGCAGCCTGTGGAATTCCTCCCGTGATCTGGTGGAACATCCTGGAGCGGGTCATGATGGCTGTTGACGACCTCAGTTGCCGTGACCTGCTCACGTGACACCGGCCGCTCGCGATGGCTTCCGGCTCGAACGTGAGCGATCATTTGTGTTGCCTGAAGCGCCGTCTAAACTTGCTGCAATTGAGAAGGGAACCGCCATGACTGGATCACCTGATGCACTTCATGGCTATCACGCGCACATCTACTATAACGATGACACTCAGCCGATCGCGGCGAAGCTGCGGGACACGCTAGCGGCAGACTTCCCGGTGAAGATCGGCAAGAATTCCGGCATCGCTGGACCTCATCCAGTGTCGCAAATCCAGGTCATCTTCAAGAGTGAAGCGTTCCAACATGTGGTGCCGTGGTTGATGCTGAACCGCGATGGGTTAGATATCCTGGTGCATCCACTGAGCGATGATGAGTACGACGATCATACCGCCAACGCGCTCTGGCTGGGCACGCCTGTCGCGCTGAAGCTGGATACACTGCCGCATGGCCCTTATCCTGCTCATCTGCTACCCACTGGCTAATCGATCTCACGCAGGGACGGCTGGGGCACGAGGTGCCGGACCACTGCCGCCTCGGTGTGTCGTTTGTGCGAGCAAGCGTCTGCATCGTGCCCTCGCCGTGGTGCTTTTGTGAGTCCGAGGAATGGGCTGATAATGTTCAACGATCGCCGTCGAGCACGCCATGATGACGTGATGCGCGTACTCGACTAGGTAATCATGTGTCTACAAGCTGAATTACCGGTCGTCACCGGCCTAAGACGCCCCGGAGCTACGGCAGAGTGATGTGTTGTTCCGCAACGATAAAAGTTTGATTCCCCTGGGCGGAACGACTAGCATGCCTTCGCTACCAATAACAAACACAGGGGGACGACGACCATGCTGTTCTGTCTCACGGCAGACTATACACCACAAGCCTTGAACGCGATGAGGGAAAATCCCAACACCAACCGCCGCGAAGCAGTCAACCAATTACTGGAAGCTGCGGGTGGCAAGGTTATCGCCATGTACGGCACCATCGCGGATGGCCCAGGCGCACTGGTCATCTTCGATGTGCCCGATCCCGCGATGGCACCGGCTATCTGCGGCGTCGCCGTGTCATCTGGTAGCGTGCATAATGTCAAGCTGAAGCGCCTGTTGACGCAGGAAGAAATCGTCAACGTGCGTCAGAATGCACAGAAGATTCGCGGAGCCTACAAGCCAGCCGGTCAATAAGTCATGTTCAGGGGCGGCACTCTAGCCGCCTCCTTCTCACTCGCGACCACACCATGCAGATTAGGCAGCACACCGGCTTGGCGGGCTATCTCGAAGCGATCATCACTGTCCGGTGCGAAACCGGCTTCCCTGGGTGTTACCACACTCCATTCTGGGTCAGTCGTGGTCATCAATAGCTATCTCCCGCCGGAGTCGGCTTCCATCTAAGCTTGCGTGATGAACGATGCACTTGTGCGCTCCCGACAAGGATGGGGAATCACCGGGTGTGCTGTCCACCCACCCGCAGCGACTATCAGACAGGAGCGATTTGCAAGGATGCCCAGTCGGTCCGAGGCACTGATCGACATGCTCAGGTCGCCGGCTGCTTGAATAGGCGGCGTTGCGGATGTACCGTTGCTGCCTAAGCTAGCGAGAGGCTCGCCATGACGAGTGAACGAGGTGTTCGGTCACCGCCGTCCTCTTCCCGCAGTGGGCGGGACGATAAGGATGATCTGGGCTTTCCGGTGGAGGGCGATCCCGAAGGCTTCGCGTACGCGTTTACAGCCGTAACACGCGAACGGGATAGTCCCACCAATCACCCCCTACGCCGACGTGATTGGGACGACACTGACGATTTCGGCCTCCCATCAGAAAGCGATCCCGGTGACCTCGCCCGCGCATTTCTTGCCGTTCGTGATCGCCGGCTGTCGGTAAGTCCGTGACAATCTAATACTACGCGGTCACATTTTTTGCCGCCATCTTGCGCTCGGTGACCGCCGGAGCCGTTGGATTGGTCGCTGTGGCGATCAACGCTGCCGGCGCCGGGGAGAGATGCTCGCCATCCATAAATACATTGCCAATCTAACAAGGATTCCGGCGATGTATGAAATGTGACATTCTGACAAGCGATGACGACGACGAGACGGCTTATCGTGAACGGGCAACGGCAATCCTAGATGAGGTCGCAGCACTGGCCCGTGCACGGCTCCACGCCGCCAGTATTCGCCTCAACGTGTTCTTCGTCGTACCACGCAGCGGCGACGCAATCCTCACCCTCGGTGCGGCGGTTGGGAAGCAAGAATGGCAGGGCATCAGAGCGGTTGTGTCATCGCTCGTCCGGCGTTCGATCGGGTTGGAACCTGCACGGTGCCGGGAAATCGTCTGTGCGCTTACACACGACGACGGACAGAGTTGATTGCCCCAAGAGCCCCAGCGGTCGCTACTTGCAGCGAAAGCCCGCCAGAACCTCCCGGACGGCTCCGATAGGTTCCGTAGTCGCCCCACTAAATACCGACATGATCACCCATCTCACCGCGCTGACCGCCGTACTTTTCGCCAATTTCCACACCGTCCGCGTTCAGGCACAGGATGACCTTCAGCGCCCCCCTGATGACTGGTGGGGGTCAGCAAAGGCGTGGCGAGCCGAGAAACGGGCGGCGTACGCTTACCGCGATCGGCTTCACCGTGAACTGATCAACCACGGCCATCCCTCCCTGGACAGCCTGGAAGCCGATCCCGACGGCGGGTGGAGGCTCCACATTTTCGTCGCCGATGAAGCTGCCGTGGCGCTTCTGGACACGATCTCGCAAGATGCAGGCGGCCCAGGTGATCCGGTGACGCTCGACCCTGAGGACTTCATCTCGGAACGACCACACCGGCTCCAATGCGCGGACGAGTGCCCATGACCGCCACATCCCCTCTGGCAATCGCGTCGGTTGAGGCCATCCACATCCCATACAAAATCGAGCGCCGAACAGCCGGACGCCAAGTTTCCTTGCCACGGACCCATCGGCTATGCTTGCTGAATAATGAAGTGGCGTTTGTGATGTGGCGTCGGGCCGGACCATTGGACATGAGCACGGCAGCGGTGATCATGTTCGCGGGCCTGTTCATCTACTCCGCGTGGCTGACATCGATCGTCTTCTGTTCGGCCCATGACGAGCGACCGCTGCTGATTGCCGCCGCCGCATTCTTTCCAGTCGGGGTCGTTCATGGCATTGGTGTGTGGTTTGGCGGTTGGTGACGCCGCCCGCAGTACGCCAACACCGGTACCACCCATTTCCAGCAAACGCCCCCCAGAAACTCCCAGACGGCTCCAATAGGCTCCGGGCACCACTGACCGCCGACGATATTTCCCCGGCGGCCAGAACCATGCGAACTATACTTTTGGAACAGCGATTGGATGGTCGCCGCATAAATACCCGTATGACCTACGATCTATCCAGCCTCGCGGCCGCCTTTCGCACGAACTTTCGGACCATCCACTTTCCGCCGAGCAAGGAACCTTGCCCGCAGTCCCCCGGCCATCTGGACTGGTTGCAAGCTGCCAAGGCTGGTCGTGCCGACCATCTGGCAGTCCAGGACTATTGCCGGCGTCTCCGGCGGGAACTGATAGCGTATGGTCACCGCCGGTTCCTCACCCATGCGGAGCCCGATCCAGACGGCGGATGGCGCCTGCACATTTTTGTGGCCGATGATGACGCAATGTCGCTGCTGGACGAGATAACCGGGGGACGTTGTGGCCTTGGTGATCCCGCGAGCTTCGACCCCGAAGCATTCATCCTGACCCAGCTAGAGGAGTGGTGTGAATGATGGGCCCGTGACGCGGTGGAAGCGGCGGCTCGATGGCGATCGGATGAGTGCGGCGTGCACCATGACCCACGGACAGTCACAGCAATCCTCGGCCGCATCGAACCCGATCCGACGAGCGGCTGGCGCATAAGTCTGCTCTAGTCCGCCTTTGCAGCCAGTAATTGCGCTCTGTTCGGCGGCGTTTCGCGTCAAACATTCGCTTGTCAGAACTAGACTCCGTGGTAGCATTTGCAGATGACAATCCGTGCCGCCATCTATGCTCGAACCAGTCCTGACTGTCCCATTTCGGCGGACCAACAGGTCGAGCACCTGAAGACGATCGCCGGCGCGCGTGGGTGGATGGTCGCCCACGTGTTCATCGAGCATCCGGCCACAGCGAAGAAGGATCGGCGGCCGGGCGAAGCAGCACTACTCCACGTGGTCCGCAGTGGTGTGATCGATAAGGTCCTGGTCTGGTCCATCGATAGGATCGGACGGTCACTGGCCGAGCTAGTCACCTTCATGGAAGCGTGCCGGACGGCCGGTGCATCTTTGTGGCTGGATGAGCAAGTGATCGACACCACCACCTCGAACGGCATGTCAATATTCGATCTGTCCGTGATGATGGCGTTCCATCTACGCCAGAGCCGCCGTGATAGAATTCTCCGGGGTCAGGCAGCGGCTCGTGCTGCGTTGGTCCGATTTGGCCGTCCGCCGATCGCAAGGGCCAAGGTGGAGAAGGCCAGGATCGCGCTGGCTGCTGGTAAGGGTGTGCGGCAAGCCGCGCGGCTGGCCGGTATATCGGCTGCATCAGTGATCAGGCTTAAGAACGCTGTGGTTGCCGTCAGAACCTGATGCGTCGCAGCTACGGTGCGGCAGGTGATGCCGGCGATTTTGATCGGGGAGCCGGGGACCGTCACCGAGCCTGTCACTCTGGCCATCAGACAATAACCGGCATCGGCTCAAGGATTATGGGCACAGGCGATACAGTCGCTCGCGAAATCTTCTGCGGCATGACCAGGATTCTCAACGGCTCCACTCCCCTTCGGCGCCTGCCAAGATCGGCCGCGTCTTGCGCCGACATCTCCCACATCGGCTCCTCGTGCTCCAAACTATTCAGCGTCATCTCGGGCCATCGTCGCCAAAGGACATCGTGCAACTCGCGTCGTTCAACATTCTCATGTGAAATCATCACCAGAGCCCTATGGTCGCCGCCGATCATGCCGACGAAGCTAACCGTGCGCCATCGCTTAAAGCGCCGCGCTGCCCGGTCTCGGACATCCCTTAGACCGCGTCGCAGCCGTCGAACAGCGTCGGGTAAGCCTGCTGGAGATTGTATCGAAATGATCGCAAGGCTCGATGTTTGCGCTCCTTCGGACCAGTAACGCATGCCCGCCCACCAGCCTAGAACCATTGCTCTGCGGCACCAATGGCATGCCGGCGTTCGGCAGGAATATGGCCACCCGTCGCCATAGTGCCGCTTGCGGCGTGCGTCCATGCAGCGTTGAAGTCGGGCTGCGAGGTCGAGGTCGCCAATTTTATTGAGGGTTTCGATGACCTGCTGCTGTGCGGCGTAGGCGATTTCCATTTCGCACTGGGTAGTCATGCACATATTTATGATGTGGGGAATTCTGAGCCGGATTTTTTCGGGGAAATGTTTGCCGACCGAGTGGGCGATAGCGGCGCAGCACAGGTTCCCTGGTCAGCCGTCTAGATGGCGATTGTGATGGTGGCTATCGCTATTCAAGAGCATCAGCGCGACCGTGGTGACTGCCGCAGCGCCAACGCCAGCTTTGGGACCAGCGACCCTGCTTGCCAGCCACCAGATGACTGCAACGAGAAGGATACCGCCGAGAAAGTGCATCATCGCTCTCCAGCCATCTAAGACTGAAGGTAGACTCCTTATTGGGATCAGTCAACGTTTCCCGCACCAACCTTGAGTGGCGTGTATTTCTTCCGTGACCTACAACTTCAGATATGGTTAGCTGTGAGCCATGATGGATGGGGCCGGAGCAGGAGGTCTCCGAATTTGTTGCAGAAGATTTTGCGCTAATGTGTCCTCACGTCGTGGCACCGGGGCATCACGTAATATGGAATCAGACGTAATGAAGCAATATCGATTTATTGAACCAGTTTTCACTTTCAGCAGATGAGTGACCACATATGAGTAGGTACGCTGGGCGTCACCGATCGCGTGGCGACCATGCGATTCCCCATTAGTCACGACCGTCTTGGGGGCATTCGCGAAGCTCACTGGCAAAGAATTGTCCCCGCACAGGTGGTGGGGTCGGGAGTATCACCGCTCACCACAGGATCGGCTGATCCCGCAGGGCTGTCCATGCTGTCTTTCTCGGATTCCTCGAACATGTTCCCATCCAGGTGACCACTCGGGGCGGTTCGCTAGCCCGATGATCCTCGCGTCAGGACGCGGCCAAGCGCCGCGAGACGATTTGCGATCTCGGTGCGCGTGAGTTGCTTGCGTATTACCACACTCCCCGTGGGAGGCGGTTCGAGTTTCGGCGTCGCGTTGACAGATGGCGCTATAGCGTTGGTGATCTCTTTGCTTCGTGCATTCAATCTTGCTCTTCTGTCTTCATCCTCCTTGGGTAGTTTTGCTTTCACATCAAAAAGAAAGTTCAATAAGAACCATGCGAGGCGAGGTGTCCACGACGATCCGCATGCTGTAGGGATGCGTCGCCTGTTCAGGAGACGTGAAACGTCCCTTGGCTTTCGAAAGCCGTTCTTGGCTAAAGTTTTGATCTCGGGTGCCAGCTTCAGGATGAACTGATCGACGCTGGTTGGCCCAATCTGGAAATGCGCGACCTCATCCGTTGACATCGTGATGCGCGTCTGCGCGTAAAAGTCTTCCTTAGACAACCGCTCGCGGTCATGTTTGTGTGTCCCGCGTTGCATCGACTCTAGAGCGCGTCTTGCACATCGGAATTATTCTCAAAGTCAGGCACCTGCTACGTTCGGCTGAGATATTGGATTTCTCGGCCGCGACTGTATTTCATTGCGGTATCTTTTTGTGTGGGTCGAGATGCCGATCAACCGTCGCTCAAGAGCCGGCCGGTTCCGGGATGCGCGAACCGCTCAAGGCTGGCGATTTTCATCGTATAGCAGTGGGCGGGATGGATGGCGACTGCGCTTCTTCTGCCTCGATTCATCGGCCGTCCTCTTGCTGCACGACCTCCCGATTTAACAGTGTGGCCCAAGTGATCCCGCGACATTGAATGCTGAGAGGTTCGTCATGCACCATCTGCGGCGGATGGAACGGCAAGGCGGCTTGGCGCACGGACAAATGGTGGGACTCTGGTTGAAGGATAGCATTTACTACCATCTTGCGATTAAGTTCGATTGGACCCCATTGAACATCGTCTATTCTGCTGTCAGAACCAGATCCTGAGGTAGAATTGCTGCATGACAGATCCGTGCCGCGATCTATGCAAGAACCAGCCCTGACTGTCCCATGTCGGCAGACGATCAGATTGAGCGTCTGACGACGATCGCCGTGAGCGTGGATGGACGGTTGCGCAGGTGTTCACCGACCGTCCGGCCACAGTGAAGCAGGATCGGCGTTCGGGCGAATTGGCACTGATCGACGCGATCCGGTCCGGCGGCGTGGAGAAGGTGCTGATCTTCGGCATCGACCGTGTTGGACGGTCGCTGACTGATCTGGTCACGTTCATGGAAGTGTGCCGGACGGCTGGCGTATCGTTGTGGCTGGATGAGCAGCGTATGGATACCGCCGGGTCGAATGGTCTGCCGATATTCGATGTGGTCGACGATGATGGCCTACCATCTGCGCCAGAGCCGCCGGGATCGGATTTTGCGCGGTCAGGCAGCGGCTCGGAGCTTGTCCATCAGGTTCGGACGCCCGCCGATCGCCAAGGCCAAGGTGGAGAAAGCCAGGATCGCGCTGGCTGCCGGCAAGGGTGTGCGGCAAGCAGCGCGGCTCGCGGGTATATCGGCTGCGTCCGTGAGCAGGCTGAAGTCCGCTCTGGGCACCGTCTCGGCGACTGCCTGACCGACTGTCGCCGACCGTGGCTGGACGGTTGCCGGCGTCCATGTTGATCGCACCAATGGCACCACCGAGGGTCGGACACCCGACTGCCCGGCCTGTCGGCGCTGACCGCCACCATGGCCCAATGAGTCGATCTGGTGATGGTCTGGTCGGTGCCACTCCTTGGCACGTCGGCCCAGACCCCGCTCGATACCCTGGCCGAGCTTCATCGCCATGGACTGATGGTGGTGATCCACGATCATGCCGACGATGCCGCCACCGTGGAGACCGGCGGCTGCTGGCCGCTGCCGACCTCCTGGTGGACGCGCGGCGGGCATACCCGGCTTGAAAACCGCGCTCACTCAGGAAGGTGACCGGCAGCATCGTTCGCTCCTTGCCACGTGAAACTCTCGACGGCACCGCTTCCCCTCGACAGGGCGTGGTATTGATCCATGTCAATGCAACGGATGTTCGGTCCGCCCATCTTGATTGGTGCGTGGTCCGCTCGGGCCAGGGAGCCGCCCGTGCCGTACCGGTGCATTCCACATCGGACGCCCTACGGGTTGGTCGGGGTTATCGGGGGTCATGGGGGGCCATTGACCCGGCTCGCGCGACCTGCGCATGTTCCGCTTCCGAATTTTTCCATCGGGTCCGAATGAGTGTCGTCGAAGCAAGAGATTACGTTTTATGGCCCAAGCACATCCACGGAAATCCAATGCTTCGGAACGAGCTACTGGCGCTCGCTGCCGGAACATTGGTCACCCTCGAAGTGGATGGCGTGACCGGCACGTGGGTGAAGATGGAGGACAGCAAGCATGGCACTCCCACGCCCGGCCTGAAGGCGCTGGGCGTGGCTCGGGATCACTGGCACGGATTGTTCAAGGAAAGTCATGGTGCCGTCGTGGCAATCAGGAAGCCATAGTGAGCCGGCTGCCCACCACCCCACTCCACCGGGTGCCGGAGAACCATCCTACCCTGGATCGCGCCAGAGGCGGTCCGGACGGTTGGATGTTGCCCGCAGTGGATCGATCTGGTCTGGCGCGCTTTGGCATCAAGGTGGGCGGCGGTGGGGCGCATCAGTCGAAGACCATGATGCTTGCCGATCTGTCCACCCTGCTTGCCAGTGGCATGGTGGACAATCCCCACCGCAGCGATCGTCGGGGACAACCTGCTTGGTAAGCCGTCGATCCGTGCCCGCGAGGCCGCCCTCTACAGCCTTCACCAACTCTACGGCGTTGGTGGCAATGACCCGATCTGGCGCGTCCTCCGAGGTCTCTGGAACCGAGACCCAGGTGGCAGACCACTGCTGGCACTGCTTATCGCACTGGCACGGGACCCGATGCTGCGTGACGGCGCACCAGCCGTGCTGGACGCGTCTCCCGGTGAACGGGTGCGATGGCCAGCCATCGCTGCAACGTTCGAGGCAGCTAATCCTGGTCGCCTCGGCGAGAAGATGGCGAAATCTTTGGCTCAAAATGCCGCGTCATCGTGGACACAGGCTGGCTTTCTCAAGGGCGCAGTTCGCAAGGAGCGGGTTCGTACGATCTTAACCCCTACGGTCGCAGCGTTGGCGGCTTTGCTTGCCAGCCTATGCGGGTTCGGCGGCCAGCGGCTTCTGGAATGTCGATGGTTGACTGTCCTTGATCGACCAACGGAGGACCGTCTTGCCCATTTGCGGCAGGCCGAAGGTCTGGGCCTTGTCCGAGTGCGCAGCGCGGGTGACGTGCTCGAAATCGATGTCCGTCGCCCGATGGCAGAAGTGCTAGGAGTTCCAGAACTTGTCAGTTGAAAACCTGCTCGCCGCATTCCGCGCCAAGACTCGCGGTACCATGGCGTCCCGACGAAGCGGCGGCGGGACGCGTTTGGATGCTTTGGTACGACAAGACGCTTGAACGTCGGGTTCGCGGACGGCTGGCAGAATTCAGGCTTGCAGCCGAACAATCTGGCAAGGGTTGGCATGAGTTCGATCTTGCCCCTGAATTTGGCACCTGGGTCGCCAGCCAGACTTGGTTCGAGCGAGCCTCCAAGCGCCCCGCTACCCTCGGCACCGTTCTGCCAGACTTCGAAGCATATTTGGTCCGCCGGCTTCATGAATGTCTCGCTCGATGCGGCCGAAATGACATTCTCGCTCTAACCGGCGCTGCCTCTCTCTTTGGGCTGACCCGTGCCTCGACCTTGATCAAGAACGTAGCCGACGCGGTTCCGGGCCGCCTTCTCGTCACGTTCCCCGGCACCCACCAAGGCGGCATCTATCGCTTGCTGGATGCACGCGATGGGTGGAGCTACCTCGCCGTTCCCATTCCATCTTCCGAAATTAGCTGAGGCAAAAAAATGCTTCTCAACAAAGACGTTCTCGCGCGTGATCCAGCCGACTATCGGCTGGCAGATGGCGGAGTCGCAAAGGTCTCCTTTCCGCCCGACCCCGATCAAAAGGCCATCCTGCGCGAGCAGCTTCAGACCTTCGTTTGCGAGGGGGCCTACGCCGAAGGCTCTCCGACGCATCCTCGACACCTTCAACGGGGTGGCTGGCAGGCGAGGCGATGTTCCAGCGGTCTGGATCAGCGGGTTCTATGGCAGCGGCAAATCACTGCTTGCCAGCATGTTGGGTGCCCTTTGGTCTGATCTCCATTTCGACGATGGAGCGTCAGCCGAAGGTTTGGTCGTTGACATGCCCGATGAGGTCCATGCGGCACTCAAGGAATTGCGTGCAAACGCCAAGCGGCTAGGCGGCCTGCTGGTCGGCGGCAGCACTCTCGGTATGGGGTCTCCGCATCCCGTCAAGGCGGTGTTGGAGGTAATCCTTCGCGCCGCTGGGTTCCCTGCCGGTGCTGATCTGCGGCCGTCGCTCGTCGCCCTATGGCTGGCTGAGCAGAGCATTCTGGATCAAGTGCGCGCAAAGCTGGGGACTGACTTCGACGCAGCCCTACGTGCGTTCCTGCTGGAGGACCGACTGTCCGCCGCCATGCTGCAAGTCAAACCCAGCCTCGCGCCCGATGTTGACACCATGATGGATCGGCTGGGGAAGCAATTTGAACACGAACCGGAGCCAACCGTCGAGTTGCTGGTTGAGGTGGCCCAAAAGGTGCTGATGGAGGGCCGGAAGGAAATTCCGCTGACATTGATCATTCTCGACGAGGTACAGCAGTTCATCCGGGAAGACCCTAACGTCTCGCTCGTGATCTCGATCATCGCTGAGCAACTCACGTCGAAATTCAAGGGTCGGCTGCTTGTTGGTTTGCACAGGTCAAGTCCGCACTCAGTGACACCGCCTATCTCGAAAGGCTTCTGGGCCGCTTCTCGGTCCCGATACCGCTGACCTCCGCCCACATAGACGCCGTGATCCGTAAGACCGTGCTGTTGAAAAAGGACACGGCCAAGGGCGACGTGGAGACGATGCTGAACGCACGCTCCGGTGAGATCGACAAACATCTGCAAGGATCGAGCCTTGCCCGCAGCGAGACCGACCGGGCGCAGGCTGTCGCTGATTGGCCGATCCTCGCACCGCGTCGTCGCGTGTGGGAACGGGTGCTTGCCGAACTCGACAAGTCAGGATTGAGCGGCAATCTGCGAGGCCAACTGCGCCTCACGCTGGAGGCCGTTCAGCGATACGCCGACCGCCCCCTCGGCACCGCCGTCGCAACTGACTTCCTGTTCGACACGTTCCGGGCGGAAGCCCTATCCCGCAACCTGATCTCGCGCGATGTCCACGACCGCATCGATACATTAAGAGCACAAGGCGGCGACGGGCTGATGAAGGCCCGCATCCTCACCATCGTTTACCTGCTCTCGCGCATCGCCAAGGATACACAGGTTCATGGTGTCCGCCCAACGCCAGAGATTATCGCAGACCTGCTGATCGAGGATTTGAGCGCCGGAGCCTCGGTTCGTGCCATCGTACCGACGTTGCTCGCGGAACTACAAACCGAAGCCTTGGTCATGGAGGTAGGTGGCGAATGGCGTCTTCAAACCAAGGAAAGTTCCGAATGGCTCGCGGCCTTTGGTGCCGCCGAGGCGCGTGCATCGGCGGATGCCAATGCCATCGCCCGGCAGCGCGCTTCGTTTCTCCAACTCGCTATAGACGAGGCTCTCGCGGCTGCGCCCCAAGTCCAGCATGGCGCGTCCAAAACCAATCGGCGGATCGAGCGGGTGATTGGCGACGAAAAGCCAAGCGGCGACGGGCTGACGCTGCGTATCTGGAACGGCTGGGATCACGGCCTTCCGACCGTTCTCAATGAAATCAAGGGCGCGGATGTCACGAAGGATGCCACGCTTCACCTTCTGATTCCCGACCACAGATCGACAGAACTTCGGACCGCCATCATCGCGTTCAGGGCTGCGACAGCCGTCATCCAACAACAGGGTGTTCCGACCACCGATGGCGGCAAAGACGCCAAAGCCGCAATGGAGTCGAAACGCGACAGTGCCGAAAGCAATGCGAAGCTAATCCTGAAGGAGGCTGTCGAAGCCGCCCGCGTCAACGTGGCGGGTGGCAATGAGGTTGGTGCTGGTCTCAAGCGTTCCGACGCGGTGCGCGACGCTGGCCTGCAAATGCTCGACAGGCTGTTCCCGGACTTTGGCCCCGGTGACAGCGCGACGTGGGAGAAGGCGCTGGCGGATGCCAAGAAGCGAATTCCCGATGCGTCTGAAGGCGGTCGGCCATGCTGGCGATACGCAGGATCACCCGGTCTGCAAAGCCTTGATGAAAGCCATGTCGCCGGCCCAGAAGGGGTCTGAGTTGCGGAGTCGGTTTGGCGGCCCGACTTACGGATGGCCGCGCGACGCGGTGGACGCCGCACTGGTGGCGCTTTGCAACGTTGGACAGGTTCGGGCCGTAGGCTCGGATGGCAAGCCCGTGACGCCTGCCGACCTGACCGCCACGCAACTCGGCACCTGCACCTTCACGCCCGAGAACCGCGTAATCTCAACGAAGGAGCGGCTGACAGTGCGCGGCCTCGGCACTGCGCTCGGGATAACGGTGCCATCGGGTCAAGAGAACGACTTTCTGATAACGATCCGCGACCGGCTTGAGCAGATAGCGGCCGACGCAGGTGGTGATGCCCCAGCACCGGCAGCGCCGACCGTGCCCGACATCAGCCTGCTGCGAGGTATGATCGGCAACGACCTGCTGGCTGAACTCGCCGCTCGCGCCGATGATCTCAAGAAGCTCGTCCCGGCGTGGCAGACGCAAAAAGGCGAGAAAGAGCGCCGTCTGGCGAGCTTCCGATTGGCCGAGCGGCTGGTCGGATTTGGGGGCAACCGGTCAGGCAGCGGCACTGGCCGCGATCAAGACCGGACGGACTTTGCTTGATGAGCCGAACCCTGTGGTGCCTCTCGTGTCGGCGGCCGCCGATGATCTGCGTGCCAAGGCCAATGAAGGATTTCAGGCATGGAAGGCCGCGTGGGAAGCCGGTCAGGCGCGGCTCAAAGCCGACGAGGCATGGGGAAAGATCAGCCCCGAGAAGAAGCACGAATTTCTTCAGGCCCAAGGGTTGCTGGAGCGGACGGCTTCTGATCTCGCCACACCAGAGAAGATAGCCGAAAGCCTATCGGCCTGCGGGATCGGCCAGTGGCGTGACATCACGCTCGCGTTGCCAGCCCGTGTGGAGGCCGCCCTTCAAGACGCAGCCGTGGAGATCGAACCCAAGACCCAATCCATTACCATTCCACGCCGCACCCTACGCAACGAGACAGACCTCGACACGTGGCTAGGCGAGGTGCGCGCTGCGATCGCGCCGAGTCTCGCCTATGGCCCTGTTCTGCCGAGGAGTTGAGTGATGACGATCCTCAGCAAACAACTACGCCGCGACCTTGAAACAGCCATCAAACAGGCCCGCGACATTGCTGAAGCGGCGGCGGCGGAAGCCCTTGCACGTATCGCCGTCGCTGATGCCGAAGCGCCGCCGCACATGACGGAGGACAACAGGGCGCTCCGCCGCCGATTGCGGGCGCATGGCCGCGCCCTTGGCGACACCCGTGATGCTGCCGGGGTGATGACGACTGCTCGGCTGCAAGACGCGGCAGCCTATGAAATTTGGCACCGCATGTTGTTTGGTCGCTTCCTCGTTGAACGCGGATTGCTGATCCATCCCGATCTTGGCGCAGCGATCTCCCTCGCTGAACTGCGTGATCTGGCGCAAGAAGAGGGTGCCGCCGACGAATGGGCGTTGGCTGAGCAATATGCAGCGCCCGGATTGCCCGGCGTGTTCAAGCCTGACGATCCGGTTCTACTACTGCCGATAGCCCCCGAGTTCTCCAAGCGAATGCGGGCAGTCCTGAGCAGCCTACCGGCAGAAGTGTTTACCGCTGACGACAGCCTCGGCTGGACATACCAGTTCTGGCGGGCGTCCGAGAAAGACGCAGTGAATGCGGCTGGCGGCAAGATTGGTGCAGTCGAACTGCCCGCCGTGACGCAGTTGTTCACTGAGTCCTACATGGTGAAATTCCTGCTTCACAACACGCTCGGTGCGTGGTGGGCGGGCAAAGTTCTGGCTGGTGATCCGACCCTCTCGCGCGATGCTGCAGATGAGGATGCTCTCCGTGCGGCTTGTGCTTTGCCGGGCGTTGATTGGGAGTTTCTACGGTTTGTTCGTGAGGATGACGGTGCGGGCTCGTGGCGACCTGCGGCGGGAACCTTCGCCGGCTGGCCAAACCGAGCGGCCGAAATCACCTATTGCGATCCATGCTGCGGGTCAGGGCATTTTCTGGTCGAAGCATTCTTCATCCTCGCGGCACTTCGCCAGACAGAGGAAGGGTTATCTGCCGGGGATGCCGCCGTAGCCGTGCTACGGGACAATCTGCATGGATTGGAGCTTGACGGGCGATGCGTGCAAATCGCCGCATTCAACGTCGCGCTGGCCGCGTGGAAGCTGGCAGGTAGCCCATCCCGCTGCCGTCGCCGCACATTGCGTGGGTCGGAGCACCACCACCGATGTCGCGCGTCGAGATGACAGCTTTGGCCGATGGTGATCCATCGCTACGTCAGTGCGTTGGACACACTTCCTCCGATCAGTTCGTACCAAGCACCATCGCTCGGGGTCGCTTTACTCGAAGTTGGAGCGCGTGACTGCTGAGATGTCGATCTCCGCGAGCGCAGCGAAGCGGGCATTGGTGAAGCTACGAGGCGCGAAGCAGAACCAGCAGAGGGCGCGGTCGCAGCGCGAGGACTGTTCGGCGTGTCGCGTTGCCGCAAGGCAGTACATACCACTAGCAGCTACTGTGCCATTGGCCTGCTCCGCAGAAAGCAGGCCGCCGAACTCGCTGCACATATCGCCGACAATGGGTATCTGAGGCAGGAAAGCTAAACCTTCAACTGCTATGCTACAGCGAATGAGGCTCTGGAAGAACCAAATGGGACCGATTGCAAGTGTAACACCGCAAAACTGGCTCTTTGGGCGCCTACAAGGTTCTTCGGCAAGAGTTGCTTCGTGGGACAACCTTGTGCGTCGTCGCTGGGCTTGGTGTGCATGCATTCGAAACATCGGGGGTGAGGTGGTCAACGTCGCTCTGATTATTTTTGTCAACCAACCCTGTTGCGAATGGTATTACATTGTTTGATGTCAATGAGGTCGCGAAGCCAGAGCGGAAGGCGATTGCCTTCGAGATACTCATCCATATGGTCACGCAAGCGACACTGCGCATCAACCCAACATGCGCATCGGCGTAACTGTATCCTCAAATGAAAAGATGTTGGCCAACTACGCTGTCAGCCCGATCGGATGCACGGGGCTGATGCCCTCCGAGTTCCGGCATAAGTTCTGGAACCACGTACTCCTGATGGACGTTGGGACCCCTTCCAATTAACTGTTGAAAGTACGAGGGAATCGGCGGACGGGAACACGTCTTCGATTGGTTTGGACGATGGTCGCGTCACACAGCAATCGAAATGCCCGTAATATCAGAATTATAGGCTTGGGGTAAACAAGGCACTCTGTGTAAGCATGACGGGTAACCTTCCGACTACACGCTACACTGGAGAATTTCGATATAAGCTGCTCGCCGATAGTGCCGAACAACGTGCTGCATCTCCCAGGGATTTGGGTGTTCTGCTCATCACCAGAATTTAGTGCTGCGGTTCGGCAGATTGATCGTGCGCTCAAGGTCACAAACGCCACGCTTGTAAAGGTTCCCTTCGACCTAGCTCGCTGGCAGGCCGCTGCCGCTGAGCGTTATCCAGGTGGGCTGCCTGAGCGCCTATTCCGACGACCCAACCCAATGGCTGTTCCACGGTCATCCTGCATTCGCCGAGGATGGCACCCAACTTCACGTAGCCCTTGCAAGGGTTACCGGCTATCGCTGGCCTGCTGAGACCGATGTGACCATTCGCCTCTCTGATCTTGCGAAAGAGCGCCTCGCTCTCATCAGTGACTTGCCAGTTGCCGATGACGACGGTTTGCTTCCGGTGCACGCGAGCGGCGCCGATCTCGGCTTGGCAGACCGGATGCGGAGCCAGTTGGCCGCCGCCTATGAGGGCACCAGTTAACGCCCAGCCGCGAGCAAACCCTGATCCGTGCCGCCGATGTTCGCTTTGACAGGAGAGTCCAAAGGACGCAACCCTGGAGGATTGGCTGGCCGACCGCGCCTTCCGCCAGCACTGCATCCTATTCCAACAACGCCCGTTCCTTTGGCACGTCTGGGATGGGATCAAGGGTGGTTTCTCTGTATTCTTGCACTATCACCGGCTGGACCGTGCGGGACTGGACAAGTTGACTTACACGCTGCTTGGCGACTGGATCAGGACGGCCAAGGCGGAGGGCAACCTCGCGCGGCTTGAGCGAGCCGAGCAGCTACAGCAGACGCTCAAAACAATCATTGGGGG